>CAVYGK010000010.1:0-77945 GCA_963768015.1 uncultured Solirubrobacterales bacterium
TCCCGAGACTCACGGGTTGCGCGAGCCGCGATCGCGCAGCATCTCTCGGACTCGGCGGACTCGATCGATCGTCGTTCGGGAGCTCGTGTCCGGTTTGGCGCTTTCAATTGCGGCGAGCCTTCGGCGGAGCGTTGCGTTATCCGTCTCGAGCGCGTCGAGTTCGCGACGCATTCTTCTGATGCGCGCCCGGAGCGCAGCGTTCTCTTCGACGAGCGCTTGCGGCGGCTGCAGCTCGACGGCGGATTCGACTCCGTTCTGCGTCTTCGCCCGTACCATCTTTCCGCGCTCGCTAGGGACGTCTATTGGACGCCCGCCGCAAACAGCGCTGCTACGTCGAGCGTCGAGAGGATACCGATCGGGACACGATCGGCGGAGTCGACGACGACGACATGGTTCACGCCGTTCTCGACCATCGCCCTGGCCGCGTCGTGGACGGACATCGTCGATCTGACGCTGATCACCGGCTGCTCGGCGAGCGTGGCGGCAGTCGCCGGCGGGTCGGATTCGATCGCTGCTTCGAGGAGGTCGAGGTCGGAGACGATTCCCCAGACCATCGGGTCCTGCCGCAAATCGTGCGACAAGCTGATCACCGCGACGCAATGCACGTGGCGACCGGCCATGATCCGCGCGATTTCAGTCGCCGAAGTGTCCTGGCCGCAGGAGATGATCCCCGGGTGCATCGCGTCTCGGACGGAGAGCGAGCGCAGCTTGTCGCTGAGGGTTGCACCCTCGCGCTCGATCGTCAGGTCCCGTGTCATATCAAGCCTCCATTGCAGTGTGTGTTCAGCGCTCGGTGGCGACACACGATGATCCGAGCTTCTCGCGCGGCCAACGCGAAGATCCCGCATTCTGGTGGTGCCAATTACGGACCCACGCGGTGCTGAGCAAATGGCGCACGAATGCGGAGTCGTCGCTGGCGGCGTCGCGGCTTTCTACTGATGTCGTCGAACACGGCTTCGACAACGATGGCGGCCGACATGGCGGCAGTCTTCAACCTCAACCACCCGGCGCATGTCGTCACCTGGCACTTCATCAGCCTGTCGGTCCCGAACCTGATCGTGATCGCCGTGATGCTGGTGGTGTTTGCGCTGGCGATCGCGCTCCCGTTCCCTGGCGCGAAGGAGGAGGAGGGATCACGATGACCGGCACGACCCGCGATCGACGCTCGTGGACGGCGGCGGTCCGCGAGCGAGCCGTCGATGCGCTACCGCCGGAGAAGCTGTTGGCCGACCGCCAGCCCTCCTACGTCGCGTCGTGGATCTACGTGTTCGGGGTGCTGTCGTTGGCGTCGCTCACGACGATCATCCTGTCGGGCACGATCCTGGCCCTCAAAGGCCCCGCCTGGTGGCATCTGACCGGCATCGGGCACTTCTTCAACAGCATCCACCTCTGGTCGGTCGAGCTGTTCTTCTTCTTCATGGTCATCCATCTGTGGGGCAAGTACTGGATGTCCGCGTGGCGGGGCGGCCGGGTCCGGACCTGGGTGACCGGGGCGGTCACATTCGTGATCGCAATCCCGTGCGCGCTGACCGGTTATGTGTCGCAGCAGAACTTCGACGCGCAGTGGATCTCGACGCAAGCCAAGGACGCGATGAACGCGGCAGGGATCGGCTCGTTCTTCAACCTTCTCAACTTCGGCCAGATGTACAGCTACCACATCCTGCTGCTGCCGGCCGCCGTCGTCGCGGTGGTCATCGGACACGTGCTGCTGGTCCGCAAGCACGGGGTCGTCCCGCCGCTGGTGCTGAGCCAGTCGTCCGAGAGCAAGGCTGGCGAGAAGGGCGACCCCGAGGACCCGCAATGAGCTGGCGCGAACGCCGCCGCCTGGAGAACGAGCAGGCCCGCGAGTGGCACGGGGGGTACCGCCCCTATGACCTAGTCAAGGAGTTCACGATTGCGTTCGGCGGCGTGCTCGCGCTGGCGCTGGTTCTGACGATCCTTTTCTCGTCGCCGGATGAGCCCTCGACGACGGTCAAGTCCTGGTCGCGGACCGATCCCGTCGACTTCGTCACGACCGCCGTCAGCGAGCTGGACGGCAGCAGCGTGACCGCGACCTACGGACCACCCTATAACCACAACAGCGACGGGCAACACATCGCGTTCATCTACCTGGCGAAATGGCTGGGCGTCAGCCACCCGATCGACGCCGCAAGAGACTTCGTGCTGATCCCGCTGAGCACCATCCCGAACAACCCCGCGCTCAGCAGCGCGCTGGCTCAATACAGCTCGGCTTCGGCCAAGCAGCAGGCCGCCTGGACGACCGCGTACTCAAACGCGCTCGCGAAGGCCAAGGCGACGAGCAGTGGCGCGGTCAGCACGCCCGCGGGCAATTACGGGCCAGTCCAGACGATGATGAACGCCCTGCTCGTCGATGCTCAGACGGGCGGCCTGGACGGCCAGCTACTGACGACGAACCACTTCTACCAGACCGACTACACCAAGCCGCTGCTGTTCATGGCCGACGGCGGGCTGCTCGCAAGTCGCGCTCAGGCTGAGCACCTGCTGGGCACCCAGTGGGGGATGATGAACGAAACCGGCAGCTATCCGGGGCAGGTGTGGCTGTGGCTTTACACGTTCTGGTATCAGATCAAGCCGTTCTCGACCTCGGCCAACGCCGACATCCTCGTGATGGCTGTGATGGGCGTGCTCAGCCTGGCATTCATCCTCGTGCCGCTGATCCCGGGAGTCAGTGACCTGCCGCGCCACGTCCCGATCTACAAGTGGATCTGGCGCGACCACTACCGTCGCCTTGCGAGTCACGCCAGCGCCAGCGAGTGACGCCAGCGCAGGCGAGCGGGGTGTCGCTACGGCCGCGCCGCCGCCTCCGCAAACGGCGACGCCAGCAACGAGACCCGCGGCCCGTCGACCTCGTCGACCCCGTTGCGCGCGAGCATCACCGCATAGGCCGGCCAGAAGACGCCGGTCGGTGGAGCCCCGGGGCGGCACTGACCGCCGCTGCCGCCCGGATTTGAGAACCACAGCAGCCCATCGGCATTGGCGTAGTTGGTCTGTTGTGCGACGTCATCGACGAGGCTGAGCGGACCGAGCCCACGCCCCGGCGGATTGCACAGAACCTCGTTGCCGTGCTCGACCCGATTGGCGGGCACCAGAGGCCCGCGACCGTTCTCGCCGGTGTTGATGATGAAGTGCGAGCCGCCGACCAGCTGCGAGATCCGCTGACCGTAGTGCAGCTCAGTGCTCGTCCAATCGAAGTGGGTCGAGTTGAGGAAGAACCCCGCGGCCTGCCGCACGCCGGCGCCGCGTAGTAGGCGCGCCTGACGGCGAGCTGACGCCGCGTCGGCGGCGCCGCCGTCGAGGTACACCAACACGTGGGGGTCGGCATTCAGGATTGAGATCGCGTACTTCAACTCGGCGTCGCGGATCGCGAGCTCCCCGCGGGTCAGGCACGGCGCGGTGATCAGCGAGTCGAGCTCGAGGAAGAAGACGACGTGGAAGTTGCCGATCCCGCGCGCGACGGCCTTGATGAAGCGGTCGTAACGGCGCTCGATCCTCGGGGTCGCCGTATAGCCGCAGTACTTGTGCACGAGGCTGTAGGTCGAGAGCATCACGGTCGTGCCGGGCTGCTCGAGCTGCGTGCCCTCGAGGTAGTGCGCGACGCGGCCCGCCACGTGGTCGCCCATGTTCCACATGTAGAACCGGTGGGCATCGGGCTCGCTGGCGATCTCACCGAGCAGCGCCGACCAAGTCGGGTTCGAGCTCGCGTACTGGCGCTCCGCCTGCGCCGCATCGGAGTCGGGGTCGACGAAGAACTTCGTCCCCGCGATCGGGTTACCGAAGTACGGACCCGGGACGCCGAGCGGGTTGGCGTCGTCGCGCGGCTGGATCCCGTCGTCGCGCAGGATCGTGATCCTCGAGTTGTTGTTCGCGCCCAGCTTGTCCGGCCACGATCCGTACAGGTACGCGAGCGCGTGAACGGGCGTGCCGTTCATACCTCGGTCGATGATCGTGACGTTGAAGCTGTAGGTGCTCTGACCGGGCTGGAAGGTGACGTAGGTGTTCGGGACCACGTCGAAATCGACGCCGTTGATGCCGTCCTGTTGCTTGACCCCGTAGCCCACGTTCTCCTCGCCGCTGAGATTGCCCGTCCTGACGATCGTGATCGCCAGCGAGCCCTGGTTCTCGCGGGCGGTGTAGGACCCCTGGCTCAGTTCGACCTTCCCCGGACTGCGCGGATGCGGGGGGCGGACCTTCGCTGACGCGGCCGGCGCAAGCGCGAGCGACAGCGCGGCGCCGGCCGCGAGCGCAAGCGATAGCGCGGCGCGCGCCATCGGCGAGAGCACGCTCAATGCACGCAAGGGAGGGTTCATGGCTCGTGGAGACTGACGGACCTAATGCTTCGAAACGCCACATCGGCCGACGCGGCACGCGCTTGACCAGTCAGCCGGAATTTGGACAAACAATCGGCAGGACGCTGTCGCCCCTGCCTGGGCAGACTGTCTCGCGACTGAACGGTCGCCGCCGCGCCGTGGAGGATCTGCAGCGGTTCCCGGCCCGGAGCCTGCGTCTGATCCTGTGCAACAAGTGCCCCGAGTCGCAGGGCACGTCCCGTTATGCTCACCCGGTCTCGATCGGGGAGGTGACGGGGCAGTGAGCGCGCCGAACAAGAAGCTCGTGCTGGCCGCGATGGTGTTCGCCGTCGCGATGACGTTCATCGATCAGACGATCGTTGCGATCGCGATCCCCAACATTCAGCGCGAGCTGAAGCTGTCGGCGACCGGCACGCAGTGGGTGATCAACGGCTACCTGCTGGCGCTGTCGGCGCTGTTCGCGTTCGGCGGCAAGCTCGCCGACGTGGCCGGACGCCGGAGGATGGTCGTGATCGGTGTGATCGGGTTTGCGGTCACTTCCGCGTGTTGCGGCTTCACCCCGAAGGGCAGCATCGCGGAGGCGTGGATCATCTTCTTCCGCATCGCCCAGGGCGCGACCGCTGCGCTGATGTTCCCGGCGGCGGTCGGGATCGTGGTCGGTGCGTTCCCGGTTCGTGAGCGGGGCAGAGCGATGGCGATCTTCTTCGGGATCGCCGGCGGTCTGACTGCTATCGGACCGATCGCCGGCGGCTTTTTGACGCAGTGGACCTGGCGCGCGATCTTCTGGGTCAACATCCCCGTGGCGGTCATCGCGCTGGTCTTGATCTACCTGTCCCAGCCAGAGGACACGCGTACCCCGACGAAGATCGACTACCGGGGGACGGTGCTCGTGACCGGGGCGATGGGGCTGCTGGTGCTTGGTCTGCAGCAGTCCTCCCAGTGGGGGTGGAGCAGCATCGCGACCTGGGCGTGCGTGGTCGTCGGCCTGCTGCTGATGATCGTGTTCGTCCGCGTCGAGCTGCGCACGCCGGAGCCGTTGCTGCGCATGGAGATCTTCCGCGACCGTGGATTCGCAGTGGAGACACTCGTGCTCGGGCTGATGTCGATCGTGTTCGTGCCGTTCTTCTTCTTCGCCAGCCTGTACTCGCAGGTCTCGCTCGGCAAGACCTCGTCGCAGGCTGGCGTGTACCTGCTCTATTTCTTCATCGGGTTCGTGATCGCGGCTCAGATCGGCGGCCGGATCCTCGACCGCAGGGGCGCGAAGCTCGCGGTCGTAGGCGGCAGCGCGATCGGTGCCGTCGGCTTCTTCCTGCTGGCCGGCAAGGTCACCGACCTGTCACTCGGCGCCCAGACGCTCGACATCGTCATCGCCGGCGCCGGCCTCGGGATGATGCTCGGCGTCGCCAGCACCGATGCCGTGAACAGGGCGCCGAGCTCGAGCTACAGCGAGGTCACGGGGATCACACAGACCTCGCGCAACTTCGGCGCCAGCGTCGGTCTCGCGGTGTTGGGCGCGATCCTGATCAGCCGCAACAACACCAACATCACGAACGCGCTCACCAAGGCGGGCGTCCCGACCAACGTCGCCCACCGCATCGCGACCTCGATCGGCACCGCAACCGCCGGGTCCAACACAGGTTCGGGGCAACCGCACGCGCTCGTCCACGGCGTCCAGCTCGGATTCGCGCACTCGATCCAGACGATCTTCTACATCATGGCCGCGGTGATGGCTGCGGCATTCATCGTCGCCGTCCGGGGATTGCCACGCGGCCGGGTCGAACCCGCCGTCATCTCGGACGAGCCGGTCGGCGAGCCCGCCCCCGGGTTCTCCCGCTGACGACGCCGGTTGCCCGCACCGGCACGTTTGGCGAAACTGACCGCGTGCGAGCGACCATATGAGAACCCAGGTCGGAATCATCGGCGCCGGACCCGCCGGGCTGACGCTCGCGCTGCTACTCGCGCGCGAGGGGATCGAGTGCGTGATCGTCGAGAACCGCGGCCGCGAGTACGTGCAGCGCCGCGTGCGCGCCGGTCTGCTCGAGCAGAACACGGTCGACCTGATGCACGAGCTGGGTGTCGGCGAGCGCCTCTCGGGCGAGGGTCTGGAGCACAACGGCATCTACCTGCGCCGTCCCGGCCACACTCAATACATCGCGATCACCGAGCTCACCGGTCGTCACATCACGATCTACGGGCAGCAGGAGGTGGTCAAGGACGAGATCGCAGCGGTGCTGGAGCGGGGCGTCGAGCTCCAGTTCGAGGTCTCGGAAGTGAGTGTCCACGACATCGAGGGCGACCGGCCCGCAATCGAGTTCGCAACGCAAGCCGGCTCGCGCGAACGGCTCGAGTGCGACTTCATCGCCGGCTGCGACGGCTTTCACGGGATCTGCCGGCCGGCCCTGCCCGACGGCTATGCGACGGACTACGACTTCGAATATCCGTTCGGCTGGCTCGGCATCCTGGCCGACGCTCAGCCGGCGACGGACGAGCTGATCTACGCCTGGCACGAGCGTGGGTTCGCGCTCTACACGATGCGATCGCAGAAGATCAGCCGGCTTTACATCCAGGTGCCGGCTGGCGACCGGATCGAGAACTGGTCCGACGCCGACATCTGGGCAGAGCTCCAGACCCGCCTCGCGAGCGAAGGGTGGTGGGTCAATGAGGGTCCGATCCTCGAGAAGGGGATCACCCCGATGCGCACGTTCGTCTGCGCCCCGATGCAATACGGTCAGCTGTTTCTGCTGGGTGACGCGGCGCACATCGTGCCCCCGACCGGGGCCAAAGGTCTGAACCTGGCGGTCAACGACGCGCGCTTATTTGCGGCCGCGCTGGCCAGTTGGTACGCGACCGGGAGTCGCGACGGGCTCAACGCATACACGGATACGGCGCTCCGGCGCGTGTGGCGCGCGCAGGACTTCTCCAACTACATGACCCAGCTGCTGCACGACCTCGGCAACGGGCCGTTTGACCGCAAGCTGCAGCTGTCGAGGCTCGACTACCTGGAGCAGTCGACGGCCGCCGCTAAGAGCCTGGCCGAGAACTATGCGGGGCTCCCGGCCACGCCGGACTTCTGAACATGGTCAAGGTCGCCTACGAGAAAGGCCTGCACGAGCTGGGGGATGGGTTGTTCGCCTACCTGCAGCCCGACGGCGGCTGGGGGTGGAGCAACGCGGGCCTGATCACAGCAGACGGAACCGCGCTGCTGGTCGACACCCTCTACGACCTGCGGCTGACCCGCGAGATGCTCGCCGCGATGGCGCCTGTGACCGAACGCCACCCGATCGACGCGGCGCTCAACACCCATTCAAACCCGGACCACTGCTTCGGCAACGAGCTGCTGCCCAGCGCGACTGAGATCTACGCGTCCAAGACGACCGCGAGCGAACTCGGTCAGTTCAGTCCGGAGTTGCTGAGTGGTCTCAAGCGCGCCCCGGATCTACCCGCCGACCTCCGCGCGTTCGTCGAGCACGCGTTCGGACCGTTTGAGTTCGAGGGGATCACGGTCCGCCCGCCGTCGACGACCTTCGAGGGGCGGCTGGACCTCCGGGTCGGAGATCGCGAGGTCTCCTTCATCGAACTCGGTCCGGCGCACACCGGCGGCGACACGATCGTGTTCGTTGCAGACGCGTCGACCGTGTTCACCGGCGACCTGTTGTTCATCGACGGTACCCCGATCGTGTGGGCCGATCTGAGCAACTGGATCGCGGCCTGCGACCGGATCCTCGAGCTCGGGGCGGAGGTGCTGGTGCCCGGCCATGGGCCGGTGACCGACAGCTCCGGCGTGCGCGACGTCCAGCGCTATCTGCGCTACGTCCGCGAGCAGGCGCGCTTGCGCTTCGATGCCGGCATCGAAGCGGCGGACGCCGCCGATGACATCGACCTCGCCGAGTTCGCGGACTGGGTCGATCCGGAGCGGATCGCGGCAAACGTCGTTGCCGCCTACCGCGAGTTCGATCCGTCCCTGCCCGAGGTGACCACCCCTGAGTTGTTGACGCGGATGGCCGCCTGGCTCGCGCGACACTGACCGGTTAGCTTGGGCGCTCAGTGGCTCGCACGGAAATCAGGCACCCCCTGTTCGCGCGCCTCTACGCGCGCGTCAGTCAGAGCGCTGAACACGGCGCGATCGCCGACAACCGGGCGCAGTTGGTCGAGGGCCTGTCAGGAAGGGTGCTCGAGGTCGGGGCCGGCAACGGGCTGAACTTCGACCACTACCCCGGCACGGTGTCAGAGGTGGTCGCGGCCGAGCCCGAGCCCTATCTGCGCAACCTCGCGATCGAAGCCGCGGCGCACGCTCCGGTCCCGATCGAGGTGATCGATGCGACGGCGGAGTCGATGCCGTTTGCGGACGCGAGCTTCGACGCCGTGGTCGCCTCGCTGGTGCTCTGCTCGGTCGGCGATCAGGAGGTAGCGCTGGCGGAGATGCGGCGGGTGCTTAGGCCGGACGGCGAACTGCGCTACTACGAGCACGTGGTCTCGAAGCGGCCACGGTCGGCGCGAGTCCAACGGCTGCTGGATGCGACCGTCTGGCCGCGATTCGCCGGCGGCTGTCACCTAGCCCGCGACACCGGCGCGGCGATCCGGACGGCGGGTTTCGCGGTCCAGCGCGAGCAGCGGCTGGCGGTCAAGACCAGTGCGGTCGAGCCGGCGATCCCGCACTTGCTCGGTGTCGCCCGCCGCGCGGGCTAACGCACGCCACCGCGTTTGATCAGCCGGTCAGCCGGAACGGATTGCACGGATACGTGCAGTGCGTCCGATTGCCCGCCGCGCCGCTTAGGCTGGCTCACCTCGTCCACCGTCAGCGCCGGGGAATCGCAGTGCGGCACGTCGCATACGAACGGCCGCCCGTCGTGCTGTAGGTGGAAGTGCACCTGTTGCTGCGTGGATCGCGGGCCGAGCGCGCGCCGGATCTTTGCGTTGATTGTCTTCGCCATCGGGTTTGCTCCTTGTTTGGGGTCCTTTGGGGGCACCGCGGTCCTCACCACGGACGCTACGTAGCGTTGCGCCCGACAAACAATCTACACGCTTCGCTACGTTTCGTTTTGTGAGCTCCGACACAGACGACAAGATCCTCGAGGCGACCCGAGAGCTGCTGGTGTCCGACGGTGTCGGAGGGTTGACGGTCGAAGGCGTCGCCACGCGCTCGGGCGTCGCCAAGACGACGATCTACCGCCGCTACCGCTCAAAGCACGACCTCGCGCTGGCCGTCTTGCTGAGGATGGTGCAAGAAGTCGTGGCGGTGCCCGATCTTGGCGACACCCGCGCCGAGCTGATCGCGTTCGTCAACGGCGCGGTCAAGATCCTGGGTTCGACGTTGATGGGGCGCGTGATGCAGGGGCTGGTCTCCGACCTGGCGACCGATCACGAACTGGGCAGCGCGTTCCGCGAGCAGATCGTCGCCGCGCGGCTGGCCGAGGTCCGGCGGCTTGTCGACCGCGGGATCGAGCGCGGCGATCTGCGAACCGGGATCGACTGCGTGCTCGTCCACGACCTGCTGTTCGGACCGATCTACTACCGGCTCTTGCTGAGCGGCGCGCCGCTCGACGACCGGCTCGCAGAGCGGATCGTCGACTCGGTCCTGCCGTCACTCGCGGCCGCGTGAGCTTTGAGGTGATCGTGAGCGTTGACCAGTTATGACGTGATCGTGAGCGTCTCCATGTTCGAGGACTGACCGCCGACGTTCACGGAGATCGTCGCTGTGCCCGGCGTTAACGGGAACGATCCGCTGTCGGGTGGCAGCTGGAAGGTGATCGAAGTGTTGCCCCAGCTGCTGATCGTCAGCTTGGCGCCGTCGTAGGGCGCGCCCCAGCTGGTCGTGCCCTGCACGAGCAGGAGGTAGCTGTCGCCCTGCGTGGTGCCGAAGTTCGATCCCGGTCAGCGTCACTGAGCTGCCCGCCGTCGTCGTCGACGGGTTGACCGCGGAGATCGAGGGCGGCGGACCGACCGTGCCGGTGATCGTCAACGTCAGCGCTGCCGACGTCTGGGTGCCGACGGTGACGGTGATCGTCGCGCTCCCGGGCGTGAGCGGGAACGGGGCGCTGTCGGGTGGCAGCTGGAATGTGATGGACGTATTGCTCCAGCTGGTGATCGTCAGCTTGGCGCCGTCAAACGGCGCTCCCCAGCTGATCCCGGGCTGCGCGAGCGTGAGATAGCTGGTGCCCTGAGTGGAACCGAAGTTGTCTCCGTTCAACGTCACGCTCGTCCCCGGTGCGGTGGTCGACGGGGTTGCCGAGTCGATCACCGGTGGCGGCAGCGGCGCTGGCGCCGGCGAACCCTGCTGGTCAGTCGTCACGCGTTCGGGCTGACCGGCGCTCGTGTACTTGAGCTGCGCCTCGAGCGCCGCGGTCACCGGCGAGCTCGAGCCCGCCGGCGCCGTGACGGTCCACGACTGGCTGCTCGATGAACCATCCGCGAGGTTTCCGCCCGACACCCGCGAAGCGGGGGTCACGGTCCAGCCGGCAGGCGCCGAGAGGCTCACCGACAGCCCCGTTGCCGTACCCGGGCCATCGTTGTGCTCAGTCGTCGTGACCGTCGTCGCAGCGCCCGCGGAGACGCTCAGCGGCGCCGACGGCGAGATGCTGAGGTCGACCGCTGCGGGCTCGGGCGCGCTGATTGCCGAACCGCCGACCTCGGTCAAGGTCGCGGTCGACGCAAGGCCGAGCCCGGTCACCGGGACCGTGAGCGTGTGCGTCGTCGCGTTGTAGCGCCAGTCGCCGGCGGCGAGGTGCCGGCCGTCGAGCCTGACATTGCTCGGAGCGCTGATTCGCTCGATCTTGACAACGAAGCTGCGAGACGCGGGCTGGCCAGGATAGCGGCCATCCGCCGGCCCGATCTGGACGGTCGTGAGCGGGCCGTTGCCGTGCCCGGTCGCGCCGCCGGGCCAGGTCGAGATCAGCGTGCTACTCGACTGCCCGTGCTCGTAGCCGTTCCCGGTTCCAGCGTCCTGATAGAGCGAGAACTGCCTGCCGGGGCCCGGGTAGACGCGCAGGATCGTCGGCGCGTTCGGCTTGGCGCCGACGTGGCGCATCGGCACCTGCTCCGGAATGATCGCGCCCGCCTTGACGAACACCGGCATCCGGTTCAGCGGCACGGTCAGGGTCTGCGTCGAGGGGCCGGTGAACGTGGCCCCGGTGAAGTAGTCGGTCCAGTGGCCGGGCGGCAGCCAGACCGTCTCCGTCGTGACCGCGCCGGGCTTGGTGACCGGGGCGACCAGCACGTCGGGCCCATACAGGTACTCATCCGGATTGCTATACGCGGCCGGCTCGTTTGGGTAATCGAGATACAGCGAGCTGTCGATCGGGAGGCCGGTGTTGACGGCCTCGTCGGCCAGCGAGTAGGTGTAGGGAACCAGCGCCTCGCGCAGTCGCAGGAAGGCGGCCGCGGTCGAGTCCGCCGGCTCGGGGTATTGCCACGGCAGGCGGTTGCCGTGGTTTGAGTGCAGCCGCAGGATCGGCTGGAACGTGCCGAGCTGCACCCAACGCGCGTAGAGGTCAGGAGTCGTCGGACGCGGCGCCCGGCGGCGGGCCGAGGAAGCTGCCGATGTCGTTGCTGACGTACGGCTCGTCGATGCTGGCCTCGTCGGCAGCAAGCTGGACCTGGAACTCGAGCGTGTTCCACGTCCCCCAGGTGTCGCCCGTGAACGCCAGGGTCGAGGTGTGGCCCGCCCACGGGCCGGCCGGGTACACCTCGTCGGGGTTCTGGTACGAGCTGCCGGTCCGTGAGAGGACGAATCCGCGCTCGCCCTTGTTGATGAGCTCCTGCGCGTACAGGTGGTTGATCCACGCGTCTGGCGTTACGCCGAGCATCGACGCGGTCGACGAATCGCAGCACCAGTCAAGCCACCAGAACGAGACGCCCTCTGACTCGTAGGGCTGATGCAGCGCGAAGTAGGACTCGGCCTGGGGGATGCTGCTCCAATCCCAGACCTTGCATGCGCCGCTGAAGCAGGTGCTGTCGGCAAGCGAGTTGCCCGCGAGCACCTCGGTGGCGGCGAGCTGGGGGTCGTTGTCGGCGATGCTCGAGTGGATGTTGAGCGTCACGTTGATGCCCTGTGACTTGGCCCAGCTCAGGAATGCCTGCGGATCGGGGAACAGCGCCGGGTTCCACTCCCAGCCATCCCACTGATTGGGGTACTTCCAGTCGGTGTCGACCGACAGCGTGTCGAGTGGCACCTGGTTGGCGCGGAAAGCCGGGATCAGCGTGTTCTCGTAGTCGGCGGTCGTGTAGGGGTTGTAGTCCGAGTACCACACACCGAAGGTCGACTCCGGGAGTAGCGGCGAGGGTCCGGTTAGCCGGTCGAGGTCACGTAGCGCCTGGCCGTAGTGGTCGCCGTACACGAACAGGTAGCCGTCCTCGAGGTCGCCGGTGGCAGGCCTGTCTGCGACCCAGCCGTTTGTGGTCCAGATCGAGCTCTGGGTGTCGTCGAGCAGCCGGTACCCGGCGCGGTCGAGGATTCCGGGATGCATTTGCGGCAGCGCCGCGGTGCACTGCGTCGCGGTCGGGGTTCCCGTCGGGCATTGATAACCAGGCCCGTAGGTCGCCGTATCGAATCCGCGCGTGTAGCCGCCGAGGTAGTTCATCGTCGGCTCGGTCGGCGCCGTGGCACCGACCGGCGAAACCGACAGCGTGTCGACGTTGACATTGCAGCTGTCGGCGGCGGCGCAAAGCACGCCGACCGTGTTGGTCTGAGCGTTCAGGTTCACGTTCGCGGTCACGGTCGACCAGTCGTCCCAGCTGCTGGTCGCCGGCAGCGTCAGCGTCTGCACGTCAGTGCCGTTAACCGTCAGATCGATCGTCCTCGGCGCCGGCCCGCCCAACCCGCCGATGTAGTTGGAGTAGCGCAGCGTCACCGTCGCCTGTCCCGCGGGCGCGCCCAGCACCTTCCAATCGGCGCCGGACTGGTCGCCTTGACCAAGGTTGGCGATGAAGCCGGCGATGCTCTGGTAGTTGGCGTGGTTGGTCGCGATGCTCGCGCCGCCCTTCAACGAAGCGGCGCCGGCGTCGCAGACCTGGTCGAACGGGCACTCGTTCTGCCACTGCGGGCTGACCGTCGACGAGTTCCCGGCGTTGTCAAACCGCACCGACACGTTGTTTGGCCCGAACGGCCCCGAGCCGAGCCGGTACCGGAGCGTCACCTCCGAGGTCGAGATCGTCAGCCATCCATTGGCGGTGATCGTTCG
This sequence comes from uncultured Solirubrobacterales bacterium, assembly GCA_963768015.1. Classification (GTDB taxonomy): domain Bacteria; phylum Actinomycetota; class Thermoleophilia; order Solirubrobacterales; family Solirubrobacteraceae; genus Palsa-465. The sequence continues at coordinate 13,505 of CAVYGK010000010.1, forward strand.
GTACGAGGGGACCCCGAAGCGCCGTTGCACAGCGTTGACCGTCGGGGCGTTCTCGAACGTGTGGGTTGGCGAGTACTCCATCCGGATCAGGCCGTCGCCCAGCACCTCAAATCGCGCGTCGCCCGCCCTCACGATCGCGCCCGCGTTGGCTCTGGCGGCGGCGAAATTCACCGGCGTGGCGAGGTTCACGGGCGAGGCGGGGAGGTCGGCTTGCGCCTGAGCGATGCCGGTCAAGGCCAGCAGAGCACCAACAACCGCAGCGCCGAAGGCCGGGGCGAGCGGACGTATGCGCATTTTTTCCTCCCTGGACGATCGCCGCGCCTAACGCGACTAACCTGCCCGGCCCGCGGTCACCCTACCACCGGATCTGCGCGAGTACCGCATCCGTCAGTTGACTATCAACGACCGCGGCGTACGCTTTAGTCATGAGGGGGTCGTTTCATTACCGTTTGCCAGGATTCAAGCCATGGATGCTGCCGTGGCTGTTCCCGCTTTGGATGCTGGCCGCGGTTGTGGCCGTCTCGATTTCGAACGTGATCGCGTTCGCGCTGGCCTTCGTCTCCGGCTATATCGCGTTCCCTTCCGCGGTCGCCTATATCCGTTCTCACACGCGGATGCCGGACGGCAGCACTTTGCGCGACGACGACACCGACTACTGGCAGATCAAGCACTGGATGCAACGCCGCTAGGCGCCGGTTCGTAGGGTCGATCGGACCGCAGTCGGCGGGGCGCTCGTGGTGACGTCCAACGCGCGAGCGGCGAAGCAGTTGCCGGTCGTCGTGTGATTCTGCAACAATATAGATGTGATATCGCGCGCCGATGCTCCGCCGGACTCGGTCCCGCTGTCGCCACGGTCGCCGCACCAGCAGGTGCCGGCCAACGCGATCGCCGGTGCACCCGCCGCGGGCGCCGCCATGGCCGGCCTCGCAGTAGCGATCGCCCTGATCGCGATCGGGGCCGGCGGCACCAGTTCGGCGCTCACGATCGTCGGAGTCGTAATTCTCGCCGTCGTCGTCGTGCTGTCGCTCGGGTTCGTGGTCGTGCAGCCGAACGAGTCACGCGTGCTGATCCTGTTCGGCCGCTACACCGGCACGGTGACCGAGGCCGGGCTGTGGTGGGTGAATCCGTTCACGGTCTTCTGGCGCCAGTCAATCTCGCTGCGGGTCCGCAACTTCCAAACCGAGCGGATCAAGGTCAACGACGCGAGCGGCAACCCAATCGAGATCGCGGCGGTCATCGTCTGGCGCGTCACAGACACTGCCAGGGCCGTGTTCGATGTCGAGGACTTCGGGCAGTTCGTGGTCGTCCAGAGCGAAGCAGCCATTCGCCATCTGGCCAGCCAATACCCGTACGACGACTACGAGCGGGGCTCGACGTCGTTGCGCGGGAACGCCGATGAGGTTCGCGTCAGCCTCGGGGCGGAGCTCCAGATGCGCCTGGAGACGGCCGGCATCGAAGTGCTCGAGACGCGGCTGACCCACCTCGCCTACGCACCCGAGATCGCCGAAGTGATGCTCCGCCGCCAGCAGGCCGAGGCGATCGTCGCCGCCCGTAAGACGATGGTCACCGGCGCAGTTGGGCTGGTCCAGATGGCGCTCGCCCAACTCGCCGACAGCGATCTGACCGAGCTCGACTCCGAGCGCAAGGCGGCGATGGTCGCCAACCTGATGGTCGTCCTGTCAGGCGACCACTCGCCCTCGCCCGTGATCAACACCGGCTCGCTCTACACCTGAGATGCCCGAGAGCAAGCGCTTCCTGCTCCGGCTCGATCCCCGCCTGTTCGACGCGCTGCGCAGGTGGGCAAACGACGACCTGCGCAGCATCAACGCCCAGATCGAGTACCTGCTCACGGACCAGGCCCGCCGCGCCGGACGCCTGCCGCAGCGCAACGTCCGGCGCCCTCGTCAGGCAAGCCCTGACGACTTGCCCGACGGTGACGACTTGGCCGACCCGGAAGCTGACGTGATCTCGACGAAGTCTTAGCGTCGATCGAGGTACGGGGCGGGGGCAGCCCCGCTGGCTATGGCTCGACCGAGTCGATCACCTCGTAGACGCCCGAGACATGGTCGTTCTCGACGAACGCCGACAACCGGTCCACGCGCTCGTTCTCCTGCGCATCGGACGCCTCGCGCCAGCGGTGGTACTCGTCCTTGGTCATCTCGAATAGGCCGAATGAGATGACCTCGTCCTCGTCGCGGATATTGCGCGCGTGGTAGGCACGCTGAAAGCCTGGAGGAAAGTCGTCACCCGGGTCCCAGGCATTGCGAAACTGCTCCCACGCGCCCGGCTTCAGGCGGCGGGCCGAGAACATAACGATCATCAATACCTCCTTGGAGAATCAGTCGACACGCGAGCCATCCTAAGATGGCTCCCCACGCCTCACAAGTAGCCCGAGACGCCCCGACCCTGAATCTCGAGAGGAGCCGACGATGGCAAGCGACTACGACGTGATCGTCCTGGGTGGCGGCGCGCCCGGCGAGCACTGCGCGGGGGCGCTCGCTGCCCGCGGCCTCCGCGTGGCGGTGGTTGAGCGAGAGCTCGTCGGCGGCGAGTGCTCTTACTGGGCGTGTATTCCGTCGAAGTCGCTGCTGCGTCCCGGCGAGGCGGTGCACCACGCGCGCGACATCGGCGCCGATGCCGAGGTCGATGTCGAGGCCGCGCTCGCATGGCGCGACTTCATGGTCTCCAACTACTCCGACGCCGGACAGGAGCAGTGGTTGGCCGGCCGCGGCATCGATCTGCTGCGCGGCACCGGCCGGCTGGCAGGCACCGGCGTGGTCGAGGTCGACGGCGGTCGCCACACCGCTGAGCACATCGTCGTGGCCACCGGGTCGGATCCGATCGTGCCGCCGGTCACGGGGCTGCGCGAGCTCGATGGCGTCTGGGGGACCCGCGAGGCGACGAGCATGAAGAGGGTTCCCCGCCGACTGCTCGTGCTGGGTGGGGGATCCGCCGGCACCGAACTGGCGCAGGTCGTGCGGCGGCTCGGCGGCGAGGCGGTCATCGTCGAGGGCGCGGACCGCGTGATTCCGCGCGAGGCTGCGCCGCTCGGCCACGCGCTCAGCGACGCTCTGCGCCAGGATGGCATCGAGCTGGTGCTGGGCATACACGCCACCGCCGCCCGGCACGAGGGCGACGATTACGTCCTCGAGTTCGATGGCCATCCGGAGCTGCGGGGCGACCGGCTGCTCGTGTGCACCGGCAGGCGCCCGCGCGTCGAGGGGATCGGCCTCGAAACCGTCGGCGTCGAAGCCAACCCGCACGGCATCAAAGTTGACGAGTACATGCGCGCGGGTGAGCGTCTCTGGGCGATCGGCGATGTCACCGGCATCTGGCCGTTGACACACGTCGGCGAATACGAAGGGGACGTGGTCGCGGCGAACATCGCGGGCGATCTGCGACCGGCGAATTACGAAGCCGTCCCGCGCGTCACCTACACCGACCCGCAGGCCGCTGCGGTCGGCGCGGTGCAAGCCGAGTACAGCTGCAACGCCCTTCTCTCAGATGTGCCGAAGACCGCGACCTACACCCACGCCTACGCGCAATCCAACGGGTTCCTCACCCTGCTTTCCGACGGCCAGCGGCTGACGGGCGCATATGCGCTCGGTCCGGAGGCTGGCGAGTGGATGCAGCAGGCGACGCTCGCGATCCGCGCCCACGTGCCGCTCGACGTGCTTGCGGACACGATCCAGCCGTTCCCCAGCTTCTCGGACATCTACGACACGGCGCTGATGTCGCTGCGGATGGAAATCGCCGACCGGCCCGAGCCGCAGCGGCCGATGGCTGCACAGATGGCGAGCCTCTCCACGTAGAGCACGCGGGCTGCCCGCCGCCACGTACGGCTCGCGTGCGGTGGGAGGATTCTGGCGTGCAGAAGGTGAACGCGACGACGCTGCCGGCGGCGGCCGGTGCAGAGATGCCGGACGAGCTCGAGTCGCGGCACCTGTTCAAACGGCTGCTCCAGCTGACGGCGCTGATCGGGGTCGTCGTCGCGTTCGTGTTCCTGCTGCCGGGGCTGAGCTCGGTGCGCGACCGGATCATCCACGCCTCGCCCGGGTGGCTGGTGGCCGCCGGCGTGCTCGAGTTGCTCTCGGCGCTCTCGTACGTCGTCATATTCAGGGCCGTGTTCTGTGCCCGGATGTCGTGGCGCTTCTCTTATCAGGTCGGGATGGCCGAGCAGGCGGCCAACTCGCTCCTGCCCGCCGGCGGCGCGGGCGGCTTGGCGTTGGGTGCTTGGGCGCTTCGGCGCGGGGGGATGTCGGCGGACCACATCGCCCGCCGGACCGTCGCGTTCTTCATCCTGACAAGCCTGGCCAACTTGGGCACACTGATCGTGTTCGGCGCTGCGTTCCCGCTCGGCATCTTCGGTCGCGACAGACAGCCGGCTGTCACACTGGGGTTCGCGGCCGCTGCCGCGCTGGGGATCTTGATCACACTGGCGCTTCCGGCGCTGGGGTCGCGGCTCGGAGCCGGAACCGGGGCGCCGCCCCCAGACGCTGGACGAGCCAAACGGATCGCGCGGCGATCGCTGGACGCCATCACCGAGGGTGTGCGCGACGGTGAGTCACTGCTTCGGCACAAGCCGGCGGGCGTCCTGATCGGTTCGTTTGGCTACATGGGCTTCGACATTGCCACGCTCGGCGTCTGCTTTTTGGCGTTCGGCTACACCCCCGGGTTCGGAGTGCTCGTGGTCGGTTACATCATCGGCCAACTCGGCGGACTGCTGCCGATCCCCGGCGGCATCGGCGGGACGGAGGCAGGCCTGATCGGCACGTTCGCGCTGTACCACGTCCCGCTATCGGCCGCAGCCACGGCCGTGCTCACCTACCGCGCCTTCCAGCTATGGCTTCCGGCTGTGCTCGGCAGCATTGCGTTCGTTCAGCTGCGGCGAACCCTGCGCAAGCACGACGATCCGGCCGCCCTGTGCCGACCGCTCGCCGAGCCTATTCCCGCTGGCGGGAGCCTGGGCGGTTAGCTCACCCTGGTCCGGCGCGGCAAGGGGCGCGCCGTATCCAACGACGAGTGCCGATGTAGGGTCACAGGCTGTGATGCGCGATGAACGCTGAAGCAACCGATGCCCCGTTCGTGATCGTCGGCGCAGGTCTGGCCGGAGGAAATGCCGCGGCCACCTTGCGCGAGGACGGTTTCTCCGGGAGGGTCGTGCTGATCGGCCGCGAGCCAGGGATTCCGTTCGGTCGGCCACCGCTGTCAAAGACGTACCTGCGCTCTGAGGAGGATCTCGAGGGGTGGTACGTCAAGCCGCCGGGCTGGTATGAAGAACATGGCATCGAGCGTCTCGTGGGGCCGACCGTCGTGGAGATCGACCCGGTCGCCCACTCGCTGGTGCTGGATTCGCGCCAAGCGCTTGCCTACCAAAAGCTTCTCCTGGCGACTGGTGGGCGGAACCGTCGACTGGAGGTTCCGGGCGGGGAGCTGGCAGGGATCCACCATCTGCGCACGGTCGCCGAATGTGAGGCGATCAAGCGGGAGTCCGATGCGGGTCGGCACGCCGTGGTCGTGGGAATGGGGTTCATCGGTTCCGAGGTGGCTGCCTCTTTGACCCAACTCGGCGTACAGGTGACCGCGGTCTTCCCAGGGCGAGCGCCGCTCGAACGCGTTCTGGGACAGGAGGTCGCCGACGCGATGGCCGCAATCCATCGAGAGAACGGGGTCGAGCTGCTGGCCGACAATCAGCTCACGCGGTTTGAGGGCTCGGAGCACGTGGAGGCCGCCGTAACCGCCGAAGGCAAGCGTGTGACGTGCGACTTTGTCGTCGCCGGGGTCGGGATCGAGCCTGAGGTGCCGACCTTCGTCGGCGGGGCTGTCGAGCAGTCCAACGGCGTGCTCGTCGACGAGTGTTGCCGCGCCAGCGAGCCGGACCTATACGCGGCGGGTGATATGGCAAACCAGCTCCATCCGCTGTTCGGCCGAGTTCGCGTCGAGCACTACAACAACGGCGAGAAGCAGGGCCGCGCGGCGGCGCGCTCGATGCTGGGCGCAACCGCGCCGTACGACTACGTTCACACCTTCTGGTCCGATCAGTACGAGCACAAGCTCGAGTACGTCGGCCACGCCACCACCTGGGAGCAGTTCGTCGTCCGCGGGAGCCTCGAGGAACGCGAGTTCATTGGGTTCTACCTGCGCGACGGCCAACTCCTGGCGGCGGTCGGTCTCGACCGCGGCGGGGACCCCGAGCTCGACGAGGACGGAGAGATGGCGGCGTGCGCACGATTGGTGGCGCAGCGAGCCCGGCCGAATGCGGCCGAGTTGGCCGACGAGGGGGTCGATCTGTGGTCGCTCGTCCGCTAGCGCTTCGAGAACCAGCGATTTCGGCCGCTCGTTCGCTAGGCGTTTGAGAACAGCGGGATGTTCGCGCCGCTGGCGGCAACGAGCGGACTGTCGAGCAGTGCCACGATCAACTCGGCGACGTCGGCTGGCGTGAGCCCCGCGCGGAGCTCGGGATTCGCTTGACGCAGCATCTGGGTGTCGACGGCGCCCGGGCTCACGCAGATCGCGCTGATGCCGAGCGGCTTGCCCTCCACCGCAATCGCCTCGGTGAGCCCAATGATCCCGTATTTGGAAACGTTGTAAGCCGCGAGGCCCGGGAACTTCTCCGTCGCGTAGACGCCCGACAGCGACGCGATCGTGACGATCCGCCCTTCGCCGGCGGCCCGCATCGCGCCGAACGCCGCGCGGCAGCAGAGGAAGGACCCGGTTAGGTTCACGGCCAGCGTCCGCTCCCAGATCTCCGCAGTGGTGTCCTCGATCGGCGCCGAGGTGAGCACCGCGGCCGCGCAGACGAGCGCCGTCAGCGGACCGACGCGATCGATCTCGGCAAACAGCGCCTCGACCTGTCGCGGTTGCCGACGTCGGTCGGCACCGCGAGCGCAGACCCGCCTTTGCTTCGGATCGCCTCGGCGACCTGCTCGAGTGCAGCGCGATCGCGCGCAGCCAACACGACGCGGGCGCCGGCCGCCGCGAGCGCCTCCGCGGTGGCGGCTCCGATCCCGCGGCTCGCGCCGGTGACCAGCGCGAGCCGTCCGGCAAGCCAGTGGGGTGGCTCAGCCACCGGTGCGCGCTCCCAGAACACCGCTGGCGACTCGCTCGTAGAGCCGTTCGTGGGCATCGAGGCTGAGCTCGACGTCGAGTCGGGCCTCGGCGTGCTCGCGGCACGCGGAGCGGGATAGCGTCGCGGCTCTGTTCACGGCTTCGGCCGCCGCGTCGAGAGCGCCCGGCTCGACCAGGAACCCGGTCGTGCCGTCGACGATCACCTCGCCGAGAGCGCCGCGCTGGAACGCGACAACAGGAGTTCCGCATGCCTGCGCTTCGGCGGCGACCATCCCGAACGGCTCATCCCACCGCGCCGGGCACAGAACCACCGCGGCACGGCCCATCGCCGCCCAGAGCGCCGTTTGCGGAACCGCCGCGTGCACGGAGATGTCCGGCTCGCCGCGGTGCGGATCGATCTTGTCCCGGACGTAGTCGGCGTCATAGCTATCGCCGAACAGGTCGAGTTCGACACCGGCCAGCCGTGCGATCGCAATCGCGTCAGCGGCTCCCTTCTCCGGGCTCAACCTGCCGGCGAACACGGCGCCAGATCCCGGGTTCGGCGAGAAGTCGATCTGCCGGGTGGGGATGTACGGCGGCAGGATCGCGTCGACGGGCACGATCCGGCGCCATGCGTCCGCGTGGCTGGCTGAGACGCATGCCACCACGGGCCACGGGCTGCGCCGCGACGCCGCACGTATTGCCTCGGCGACCGCCGCGTCTGGCGGGAGGTGAACCGTGTGCACGACGGGCGCGCGCTGAATCGACGCCAACCTGACCGCGGGCGCATCGAAGGCGTGGTTGTGGACGAGGTCGTAGCGGCCGTCGCGCACCATCTCGTAGACCCGACCGAAGGCCCGCTCGGCAACCGTCGTGCCGGCGACGCCGCCCCCGGCTGGGCGGTAGAGCGTCGCCGCCAACTCACGGTGATCGACCCCCGTGTCGATCACCTCGACTCCAGCCACGGCCGATCCAGAGGCGGCATACAGGTGAACGTCGTAGCCCCTCCGGACCAGGCCAGCCGCGAGTTCGGAAACGAAGGCTTGGGAGCCACCCCGCTGCGGCTCGCGGATCGGGCTGACCAGCGGGGCGACGATCGCGAGCTTCACCCGGCCACCACCTTGAAGGCGACGTCTCGCGGCGGATTGACTCGCAATGTCTGAAACGACACTCGCCGGCGGCCGCTCGCGACGTACCTCGGCCGCCGCGTCCGGATAGAAGATCCGAGTCAGTTCGACGGCCTCGTCGTGGCTCGCGAACTCGACGAACATCTCGTCGTCGCCGAAGCTCAGGTAACGGTAGCCGCGGTCTTGGAGCCAGCTGAGGTTGTTCGGCCAGACAATCGCCACGCATCCACCGGGCCGGCAGACCCGCTCCATCTCGGCGAAGCCCCGATCGCCGCCGTGTCCCGATTCCGGCGTGAACGCCGAACAGGCGACCACCAGGTCGCCCCAACCGTCGGGCAGCGGCAGGTCATCGAAGAAAGCGTCAACCACTGTCGCCCCGTGGCCTAGTTCCGTTCGCGCGAGCCTTTTGATCAGCCGTTCGCGCAACGGCGCCGCGGGTTCGATCGCCACGATCTCGTCGGCGCGGCCCAGCAACTCGAACGTCAGCCGACCGGTGCCGGCACCCACCTCGAGGATCCGCTCAACCCGCCGCGGCAACCACGCGAGCACTGCCGGATGAATTCTCTCGGCGCGGACCAAACGGTCGTATAGCTCCGGCTCCAGCCGGTAAAGCAACTCCCAAGCAAGTGCGGGATCAGCCTGTGGGTCGGCCCCTGCACTGACGAACCGTCGCGCCTCGTCCGCGGTAAGGACCTGAAGATCTGCGGCCGTGTAGCGCCCGCGCAAGTCTCGCGCGCCGCGCGGCGGGGCCTCAGCCGCGCTCACCGACCTCGGCCCAGTTCTTGTCGGTCTCCCAGACGCGGACCGTCCGCAGCGATCCGGCCGGGAGTTCCGAACGCAGCCTCTCCCAAAACGCGACTGCCAGGTTCTCCGCAGTCGGGATCAGCCCCTCGAGCCAAGGCACATCGGTATTCAGGTTGCGGTGATCGACGTCCTCGATGATCTGGGTCGAGATGACGCCCGAGAGCCGCTTGAGGTCCAGGACGTAGCCCGTCGCGGGATCGATCTCACCGCCCACGACAACCTCGAGGACGTAGTTGTGACCGTGGAGGTTGGCGCACTTCCCGTACAACTGCCGGTTCTCAGCTTCCGACAACGAAGGGTCTCGCAGCTGGTGGGCCGCGTTGAAGGTCTCGCGGCGACTGACCAGCACCGTCGTCGAGCTCGTGATCACCTCCGGCTCTGCGACCGCGGTCCGCACGTCATTGAAATCGCGATGTGCCACCGGAACCTCCAGGGTGCTCGCCGACAGAAACGGGACACGGAGAAGCCGTCGCCACTCTAGCGCTGGGTTGCCGAAGGCCAGCTGCGCAGGGCCCTCGAGCGCCGGCAGTGCAGATGGCAAACTCTGGCGGTGGGCGATTTCGCTGTGTATGTCGCGCCTCCGGTGGCCGCCGTGAGAGCGCGCCGTCGACGTGGTCGTGAACGGACGGATCGACGATCTGCGCACTCTCCTGGGCCAACACCCAGATCTGCCTGTACGCCGGTCGGCCTACGGCCACCGCGCCACGCTGCTGCACTACACGGCTGCCAACGGCGTCGAGATCCGTCGCCAGGTGGTTCCCGGAAACGCCGCGGAAGTCGTCGCCGCGCTGTTGGATGCCGGCGCGGACCGCGCGGCGAAGCTCCACGCGTACGGAGGGGAGTTCGACGTGCTGGCGATGCTCCAGACCAGCGCGCATCCCCACGACGCCGGTAGGGCGGCAGAACTCGAGCACGCGCTGGCGATGAACTGATTTAGCCGCAACGCGGCGGCCCGAACCAGGTGGCCAACGCATCGCTGAGCCCCACCTCGGCTCCGTCTCCGACCCATGCGACATAACCGTCTGGGCGAACCAGGACGGCGGTGGGGGAGGGGACGACGCCGAGTACCGGGAGCTCCCACTCCCCGGTGTAGCTCGCGTCGATCAGCTGCACCCGGTCCGCCCATGCAGTGATGACAATGCCGCCGGGCTGGCCGAGGTTGAGCAGCACCGGCTTGGCGTCGTGGAGCAGCTCGAACACACGCGCCGGCCCGTCGGCGGTGACAAGGTCGAGGTCGGGCATCCGGCGGCCGAGCAGCGGATGTCCCTCGCCGAGGTCGTAATGAATGTCCAGCCCGGAGACGATCCTGGCGAGCCGTTTGCGAGGCTCGTCCATGCTCGCCAACTCCGACACCACGTCGAGGAGGGCCTTCATGCGGTCGTCGGGGCGTTGGAGCACCGTCTGAGCCATCGTGTGCTCGAGCGCGCGCGCAGCGACTGGGTGGCGTTCGTGCTGATACGTATCCAGGAGGCTGTCCGGCGTGGTGTCACTGACCACCTGAGCCAGCTTCCATCCAGGTTCACGGCATCCTGCACACCGAGGCTGAGGCCCTGGCCACCTACTGGGTAATGGACGTGCGCCGCGTCGCCGCCCAGCAGCACTCGCGCAGCACGGTAGGCCGCTGCCTGCCGGGTCATATCGGTGAACCTGGAGATCCAGGTGGGACTGTGGACCCCGAAGTCGGTCCCGTACACGGTGGTCAGCGCCTCGCTCAGATCGCGCAGCGTCGGCTCGCTGCTCGGCCCGAGCCGTTGCTCGGTCACGACGACCCGCACCGTCACGCCGTCCTCCATCCTGTGCAGACCATGGACGCCGATCGCGTCGCGGCGAACGCCGCGCGGCGGCTCCTCGGTCACCTCGACTTCGGCGATCAGGTTGCTTCGCGTCGCGTCCCACCCTGGGAACTCGATCGCGGCGGCTTTACGGATCAGGCTGCTTCCGCCGTCGCACCCGACGAGATACCGGGCCCGCAGCGACTCGCCGTCGGACAGCCGAACATCGACGCCGGCGTCGTCCTGTACGAAGCCAGTCACCTCAGATCCGTAAGAGACCCGCACCGGCAGCTCGGCGATCCAGGCGGCCATGATCCGCTCGATCTGGTTCTGCCAGATCCCAAGCGAATACGGATGACGCGTCGGGAAGTCGCTCACGTCCAACACGGTCGTGCCGAACGTCGCGACTTGCGCCACCTTCCCCTCCGCGAGGAACCGCTCGGCGATCCCACGTTGATCGAGCACTTCGATCGTCCGCGAATGAAACCCCCCGGCACGTGAGCCGACGAGCATGTGATCCGGACGCCGCTCGACGAGGGCGACATCGGCCCCCGCCAACGCGAGCTCGCCCGCGAGCATCATCCCCGTCGGGCCGCCTCCGGCAATCGCCACCGCGTGCTCCCTCATAGCCACGCTCCCGCCCGATACATCGAAAGCAATTTCGCTCCTCCAGGTGCCTGGGTCTGCCTTGCGGCGGGCGATTATGCGGCATGGCCCAGGGCTTCATGAGGGCTGTCGCTGCGTTATAAACTCAAGCTGGACGGGCGCTGGAACGAGGGCGACTCAGCGCGGCCGGTCCTCGGCCATGCCATCGGCTCCGATCAATCCCGACGCCACCACTCCGACCGTCACGGTCAGGGGCGACGCGATCATTCGCACCGAGCCGGACGAGGCGATGCTGTGGATCACGCTCAGCGCGCTCGAGGACGCTCCCGGATCAGCGCTGTCTGACGTCTCTCGTCGAAGTAACGCGCTCATTTCTCTGCTGGACCAAATCGGAGTCGTTAGGAGCGACCTGTCGACGACGGGAATCACCGTTTACGAGGAGTTCGATCACACCCAGAGCGGACGCCGATCCCTCGGCCATCGCGCGATCTCGCGCGTGTCCGTGCGCTTGACTGACCCAGATCTGATCGGCCGATTGATCGCGCAAGCGACAGAAGACCTCGCAGCAAGAATCGACGGGCCGCGGTGGCAGATCGCACCCGACAACCCCGTCCGGCTGCAAGCCGCCCGACAGGCGGCCGCCGACGGGCAGCGCAAGGCGCAAGCCTATGCCGAGGGCGTCGGCGCCAAGCTCGGGCGATTGATTGCGCTGACCGAGCCCGATCATCACGTGGCCATCAGAGCTGCAGGCGGGTTCAAGCCGATGGCGGCCGAGCCGATGCCGATCGAGCCCGGCGAGCACGAGGTCACGGCCTCGATCCACGCGACGTTCGCGCTCGATCTCAGCTGACCGGAACCGTCGCCTCGCCGCTGCCTGGCTTCTTAGCGGCTCGCCGCGCGCCGGTACCTGGCGACGGCAAGCGGCGCAAACACGGCGAGGATCACCAGCGACCAGACGACCGCTCCCCAGACGTTGTTGCCGGCCGGGGCTCCGATCCAGAGCGAGCGCATCGCGTCGACCACGATCGTGAACGGATTGACGGTCGCAAACGCCTTCAGCGGCTCGGGCATCGATCCGACCGGAACGAAGGCGGAGGAGATGAACGTCAGCGGGAACACGGCGATGAAGCCGACCGAGTTGGCAGCCTCGGGGCTGGACACGAGCAGTCCCAGGAATGCAAACACCCACGAGAACGCGTAGCCGAACAAGAGCAGCAGCCCGACCCCGGCGATCGCCTGCAGGACGCTGGTCTGAAACGAGAACCCGATGATGATTCCGGTGATCAGCAGGATCGTCATCGAGAGCGTGTTCGTAACTACGTCGGCGAGTGTCCGGCCCCCCAGCACCGCGGGCCGGGCCATCGGCAAGCGAGCGGAAGCGGTCGATCAGCCCCTTGTGGACGTCCTCGTTCAGGCCGAGCGCGGTGACGAACCCGCCGAAGGCGATGTTCTGCACGATGATGCCCGGAATCAGGTAGTCCACGTACGAATAGCCCGGGGTGCTGATCGCACCGCCGAACACGTAGCGGAACAGCAGCACGAACATGATCGGCTGAACCGTGAACGCGAGCAGTAGGTCGGGCGCTCTGGGGAGTCGAATGAGATTGCGCTCTGCGATCACGAGCGTGTCGGAGGCGAGCTTTTTCACGCCGCGGCCTCCTGGTCGTCATCTGACTGCTCTTCGGCGGCGTGACCGGTCAGGGTCAGGAACACGTCGTCGAGCGTCGGTCGCCGCAGCGCAAGATCGTCGACGCCGACTCCAGCGTCGCTCAGCCGTCGCACCGCCTCGACGATGCTGCCGCGGTGCTCGCGCACGTTCAGCTTCACGACCAGGCCGTCGGCGCTCGGCTCGTCGTCCGACATCGGCGCGAGGGCCTGGACCGCCGGCTCGACGTCCGCGGGCTCGTCGAGCGTGACCTCAAGACGCTCGCCTCCCACCCGGTCCTTGAGGTGGTCCGAGGTTCCCTCGGCGATCAAGCGGCCGTGATCGATTACCGCGATCAGGTTCGCCAAACGGTCCGCCTCGTCCAGATACTGCGTCGTCAGCAGCACGGTCGTGCCCTCCGCGACGAGGCCCTCGATCACCTCCCACAGGCTCAACCGGCTGCGGGGGTCAAGCCCGGTGGTCGGCTCGTCCAGGAACAGGACCGGGGGCTTGGCGACCAGCGCCGCCGCGAGATCCAGCCGACGGCGCATCCCGCCGGAGTAGGTCTTTGTCGGCCGCCGCGCGGCGTCGACGAGATCGAACCGCTCCAGCAGTTCCTCGCCGCGAGCACGTGCGGCGCGGCGCGGCTTGCCGTACAACCGGCCGACCATCGTGAGGTTCTCGAGCCCCGTCAGGTTCTCGTCCACCGCCGCGTACTGGCCCGCGAGCCCGATCTTCTCGCGCAGCCGCGCGGCATCACGCACCACGTCGAGGCCGGCAACGCGCGCGCTCCCCGAGTCGGGCTCTAGCAGGGTCGTCAGGATCCGGACGAGCGTGGTCTTGCCCGCACCGTTGGGCCCCAGCAGACCGACGACGCTTCCGCGCGGCACCACGAGATCGACGTCCACCAGTGCCCGAACCTCGCCAAACGACTTCGATACCCCGCTCACGCTGATCGCGGCTCCGTCGTCCACCGAGCGTGCGATCAGCGGCGATGCATTGACCGCTGACTCCATGATCCCCACAGTACGAAAAACGTCCCGCGGGCTAACTCCAGGCCGTGGCGCTCGCGGGCTACCAGGCCGAGTTCGCGCAGGACGCGGAGCTGCTGGGAGACGGCGGGTTGCTCCGCTAGCCTCGATCCAACCGGCGAAACAACGCGCCCGCGTGGCGCGAGGGGATCAGTGAACCGCGCCGACACGGTGATCGGTTCGGTCGTTGTGATCCTGGGCGCCGCGGCGCTGATGATCGCGGTCGCGTTCGCGGCGATCATCGGCGCCGCCGCGGTCACGCTCGCCAGCTCGTACGCGTTCGGGGATGTGTTCGGACGCCGGCCCTCGCTGCATCACGGTTTCAGCAAGGCGAGGGCGTTCCACGGCAGCTACGCCGCAATGGTCATGCTCGCCGGGGCGATCGTGCTGATCCCGGGCGCGCCCCTCGGCACGATCACCACCGCCGTGCAGGCGCTCGCCGGCGTGCTGCTGCCAAGCGCGACCGTGTTCCTGCTGCTGCTCTGCAACTGCAAGGCCGTGCTGGGACCGTGGACCAACCCCGGCTGGCTGAACGCGCTCGCGAGTGTGATCGTGATCGTCGGGGTGCTCGTGATCCTCCCCGCGACCGTGCTGTTCCCGGCGATCGACGTGGCGATGCTGACGGAGATCCTGTTCGGAGCGCTCGCGGCGGGACTCGCGTGCGCCGGGCTCTATGTCCGCCTCGGACGCACCCGCTCCCAGCTTGCGGTCGTGGCGGCTGGCGTCCCGCGGAAGGAATGGACGATGCCGGCGCTCGAGTTGCTCGAGCGCCCGGCGTGGTCCCCTACCCGCACGATCGGGATTACACGCTCGGCGGCTACCTCGTCGTCGCCGTGCTGATGCTGATCGTCAAGGCGATCGAGGTCGGCATCGGCCACTGAATCCGCGTGGTCGGGACGGGCATTGGGCCACCAGGCTCTGCCCGTCCAGTAGCGACACTCTTACCGGCGCTTTCATCACACCAGTCAGCCTGTGGGGCGACCGATGACCGTCTACCGCTCCCGCCCCCGGCGCCGGCTCGTCGCGCTCATGCTCGTACTCCTTGCCGCGATAGCGCTCGCGCGTTACGCCCTTGCCTCGAGCGGCGCGCACGCGATCGACGCGTCGGCGTTCAGCCCCGGCGCGTGCCTCGCCTACCCGCCGACGGCCGGCAATCGCGGCGAGACCGTCTTCCTTGACGCCGGCCACGGCGGGATCGACCCCGGCGCGGTCGGCAGCACCGAGTCCGGCGCGACCGTCTACGAGGCTCACGTGACGCTTGCGATCGAACTCGACGCGATGCGGCTGCTGCGAGCCGCCGGCTTCAGCGTCGTCGTCTCGCGTACGGGTGAAGAGTCAGTCGTCAGGCTGACCCCAGCCGACACGACCGGCGGGGCGCTGACCGCGCAGGGCGTTCATAATGACGTCGCCGCGCGGGACATCTGCGCGAACGACGCTGGCGCCAACATCCTGATCGGGATCTACATGGACGCCGGCGACGGCGGTGCTGGAAGCGTCACTGGCTACGACCCAGACCGCCGGTTCGCGCCCGCCAACTTGCGACTGGCGACGCTCCTCCAGAACGATGTGCTCAGCGCGATGAACGCGCAGGGTTGGCAGATCCCCGACCGCGGGGTGCAGCCCGATACAGGGCTCGGGTCCGTCAGCGCGCCCGGCTCGGCGCTCGCCAGCGAGGCCCAGGCCTACGGCCACCTGCTGCTGCTCGGCCCGGCATCACCGGGCTTCTTCTCAACCCCAAGCGAGATGCCCGGGGCACTGATCGAGCCGCTGTTCATCACCGACCCTTTCGAGGGCTCGATTGCTGACAGCGCCCGTGGCCAGCAGGTGATCGCCGGCGGCATCGCCCGGGCGATAACGCAGTACTTCGACGGCGCTCGCAGGTAACGCCGCGGAGACCGGGGAGCCCGTCAGCCGGCCCGACGACGTTCGGGCCGTGAGAGCTCGTGCGGGTTCGCCTTGCGCGGGTCGACTTCAGGATCGACTTCATGAGGCGGCTCGCTCGTGCTCGTCGCGCCAGTTGGCGTGTGGACGTCACCGAAATCCATCTCGGGGTCGTCGGCGCCGGGATCGCGCGGATCGGGCCGCTTGTCGTAGGGGTCGGGCCACTCGGTCGGATCGGGATCCGTGGCGGGGTGGTTCAGACTGTGGTGAACATCGCGTTCCGGTGCGGGCTCGTTGTCGCTCATATCGGCTCCTTGGTCTGTCGGACCAGTTGATCTCGCCAGCTCGACGATACCGCGCCATTCTGGACGCGTCTGGGGCCGGGCCCCAACGCTTGGTCGCCTGGCTGGAGCGTAGACTCAGCGTGCAGCTCCACGGCCGGGTGTCGCGCTCCCGCATTCTCCTGTGGCCAGTGTTCGAGGGAGCGAAGCGAGGAGGCTCGCTGATGATTAAGCGAAACAGCCCGGGCCCTGGTAAATCGACGTCGGAAGCAGCGCTCGCCGAGATCAAGAAGGAGATCGCGCGACGCAACGAGGAGGCGCAGAAAGCGGGGCGCAAGCGGCGGGCGGCGCGCGACAAGGAGCTGCTCGCGAACAAACGAAAGCTGGAGCTGCTCTGACCTGACCATAAGGTCAGCGGTGGGCGCTCTTGCCGTTGGGTTTCATTCGAGATACCGTCGCGCTATCGCAGCCGATATCTCCGATTCCGCCTCGCGGCTGCTCCTGCAGGCGATCCGGTCGCTCCCACAGTCCGAGCAGGACATGGTGATCGCCTATCTGCTTGACCGGGCACTCGCGCCCGAACGCCGTGCCTCGCCGGCCCCGCCCGCGGCGGGACGGGTCGCGTCCATCGGGTCGTTGGAGTTCCCCGCTGGGCGTGTCGAGATGTGGTCATCCGCGCCGTGGCGTGATTGGAGCGCCACGCTCATCCTGCGACGGCTGTCCGAGGGCGTCGATGTCGACCGGCTCGCGTACGACCTCGAGCTTGCGCCGGAGATCTTGCGTGCCGCTTTGCGCGATCTGGGGAAGCGTTCGAACGTGCCGCAGCGGTCGGCCGAGATTCTTGGCCGCCTTGCCGACGGGAAAACGCTCGCGCAGGCGGCGGCCGAGCTCGGGCTGACGGAGCGGGAGGCCGCCGCCGCGCTCGAGCCGACGGGCGCGCTCGCCCGTGGACTGTGCGCAGCGGTCCTCGCGAATGCGTCGCTGCCGATCTCCTCGGCCGGCCCACGCCCGACAGCAGGGCAGGGGCCGCTGCGCACGATGCCGGTGCGGTTCCCCGAACAGCAGTATCGGCGGCTGAAGGGGTGGTGTCAGGCACACGGGTTCCCGATGGCTGTCGTCGTGCGTGGCGTGGTCGAGCGGTTCCTCGACGAGCAGCAACGACGAGCCACCTAAGTCCGGGAGCAAGATCTCGCTCGTCGCCTCCCCGCTGTTGGTGTTGGCGACGACCCATTCGCCGCTGAAGGCAGGGCTGGTACTCGCCGAGCACCCGGGGACCACTGCGCCGCTGCTCACGCTCGCGGGATGGCAGCTAACGCTCGCGTTCTGTGCCACCGCCACCCGGTCGCTACGGACCGGTGCCGACTTGCGCCGCGGCCCGACTCCCAACGCCAGCTAACGCCTGGGCTGCGTTGACGCCCCGGGGAGTTCGTGGGGCGTTCGATGCGTTGCCGACGACGCCGATGCGACGGCGGCATCAAGTTGGCACTTGACATGGTGCCATTATGGTGCCATATTGGTGCCATGGAACTGAAACCGTATGTAGACAAGCTCAGCGAGCAGCTCGCGGTGGCGGCCTCGGCCGGCGGCGACGAGGCGCTGCTCGCTCGCGCAGCGGCTGACCGCCGCCCTGGAATCCGCCGTGCGACTGACGCTGCTGGACGCTCTTTCGGCGGCGACGGCCGAGATCACGAGCGAGCTCGCGCCTGGCTCGGTCGAGCTGCGCCTGCGCGGTGCGCGAGCCGGAGTTCGTGGTCACGGTGCCGCCGGCCGAGACGTCTGGCGAACAGACGGACAGCCCGGAGCTGACCGGCGGGTGGGCGACGAGGGGCGCAGCGGCCGGAGAGGGAGGGACCGCGCGGATCAACCTGCGGCTGCCCGACCAGCTCAAGAGCCAGGTCGAGCAAAGCGCCGACCGCGAGGGCTTGTCGACCAACGCGTGGCTCGTGCGCGCGGTCGCGGCGGCGGTCGACCGCGGTCAGCCGGGGCCCGCCCAGCGCGAGCAGCGGACCGCCCGCTCGGGCCAGCGCTACACGGGCTGGGGGCACTGAGCGCCGCACCGGCGATCAGAAATCGAACTGACTGAAAACCAACGACTCAAGGACCCACGACATGTCTCACTTCGAAACACCACAACCAATCTCCGTCGAGCTCGACTTGCGCGTCGCGGACGTCCGCGTCGCCGCCGGGGAACGCGCGGACACGATCGTCCAGGTACGGCCGAGCGACTCGTCCAAGGCGCGACGACGTGACCGCTGCAGAGCAGACGCGCGTCGAGTACGCCGACGGCAGGCTGCTGGTCAAGGCACCGCGGCGGCTGCGGGAGTGGAGCCCGTTCAGCGACGGCGGCTCGATCGATGTCGAGATCGAGCTTCCCGCCGGCTCGGATCTGAGTGGGCACACGGCGGCCGGCGGGTTCCGCTGCACCGGTTCGCTCGGGCCGCTGCGAGCTGAAGAGCAGCGCCGGCGCGATCAGCCTTGATCGGGCCGCGCGTGTGAAGCTCGCAACGGCCGGCGACATCAGGCTCGAGCGGGCGACCGGGGACGCCGAGCTGACGACCGCCACGGGCGATGTGACGCGTCGGCGAGATCGACGGCTCGGTGGTCGTCAAGAACTCCAACGGCGACACCCGGATCGGCGAGGTCGGCGGCGACCTCCGGGTCAAGGCGGCCAACGGCGACATCGACGTCGAGCACTCCCATGGCTCGGTCAACGCCAAGACCGCCAACGGCCACATCCGTGTCGAGGAGCGTCCAGCGCGGCTCGCTCGTCGCGGAGACCGCGGCCGGGCACATCGAGGTCGGGATCGCCGGCGGGGTTGCCGCCTGGCTCGACCTCCACACCAGCTACGGCAACGTCCGCAACGGCCTCGACGCCACGCGAGAGTCCCGGGTCAGCCGACGAGCACGTCGAAGTGCGGGCGAGGACGGGATTCGGGGACATCACGATCCGCCGCGAGGCCCCGCTGAGCGACGAGCTGCTTTCGGGAGCCAGGGACCATGAGTGACGCAATCGAGGCCCACGGGGTCGGCAAGCGCTTCGGAGAGGTGGTGGCGCTCGACGGGCTTGACCTGACCGTGCCCGCCGGCACCGTGTTCGGGCTGCTCGGGCCGAACGGAGCCGGCAAGACGACGCTCGTGCGGATCCTGGCGACCCTGCTCGCGCCGACCAGCGGCCGCGCGGTACTGCTCGGCTACGACGTCGTGCGCGATCCGCTTGCCGTCCGGCGGCGGATCGGACTGGCGGGCCAGTTCGCGGCTGTCGACGAGGAGCTCACCGGCCGGGAGAACGTCGAGATGATCGCGCGCCTCTACCGGCTGCCGATGAGCGAAGCTCGCCGGCGCGCGGCGGACGTGCTCGAGCGGTTCGAGCTCGTCGAGGCCGCCGACCGTCGCGTGTCGACGTACTCCGGCGGGATGCGCCGTCGGCTCGACCTCGCCGCGGGACTGATCGGACGGCCGCCGGTGGTGCTGCTCGACGAGCCGACGATCGGGCTCGACCCCAGGTCGCGCCAGGAGCTGTGGCGGATCGTCGACGAGCTACGACGGGACGGGACCACGGTGCTGCTGACGACGCAGTACCTGGATGAGGCAGACCGGCTGGCGCAACGGATCGGGGTCGTGGACCGTGGCCGGATCGTGGCGCACGGCACCGCGGCCGAGCTGAAGGCGGCGGTCGGCACGACGATCCTCAGCGTCCGCCTCGCCGACCGCGCCGCGGCGCATGATGCCTCTGCGGCACTCGCCGGCCTCGGCGCCGCCGATCAGCCGCGCGTTGACGCCGCCGACGGCGAGATCCGCCTGGCCGTCGAGGATCCGGGTGCGTCGGCTGAGGCGGTACGGAGGCTCGATGCCCGGCAGCTCGAGATCGCATCCGTCGAGTTGCATCAGCCGACGCTCGACGACGTGTTTCTGACGCTGACCGGCCACCGCGCCGAGGCGCAGGCAACCGAACGGAAACTCGAACAGGAGGCCGCGTGATGAGCGCCACCGCCCAAGCAATCCCGTCCCGCGGCCGCGTCACGCTGGCGCAGACAGCCGCCGACAGCCGCGTGATGGCGACGCGCCAGCTGCGAAAGGTGCTGCGCCGGCCGATGTACGTCGTCTACCTGTTCGTGCAGCCGGTGCTCTTCGTGCTCCTGTTCCGGTACGTGTTCGGAGGGGCGATCAAGGCTCCTCACACCACCTACGTCAACTACCTGATGCCCGGGATCATCGTGATGACGGCGATCTTCGGAGCGCTGACGACCGGGCTCGGGCTCACCGAGGACCTGAAGGCCGGGGTCGTCGACCGCTTCCGGTCGCTGCCAATCGCGCGGTCGGCGGTACTGGTCGGGCGCACCGCGGCCGACTTGACGGTGAACGTGCTCAGCCTGATCGTGATGCTGCTGATCGGGTTCGCGGTCGGCTTCCGGCCGACCCAGCCGGTCTACGAAGTGGTGCTTGCCTTTGCGCTCGTGCTGGCGTTCGCGTACGTCTTCTCGTGGATCAGCGCGTACGTGGGCCTCGCGGTCCGCGATCCGGAGACCGCGCAGTCGGTCGGGTTCATCTGGGTGTTCCCACTGGTGTTCGCGTCGTCGGCGTTCGTCCCGACCAGCTCGATGCCCGGCGCCCTGCGCGCGTTTGCCAATGTCAACCCGGTGAGCCTCACCGTCAATGCGTCGCGAGCCCTGACGATCGGCCACGCCGACGCGCTGGGTCCCGCGCTCGGGGCACTCGCGTGGCTCGTCGGCCTGCTGGTTGTGTTCGTCCCGCTCGCGGTCAGAATGTTCCGCCGCGCGTGACCGTCGCGGAAATGGGCACGGTTGGTTCAGGTCTAGCTACGACGCGGGATTGCGGGGTGTCTGCATCCCGATCTACATCTCGGATTCTTCATACAGCGCGTCGACCTCGGCGAGCGCGACGAGATCGAGGTGTCCATAGACGCGCAGCATGGCGTCCACATCGCGCTCTGACCAGCCTGCCTATGACGCGATGGCACGGCGGCTGAGGCCGAGCCTGTAGAGCTCGTGCACGCCGAGGTGTTTGGTGGCGAGGTAGAAGTCGAAGTCCAGGCCGGCGCGCGCGTTGACCAGCCGCCAGTAGCCGGACATGGTTGGTGCGGTGATCCGGTTGCCCAGCTTGCCGACGAACACGAGGCCATCGGCGCGGGTGCGGGTCTGCTGAGCACAGGAGGATGGCGCGCGCCGGGGGGACTGAGCGCGATCGTCTTGGCTTTACCGTTCTTCGGGGTCTTCATCCGGCTGACGGGCATTCGGTCTGGGTGGGGGTCGACATCGGCGGAGAGCGCTCCGGCACGGCCGCAGCGACCGTGTCCGAGGACGGCCGGGTCCACGCGCAGGTGTGGCAAGGCGACAGCGCCGCTCTTCGAGGCCACCGAACACCTCCGGCGGTTGCGCGGCCGCTACCGTCTGCTCGGGGTCGCGTTCGACCCGTGGCGCTTTCAGACCGAGGCGCAGCGACTCCTCGGAGAGGGACTGCCGATGGTCAAGCTGCCGCAGTCAGCGGAAGGCATGACGCTGGCGTCAGAGCGGCTGTACAGCTCGATCGTGCAAGGCGAGCTGATCTACGACGGCGACCCGGTGCCCGCCAGGCACGTCGCCGGCGCGACCGCCAAGTCGATGCTGCGCGGGTGGCGGCTCGTGCGCTCCAAGCGCGAGGGTCAGATCGACGCGGTGATCGCACTGGCAATGGCCAACAGCCTCCGGCTCGCGCCTCGCAGCCGACCGGAGTTCGTCGGGTGGGTGTGATGCCCCAGGCGTGCGTCGGATGCGGCCGGCCGACCAGCTCGAGGCGCTGCGAGGCCTGCGCGGCAGGCCGGCTGCCTGGATGGGAGTGGCAGCGCCTGAAAAGGCGGATCCTGAAGCGAGATCGCTACATCTGCGCGGCCTGCTCTAAGATCGCGGTCACCGTCGACCACATCCGGCCGGTCTCGGCCGCCGGCGGCAACGATCCGAGCAATCTACGCAGTCTTTGGCGCCGACTGTCACCGCGACCGGCACCGGTGACGCCGGGATGAAGTTGACCCACGGCAACCTCGATCCGCGTCGTGCTCGCCGGCACCTTCGCGGCCTGGCGCAGCGCCTCGAGTCTGCTCTCGAGCAGCGCCACCAACTCGGGGTAGGGACTGCGGCGGGAGTCGATCTGTTCGGGGAAGTAGCTCAGCTCGATCAGGCACGCCGTCCGCAGCGCCGCCGCGGATCGTGCCGCGTCGGCGAGCTCATCGGTCAGCCACGGTCCGAGCCGTAACTCAATGTCAGTCACGGCCACGTCGATCAGCGTCAGCACCTGGCTCGACGTCGGCCGCGTGTTGTCGTTGACCGTCCCGACCTCCACGCTGTTGCTGTCCTTGGTCCGCGCGCGCAGCAAGGCGGCTACCTCGAGGACCGAGGGGACGATGTCAACCGACTCATCCAGCATGCGTGGATTATCCCGCCCGGGTCAGACTGCCGCTGTTAGCCCAAACCAGAAGGCTGACGGCGGTTCTCTTCACAGGTCCGGTTTCGATCAGACCAGCACTCTTATCCAGCACGGAACTCGGCTTTGGCTGTCCTCATCCTGTTCGGGTGATGACGACCGGACTGGCGGTGGGACGGTTTGGGTGGAGCGATGCGTCGGCACTTGTCGTCCGCGCCGTCAGGGGCCTCGGGGACACAGGCCCACAACCGCATTTTCAAGGAGGCAGCACATGCGTCGGTTCATTCATCCTCGCCGGAGCGTGACTACAGTTATCGCGGCGTGCGTCGCCGTCGCTGTCGCGGGTGGCATCTTATGCCGCCGCGGGCGGACCCGCGGGGATAGCTGATTCGGGCAGCGGGGGGAAGCTGTACGCGTGTGTGACCGCGGCGTTCCACACCCTCAACCTGTCGTCGGCGGGCGCGACGTGCCCCAACGGCCAACACAAGATCTCCTGGAACATCAAGGGCGAGCGCGGGCCGAAGGGAGCCCGAGGGCCGACAGGCACCATTGGTCCGCAGGGCAACACCGGCGCTACCGGCGCTTCCGGCGCTTCCGGACCGCAGGGCCCGACGGCGACACCGGCGCGACCGGACCGCAAGGGCCGAAGGGCGACACTGGCGCGACCGGAGCGCAAGGGCCCAAGGGCGACCCCGGAGCCGCGGGCCCGCCGGGGCCAGGCGGACTGCCTGGGGTCCGGGGACGCCGGGCCCACAAGGCCCACAAGGCCCACAAGGACCGACCGGCCCTGCCGGAACCCTCGCGAGCGCGTACCTCGACGCCTACTCCTCAACTCAGACCGTGGCTTCCGGCAGCGACCTCGCGTTCGACACGCCCAACGTTGCCCCGGTAGGAATAAGCACCAATGCCGCCGACGACGCGTTCACGGTGAGCAATGCGGGCGAGTATTTGGTCAACATGGTCTTCGCGACCGGCGCGACTGGGCCTCTTGCGACTCAGCTGACCATCAACAACACCGTCGTCGGACCCGCCGAGAGCAACAGCTTCTCGCGGATTCTCAGTCTGAGCGCGGGCGATGTCGTCACGGTCCGCAACGTAGGAGGCCAATCAGTCCTCCTGCCTCCGGGCGCCGGGATCACCATCGTGCGAATCAGCTGACGGCCACCACGTCGAGCAGTAACGAAGCTGATGCAGTGATCGACAACCAGCAGCGGAGATAGTCAGGACGAGTTGCCAGCGCCGGATTTGCTCCGGCGCGGTGGGACGCTGCCGGGGGAGTCTTGCTCTAAAAAATCGAAGCTGATCGAGCGCGGCGCGGAGATCGATCTGCATCCCGATCTTGTTCTCGCTGCATCCCACTTGCATCCCACTTGTCTCGCGAACCGCCCCGCATGGCCCCGCAAACCAAACGCTAACCCCTGTGTTTCGTGGGTGTGCGGGGGTGTGCGGGGCTATGAAGTGATGGGCACGGCTGGGCTCGAACCAGCGACCTCTCGCGTGTGAAGCGAGCGCTCTCCCACTGAGCTACGCGCCCTGGGCTGCGCGGATTCTACGCGCGCCGCACGGGGGCGCGACTGAGCCGCGGGATGCGCGGCACCTGAATCATTCCTAACAGACTTCTCACCTGGCCGTGGCCGAGCGTATGATGATCGGCGAGGTTGCGGCGCCTGCCCGGTCGCTGGGCCCGCTCGAGGGAGGGGATAGGGACGGTGGACGGCAGCGGCGCGAGGGGACGTCTGGCGAAGTTGGTCGTCGCTGCGCTCGTCCTGCTCTTCACGCTGGCGCTGGTCCAGTCGTCGGCGGCGCAGACAAACGTGACCCCGACAAGCCAGCCGCTGGCGGGGAGCCAGTTCCAGGGCGGCGACGGCAATCAGGTAGACGACAGCGGCTTCATCGACTGGCAGGGGTTTCGGGCCGACGGCCGGGTCGACCACACCTCCGATCCGCAGAATCCGGACAACGTGTTCGCGGGCGGGTCCAAGGAGCTCGAGCCCGACGGCTGGGGACTGACCACTCAGAACGGCGGCGCGACCCCGGCCAGCGGCAACATCCTCGACTTCTACCACGCGGTCGACCAGCCGCCCGGCGGCGACGTATTCCTATATCTCGCGTTCACGCGCCAAGCGAGTAACGGGACCGTGTACGTCGACCTTCGAGATCAACCAGGAGGCCGGCTGTGGACCAACGGGGCACGGATCCCGTGTCGCACAACCGGCGACATCCTGATCGCCTTCGTGCCGCACGGCAACAGCGGGACGATCGAGGTCGAGCGCTGGGTGACAGACACGACCGATGCCGCCACCGGGTGTGCGGAGACCGGTCACCTCGCAGCGCGAACTGTCACGAGCGACGTTCAGGGGGCCTTCAACACCGCACCGATCACCAACTACATGCCCGGTTTCTACGGAGCGACGATTCCGACTGGCGTGTTCGGAGAGGCCGCGATCAACGTTTCGTCGGTTCTGGCTGGCCTCGGCACATCCGTGTGCGGACTTCGCGTCCGCGTGGATGCACTCCCGGTCCTCGGACAGTCGAGAGTGCGGCGATGCAGGACTACGTCGCTCCCGCCCCATCGACGTTCACACCTGCAAGGCATCGCCGACGCTCGTCTCCCAGGCTTCGGGCCCCGTCAATCGCCGCCTGCGCCAGGTGCGGCCGCACCTCAGGGCGGCCACCGGGTTGACGGACACGGCGCTGCTGAGCGGCGGCCGCACCCCGACGGGCACGATCACGTTCGACCTCTACGGTCCGAACGACTCGACGTGCTCCGGGACGCCGATCTTCACCTCGTTCGCGACCGTCACCGACAACGGCTACTACACCTCCGGCGAGTACGCCCCGACCGTCGCCGGGACCTACCGCTGGCGGGTCGCGTACTCGGGAGACGACAACAACGACTCTGCCGGCCCGACGGGCTGCGGCGACCCGACCGAGACGGCAATCGTCAACCCCGCCCACCCGACGCTGACGACTGCGGCCTCGGGATCGGGACCCACGCACCGCGGGAATCGCGGTCTGGGCTCGGCGCGCGCCCACCAGCCGATTCACGACGTCGCGACGATCAGCGACGGCCTGTCGCCGACCGGCACGATCACCTTCAACCTCCACGGCCCGCACGACCCGACGTGCTCCGGTCACCCGATCTTCCACTCGACCGTCCCGGTGAGCGGCAACGGCACGTACACCTCCGAGCCGTTCACACCCCTTACCGCCGGCACCTTCCGCTGGGTCGTCACCTACTCCGGCGACGCCAACAACCACGGGGCCGGCCCGACCGGATGCGGCATCGACTCGGAGACGATCACGATCGATCCGGCTCACCCGACGCTCGTGACGGTCGCCTCTGAGAGCACCACTGTCGGTAGCCCGATCCACGACTCGGCGACCCTCACCGGCGGCGCCGACCCCACCGGCAGGATCCACTTCCATCTGTACGGACCGGACGACGACAGCTGCACTGGTCCCCCAGCGGACTCATCGAGCGTGGAGGTGAGAGGCAACGACACGTACGACTCGCCGTCGTTCACGCCCACGCACGCGGGCACGTATCGCTGGGTGGCGGACTACTCTGGCGACGGCAACAACGCCCCCGCGGCGACCTCGTGCAACGACCCCGGGGAGTCGGTCGTCGTTGCACATCCGATCGCGCAGCCGAGCCTCAGCTCGACCGCCTCGCCCTCGGCACCCGCCGGCTCGCCGGTTCACGACACCGCGCACCTGAGCGGCGGCGACGATCCCACCGGAACGATTACCTTCGAGGTCTACGGGCCGGACGACACGAGTTGCGCCAGCCCACCGGCGGACACCTTGACGGTGGCGGTCGACCACGGTAACGGCGACTACGACTCGCCGCCGTTCACGCCCACCAAGGCCGGCACCTATCACTGGATCGTCAGGTACTCGGGCGACGATCGCAATCACGGCGCTGGCCCGACCGCCTGCGACGACAGCGCCGAGCACGCCGTGATCACGATGGCTCGGCCGGTCGTGACTACCCTCGCGTCGCCGGGTGTGGTCGGTGGACCCGTCCGCGACATCGCGTTCTTGACCCACGGCTCTGCCCCGACCGGCACGCTCACGTTCCGCCTCTATGGGCCCGACAACCCGACCTGCACTGCGCCGGCCGCGTTCACCGCGCGGCTAACGGTCGTCGGCGGCGGGCTCTATCTGTCCCCGCAGTTCATCCCACACCACGCCGGAACCTACCTCTGGCAGGTCTTCTACTCCGGTGACGCCAACAACCAGCGCGCCAGAAGCGGTTGCGGCGCCCGCCACGAATCCGTGGTCGTCCGACCGCGGCGCCCCCGCCTGACCACGAACGCCAGCCCGCCAACGCACGCGGCGGCCAAGCGGGTCCGCAGCGACGGCCTCTCGATCTACGACACCGCGACCCTCACCTCGGGTTGGCTGCCGACCGGCGAAATCGCATTCGCGCTCTACGGACCGAATGACCCCACGTGCTCGAGGGCCCCCGTGTTCGAGACCGCCTCCGTGGTTCACGGCAACGGCACCTACAACTCCGAGTCGTTCACCCCGACCCTGTCGGGGAGCTACACCTGGCGGGCGACGTATTCCGGCGACGCCAACAACCGGGCCGCGGGCCCGACGGCCTGCGGCGTCGCGGCCGAGACCGTTGACGTGATAGTGCCCGCCGACACGGCGCTGACGACCTCGGCGTCGCAGGCGGTGGCGCTCGGCGGCGCGGTTCACGACACCGCCCACCTCAGCGGGGGCCAGGACCCGACCGGGACGATCACGTTCCGGCTCTACCCACCGCAGGACACCGGTTGCTCGGGCAACGCCGAATTCACCTCGGTCGTGCCCGTTAGCGGCAACGGCGACTACGAGTCGGGACCGTTTACGCCGCCCTCCGCCGGCGCCTGGAGATGGACCGCGAGCTACTCCGGCGACTCCGCCAATCACGCGGCCGGCCCGACGGTCTGCGGCGACAGTGCCGAGCTCGCGTTCGTGCGACCGCCGGGCGTCATCCCGGTGACGCCGGCGTTCTCGACTACGGCGAGCGGATCGACAGGCGTTGGCGCCCCGATCTACGACGTCGCGCACCTGAGCGGTGGACTGGCCCCGAGCGGCGCGATCACTTTCGAGCTGTTCGGTCCGGCGAGCCCCACCTGCACCGGGGCGCCGGTGTTCACCGCAACGGCCGCGGTAACCGGCAACGGCGACTTCACGTCCGCATCGTTTATTCCCACCCTCGCCGGCACCTACCACTGGGTCGCGACCTACAGCGGCGATGCCGCCAACGCCAGCGTCGGGCCCACCGCCTGTGGCGCGAGCGGCGAGACCGTCACCGTCAGCGCTCAGCTCGGGCCCGACATCGAACCGGGCCCAAAGCCGACGCCGCCCGCGCCGCCCAAGCCGAAACCCAAACCCAAGCCCAAGCCTCGGCCGCCGATTGTGATCCCCGTCGGCCGCGGCTAGCCAAAGCACCAGCCAAAACCCACCGTATATAGGGGAAACGTATGGTCAAATGCGGCGCCGCGCCACTCGGAGCGAGCACCGCGATCCCTACAGCCGGACGAGATCCTCGACGCGCAGGCCCCGGGTCTTGCCGCGCAGATCGATGAACAGCCGCGCCGAGCCGGCGATCTCGTCGTAGTCGATCCCCGGGTGCGCCGTCACCAGCACGACCGCATCGGCACTGAGCAGCTCCTCGACCGGCACGCTCTCCATCCCCAACTCCGGCAGCGCCGGCACAAAGGCGTCGTGGTAGGTCAGCACCGCGCCGCGCTTTGCCAGCACCTCGATGATCCGCAGCGCCGGCGACTCGCGGGTGTCGCCAGTCGCCGCCTTTGTAGCTCACGCCCAGGATCGCGATCCGCGAGCCCTTGACAGGCTTCTCGACGTCGTTGAGCGCCTGCTCGATCCGCTCGACGCAGTAGTAGGGCATCTGCTGGTTGATCTTGCCCGCCAGCTCGATGAACTCGGTCGACATGTGAAACTCCCGGGCGCGCCAGGTCAGATAGAACGGGTCGACCGGGAGGCAGTGGCCGCCCATGCCCGGGCCGGGCTCGAAGCGCATGAAGCCGTAGGGCTTGGTCGAGGCGGCGTCGACCACCTCCCAGATGTCGATCCCCATCCGCTGGGCGAGGATCGCGAGCTCGTTGACCAGCGCGATGTTGACCGAGCGGAAGATGTTCTCCAGCAGCTTGGCCATCTCGGCCGCCTCCGGCGACGAGACGCGGATCACCTCATCGCAGACGAGCCCGTAGAGCTCGGCCGCCCGCTCGGTGCACTCCGGGGTCATCCCGCCGACGATCTTGGGCGTGTTGCGCATCGTGTAGTCGGTCCGGCCAGGATCGACTCGCTCGGGCGAGAAGGCAACGTTCAGCCCCGCCTCCGACCGTCAGCCCACGGTGCTCGAGCAGCGGCACCAGCTGCTCGCGCGTCGTGCCCGGGTAGGTGGTCGACTCGAGCACCACCAACTGGCCGCTCTGGACGATCTGACCGAGCGCCGTCCCGGCGGCGATCAGCGGCCCCAAGTCGGGCTCGCGATTGGCGGTCAGCGGCGTCGGCACGCAGATCAGAACCGCGTCGGTCTTCGCCAGCGGCGCGAAGTGGCTCCAGGCCTCGATGTTGGGCCGCGCCGCCTGCAGGCGCTCGGAGCTGATGTCCTCGATGTAGGACTCGCCGGCCTCGATCGCGCTGATCTTGGCCTCGTCGACGTCGACCGCGACGACGCGCTCTCCCGCCTCCGCGAACGCGACCGCGAGCGGCAAACCCACGTAACCCAGGCCTATCACCCCGATGGACATTGAGCAGCGGAAGATACACACCGCCCGAGCCGGTACGATCAGAGACGGACCGTGCTAGGCGGGGTGCTAGCGGTGCCCTGTAACCCACAATCCGCTCTAGTGGGGCTGAATTCCCTCTCGAGGGGCACAGGCCCAAGGTCAGCGCCCCGTTGGAGGCGGTGATGGTCAGGTCCCATGGCGATGTAGGCCCGTGAACCAGGTCAGGTCCGGAAGGAAGCAGCCTTAAGCGGTCACCTGTAGGCGCCAAGGGGGAGCCTGATCGGAGTCTTCAATCGGCGGCCGCGCCGCGGGTACCGTCTCGGAGGAGGGTGCACGGTCCACTCCGAGCGGCTCTCTAGACTCGACATAACGTGTCTACCGGCCCCTCGCTCTACCGCCGCCACCGCCCCCGCACGTTCGCCGACGTCGTCGGCCAAGAGCAGATCGTGCGCACGCTCTCGAATGCCGTCACCCGCGGCAAGGTGCACCACGCCTACCTGTTCGTCGGTTCCCGGGGGACCGGCAAGACGAGCACCGCGAAGATCCTCGCCGCCTGCCTGAACTGCGAGCAGGGCCCGACGATCGAGCCCTGCGGCGTCTGCGAATCATGCGTCTCGATCGCCAACGCGACCTCGCTGGACGTGATCGAGATGGACGCGGCATCCAACAACTCGGTCGACGACATCCGCGACCTGCGGGAGAAGGTCGCCTACGCGCCGGTGTCCGGCCGCCACAAGGTCTACATCCTCGACGAGGCCCACATGCTCTCCCAGCAGGCCTGGAACGCGTTCCTCAAGACGCTCGAGGAGCCCCCGCCGCGGACGATCTTCGTGCTCGCCACGACCGAGGCGCAGAAGGTTCTGCCGACGGTCGTCGATCGCTGCCACCGGTTCGACTTCGGGCGGCCCACCGTCGAGCAGGTGGCGACCGTCCTGCACCGCGTCGTCGCCAAGGAGCAGATCGAGATCGAGCCCGCTGCCGTCGCGCTGATCGCCCGTCACGCGACCGGCAGCTTCCGCGACGCGCTCGGGACGCTCGAGCAGCTCGTCACCTATGCGGGCGATGAGTCGATCTCGTCCGCCGACGTGCTCGCCGTGCTGGGGGTAGCCGACGCCGAGCAGCTGTTCGAGGCGCTCGACGCGGTGATCGCCCGCGACCCCGCGCAGGCGCTGCGCGTCGCCGCTCAGCTGACGGCCTCCGGCCGCGACCCGGGCCAGATCATCCGCGATCTCGAGATCCACGGCCGCGAGCTGCTCGCCGTCCAGCTGCTCGACGAGGTTCCCGAGGAGCTTCGGGTGACGCCCGAGCGCGACGAGCGACTGCTCGCCCAGGCGCACGCGATCGGCGGCACCGACGTCGTCCGGCTGCTCGAGCTGGTCGCGGCGGCGCTCGAAGCGACCGCCAACGGCGCCCAGGCGCGGATCCAGCTCGAGCTGGTGCTGATCAAGGTCGCCGCGCCCGAGGTCGACCCGTCGACCAAGGCGCTGCTGGCGCGGATCGAGCGCCTGGAGACCGCGCTCACTCAGGGCGTGCCGGCGCCGGAGCCCGCCCCGCCACCACCCGCTCCGCCGGCACCCGTGCCGCCGGTGCCGACCCCGGACCCCAGTCCGCCGCAGCCTCCGACGCGCCCGCCGGGACCGACAACGCCGCCGCCAGCTCCCGAGCCGCCGCCAGCCCCGGAGCCACCACCACCGCCGGAGCTCGATACGCTGGTCGACTCCTGGCCGGCGGTGGTCGAGTTCGTCCGCCAGGGCAACGCGATGCTCGCGGCAACGCTCGAGGCCGCCCGCCCTGCGACGCTCAGCGGCCAGGCGCTGACGCTCGAGTTCCCGACCGGGGCCGCGTTCTTCAAGCGCAAGGCCGAGCAGGACGACTACCGCCGCGCGACGGCCGAGGCAGTCAAGTCGGTCACCGGGGCTACCGTCGCGCTCCGCTACGAGCTCGCCGACCACGACCCTGCGCAGCCCGAAGAGAGCGACCAGAACCTGACCGGCGAGGAACTCGTGCGACGCTTCATGGAGGAGTTCGATGCCGAAGAAGTCCTCGAGGACACCTGACCAGGAAGAGGTCTAAATGCCACAGCCACCCAACATGCAGCAGCTGCTCAAGCAGGCCCAGAAGATGCAGGAGGACATGATCGCCGCGCAGGAGGCGCTCAAGGACGAGGTCGTCGAAGCCTCGGCCGGTGGCGGCATGGTGACCGTGCAGGTGACCGGTGACCTGGTCGTCAAGTCGATCAGGATCGATCCACAGGCTGTCGATCCCGAGGACGTCGAGCTGCTCCAGGATATGGTGCTCGCCGCGGTCAACGAGGCCGTGCGGTCCGCACAGGAGCTCGCCGCGGCGAAGATGGGGGGCATCGCCGGCGGGCTAACCGGCGGCCTCGGCGGACTCGGGCTCCCCGGTCTCTAAGCCTCCGAGGTCGATCAGCAGCCTTGTACGCGCCTCCGGTCCAGCGCCTGATAACCGAGCTGTCGAAGCTGCCGGGGGTCGGCGGCCGCACCGCCCAGCGACTCGCCTTCTATCTCTTACGGGCCTCGGACGAGGAGGCGCAGGCGCTCGCCGACGCGATCCGCGAGGTCAAGGAGCGGATCGGCCTGTGCGAGGTTTGCTTCAACCTCGCCGACGGGCCGCGCTGCCGGATCTGCTCCGACGAGCGGCGCGATCCGGAGCTGATCTGCGTCGTCGAGGAGCCTTCGGACGTGATCTCGATCGAGCGCACGCACGAGTTCGCGGGGCGCTATCACGTGCTCGGTGGGGCGCTGTCGCCGATCGACGGGATCGACCCCGAGGATCTCAAGATCGCCGAGCTGTACGCGCGGGCCGAGGCCGGCGGCGTCCGCGAGGTCGTGATCGCGACCAACCCGACGACCACCGGCGAGGCGACCGGGCTGCACATCGCCGACGGCCTGCGCCAGCGCCTGCCGGAGCTGTCGGTCACGAGGCTGGCGAGCGGGCTGCCGGTCGGCGCCGACCTCGAGTACGCCGACGAGCTGACCCTCGGGCGCGCGCTCGCCGGACGCCGGGCCGTCTAGCCCCTCGTGCCCGACCGGCCCGCAACGGTGGCCGACCGGGAGGCGCTGCTTCGCGCGACCGCGGCCAACCACCGATCGTGGTTTAGGCGACGGTCTGACCGCCCGGTGCGACGGCGCAGCGGCATCGACCTGTTCGTACACGGCGACGAAGGGGCGATCGCCTTTCCGACGACGCGGACTCGAGTAGCGGTGACCTGGGCGGTGGACCGCGCCCAAGCGCTCAGTCTGCGCACGCTCTCCTGCTGGTCGCTCGACGAGGACAAGGCGCTCGGCACGCTGCTGATCGCACGCGGGTTCGAGTGGGGGTGGGCGCCGCACTGGATGGCGCTCGACCTCGACCGCATGCCTGAAGAGCAGCCTCGGCATCGTGTCGTGTCAGCGTCGAGGCAGGGCGCCCAGGTGTTCGCGGCGCAAGACGCGGGCCGCAACGTCGGTGGCGTAATCGTCAACCGCTGGCGCGGCATCGCCGGGATCTACGACATGGGCGTGCGGCCAAAGTACCGGCGCCGCGGGATCGGGCGCGCACTGACGCTCGCCGCCTGCCGGTTCGCGAGCGAGCGCGGCTGTACGCACGCGGTGCTCAATGCCACGCCCGAGGGCCAGCTCCTGTACCCACTGTGGGCTTTGAGTCGATGGGAGACGGGCGCACCTGGTGGCGCCACCCGGGCGAGCGCACGACGCCGCGCCAAGAGGCGCTGGTCGAGGCGATCGGGTTCGGCGATCTGAAGGCGCTCGAGGCGCTGCACCCCACCCCGGACGAGCTCCAGCGCCCGATCGGCGGCGCCGGGCCACCACTGCAGATCACGGTTTTGACCGCTCAGCCGGCGATGACCGAATGGATCCTGGTCCAGCGTCCGGACCTCATTTCCAAGGACCTCGGCGACCCCGGGTACACGCTTCTGCACGCGGCTGCCGAGTGGGATGCGCCGGAGGTGGCGGCGGTAGCGCTCGCGCACGGGGCCGATCCGTCCATCCGCGACGGCACCTGGAACGGTACGGCTCTCGGTTGGGCCGAGCACTTCGGCCGCGAGCGCATCAAGGCGATGCTCAGCTAACTTTGCGCGCCGTGCCCGTATCCGAGACAGTCGTGATGAAGTTCGGCGGCACCTCGGTCGCCGACGCCGACCGGATCAAGAACGCAGCTCGCCGGATCGTCGGCCAGCGTGAATCCGGCAAGCGTGTGGTCGCGGTGCTGTCGGCCCGCGGGCAGACGACCGACGAGCTGATCGCGATGGCCGAGGAGGTCTCGCCGGACCCCGACCGGCGCGAGCTGGACATGCTGCTGTCGACCGGCGAGCGGATCTCGTGCGCGCTATGCGCGATGGCGATCAACGACCTCGGTCATCGCGCGATCAGCCTCACCGGCTCGCAGGCCGGGATCGTGACCGACACGTCGCACACCAAGGCCCGGATCATCGACGTCCGCGCCGACCGGATCCGCGAGGCGCTCGGCGAGGACCTGATCGTGCTCGTGGCCGGCTTTCAGGGCGTCTCGACGAGCCGCGACGTGACCACGCTCGGCCGCGGTGGCTCGGACACAACCGCAGTCGCCCTGGCCGCCGCGATCGACGCCGCGGTGTGCGAGATCTACACCGACGTCGCCGGCGTGTTCAGCGCCGACCCGCGGATCGTTCCCGACGCCCGCAAGCTGCCCCAGGTGAGCTTCGAGGAGATGCTCGAGATGGCCGCATCGGGCGCCAAGGTGCTGCAGCTGCGCTCAGTCGAATACGCGCGGACGCACGGCGTCAAGATCCACTGCCGATCGAGCTTTGATCCCGCCCCAGGTACCTTTGTGCTCGGAGAAGACCAGACCATGGAACACCCGCTGATCACCGCCGTCACCCACTCGACTGACGAGGCTCGGATCACGCTGCTCGGCGTCCCGGACCGCCCCGGCGCCGCTGCTTCGATCTTCACGGCGCTCGCCGAGGCGAACTGTAACGTCGATACGATCATCCAGAATGAGCCGCTCGAGGAGGGCCGCCAGGCCGAGGTCTCGTTCACGATCGGGACCGAAGACCTGCGCGCGGCCGAGCAGGCACTGGAACCGGTCAAGCAGATGCTCGGTGTAGCGCGGATCGATACCGACCGCGAGATCGGCAAAGTCTCGATCGTCGGCGCGGGAATGCGCTCGCATCCCGGTGTCGCCGCAAGGGTGTTCGCGACGCTGGCCGAAGAGAACATCAACATCGAGATGATCTCGACCTCACCGATCAAGATCTCATGCGTCATCCGCGCGCAGGACGTGCCGCAGGCCGTGAAGGCACTCCACAGCGCGTTCGAGCTCGGGGCCGGCGGGATCGAGCCAGAACGGGGTCCGCGATGACACGCATAGCTGTGGTTGGTGCCACCGGCGCCGTTGGCCGGACGATGCTCGAGGTACTGCGCGAGCGCGAGTTCCCGGCCGACGAGCTCGTCCTGTTCGCCTCCAAGCGCTCGGCCGGAACACAGATCGACGGCCACACCGTCCAGCTGCTCGACGACCAGGCGAATCTGGACGGGATCGACATCGCGTTGTTTTCGGCCGGGGCGGGCACCTCGCGCGAGTGGGCCGGTCGCTTCGTGCAGCAAGGCGCGACCGTGATCGACAACTCGTCGGCCTTCCGTCGCGATCCCGACGTGCCGCTGGTCGTCTCCGAAGTCAACCCGCACGCGCTGAAGGGTCATCATGGCCTGATCGCCAACCCGAACTGCTCGACGATGCAGCTGATGGTCGCGCTCGCGCCGATCCACCGCGCAGTCGGGATCGAGCGTCTCGTGGTGGCGACCTACCAGTCGGTGTCCGGAACCGGCCACAAGGCGGTCGACGAGTTGGACGCGCAGGCGCACGCCTCACTGCACGGGGTCGAGATGCCGGCCCCCGAGGTCTATCCCGAGCCGATCGGTTTCAACGTGATCGGTGCCGCGGGCAACTTTGCCGACGGCGACGACTACACGGATGAGGAGCGCAAGATGATGTTCGAGACGCGCAAGATCCTCGAGGACGAGTCGATCGGCGTGTCGGTTACCTGCGTCCGCGTGCCGGTCAGGGTGTGTCACTCCGAGGCGGTCAACATCCAGACCCGCGAGCCGTTGAGCGCCGAGCGCGCACGCGCGCTGCTCGCCACCGCACCCGGGGTATTGCTCGATGATCTGCCAACCCCGTTGGCGGCCGAGGGGAGCGATGAGGTGTTCGTCGGCCGGATCCGCGACGACGAGTCGCACCCGCGCGCGCTCAACATGTGGGTCGTGTCCGACAATCTCCGCAAGGGCGCTGCGACCAACGCCGTCCAGATCGCGGAGCTGCTGGTAGCCGACCGCGCGACATCATCCGTTGCCTGACGAGCTCTACGAGCTGATGCGGTGCGTCCCCTCGACGCGCGACTTCACCGCCGAGCCAGTCCGGCGCGAGCTGCTAGAGCGCGTGTTCGACAACGCGCGCTTTGCCCCCAGCGGCGGCAACCGGCAGGGGTGGCGGTTGATCGTCGTCACCGCCCCAGAGGTTCGGCGCCGGCTGCGCGAGCTGTACGAGCAGCCCTGGAACGACTACATGGTCAAGACCGGCGGTCGGGCCGCGCTCGACGCAGGCGAGGCGAGCGGTCTGCCCCCCGGGCGGTTGCGGATGCTCCGCGGGGCGGACGAGTTTGCCCGCCACTTCGATCACGTCCCGGTCCACCTGGTCGTGTGCGTCGAGTTGGCCGCGCTCGCGATCACCGACGCCGATCTCGATCGACCGAGCATCGTCGGCGGCGCCTCGATCTACCCGTTCGTCCAGAACGTGTTGCTCGGGCTGCGCAACGAGGGGCTCGGTGCGGCGTTCACGACGCTGCTGGTGCCGGCCGAGGAGCAGGTCCGCGAGCTGCTCGGCATCCCCGACGGAGTCGCGGTCGCCGGGCACATCTCGGTCGGCTACCGCGCCGACCCTTGGCCTCGCACGCTTCGCCGCAACCCCGTCAGCGAGTTCGTGTTCGGCGGGCGCTACGGCGAATCGTGGTGAGACCGCGCCAGCGCGACCTCGCCTGAACGCAGCTCTCGCCGGCAGCTGACGCCGAGCTTGCTGTAAATGCTGCTGGTGTCGGTGCGGACCGTCTGGAAGCCCACGTGCAACGTGGCGGCGATCTCGGCGTTCGAGCGGCCCCCGCGCAATAGCTGGAGCACCTCGACCTCGCGTGGGGTCAGTGGCTCGCCGGCGGCGGGCTCGGGCGCTGACGGCGCCGGTACGTGATCGCCGCGCGAGTTCGAGCAGATCGCCTTGACGAGCTCGCGCGCCTCGGCGCTCTTCGGGAGGCAGGCGCTGGCGCCGAATGCCAGCAGCTGACGGCAGTCACCCGTGGAGCGCTCGTCGGCGAGCAGTAGCAGCCGGGTGGTGGGGAACGCGTTGTGTAGATCGCGCAGCTCGGTCGGATCGGACAGCGAGCCGAAGTCGAGGATCGCGACGTCGGGGGCTGAATCGGCGAGCGCGGAGGGGAGCCGTTTGTTGCCCACCTCGGAGGCGACCAATTGCAGCCGCGTGTCCTCGTCGATCACCGCGCACAACCCCCGGCTGATGATGTCTTCGAATTCGCCAAGAACGAGCCTGATCGGCTCACCGTTTGTATTTGTCATAAGAGGTCCCGTCGCGCGTGATTGTTGGGGCATATACCCGCCCCGCTTACCAATCTCACCTTCGGCACGGAAAGTAAGCAGCGCCGAAGAGTCGCGCCAGACGTGGTCGGGCGGCGGCCGCGACGGTTGAGTCCGACCACCAGCCGGTCAGGCGGCGGACACGACGGCTGAGCTTGCCAGCCGGTCAGGCGGCGGCCGCGACGACCGAGCTCGACCAGTCGATCACGCTCGTCGGCTTGACGACGTGCTTGCTCATCCCGAGCTCCTTCGGCTCCAGCCCGAGCGCCAGCCCAACCAGCTGCGGCAGATGGAGCACGGGCAAGCCGAGCTCGCGGCCGACCGCCTTGGCCGCGGCCGGCTGCTGCAGGTCGAGGTTGAGATGACACAGCGGGCAGGGGACCACCAGGCAGTCGGCGTGCGCGTCGATCGCATCGCCGAGGTGCCGGCCGGCCATGTTCAGCGACGCATGCTTGTTCATCGTGATGATCGGAAAGCCACAGCACTTGTAGACGCCCGCGTAGTCGATCACGGTCCCGCCCAGCGCCTCGATAACCATGTGCATGTAGCGATCGCGCGGGTGTTCGGAGTCGACGCCGAGGCGGTCCACCGGCCGGACGATGTAGCAGCCGTAGAACGGTCCCACCTTGAGGTCGGTCAGCGGACGTTGGACCCTCGACTTCAGGGTGTCGAGCCCGATCTCCTCGACCAGCAGCCAGAGGAAATTCTTGTTGGTCAGTCCGCGCTCATAGGCGAGGCCCTCATCGGCGATGTTCTCGTTGATCCGGCCGCGGTAATCGGAGTTAGCGTCGAGTCGCTCCTGACACTCCGCTTGGGCTCCCTGACAGGTCGAGCAGATGTTCATCATCAGCTCGCCATCCGTCTGCTGCGCGAGCGCGAACGTGCGCGCGTTGAGCGTGTCGGCGAGCTCTTGGTTGTGCTCGGCGATCACCCCCGCACCGCAGCAGGCAGCGCGGTCGAGCTCGATCAGCTCGAGGTCGAGCAGCGGCGCGACCTTCGCCATCGAGCCGTGCAGCTCCGGCGTGAACCCCCGGCTCACGCACCCTGGCCAGTAGGCGACCTTCATTAGTTCTCGCTTTCGCTTGACGCGGTCTCGGATCCCTCTCCTGGCCCCGGAAACGTCGGCGACTTGTCGGGCTGCGGCTCGTCCTCGTAGCCGGACACGTACAGGTTCAGCTCGACGCGCTCCGGCCGCGCCTCGACCGTTTCGAAGATCTCATTCACCTCGCCGAGGTCGCGCTTGGGCAGTTTGTGGCCGAACATCGCGATCTTCGGATTCATCTTGCCTCGCAGCAGGCCGGTGAACACGGTCGACAGCGACGACAACAGCTCCTTGCCGGCCGCGGGGTGGAACTTGCCGAACCAGGAGTTGCCGCCGTAGCTACGCGGCAACAGCTCGGCCTCGTTGAGCAACCCGTAGTCGCGCACGAGCGTTACAAACGCCTCCTCGTGACGGTTCCCGTTGTTGCGGTCGACGATCTTGTAGTCAGTCCCCGCGCGCCGTCGCAGACGCATGATCTGACTCATCGGCGCGACGTCCTTCGGACACGCGTCGATGCAGTTGAAGCAGTGGGTGCAGTCGTAGATCCCATGCGGATCCTGCGACAGGTCGTGAAGGCGCTCGAGGTGGTCGGCGTCGCGAGGATCGCCGACGAACCGGTAGGCCTTCGCCAGGGCCGCCGGACCGATGAACAGCGGGTCGACCTCCATCGACAGGCAATCCGACACACAGGCGCCGCACTGGATGCAGGCCATCGTCTGTGTGACGTCGACCATGTTGTCGTGCGGGACGATGTATTCGCGCTCGGGTATCGGCTGCTTGTTGACCAGATACGGGGTCACGCGCTGGATCTTGCGCCAGTGGACCGCGTCCATATCGACGATCAGGTCGCGGATCACCGGCATATTGCCCATCGGCTCGACCTCGATCACGTCGTCCGGAATCGGTGCGCCGCTCTCGTAGGCGTCGTCGTCAGGATCGGTGGCGACGCCATGTCCGCGCGCCGCGGCCTCCTCGAGGTGCGTGTTGCACGCCAGACCTGGCTTGCCGTTCATCCGCACGCCGCACGAGCCACAGATCGCCTGTTGGCACGAGCAGCGGATCCCCACTGAGCCGTCGACATCGTCGCGGATCTTGAGGATCGCATCGAGCACCGAGTTGCGCTCTCCCAGCTCGACCTTGTGCTCGTCCCAGTAGGCAGCCTCTCCAGACCTCGGATCAAAGCGGCGGATCCTCAGCGTGTATTCAGGCACGGTTCAGTACGTCCTTTCCTGGGGCTGCCACTTGGTGATCGTGACGGGCGAGAAGGTCACGTTTGGTAGGTCGGTGCCGTTCACCGAGATGTCGATGTGTTTGAGCCATTCACCGTCGTTGCGCTCGGGATAGTCGGTCCGGAACTGTGCGCCACGTGACTCGGTGCGCTCGATAGCGCCAACGACTGTCGCCTCTGCGACATCGAGCATGTAGCCGAGCTCGATCGCTCCGATCACGTCTTGGTTGAAGACCGTGCCCTTGTCGTCGATCGCCGCCTTCGGTTCCTCCTCCTTGAGCCGGCGGACGATCTCGAGCGCCTTCTGCAGTCCGTCTGCGTCGCGGAACACGGCGACGTACTGGTTCATCGTCTCGCCGAGCTCGTCCTTGATCGCGGACACTCGCCGCCCGCGCTTGGGCCGGTCGATGACCGCCTTGATCATCGCCGCGGTGTCGTCGACGCGGTTGGGCGGAGTGCTCGGCATCGGCATCTGCATCGCTTGCGTGGCCGCATCCACGCCGCTCCGCTGGCCGAAGACCAGCGTGTCGAGTAGCGAGTTGGCGCCCAACCGATTGGCGCCGTGCACGGACACGCAGGCGACTTCGCCGGCCGCATACAGCCCGGGGATCGACGTCCGCCCGTCTGAATCGGTCTTGACCCCGCCCATGATGTAGTGCTGGCCGGGGCGGATGTGGATCGGCTCGTGGGTGATGTCGACGCCCGCGAAGTCGCGACCGATGTTGACGATCTCGCGCAGCGCCTCGAGCGTCCGCCGCCGGGGAACCTTGGTGATGTCGAGCGCGACGGTGCCGTCCGGGAAGCCGCGGCCCTCGTTGATCTCGGTCTGCTCGGCGCGGGAGACAACGTCGCGCGAGGCCAGTTCGAGCTTGTTGGGCGCGTACTTCTCCATGAACCGCTCGCCCTCGGCGTTCAGCAGCCACGCCCCCTCGCCGCGGGCGCCCTCCGTGATCAGGAGCCCGTTGCCGGCGAGCGTCGTCGGGTGGTATTGGATCATCTCCATATCCATCAGCAGCGCGCCGATCCGGTATGCCTGGGCGATCCCGTCGCCGGTCACGATCAAGCCGTTCGTCGTCGGCTTGTACGCCTGGCCGGCGCCGCCCGACGCGAGGATTACGGTCTTGGCGTTGAACACCTCCAGGGCCCCGTCGCGAAGGTTGCGGCAGACCGCGCCGACGCAGCGACCGCTCTCATCCTGGAGCAGGTCGGTCGTGAACCACTCCTCGAAGCGGTCGATCTGGACGTTGTACTTCATCAGCTGCTCGTAGAGGACGTGCAGGATCGCGTGGCCGGTGATGTCGGCCACGTAGTAGGTGCGGGCGGCGGACGCGCCCCCGAACGCCCGCGTTCCGAGGTGACCGGTCGCGTTTCGGTGGAAGGTGACGCCCGCGTGCTCCAACCACAGGATCTCGTCGGGAGCCTCGCGGCACATGATCTCGATCGCGTCCTGGTCGCCGAGGTAATCCGAGCCCTTGACCGTGTCGAATGCGTGCGACTCCC
The DNA here is from genome assembly GCA_963768015.1 of uncultured Solirubrobacterales bacterium. Lineage (GTDB taxonomy): Bacteria > Actinomycetota > Thermoleophilia > Solirubrobacterales > Solirubrobacteraceae > Palsa-465. Next base: position 54,272 of record CAVYGK010000010.1, read on the forward strand.
AGGTGTCCTCCGGGTTGAGCGCCGCGTTGATGCCGCCGGCGGCGGCGACCGAATGTGACCGCACCGGATGGACCTTGGAGATGATCCCGACGGTCGCGCCCTCCTCGGCGGCGGCCAGCGCCGCGCGCTGCCCGGCTAGGCCGGCGCCGATGATCAGGACGTCGTGTGAGGGCACGTTCTCAATATAAATGAGGGGGGCTTGCCGACCGCTTCAGACCGGTTGCGCGAACGCCGCCTGCAGCGCCCGGCGCACCTGGTCGACCGTCACCACGCCCCGCAGCACACCGTCGCGATCGACCGCCATCAGCGCTCCCAGTCGGCCCAGGGCCTCCGACGTGAGCAACTCGCTGATCGGACGGTCCTCCTGGACCTGGAGGCTCGCGACCTTGTCGGACTCGAGCACGGCCTGCATCGTCAACCAACCTTCGCCGGCGTCGGCCGACGCCTGGGCGCGTTCCGCGCGCGCGATCCCGACAAAGTGCCCGGATTCATCGACGACCGGAAACCAGGCCCAGCCATAGCGCATGAAGTACTCGTCGAGTGCCTGGCCGACCGGCGACGTCGCCGGAATCGCGACCGGGTGCGAGTCCATGATGTCTTCGACGCGCAAGCCCTCGATGCGCTGCGTCATCGCCGTCTGTAGCAGCGCGCTCTTGGCCGACTGCCACAGTAGGTAAGCGATTGCCGCCAGCCACAGTCCGCCAAAGCTGCCGTAGGACAACAGCAGCCAGAGGCCGATCCCGGCCAGGAACACCGCAAACCCCTGGCCCATCCTCGCCGCGATCTGGGTGCCGCGCGACTTCTCGCCCGTGATCCGCCAGATGATCGAGCGGGCGATCCTTCCCCCGTCGAGCGGAAATGCGGGGACGAGGTTGAACACGAGCAGCAGGACGTTCATCGGCAGCAGGAGGCTGAGTGCCAGCAGCACCGGCGTGATCGTGACGTCGTTGTCGAGCGCGATCGCGTGCAGCAGCCGGTGAGATCCGACCAGCGCGACGTCGATCGCGAGACACACTAGGATCACGCCGACGGTCGCCACCGGACCCGCCACGGCGACCTTGAAGTCCTCTCCAGGTGTTGCCGCATCGCGGCTCATCTGGGTCAACCCACCGAACAGAAACAGATCGATCCGCTTGACCTCGATTCCATGCCGGCGAGCCACCAGTGCGTGGCCCAGTTCATGCACAATCAGCGATGCGAACAACAGCAGCACGCTGATCACGGTCGTCAGGTACGCGACCGCGTCGGAGCTGTGCAGCGTTGCGCGAAACGGCCCCGACAGCAGGAAAATCAGCAGGAACAGAATCAGGAACCAGCTGGGGTCGACCCCGATCCGGAACCCGAACACGTCCATCAGCTTGATCGACCCAGGCCTTCGCCACATACTGCAATGGTCGCATAGGCAACAGCTGCTGCCGCCGATCGAGCGTCCGGCGCCGAGGAGTGTGCAATGACTACCCGACTTCAGGATTTGAAGGAGCGCATGGCGCAGCTGTCAGATCTCCGCCACGTCTCCTCTCTGGCCATGTGGGATCAGCAGACCATGATGCCTCGGCTCGGTGGCGCCGGCCGAGCCGAATCGCTCGCGACGCTCGAGCGGATCGGCCACGAGATGTTCATCGACGACGAGACCGGACGGCTGCTCGAAGGAGCGGCGAGCGAGCTCAATGGTGCCGATCCCGCGTCCGACGACGCCAGTCTGGTGCGCCTCGTGCGGCGTCAGTGGGACAAGGCTCGACGCGTGCCGACCGAGCTCGCGGCCGAGCTCACCCGCGCGGCGTCGATCGGGCAGGAGGCATGGATCGACGCCCGTGCCAAGTCTGACTTTGCCGCCTTCGCCCCATATCTCGAGCACAACTTCGAGCTCGCGCGTGAATATGTCGACTGTCACATCGGTAGCGGCAAGTACGAGTGCCCGTACGACGTCGTGCTCGATGACTACGAGCCGGAGATGAAGACGACCACGGTCGCGGCACTGTTCGGCGAGCTACGGTCAGAGCTCGTCCCGGTGATCGCGCGCCTGACGGCCGACGGGGTGACCGTCGACGACAGCGCCCTACACGGTCACTTTCCGGTCGAGCGCCAGCGTCCGCTGATCGACGCGACGGTCGCGATGATGGGCTTCAACCGCGACGGCTGGCGGCTCGATGACACGGTTCACCCGTTCGCCACCAGGATCGGCCGGGGCGACGTGCGGATCACGACGCGCTGGGACGAGAGCTACTTCCCCGCGGCGTTGTATGGCGCGATGCACGAGTGCGGGCACGGGCTGTATGAGGCGGGGATCCCGTCGTCGCTCGCGCGCAGCCCACTCGGCGCCGGGGAGTCGCTCGGTATGCACGAGTCCCAGAGCCGGTTGTGGGAGAACATGGTCGGTCGCGGGCGCCCATTCTGCGGCGTCCTCGCGCCGCTCGTCGGCGAGCACCTCGCCGGATCCTTGAACGGCCTCGACGCCGACACCCTGTACCACGCGGTGAACCGGATCAAGCCCTCCTACATCCGGGTCGAGTCAGACGAGGTCACCTATGCCCTGCACATCGTGCTGCGGTTCGAGCTCGAGCAGCAGCTGATCGATGGGACCCTCGCGATCAAGGACCTGCCCGAGGCGTGGAACACGCGCTTTGCGGAATTCTTCGGGATCGAGGTCGACAACGACGCCAACGGCGTGCTTCAGGACGTTCACTGGTCAGCCGGGTTGATCGGCTATTTCCCCACCTATGCGCTTGGGAACCTGATCGCCGGACAGCTGTGGGAGCGGGTACAGGTGGACGTGCCCGACATCAATCAGCGGCTCGCCGCAGGTGAGTTGTCGCCGCTCCGTGAATGGCTCGTCGAGCACATCCACCGCCACGGCTCGAAGTTCACGACCACTGAGTTGCTCGAGCGCGAGGCCGGTGGCCCGATGTCCGTTGGGCCGTTCGTCCGCTACCTCAAAGGCAAGCTCAGCGACGTCTACGGCATCGACCTCAACGCCTGACCCCTCATCGCCGCGCGCCAGTGGCGCGCTCAGCTATAGCATCGAGCGAAACGAGTGATGACCCGAAGGTTCGCGGCGCGGCTGCGGTTCGCGGCACCATCGAGGAAGGAACACGGCTCCAATGGCTAGTACAGTCTCCAGTAAAAGTGGCAGTGACTGGCGCCGCCGGTCAGATCGGGTACGCGATCCTGTTCCGGATCGCAAGCGGTCAGATGCTAGGACCCGACACGCCCGTGCACCTGTCGCTGCTCGAAATTCCGGCGGCCGTTAAGGCGGCCGAAGGCACCGCGATGGAACTTGACGACTGCGCCTTTCCACTGCTGGCTGGGTTGGACATCTACGACGATCCCGACAAGGCCTTTGACGGCACGCAGGTCGCGCTGCTCGTCGGCGCTCGCCCGCGCACGAAGGGAATGGAACGCGGGGATCTGCTCGAAGCGAACGGCGGTATCTTCAAGCCGCAGGGCAAGGCGCTCAACGACCACGCTGATTCCGACATCAGGGTGCTGGTCGTCGGCAACCCGGCGAACACCAACTGCCTGATCGCACAGAGCAACGCGCCCGACATCCCGCCCGAGCGCTTCACCTCGATGATGCGCCTCGATCACAACCGCGCGATCGCCCAGGTCGCCGGCAAAAGCGGTGCCGCGATCGCCGACGTGACCAACATGACGGTCTGGGGCAACCATTCGGCGACCCAGTATCCGGACGTCTTTCACGCCAAGGTGAACGGCGCCAACGCGGCCGAGACGATCAACGATCAGGGTTGGATCGAGAACGACTTCATCCCCACGGTGCAGAAGCGTGGGGCGGCGATCATCGAGGCTCGCGGCGCGTCCAGCGCCGCTTCCGCGGCCAACGCCGCGATCGACCACGTCCACGATTGGGTACACGGGACTCCCAGCGGAGACTGGGTGTCGATGGCGCTCTTCTCGACCGGCGCCTACGGTGTCGAGGAGGGAATCTTCTCCGGTTACCCATGCACCTGCAGCGGTGGTGAGTGGAGCATCGTCGAGGGCCTCGAGCTCGACGATTTCTCACGGTCACGGATCGACGCGACCGTCAAGGAGCTGATGGACGAGCGCGCCGCCGTCCAGGAGCTCGGGCTGATTTAGAACAGGTTGCGGGCCGCCGCGATCGGTCGCTATCTGACGATCGCGGCGGTGCTCCCTATCGGCTCGACTGTCCGCTCAGGACGCGGATTGTCCGCGAAGGACGCGGACCGTTCGCTCACGACGCCGGGTGCCAGCCCTGGCCGTCGCGCTTTACCGAGCCATCCTCGACGAGCTTCGGCATCACCCGGTACAGATAATTCGGCTCGATCTTGAGCGCCTCGGCGATCTGTGGGATCGTGATCCCGGGGCGCTCGCGTACGAGCTCGAGCGCCTGCGTCGCGCGAGTGTTACCACCGCGCCGGCGACGCGTGCGACCGGTTGCGCGGGTCGCGCGGGTCGCGCGGGAGCGCGGGTGGCGCGGGTCCTTCTGGTCGTAGATCCGCGAGGCCTGCCCGGCCCCCGGCGGCCACCGACGAGCGCGGAGCGCGCAGCCTCGAGCTTGGTGACCTCCTGTTGGAGTTCCGCCAGCCGTCTGTCGATGTCCTTGACCGTGCTGTCTACGAAATCCGCCAACTGAATCCACCTCCAGTGTCTAGTTCTATTCGCGCTAGACGATACACCTAGTGACTGTGTATGTCAGGAGTTCTTACGTTTCTTCTCGAGGAGCGTCTTCAGTCGTGCAAGTGAATGTTGTGCCTCGTACTCGGAGACCGCGCCGACAATCATCCGGCCGGCGACGTCTCCGAGGCGGCCGCCCGGAGGATGGAATTCGTTTGTGTACTCGAAAAGGGTGCACCGATCTTCGGGCTGGCTGAGCGCATAGCGGATCCGGGCCGTGGAATGGGCCGGTCCGAGGCCCTCCCACTCCGCAGAGTTGGGCGCGTCGACAGCGACCAATGTCCAGTGGACATGGAAGGTCACCCCGCGCACGTGGATCGACTGATCCATCGTCGTACCGCGTCGCACCGGGGAGTCGGAGACGTTCCGGACCGCCTTGTGGATGGTCACCCAATCGCCGAGCCGCCGTGGGTCCATGACCGTCTCCCAGACGTGCTCGAGCGGGGCGTCGATCTCGATTCTCGCGTTAACGGTGCTCATTCGATGGGCGGACAGTAACGGTCGGGCGCACGCCGGCGCGCGCTCGCTTTCTAACGCGCTGCTAACGGTTCCCGCATCTCCCAATCGCGAAGCGCGTGCTCGATCGCCGCGTCGAGTGTGTGAGGCTTAACCGCAAGCAGCTGGAGCCCTTGATTGTCGCGCGGCACTAGATCGGTGCCAAGACTCTCCATCAACGGACCGATCAGCTCGTGCTGCTCTCCGGCAACCAGCGCGGCGATCCGGCTCGCGATCGGGGTTACGGTCAGGCGGTTGAAGCTGAGCGTGGCTCTACCGACGACCATCAGCTCCCGGATCCGGTCGATCAACTCACCATAAGTGACAAGGTCAGGACCGCCGACGTCGAGTGAGCGGCCACCGACCGCGTCGCTGGTCGCGGCCTTGACGAGGAGTGCCACGACGTCCCGCTCGTCGATTGGCTGCGTGCGGTTGCGGTGCCACGAAGGAACCGCGAGTACCGGGAGGCGCTCAACCAGTCGCACCAGGAAGCGAAACGACCGCGACCCCGCGCCAACCACGATCGATGCCCGGAACGCGACTGAGTCGGGAACCTGCTCGAGTAGGACGCGTTCGACCTGGAGCCTGCTCGCGAGGTGATCGGATTCGGGTCCGTCACGGGGAACGATGCCGCCGAGGTACACGATCCGGCCGACCCCGGCTCGGGCCGCCGCGGTCGCGAACCGCTCCGCGGCGACACGCTCGAGGTCGTGAAACGGCTGCTCCTGCCCGGGTTCCATCGAATGGATCAGGTAGTACGCAACGTCGACGCCGTCGAGCGCCTCCGCCAAGCCGGCGCCGGTCACCGCGTCGCCGATGACCACTGGAATCTCGAGCTGCACACGCTCGGGGTCGCGCGCAAGGCCGCGGACCTCGTGACCTTCGCGCAGCAGCGCCGGAACGGTCAGCGCGCCCACGTAGCCACTGACGCCCGTGACGAGGATCTTCACAGTCCGGCCGGCGCCCACGGCGCCCGCGTGATGAAGCTCCGGTCGAGCTCCGTCGCAGCCGGCGCTCCCGCGAGTTTGAGCGCGGTTTCGAACTCGGCCAGCAGGATCTCAAGGACGCGCTGGGCGCCGTCCGCGCCGGCGACAGCCAGACCGCAGACCACCGGACGGCCCACCAGCACCGCCTGGGCGCCGAGCGCGAGCGCTTTGAGCACGTCTGTCCCGCGGCGGATCCCGCCGTCGACCAGCACGTCGATCTGGTCGCCGACAGCGTCGACTACGGCCGGGAGCGCATCGGCGCCGGATACCGCCGTGTCGAGCTGACGGCCGCCGTGGTTTGAGACGACAACGCCGGCGACTCCATGCTCGACCGCGAGCCGCGCGTCAGCCGCAGTCAGGATGCCCTTGACGAGCACCGGTACCGGGCTGTCGCTGACCAGCCGCGAGATGTCGGCCCAACCCAGCTCTGGATCGATTTGAGCGCCGACGTCCGCAGGCGTGATGCCGTAATCCGCGACCAGCGACGACGCCTGCTCGAGCTCGGCGTCCTCCTGTTCTGAGACGGGGAAGCGGTTCTCGCGATCGCGCGCCCCGCGCACAGGCAGATCGACCGTGACCACGATCGCCTCAAAGCCGACGCGCGCGGCCCGGCGGACCAGCTCCCAGCTGATCTCGCGGTCTTTGAGCACGTACAGCTGAAACCACCGGGTGGCGTCGGGGGCCGCTTCGGCGAGCCGCTCCGGAGAAGTCGTGGCGAACGTCGAGAGGCACATGATCGCGCTGGTCGCCGCGGCCGCCTGCCCGGTCGCAGGCTCGGCGTCGGGGTGGGCGAGGGCCTGGAAAGCCGTCGGCGCGATCACGATCGGGTGTGGCCGCGTGTGACCCAAGAGCTCCACCCCGGGTTGCACCGGCCATCCGCCGACCAGTACCCGCGGCACGATCGCCAGCCGGTCCCAGGCGGCGAGGTTGTCGCGCATCGTGGTCTCGTTCCCGGCGCCGCCGAAGACGTAGTTGAGCGCGCCCGGATTCAGAATCGCGGCCGCCTCTCGCTCGTAGTCGGCGAGCGAGATCAGCTGCGCGTGATCGGGGCCGGCCATCGCGTCGCGAAAGCTACCGCGTCGCGCGCCGGTGCCCCGCGCTCCGGTGGCCCGGGGGCGCCGTCTCTCTTGCGTGAGACGGCGCCCCTTCGGCCGAGGCATTGGGGGGTGCCTCCCGGAGCCCGTGCGCGAGATCGCGCCGGAGGTCAGCTGACTGTGATCGGGACGATCGTGGTGCTGTAGCTCACGCTGCGGGCACGGCGCCGGGTTGCGCCATGAAGGGTCAGCGTGTACTCCCCGGGTCTGACCGGCAGTCGCGTGGTCAACCGCACGCGCCCGCCATTCGCCGTCCCGACAGCGTACGTGGCGCCGCGCGCAGTTAAGCTGGCGGTGGCTTGGCCGACGACCGCCAGGCGCGGCCCCGTGGCTTTGCGCGTCACGCAGGACCCGTTCGGCCGGCAGACGGCGAGCTTGAAGCTACCGGTCCGGACCTTCGGGACCGTCGGACGGGCGGCGCCGAGCAGGCCGCTCGAGGTGTGGCTGACCGCGGTCGGGTTCTCGTTGACTGCACCGCAGCGCGACGAGATCTGGTCCGCACCCATTGGACCTTTGATGCCGTTGTATTGGATCCGCGAATCGCTTTGGTCGTAGCTGGTCTGGTAGCCGGGGAAGGACATGTTGATGTCCTTGACCTCGATCAGCTTGTTGATGCCCTCGGTGATGTACGTGTTCCCGGTGACGAGGGCGGACAACACTCGGGTGGTCGTGTACCCGTAATACCCCGCGGGAACGGAGACCGCGTTCTCCACGGTCACCTTGGTTGAGAACGTCTCCGCCTGTTTGCTGAAGGCCTCGAATTCAACCGAGCTGTCGGCGAACCCGATCAACCCCAGCGACAGTTTGACCGAGATCTTTTCGGAGATGCTGGTCGATTCGGCGCGCTCGTCGCTCCACTCCACCGACGTCTCGGCGACATCGTTCGGGTCCGTGCTGCAGTTGTAAAGCTCGTCCCCGAGGATGCTCGCCGGACCGTAGCCAGCGGTGACCTTGTCCGTCTGCCATTTGCAGTTGGAGAGGTCCGCGCAGCCCGAGCTGAGCTCCGCCCCGGCCTTATCCGGATCGGTCTGGGCGTCGATCACCTCGGTGGGGTTGTCCTGCGCGGCGCGCGCGACGCGCGTGGCCCCGGCAGCGGCGTGCACGGCCCCGGCAGCGGCGCGCACGGCCCCAGCAGCGGAGGTTGTATGCGCCGCGGCCAGAGCGCCACTGGGCATGGCCGCCGCGGTGACCAGCACCGCTCCGGCCAGGCCCACCGGCCACAGCCGGCGCTTCATCAGGTCGTATCGCGCTAGCGCGCTCATGACTTCACCTCTGCGGGGTCGTCGGTGACAGAGGTCAGATAGGTCAGCACCCTGTTGCACCTATACCGCCCTGCTGTCTTCTTGATGAACTGGTACACGGTCTTGACGGTGAACCCCCCGTACGCGCCGGTCAGCGTGCAGTCCTTCTGCCGTCCCGACCGAGAGCACGAGGCTTCGGGGTACGCGCCGCGCACGGCAGCCCAGCTTGAGCCGACGCCGACGTGCTCGGTGCTGCGCCGCGGCCCCGTGTAGATCAGTCCGCTGACGCGCAGGTCCTGCCCGAACACCACTGACAGGTGCCGGTAGGACCAGCGACCCCCGGTCCCGGGGACGGCATCGCACGCCCGGTCAAGATCCTGACATGGATCGGACGGGAAACTCCTGGCCATCGGCCGTCCGAGCTCTTTTAGGATCTCGGCCTGGGTCTGCCCCAGCTTCACGCCCGTCACGGGTTGACCTTGCGCCAGCTTGACCGGCGTCGGCTGGCTCGCCCCGAGCCCCGTGGTCCCCTGCGAGCCCCCACAGTGTCCCTTGATCTCCGCTGCGGTCATCGGGCGCACCTTGGTGATCACGTTGAATGCCGGCGTCAGGGCGTCCTTGGTCACGCCGCTGCGCACCTCTGTGAAGTTGGTCGCGGTGAACTTCGCCGCCCCGTTGGAGACCACCAAGGTCCCCGTCACTTTGCCGACCACCGGCACCACCCACAGGAACGCAATGTCGTTATCCGGGATGTAGACCTTGCTAGTGCGCGCTAGCGACTTGACCTCCTGCCACTCGTGTTCCGCCTCAATGCTGACCGAAACCTCGTTGCCGACGACATCGAACAGCTTGAACTCGGCGCTTGCGGTGATGCCTCCGCCCACGCTCAGGCTGGCCGACTGCGCTGCCTCGTACCCGACCGAGAAGTAGTTCGGCTCATCGCCCAGCTGCGCTCCTGATAGCACGCAGTTTGAGGCCGAAAACGGAGGGCTCGGATCACCGATCCCCCACGTCAGGGGTGACGTCTGTGTGAACGAGCACGACGTGTTCTTGGCGTCGGCACACATCGCGTTCAGCACGTCGACGAACGGCTTGCCCAGATCCGTCGACGCGTCAACCGTGTAATCGCCGGCGATCTGGAAGGTCTGATCGAACTGATACGGGTTGTTATGCGAGTACGTGACCTGCGGGTTCGGGGTCTGCGCTGCTGGCGGATTGGGATTTGACCCGGGGTCGTAGCCCGCCGGCGGCGGCGCGGTCGTATCCCACACGTCCAGCCTGGGGCCGCCCGAACCGTAGTCGCCGCTGTCGTAGGCCTGGGAAATCGTGAAGGTCACGTACTCGGGCGCACCTCCGAGCACATCGACCCGGTAGGTGACCCACCCGTCGTAGCCGCTCTCGAAGCCAGCGCCGGTGCCAAAACGCGAGATGCTTATGGAATTGGCGGCAAGCGTGTAGCCGCCCGCCCCTCCAGGCGCGATGGTGGCCGCCGGTTCTCCGAACGCCCAGCAATCCGTCAGATTATGGAAGTACTGGTTGGTCGAGCTGTTGTAGCTGTAGCACGTTGCTGGACTCGCCTCAGCCACCTTCGTCAACGTGTAGGGGGTGAGGTTGTAGAGCGCCCCGCTGAGATACATGGAGTTCGAGTCAACACCACCAGCGAACGCCGGCGACGCCAACACCGCCGACCCCGCGCCTGCCGACACAACGCACACGACCGTGAGCAAGACGAGTCGTCTCGCCAAACTGAACATATTTCCTCCCTGCCCGCTAACCGGCGGAGTTTGCCCTGGAGCGGCGTTTGCCTTCGAACGGCGTTTGGCCATCGAGCGGCGGTTGCCTTTCGGCGATTGTGTGCGCGGGGCACGGCCACGTCAAGGTCCCAAGGCCCAATCACCCCGGGTGATCTTCGTGTCGACCCCCGGCGTCACCCCGGGGTGAGTCCGCGCCCGACGGCGCCGCGGAAAACGGCGGAAATTGCGACTGCTCTCCGACGGCAGCTACAAATCGGCCGCATTTTGCAGCTATTCCTGCGTCCACGAAGTTCCTGCGATTTCCGAGAATCGTCGTTGCACGAGGGGGGCGAAATTCGCTTTGATGCAGACAACAGGGCGGTGTCAAATCTCTAACGAGGTATGGGGATCGGGTATGCCGAATGGTCGCGCCGCAGCCGCGAAAGCGAGCTGCGAAAACTGCTTTTTTCATCAAAATCTCCTGTGCGCGATCGACGCCGGGGTGCCGTGTGCGACCTTTCGCCCGGCGCACCCCGACGGGCTCCGTCCGCCGACGCAGATGCGATTCGTCTTCCGCCAGGAGCGCCGCATGCAGGTCGCCTGGGCGTTCCCGTCGCCGGCCGAGCAGGTCGCGCTGCACGGCTAGTGACTGGCGACCCCGGCTTCGCGCTCGTATATGTTTACGGGCATGTACTGGCCGTTGGTCGGCGGGTTCGTCGCGTTCGTGCTATTGGCGGTGTTCATGGGGTGGCTGATGGACCCCGACCGGCACCGCGACGCCGACGGCGATCATCACTGAGCGCGGGCTAACTCGCGATCGGCCCGCTCGGCGTGGTCGGCCATCCACTCGGCGCCGGCCGTATCCGTCGTCCCGTGGGCGAGGATCGAGCAGAACACGGTCAGCGCCGCGAGGTTGAAGATCTTCGAGCTGGCCGTCACGTGCTCCTCCAGGACCAGCAACGAGAACGTCATCGTCCCCACTCCCTTGGGGCCGAACCACCCCATGAACGCGCGCGTCGCGGCGTCGGTCTCGGTCGCGACGAGCGCCGTGAACACCGCCACCGGTCGCGCGACCAGCAGCGTGACTATGACCACGCCGACGGCCGCCCAGCCGGACCCGAACAATCCGTTGAGCGTCAGCAGCGACCCGAACACGACGAACACGCCCAGCTTGACGATCTCGACCAGGTCCTCCGACTGGCGCTCGAAGTGGCTGCGGATGTCTGGGCGCTGAATCCCTAGCACGATCGCGCCCACATAGACCGCAATCAGCCCGTTGCCGTGCGGCAGTAGCGCCGCGATCCCGTAAGCGGCGCACGCGACCCCCAGCGCGTAGAGCGCCTTCTGGTGCGATGGGATTCCCTGCGCCAGACCGGCGTCGCGGGGCATCAGCCTCGCCGCCGCAAACCCGACCACGCCGCCGACGATGAAGCCGAAGCCGATGTTCTCGAGCGCGAACTGCCACCAGACGAAATGCTCGCCGCCGGCGCCGAGCGCGGCCGCGAACACGAGCACGGCAGGAAGTGCGAGGCCGTCGTTGAGTCCCGACTCGAGGTTGAGCGAATGGCGCACGATCCGCGGCACGCGCGGGTTGGTGATGACACCCGAGGAGAGCACCGGGTCGGTCGGCGCGAGCAGCGCACCCAGCAGGAATGCCTCGGTCCACGAGAGGCCGACGAGCACGCGCCCGGCGAGCGCGACGATCGCCGCCGTCAGCGGCATCGCGAGCACCAGCTTGCGAAACGGCAGATGCCAGTGCGACTGCAGCATCTCGCCGTCGACCTCGAGCCCGTCGCGGAACAGGATCACGATCAAGGCCGCGGTGGCCAGCTCGGATACGAACGAGCTGTCGGCGTCGAAGTGCAGGAGCTTCAGGCCGCCGTCGCCCAGCACGAACCCGGCCAGCACAAAGATGGCCGTCAACGAGACGAAGCTCCGTTTCGCCAACCCCGAGGTGAGCGCGCCGACGATCAGCAGCGCTCCGAGCGCGAGCATCGATGACTCGAAACGCGTCGACGCGACCGCGGCGACCAGCGGTATCTGCAGGTGCGCCGCGCTCACCGGCACAGTCTCCCGGTTCGCCGGCGAGCGCGCATTCGATGCGCCACCGTTACGGGTTCAAAACACTAAAGTGTGCGCCCGTGCTCCTCGCATGAAGCACGTGCGGGGCCACGAGAACGAGAGGACCAGAGTGCACATAACCGTTTTGGGAAAGTCGCCGTCCTGGCAGGACGCGGCTGGGGCATGTAGCGGCTATCTAGTCCAGGAGGGCGACTTCACGCTGCTGCTCGACTGTGGCAACGGCGTGTTCTCGAAGCTGCGCCGGACGATTGACTACGTCGACGTCGACGCGGTGCTGATCAGCCACATGCACGCTGACCACTTCCTCGATCTGGTGCCCTACAGCTACGCGCTCTGCTACGCGCCCCGCCAGCAGCCGGTCCCGGTCGGCGGCTGGCCGGGGACCGACGAGCCCGCTCGCCCCGAGCTCTACGTGCCCGGCGGCGCGACTCAGCTGTTTCGCAAGATCGTCGGCTGCTGGGGTCCGGACGACCTGATCGAGAACGCGTTCTCGGTCCACGAGTACGAGCCGCGCGACGAGCTCACCGTCGGACCGCTCCGGGTTCGCTTCTGCGAGGTGCCGCACTTCACGGTCACCTACGCGGTCGAGCTCGCGAGCAACGGCTCGCGGTTCACGTACAGCGCGGACTGCAGCCCCAACCAGCAACTCGTCCGCTTTGCCCACGACACGGACATGCTGTTGATCGAGGCGACGCTGCCACGCCCCGAGCGAACCGGAATCCGCGGCCACCTGACGCCGGGCGAGGCGGGCGAGCACGGTCGTGAAGCGAGCGCGCGCCGCCTGATCCTGACCCACTACTCCGACGAACTGGATCCCGAGTGGGCTCGCGAGGAGGCCGTCAAGGCGTACGGCGGTCCGGTGGAGCTGGCCCGCGAGGGCGACGTGTACAGCGTCTGATGTCGCGAGTCTGACTCGGGGCACTGGCCGCCCGGCGGCATCCGACGCGTGCGGCGAGTTACCCTTCAACGCAGATGTCCGAGCGCGATCTGTTCGCGAACTTTGACCGCATGCGGCGCGAGATGGACGAACTGTTCGGAGACATGTTCGACCGCGCCGGCCTCGCCGGCCGCCGCGGCGGTTCGTGGCCCGCGGTCGATGTCGCCTACGTCTCTGAACCGCCGCGGGCCGTCGTGACCGCCGAGCTCGCCGGGGTTGACGGCCGCGAGCTGGAGATCCAGATCCAGGGTCGAACCTTGATCCTCGCCGGTGTCCGTGGGCCGGCGCAGCCGGAGGGCGACGTCTACCAGCAGGTCGAGATCGAACGCGGCCCGTTCCGCAGGGTCGTCGAGCTCGGTGCCGAGGTCCGCTCGGACGAGGCGACCGCGCGCTACGAGAACGGGATGCTCCGGATCGAGCTGCCGCTCGCGCAGCAACCACCGCGCTTGCGCGCCGTGCCGATCGAGAGCCGGGAACCCCGATGATCGAAGTCGGCGTCCCGGCGGACGGCGCCACCGAGGTGGCCGTCGCCGGGGCGACGCAGCTCCCCGACCAGGTAGCGATCCTGCCGCTGCGCGACACCGTCACCTTCCCCGAGATGCCGGTGCCGCTGAACGTCGGACAGGAGCGCAGCATCGAGCTGGTCAACGATGCGCTCCGCGGCGACCGCTCGCTCGTGATGGTCGCCAGCCGCGATCCGGAGGTCGAGGCGCCTGGTCCGGATCAGCTCTACTCGGTCGGCGTGCTGGGATCGATCGCGCGCATGATCCGCCTCCCGGACGGTTCACAGCGGGTCCTGATCCAGGGTGGCCAGCGGGTGCGAATCGTCGACTGGCTGCAGACTGAGCCATACCTGGTCGCCGTCGTCGAGCAGGCGCCCGACGTCGTGCGCGAGAGCGCCGAGCTGCTGGCGTTGATGCGCAACGTGCAGCAAACGTTTTCGAGCATCGTGGGACAGGTCCCGTACCTGCCCGAGGAGCTTCAGATTATGGTCGCCAACGTCGACGACCCGATCGTGCTCACGCACGTGATCGCCGGTGCGCTGCGGCTGAAGACCGAGGAAAAGCAAGAGCTGCTCGAGGAACTCGACGTCGCCAAACGCCTGCGACGCCTGTCACAGATACTCGCGCGCGAGCTCGAGGTGGTGGCGCTCGGGACCAAGATCCAGTCGCAGGTCCAGTCCGAGCTCGACAAGGGCCAGCGTGAGTACTTCCTGCGCCAGCAGATGAAGGCGATCCAGGAGGAGCTCGGCGAGACCGACGAGGTGACCGCCGAGGTCAACGAGCTGCGCGAGCAGCTCGCCGCGATTGACCTACCAGAGGAGGCGCGCAAGCAGGTGGATCGCGAGCTGGGCCGGCTCGAGCGGTTGCAGCCGGCGATGGCCGAGTACGGCGTCGTGCGCAACTACCTCGAGTGGATCGCGTCGCTGCCGTGGGACAAATCGACTGACGACAACCTCGACCTGCGCCACGCGCGCAAGGTGCTCGACGAGGATCACTACGACATTGAGCAGGTCAAGGACCGGATTCTCGAGTTCCTCGCCGTCCGTTCCCTGAAGCCCGACGCCCGGGGAACGATCCTGCTGTTCGTCGGGCCGCCGGGTGTCGGCAAGACCTCGCTCGGGCGCTCGCTGGCGCGGGCGCTCGGACGCCGGTTCGAGCGGATCAGCGTTGGTGGAGTCCGCGACGAGGCCGAGATCCGCGGCCACCGCCGCACCTACATCGGCGCGTTGCCCGGGGTCATCATCCGGGCGATGCGCGATGCGGGCTCGAACAACCCGCTCCTGATGATCGATGAGATCGACAAGATGGGCGCCGACTTCCGGGGCGATCCAGCGAGCGCGATGCTCGAGGTGCTCGACCCGGAGCAGAACGACACCTTCCGCGACCACTACCTCGACCTGCCGTTCTCGCTCGCGCACGTGATCTTCGTGACCACGGCGAACACGCTCGACACGATCCCAGGCCCGCTGCGTGACCGGATGGAGGTGATCCAGCTCGCCGGCTACACCGCAGCGGAAAAGCTCGAGATCGCAAAGCGCTACCTCGTGCCGCGGCAGATCGAGCGCAACGGGCTCTCAGGCCGCAGGATCGCGTTCACGGACCCGGCCCTGCGAACGATCATCGCCGATTACACGCGCGAGGCCGGAGTCCGCCAACTCGAGCGCGAGGTCGGAACGATCTGTCGCAAGGTCGCGCTACAGGTGGCCGAGGGCAGACTTGCGCGCAAGGTGTCGATCACTGAGCCGCGCGTCCGCGAGCTGCTGGGCAAGCGCAAATTCTTCTCCGAGACGCGCCGCCGGACGTCGCGGCCCGGGGTCGCCACCGGTCTTGCTTGGACCCCTGTCGGCGGCGAGGTGCTGTTCATCGAGGCCAGCGCGATGCCCGGCCGCGGGCGGTTGACGACCACCGGGCAGCTGGGGGACGTGATGCGCGAGTCGGCGGAGGCCGCGCTCACCTATGTCCGCGCCAACACCGCCGAGCTGGAACCCGAGCTGCCGACCGATTGGTTCGCGACCCACGACATCCACATCCATGTACCCGCCGGCGCGACCCCCAAGGACGGCCCGAGCGCCGGCGTGGCGATGGTCACGGCGCTCGCGTCGCTGATCTCGGGTCGGGCGGTCCGCTCCGACGTCGCGATGACCGGCGAGATCACGCTCAGCGGCCAGGTGCTCCCGATCGGCGGGCTGAAGGAGAAGGCGCTGGCGGCGCAGCGCAACGGGATCAAGACCGTGATCGCCCCGGCGCTCAACGAGCAGGACATTGACGAGATTCCGGCCCACCTACGCAGCACGATCCGGTTCGTGTTCGTGTCCACGATCGGCGAGGTGCTCGACGTGGCACTGGCTAAACGGCGGACACCCGGGTATCCCGTATCCTGAGCACTGATCCGCCCACCGAGCGCCCGAGGAGATAGATGCCATCGCGAAAGAAGTCAAAGGGTGTGTCGTTCAGCCCCGCCGACCTGACGAACATCACAAAGGCCAACCCGTACATCATGCGCCTGATCGAGGACTCGAAGCTGCGCGACAACGTACGCGTCGCACTTGACTCGACCAAGAGCGCGTACGAGCGGCTGACGAACGGCAAGGCTCCCCATCGCGCGCTGCTCGAGGACAAGAAGCTTCACAACGACCTCAAGACTGCCGCCGAGGCGATCCGCGAGGCGACCGTGAGCCTCACCGAGGCACCCAAGCAGAAGGCCCGCAAGCGTCGGCGTTTGGGCCGCAAGCTGATGATCGCGTTCGTCGGTGCGGTCGCCGCGCTCGCCGCCAGCGAGAAGCTGCGCTCGAAGGTGCTCGACACGCTGTTCGGCGCCGAGGAGGAGTTCCAGTACACGCCGCCGGCCACCGGTGCGACGACGCCGCCGCCGGCGACCCCGGTCACCGCGGCGTGATCAACGCCTGACACGTTTGCGCGAAGGCGCCCCGCACCGGGGCGCTTTCTCGTTAAGCGACGAAGCCGGGCATAGAATCGCCTCAATGGCGACGGCCGTACCCCAGCAGCCCGTACCGCAGCTGCCCGGCGACAAAGCGGGGCGGATCGTAGAGGCGATGCGCGCGAGCGTTGCCGCGCGAGGCTTCGCCGGTTCCACGTTCGATCACGTCGCGCGCGAGGCCGGCGTTTCACGAGGCCTGCTGCACTACTACTTCGGCACCAAGGAGCGGCTCCTGGTCGAGGTCGTAAGGCGCGAATGCCAGATCCGCGGCGAGTTGCTGCACCAGGCGGTCGCGGGTGCCGGTGGCGCCGACGACCTGATCGACGCCCTCGTGCGCAGCTTCGAGGACGTTCTGAGCGAAGGATCGAGCGAGGTCGTGATGTTCTACGAACTGCTGACGCTCGCTCAGCGAAACGCCGGCATCGCGACAGAGCTTGCGGAGCTGGCAAGGACGCTCCGTCTCCAGCTCGCCGAGGCCCTGCGCGCCGGCAACGAGGCGGGGGTGTTCGAGCTCCGCGCCGGTCCCGACGACGTCGCGACGTTCCTGCTCGCGCTTGCCGACGGGGTCATGGTCCGCCGCCTGAGCGAGCCCGATCTTGACGCCCGGCGCCTGATGGACCAGGCGGTCACGGCGGCGCGCGCGCTGCTCGCGTGAACCGTTTGCGGGCGCGAGCGTGCGCCGACTAGTCGCGAGCGGTGTCGTTGCGTTGGTCGTGGTAGTGCTTGGGGTGGCACAGCTGGTGCTGCCCGGAATCGCCGAGCAGCAACTGCGAGACCGCTTGGAGAAGAATGGCCAGGTGCTCGACGTGCACGTCAGCGCGTTCCCGGCGATCGAGCTGCTCTGGCACCAGGCCGACACTGTCGTCGTGCGCCTTGGCCACTACCGCTCCGAGCCCGGCCATTTGGCGAGCCTGCTCGATCAGGCGAGCGACGTCGGCACGCTGACCGCCTCAGCGACCCAGCTCGACACGGGTCTGCTGACGCTTCAGGACGCCACGCTTTCCAAGCACGGAAACCAGCTGACGGGCAGCGCGGCGGTGACCGAGGACGCGATCCGCGAAGCGCTCCCGATCCTCCAGTCAGTCACGCCCGTCGCGTCCGGTGACGGCACCCTGACCGTCCGCGGGACGGCATCGCTACTCGGGCTCAGCGCGTCGGTCGACGCGACCGTCGCGGCCCGCAACGGAGCGCTCGTCGTGGTTCCCGATGTCCCGCTCGGGGGGCTGGCGACGATCACCGTCTTCTCAAATCCGCACGTCGAGGTGCAGAGCGTAGGCGCGACCCCGACGGGCGATGGATTCGCGGTTCACGCGACCGCGCAGCTTCACTGACCGGCGCGACCGGCAGCTTCATCGCCACGCGCAGCTTCACTGACCGGCGCGACCGGGAGCTTCATCGCCACGCGCAGCTTCACTGACCGGCGCGACTGCGTTCTTTGGAGTGCTGCCAGAGCGCCTTGTCGAGCGTCCGGATTCCCACTCGGTGGCGCCGCGCGAGCTCACGGCACGCGTCGAGGTAGTCGAGCCAGAAGCTGACCGGGTACTGCGACCGCGGCTTGACGCCGAGCGACTCCAGCGCGCGGACGTCGAGGATCGGATAGTCGTCGGGGAATGCGACGTACAGCAGCGTCGACGCGGTGGGCACGCCGACCCCGTGAAGCTCGAGCAGATGCCCGATCCGTTCCGATTCGTCGCCGGCTGCCAGCGCGCGGCCGGTCCGCGTGTGGATCATGTGCCGTGAGTTGGCGGCGACACGCGGGCGGCTGCGGGGCGTCTTCCAGGCGCACACCTCGATGAACTCCGCGCGCGTGTAATAGCCGCGGGCCGTGACCGCTGCTCCGAACGCGAGCAGCCGGCTCTCGTCCTGGTAGCCAAAGCGCGACGCGAGCGCCTCGATCTCGGTGGCCGGGAACTGGAGCTCGAAGGTCGGCATCCAGACCGCAGTCCTCGGCGCGGGCGGGACCGCCCCGTCGCTACGCCGGCTGCTCGACCGGCAGCTCGCGCGCCAGGAACTCCGCCGTCAGACCCCACGCGCGCTCGGCCGCCGCGGGGCGGTAGAACATCTCCGAGTCGTGGTTGTCGAACGCGTGACCGCCGTCAGGCTGGATGTGAGACTCCCAGTCCGGTCGCTCCGCTGCCGCCCCGGCGACGACTTGGGCCTGCTCGAGCGGGATGTAGCCGTCCTCGGCCCCCCAGTGGAACAGGATCGGACAGCCGATCTGATCACCCTGGTCGAGCGCATCGGGAATCGCGGATCCGTAGTAGGCGACCGCCACGTCCGGCTCTGCCCGCGCGGCGGCGAAGTAGGCGATCGAGCCGCCCAGACAGAACCCAACGACGCCCGCCCGCCCGTCGACCTCGGGCAGGCCGCGCAGGTGCTCGAGCGCGACGACCGAGTCCTGGACAGCCCCCGGCACATCGAGCCGGCCGAGTGCCGCCGTCGCGGCCTGCAGGCCCTCCTGGTCGTGTTCGAGCTCGAGGCCGGGTTGCGTGCGGCGGTATAGATCGGGCGCCATCGCCACGTACCCCAGCTCGGCGAGCCGTTCCGCCGCGCGCCGGATGTAGGTGCCGACGCCGAAGATCTCCATCAGGACCAGCAGTCCCGGCCCGCTGCCGGACTCGGGGAGCGCCAGGTAGGCGCCCATCTCGCCGCCGTCCGGCATCGCGATCGTCTCCGTGCGGGCCATCGGGCGCGCAGCCTACACCTCGCGCGCAACCTGGCACGGAAGGACCCCAAGAACCCCTGGAGGCCACCACCCACATCGATCTCTGAGGCAGCCGCACTCAGCGCAGGTAGACGGCGAAGAAGTCCCGGTCGTCGGGCGTCAGGTAGCGCTGGGGCGATCGGTCCATGCTCTCCAGCAGGTTGGCGGCCCCGAGCGCGCCCGGATGGCGATAGGTGATGAAGCTCGGCCAGTAGGTGTTGATGTCGAGCTCCATCGCTCGTACCGCTCCCGACCGCTTGAGGATCTCGGCGAGGGAGACAACCGTCTGGATGTTGGCGGCCGCGTAGATCAGGTTGCCGTGGCGGTCGATCCCGACCCCCGAGCGCCAGACGTAAACCGCGTTGCCGAGCGTCGCCCCCCACTCGGGTCCGCCCGACAGGTTGGAGTTGAGCCTGCCGCCGTTGATGATCAGCGGCAGGTTTTGGCGCGCATAGACCACATTTGGCCGGGCAACTGAGCCGCCGTGCCAGGCGATCACGTTCACCGTGCCGTTGCGGTAGCGCACGATCGTCGCCATGTTTGCCTGCATCGGGGCGTACGTGTGGCCGCCGAGCACGACACCGCCACCGGAATCGGCGAGCTTGAAGGCACTGTTGAAGGTCGCGACCAGCCGGCCGCGCATCGACATCGGGACCTCCATCGGTCCGCGGTTGGCCATCGACACGGCCGGCTCCTGCAAACCGGGATACAGCCACACCGAGGTGCGCGTGTGGTCGATCCAAGCGACCCCTGCCACATTCTGCGGATAGTTCGGGTCGGGGCGGAAGCTCGTGACCAGCACCGGTGGGCGGCTGCCGCCGCCGGAGAAGGTCGGACGCCAGACCCCCTCACCGGGCAGCGGCGGATGGACCACCGGTTGGATCCGCGGCGGCCGGTAGTAGACGACTCGGCGGTGGCCGGCGCCGCCGGTTGACGCGACGGCCCCGTCGGCGCCCGGGAGCTTGGGCAGCGAGCGCAACGCCGGACCGCCCGTGGCGGGAGCGTTGAGCGTGTAGTAGATCGTCTCGATCCGATTGACGAGCCCGCGCAGGCCGTTGTCGCGCAGCCACTCGACGGTCCGGATCGAGAGGCTCGAGTCGGACCGCTGAGTGAGCATGCTCGCGTACGAGACGAGCGCCGGGATCGCCACCAGCACCGCCGCGATCACAGCGATCCGCCGCCAGCGGAGTCCCGGAGCGCCGCGGCGGCTTTCGATCCGCCGGGCGGGAGGACGTCGGCGTCCGCTCGTCCGGCGTTCCCCTGGAGCGGCGCGTCCGCGCGGCGGATCGACCTCGTCGAGTCCCTGCAGCCAGCGCGGCGTGTCAGATTCAACCGCTGCATCATTCGACGGCGCGGATGGTGAGCTAGTTCCGGTCGATGCCAGCATCGGGCGCTGATCGTGCCAACTGCTCGTGGGCGATTGGCTTAAGGCCGTCTGAGAGGTCCCTCATCCGGGACAACTTCCCGCAGCCACGGGGAACAATCCTCCCTGAGAGCACCCTCATCAACCGAACAGGTTGCATTCATCGCCCAAACCTAGGGTTGGCGCCCGATGACGTCTTCGAGACGAGGGTCGGTCGTACCATGGCCGAACTCGAGTAGGCCTGTACCCGCTGTCGCCTCCGACGCCACCGCGGAGGACACGCGCACGCCAGGCGCCGCGCCGCCGGTCGCGAAGCGACGCGGTCGCGTGCGTGCGGTCGTCGCGACCGCACGTCCGCGCCAATGGGTCAAGAACGGGCTCGTGATCGCCGCGCCGGGGGCGGCCGGAGCGCTCGGTCGCGACGACGTGCTCGGTCGAGTGACGATCGCATGCATTGCGTTCTGCCTGATCTCGGCCGGGATCTACGCGCTCAACGACGTTCGCGACGTGGCCGAGGACCGTCGCCACCCCCGCAAGCGACTGCGTCCGATCGCCGCCGGGGAACTCGGGATCCGGGACGCGGTGCTGATGGGGATCGGGTGGCTGGTGACCGGACTCGTGATGTGCTTCGCGGTCCGCCCGCTGCTCGGCTTGGTGGCGCTCGGATACATCGGGCTGACGATCAGTTACACGCTCGTGCTGCGCAGGATCGTGGGGCTCGACATCGTCGCGATCGCGGGCGGTTTCGTGCTCCGTGCGCTGGCCGGCGGGGTGGCCGCGCCGGTGGCGCTATCGCGCTGGTTCGTGCTGGTCGTGACCGCGGTCGCGCTGTTCATCGCGGCCGGCAAACGCCAGGGCGAGATGTCTACAAACAGGTCACGCCGGAGCGCCGGCACGAGGCGGGTGCTGGCGCAGTACACCCCTGGCCGCCTTCGGCTGTTGCTGTCCGGTAGCGCGGGCTGCGCGCTGTTCGCATATTGCGTGTGGGCGTTCCAGATGCCCGACCTCGACGACGTCCCGTGGCGGCTGCTCACCGTGGTCCCGTTCACGATCGGCATCCTGCGCTACGGGTCGCTCGTCCGCAGCGGCGCCGGCGATGCGCCCGAGGACTTGGTGCTCTCAGATCGTGTGCTGCTGATCAGCGCGGTCGCCTGGCTGCTCCTGTTCGCCCTCAGCGTCCGTGCCGGCGCCGGCTGAGATGGCGACCGCCGTTCGCGTGGGCGCGGAATATCCGTCCATGGTTTCGGGCTGGGGGGGTGGTCCCGGGGCCGCGGTCAGGGTGCTGCGTCCGGAGACGGTCGACCAGTTCTGTGAGGCAGCGTCGGAGGGTGCGGGCGCGATCGCACGCGGGCTGGGACGCAGCTACGGTGACGCAGCCCAGCTGCAAGGCGGCGTCGTGCTCGACACGACCAGGCTGGCCGCCGCCGAGCTCGATCCCGAGGTCGGAGAAGTAGTCGCGCAGGCCGGCGCGACCCTCGGGGGGTTGCTCGAGCTGCTCCAGCCGGCCGGGTGGGTACTGCCGGTCGTCCCGGGGACCCAGCACGTAACCGTCGGTGGGGCGATCGCGAGCGACATCCATGGCAAGAGCCACGGCAGCGCGGGGACCTTCGGATCGCATGTCGTCGAGCTGGGGCTGCTGACCGCGGGCGGCGAGCTGCTGACGCTGACGCCCGACGACGATTTGTTCCGAGCGACGGTCGGCGGCATGGGGCTGACCGGCGTGACGCTGTGGGCGCGGATCCGCCTGCGGCGATTGCCCGGCGCCGCGCTCGCCGTCGACACCGACCGGGTCGAGTCGCTCGGCGAGGCGCTCGAGATCCTCGACGGGCCGGGTGGTGCGTATCGCGTCGCGTGGCTTGACCTCCTCAGCCGCCGGCTCGTCAGGGGAGTCGTCACGCGAGCCGATCACGCCGACACCGGTCCCGGCGATGCCCGCACCACGGTTGCCGCGCGGATGACCGTTCCCCGCTTGCCGCGAACCCTGCTCGCACCGAGCGCTGTCCGCGCGTTCAACGAGCTCCGATTCCGCCGCGCCCCCCGTCGCGCGCGTGGGCACATCGAGTCGTTTGGAACGCACATGTTCCCGCTCGACGTGCTCAACGACTGGCCCCGCCTGTACGGGCCAAGCGGCTTCGTCCAGTATCAGCTCGTCGTCCCGCGCGGGCGGGAGACGGCGCTGTACGAGCTGCTGGGACGTCTGCGCCGGTCGCACGTCCCGTGCTACCTGGCGGTGCTCAAGGACTTGGGGGCCGAGAACGGCGCGCCGTTGTCGTTCCCGCTCGCGGGGTGGACGCTGGCGCTCGACATGCCGCGGGCAGCGCCTGGGCTCGAATCGCTGCTGGCCGGCTTCGACGAGCTCGTGGCCTCGGCCGGCGGACGCGTCTACCTGGCCAAGGACGCCCGCCTGCGACCCGAGACGCTCGCGGCGATGTACCCGCGCTTGCCCGAATGGCGCGCGATCAGAGACCGTGCCGATCCGGAGCGACGCTGGCAGTCGGACCTCGGCCTCCGTACCGGTCTCGTCAAGGCGGGTCGATGAGAACGCTGCTCGTCGGCGGCAGCTCGGAGATCGGGCTCGCGATCGTCCGCCGCCTTGCCGCCGACGGCCCGGTGAGCGCGGTGCTGCTGGGTCGCGACGCCGACCGGCTGCAGACCGCCGCCACTCAGCTCGGGCACGATGGGGTCGACCCGGTCACGGTCGTGATCGCCGACGCCGACGACCTCGGCGCCCACGAGCGCGCGGTCGCCGAAGCGTTTGACCGCTTAGGAGGCGTCGACGTCGTCGTGCTCGCGGTCGGCGTGCTCGGCGCTCAGGCCGGCCTCGACGCCGATCCTGCCGAGGCCGAGGAGGTTATGCGCGTCAACTTCGTCGGTGCCGGCTCGCTGTTGTTGAACTGCGCCCGCCGGCTTCGCGCGCAGCGCAGCGGGACCCTGATCGTGTTGTCGAC
>CAVYGK010000011.1:0-146301 GCA_963768015.1 uncultured Solirubrobacterales bacterium
GTGTTTGAGGCTGGCGCGATCATCCTGGCGGGCGGCAAGTCTTCCCGGATGGGCTCGCCCAAGGCATCGCTCGATTGGCACGGTTCGACGCTGCTGCGCCGGGTTACGGGCTCTGGCGCAGCGGACCGTTGACGGCCCGGTGGTGGTGGTGCGAGCGCCTGGTCAGGCGCTGCCCGAGGTCCACCCGTCGATCGAGGTGGTCGAAGATGCGCGGGAGGGGCGCGGCCCGCTGCAGGGGCTCGCGGCCGGACTCGCCGCGATCGGCGACCGCGCCGAGGTTGCCTACGTGTCATCGACCGACGTGCCCCTCCTGCACCCGGCCTTCATCCGCCGGGTGATCGGCGGCTTTAGCGCCGAATCGACGTGGTCCTGCCCGAGATCCATGGCTTTCGCCAGCCCCTGTCCGCGGCGTACCGGACCCGTCTGCTACCTGAGGTGGAGAGACTGGTCGCGGCCAACAAGCTCAAGCCCGCGTTCCTGTTCGAGCGCTGCCGCGTCCTCCGGGTCGACGACGCGGCGATGCTACGAGACGCGAAGCTCGCGGCCGCCGATCCCGGCCTGGATTCGGTGAGAAACCTGAACGCGCCCAGCGACTACGAGCAGGCCCACGCGCTCCCCGCGCCCACGATCGAGGTCCGCCGCTTCGGGACCCTCGCCATCAACGGCGCTCCCCGCTCCCAGCGCGCCACAGCGTGGACCCTGGGTCAGCTCGCCGACACGATCGGCCTGGCGCTCGACGAACACGTCGTCGCCGCTCTCAACGGCGACCAGATCACCCGCGACCCGGAGTTGCCCCTGGCCGCCGGAGACGGAGTGGGGTTCATGGTCGCCGACGCGGGCGGGTAGCCAGCTAGCATCGTCCTATGCCACCCGGCGGGTATTTCGGGAAGGTGCTGCTCGTGGATCTAAGCACGGCGTCAGGTACTGCGGTGCCGATCGAGGAGCCGGTGCTCCGCGCCTACATCGGTGGCGCCGGCCTCGGTGCCTGGCTGATGCACGAGTACTGCCCCGTCGGCATCGACCCGCTTGACCCGGACGCGCCGCTGATATTTGTGTTCTCGCCGCTGGTCGGTACGCCGCTGACCACCAGCGCGAAGTTCGCCGTGGTGGCTAAGTCGCCGCTGACCGGCCGTCTCACCGACGCGCTCGCCTCAAGTCACTTTGCGATCGCCGGCAAGCTCACCGGTCACGACGCGCTCGTCCTGCGCGGTGCCTGCGAGGAGCCGTCGGTCGTCATGATCGACCGGGGCGACGTCCGGATCGAGCCGGCACACGATCTGTGGGGGTTGCCGGCCGCCAGAGCCGAGGCTGCACTCCGGGAACGCCACGGCCCTGCGTGGCGGGTAGCGGCGATCGGCCCGGCCGGGGAGCGTGGCGTGCGCTACGCGACGATCTCCCACGACGGACGCCACGCCG
This sequence comes from uncultured Solirubrobacterales bacterium, assembly GCA_963768015.1. Classification (GTDB taxonomy): domain Bacteria; phylum Actinomycetota; class Thermoleophilia; order Solirubrobacterales; family Solirubrobacteraceae; genus Palsa-465. The sequence goes on from CAVYGK010000011.1 coordinate 1,417, forward strand.
GCCGCGGAGGGCTCGGCGCTGTGATGGGGTCCAAGTGGTGCAAGGCGATCCTCGTTCGCGCCGGCACGAAGGTCGCGTCGGCCGATCCCCCGGCTGTCCTGGCCGCCGCCAAGGATCTCCGCGAGCGGTCGTTCGGCGCCGCCACCGCGAAATACCGCGAGCTCGGCACGATGGCGAATTTGCTGGCCTTCAACGCGATTTCGACCCTCCCGACCCGGAACTTCTCCGCAGTCCAGTTCGAGGGGGCGCGAGCGCTCGGGGCGGAGGAGATCGCCGACCTCCGCCACCTCGCCCGCAATTCGTGCGCGTCGTGTTCGATCGGGTGCGAGCACATCTATAAGGGTGCAGGGGGTAAGCAGGTCCGGATGGAGTACGAGAACGTGTTCGCCCTCGGACCGCTGTGCGGGGTGAGCGATGCCGACGCGGTGATCGCGGCGAGCTCACTCTGCGACGAGCTTGGGTTGGACACGATCTCGGCCGGCGGGACGATCGCGTGGGCGATGGAGTGCGCCGAGAAGGGGCTGATCGACGCACCGTGGCTGCGGTTCGGCGACTCAGACGCGCTGCTTCGCGCGATCGAGGAGATCGGCGCGCGCGAGGGCCTCGGCGAGCTGCTGGCGCTCGGGTCGCGCGCAGCGTCGCAAATCGTCGGCGGCGGGTCCGGATCCTTCGCGGCCCACGTGAAGGGCCTCGAGCTGCCCGGCTACGAGCCGCGGACGCTCCAGGCGATGGCGCTTGGGCTCGCGGTCAACGCCCGCGGCGCTGACCACAACCGGTCCGGGGCCTACGAGGCCGACCTGTCGGGCGCCCATGACCGGCTGTTCGGCGGCGAGGCTCACGTCGCCGCGGCGATCGAGACCGAGAACCGCGCGGCGGTTATGGACTCGCTGATCCTGTGCAAGTTCCTACGCGGGGTGTTCGAGGATCCGTTCCCCGAATGGGCCAGACTGCTGCACATGGTCACCGGCTGGGATGTCGACGCGGACGAGCTTTCGATTACGGCGCGGCGGATCGTGCTGGCCAAGCGGCTGCTCAATCTGCGCGAGGGGTGGACGCGCGAGGAGGACTGGCTCCCGGATCGTTTCCTGTCCGAGTCGCTCGAGCTTGCGTCTGGCCGGACGGCGGCGCTGACCCCGGCCCGGCTCGAGGCGATGATCAGTTCGTACTACCGCCGGCGCGGGCTCGAGGAGACTGGCGTCCCCAGTCCGGGCACGCTGCGAAAGTTGTCATTGGACGGACTTATGGACTCCGAACCAATTAGTGCAGAAGTGGGATAGTGGAGGATCTATGGCTACGACGACGACACCCGCCGCGATCACCAAGAACGTCACGCTGACGATCGACGGCGAGGAGGTGACCGTACCCGACGGGACGACCATCCTCGACGCGGCCAAGCAGCTTGGAATCGATATCCCGGTTCTCTGCCACGACGACCGCTACGACCCGGTCGGCGTGTGCCGCATGTGTGTCGTGGACGTCGGCGCGCGGGTGTTCGCCGCCGCCTGCGTGCGGCCGTGCGAGGAGGGCATGGAGGTCACGACCACGAGCGATCGGATCGACGCCCAGCGCTCGATGCTGACCGAGCTGCTGCTCTCCGATCAGCCCGATCCCGAGCAAGATCCCAAGGAGACGACGACCGCCGACAACGAGCTTCTCGTGCTCGTGCGGCAGTACGGGGTCCGGCAGAACAGCGGGATCCCACGGGCCGAGGGGCGCGGGCTCGATGATTCGAATCCGGTCATCTCGGTCAACCACGACGCCTGCATCCTGTGCGACCGCTGCGTGCGCGCGTGTGACGACATCCAGAACAACGACGTGATCGGGCGCAGCGGCAAGGGCTATACGACGCGGATCGCGTTCGACCTCAATGACCCGATGGGTGAGTCCTCGTGTGTGACGTGCGGCGAGTGCGTGTCGGCGTGCCCGACCGGCGCGCTGACCAACAAGCCGATCCGCGGCGTGCCGATCCGGCCGCGCGAGAAGCTGCGTCAGGTCGATACGGTGTGCCCGTACTGCGGCGTGGGTTGCGCGCTCACCTATAACGTCGACGACGAGCGCAAGGCGATCTCGTTCGCCGAGGGCCGCGCCCAGCCTGGGTCAAAGGGCCGGCTGTGCGTCAAGGGCCGCTACGGCTGGGACTACGCGGCCTCGCCGCAGCGGCTGACCAAGCCGCTGATCCGGCGCGAGGACGCGTACCCGAAGGGGCCGCTGTCGAGCGACGTGCGCGGCGACGAGTCCGGTGGACGATCGGAGCGCCGGCGCAAGCCCGGCGGCCTGGTCGATTACGGCCAGGTGATGCCGTCGTTCCGCGAGGCGAGCTGGGAGGAGGCGCTCGACCTCGTGGCGCGGCGCCTCTCGGAGATCTACGCCGCCGGGGGTCCGGCGGCGATCGCGGGCTTCGGGTCGGCCAAGTGCTCCAACGAGGAGGCCTACCTCTTCCAGAAGCTGATCCGCACGGGCTTCCACACCAACAACGTCGACCACTGCACACGCTTGTGTCACGCCTCGAGCGTGGGCGCGCTGTTCGAGGGGATCGGGTCGGGCGCGGTCACGACCACTTACGGGGACGTGATGAACGCCGACGCGATCATCATCACGGGCTCCAACGCGACTGCGAACCACCCCGTGGCGTCGTCGTTCTTCAAGCAGGCTCGCCGCCGTGGCACGACGGTAATCTACGTCGATCCGCGCGGCGACAAGATCGCCGACCACGCCGACATCTTCTGCCAGCTCAAGCCCGGGACCGACGTCGCCTTCTACAACTCGGTGATGCACGAGATCATCCGGCTGGGTCTCGTCGACGAGGAGTTCGTCCGCGATCGGACGTCGAACTTCGAGGCGCTGGCGGAGACCGTGAAGGACTATCCGCCCGAGCGCGGCGAGCAGATCAGCGGCGTGAGCGCTGAGCAGATCCGCCGGGTCGCCCGGACGTGGGGCGAGGCGGCGGCCGGGATCATCTACTGGGGGATGGGCATCTCGCAGCACACGACGGGCACCGACAACGCGCGCTGCCTGATCGCGATGTGCGCGATCACCGGCAACGTCGGCCGCCAGGGCGCCGGCCTGCACCCGCTGCGCGGCCAGAACAATGTCCAGGGCGCCTCGGACGCTGGCCTGATCCCGATGTTCTACCCGGACTACAAGGGCGTCGCCGACGAGGCCACGCGCGAGCGCTTTCAGAAAGCGTGGGGGGAGCCCGAGCTCGATCCCGTCAAGGGTCTGACCGTGACCGAGATCATCGGCTCGGCGCTCAAGGGCGGCGTGCGGGGGATGTACATGATGGGCGAGAACCCGTTCCTGTCGGACCCCAACATCAACAAGGTCCGCAAGGCGCTGTCGGCGCTCGAGTTTCTCTGCGTTCAGGACATCTTCCTGACCGAGACCTCGGAGTTCGCCGACGTGATCCTGCCCGCGTCCTCCTACATGGAGAAGGACGGCACGTACACGAACACCGACCGGCGGGTGCAGCTCGGGCGCAAGGTGCTGGAACCGCCGGGCGACGCGCGCGTCGATTACGAGGTCGTGCAGGACATCGCGCGCCGGATCGGCCTCGACTGGAACTACTCATCGCCGCGGGAGATCTTCGAGGAGATGGTGTCGGTGATGCCGAGCTACTCCAACCTCAGCTACGACAACCTCGGGCTGACCGGCAAGCTCTACCCCAACCCGGATCCTGAGAACTCCGACGGGACGGTCGTGATGTTCACCGAGAGGTTCAACACCGACGATGGGCTCGCCCATCTCGTGCCGGCCGAGTGGCTTCCGGCCAAGGAGTTGCCCAACGACGAGTACCCGTTCGTCCTCAACACGGGACGGCTGCTCGAGCACTGGCACACGGGCTCGATGACACGGCGTTCGTTCGCGCTCGACGCGATCCAGCCCCGCGCTCAGGTGTACATCCACCCGGCCGATGCGGCCGCGTGTGGGCTGACCGACGGCGCGATGGCGCGGGTGAGCTCGCGCCGCGGGACGATCGTGCTCGAGGTGAAGGTGTCGCATAAGGAGGCGCGTGGTAACTGCTTCATCCCGTTCCACTTCCGCGAGGCGGCCGCGAACCTTCTGACGATCGACGAGATCGATCCGATCGGGAAGATTCCCGAGTTCAAGTTCTGCGCGGTGCGGATCGAGCCCGCCGCGAACGAGAACGGCTCTGCGGGGGCCGACTGATGGCTGTCACCAACGGGCGCGTCCCCGGCCGGGAGGCGCGCGCCGGCAAGTTCCCCGGTCCGAGCCTGATCCCGTCTCTGAACGCGATCCAGCGCGAGCACGGCTGGCTGCCCCGCGAGGAGCTCACCCGGCTCGCTCGCGAGACCCACCGGCCGCTGTACGAGATCGAGGGCCTGGTCTCGTTCTATCCGCACTTCCGGACGGCGGCGCCGCCCAAGGTCGAGGTCACCGTCTGCCGCGACCTGTCGTGCTGGCTCCACGGCGCGGATGAGCAGATCGCAGCGCTCCACGAGCGCTACGGCGACGGCGTCGAGATCGAGGTCCGCGAGGTGTCGTGCATCGGGCGGTGCGACATCGCGCCGGCCGCGACCGTCGAGGAGCGGCCGGTCCGGGTCGCCGACGTTCCGGAGGCCGTGCAGGGGGCCTTGGACGGCGACGAGCCGCCGGGGCACGCGAAGACCCCCCAGCGATACTGGGCCAACGATCCGTATGCCGGCGCACCGCCGAGCGAGCGATACGCCACCGTGAAGGCGATGCTCGCGGGGGACCTGGCCGCTGCGGATGTGATCCAGACGATCAAAGACTCGGGCCTCAAGGGGATGGGCGGTGCCGGGTTCCCGGCTGGCGCCAAGTGGGAGCTCGTCGCCGCCCAGACCGCCGAGCCCAAGTACGTCATCTGCAACGCGGACGAGTCAGAGCCGGGCACGTTCAAGGATCGCCAGATCCTCGCCGAGGAGCCGCACCTCGTGATCGAGGGGATGCTCGCCGGGATGATCGTGGTCGGCGCCGAGCAGGGCTGGGTCTTCATCCGTCACGAGTACGGCCTCGAGGAGGCCGAGATTCGCGCCGAGCTCGACGCCGCGCGCGCCGCCGGGCTGCTCGGCGAGGATGTGCTCGGCTCCGGGCGCCGGCTCGACATCGACGTGTTCACCTCTCCCGGCGGCTACATCCTGGGCGAGGAGTCCGCGCTGATCGAGTGCATGGAGGGCCACCGTGGCGAGCCCCGCAACAAGCCGCCGTTCCCGGGCACGAACGGGCTGTGGGGCAAGCCGACGCTGATGAACTCGGTCGAGACGTTCGCCGATATCCCGATCATCCTCGAGCGCGGCGCCGAGTGGTGGAGGGATCAGGGGGTTCGCGGCGGCGTCGGCCTCAAGTTCTTCGCGATCTCCGGCCACATCGCGCACCCCGACGTTTACTGCGTGCCGATGGGGACCTCCGTCCGCGAGCTGATCGCGTACGCCGGCGGGCTGCCGGAGGGCGTCGAGATCGGCGGCGTCCAGCCCGGCGGGGCGTCATCGAACTTCCTCGGGCCTGACCAGCTCGACGTGCCGCTCGACTTCAAGCCGCTCGCCGACGCGGGTTCGATGCTCGGTTCGGGCGCCGTCGTGGTGCTCGACGACCAGACCAACCTGCTCGCCGCGGCCACCAATGTGCTGCGCTTCTTCCGCAACGAGTCGTGCGGCAAATGCGTGCCGTGTCGCGTCGGCTCCAACAAGGCCCACCGGATCCTGGCCGACGCACTCGAGCGCGGCGCCGACGCGGACTCGATCGACGACCGCATCGACCGGCTCGAGGAGAACCTCCGGCTGACTTCGATCTGCGGCCTCGGGCAGGTGGCGCTCGGGCCAGTGATGAGCGTGCTGCGGCTGCAGCGCACGCCCACCGCCTCCGGCTGAGTCGCCCTCATGGCCGCGATTGGGCGGGAATTCTTCACGGTCAAGACCGTCCCCGAGGCGCTGGCCGGCTTCCGGCCGGGCCACATCACGCCGGTCGAGACAGTGCCGCTCGGCGCCGCGTACGGGCGGGTCCCAGAAAGCCGAGGTCGTCGCCGGGGAGGCGCTGCCAGGTTTCGAGCGCTCTAGCGTCGACGGCTACGCGGTCCGGGCAGCCGACACGTTCGGCGCGTCGGAGTCGATCCCGGGATATCTGCGGGTGGTCGGCGCGGTCCGGATGGGGGTCGCGGCTTCGGACCGGGTCGGGCCAGGAACGGCGGTCGCGATCCCCACGGGCGGGATGATCCCCGCTGGCGCCGACGCGATCGTGATGATCGAGCATACGGCCGAGGCGACGGCGGACACGATCGAGGTCGTCCGCCCCGTCGCGCCCGGGGAAAATGTCATCCGGTTCGACGAGGACGTCGCCGCGGGAGCCGCTCTCGCGCCGCGCGGCCGCCCGCTGCGCGCGCAGGACCTTGCGCTGCTCGCCGCCGCCGGGGTCGTCGAGGTCTCCGTCCACGCCGCACCGCGCGTAGCCATCGTGGCCACCGGCGACGAGGTCGTGCCACCGGACACGCGCGCGCTGTCTCCGGGGCAGGTGCGAGATGCCCTCAGCGTCTCGGTCGCCGCGCTCGTGCGGGACGCCGGCGGCGAGCCCGCGACGGGCGTGATCGTCTCCGACGAGGACGGTGCTCTCCGGGAGGCGTTGACCGCCGCGGTCGGCGCGAGCGACGTCGTCGTGATCTGCGCCGGATCGTCGGTCGGGATGCGCGATCAGACCGCGGGCGCCGTGGCCGGTCTTCCGAACTCCGAGACCTGGTGCCACGGGCTCGCGATCAAACCGGGCAAGCCGACGCTCCTCGCGCACAGCGACGGCATTCCGATCATCGGTCTGCCGGGCAATCCGCGTTCCGCGCTCGTCGTGTTCCGCCTGGTCGGGATGCCGCTGGTCCGTCGGGTCGGCGGCTGGACGATCGAGCCACCGGTCGCCAGCGTCCGCGCGACGCTGGCACGCGACCTCCCGAGCGCCGCCGGCCGGCTCGACGTGGTCCAGGTCAGGCTGAGCGACGGCGGCCTCGCCGAGCCGATCTTCGGATCCTCGGCGCTGCTGTCGGTCCTCACCGCCGCCGACGGCTATCTGGTCGTTCCCGAGGACGCGAACGGCCTGTCCGCCGGCGAGGCCGTCGAGGTGTTCCCGTATGGCTAGCCGCACGACGCCGTTTCTGCGCGACATCCCGCTGGCGAGCGCCCAGTCGGCTTGGCGAGAGTGCTGCGCCACGGCAGGCTGCCCGCAACGGGTGGACGCCGTGACTCTGCGGGTGGAGCAGGCGATCGGGCGCGTCACCGCCGAGCCGATCTGGGCCAAACGCTCCTCTCCTCCGTTCGACTCGGCTGCGATGGACGGGATCGCCGTCCGCGCCGCCGACACCGTCGGCGCGAGCGAGACGACCCCGCTCGTCCTCGACACGGGCGCGTTCGTCGTCGTCGACACCGGCGACCCGATGCCCGAAGGGTTCGACGCGGTGGTAATGCGCGAGCACGTGCACTACATCGACGATTGCGCCGAACTGCGTGCGGCGGTCGCGCCGTATCAGCACACGCGCTCTATCGGAGAGGACATCAGCGCCACCGAGCTGCTGCTCCCGGCCGGCCACCGGCTGCGCCCGGTCGACGTGGCGGCGGCCGCAGCCGCCGGTGCCACCGAGGTCCGCGTGTACCGCAGACCGGTCGTGGCGATCCTGCCGACCGGCGACGAGATGCGCCCGATCGGCTCAGAGCTGGAGCGCGGCGAGCTGCTCGATACCAACTCGTTGATGCTCGCCGGCCAGGCGCGCGAGGCCGGTTGCGAAGCCGTGGCGCTTCCGATCGAGCCTGACGATGAGGCGCGGATCGCCGAGGCCATCCGTGGGGCGGTGGGGACGTGCGATCTGCTGATCGTGATTGCCGGCTCGAGCGCCGGTCGCGACGATCACACCGCGGCGCTGGTCGATCGGCTCGGGGAGCTCGCGGTCCATGGCGTAGCCGTCCGGCCCGGCCATCCGGTCGTGCTCGGCGCGATCGACTCAACGCCGGTGCTCGGCGCGCCCGGCTACCCGGTGTCGGCGTCGCTGACGTTCGACATCTTCGCCGCGCCGGTGCTGGCCGAGCTCGAGGGCTCCGCGGCAACGCCTCGTCCCACGGTCCCCGCACGGCTCGCGCGCAAGCTCGCCTCAACGATCGGGATGGACGACTGGGTCCGGGTGCGGCTCGGGCGGGTCGGTGGGGCGCTCGTCGCCTCGCCGCTTCCGCGGGGCGCAGGCGTGCTGACCTCGCTGGTTCGCGCCGACGGGCTGCTGGTCGTGCCATCGGGCGTCGAGGGTCACCACGCCGGCGAGGAGGTCGAGATCGAACTGCTGCGCAGCCTCGCCCAGATCGACCAGACGATCGTCGCGATCGGATCGCACGACATGATCCTCGACCTCGCCGCGTCGCAGCTGCGCGCCGGCGACGCGAACGTGACGCTCGCCTCGGGCAACGTCGGGTCGATGGGCGGGCTGATCGCCCTGCGCGACGGCCTATGTCACCTGGCCGGGTCGCACCTGCTCGACCCGGAGACCGGCGGGTACACGCTGCCGTACGTCGATCAGGTACTGGCCGGGCGCAAGATCGCGGTCGTACGGCTCGTCCACCGCGAGCAGGGGCTGCTGGTCGCGTCTGGCAATCCTCTCGATCTGAGCGGCGTTGCGGATCTCGCGCGCCCCGGCCTCCGCTACGTCAACCGCCAGCGCGGCGCCGGGACGCGCGTGCTGCTCGACTACGAGTTGGCGCGATTGGGGATCGCCCCCGGCGGAATCGTCGGCTACGGCCGGGAGGAGCCCACTCACCTGGCCGTGGCGGCGGCGATTGCCGCGGGCCGCGCCGACTGCGGGATGGGAGTGCTGGCTGCGGCGCGCGCGTTCGGCCTCGACTTCGTGCCCGTCACCGAGGAGCCGTATGACCTAGTGCTCGAGCTGAACTCGCTCGAGCTACCCGTGCTCGAGCCGTTCTGGCGACTGCTCGAATCCCCCGAATTCAGGTCGGAGGTAGAAGGCCTGGGCGGATACGACACCACCGAGATGGGGCGCCGGATCCGCTAGCTCGGCCTATCCGCCAGCGCGTCGTGCCGTTCTGCTAACCGCCGCCCATGGCGGTCGAGAGGATGACCTCGGCGGCGTCTGCGGGCAGCCGGTCGCCGGTCACCGGCTCAAATGTCGCGCCGTCGTCGCTCCGAACCGCGACGTATTCCTGGTCGAGCCACCGCCGATACTCGCGCTCGGCGCGCTTCACCGACGTCGCGTCCGATTGATCCCACTCGGCAAGCAGTTCGTCGCCGTCGACCATCCGGCGTAGCAGCTTTCCCACCCGCGACATCGTACGGATCCGGTCGTGGAAGGCGGTGACCCACCCGAACTCGAATCCGATGGTAGGGTCGCGTCCCGATGTCCTACGAGTGTCCGATTGGCTAGAGGGGCGCCTAGCTGTGGACCTGTTGGAGTACTCGCGCCACGACGGTCTGGGCCTCGCCGAGCTGATGGCGAGGGGCGAGGTGTCGCCCGCGGAGGTGGCTGCTGCCGCACTGACGGCGCACGAGGTCACCCATCCTCGGCTGGGTGCGGTGATCGAGGTCTACGAAGACGCCCTCGAGCCGCCGCGCCCGGGGTCGCCGCCGCCTCCGTTTGCCGGCGTGCCCTTTCTGATCAAGGACGTCGGACCGGAGTTCGCGGGACGCGTGTTAGAGCACGGCAGCCGACTGTGCGAGGGATTTGTTGGCGATCGGGACACCGCGTACGCCGAGCTCATCATGCGGGCCGGTTTCAACCTGATCGGCCGGACCAACACACCCGAGTTTTCGATGGCGATGAGCGCCCAGAACAAGCTGTATGGCGCAACCGAGAACCCATGGGCGCCAGGCTTCTCGACCGCCGGATCGTCGGGCGGGGCCGGGGCGGCCGTGGCCGCCGGAGTCGTACCGATCGCGCACGCGTCCGATATCGGCGGATCGACTCGGGGGCCAGCGGCATGGTGCGGCACGGTCGGGCTACAGCCCGTCGCGCGGGCGCGTATCGTCCGGTCCGCTCGAGGCGGAGGCCGGGTTCGGCATGCAGCAGAGCTTCGTCCTGACGCGAACAGTTCGCGACACCGCGGCGATGCTCGACGCGCTCGGCGTGCCACAACCTGGTGACCCGTTCGTCATCCGCCGCGCGGGGCGCCCGTATCTCGAATACGTGAGCGAGCCGGGGCCACGTTTGCGGATCGGGTGGTCGGCCGAGCCGCTGATGGCTGCTCCGGTCGACCCCGAGGTAGCCGCCGCAGTCGAGCGTACGGCGATGATGCTCGAGAGCCTCGGCCACGACGTCAGCCCAGGCCGCACCCGACATCGATCTCGCCGCCATCGACCGGGTATGCCTGGACGTCTGGTACTACGGGTTCGATCGCTGGCTCGACGACTTCGCCGCCGCCACCGGCAGGCAGGTCGGTCCCGATACAGTCGAGCGCGGCACGCTTCGCTTCTACGAGTTCGCCAGAGCACAGTCTCCTCAGCGGATGCTCGACGCGCTCGACGAGCTGAACACAATCCGCCGGGCGATCGGGCCGTTCTTCCGTGACTACGACGTCTGGGTGTCGCCGACCTGTGCACAGGTCGCCCAGCCGCAGGGAGAGTTCAGCATGGACGTCGACCTCCCGCCCGAGGAGTTCCTGCACCGCGAACAGCGACCCTGCCAGTACCTCGTGCCGTATAACGCGACCGGTCAGCCGGCCATCTCCCTGCCGCTCGCCCAACACACGAACGGCCTGCCGATCGGCGTGCAAATCGGCGCGCGACCCGGGGAGGAGCACCTGCTGATCGCCCTGGCCGCCGCGCTGGAGCAGGCATTACCGTGGGCGGACCGTACGCCGCCGCTGCACGTATCGCGGCTGTGCCAAGGGAGCAACGGGTGCGCCGCTAGCGCAAGGTGAGGCCAAACCCGCCGTCTACTCGTAGGACGGCACCGTTGATATACGCCGCGGCGGGCGAGAGCAAGAAGCTGACCGTGCCGGCGAGCTCCTCCGGCTCGCCGAACCGTCGCAGCGGGATCATTGCGGTGACGGATTCTCTGACCTCTTCAGGCATCGCCCGAACCTTCGGCGTGGCGATGAACCCCGGCATCACGACGTTGCATCGGATTCCCCGCGAAGCCCATTCGGCCGCGAGGGTCCGTGCGATGCCCATGAGTCCGGCCTTGGATGCTCCATAGGCGACCTGGCCCGGGATTCCCGTTTCCGCTCCTACTGAGGAGATCAGCACGACGCGGCCGTCCCCGGACGCCGAGAGAGCGTCGAATGCGGCTTGCGTGAGAAAGAAGGAGCCGTACAGGTTGGTCTCGATATCGCCGCGCCACTCCTCCTCGGAAAACCGCTCAGCGCGATGGATGGTGTCGACCACGCCAGCATTCGCGACAACGGAGTCGCAGCCGCCGAGAGCGGAGATCGCCTCGGCCACGCTTGTCCGTAGGGCAGTCCGGTCCCGGACGTCGAATGTAGCTGTGACCGTTGCGCCGTCTATCTCACCGACCGGTGTGCCCGGGAGGTCGCACGCGGCCACGCGGCACCCGTGTTCAGCGAGCGCCGCGATGATCGCTCTGCCGATACCCCCGGTGGCACCCGTCACGATCACCCGGCGATCTCGCGGACTCGTACTAGCGGACATCGTTGTCCGGCGTCCGGACGGGCCAGCCCGTACCGCCTCCAGTGACGCTCCGGGATGTCGGTCGGGTCCTTGTACCAGTACCAGGTGCAGGGGTCGCGCCCGAAATCATCCGGTGGATCGCTCGGGTAGAGCGGGTAGCCGATCCAGCGAATCGGAAGTGACTCGTTCATGAACGAGCAGTGCGTGCAGTACAACGGGAATCCCTTGCGCTCGTAGCTCCAGTCGTGGGCCGACCGAGTCACCCCGAGCGCCTCCGGGCCTTCATAGCGGCCCATTCGTACGAGTCGCTGACCCGACCCACACGGGTTCATCTCAAACGTGAACTTCTGATCGTCCTCACCGATCGTAAAGGCACCGGGGTGCGGACCGGTGCCGCTACAGGAGTGTGCGCGCCAGGTCGCCGCCAGCGCGTACACGATCTGCTTGCGATCACGGCTAGAGATGGTGTCGACATCGCGCCGCCACCCCCGACCCTGACCGTACGTCCACGCGTCCGCCACCCCGTCATCGCCGAGCCGATCCTGCACGAACGAGATCAGCCCCGCAATTCCCTCGACCATGAGATCGTGCAGATACCGCCACTCGTGCTTCATTTCCTCGCACAGCTCGCGTGCGTGCGCTACATCGCCACGGTCCAGCGCCTCGATTGCGCGATCCATCGTCGGGCGCGACATCTCTCTTAGCTCGTCGTCGGAGAACCACCGCTCGCTCATCGCTCCTCCAGTCGCTTGCACATCGTCGGCACGCGATGGTACGGATGGGGCCGTCGTCCGGTCCGAGCGCCTAGGTCAGCCTTCGTGGAATGCGCTCTCGTGTGGCGATTGGGTATCTGCGATGCTGGCTTGGTGATCGAGCGCCGCGTCGAGACCTCGCCGAACCCGGGGTTGGCCGGCGTCGAGTGGCCGGTGCTCGAGGTCGTCGGGGCGCGCGACGGGCCGCGGCTTTCGCTGCTCGCCGGTGTCCACGGATGCGAATATCCGGCGATCGCCGCGGTCCGCCGTTTCATTTCTGAGATCGACGCGCGACAGCTGTCGGGGTCGATTCTGGCGGTGCCAATTGTCTCTCCGACCTCGTTTGCGGCGCGATCGGCATTTGTCGTTCCCGAGGACGGCCGAAACCTCAATCGTTCGTTTCCGGGTGATCCAGACGGGTCGTTCACCGAGGCGCTCGCGGATCATGTGTTTCACGCATTCATCGAGCCGGCGGACCTGCTCATCGACCTGCACGGCGGCGACCTCTTTGAGGCTCTTGAACCTTTCGTGATCTACGACGCGTCGCCGTGCGAGGAGACCGCCGAGCGACTGGCACGGGCTTACGGCCTGAAGTACGTGATCCGCAACCGCGCATCGGAGCTGGCCGCGACCACGAGCGGCGCCGCGGCAGCCGCCGGGATCCCGGCGATCATCGCCGAGGTCGGCGGCTGTGGGCTGCTCGTCGAGCAGGACGTGCAGCGCCATCTGCGCGGTCTCCGTGGCGCGCTGGCCGCCGCCGGCATGCTCGACGGCCAGCCGTCCAACGGGCAAGTCGAGCAGGTTCTGATCGGCACTTTCACCTGGCTTCGGTGCAACCGCGGCGGGTGGTGGCAGGCCGAGGTCACCGCCGGCGAAAGTGTCAACGAAGGTCAACGCCTAGGCGCCATCCTTGACCCCTTCGGCGAGCAACAGGAGACGATCAGCGCGCCACACGCGGGCGTAGTGCTGTTCCTCACCACCAGCCCAGCCGTCGCCACCGATGGCCTGCTCTTGGCAGTTGGCGGAGATTGACCAAGGCGGGTCCTTGCCTGCACTGCATGAGATGTCAGGCGTCCCCGAGCGCCCGCCAGATCTCGGCGGTGGCGTCCACGTCATACGACACCTTGCCGAGGACGAGCCGGAGCCTGAGCGTCAGGCGCGTCCCAGGCCACGTGTGCCCCGCCCCGTCACTGACCCACAGCGTCACCGCCCCCGGATCGTCCGAAGGTCCGTACGAGAGCCGGGCAAGCGAAGGCGTGACCTCGGTTCGCTCGGGTTCGGGGGAGTGGCCGTTGGCCTGGGCCCAGGCGGACGCCGCGTCGAGCACGCTCTCGCTCCACCGTGCCGTGGTCCCGCCGCCGTAGGGGTTGAACCTATCCCGCGTCCCATGGAAGGCAACGACGCGCACCGGATGGTCAAGCCGCTGGACCGCGGGCGCGCGCAGCCCCGCCACCGCGCCCAGGACGCGCACCCGGTTGCGGCCCGACGAGGAAACTCGGCTGGCCATCCGCGCCCCACCGGACATGCCGCTGACACACAGGGGCACCGCGGTGGCGCCAAAAGCCTCGCGGAGGTAGTCGACGGCGGCATCGAGGAAGGCGACGTCGCCGTGCAGGTCCCACTCCCATCCAGCCCGCCGCGGAATGGAGCCTTGCGGAAACGCCACCACCGCGCCCTGCTCGGCAAGCGGAGCCATACGGCTCAGGTGGACCTGGCGCTCGGGCGTCGAGGCGCTGCCGTGCATGGTCACCAGGACGGCGCTCGGCGCGCCGGTCGGCGCCGCGACGAGCAGCCGGCGCCGGGCCCCGTCGACCTCGATCGTGTGTGGCGTTACGGGCAAAGGGGCCACTGTAACCCGGGTAAAACGGCGGTGCGGACTGCGCGTCACGAGTGGGTCTGGAGGAACTCGAGCACCCGCGTGGTCAGGAGAGCCGTAGCGTCAGGATCGTAGGAGGGCAGGCTGGAGTCGGCGAAGTAGTGCGCCGAGCCCGGATATAGGAAAAGTTCGGCGTCATCTGTAGATGCGACGAGCGAACGCGCAGCATCGAGGTCGCCCTCATCGACGAACATGGGGTCAGATGCCATGCCATGCACCTGCACCGGAACGCCTGCCGGCCACGCTCCAAACTCCGACACGGGGACGCACGAGTAGCAGAGCAGAGCGCCGCGAGCGCCCGGGCGGGTCTGAGCGAGGTTCTGGGCCGGAAGCACACCGAGCGAGAACCCGGCGTATACGAGGCCTGTGGGCAGCGCCTCCGCGGCGTGTTTGCCGCGGGCGATGATCTCGCCGAAGCCGATCTCCTCCGCGTGTCGCATGCCTTCATCGATCGACGCAAAGGCCAGGCCCCGATAGAGGTCGGGCGTGTGCACGGTGTGACCCGCTTGGCGCAGCTGGTCGGCAAAGGCATGAAAGCCCTCGGTCTGGCCCAGCGAGTGATGAAAGAGCAACACCTCTGCCATCGTCCCTCTGGCGCAGACCCTATCGCCGGTGAACCGGCGAAATATGTCGGTCTGTCGCCCACGGCGTGTGATGGGGCGCCTGCCGCTTTTGGGAGCGACCGGGCCGAACATGACGCTGGGCCGGGGGAGTACTTTTCCCGTCGCACTGGTCCGAGAACCTTCGAGGGAAGGGCGGCGTGATGATTGATTTCGTGATCGAGCGGGAAATCGCCCGTCCGCCCCACGACGTCTTCGCCTACGTCGTGGACGCGACGAAGCTGGCGACGTGGCAGAGAAACACCGTCTCCGCGGTGCCGGACGGGCCGATGGGACTCGGGACGAAGATCCGCGAGCTGCATCGAGCGCCAGCTGGCAAGCGGATCGCGACAGTCGTCGAGGTGGTCGAGTATGAGCCGGAACGTGTGTTCGGGCTGCGGATCATCGAGGGGCCGCCAGTCCACGGCCGTATCACCCTCGAACCGGTCGACGGCGCGACGCGCTTTCGATTCAGGGTCTACTCGCAGCCGACAGGGATCATGCGGCTCACGGAGCCGGTCATGGGAGCGATCCTCAAGCGAGAGTTCAACAAGCACTGCACGAATCTCAAGAGCGTGCTCGAAACGCCGTGAGGCCCCATTGCGTTATGCCGCTCGCCTGTGCCGAGCGGTTGAGCGGGTGACCTGGTCCGCCGGAGCGCTCGGCAGCGCGTGGCCTGAAGGGCCGAGCCGCGTCACAGGATTTCGTCTCGCGGCAATCTAGGGTGCGGATGGGTGAGACTGACGAGTTCATCGCGCTGTACGAGCGCGACGCTGAGGCGGTTCTCGTCTTCTTCGCGCGCCGAACGTTGGATGCCGAGATCGCGTTGGACTTGACGGCCGAGACGTTCGCCCAGGCGTGGCGGGGGTGGTCGGCGGTCAGAACCCAGAGCCGTCAAGAGGTGCGCGGGTGGCTTTTTGTGATTGCTCGCCGCGCGTTGGCCCATTACTTGCGCCGAGGGCGGGTGGAGCGCCGGGCGTTGCAACAGCTCGGGGCGAGCGTCCCCAGGCTTCATGAGGACGATCTTGCCCAGATCGAACGGACCGCTGGACTGTCAGAGCTGAGGTCGATGCTTGCGGTCGAGCTGGCGAAGCTCACGAGTGATCAGCGCGACGCGCTTGAGCTACGTGTCGTTCAAGAGCTGCCTTATCACGAGGTCGCACGGCGGCTGGGTACTACCGAAGCCACAGCTCGCGCCCGGGTATCGCGCGGCCTGCGCGCGTTGGGCGCTGCGCTCGAGCCAGAAATCTTCCAGGAGGCGGCAACCATATGAGCCAGCGGATCGGGGTATTGCAGGAGTTGGGGAACGAGCTCGAGCGGACGATCACCGCTGCGGAGCGGCACGGGATTAGCCGCCGCACCCGGCGATCGCGACGGGTCGTGTCGCGGCTGGGGACAGCCGTTTTAGTTTTCGCGTCGGTCGGTGTCGTGGCGGTCGTCGTCGGTGGACTGGCGTTGGTCGGCCACGCTCGCCGGGCTACCAGTCGTACCCCGACCGCATCGCGTCTCTCGTCGCCGCGGTCCCCGAGGACTCCGGCGGCCGAGATCACGAACGCGGTGCTGGGTGAGCTGGCTCCCCGCAGCGGCGCCGACTTCGCGGCCGGGGGCACGCTGGGCGTGTTCATCGAGACCGTGGAGAGCAAGGCGGAGGCAGGTTGCCTGGCCGCGGCGGGGCTTCCCTCGCCGCCGGTGCGGGCACTGCCCGGCGTGCAATACGGAAGTGTTCAAATGCCGAATATGCCTCTGATCAGACGCACGCTGAGCATGGGTCTGACGCGGAGTTACCGCGAACTTACGTCGCCGGCATCGGGAAGCGCGGCACGCGAATGCGGTGCGGCCGCGCGTGCTCAGCTCGAGTGGGCAACTGGACCGGCCGGGATCGGGGGGCGCGCGGCTGGGGAAATCTCGAGCCAATGGATGAACAAGTTCTTCGCCTTGCAGAAGTCGCCGGCCGTCGTGGCGGCCAACCAACGGGCGCGGATCTGTTCGCGTTCGACGGCATTCCCGGCGAGCTCTCCTGAGTGGGAGATCGAGAACATCGAGGCCAGGATGCCCGCGCTTTTGCTGCACGGCCGGGTCAAGCAGGCCAACCAAGTGCAGACCAGCGGGATGCGTGTCTTGGTCAGATGCTTCGGACCCGAAGAGTCGCTCATCAGTCGCCTGCTCACGGACGCGAGGGGGCCCTTTGTTGCCGCTCACGCCCAGACGCTTCACATGATCGAGAACGAAACGATCACCGGGGTCCACGCCGCCGAGTCGAAGTACAGAGCACCGTTTGCCATCGCGGGCACCGGCGCGGGATAGCGAGTCCGAGCGCGCTTGCGGCCCGACGAGACAGATCGCCGGGCTGGTCAGGCGGCTCGGCAGCGTGGCGCAAAGAATGGGTGATTTCACCCATGAACGCCGCGTGTGGTCGACCTAGTATCGGCGCCAGTCATAGGCGTTGAGGACGTCGCCGGTCAGCTACGCCGCTTCGCGGCTGGATGCTGATCTGCCTTGGTGCCCCGAATCCCAGAGTGCCCGCCTAGCGGGAGGAGGTTACCGACGTGCACCTTAAACGCCTAATCATGGTGGCAGCCGCCACCGTAGCTGTCAGTGCGCCGCTGACCGCGATCTCGGCGTCATCAGCGAGCGCGAGCACTGGCGTTCTGTGCAACGTGCACCCTTGGGGCCCGATATGGCCGTGCATGCAGATAAACGGATACGGCAACACTATCTACGACATCGCCGGCTGGGCACACTATCCACCTGGCCTCGGTGCGACCTTTCTAGGCGACACCACGCATCTCGAGTTCACGGGCCCCGCAGGTTTTCTATGGAACTCTCCCGGTTTCAACCTCGCGCCAAATCAGAATTCCGCTGCCTACTATTGGATACCGAAGTTTCACTACGGCGGCTCTGGCTGGTACTGCGTCACTCTCTGGTATTGGTTTGCCGGCTGGCAAAATGATGGGCATACGTGCGGCCTTGTCACCTAGCGGCTAGCCGGTGAGCTCCGGCCTTCTCTGCCACGATCGGCCACAATCCGGATGCTGCTGGGGCTGGTCCTGCCCGACCCCGGCGGCATCCGGCTGTTCGGCCGTGAAGGTGTGGTCAGCGCCGCGCCCGGGACCAGCCGTGCCGGCCGGGGAACCTTGCTCCCGGCAGGTACAGCATCCCCTGCGGCTCTACTGTGGGGCCGTTGAGGTCGACTTGCGTGATCTCGCCCGTGAACGGGTTCAGCTCGCCGAGGAAGTTGGCCGGGAACCCGGGGGCCGGACACGTGGCGGGCGCGCTGTTCTCGTCGCACGGGGTGTCGGCGACATACTCGGCGCCGGGCTGAAACGGTCCGGTGATCTCGTTGATCGTGTTGTTTGAGTTATCGGTCGTAAGCAGCGCTCCGTTCGGGCTCGAAGGCCACGCGGTGTCATCCACCGAGCTGCTCAGTTGCAGCACGGACAGCGACTGATCGGGCTGACCGGCGTGGCGCACGAAGATCTGCTCCTGATCGCCCTGACTGGTGAGCATGAAGTCGCCGGCGAAACGGTCGGCGTATGCAGGCACCCGCTCGTTGGAGTCGGGATCGGTCAGCATCAACTGCTGAGGCGTTCCGAACTGGGGACTGTTCACGTTCGCCAGCGTCGCCTGATCCTCGTCGAAGAACAGCGGCTCGAGCGTCACAACGTCGGTGCTGAAGTCAAACATGGCTTCATAAACCGCCGGGTAAGTCGGTTGCGGCGCTGCCCCGCTTGGTGGGGCGGTCGTCCCAGGGGCCGAAGCGCTGATCAGGACCAGACCGTGATAGATCGTGATCGCGTCTGTCCCCCCCTGCGACGGCAGCGGAGAGCTGTCGTACTGAAACTGCGTGGCCCCGCCATCGGGGTCGATCAGCCACAAGCTCGAGCTGGCATCCTCGTTGACGGTCGCGATGATCCTCCCCAGCGCGGGGTCCGCGGTCAGGCCGTCACACTTGCCGACTACGTCCCACCGGTTCACGGGCCTGCCGCGTAGGTCGAACTCGACGATCGTGCTGTCCTGATTCCCGATACTGCCCGCTGTCGTGCTTGGCTGCCCCTGCGGCCCGACCCCATTCTGGAAAGCAACGTAGATGTGGTTTCCCAGCCGGGTGATGTCGTCAGGGTTGGAGATCTGCTCGCTACCGCTCGGCGTCGCGTGCATGATCCCGTCGCCGGTCGCGAAGATTCTGTTCACAAACCCGTGTCGGAAGCCGCCCCAGCCGCCGCCATGATGGCGACCCATCGCGGCCGCACCGCCGGCGGCGGTAGCCATCGCCGCGAGCACCGCCACCAGGACCAAGACTTTGACTCGGCATGCACGAACAACCGCACTCATGTCTACCTCCATGCGAGTAGGGCGAACCTGCGCAGACACAGGCCAGCTCGGCGCGATGCTCGCGCGCGACGGGGCGGCACGCTACCTAGCTGTTGTGCGCGAAATGCGTCCGAGTTGTGCACGAAATGGGTCCGAGCTGTTATCAGCCGACAACATAGCCCAAACTTTGCTATTTACGGCCGCTACGCCCCGGTGAGTGCGGCCACGAGCGCCTCGTCAATCGGCTCAAGACCGCCATTGACGTACAGAATCTGACGGCCCGCGCGTGGGTCGTGAAGCACGTCAGCGAGAACAGCCGCGAGGTCGTCCCGCGGGATCTCGCCGCGGAAGGGAGCGGAATCGATCCGCACCCGCCCAGTCGCGGAGTCGTCTGTCAGTCGACCAGGCCTGACGATCGTCCAGTCGCGGTCGCTGGCCGTTACGGCGGCATCGGCCTCGGCTTTGGCGCGCAGATAGACGCTGAACACGTCGTCGCCGCCAGGAGGGCTCTCGGCGCCGACCGCACTCACCATCACGTAACGGGATGCGCCGCCGGCCGTCGCGTCCAGCAGCTTGATCGCACCGTCACGATCCATCGCGAGTTTCCGCGCCGCGCCGCTACCCGGTCCCGCGCCGGCCGCGAACACAGCGGCGTCAGTTCCGCCGACCGCCGCCGCGATTTGGTCGACGGTCGCGCGCTCGAGATCACAGGTCACCGGATCGACGCCCGCCGCGCGCAAGTCTTCGGCGTGGCGTGGGTTGCGAATCACGCCGATGACCTCGTCGCCACGATCGACTAGCAGGCGCGAGAGCCGGATTGCGACCTGTCCGTGCGCTCCAGCGATTGCAACTCGCACAGGCCCAGCCTACCGCGACGCTGCCGCGGGCAGGGCTTCCGAGGGGGACCGTCACGATCGCATCGGCAACTTCATCCCGAACTTGCAAACAGACAGGTCTGTCTGCTAGGGTGCCGCGCGTAGACAGAACGGTCTGTACAACCGGCGAAAGGACTTGATGTGACATCCACGATCTCCAGCCTCAGGACCACCGCATCGATCCGCTCGCTCGCCGGAGCGCGTGCGCTGCTGACGGGATCGCGGACGTCCGCCGCGGCGTTCGGCCTGCTTACGTCGATCCTCGTGACGCTGCTGGCCAGCTCGAGCGCGCCGACGCCCTTGTACGCGACCTACCAGGCTCGTTGGGGATTCTCGCCGGTGGCGGTGACCGTCGTCTTCGGTGTCTACGCGGTTGCGGTGCTCGCCTCGTTGCTCGTGTTCGGCGCGCTGTCTGACCACGTCGGGCGGCGGCCGGTACTGATGGCAGCGCTGGTCGCACAGGCCGGCGTGATGCTCGTGTTCGCGACGGCGAGCGGGCTCGACGTCCTGCTTTTGGCTCGCGTCCTGCAAGGACTCGCGACCGGCGCGGCAGTCGCCGCGATCGGCGCCGCACTCGTCGATCTACACCCGGGACGGGGCCCGGTGGCGAACGCCGCTGGGGCAATGGCCGGAACCGCGAGCGGAGCGCTGGGTTCGGCGCTGCTGGTCGCGCTGCTTCCCGCCCCGACGCAGCTGGTCTACTTCGTGCTGCTCGTTCTGTTCCTGCTCCAGGCAGCGGGCGTGCGCAAGATCGCCGAGACCTCCAGCCGGGTGCCCGGCGCGTTGCGCTCGCTGCGACCGACGCTTGGCGTCCCCGGGCCGGTGCGCGGGGCCGTCGCCGTGGCCGCGCCATCGCTGATCGCCGTCTGGGCACTGGCCGGCTTCTACGGCTCGCTCGGTCCATCCCTCGCCGCGCTCGTCGACGGCTCGAACTCGATCATCCTCGGTGGCGCTTCGCTGTTCGTGCTAGCCGGCAGCGGCGCGCTCACGGTGATCGTGTTCCACCGGACGGAAGCACGGATGTTCGCTCTCGCGGGTACCGGCCTCATCATCTTCGGCGTGGCGCTCGTTCTCGCCGCCGTGCCGGCGCGCTCGCCGATCCTGTTCTTCGCCGGCACCGCGATTGCCGGGGCCGGCTTCGGCGGCGGGTTCCAGGGCGGACTGCGAACGATCGTGCCGCTTGCCGGGCCGACCGAGCGTGCCGGCGTGATCGCCGTCATCTATGTGATCAGCTATCTGGCGTTGGGACTGCCCGCGATCGGCGCTGGAGTCCTCGTCGTCAACACCACCGTCACTCACGCCGCGCTGCTGTTCGGCATTGGGGTGATCGCCCTCGCCGCGAGCACGGCGGGCGCGCTTCTGCTCAACGCCCGTCGCACCCGACCCCGCGAAGCGCGCTCGGCAAACACAGAGTGCCTCGCGACCCGATAGCCCCCGATAGGAGACCTACCATGATCCGTCAACTGAAGATCCCCGGCCCCGACCATCCAATCACGATCGAGCCGAGCCCTGACCGCGTGATCGTGCGGGCGGGCGGCGCGACGATCGCCGATAGCACGGCCACGCTCGTGCTGCGGGAGGCCAACTATGCGGCGGTTCGCTACATCCCGCTCGCCGATGTCGACCAGACGCTGCTCGCGCCGAGCGACACGACGACCTACTGCCCGTACAAGGGCGACGCGTCCTACTGGTCGATCACGACCGCACCGGACCGCGGCGAAGACGCTGTTTGGTTCTACGATCAGCCATATGCCGCGGTCGAGCCATCCGCGACCACGTCGCCTTCTACCCAGAGCGCGCCGAAATCACGATCGAGGCGGCCTGAGATGCCGCCTGCGACGAGCACCGCTCCCGAACCGGTGCGGCGTTCGCCACGCGAGCGTCTACTGGAGGCGGCGGGCGAACTGTTCTACGCCGAGGGCGTGCAGTCGGTCGGGATCGACCGCGTGATCGAGCGGGCCGGCGTCGCCAAGGCCTCGCTCTACAGCACCTTCGGCAGCAAGGAAGAACTCGTCAGGGCCTACCTCGACGAGCGGCACGGACGGATCGTCGGTCGGCTGCGGACGGCGGTCGACGCGGTCGACCCAGCAGACCCGGTGGCGCGGATCCTCGCCGTGTTCGATGCGCAGGCGCAAATAATCCGCGCACCGGACTTCCACGGCTGCGCGTTCGCGGCGGCAGCCGCCGAGGCGCCCCGCGACGGACGGATCGACGAGGCTACCCACGCCTACCGCCGTGAGATCCGCGAGCTGTTCACCGAACTCGCGACCGCAGCCGGCGCGCCCGATCCACCGCTGCTCGCGAGTCAGCTGCAGGTCCTCTACGACGGGGGTTCCGCCGCGGCGAACCTCGACCGGGACCCCTCGATCGCCGGTCCGGTCCGCGCCGCCGCCGCGACACTGGTCGCAGCAGCGCTCGGCCGCTGAACGGTCGTCGTCGGGGCGCTCGCGGGCGAACGGCGAACACGTGAAGACCGCGCGAGGATTCGGTCCTGCGCGGTGCAAAGCAGAGCGCAAGTTTCGTCGTCTGGCGGCATCTGTCGGGGTGCAACCACTAAACCAAGGAGGACGCATGAAGCGGTTCGCACTTTTGCTGGCTGCGATGGCGTTGGTGATCGCCGTCCCAGCTCAGGCGAAAAAGCCCCCGCACCCGGCGCACCCGTCTAACTCCTCAAACGGGAGCGGCAGGACGAGCAAGAGCTGCACGGCGCGGAACGAGGGCTACAACGCCTCGGGCACGCTCACATCGGCAACTCTGACTCCCGCGACGAAGAAGGACCACTACGACGGGGCGCTCACCGTCGATGTGACCCGTGCGAACCACAAGGCGGTGACCGGGACACAGGCGTTCACATTGACCAACGCCCGCGTGCGGTTTGGCAAGGGCGTGAGCTCGACGGCGCCCGCCGCGGGCAGCAAAGTCCGACTGCACGGCAAGATCACCGTGCTACCGCACGGTTGCACAAGCGCCGGATTCACGGCGACGATTACGATCCGTCAGGTCGTGATCAAACAGGCCACGTAGGAGAAGGACATAGTGCGGCCGAGCAGGGTCCCTCGGCGGTCGCCCGAGAAAGCGTTCGAGTCGCTGTACGAGCGCCACTTCAGGGAGATCTTCGGCTACTCGCTGGCGCTGCTCCACAGCCCCGCCGACGCAGAGGACGCGACTCAGGCAACGTTCCTGAACGCGTACCGAGCTTTCGAGCGGGGCGAGCGCCCGCGGCATCCTGCCAGCTGGCTGCGGGCGATTGCGCTCAACGTCTGTCGCGAGCACTTTCGCCGAGCCAGCCGAAGGCCGGAGGAGGTTTCGCTCGAGGAAGATCCCGGTGAGCTCGTGGTCGAGCCGCCGGAGCCTGCGATCGGGGACGTCGTTCGAGCGCTCTCGCATCTCCCGTTCAACCAGCGGGCCGCACTGGTGATGCGCGAGTTCGAGGGCCGGCCGGTGACGGAGATCGCCGACCTTCTCGATGTGACGAGCGCGGCGGTCGAGACGCTGTTGTTTCGCGCGCGGCGCGCGCTGCGCGAACAGCTTGAGGGGTCGCTGCTTTGCGATCAGGCCGAGCGGGCGATCTCGCGTCAGCTCGACGGCGCCCTACCACGCAGCGAGCGAGGCTCGTTGCGGGCGCATCTACGGGAATGCCCCGAATGTGCGGCGCTCGCCCGGCGCCTGCGAGCCCAACGTTCTGCGCTCAAATCGCTAGCGCTCGTCCCGGTGCCCGCGACGCTGGCGTGGAGCAAGTTCGCATTCTCTGGCGCGGCGGGAGGGTCGTCGAGCGCCGCCGGCGCGTCGTCGGCTGCCGCGGGCGCGTCAGCTGTCGCGGCGGGAGCCGCCCCTGTGGCCGTCAAGCTGGCTGCCGCGACGGCGCTTGCGGCGCTCGCTGTCGGCGCTGGATATGCGGCGATCGGACATCACGCATTCCGGGCGCCGGCGCGCGGCGCCGTCGTCGTTGCCGCACGGAGCGCGATCGCGCACGCGAGCTCGCCGCCGTCCGCTCGCGGCCCACGCGTGGCGGGGAACGCACCCGACTCTTCAAGGCTCGAGCATGGGCCGGGTGGAGTGGTGCTCGCGGCCGAGGACCGCAGAGGTGACGCGCGCGCCGCAACTCCCCTGCGGCACGAACACGGGGCATCGGGTGCAGCGGCAGACGCGAGCATCGCCGGGTCCAACCGGGGTGGCGCGGCGAGTCGATCGCAGGCCGCCCGCGGAAACTCGAGTTCGAGCCGCGGTCGCGGTCACGCATACGGCCATCCAGCTGCGATTCGGTACGGACGGGCAACCCCGGCGACAGGTAAGCCCCACCCACGGTCAGGGTCGCCGGCCAGCCACGGGCAACCGACGGTGGGTCGCCGCAGCCCCGGCCGTCCAAATCGACACGCACGTGCGACTGCCCAGGGAGGCCCGAGCGTAACGACGGGCAAGCCCCATCCCGCGCCAGGACCACCGCCTACTGTGGGCCAGCCGTCGGCCAAGCCTGGCCGAGGCAACGCCAAACCGCGAGCGCGTTTGCGTCGGTGCGCGCAGCCCCGTAACGAAATGGGGCACGCGGCCCGCGCGAGCGCATAGGATTGCGCGCGAGTTTCCTGCTCACGACGCCTGCGCCGCGGGGGCGCTCAAAAAAGGAGCCACGCAACATGTCGAAAGATCCGATCGTTGTCGGGACGGACGGGTCGGCGACGGCCAACATCGCCCCTGATAAGGCTGGTGAGCTGGGCCAAGCACTGGGGTCGCCCGTTCACGTCGTCTGTGTGCCCGCTGCCCTTGAGGCGTACGAGTGGCCTTCAAGGGCTTCCGCTCAACAGGTGGTGGCGAGCGGCGGCGATCGATTGCGGAGTCGCGGGATCACCGTGGAAACCCACCTGCCTACGGATGAAGGCGATGCCGCGTTGGCGCTGGTGGCCGTGGCCGACTCCGTGAACGCACAGATGATCGTCGTCGGCAACAAGGGGATGACGGGCATTCGCCGGCTGCTGGGATCGTTTCCGAATCGCGTTTCGCACGAGGCACGGTCCGACGTGTTGATCGTTCCGACTCAGTCGGGGTCGGTCCCCGAATTCGCCGGCAGCTCGATCGTCGTCGGCACCGACGGCTCGAGCGGCGCGACGCACGCGGTCAAGGAAGCGATCCGCCTGGCCAAGGCGCTCGCGGGCAAGCTGCACATCGTGTCGAGCTCGAAGTCAACCGACTCGTCCGAAGCGGCGCTCGCGGCGGCCGCGACGCAAGCCGCCGACGAGGGTGTCGATGCGACGACCCATGCGCTCGAAAATGACCCCACCGACGGGCTCCTCGATGTGGCCGACAACAACGACGCGGCGATCATCGTCGTTGGCAGCAAAGGGATGCAGGCCGGCGAGCGGGATTGGTTCGGCAACGTCGCGGACAAGCTCTCGCACAAGGGGACCTGCAGCGTGCTGATCGTTTCCACCACTCAGGCCGCCGGCGGCAACGGAGACGCGATGAGCGGTATCGCGGCAGAGGAGACCGGCTGACCGGGGAACACGCGCGGGTGACGAGCTAAGCGCGAGCGGCTCGGCGGGATCCCGGTATCAAGGGCCCATCCCGGTCTGGGTCCAGCGTTCGAACGCATCCACCCAGTCGGTCGCCCACTGACGGTCGCAGGGCATGCTGCCAGCTTTGACCTGCTCGAGGATCGGCTGCGCGTTCGCGCGGACGTCGTCGCAGGACCAGAGATCGAACGCGAACTGCATCGACTTGCGGTCGCGCTCGCGGAACAGCGGCCTGATGTGCTGCGCGAATCCGACCTGCTCGCCGGGAGCGGGAAGGACGACCTCCGACTCGGCGGCCTCGTCCGGCGAATCGAGCGCCGAGACCCGCGAGCCCGGAGTCGCGTCGCAGACCCACCACCAGCGAGGCACCGGCATGTGCGGCGGCGGCTTGGCGCCGCGCTGTGAGTTCTCGAGCGCCAACCGCGAGCCCCACTCGATGTAGGACCGAAACGCCGCCTGGAACTCGGCGTCGGCCGGAAGGCCGGCCTCGTCGGCCGAGCGGCAGATCAGCTCGACCCAGCGTGCGCGCCGCTCCTCGGTCAGCGCCTTGCCGAGATGCTGGGAGAGCATCCGGTCATAGCCGCCGTACGTCTCGCTGTAGAGCTCGGGACCGCCGAAGACCTCCCCGAGCCAGCGCGCGACACGGACGGGATGGTCGGGGGACATATTCGCGAACAGCGGCGCCAGCAGCGGATCCTCCGGAACATGCTTCTCGTAGAAGATCCGGGTCATCCGCGTGAGCGCCGGGAGCCCTCCGCACCATTCGAACAACGTCGGGGTCGTTTCGGGGTCGGGCACCGGGTCCTTGAACTCGACGTACCAGTGCATCCCGCTGCAGAACGGCTTGTTCTGCGAGTGCCCGCAGCGGCAGAGCGCGTAGTGCTCGAGCGAGGAGCCCTGCGCGCGCGGCACCGGCCGTCCGCGGGCGTCCGTCAACCTGATCCCGCCGGCGATCCGGTACGGGCCATCACGGCTGATCTCGATCGACGGCTCTCGCGTGCCGTCCCAGTCGACCTGGGCTCGCGCTTCGACACCGTCGATGGCGTAACTGAGCGCCCCCGACGGACAGTCGCGGACGGCGCGGATGATGTCGTCCATCCGCCCACCGCTCGGGGTCACGAACGCCCCCTCGGTGTGGAACACGGTATTCAGGCGGTCGGTGCAGAAGCCCGAGTGCTGGCAGATGCCGCGGTTGTCGAAGACCGTGAGCTGGACGCCATCGTAGGGGTCGCGCTTGTCCGGCACCCGGTTGGGGTCCTTCTTGTCCGTGAAGCCGGAGCTCGCACAGGTGCCGTCGCACTCCGGCTTGGCCCGCGACTCGCCGCAGCGGCAAAGTGCCACCTGCGGCGGGAGCTCAAGTTCCTCGCCGAGCCAGTTGCGCACGAGCTCGGCGTTCGTCACCAGGTACGGTCCACGATCGGCGCAGCGGATCTCCTGGCCGCGGGCCGCATAGAGCTCACGGAGCGTCTTTAGACGGGCCGCGCGGTCCTCGGCCGACGAGGATGCGAGCGCGAGCGTTGCAAGCGCGGCCGACGCCTCCATCACGAGCGTCTCCTGTTCGGGATCGCCGCGCCACCCGGCCAGCAGCTTGGCGGCGTCCTCGGCGAGCGCCCGCAGCCCGGCTTCGAGCCCGGCCGCGTCGGCGCCGGCGCTTGGCAGCCTCGTGCGCGCCCGCATTCGCCTGCCGGACAGTGCTTGTGCGAGCGGGCGGAGCACGCACTCGATCAGGCGAACGGCGGTGTCGCCGTGGCCGGCTTGTTCGAGCACCGCTTGCGCGCCGTTGAACAGAGCCGTCAGCCGCTTTACCTGTGCGCCGCGTCCGTCCGCTGAGCTGACGGCGCGCGCGAGCGACGCGGCGCGTCTGTCCAGCGCCCTCGCAGCCTGGCCGTCCGCCGCCGGCGAGCCAGAGGCGGGCGCCGCAAACCGGCTGCGCGCCCCCCACTCGGCGAAGTGGCTCGCCAGCGAGTCGGCGATCTCATCGAGCGCCTTGTGCACCGGCGCCAGCTCGCCGGCCACCCGCTCGGGAGCGATCCCCTGAACGAGTCCGCAGAAGTTGGCGGTCTCGCGCACCCGCTCCTCGAGCAGCGCCCACGCCGCGTCGCGGTGGGGCATCAGATAGTCGTTCTCGTAGAACAGCTCAAAGCTCGGTCCGGCGTTCATCTCCGGGAACTCGGGACCGACGGGCAACGTGGTGAGCAGGTTGCCGAGCGGCTTCAGCACCCGCAGCATCAGCGCGATCGTGGAGTCCGCCAGCGTTCCCAGCTGCTGGTCAGTCTCCTCGGTGTGCGCGAAGTAGCGCTCGAAAATCTGCAGCAGGATCTCGTAGCTGACGTTGAACAGGTCGGCGCAGCGCGACGTAACGCGGTCGGTGATCCGCGGAACGGTCTCGTCGTGCTCACATACCCGCACGGTGGCGAACATCGCCGGCCTGACGGGATCGAACGCGGGGTTGGCGGCGACCATCTCGCGGTACTCGTCGAGGATCTGCACGAACTGCCCGAAGTGCGCGTGCTCCCATTGCCCACGCGCCCCCTCGCCCTGCTCGAGGATCGTGTCGATCGCCTGCAACGCCGTCGCCAGATCCGTGACCGGAACCAGCTCGGGCCAGCCGAAGTTCGCGGCGATCGCCTGCGCGCGCGGGGGGCCGACGAACAGGTTCTGTTCGCCGAACTTCTCTGACAGGTGCGCGATGCCCTGCTCGATCGATCGGTACAGGTGACCGACGGTGGCGAAATCCTGCGGCTGCGGGACGATGTCGCGCTCGGCCATCAGCGGCACCGCCTCGTGCAGCGGCGCGTCGATGTTCGCGGCACCGCCGTATTCCATCCCCTCCGGTCGCTCGAGAAAGACGAAGTGCTGGAGCGCCGGCTCGCCGAACGGGACGAGCATCAGGTTCACGCCCGCCGGGTAGTGGTGCGCCGGCGCAGGGAGATTGGGACGGCCGAAGTGGGGCGCCGCCCCGATTGCCGACAGGAGGTTGTGCACAATCGCGAGGTGGAGCATCTCCTCGGTCGCGACGTGCGCGATTGCCGCCCGCCAGCGGTTAACCGCCGCGAGCTCGTCTGTCGTCAGCCCCTCGTCCTCGCGTTGCTTGAGCGAGAACGCCGCGAACAGGTACTGGCACATGATCCCGTGCTCGAGCTCGGCCGCCTCGCACAGCATGTAGATCAGCGCCTCGCGGTGCTCGATCACGAACGGCGCTTCGGGCGCGGCCTTCCCGCCGCGCGTGGCGAGCACGTCAGCGAGCCGTCCGCGGCCCGCTGGCAGGGCCGACTCGGCGCTGTTGGAAGCTTTCATATCTCCAGTCAAGACCGCTCTGGTCAAATTTGCCAGATCGCCAAGGCGTCCACTAAGGGCCGCCCTGGTTCCGGATGCGCGAGGGCGCCTCGCTCGTCATCCGCGCCGGTACTTGGCGACCGCGACCGGCAGCGACACGGCGATGATTGCCACGGTCCAGATCAGCGCGCGGGTCACAAAGTAGGAGGTCGGGTGTCCGAGGACCTGCTCGGCATGGGGCCCGAGTGTCAGCGCGCGGACCGAGTCGACCATCGGGGTTAGCGGCTGGTGGCTGGCAAACGCCTGCAGCCAGCTGGGCATCGTGGCCACCGGGATGTAGGCGCTTGAGATGAACGCGAACGGGAACACGATCATTCCCATCCCCTGGGCCGCTTGAGCGTTGCCTGCAAACAGACCCATCGTCACGAACAGCCACTCGAATGCGAACCCAAACAGGATCACGAGCCCAAAGGCGGCCAGCCCGTCGGCGATCGACCCGTGGAGACGGAACCCGACCGCGAACGCGATCCCGATCGTGACCACGGAGGCGAGCGTGAGAATCGCGGTGTCGGCGATTGCCCGCGCCGCGAGCACGCTGCTGCGTGGGATCGGGAGCGAGCGCAGCCGGTCGATGACGCCTTGCTGGAGATCCTCGGCGGTGGCGACGGCGGCGCCGATGCCGCTGAACAGGACGCCCGTCGCGATGAATCCCGGGACGAGGTAGTCCACGTAGGGGACTCCGACCGACCGGATCGCGCCGCTGAACAGGTACCGGTAGATAAGGAAGAACATCGTCATCTGGAGCGTGGCCATCACGATCAGCTGTGGCGTGCGCGCATAGCGCAGCAGTGCGCGGCGGGTGACGGTGGCGGTGCTGCGGGCCAGCCCTGCCTGGCGACTGGCTCGCCCGGCGGGGCCGCGGCCGATTGCGTGAGCGATGTTTGTCACGGTGTTCCTCTCGTAGCTCGCTATGCCGCGCTCGCGCCGGCTCGGTCGTCGTCTTCGGGTGGCTTGCCGGTGAGGGCGAGGAACACGTCGTCGAGATTGGGCTGTCGCACGGCGATGTCCTCGACCTCAATCCCGGTGGCGGAGACGAGCTGCATCGCGCTCATCAGTCCCCCGCCGCCTGATTGCACCCGGACGCTCACCCGTCGGGTGGGCTCGTCGATCTCGATGCTCCCCCGATCATTGCGTCCGAGCAGCTCGGCGACCCGCGGGACATCGCCTGCTCGCCGGACGTGCACCTCGAACACGCCGCCGCCGATCCGGCGCTTGAGTTCGCTAGGCGTGCCGGTCGCGACCGCGCGACCGCGGTCGATGATGATGATCTGATTGGCGAGCTGGTCGGCCTCGTCGAGGTACTGCGTGGTCAGCAGCACGTCGGTGCCGGCCTCGACGAGCACGCGGATCGCATCCCACAGCTCGATGCGGCTGCGCGGGTCAAGGCCGGTCGTCGGCTCGTCCAGGAGCAGCAGGCGTGGCGTTCCGACAAGGCTCGCGCCGAGGTCCAACCGCCGACGCATGCCGCCGGAGTACGTGCGTGCGAGGCGGTCTGCGTCGTCGAGCAGGCCGAGCTGCTCGAGCACGTCGCGCGCGCTGCGCTTCGCCTCTTTCCGGTCCTGGCCGAACAGAAGTGCCACCATTTCGAGGTTTTCGCGGCCGGTCATCGCCGGTTCAACCGCGGCGAACTGGCCCGCGAGGCCGATCAACCGGCGAACCGCGTCGGGTTCGCGCCGTACGTCATGCCCGACAACATGGAGCGTCCCGGCATCGAGCCGCAGCAGTGTCGCAACCGCTCTCACGAAGGTCGTCTTGCCCGCCCCGTTGGGGCCGAGCACCGCGACCACCTGGCCGCTTTCCGCGATCAGATCCAGACCGTCGAGTGCCTGGATCCCCCCGAACCGTTTGGCGACGCCGCGGGCCTCAATCGTGGTTGTCATGTGCTGACTCCTTCCTTGTCTTCCGGTCCTAGCCCGATCTGGGCGACGATCTCGTTCAGCCACTCTTCGCTCCAGGTCAGCCGACCGGCGCGGATATCGGCAATCACGCCTCGTACCCACGAGAGCTCCGCCTCGAGTACCGCACGCCGGTACTCCTCTTCCAGCAAGAACAGCCGCGGGACATGGGCGCTGGCGGACACGGCGGCGTCGGTCTCGGCAAGCTGGCCCTCGAGTTGGACCGCCCTGTTCTCGAGTGCCTCCACCGCCTCCTCAGGCGGAAGGCCGAACAGGATCGAGACGGCGGCGATGAACTCCGGGTACTCGCCGCCGGTGCTCTCCAACATCTCTCGCAACCAGCGTTTGGCGGCCTCACGGCCGTCGTCGGTGATCGCGTAGATGATCCTGTCGGGAACACCCTGGTTGCGGACGGTCTCCCGCACCTCCACCAGGCCGAGGCGAACCAGCCGCTCGATCGCCTGGTAGAGGCTCGCCCGCGAGCGCACGTTCACGACCCGGTCCTTGGCCTGATGCTCGATCAGCTTCTGCATCGCATACACATGCAGTGGCTCGCGGTACAGAAGCCACAGGAGGATCAGGCCGAGCGACGAACGCTGAGACGACTTCTGAGAACGCGCCATAGTCATGACAGTACTAGTCAGGTACTTATTAGTCAAGCTCTGGCTGATAGCCCAGTTCCCGCGCCGCGCCTCGGGTCCACGGCAGCGTCGGCGCGCGTGCGGGCCCGCGGGTATCGCGTTCGGGCTTCCGGGTGCCGATTCGGCCGCCCGCCAGGTCTGGCTCGAGCGCTACTACTCGGCGCGGGCCAACCTGCGCGTGTGACGGGACTATGTGTCCCGCCAGGCGTGCAGGCCCGCGCAGCCTGCACGCCAAACGAACCATGGTGGCTGTCGCCCGAGAACCGGCTTAACGCGCACGAGCGCCCGGCGGCCGGTCGCACGTGCTGCGTAACGCCGGTCATAGGCGGCAAAACGCGACACGTCCCCGGCCGGGCGCGGCGCTCTTGCACGTTGTGCCGCACGAACGCGGGCAGCTCGGCTCGCTCCCCGCTTCCCCGCCCAGAATCGGGCGCAAATCAGCGCAGCGCGCAAGACCAGTCGCGGCGGCCAACGCCACACCCCGGCGGTAGCGCGCGCCGCACGTCGAAACCCGAGTCGCCGCCGGCACCACCGAGCTCTGCTGGGCGCTAGCTACCTTGGTCGTCTCGTATGTAGTTGACCAGCGTCGAGAGGTGGGTGATGAACTGGTCGGCTTCTTCCTCGTCCAGTTCGGCGAGAAAGCGTCGCAAAGGGGCGGCGTTACGGTTACGCATCGCGGCCACCGCCGGCTTGGCGGCGTCCGACAGCGAGACGATGATCAGCCGGCGGTCGTGGTCGGAGTGGTCGCGCTCGACCAGGCCGGCTTTCGCGAGCTCGCCGACGACGAGGCTTGCGTGAGCCTTGGTCATCTCCAGTCGCTCGGCCAGCTCGGAGACGGTCCCGGGACCGGCGATCGCGAGCGAGATCAACGTGGCGATGTGCCGCTCGCCGAGGCGACCAGCCTGTTTGAGTGCTTCCGGGATGTCGTCACGGCGCGGCCGCAGGGCGAACACGAGCTGAGGCATCAGCGGCGCGAGCCGGGCTATGTAAGGACGAATGTTCTTCAAGCACTGATGATTATTAAGACTGCTTGGCCAAATTTAGCCCCGACGGCGGGCAAAGCCAACCCTCGCGAATAAATGATCGATCGACCGATGAGTCTCCGACGCAGGAGAGGTCAACACTGCCATGACGACAACGCAGATGCTCAAAACCCCCGAGGCCGAGATCGCCTACGACGTCCGCGGCCCGCTGCCGGCCCGCGGACGGTCGTCCACCGCTGTTCATGATCGGTCAGCCGATGACCGCCGGCGGCTTTGACGCGTTGGCTTCGGAGCTTCCCCGACCGCACGGTGATCACCTATGACCCGCGCGGGCTTGGCCGGAGCACTCGCAGCGATGGCCGGGTGGAGAATTCGCCCACTGTCCAGGCGAACGACGTGCACGCCGTGATCGAGGCGCTCGGTGCTGGTCCGGTCGAGATGTTCGCCAGCAGCGGAGGCGCGGTGACGGCGCTCGCGCTCGTGGCCGCATATCCCGATGACGTGGTCACGTTGGTTGCCCACGAGCCGCCGCTGATCGCAGGTGCTCCCGGACTCCGTGGCGGCCGAGCGCGCCCGGGCCGCGGTTCGCGATGCGTACGAGGCCAACGGGTCGAATGCCGGCCTGGCGGCGTTCATCGCGATGACGTCGTGGCGCGGCGAGTTCACCGACGAGTACTTCGCGCGGCCCGCGCCGGACCCCGCGGCGTTCGGGATGCCGACCGAGGACGACGGCTCGCGCGACGACCCGCTGCTATCGGATCGGTCGTGGGCGATCACCGACTATCGCCCCGACGTCCGGGCGCTGGCCGCTGCGCCAACTCGCGTCGTGATCGCGGTCGGCGAAGAGTCCGAGGGCGTCTTCACGGGCCGAACGTCGGTGGCCACCGCCGAGCTGCTCGGTCAGCGGGCGACCGTGTTCCCAAGCCACCACGGCGGCTTCGTCGGTGGCGACCACCAATACGCCGGGCAACCCGAAGCCTTCGCGCGCAAACTGCGCGACGTCCTCCGCTGAAATACGACCTGGGACGCGTGAGCCCGCCCGCACCGGGCGGCTTAGCTCGTCGATGTCTGGTCCGTGACCGTCTCGTGCGGCGCTGCGGGCTCGTTGGTGGTTGATGCGGCCTCGCCGTTGGTGGCCGCGGTCTCCTCCGCCGGGTGCGTAGCTTCCAGCAGCGGATCCTCGACGGGATGTGGGAAGCGCTTTCCCTCGACCTCGCCGATCGCCACGAGCTGATCTCCAACCGCTCGCATGTCATCGATCAGCCGTCGGCGCTCTCGCCACAGCGCCTCGGCGCTGCGGGCCAGCTCTCGGGCGCGCGCCTCGGCTGTCTCGCGCATCTGGTCGGTCTCCCGGCGGGCGGAGCCGCGAAGCTCGTCGGCGTCGCGCTGCGCCGCCGCCCGCTGTTGGTGAGTCTCCTGCGCAGTCGACTCCCGCAGCTCGGCGAGCTCGCGTTGTCCGCTCGCGCAGCTCGGTGAGCTCATGCGTCGTCCGCTCGCGCAGCTCGTCGGCGTCGCGCTGGGCCGTCTCGTGCAGCTCGTCGGCGTCGTGCTGCGCCGCCTCGCGCAGGTTCTCGACCTCGCCCGCCGTCTTGTCGCTCAACTCGTTCGCGTCACGACGCGCCGCATCGCGGATCTGCTCGGCTTCTTGGCGCGCCTGGTCCACCATCTGCTCGCCCTCGCGCTCCGCCTCTTGGACGCGCTCGTCAGCCCTGTTGCGAGAGCGGGCGGTGATCTCGTCCGCAGTCTGATGGGCGCGCTGAAGAATGTCGCGCGTCTCCTCACTCACCTCATCGAGCGCGTGTCTGACCGCGGACTCCGGCGACGAGGACATCTCGAGCTCAGTAAGCAGGCGCGTCACCCGCTCGACGTACCGATCGACCGCCGCGCGCTCGTAGCCGCGCAGGCCAATCGGGAAGTCGACGTCACGCGCCTCCTTCAGCAGCCGTTCACGTTCAGCGGCGCCGGCGATCCGGCTACTGCCAAAGCGGCGCCCCGACCGATCCTCCTGCGTCCGGACCGTGTCCGGCTCCGCGCCGGTTGCGTCAGCAGCGGGGTTACTTTCCCTGTCCGAATCGTTGTCACCGAGCTCGGAACTCGCCATCGCGGACCACCTGCCTTTCGCATTGACAAGCCCGTGGCGACCGTCACGAGCACCACCGGATCACGCTACCTTGTTCGTCAAGCTCCCGGCGCACACGGCGCGGCTCGCGCGGCCGCAAGTGGACTACCCGCCCGAGACGGGCAGCACCGGGGTGCATGCCGGATGCTGCGGATGCGCCGGATCGAGCGCCGTCAGCACGTCCGCATCGGCGATGTGGTCATACGGCATCGACAGGTGCTCGCCTTGGTCGAGCGGACACTGCGTCTGGAGCAGAATGTTGGTGACGTTGGGTCCGGAAAGAAACGCGGACGTGTAGGGAGTGACGACCTCGTCGTTGGCCGACTCGATCACCGTGTAGTTCACGCCGCGGACGGTGTCCCCGCCCGAGTTGAGGTTGGTCAGAAACGCCGAGCCGGCCTCCTGCTCCTGGCAGGCGGGACAGTCCGCGACGGCGGCGTTCGCGCCGGGGAAGTAGCTCGCGAGCGTGAACAGCCCGTCGAGCGTCGTGCCGTGGTTCGAGGGGGCGAGCCCCACCAACGTGTGTACGTAAGCGGCACCGCCGAGGAACTTGAGGTAGTAGCGCGGCATCATGCCCCCCTGGGAGTGGCCCACCAGATCGACCTTCGACGCACCGGTCGCGGCCCGCACCTGGGTGACGAAGCTTGCGAGCTGCTGTGCCGAGTTCTCGATGTAACCCGTGGCGTAGATCCCAAGCGCGCCGCTGCCGTTATAGGAGCCGTAGTTGAACGCAAACACGCAGTACCCGTTGTCGTAGAGAAGCGGCGACAACGCCTGCCAGCTGTCGGACATGTCGGCGAACGTCCCGTGGACCAGGATCACCGGGTAGGGATGGGCAGCGGATGGCTTGCAGGACCAGTTATTGGCGCCGGGCGGGCTCGCGGTGGAGCTGACGTGGGCGTAGCCGTACGTCCCGTTGTAGATCACCGGTAGCTGCTGCGCGGAGGCTGCCGATGACACCCCGAGCGCGATGGCAAACGTGACGACCACGACGGCAACCCGAACGGCACGACGGCGCATGTAACTGTCCTCTCCTGCGAGTTGGACGGTCCCGGGTCACGTATACCCGCGCGGCCGTAACAGCACGCCGATTTAATGGCAGCTGGGCAGGGCAGGCGGTCGACGTGCCCACGGTCGACGAGCACTCAAGGCGCCGGACCGTGTAAAAGGTTGATCGCGATGCGCGAGATCCCGCCAATTCGAGAGCTGCTCGAGCGTCGCGCCGGCGAGGAGATGGCGCTCAACGATCGGTACCTCAACCCCCAGATGGGGCGCATCCTGCGGACGCTGGGTTTCGACCAGCGCTGGGTCGGTGGCGACCGGTCGCACCTGATCGCTGCGAACGGTGAGCGGTACCTCGACCTGATCTGCGGCTACGGCGTGTTCGCCTTGGGGCGAAATCACCCCGAGGTGATGGCTGCAATCGAGGACGTGCTGGCTGCCGGGACCGCGAACCTTCCGCAGCTAGGCGTGACCCTGCTGTCTGGGGTTCTGGCCGAGCAGCTGTTGGCGCGGGCGCCCGACAGCGTCGCCGCCATGGTCCCCGCCAACAGCGGCACCGAGGCGGTCGAGGCGGCGGTCAAGATTGCGCGTGCGGCCACCGGAAGGCCTCGGCTCGTCTATGCCGACCACGCTTTCCACGGGCTTACGCTGGGCGCGCTGTCGGTCAACGGAAACGAGGAGTTCCGCGCCGGCTTTGGACCGTTGATCCCCGGATGCGACCGGATCACGTTCGGCGACGCCGACGCGCTCGAGCGGGAGCTGTCGCGCGGCGACGTGGCCGCGCTGATCGTCGAACCGGTCCAGGGCAAGGGCGTACACCTGCCGCCGGACGGTTATCTGGCCGCGGCGCAACGCCTGTGCCGTGAGTCCGGCGCGCTGTTCATCTGCGACGAGGTCCAGACCGGGCTTGGGCGCACCGGACGGTTCCTCGCGCTCGAGCACTGGGATCTGGCGCCCGACATGATCTGCCTGGCCAAGGCGCTGTCGGGCGGGCTCGTGCCGATCGGCGCGGTTCTGGTCTCGCGCTCCGCGTTCGACCGCGTGTTCGACGGGATGGAGCGGGCCGTCAGGCACGGGTCGACGTTCGGCGGCAACGACCTCGCGGCCGCCGCTGCGCTCGCGACGCTACGGGTGCTCGAGCGCGACGGAGTTGTCGCGCACGCCCAGCGTATGGGGAGCCTGCTGCTCGAACTGACCACGCCGCTGCTCGAGGCCCACGAGGTCGTGCGCGACGTGCGCGGGCTTGGCCTGATGTGGGCGATCGAGCTCGGACCGCCCGCCAGCGCCTCCGGCCGATCGCTGTTCAACACGATGGAGCGCGTCCAGCCGGGCCTGTTCGCACAGCTGATCACCGTGCCGCTGTTTCACGAGCACCGGATCCTTTGTCAGGTCGCCGGCCACCGCATGAACGTAGTCAAGGCGTTGCCCTCGCTGCTGATCGAGGAGGATGAGGTACGCCGGTTCGCCGCCGCTCTCGCCGACGTCGTGGCGGCCGCCGAGCAGATGCCGCGCGCGATGGCACGTGTCGGGATGCGA
This sequence comes from uncultured Solirubrobacterales bacterium, assembly GCA_963768015.1. Taxonomy (GTDB): domain Bacteria; phylum Actinomycetota; class Thermoleophilia; order Solirubrobacterales; family Solirubrobacteraceae; genus Palsa-465. The sequence goes on from CAVYGK010000011.1 coordinate 38,417, forward strand.
ATGGCGCGCGGAACGGCGCGATCCCGCCGTCTCCGCAGCTCGGCGAGCGTCTGATGAGGGCGCTCGTGACCGGCGCAAACGGATTCATCGGCGGCCATGTGGTCGCCGCGCTCGCCGCCGCCGGCGCGGAGGTTCGCGCGTTCGACCACCGGCCGCCGCGCGACGGGAGCCTGCCCGGAAACGTGGAGCCCGTCATCGGCGACGTGCTCGATCCCGGAGCGGTGCGCGATGCGCTCGATGGCTGCGACGCCGTGTTTCACCTTGTCGCCATCTACAGCTACGCGCGGGCCGACGCGGCGCCGATGCGGGCGGTCAATATCGGCGGTACGCGCAACGTGCTGGACGCGGCGGTGCGGGGCAAGCGCCGCCGCATCGTGCACACGAGCTCGTGTGCCACCTGTGGACCGGTTCCCGATCGCCGGGCGACCGAGCGCGATCATCCGCCCGCGCGCGAGCTGCGCGTGCCGTACAAGCGGACCAAGCTTGAGGCAGAACGCCTCGCGCTGCAGGCGGCATACGAGGGCGCCGATGTGGTCGTCGTCAACCCGACGGTCCCGGTCGGAACCGGCGACCTGCGGCCGACGCCTACCGGGAAGATGGTGGCCGACGTCGCTCGCGGGCGCGCGCGGGGGTATCTGGCGCGCAGCGCACTCAACGTGGTGGCCGTCGACGACGTCGCGCGCGGGCACATCGATGCATATGAGCATGGTCGTAGCGGGGAGCGCTATCTACTCGGCGGCGAGGACATGAGCATCCGCTCGATATTCGACGTGATCGCCGGCGCCGCCGGATTGCCGGCGCGCCGCGTGCCGGTGCCATGGCGCGTGGCCTACGCGGCGGCACGTCTGACCGACGGAGCTCTCCGACTCGTGGGGCGGGAGCCCGAGCTGCTGGTCCTCGACGAGGTACGGGCCGGGCGGTTGCCACACCGGTTCGACGACGCCAAGGCCCGCGCGGAGCTCGGCTATGCGTCGCGGCCGGCTACCGAAGCGCTGACCGCGGCCACCCTCAGCGCACTGTCGCGCCCATAGCCCCGACTGGGCGGTGCGGCTGGACAACCGCCGGCGCCGGATGTTGGCCATCTGTCGATACCGATTTCTACGATCTGCGGCGATCCTGAGCAGATGAAGCCGCTGATCGGCATCACTACCTCTGAGCTACGTCCGGGCGAGCTCGCCACGCTGCGCCGCCATGGAGAGCCGCCGCACGCCGAGATGGCGCTAGGGATCACGTATGTGCGCGCGATCGAAGCGGCGGGCGGGATTGCGGTCGTGATGCCGCCGCTGGCGCTGGCCGACGCACCGGCGCTGGTCGCACGCCTCGACGGGCTGGTGCTTTCGGGTGGCCCCGACCTCTCGCCGGCAGCCTATGACGCCGGCCCGCACCCCGAGCTCGGACCCGTCGAGCCGAAGCTCGATGCATTTGAGTACGCGTTGATCCGCGAGGCGTTGCGAGTCAACCTGCCGATCTTGGGGATCTGTCGAGGCACCCAGGCGCTGAACGTCGCGTGCGGCGGCACCTTGCATCAGCACCTTCCCGAGGTGGTTGGCGACGCCGTCGTTCACCGGCAGTCCGAGGACGGCCGACTGCCGACACACGTGGTCGATGCGGTTCCCGGAACCCGCCTCGCCGGGGTCCTCGGAGCCGAGCGGATTGCGGTCAACTCGTTCCATCATCAGGCCGTCGACCGGCTTGGCAGCGGACTGCGGGCGTCGGCGTTCGCTCCGGACGGGACCGTTGAGGCGATCGAGGATCCGGCCCGACCGTTCGTGCTCGCCGTTCAGTGGCACGCGGAGACGTTGGCCGACAACTCGCCGCATCGGGCACTTTTCGAGTCGTTTGTGGCGGCCGCGGCGGGCGGACCGCGGTTGGAGCTTGCCGCGTAGGAGCTACGCGACGAACTGCGAGAACACGCCCGACTGGATCAACTCGACGGTCGCGGCGATGTCGGCGTCGAGGTAGCGGTCCCGGTCGAGGAAGGCGACATGCTCGCGGAGGACGCGGAACGCGTCAATCGTGCGTGGGCTGGCCCGCTCGACGCCTCGTAACTCGAGCGCCTGGCAGCATGCGATCAGGTGGACGGCCGCGATGTTCTGGGCGATCTCGACAATCGTTCGCGCATCGCGGGCGGCGATCGAGCCCATCGAGACCTTGTCCTGGTTGTGGCACTCGGTCGAGCGGGAGTGGATCGTCGCCGGGTTGCAGAGCTTCATCGCCTCGGCAGTCATCGCCGAGCAGCACAGCTGCATCCCCTTGAAACCGTGGTGGATGCCGGCCTCGGGGTGGTCAGGCGCGAACCGGGGGATCAGGTTCGGGGTCAGACCGGCGTTGAACTTCTCATCCACGAGCAGCTCGAGCTGGCGGTCCATCAGGTCGCAAACGTTCGCGAGCGCGACTTTCAGCGAATCCATCGCCTGGCCGATGTGGCCGCCGTAGAAGTTGCCGCCGCTCTCGACGCGATGGCCGCCGACGTTGAACAGCGGGTTGTCGTCCGAGGAGTTGATCTCCGTGCTGACCCACTCCTCGACCCACGAGATCACGTCGCGCAGCACACCCACCACGTGCGGTGTGCACCGGATCGAGTACTTGTCCTGCACCTGGCGTTCGAGCTCGAGGAAGTCCGCGCCATCCATGCCGCCCTGGAACAGTTCATCACTGTCGAGCGACAGACGCGACTCGGCCAGCAGGTCGCGGATGTTGCGCGCGCTCTGGACCATGCCCGAGTGCGGCTTGGCCTGGTCGAACAGGAACGCGTTGAAATGGCCACGATTCCCCAGCAGCGCCTGCGAGGCGATCGCAGTCAGAAGTTCGGCGAGATCGGCGAGCTCGCGGGCCGCCCCGACCGCCAGGCACGCGAAGGCGCTCATGAACGAAGTCCCGTTGGTCAGCGCGAGCCCCTCCTTGGCCTCGAGCAGAACAGGCTCGATGCCGAATTCCGCCAGCGCGCCGCGCGCCGAGCGCCGCTCGCCCTCGACCGCGACCTCGCCGTCGCCGCCCAGCGCCCTCCCCACGTACGACAGGGGGGCAAGGTCCCCGCTCGCTCCGCACGACCCGCGCTCGGGGATGAACGGCAGCACGTCGTGGTTGAGCAGCTCGAGCAGGCTCTGCACGAGCTCGACTCGGACTCCGGAGTTGCCCTTCGCGAGGCAGTTCGCGCGCAGGAGCATCGTCACACGTGCGACCTCAGGCGGCGCGATCGGCCCGGTCCCGCACCCCATGAAGCGAATGATGCCCTGCTGGAGCTTGGCGGTCTTGGCGGCAGATACCTGGCGATGGGCGCTATCGCCGAATCCCGTCGTCACACCGTAGATCGGGATCTCGTCGGCGATCAGCGCCTGCTTCAGCTCGCGGCTGGCGCGCACCCCTTCGGCGGCGCGATCTGACAGCTGGACGGTGCGGTTGCGCCGAGAAACGTCGATCGCATCGGCGATCGTGAGGCTGCAACCGTCAAGCTCGAGCACGGCCCGGTCAAGACCCAGCTCTGACAATCCGGAAACGACCACGGTGCGAACGTGGCAGATTGATACGCTCGACGCAACTTAGACGCACTCCAACGGCCGCCTCATGCAGCTGACCCGCCCTCTCGACAGCATTGATCGCAGGATCATTGCGTTATTGCAGGAAAACGCGAAGCGAACATTCGCCGACATCGGCGCCGATGTCGGACTGTCTGCGACGGCCATCAAACGGCGCGTTGACCGGCTGGAACGCGATGGTGTGATCGTCGGCTACGGTGCCCGGATCGCGCCGCAGGCACTGGGCGAGGGGATCGAAGCGCTGATCGAGGTCTACTGCGCCGACCGCATCGCCCCGGCCGATGTTGGCCGCTCGCTGGCGGGCCTGGACCAGGTCGTATCGGCGTTCACCGTCTCGGGTGAACCGGATGCGCTCGTGCGCGCGCGGGTCGAGAGCATCGCCGACCTCGAAAAGTTCGTCGAGACGCTGCGGCGCGATCACAACGTCCTGCGGACGCGAACGCTGATCGTGCTGTCGACGCTGATCGATCGTCCGGGGTGAGGAGGAGACCAATGAGCACCCAAACGTTTGCGTCACCCGACACGACGATCGAGCGTCGTCCCGACGGAACGATCGTCCTCCGTGCGCGCCACGAGCTCGGCGAGTTTGAGCGGTCGATCGCCGCCGTGCTGCGGGCGAGATCCACTCAGCACCCGGATCGGACGCTCGCCGCCCAACGCAGTGCCGGCGATCGCTGGGAGACGCTGAGCTACGGCGAGGCTCGCGCCAACGCCGATGCGCTCGCGCAGGCGTTGCTGGATCTCGGTCTCAGTTCCGACCGGCCGCTGATGGTCCTGTCGGGCAACTCGATCGAGCACCTGCTGCTCAGCCTCGGCGCCTACACCGCGGGCGTACCGGTGATGCCGATCAGCGTCGCGTACTCCTTGATGAGCGCCGATCACGCGCGGATCAGGGCGATCGCGGAATTGACCCAACCGGGACTGATCTTCGCCGGCGACGCGGAACCGTTCGCGAAAGCGCTCGACGCGCTCGCCGAGTCCGGAGCGCAAACGCTGGTTGCCCGAGGCTCCCGCTCGGGGGCGTTGAAGCTCCACGACCTGCTGCGCGCGTCGCCCGGGGCCGCCGTCGATCGGGCGTACGGCACGGTGGGCCCGGACACGGTCGTCAAGCTGCTGTTCACATCTGGCTCGACGGGGGCGCCAAAGGGCGTCATCAACACCAACCGGATGCTGTGCTCAGACCAGGCGATGCTGCAGCGGATCTGGCCCTTCTTGGCAGTTGAGCCGCCGATACTCGTCGACTGGCTCCCGTGGAGCCACACGTTCGGCGCCAACCACAACCTCAATCTCGTCCTGTTCAACGGCGGCACTCTGTACATCGACGACGGGCGACCGGTGCCGCCGCTGTTCCCGCGCACGCTCGCGGCATTGAAGGACGTCGCTCCGACCGTCTACTTCAACGTGCCCGCTGGGTTCGCGCTGCTCGCCGGCGCGCTGGAGGGCGACACGGAGCTCGCCGAGCATTTCTTCAGCCGGCTGCGCTTCATGTTCTACGCGGGCGCTGCGTTGCCCGAAGCACTCGCCGTCCGAATGCAAGCGATCGCGGGGCGCATCGCCGACCACGCTGTTCCGCTCACGTCCAGCTGGGGAACGACCGAGACGTCGCCGGCGGCTACCAGCGCGCACTTCCCCGATGCCGTGATCGGGAGTATCGGCGTGCCGCTGGCGTCGAGCACGATCAAGCTCGCGCCCGAGGCCGACAAGCTCGAGATCCGCGTCAAGGGGCCGAACGTGACCCCCGGCTATTTCAACCGCCCCGGGCTGACCGCCGAGACGTTCGACGACGAGGGCTTCTACCGCTCGGGCGATGCGGTGAAGCTGGTCGATGAGGACGATCCGAACAAGGGCCTCCTGTTCGACGGTCGGATCGCCGAGGACTTCAAGCTCCTGACCGGAACGTGGGTCACCGTCGGCCCGCTTCGGACCAGGCTGCTGAGCGCCACCGGAGTCCTGACCGATGCTGTCATCTGCGGCCAGGATCAGCCGTACGTCGGCGCCCTGGCGTGGGTCAACGAAGGCGAGGCCGCCAAGGCCTGCGGCATCGAAGGGAGCGTCGCGCTCGACGACCCTCGTTTGCGGGAGCACCTCGCGCGCTCGCTGGCCACGCTCGCGGCCGGCGAGGGCTCCTCGCTGCGAGTCGAGCGATTGCTGTTGCTCGAGCAGCCGCCGAGTCTTGATGCCGGCGAGATCACGGACAAGGGCTACCTCAACCAGCGGATCTGCCTGCAGTGCCGCGCGGCCGAGGTTGCGAGGCTGTATCGCTCGGAGCCCGATCCCGCGGTAATTACCCCAGCGACGGTCGCGGCGCGCTAGCGCGAGGGGCTCTCTAGCCGGAGGGCCTCGCTAGCCCGCGGGGTAGCCCTCTGCCTTCGCGATCGCGGCCTTCCCGTGCGGCGTCTTCAGGTACGGGCGAGTCACGGCCGTCGCCAGCGCGATCTTGCGAGCCTGGCTGGCCCGACCCCAGGACACGGTCGTCGTCACCAGTCGCGTGCCGTCGGTGGCGATCAGGTGCGTCTCGGCCGGAAACCAGTCGGCTTCGAGCCCGAGCCGGTAGACGACCTGGGGCGCGGGGCTGAGCCGCGTCGGAGCGAACACCTGCGACGCCTCGACCGCGGTCCGCTCGAGGATGAAGTACGCGCCCACCTCGACGCCGACGTTGGCGGTCACCGCGACCCGTCGGCCGCCTGCAACGTGCGTTACGAACGTGCATTGGGGCTCGGCATCGGTGCCGACGGACTGGCTGCTCGTGATCTTCGTTGCCGGCAACGTCAGGTACTGAGCGATCGCGGCGATCACCTCGGGTTTGCACAGGGTCACCGTGGCCTGATGATGCGCGGCGGCGCGGGGCTTGAGGCGTGATGAGGCGGGGCGGTCCAGACGTGTTGAGCTTCCACCACACCCGGCAACGAGCAGCACGCACCCGACACCGAGCATGCCGCGTAACCGTCGGCCAGATCCGGACCTCGCTTGGGTCATCGTTCCTCCCGCTCGGAAGCGTATACGTGGATGATGGTCCGGCATGGAACTCAGATCGCAACGTCTGACCGCCCGAATGCTCGGACCCGACGGCTCCGATGAGTTCAGCGCCGAGATCGAGGTTCGGTTCGATCCGCTGACCGGCCACAGCTCGCGGATCCTGCCCGACAGGGGACTGATGCCGGCCACCGAGTTCGACCTCGAGGCGTTCGCGCGCGAGACTCAGAGGACGTGCCCGTTCTGTGGCGGCCGGCTCGAGCAGCAGACCCCGCGCCTGCTACCGGAGATCGACCGCGAAGGGAGACTGCGGCGTGGCGAGGCCGTGCTGTTCCCGAACCTGCACGCCTACTCGTCGCACAGCTCGGTGTCGGTCTACTCGCCGCGGCTGCACTACCTGCCGCTCGAGAACATGACCGCCCGATTGGTCGCCGATAACCTCGCGACGCAGGTCGAGTTCGCCAGGGCGGTGATCGCTCACGACCCCGAGGCGCGCTGGGCGTCGATCAACGCCAACCACATGCTGCCGTCGGGGAGCTCCCTGTTTCACCCCCATCTGCAGGGGATCGTCGACTCCCAGCCGACGACGTTGCAGCGCCTGCTGGCCGACGTCCCACCGACGCGGTTCGCCGCGTATGTCGCCGCCGAGCGCAAGGCCGGCTTGCGTTACCTCGGCGACACCGGCAACGTCGAGTGGGTGGTCAGCTTCGCGCCGATCGCGCCGGCGGAGCTGCGCGCGTTCGTTCGCGGGCGCGCGTCGTCGGCCGAGCTCGATGACGACCTGACGGCTGAGCTAGGGCACGGGCTCGCGGTCGCGCTGACGGCATACGCCGAGCTCGGCTTTCAGAGCTTCAACCTCGCCGTGTACGGCGCGCCGCCGAAGACCGAGGGCTACCCGCTCAACCTGCGCATCGCCTGCCGCTCGAATCTCAAGCCTCTGTACCGCTCGGACTCGACGTTCCTCGAGCGCCTGCACTGGGAGGGCGCGGTCGATCTGGCGCCGGAAACGGTCGCCGAGCGGCTCGTCGATCGGTTTGGGTAGGACACTTCGCGAATGCCCTCGATATTCAGTCGCATAGTCACCCGGGAGATCCCTGCCCACATTCTGCGTGAGGACGACGACTACTTGGCCTTTCTCGACATCCGCCCGATCCGCGAGGGGCATACCCTCGTGATTCCCAAGGCCGAGGTTCCCGATGTCTTTGACCTGCCGGAGCCGCTCCTTGCTGGGATGCTCGTGTTCGCGAGGCCCGTTGCGCGGGCGATCAAGGAGGTGACCGGCGCGCAGCGCGTCGGGATGGCGGTCATCGGCCTCGAGGTGCCTCATGCGCACGTCCACCTCGTGCCAATCGATGGGATCTATGACATTGACTTTCGCCGCGCTGCGCCGGTCGCCGACGACGAGCTCGCGGCGACGGCCGAGCGGATTCGCGCAGCGCTCGTGAACTGAGCTCAGTGGACCGCGCCGGCGCGGCGATCGCGAGTCGACCAGCCACGTCGCGCGCTCACCTCAGTCCGCTCGGAAAACGCTCGTAGAAGCCATCAGCGCCAAACTGCGCGATCAAAGGCGAGCCTCATCGCCGGCCGGGATCATATCTGTGACGGTAGGGTCAACCGATGGACGCTGTCGAGCTCGCGCCCGGGCTGTGGCGCTGGACGGCCCCACATCCGGACTGGGTCGCGGGCGCGGGTGCCGAGGGCCCCGACGACTGGGAGCAGCTCGTCGGGTCGATCCTCTACCGGCGCGGTGGCGACGCGGTATTCATCGATCCGCTGCTTCCGCCGGATGTCGACGGCTTCTGGGCCTGGGCCGACCAGCGCGTCCGCGGCGCGCAGGTGTTTGTCCTGACGACGATCAGGTGGCACCGCCGGAGCCGTGACCAGGTCAGCGCCCGGTATCGAGCGTCGGTCTCGCCCGCGAAGGCCGACCTGCCGCCGTGCGTCGAGTCGATCGCGCTGCGCGGGACGGGGGAGACGTTGTTCTGGCTGTCCGAGCCGCGGGCACTTGTCTGTGGCGATCGGATCCTCGGGGCGCCCTACGGAGGATTGAGATTGTGCCCGGAGTCGTGGATGAGGTCAGAGCGCCTTGACCTCGACGGGCTGCGGGACCTGCTGCGGCCGCTGGCCGAACTCCCGATCGAGCGCGTGCTCGTGTCCCACGGGGAGCCGATCCTGTGTGACGGCCGCCGGGCGTTGAACGAGCTGTTTTTTATGGCTGAGTAACAAGAATTATCATCGCGGGTCACGAAATCGTCCAAGAATCAGGCGCTGGCGTATGAGAGCCTAGGGAAGATGACTCGCGCTGAACGCACAGCGAACTTGCTTGGGGTCGTGGTCCCGTTCCTCGGCGTCCTGGCGGCGATCGTACTGCTCTGGAACCGCGCGGTCGACGCCGCCGACATCGGAATCATGATCGTCATGTACCTGCTCAGCGCGGTCGGGATCACGGTCGGGTTTCACCGGCTGTTGACCCACCGGGCGTTTCAAACCTACCCTTGGATCGAGCGGACCCTGGCGGTGCTCGGTTCGCTATCGGTCCAGGGTTCGGTGATGGACTGGGTGGCAGACCACCGCAAGCACCACGCCAACGCCGACCGCGAGGGCGATCCCCACAGCCCGCACGTCGGCCATGGCAGCGGCTTGTCCGGTCTCTGGCACGCCCACGTCGGCTGGCTGCTCGAGACTCAGGGCCAGGCCGACTGGAAGCGCTACGCGGGCGAGCTCTACGAGGACCCCGCGATGCGGAAGATCGGCCGGCGTTTCCCGGTGCTGGTGGTGCTGTCGCTGCTGGTGCCGACGGTGGCCGGCTACGTGCTCGACGGCTTCACGGTCGGCGGCGCAGTCCGAGGCCTGGTCTGGGGCGGCCTGGTACGGATCTTCTTCGTCCACCACATCACGTGGTCGGTCAACTCGATCTGTCACTTCTTCGGCAGCCGGCGATTCGACGTCGAGGATCAGTCGACCAACGTCGGCTGGCTGGCGGTGCTGTCGCTCGGCGAGTCGTGGCACCACAACCATCACGCGTTCCCGCGCTCCGCATACCACGGTCTCCGGTGGTGGGAGATCGACCTCTCGGGGCTGATTATCTCCGCGATGGAGCGCGTCGGGCTGGCGTGGCACGTGGTCCGGATCACGCCTGAGCGCCAGCGCGCCCGGGCCGTGGCCGGCGTCAGCGCTCAGTAGGGGAGCCCACCGAGGACGGCTCGATGCCGTTCGCGCAGTCGGCGCACAGCCCGGAGATCACGAGCTCGGCGGCCTCGGACCTGAATCCCGTCTCGTCGGCGAGGCTCAGCAGCGGCGAGGCATCGAGGGAGACCTCGAGATCGTCGACCCGCCCGCAGCTGCGGCACACGACGTGCTGATGGCGGTCCGTGCGGCCGTCGTACAAAGCCGGTCCGAGTCCGGTGACGATCCGACGAGCGAGACCCAGTTCGACCAGCAGCTCGAGCGTCGCGTAGACGGTCGGGGTGGAGGTCCCGGGCAACGCGTCACGGACGGCAGCGCGGATCTCGTCAACGGTCGCGTGGTGCGGGCGCCGGCGAAGCTCACGCAGGATCACGTTTCGCTGCGGAGTCGAGCGCTGTCCACGGCTGTGCAACAGCCGTGTGAGGCTTTCGGAGTCGAATTCGGGGCTGTTCGCGCTCGGTGCAGGCATCACTCTAAGGGAGCCCTAATTCTAACACAGTTGCTATAGTCGGCAGCGTGCAACAGAACTTGGCTTCGTTCAGAGGCCTCGACGAGCGCACGTTGATGTTGCGCTACATCCAGCCCGGCTTGGTGGGGCTGATCGATGGCACCCTGTCGACGCTGGCGCCGATCTTCGCCGCGGCGCTGCTTTCGGGCTCGCATGCGGCGCTGTTCGTCGGCTTGGCGACCGCGGTCGGTGCAGGGATCAGCATGGGATTCTCAGAGGCGCTGTCCGACACCGGGCGCGAGACGGGTCGTGGATCCGCGGTCGCCCGGGGCGTCGTGACCGGCGTCATGACCGCCTTCGGCGGCGTGTTCCACTCGCTCCCGTTCGTGATCAGTGACGTTCACACAGCGCTGGTCGTCGCGGGGATTGTGGTCGCGATCGAGCTGATCACGATCTCGCTGATCCGCAAGCGCTTCCTGGCGGTACCGCTGCGCACGAGCCTGCTGCAGGTCGCGCTCGGCGGCGCCTTGATCGTCGCAGCCGGCGTCGCGCTGGGCAGCGCCTAGCCTCCGCGGCGCCCGAGCCGTCCGTCGAATAACTTGTCGCGCTCCGTGCACGAGAATGGAGCGCACCGATGGAGCTGACCGGGAGACACGTAGTGGTGACCGGCGCCGCGAGCGGGATCGGACGCGCATGCGCGCGCCGGTTTGCGTCCGAGGGCGCACGGGTCGTTGTCGCCGACCTGAACCTCGAGCCGGCGGAATCCGTCGCCAGCGAGATCGGCGGCCTCGCCGTCCAGACCGACGTCGGCAAGGAGGCGGAGATCATCCGCCTGGTCGAGCAAGCACGCGAGGCGGGCGGCCCGATCGATCTGTTCTTCTCGAACGCCGGTGTGCCAGGTCCGGGGGGCGGTCCTGAGGCCGCGGACGACGCGCTGCAGTTGACGTGGGAGGTCAACGTGATGGCGCACGTGTGGGCGGCCCGCGCGGTGCTGCCGGAGATGCTCGGGCGCGGCGAGGGGTACCTGCTGAGCACGGCCTCGGCCGCCGGCCTGCTGACCCAAGTCTCGGCGATGGGCTATTCGATCACCAAGCACGCGGCGGTGGCGCTTGCGGAGTGGCTGGCGATCACCTACGGCGACGCGGGAATCAAGGTCTCGTGCCTATGTCCGCAGGCGGTGCGCACGCCGATGCTCGACGTCGCGCTCGAGGACCCGATCGGTGCCGCGCCGCTGCTCGCGGGAGGGCTGATCGAGCCCGATGACGTCGCCGGAGCGGTTGTCGACGGCCTGCGCGAGGAGCGTTTCCTGATCCTCCCGCACGAAGAGGTAGCCCGCCACATGGCGCTCAAGGGCACGCAACACGAGCGGTGGCTGAAAGGGATGCGCAGGCTCGTGCGGCACGCGCGCGAGCAGGCACCCTCACCCAACTGACGCGCTGCGGCACGGCCTGCGCGCCGGAACCGGTGCTGTCGCCAACGGCTCCGGCGAGTTCGTCAGGTGTTGGCGGCAACCGGGATCAGCGACTTGACCAGCTTCGCAAACTCCCGCGTGTCGATCGGCTTGGTGACGTACTCGGCGCAGCCGACCGAGCGTGCCAGCGCCTCCTCGTTGGCCACCGGGCCCGCCGTGCAGGCGACGATCGCGCAGTCCGCCATCGCCGGGTCGCGCTTGAGCTTGCGCGCGAGGTCGAGCCCGTACCCGTCGGGTAGGTGCAGGTCGAGCACGATCACAGGGGGAACGAACCCTTCCAGCGCCCGTTCGGCCTCGTCGATCGAAGCGGCCGCGATCACCTCGATCTCCTCGAGCTCGAGCACTCGCTGAAGCAGCAGACGGTTGACCGGGTGATCTTCGACCACGAGCACCGGGCCGTGTGCGCTGGCGGTCATCATCGCGCCACCAGGCCCGAGGTCGCTGGCGGCGACTCCAGTTCCGGCTGCGCTGTCGCCAACGCCCGCCAGCCCGCGTGGGAGCGTCGTCGTTACCGACGCCATGACCGGCAGCTTCGCCCCACTTCGATCCATCGGCTTGCCATCTGAGCAGAGTCGGCGGTCCGCGATCGCAACGTGCAGCATTTGTGGAGACTAATCAGCAACTATCCGCATGCGATGCGTAGTTTTCCACGTGAAGTGGCGGTTTGCGGGGCATTTGTGCACGGCTGTGCGTTGGCCAGCGGGCAGCTCGCGGGCACGGCTGTGCGTTAGCCAGCGGGCAGCTCGCGCTCCAGCCGAGCCCGTACGGCCGGCCAACTCGAGTGCAGCCGCACGACTCCGTCGCCGGCCACGCGCAGGTTGCCGGCGCGCGCGGCAGACTCGATCTCGGCGAGCTCCGCGAGCATCGGCCGCGCGTCGAGCATCAGGGCGCTGTTGCGCGCCGCGTGGGCGCCGAGCGCGACTGCCTTAGAGTCGCCGGCGGCCAGGCCGGCGTCGATGTCGTCGACGGCGCGATCCATGTCGGTCATCAGGTTGCCGAGCAGCTCGGGCATGCTGCTACCGAGCACGCGCTGGAGTTCGAGCAGCCGAGTCAGGTCCAGCTCGTCTCCCACGCGAGACAGCATATGGCGAGCACGGTCGAAGGTGGGAGGTCACGAATGCAAGTGCAGAAGATGGCGCAAGCGGCGAGAGAGGGTCCCGAAGTCGTTGCGATGCAGGCTCCCGAGACCGGTCACGCCGAGAAAAGTGACGAACAGCCCGGCCGCCAGCGCCAGTGCCGCCAGCACGGCTGGCCAGTGCGCCTCGAGCCGCTCGCGCCCTTCTGTCAGTAGGCGCGTGGCGTTCGGACCCGCAAACGTCAGCACCGCGATGATCCCCAGCAGCGGTGCGATGAAGCAGACGTTGAACAGGACCAGCAGCACCGTCTGGCGCCCGGCGTCGAACCCCGAGCCGACGATCGCCGCGATCGCGGCAAAGTACGGGAACGCGGTCGGCAGCTCGACGGCGGTGATCGTCGCCCCGAGGAGCGCGCTCGACTTGCGCTCAAACTTTGATCCCGACCCCGCTTCGCGAAGCTTGAGCCGGTGGCGATAGCTCCACAGAAACGCCGAAGCGGTCAGCATCGCAACGCCCGCGACGATCTCGAGCACGTAGCTCAAGTGCCGGCCCGGATGGGGGACCAGCGACAACAGCAGCTGACCCGGCCCGAGCGCGATGATCACGCCGCCCGTTAGGTAGACCGCGAACACGGAGGCGGTGAACTCGATCACCCTGAGGCGGGCGTGTTCTGTGCCCGCGAGGTAAAGCGCAGGCGCGACCGTGGATGGGTTGAGCGAATCCGCGATCCCGATCGATATGACGATGCCGATCAGCCTGAGCATTTGGGGAGATTGTTCCCGCCCACGCCGATTCGTGTCGTGCGCGCGGCACCACGCCCGGAGCTGTGGACAGGACGCTACACTCAACTACGGCGCCGGGCGGGCGTAAGTTCTGACGCCTGCGGCTCGGCGACCGAGTCCCTGATCACTAGTCGAGAAGCGCGCAAATGGCCCGTGGAGACGTCCGGATCGCAGCAACTCTCGCCTGCGAAGAGTGCAAGCGCCGGAACTACCAAACGAACAAAAGCAAGCGGAATAACCCGGAGCGGTTGCAGCTGCGTAAATACTGCCGCTGGTGCCGGCGCCATACGTCGCACCGCGAGACGCGCTGACCACGGATTCTGAGTCGTCCGTGGCCCGCAACCGTAAACGTGCAAAGGAACGGCGAAGCCGCCGTCCAGCGTCTGCCCAGGTCGCTCGTCCGGGTGTCGCAACCGCGGGCGGGCAGCGCAACGTCGAGCCTGACCGCGAGCTCATTGACCCCGAGCTCGAACCCGAGGGCCCGCTGGCGCAGGCCGCGCCCGATGTCGAACTCGCCGACGCGCAGCTCGCGCTAGGTCGGCCTGACCTCGCTCGGGATGACGGCGACGCGAGCGAGGTCGGCGGCGACGCGAGCGAGGCCGAGGAGTACGAGGACGCGCAGGAGTACGACGACGAGCTTGAACCAGAAGCGGCCGACGATGGCCGCGACGGCTCGACTGCGACCGGCCGACGCGAACTCGCGACGCACGGCGCCGCTGCGCCTGCGCCGCGTCCTGGGCTCATTCACCGCCTCATCAGCTTCTTGCAAGGAAGCTGGCGCGAGCTTCAGCGGGTACAGTGGCCAGATCGCCGGCAGGTAGTCCAGGCCACTGGGGTCGTGATCGGGTTCGTGATCGTGGCCGGCGTTTATCTCGGCGTTGCCGACACGCTCGCAACCCGGCTCATGAACTTCATCCTCAAATAGAAGCGTCGGTTCAAGAGAGAACATGTTCCGCTGGTACGTCGTAAACACCTATTCCGGCCACGAAAACAAGGTCAAGCACAACCTGGAGCACCGGGTCGTGTCGCTCAACCAGAAACGTGCCGTGCGCCAGATCGTCGTCCCCACCGAGTCCGTCTCCGAGATGAAGGACAACCAGAAGGTGACGGTCGAGAAGCGCACGATGCCTGGCTACGTGCTCGTCAACATGGACCTCAACGAGGACTCGTGGTCACTAGTCAAGGGGACTCCCGGCGTGACCGGCTTCGTCGGCGCGTCAAATGAGCCGGTGCCGCTGACGCAGGCCGAGGTCGATCGGTTGTTGCATCAGGAGCCGGCCGAGCGTCCGCGCAGCCGCGCCCAGTTCTCGATCGGTGAGTCGGTGAAAGTGGTCTCCGGGCCGCTGTCGGACTTCTCCGGCGAGATCTCTGAGGTCAACGAGGACGCGCAGCGACTCAAGGTGCTGGTCTCGATCTTCGGGCGCGAGACGCCGGTCGAGGTCGGCTTCGACCAGGTCAAGAAGATCTGATAACGGCAGCTAAGCTCTCCGATCGATGGCAAAGAAGGTCCTCACACAGATAAAGCTCCAGGCGGTTGGCGGACAGGCGAGCCCCGCGCCTCCGGTTGGGCCGGCGCTGGGTCAACACGGCGTCAACATCATGGAGTTCGTCAAGGCGTTCAACGCCCAAACGCAGTCCGATGCCGGCACCGTGATCCCGGTCGTGATCACCGTCTACGAGGACCGGTCGTTCACGTTCATCACCAAGAGCCCGCCGGCGGCTGTCCTGATCAAGCAGGCGCTGTCGCTCGAGAAGGGCTCCGCCGAGCCGCATCGCGACAAGGTGGCGAGGATCACGCGTGATCAGCTCAAGCAGATCGCGGAGAAAAAGATGAAGGACTTGAACGCCCACGACATCGAGGCGGCCGCCAACATCATCGCCGGCACCGCCCGTTCGATGGGCGTGGAGGTGGTCTGAAGATGGCTAAGCACGGTAAGGCGTACCTGGATGCCAAACAGCGTTTCGACCGCGGGCGCGAGTATTCGCCTGCGGAGGCGATCGCGCTTCTGAAGCAGTTGCGCCACGCGAAGTTCGACGAGTCAGTCGAGGTTCATGTCCGCACCGGACTCAACGTCCGGCACGCGGACGAACAGCTGCGCGGGACGATCGCGCTGCCGAACGGCCTCGGCAAGGACGTCAAGATCGCGGTCTTCGCGCAGGGAGACAAGGCCCGCGAGGCCGAAGAGGCCGGCGCCGACGTCGTCGGCGGTGAGGATCTCGCCCAGCGGATCCAAGACGGCTTTGACGATTTCGACGTCGCGATCGCGACCCCCGACATGATGCCGATCGTCGGTCGGCTCGGGAGGATCCTCGGTCCGGCGGGCAAGATGCCCAATCCGAAGGTGGGAACGGTGACGATGGATGTCGCCAAGGCGGTGGAGGAGTCCAAGGCCGGCAAGGTCGAGTACCGCACGGACCGGACCGCGATCGTCCATCTCGTGATCGGCAAGAGCGATTTCGAGGAGCGCAAGCTGCTCGAGAACTATGCGGCGGTGATGGACGAGCTGATCCGCGCCAAGCCTTCGGCTGCGAAGGGCCGCTACATCCGGACAGTCACGTTCGCGACCACGATGGGTCCAGGCGTCAAGGTCGACCCGACGCGGACGCGCGACATCGTCGAGGAGCCAGTCGCGGCCTAGAATCGCAGTCAGACAAGAGACACGCCCTAGACCTCCGGCCGCTTGTGCGCGTAAGCCCGGGGCAGGCGGGGACTCGAACGGTTGGTGGTCCAGAGGGCCGCTGCACGATCGACGCCCGCCTGTGAGCGGGCGTTTCTCGTGAGAGAGAGCGTTATGAACAGAGACCAGAAAGCAGCAGTCGTAGACGAGATCGCCGAGCAGATCGGCGCGGCGGAGGCGATCTTCGCGATCGATTACCGCGGGATCTCAGTGTCACAGGTGGCCGAGCTGCGCGCCCGGCTGCGTGATGCCGATGCTCGCTTCCGGGTCGTGAAGAACTCGCTGAGTGAGCGGGCCGCCGACAAGGCCGGGGCCGAGGAGCTCAAACCGATGCTGGTCGGTCCGACCGCGTTGACGCTGGTCCATGGCGATGCCGCCGTCGCCGCGAAGGCGCTGAGTGACACGGCACGCCAGTTGAACCTGCTCGACTTCAAGGGCGGCCTGCTCAACGGCGCGCTGCTGAGCGCCGACGATGTCAGGTCGATCGCGAGGTTGCCCGCGCGCGAGGTGCTGAACGCGCAGCTCGTGGGGACGATCGCCGCCCCGCTGACGGGGCTGGCGCGAGGCCTCAACGCGCTGATCGCCGGGCTCGCGATCCAGCTGCAGGCGATCGCCGACCAGGGGCTCGTGTCCGGTGAGGCACCGGCGCCGGAGGCGCCGCCCGAGCCGGCGGCCGAGCCGGAGGCACACCCGGAGCCCGAGGCCGCGCCGGAGCTGGAGGCCGCCCAGAGGCCGAGCCGGAGCCGGAGCCGGAGGCAGAGGCCGCCCCGGAGCCGGAGCCGGAAGCAGAGGCTGCCCCGGAACCGGAGGCCGAGGCCGCGCCGGAGCCGGAACCGGCACCGGAGCCCGCCGCGGAAACCGAACCCGAGGCGACGGCAGAGGCCGAACCCGAGCCGGCCGCGGAGGCCGAACCCGAGCCGGCCACGGAGGCGCCGGCGGAGCCCGAGCCAGAGCCCGAACAACCATCTGAACCAGAAGCGGAAGCCGCGTCGGACGCGGAACCGTCCGACGAATAAGGAGGAACCATGGCAACCAGTACTCAGGAGTGGATCGACGAGCTGAAGACGATCTCCGTCCTCGAGCTGTCCGAGCGGATCAAGGCGCTCGAGGAGGCGTTCGGCGTCTCGGCGACCGCGGTCGCCGCTGCCGCTCCGGCCGCCGGCGCTGTAGCCGCCGACGGTGGCGGCGAGGCAGCCGAGGAGCAGAGCACGTTCGACGTGGTCCTGACCGCGGCAGGCGACAAGAAGATCCAGGTGATCAAGGTCGTCCGTGCCGCCACCGGCCTTGGCCTCAAGGAGGCAAAGGCGCTCGTCGACGAGGCGCCCAAGCCAGTCAAGGAGGGCATCGACAAGGCCGAGGCCGACAAGCTCAAGGCCGACATCGAAGAGGCCGGCGGGTCAGTCGAGCTCAAATAGTCCTGTGGCGACGGGGTCTCGCGGTGGCGGTCACCTCCGCGAGATTCCTAGGCCTAAGCAGACTCATAGTTGCGCCCCTTGAAAGGTAGGCATAGGATCGCGCGTTAAGTATCCAGGCGTGCGGGGATGAGGGGTGCCTGAAATTAGTGATTTCCCATCGGGAACTTGGGAGTTGCGCTCCCAAGTCGCGCACGGACGCTCGTTAACACTTTTCGCAGGACGCGGTGGCTCGATCGGTAACGGTTGATGCCCCGGTCGCAAGCCAGCCCTAATCGCGTTGCGATCGCCGACCCGCGTCGATTCACTGCGGAGGCGATCGCGGCGCTGATCTCGACGCTGCCGGGTTTTGAGGTGACTGGCGTTGCGACCACTGAGCACGGTTTGCGTGCGCTCGGCTCGCAGAAGCCGGTTGTAGTTATTGTAGGTACGCCCGCCGCGCGAGGGGAAGTGTTCAGCATGGTGCGGGTCTTGCGTGCCGAGCTGCCGGAAGTCGAGATAGTGCTTTTGGCGGACGTGCTCGAGCCTGACTTGCTGATGTTCGTGCTCGACCAGCGACTGAGCGGCCTGCTACTCACGGACTTACCCGCCTCCGATGTTGCGATGTGCCTTGAACAGGTCGCTCACGGCAGCGCGGTGCTTCCGTCTGGCTGGCAAAACGTCCTTGCGGCGCGCCGGAAGGATCCTCTAGGAGGCCTCAGCACCCGGCAAATGCAGGTACTCGAACTGCTCGCCGAGGGGTTCTCGTACGAGGAGATCGCCGGCAAGCTGTTCATCAGCGTGAATACCGTCAAGTTCCATGTGAGGTCAATCTTCTCGCACTTGGGTGTCCGCAATCGCCTGGCAGCGGCTCGTTTGCTTGCTGAACGTCCCGATCCGCCGCTCCGCGAGACCGCGACTTCTACTGGCTGACGGACGCGGCGTGCGGAGGGGACTCGTCGTGCCTAGCCGTGTTGACTGACCAGTATTAATTTGTCGGGTAGGGATCCTCCCGCCTACAAGGGTGGCTGACCCCCATACTGGATGGTCGTTGCTGTCCTACCTGCCGGAGTGGCGTCGGCGATCACGTCTTGCTACTCGGCTACCTGACCGTGTGGCTGTCAGACCGCACACGATGCTGTTGTGCGGCGTACCGCAGGCCGAATATGGTTACCAACACTACGTCGGGTGGGACTGGCGGGGAGTTACTTTGGGGCATTTCACACCATCGCGTTGTAGGGCCGGCAGCACGGCTGCGCCGGCACGCGATAAACACAGAGCATCTCAAGCATGCGCGACGACCCCAGTACCGAAGCGCCATGTTCCGGGAAGGAGGTGGGGGCGGGACTAGAGACCGGTCGTGCAGCGCGGCGCGACACAGGCGGTGGACCGCCGCGCGTGAGACCCGGGACGCCGTAGAGCGATCCCGGTCATTCCCGACACTGGGGGAAGCAGCTTATGAAGAGGGTATTGCTCGGTGCTGTCGTCGCCACAGCCATGTTGGTGTTCGCGGCACCGGCCTTTGCAGCGACGGGCTACGTGGAGATATGTAAGGCGTCGACCGGCCTCTCTGGCACGCCCAGCTTCACGTACACCGTCTCAAACGGGGGCGGAACAGTCGTAGTTCCCAACAATTCGTGTAGCGGCCCGATCGCGGTCACGCCCGGGTCTGTGACGATAACCGAGACCCAGGCGTCGTTCTATCGGGTCTCGAGCATAACCACCTCGCCTGGTAGTGCGCTGGCGTCATCGAATCTGAGTACCGGAACGGCGACAGTCACCGTCCCGGCCGCTCCCGATTCGTCAGGGGCGGTGATGGTCAACTACACGAATGTGCCGGTGACCGGCTACGTCGAAGTATGCAAGAACAACGCGGCCGACGCCGGATTGACCGGGAGCTTTACGTTCACGGTCACAGGAAACAACGCGTTCTCAACGACTGTCAGCGTCCCGATCGGGCATTGTAGTTTCCCGATTCTCGTTCCGGCGGGGTCGGTGACGGTCACAGAGGCGGCACCGAATAGCGTGTCGAGCATCACCGTTCAGAATGGAGCACCGTCCACTACCAGTACGGCGGGCGGAACGGCGACGGTGACCGTGAAGGCCTCGCCGGCGCCAGGCGACGAATCGCAGGAGGCGATCGTCACGTTCTTCAACGAAACGGTCCAGTTGAAGATCTGCAAGATCGCGTCTGATTCCGGCGTCAACGGACGCACGTACACGTTCACGGCGGTTGGGACCGACCCGACGTTCGGGACGGTCACAAGGAGCGTGACTATCACGCTTCCCGCGACCTGGACGGTGGGCACGCCCTTGTGCGCGGTCGTGCCGGGTCCGTACACCAATCCGAATGGCACCACGGGCTGGCGTGCCGGCACCACGGTCTCCGTCTCGGAGGGCCCCGTCCCGGGGACGGCGGTGACCGCCATCTCGGTCGTTCCGACAAGCGCGGAAGTCGGGCCTAGGGTTATCAGCCCGCTCCCGAATCCGACGCAGCCGGGACCGGCCGGTTCGGATGTCGTAGCTCTCGCGCCTGGTGAGACCCAGGTGAACTTCACCAACGACACCGTGCCTGGCGGCACGCTGAAGATCTGCGAGTCGCCGGACGCCAAGGCGCCTGTCGGGACGCTGTTCACGTTCACGGTGAGCTCGTTCGCGCCAAGCGGGCTCAATACGACCGCGTCTGTCCCGGCGGGCTCGTGCACGATCGTGCCGAACCCGACGGCGGGCTCGGGCGGCCTATGGCCGTACAACGCGATCGTGGATCTCTTCCAGACCGCGATTCCAGGGTTGCCCCCGGTGCCGGGCGGTATCACGGTGAGCCCGAGTGCTCGCCTGCTTGTGCAGGTCCCCGGCGCCGCGGCCGTTTCGATCGGTAGCGGCGACGTTACGGTGGCGACGTTCCTCAACGACCCGAGCTCAGTGAGTTCGGGTGGCGGTTCGTCCGGTGGCGGCTCGTCGGGCGGCAGCTCGTCCGGCGGCAGCTTGGGTGGCGTTCCTGCGCCCAGCAGCAGTAGCGCGTCGGTTGTTGCCTCGATCAGCGGTAACACCAGTGCGTCGGCAACGCAGCTGCGCTCGGACAAGATGATGAAGCTCCATGGCCTCCACTATCTGGTCGTCCATGTGGCCTCGTCGCACGAGACAGCCAGGATCCGGATCATCGAGCTGAACAAGTACGGCAAGAAGATCCGGTCGTTCCTGCGGACCGTTCGCACGAACCAGGCGGCCAAGGTGCTGCTCCCATGGAGCGCCGGCATCAAGGTCGTCGTCGCGAAGCTGGTCTAGCAGCAAACAACAGGGTCGAATGGCCCTGATCGCACAGGGGAGGCCCGTTTCGGCGGGCCTCCTTTGTGTCGGGATGGGCTATCGACTCCGTCGCTCCACCAATTGCGGCCGTTGCTTGTCGAAAGGGCCAGATGGCCGCTCCGTCACCGCGCGGACTTCACTACCGTGTTGGTTAGCCAATGCTTGGTCTATCGGGCGGGGATCGTCCCACCCGTAAGTGTGGCCGAGACCCACACCTGATGGTTGTCACCGCCCGCACCTGATGGCTGGACAGCGCGTCGTCGAGCAAGCCCCTCAAGATCCCGATTGCACACTCAGCGTTCTCTCAGCGTTCGCTTCACTCTTTCTTCGCGTGATCTGAGGTTCGTGTTCGGGGCCGGTGATTCGCTTGCCCCATGACCATCCGAGCCCAACATCCCGATCGGACCGGCGCCGGCGCCAAGGAGCGGCCAACGCTCGGCCTCGACGCAAACAACCAGTCGTACGCCGACGCGTTCGCGTTGCTCGACCACCGCACGCGGGCCCGGTGCATTGCCCGCGAGATCGCACCCATGGGCCGCTACCTCGAGGTCGAGGACGGCGACGACGTCTTGCTACTACCTCTGGACCGCCCGCTGATCCACATCGGTCGCGGGCTGATCTCCGACGTGCGTCTCGAGGATCTGCACGTCTCCCGGCGGCACGCAATCATCGCCCAGCGCGGCGACGGCGTCCGCGTCCTCGACGACCGCAGCTCGACCGGCACGTTCGTCAACGGCCGTGAGGTCGTGGCGGCGTACCTCGCCGACGGCGACGTGCTGCGGCTCGGACGGGTGGTGTTCCGGTTCGTCGAGATCGCCTCGAAGGACAAGGTGCGGCCGCTGCGGCGGATCCAGCTCCCGGTCCGCGGCCGACGGCGCCCAGGCCCTGACCTAACCCCAAGCCCGGACGCAGCCGCGTAGCGCCCGACGGGAACCGGAGGCAAGAGGGAGGCCGTCGCTCAAGCCGGCTTAACGCGCACGAGCGCCCGACGGCCGGTCGCACGTGCTGCGTAACGCCGGTCATGGGCGGCAAAACGCGACACGTTCCCGGCCGCGCGCTGCGCTTTTGCGACGTTGTGCCCCACGAACGCGGGCAGATCGGCTCGCTCTCCGCTTCCCCAGCCAGAATCGGGCTCAAATCACCGCAGTGCGGTCAAGACCGTCGAGGCGGGCAACGCCACGCCCCCGTGTGGGCGCGCCAGGAACCGCCCGCGTGGCTCAACCGCTCAACTACACTCGCGGGCGGGAGGCGCCCACGGCCGTTCGAGCCCTGGGGACGCCTATGAGGGGCAACGTCGAAAATCGGATGCTGACCGCGCACGTGCCTGTCGTGCTGCTCCAGCACCTGCGAGAGGACCCGGACGCTCTTGTGCGGATCATCGACGCGACCGTGCTGTTCGCCGACGTGTCGGGCTTCACGCGCCTTTCCGAAAAGCTCGCGCGCACGGGCAAGGAGGGCGCGGAGCGCCTGACCGACGTGATCAATGCCTGCTTCAGTGCGGTGCTTGCCGAGGCGTACGAGCGCGGTGCCTCGCTGATCAAGTTCGGTGGCGACGCTCTGTTGCTGTGGTTCGACGGCTCAGACCACGCTAGCCGGGCGTGCACCGCAGCGGTCGCCATGCGCAAGGCATTGCGTGAGCACGTCCGCGGCCAGACCGGTCCCGACAAGGTCACACTGCGGATGTCGATCGGCATCCACACGGGCCGCTACGAGACGTTCCTGGTCGGCGACTCGCACCGCGAGTTTCTGATCGCCGGTCCGAATGCGAGCAAGGCGGTCGCGATGGAGGCGATCGCCGACTCCGGCCAAATCGTCGTCAGCAACGAGACCGCGTCGCTGTTGCCCCCTGGCTGTCTCGGCGTCGTCCGCGGCCCGGCGACCGTGCTCGTGCGCTCCCCAATGAGCCCGCCAGAACCCAGGCGAAAGCTCCCGCGGGCACCGCTGGAAGTGGTCGCATCCTGCCTGTCGACCGCTCTGCGCGCGCATCTGCTGGCCGCGCCGGCGGCGCCGGAGCACCGCAACGCCGCGATTGCGTTCCTGCAGTTCGGCACCTTCGACGAGCTGATCGTCGACCACGGCGCCGAGGCTGCCGCCCAGCAGCTCGACGAGCTGGTGCGGGCCGCTCAGGAGGCCGCCGACCGCTACGAGGTCTGTTTCTTGGGCACGGACATTGCGGTCGACGGCGGCAAGATTCTGCTCAGCGCAGCCGCGCCGCGCGCGGTCGGCGATGACACCGAGCGCCTGCTGCTGGGGCTGCGCCACGTGATCGAGTCAAACCCGCGGCTGCCGATTCGCGCCGGCCTCAACCGCGGTCACGTGTTCACCGGCGAGGTGGGCCCGTTCTACCGCCGCACGTACACGTTGATGGGCGACGCGGTCAACCTCGCCGCCCGCCTGTGCGCGAAGGCGCCGTGGGGGTCGATCTACGCCACGCCGAGCGTGCTTGAGCGGTCAGTGACGCGTTTCGAGCTGACCGAGGTGCCGCCGTTCATGGTGAAGGGGAAGTCGCGGCCGGTCGCCGCATCAGACGTCGGCCGGGCGCTGGGAGCTGCGAGCGGGCCAACCCGAGCCCGCACGGAGTTGCCGCTGATCGGGCGCGACGAAGAACTGGCGGTCATCGAGCGGGCGGTCGAGGACGCGCGGCACGGCAGCGGCAGCCTGGTCGAGATCGTTGGCGAGACCGGGAGCGGCAAGTCCCGTCTGGTGGCCGAGGCGCGCAGGCTCGGCGACGGGATGCCGATCGTCCATGCCGTGTGCGAGGCGTACACGCAGACGACGCCTTACGCCGCGTGGCGCGGTCCGCTGCGACAGCTGCTGGGGCTGACGCGAAACGACGGCGAACGGGTCGTCGCCCGGCGGCTGCGCGAAAACGTCGAGTCTCACCACCCGGAGCTCGTGCCTTGGCTGCCGCTGCTGGCGATCCCGATCGGCACCGAGCTGCCGATCACGGACGAGGTGCGAGAGCTGTCGGAAGAGTTCCGGTCGACGAAGCTGCACGAGACCGTGCTCGCCTTCGTGGCACGGGCATTGCGGGTCCCGACGCTGGTCGAAATCGAACACGCGCACCTGATGGACGAGGCCTC
Organism: uncultured Solirubrobacterales bacterium; assembly: GCA_963768015.1. Classification (GTDB taxonomy): domain Bacteria; phylum Actinomycetota; class Thermoleophilia; order Solirubrobacterales; family Solirubrobacteraceae; genus Palsa-465. The sequence continues at coordinate 62,347 of CAVYGK010000011.1, forward strand.
CGCGGCGCTGCTCCACGCAGCTGGCCGGGGCGCTCAACGGGTCAGCGTGGCTGGTGATCGTCACGCGACGCGACACGCACGGCGGCTTTGAGAGCGACGAGGGCTTGGCGCAGCGAATCGAGCTCGGCCCCCTCTCGCGGGAGGCGGCGATGGGGCTCGCCGAGGCCACACCTGAGGCGCACGTCGTGCCGCCCCATGTACTCGAGCTCGCGGTCGACCGCTCCGGCGGCAGCCCCGAGTTTCTACTCGACCTGCTTTCGGCGGCCGCCGGCGGCTCGGGCGTGCTCCCGGACAGCATTGAGGCGGCGGCGAGCACTCGGATCGACGCGCTCGATCCGGCCGACCGCGCGCTCGTGCGACGCGCGGCACTACTGGGTCTGACGTTCGACCCGCGCCGGCTCGAGGCGGTACTCGACCCCGGCTCGCGTCCGCCCGACGCCCAGACCTGGGCGCGCCTGGGAGCCGTCTTTGCGACGGAGGCCGACGGCCGGCTGCGCTTCAAACGCCCGGCGCTTTGCGAGGTCGCCTACGACGGTCTCCCGTTCGGTCTGCGCCGGCGCCTGCATCGATCCGTGGCGGAGGCACTGGAGCACGATCTCGGACAGCAGGCCGACGCCGAGCCCGCGGTCCTGTCGCTGCACTTCAGCCGCGCCGGCGACAACCGTCGCGCGTGGAGCTACGCGCTGCTCGGCGCCACCCGCGCGACCGAGCGTTTCGCGCACGCGGACGCGGCTCACCTTTACCGGGTCGCGATCGAGGCCGGGAGGTCCGACGGTGCGCCGCCCGAGCAGCTCGCGAGCGCATGGGAGTCACTCGCCGAGGCGCTGCGCCACAGTGGGCAGCCCCTCGCCGCGTCGCACGCCCTGTCGCAAGCCCGCTCGCTCACCGCCGACGACCCGGTTGCCCAAGCTCGCCTCCTGTTCGCACACGCGGACATCGCGGCGCGCAGCGAACGGCTGTCGGCCGCGGTGCGGTGGATCAACAAGGGGCTGAAGGTGCTCGCCGGTGTCGAATCGAAGGAGGCGAGCAGGTGGCGGGCGGCGCTGCGAGCAAGGTTGGCTGGCGTCCGGCTGGGGCAGGGCAAGCCGGCTGCCGCGGCGGCGCTGTGCGAGCAGGTGATCGGCGAAGCCGAGGCGGCGGCGGAACGTCGAGCACTCGCGAGAGCGTGCTACCTGCTCGATTCCGCGCTGGTGGAACTGGGGCGAGAGCAGGAGGCCGATCCATTCAGAACGGGCGCTGAGTATCTATCGCGAGCTGGGAGATCGGGAGCTCGAGGCGATGGTGCTCAACAACCTCGGCGCCTTTGCGTACTTTCGCGGCGATTGGGACGAGGCGGTCGAGCTCTACAGCCAGTCCGCCAGACTGCAGCATCAGAGCCGGGCAACGCTGCCAATCCGGCATTCGCGGATACAAACATCGGCGAGATCCGGGCCGACCAGGGCAGGCTCGACGAGGCCGACACGCTTCTGCAGCGCGCACGGCGAGTGTGGAGCGCGACTGGGGATCAGCAGTCAGCGGCGGTCGTGGAAGTTCTGCTGGGTCGGCTGGCCGTGCGACAGGGAAATGTGTCGGCGGGGCTCGTCCAGGTCGAGACTGCGCGGGGCATGCTCCGCCGCCTGGGGATGGACGGCTACGCGGAGTGGGCGACGTTGCTGATCGCCGAAGCCGAGGCGTTCGCGGGTGACCCGAGGCGAGCGCTCGAGATCGTCGGCGCGCTGCGCGATACGACCGACTGGTACGTCGCGCTCGCGCATCGCATTCGGGGGGTCGCCTTGGGACGGCTCGGTGAGACGCGGGCTTGCGTCGATGAATTGCGGACGGCGTTGGCGGCAGCGCGGGAGCGCTCGTCCGATTACGACGTCGCGCTGGCGCTCGACGCGCTGAACGCGTTCGAGTGGTCTGCCGAACGCGCTGCGGAGCGCGGCGCGATCACCGCTCGGCTCGGCATCCAGCGGCTGACCCCCGAGCCTGGCGCGCGGCTCGTAGCAGCGGAGCACGAGCCCGCGCTCGCGGGCTCGTGACGGCGCTGCGGCCCCGGATTCTCAGTGCGATCTCAACGGATCGCCGGCGAAGGCCGCCGGGACCGAGACGATGATCTCGATATTGCCGATCTGACTCTTGTAGGTGCCGGTGCGGCTCGATACGCACGGGGTCGTGGTCGCATTGACAGCCGAGCAGTCGCTCAGCAGCCCGACGAATCCCGTCTGGCCGCTGGGCAGCGTCGCCGGGAACGCGAGGCTCCCGTTGAGCGAGATTGCCGGACTTCGAAACGAAGTCGGTCGTGGCCGCGAAGCACATCTGCTGCGTCAGCGACCAACGCGTTGTACGCCGACTTGCTGGAGACGGACTCGGTGACCGTGTCGGTGATCGTCTTGGCGGCGCTGGTGCCGAGCAGATCGACGGTCGCGGTATCGGGCCCGAGCGGCGTGTAGCTAGCCGCAGTCGGTGAAGATCGGCTGGCTCGTCCAGTAGCTGACCCCGTTGTCGAGTCGCGATCGTCAACAGGCCGGCTGTTCGAGCTCGAATTGACCTGTGTGGTCTGCGAGGTCGTCCCGGTCTGCGTGAGCGAGCTCGAGCACTTCGCCGACTGGCAGTTGACCGACGTGCCTTGGCCATGGGCGTCAAAAGGGTTTGAGACCGTACCGGTGACGTTCGCGCTCGACGCCGACAGCGTGTAGTTGTAGCCGCCGGTGCCGACCGTGAGATCGCCGAAGGCGGCGACGCCACCGGTTCCAGCCGCGGCCGACGTAGTGCCACCGAGGCCTCCGCTGGCCGGGTTGAGCGTGATCGCGACGGTGCCGGCGAACCAGTCGATCGGGTTCCCGACGGTGTCCACCGCGCCAACCGCGACCGGATTCCCGCTCGGCTCGTAGGGAGTGCCGCTGATGTGCGCGCCAAGCGCGACATCGGCGGGCTGGGTGTCGAACTGCAGGACGCCCAGCACCGTCGTCAGCGTGCTGGTCTTCGGATCGACGTTGAGGTCATTGTCTGGGGGTCCGCTGTAGTCGTTGGCCTGCTTGGCCTCGATCGCCCACGGAGATTGCGGCGCCGACGTTGTCGTGTAACCGCCCGCGGGCGTGCTGACATTCATTGACAGCACCGCCACGGCGCCCGGAGCGAGGTTCAGGCTGCGAAGCTCCACGAGGTTGCCGACGATCGACACCGTGCACGACCCGCATGCGGGGTAGGAGGCGCTGTCGACGGTGAAGCCGGCGGGAGGGGTCAGGTTGGCGGAGCCGACCCGTAGGCCGGTGCCGAGCTTGTTCTCATTGGTGACCGTCGCGGTCATCACCTGGCCACCGGTGCTCGGCGGAACGATCGCCGAGCCTACGGCAGAGCCGGATGACGGCGGCGCGGTGCACGTCTCTGCGGGTGCACATATGACGATTGAGTACGGCTTGGTGGCGGCGCTCGCCGTCGCGGCCAACACAAGCGTGGCCGCTACGGCTGCGAAAGCCACGGCCCAGACGCTAGAACGGCTCATTCAGACACCCCGATCCTTGATTTTGCGGCGGCGCCCCTCGCCAGGCGGCGGCAAGCTTACTAGACCTCATCAAAGCTCATCGTGCTGCTTAGCCGTGCCTGGCCTGCCGGCGGCCGTCGCCTGGCGTGGCGGACGACCGGCGCCAGTTGTCGCGCGCACCCCGGCTTGCCCAACCGCCGGTTTGTCCCTACACTGCGCGAGTCAGCCGATAGTCGTAGCCGCCCAAACCATGCGGTGCCGCGCCACATACGCGGTGGCCGAGGGCGGGGTCCGTGAGAGCTGGACAGTCCTGCGCAGGGCGCATTGCCGTGTGCTATCTTTGCTGGTCGCGCTTCGTGAGCCGTTAGGCTCGCGCCGCGCTAGCTCTCTGCCTCTCGATCGCCCGAGGAGTCGCCGTCTTGGCAACCGCTCACGCCCCCCGGACGCGCCGTAGTTTCGCGCGTCTGAACAAGGTCCTTGAAGTCCCCAACCTGATCGATATCCAGCGCAAGTCCTTCGCCTGGCTGACTGACCCCAATGGCGGCGGCCTGCGCGAAACGATCGACGACATCTCGCCGATCGAGGACTACACCGGCAACCTCGCCGTCCAGTTCGGCGAGTTCTCATTCGACGAGCCGGTCGCCAGCCTGGAGCAGTGCCGCGAGAAGGATTTGACTTATGCGCGCCCGCTGACTGTGACGGTCGCGTTCATCAACCGCGAAACGGGCGAGATCCGCGAGCAGTCCGTGTTCATGGGCGATTTCCCATGGATGACTGAGCGCGGCACGTTCATCATCAACGGCACTGAGCGCGTCGTCGTCACGCAGCTCGTCCGTTCGCCCGGCGCCTACGTGATGGAGCCCAAGGACCGCGAGAAGCAGGTCTTCATCGCCAACCTGATGCCGGCCCGTGGCTCGTGGCTCGAGCTCGAGATCGACAAGAAGGGGCGCGTCTACGTCCGCATCGACCGCAAGCGCAAGCTCCCGGTGACGGTCCTGCTGCGCGCGATGGGCTACGCGTCGGACGAGGAGATCCTCAACCTGTTCGACAACAGCCTGTACATCCGCAACACGGTCGACGCCGACACAGAGGTGACCCGTTCCGAGGAGGGCGCCCTGATCGAGCTGTTCAAGAAGCAGCGCCCCGGCGAGCCGCCGTCGATCGACGCCGCCCGCTCGCTGCTCAACCAGCTGTTCTTCGACCCCAAGCGGTATGACCTGACGCGCGTCGGGCGCTACAAGCTCAACTCGCGGTTGAGCCTCGACATCGACCTCGACACCCGCGTCCTGACCCACGATGACATCATCGCCCTGGTCCGGGAGCTGGTCTCGCTGCCGCGGCTGCTCGGGATGCCCGAGGACCTCGGCGATGACGTCAAGGCCGACTACGCGGCCGAGGCGGCGGCGCTGCCGCGCGAGCCGATCCAGGATCACCTCGACGAGTACGAGCACTTCGGCAACCGCCGGCTGCGCACGGTCGGGGAGCTGATCCAGGAGGCGTTCCGGATCGGTCTGTATCGAATGGAGCGCGTCGTGCGCGAGCGTCTGACGACTGAGGACGCCGACACGATCACGCCGCAGACGATCGTCAACATCCGGCCGGTGGTCGCTGCGCTGAAGGAGTTCTTCGGTTCCTCGCAGCTGAGCCAGTTCATGGACCAGACCAACAGCCTCGCGGGGCTGAGGCACCGCCGCCGTCTGTCGGCGCTAGGTGCCGGCGGTCTGACCCGTGAGCGCGCGCCGATCGAGGTTCGCGACGTGCACCCGACCCACTACGGCCGGATGTGCCCGATCGAGACCCCGGAGGGTCCGAACATCGGCCTGATCGGTTCGCTCTCGAGCTACGCCGAGATCTCCGAGCACGGGTTCGTCACGACCCCGTACCGGGTCGTCAAGAACGGCGTCGTGACCGACGAGATCGTCCGCATCGACGCGACCCAGGAGGAGGAGCGGCTGATCGCTCAGGCGAACGCGCCGATCGACACCCACGGCAAGCTCATCGAGTCCGAGATCCTGTGCCGGACGCAGGCGGGTCAGTACGTGACCGCCACGCCGAAGGAGGTCGACCTGATCGACGTCTCACCGGAGCAGATTTGGTCTGTCACGACGGCGATGATCCCGTTCCTGGAGCACGACGACGCGAACCGCGCGCTGATGGGCTCGAACATGCAGGCCCAGGCGGTGCCGCTGCTGGTCACCGACGCGCCGCTGGTCGGAACCGGGATGGAGCGCCGGGCGGCGCTCGACACCGGAGACGTGGCGATCGCCGGCGCTACGGGCACCGTCTCGTACGTCGACGCCGAGCAGATCGTCGTCGACGGCAAGGACGGGCAGGAGGAGTACGACCTGCAGAAGTTCATGCGCTCCAACCAGGGGACGCTGATTCACCAGAAGCCGATCGTCGATGTCGGCCAGACCGTCAAGAAGGGCGACGTGCTCGCCGACGGCTCGGCGACCGACATGGGCGAGATGGCGCTCGGCAAGAACCTGCTGGTCGCCTTCATGTCCTGGGAGGGCTACAACTTCGAGGACGCGATCATTCTCTCCAAGCGGTTGGTCGCCGACGACGAGCTGACCTCGATCCACATCGAGGAGTACGAGATCGACGCGCGCACGACCAAGCTCGGCGACGAGGAGATCACGCGCGACATCCCGAATCGTTCCGAGGAGTCGCTGCGCAACCTCGACGACCGCGGGATCGTCCGGATCGGCGCCGAGGTCGCGTCGGGCGATCTGCTGGTCGGCAAGGTCACGCCGAAGGGCGAGACCGAGCTGACCGCCGAGGAGAAGCTGATCCGCGCGATCTTCAAGGAAAAGGCGCGCGAGGTTCGCGACACGTCACTCAAGGTTCCGCACGGTGAGGGTGGCGTCGTGATCGACGTCAAGACCTTCAGCCGCGACGAGGGCGACGATCTGCCGCCTGGCGTCAACGACCTCGTGCGCGTGTTCGTGGCCAAGAAGCGCAAGATCGCCGAGGGCGACAAGCTCGCCGGGCGCCATGGCAACAAGGGCGTGATCTCGAAGATCGTCGACGTCCAAGACATGCCGTTCCTCGAGGACGGCACGCCGGTCGACGTGATCCTCAACCCGCTCGGCGTGCCGAGCCGGATGAACGTTGGCCAGATCCTCGAGACCCACCTGGGTTGGGTCGCAGCCAATGGCTGGTACGAGGACGGCTCCGAGGCTCGCAAGCACGCCACCAACGGCGGTTCGCGCTCAGACGGCAGCGCCGGCAAGGTGTACGTCGCCACGCCGGTGTTCGACGGCGCGACGGTCGAGGACGTCGACACGGCGCTGGTCCGCTGGCAGGACGAGCACAAGGGCCTGATCAACATGGACGTCGACAAGTCCCGTCGCAAGGGCGAGCAGGCGTCCGGCAAGACGACGCTGTTCAACGGCCGCAGCGGTGAGCCGTTCGAGGAGCAGGTCACGGTCGGCTACATGTACATCCTCAAGCTCCTGCACCTGGTCGACGACAAGATCCACGCCCGGTCGACCGGCCCGTACTCGCTCGTCACCCAGCAGCCGCTGGGCGGCAAGGCGCAGTTCGGCGGCCAGCGGTTCGGCGAGATGGAGGTCTGGGCACTCGAGGCCTACGGCGCCGCCTACACGCTGCAGGAGATGCTGACGATCAAGTCCGACGACACGGTCGGGCGGGTCAAGGCGTACGAGGCGATCGTCAAGGGCGAGAACATCGCCGAGCCCTCGATCCCCGAGTCGTTCAAGGTGCTCCTCAAGGAGATGCAGTCGCTGGCGCTCGACGTCAACGTCGTCTCCGAGGAGGGCGAGCGCGCCGAGATGCGCGAGGAGGACGACGACCTGCTCCGCGCAGCCGAAGAGCTCGGCATCGACCTATCGGGTGTCCGGGCCACCGACGGGGCGGGCGCCGACGAGCAGACCGAGACTGAAGGGGAGAGCCGTCGAGGCTTCGGACGAAGAGGACGAAGACGAGGACACGGATCTCGAATCGGGCGAGGACCTCGCGGAAGAGGACTTCGCGCCAGACGACGACCCGATGCTCGACGAGGACATAGACGTTGGCGAAGCGAAGGAGTTGGCGAAGGAGAGTTGGCGAAGCCGAAGGAGTTTTGGAGGAGGGCGAAGCCTGATGTGATCGGCGGGATTCGGACCCCGCCACCCCACGATTTCGTCACAGATTTTTCAAGCGCAAGGATTCACTTTGATCGACATCAATAATTTCGACGCAATCGAGATCGGACTCGCCTCGAGCAAGCAGATTCGTAGCTGGAGCTCGGGCGAGGTCACTAAGCCGGAAACAATCAACTACCGCACGCTGAAGCCCGAGAAGGACGGGCTGTTCTGCGAGCGCATCTTCGGTCCGACCAAGGACTGGGAGTGCTACTGCGGCAAGTACAAGCGCGTCCGTTACAAGGGCATCGTCTGCGAGCGCTGCGGAGTTGAGGTGACTCGCTCCAAGGTGCGCCGCGAGCGCATGGGCCACATCGACCTTGCCGCGCCCGTGTCACACATCTGGTTCTTCAAGGGCGTCCCGAGCCGGATCGGCTACCTGCTCGACATGGCCCCGAAGGAGCTCGAGAAGGTCCTGTACTTCGCCGCCTCGATGGTCACCTGGGTCGACGACGAGGCCCGCGAGCGCGATATCGACTCGCTCGAGGGCGAGGTCAACAAGGTCCTGGACTCCTACGCGGCCGAGAAGGAGGAGCGTGTGCTCGAGCTCAAGGAGTCACTCGCGCGCCGCGAGGAGTACCTGAACTCGGCCAAGACCGGGCGTGACTTCTCCGACGACGACCACCTGTGGGCCGAGACGCTCGAGGTCAACATCGCCAAGCTGTCCGACGAAGAGCGCGACAAGATGCTCAAGGAGCTCCGCAAGAGCTTCCAGGCCGACATCGACGACACGGAGGCCTATATCGAGGACGCCGCCGAGCGGATGCGTCAGGTGTGGGACCTGTTCAAGACGATGAAGGCCAAGGACGTGATCAACGACGAGACCACGTTCCGTGAGCTGCGTGACCGGTTCGGCTCGCCCTACGGGTTCGGCGAGTACTTCCGCGGTGGGATGGGCGCCGAGGCCGTCCGCGACCTGCTCCAGCAGGTCGACCTGGACGCCGAGGCGGCGGACCTGCAGGAGCAGGTCAAGACCGCCAAGGGACAGAAGCAGGCCCGCGCGGTCAAGCGGCTGAAGGTGGTCTCCGCCTTCCTTTCGTCGGGCAACAAGCCCGAGATGATGGTGCTGGAGGCGGTCCCGGTGATCCCGCCGGAGCTGCGGCCGATGGTGCAGCTCGACGGTGGCCGGTTCGCCACTTCGGACCTCAACGACCTCTACCGTCGCGTGATCAACCGCAACAACCGCCTCAAGCGGCTGCTCGACCTCGGTGCGCCCGAGATCATCGTCAACAACGAGAAGCGGATGCTGCAGGAGTCGGTCGACGCGCTGTTCGACAACGGCCGTCGCGGGCGTCCGGTCACGGGCCCGGGCAACCGGCCGCTGAAGTCGCTGTCTGACATGCTGAAGGGCAAGCAGGGCCGCTTCCGCCAGAACCTGCTCGGCAAGCGGGTCGACTACTCGGGCCGGTCAGTGATCGTCTCGGGTCCGTCGCTGCGCCTGCACCAGTGCGGGCTGCCGAAGCTGATGGCGCTGGAGCTGTTCAAGCCGTTCATCATGGCCCGGCTGGTCGAGCGTAAGTCGGCCCAGAACATCAAGGCGGCCAAGAAGATGGTCGACTCGATGATCCCCGAGGTGTGGGACGTGCTCGAGGAGGTCATCCACGAGCACCCGGTACTGCTCAACCGCGCTCCGACGCTGCACCGCCTCGGCATCCAGGCGTTCGAGCCGGTGCTGGTCGAGGGCAAGGCGATCCAGGTCCACCCGCTCGTCTGCCACGCGTTCAACGCCGACTTCGACGGCGACCAGATGGCGGTCCACCTCCCGCTGTCGGCCGAGGCCCAGGCCGAGGCGCGGATCCTGATGCTGTCGGCCAACAACATCCTCTCGCCCGCACACGGCGCGCCGCTGGCGACGCCGGCGCAGGACATGGTGCTGGGCGCCTACTACCTGACCTACGGTCCCGACGCGTCCGAGCTCGAGAAGATCGATCCGGCCGCTCAGGACCCGCGGCCGCACGTGTTCCGCACCGCGCAGGAGGCGGAGTGGTCATACGAGCACCGCGTCGTCAAGCTCCACGATCTCGCCGAGTACCGCCCCGATCGGGGGCGAGGGCCACGTGCTGACGACGGTCGGGCGGATCATCTACAACGACAAGATCGAGCGCGCGCTCGAGGAGGCGCTCGGCGAGCAGTTCGACCCGATCTCCTACGAGTTCATCAACCGCTCGATGAAGAAGAAGGACACCACGCAGCTGGTCGACGACCTCGTGCAGCGCTACGGCGCGGCGTCGATTTCGCAGGTGCTCGACGCGTTCAAGGACATCGGCTTCGAGTACGCGACCCGCGCTGGTGTGACGATCTCAAAGAACGACGTCCAGACGCCGAAGACGAAGTCCGAGATCCTCGCAAAGTACGAGAGCGAGCTGACGACGATCGAGGGTCAGTACGAGGACGGAGAGATCACCCAGGAGGAGAAGCACGAGGCGATCACGAGCCTCTGGGACCGGGCGACCAACGAGGTCGGGGAGGCGCTGTACAGCTACCTCGACGAGATGAACCCGATCTTCATGATGGCCAACTCGGGTGCCCGCGGCTCCTTCTCGCAGATCCGCCAGCTCGCCGGAATGCGCGGCCTGATGGCGAACCCGAAGGGCGAGATCATCGAGCGCCCGATCAAGGCCAACTTCATGGAGGGCCTGTCGGTGCTCGAGTACTTCATCTCGACTCACGGTGCGCGCAAGGGACTCGCGGACACCGCGCTGCGGACCGCGGACTCCGGCTACCTCACCCGCCGGCTGGTCGACGTCTCCCAGGACGTGATCATCCGCAGCGAGGACTGCGGCACACAGGAGTTCATCGAGAGCCCGGTGTTCATGCTCGAGGTCGACCCCGAGACGCGCAAGCTGCGCCCGACCGGTGAGGTCAACCAAAACCTGATCGGACGGATCGCGGGCGAGGACATCAAGACCAAGCGCGGCCGAGTGATCGTCGAGAAGGGCAAGGAGATCGATCGCGCCGAGCTGGCCGACCTCGTCGAGGCATGGCAGGACGACACCGAGAAGGGCCACGTGGTCACCGTCCCGGTGCGGTCCGTGCTCAAGTGCGAGGCTCCGACCGGCGTCTGCCAGGCCTGCTACGGCCGCTCGTTGGCGACCGGCAACCTGGCACAGATCGGCGACGCGGTCGGGATCATCGCCGCGCAGTCGATCGGCGAGCCGGGCACGCAGCTGACGATGCGTACGTTCCACACCGGCGGCGTCGCCGGTGCCGACATCACGCACGGCCTGCCACGCGTGGTCGAGCTGTTCGAGGCCCGCAAGCCAAAGGGTCTGGCGAAGATCTCCGAGGTCGGCGGCAAGGTCTCGATCGAGGAATCGGACAAGGCGGTCACGGTCGTCATCACCGACGAGGGCGGCGAGGAGCATCGCTCCACGTTCCCGCGCCGGACGCTGCTGTACGTCGAGGATGGTCAGAAGATCGAGCCGGGCACGCAGCTCAACGAGGGCTCGCTGTATCCGCACGAGCTGCTCGCGATCCGCGGCCGGACCGAGACCGAGCTGTACCTCGTGCGCGAGGTCCAGGAGGTCTACAAGTCCCAGGGCGTCGACATCAACGACAAGCACATCGAGCTGATCGTGCGTCAGATGATGAAGAAGGTCCGGGTCGACCAGAAGGGCGACACTGAGCTGCTCCCCGGACAGTTCGTCGACCGCAACGAGTACGCGAAGATCAACAAGGACGTGCTCGATGCGGGCGGCGAGTCGGCGCAGGCCGAGGAGATCATCCTCGGGATCACCAAGGCGTCGCTCAACACGGACTCGTTCCTGTCGGCCGCCTCCTTCCAGGAGACGACCAAGGTGCTGACGGACGCAGCGCTCGAGGGCAAGATCGACCGCCTCAACGGGCTCAAGGAGAACGTGATCATCGGCAAGCTGATCCCGGCCGCGACTGGGCTCAAGCGCTACCGCCGGATCGAGATTGAGCCGGCCGAGCCGCTCCCGCGTGGCATCGACGAGGTTGGCCTGCTCGACCACGACGATCTCGCGGCCGAGCTCGGCTTGACCGATGGTGAGTCGCTGACCGGGTTCGGCGGCGGCATCGAGCCCGATCTGTCGGATCTGGAGAACCTGGGTAACGGCGGCTCCTCGCTGGGTTTCGCCGAGGAACTCGCGGACCTCGATCTCCCCGCTAACGACGGCGAGGACGAGTAGCCGACGCTTTCAGGACTCGGGCAGCGCCCTCGATCACCGCGTCGTGATCGAGGGCACGCCCAACCTCACGGGTAGGCGCAGAAGTTGGAGCCGCCGACGCTGGTTTCTGAGCGCGCGTATCTCCAGACGTACTTTGTCGCCGTGTCCCAGTAGATCACTTCGAACGCTCCGATCGCGTACGTGCCGCGACCGCCCGCGACGAAGATCGGAGCCCAGGTCCACGGGTTGAGTGCCCCCGCCGGCGTGCGCCATTGCGCCACGCCGGACGGCGTTCCGGTCCACTCATACCAGCTGCTGCGGTTCAGACCCTCGGTGCCCAGCCATTGCCAGCCGTTGGCGCTGGTGTAGAACGCGATCCACGGCCGTACGTCGATCAGCTCCGTTGATGTGGTCGTGAAGTTCGGTGCGACCAGGTATGGCTCGTTGGGGCCGAGTAGGCTGCACTCCAGCCCGCCGTCGCTCCAGAAGCCGGACGCGACCCCGTGCGCGGCGAGCATAACCGAGAACTGCTCGCTCGCGCCGCCCCGGCCGACGGTCACCCGCCCGAGGGCCGAACCGAGGCGGCGCAGCTGATTGGCATTGTGCGCGCTGAGCTTCAGCTGCGTAAAGCCGCGATGCCCGCTGCACGTGTAGCCGGCATGCGCGATCACACCTTTGCCGATCGCCGGCGATGACAGGCTCGCGCTTCCCCCGGTCCTGCAGGCGATCTCGAGCGGCAGTACGCGCGCGTGCAGCGTGGCGGTTCCGCCCATCAGGCCGGGCCCGGGGACGTGCGTCGGGATCGACGTGGCCGGGCCGACCGACTCGGCCGGCGGCGTAGAGCCGATCACCGGCGCCGGCGGAAAGCCGGCATCGGCTCCCGGTGGTGGGCCGGGGAGCGACGTCGGAGCGCCAGCCGTTGCGCCCAAGGCCGGCTGTGAAATTGAACACAGGGCGAGCAGCGAGCCGATCGCCACGACAAGCGGCACGCGCCGACGACCCGGACGGAAGAGGTTGACCCTACGGGTAGGCACAGTAAGTGGTGAGGTTGCCGGGCTGCGAGGCAGCGTAATTCCAGACGTAGACGGGGTTGCTGTACCAGTAGACGGCGTCGAATACGGCGATCACGTAGGTGCCCCGCCCGGTGGTGACGTTGATCGGTCCCCAAGTCCAGGGGTTGATCGTCCCGCCCGGCTGCCATTCGGCCACGCCCGACGGCGTCGCCGTCCATTCATACCAGGCGCTCCGATTCGGGCCCCGTGTTCCCAGCCATTGCCACCCGGTCGAGGACGTGTACCACGCGAGCCACGGGCGGACGTCAATCGTTGTCGGCGTCGTGTCAGTGAAGTTGGGCGCCGTCAATTGCGCTTCGTAACCCCCACCGCCGGCGGTACAACCGAGTCCGAAGAAGCTCATCCAGTAGCTGGGCGCTGGCGGCCGGGCGCCGAGTGCCAGTGACAGACGCTCGGTGACGCCGCCCTGTTTGAGCGCTAGCGACGCCAGCACGTCAGCTTGACGCGCGATCGTCATCGAGTTCGACGAGCTCAGCACGAGCTTTATCGTGCTGCGTCCGCCGGAGCATCGATACCGGGACTGTGCGAGCGTGCCGCGCGCCACCGTCGCCGCGCTAAGCGTGGCGCTGCCGTTGCCCTGACAGGCGATTGAGACCCTCAGCACCCTGCCGCTGAGACCCGCGAACCCGTTCAGGAGCCCCGGCCCGCCGGTGATGGTCGGGATCGTGACCGCGGGCTGACTCGGCTCAGCAGGTGGCGCCTGCCCCGGCGCGGGCGGCAGCGGGATCCCGGTGTCCGCTCCCGGCGGTGGTCCTGGGAGCCCCGGGGGCGGGTCCGCGGCGAGCGCCGACGCGACCCAGCCGAGGGTCATCAGGATGCACAGCAGCCCGACGCCGGTCGCGCCGGCGAGAGTCGATCGTCTTGTGCGCAGCTTCGCGAGATTCATGCCTAACAGCCGAGGCCGGGCAGCGTGCTGTTCACCGCGAGACACGAGACCCGGTCTTTCGGCGCTTGACGCGGGCGAATCGTGAACCGGTAGTACTTCCCGATCCAGTTGGGGTGCGACAACAAGATCGTCAGCTGCGCACCAATTCTGAGACGGCTGTTCCCGAAGCGCGGCGTCAGGTCGGCGGTTCCGGTGGAGCACTTGCCCTTGTCGTGTTTGCCGCAGCGGGCGTTCTTGGTCGCGGCCTTGGAGTGAGTGAACGGGCAACCCGCGCCCAGGCAGTTCATCTTCACATTGACCCCAGGCAACAGCCCCGCGATCGTTAACGAGAGGATCGTCGTGTACGTCGGGTGATAGTGGAAGGTCCAACTCATCCTCGCCCTGACTATCCCGGTCGCGGGGGTTGAGCCGGGCTTCACAAGCTGCGTCTGAGAGTTCGAAGGGTTGAAGTTTGAGTCACCGGTGTACCTGGCCGTGACGTGGTGCTTGCGCAGCCGGGTGTAGGTGACGCTGCAGGTCGCGACTCCCTTGATCAGCGCTTGGCTCTTACAGTTGCTGATCGGCACGCCCGTGTCGAGGAACTCGATGTGTCCGCTAGGCAGGATCGAGCCGGGGCTGTTCGTCGGGGGATTCACGGTCGCGGTGTACTTCGTAGCCGTTCCGAGGTGCACCGAGCCAACTAGCAGCGACACCTCGGTCGTGGCCTCACCGACCCCGAGCGACGTCGAGCTGCTCGAGCCGAGCAGCAATGATCCCTTGGCGGGCGAGAACGCGGCGCTGAGCTGCGCGGTGCCGGCCGCGAACGAGGCCTGGCATGTGATGATCGCGCTCTGCTTGGCAGGCACGCTGACGTTGGAGCACCCCGTGATTGGGGTGTTGCCGTTGTCGAACGTGATCGTCCCCGTGGTCTGCGCGATCGCGGCTCCGGAGGCGACGGTGGCGACCAGCGTCACACCCTGGTCTGTCACCGGCGAGCCCGGGGTGGCGACCAGGGAAACCGAGCTGGTCCCCATCACCACCCCGCTTCGCGCGGAGCTCACCGCGGTGCTGTTGCCGCCGGCATTGCCCGCGGTCACGTCGACGGTCATCTGATCGCCGACATCGTTGCCGGAGGGCGTGTAGGTCGGGCCGCTGGCGCCGGGGACCGCGTCGCAGCTCACACCGTCGCAGCGCATCCATTGATAGGCGAACGAGCTGGGGTTGTTGGTCCAGGTGCCCTGTGAGGCGTCCAGCGTCTGTCCCTCCTGGGAGGTTCCGGAAAGCGCCGGGGGCGACTGCTCGACGGGCACCGGGACGATCCCGGCGGCGTTCGTGACCGCGGGGGTCCGCGGCGACGCGGCTGAAACGCTCCCGCCGCCGCTGCCAGCGGTCTCGACGACATAGAGCTGAGCTCCAACGTCAGCGGCTACCGGCATGTACGTCTGCGCGGTCGCTCCGGTGATCATCGCGCACCCGACAGAGCAGCGCCACCACTGGTAAGTGAGCGTGGGAGAGGTCAAGCTCCACACGGCGTTGGTCTCTTTTAGTGTCTGGCCGACCTGGGCCGTGCCGCTCCAGCCGGGCGGGTTGACGTTCGTGAGCGCCACGGTAATGGCTGCGGTCGGAGCGGAGGCGACGGCCGTCCCGGTGCCACCGGCATCGACCCCCGCGACCAGGACCTCGATCGTGTCGCCCGCCGGGACGGTGGTCGGCACAACCATCGTCGCGGCCGTTTGCCCGGTGATCGCCGTGCAGGTCGTGGTGCACTCCTCCCATTGATACGTATATGAGGTCGGGGCTGGGCTCCACGTCCCGGTCTGCGCCGTCAGGGTCTGGCCCTGCCACGTGATCCCCGTCGGCGCAGCCGGTGCGACCGAATTGGTCGGAACCTCCGTCACGGCCGCCGTCGCTGCCGTGTATACGGGTGTGCCGCTCACGCTTCCGTCGCTCGCGGTCTCCTCGACCTCGATCGTGTCGCCTGCGGTGACATTGGTCGCCGAAACCGTGAACGTCGTCGGGGTCGTGGGGGTAAGTGCGGTGCACGTGGCGCCGGCGCATTCGAGCCACGTGTCGGTGACCGTCGTCGCGTTGCTCCACGTCCCCGGTGTCAGCGTCAAGGTCTGGCCGATCGGAACCGTGAGCGGCGACAGAACCGGTGCTTTGCTGTTGGTCGGCGGCACCGCCGTTATCGGGCCGATCAGGTTCGACGTCGCGGTCACGGTCGCAGTGCTGTTGCTCGCCGTCTCGATCACCGCGACATAGTCGCCGACGTCCGCCGAGGACAAGACCAGCGAGTTCCCGGTCTGCTCGCTGATCGCCGTCGTGCAGCTGCTGGCGGTGCTGCTGGTGCAGTCATACCACTGCTCGGACTGTGTGACCCCGGACGGTGTCCAGGCTCCCGGCGTGAACGACAGGGTCTGATCCTGCTGGGCGGTCCCCGTGATCGCCGGCGCGCCGGTGTTCATCGGGGCCGGCGGTGGGGGCGACGAGATCGGGCCGATCAGGTTCGAGGTCTGGATCGCGGTGCCGGTGCTGTCGGTCGCCGTCTCGACCACCGCGACGTACTCGCCGAGATCCGCGGGCTGCAACGTGTAGCTGTCGCCGGTCTGCCCCGTGATCGCCACTGTGCAGCTGCTGGCGCTGGTGCCGGTGCAGTCATACCACTGCTCGGACTGCGTGAGCCCGGTGCCGGTGCTCGTCCAGGTTCCCGGCGTCAGCGTCAGCATCTGACCTTGCTGACCAGTGCCTGTGATCTCCGGTGCTGTCGAAGGAGTCGGGTCGGCCTGCGCAGGCCCGGCCAGCACGCCGAAGCTCGCCGCCACCGCCAGGGCCGCCGGCAGCCAGCGCCAGCTAGCCAATCTTTTGAATGCAGCAACCATCAGATGCCCCGGTACGAATTAATCACTGCGAGCGATATGCGATGCAGTGTCTCCCAGGACCGGGCGACCGCCAATGGGCTCGCTCGCCCTTCCTGCGTTCAAGCGTGAACGGACTTCGGGCTGCCAAGCTCTTTGCCGCGACGATCGCGTGTGCTACTTTCAGGCCCACAAAAGGGGCAGCGACGTCGCAACCGGGGGCAAGGTGCACGACGAACAGTTGGGAGACCTGCGCGAGCTAACCGTGCTCTTAGCCGACGATTACTTCCCGGCTCTTGCCCTACCGACTAAAGTTCACACAAATCGACCCGGATGACTAGGGATGATCGAGGGTCTGAGGCGGATTGCAAAAGGGGCGTATAGGCCGGCGGACGATCAAGGCTCGGTCGACGGCGCCTTCAGGCTTGGAGAGCTGCTCGAACAGCGCGGCGACATGGCAGGGGCCGAGCGCGCCTACCGCCGCGCCGACAAGGCCGGTCACGCCGCGGCCGCATGCAACCTCGGAATCGTGCTCGAGCAGCGCGGCGACAGGGCCGGCGCCGAGCGCGCCTACCGCCGCGCCGACAAGCGCGGCGAGGCCAACGGGGGATTCAACCTCGGGGTCGTGTTGGAGGAGAATGGCGACCTGGCCGCCGCCGAGGATGCGTATGCGCGTGCCGATCGGCGCGGCCATGCCGCAGCCGCTTGCAATCTAGGAGCGTTACTCGCAGAACGGGGCGACCTGGAGGGCGCGCGTGCCGCTTTCAGTCGTGCCCAGGAGCGAGGCGAACCGCACGGGGCGATTAACCTGCGCGCCGTGTCAGACGCAACGTCCGCGGCAAGCGAGGCTCGCCCGGCGCCGGCAAGCGAGCCGGCAGCGAAACTCGCAGCCCCGGCGAGCGCCACCGCGGCGTTGCACCGGCGCGAAGCCCTAGCGGTAGCGGATTCGGACCGCCGGCGGCGTCGGCGCACACCAGCGCTGCTCGGTGGCGCCGCTGCGGTAGCACTTGCGGGCGTGGTCGCAGTCGTGATGGCGATCGGGTTGACGGGCCGCGGCGGGTTACCGTCGCAGCAGAAAGCAAGTGGCCGGGAGGCAGCCTCGGTGCATGCCGGCACGCCGGACAATGCGCCGCTCGCGGCGTCGGTGCAGCGGCATCGGTCTGCCGCCGCCCAGGCCAATAAACCAGCCGACCGGTCGCACCGGCTCGTCTCGCATCACGCCGCTCGGCCCCGAACCCGCACCACTCACGCTCGGAGTCACGCGACGGTGAGGCACAGCGCGGCTGCCCGGAGCACGCCGAGCAGCAGTGGGCCGATCGAGGTGGCGGCGGCGCCTGCTCCACGCCCCACCAGCCATCCGAGCTACCGAGCTCCCAGCCACCCGACGACGAGCAGCAGTGGTGACTCCGGCAGCTCGGACCACGCTGGGTCGGGTAGCTCTGGCGGCTCTACAAGCTCCAGCAGCTCGCACCATTCGAGCTCCGGCAGCTCCGGTAACAGTGGTTCGGGGATCTCGAGCGGCAATTCGGGCAGCGCCGGGAGTAGCGGTCTGGTGTCCGCTCCGGCCCAATCGGGTGGCGGCAGCACGGGGACGATCGCCACCAGCGGCAGCGGCAGCGGCAGCGGCACTGCCAGCGGTGGCGGCTGATGCCAGCCCGTGACAGCGCCAAGCGCTAGCGCTGCGGCGCGTCCAGAGAACCGTTCAGAGAAACAGCTCTGCCGAGCCGTTGCCGGGCATTGCAACTTCCTGGTAATGCTGGTGAACAAATACGCGCGATGATAAGGTTTGACCTGCGGGCAAATCGGACCGGGAACTGAATGTTGAAGGTGCTGGCGAACGCGAGCGGTGGGCCGACCCCGACCGTCGGGATGGCTTCGCCGCGCTCGCTGCCTGCTGCCTCGATCACGGCTGTCGCGGCGACCGTCTATCTGGGCGTTGTCGTGGCCGGTCTAAGGTGGCCGGTGCACCTCGTGAACCCCGGTGCCCGCGCGGCGATTGCGACCATCATCGCGATCGCGGCGCTCGCAAGCGCGGCGCTGCTCCTGGTCCAGTTCAGACGCAAGCGACGGCTCGACGACCTGCTGCTGCTCACTGCGCTGACGGCCGTCGCGATCAGCGATTTCGTGCTCTCGGTACTTCCGGACTTGACCGCTAACTCGGGGGTGCTGGTTGGAATCGACGCTCGGATCGTGTCGCAGGCGCTGGTACCGACGGCTTTCTTGATCGCTGCGTTTGCTCGCGGTCAAATGGCAGGCGCAGCGCGACCGCGTCCAGTGGTCCTGCTTGGCTTTGCCTGCGCAGGTGCCGTCGTGCTCGCCGAGCTGCTGGACCTCGTGACCGGCGGCATCGCGCGCTCGTTCGAGAGCGTATCCACACTTGCGGTGTTGGTCGGCGCCAGCTCGGCTGTCGCGTTCGCCGTCGCCGGATGCGGTTTTGCTCGCCGAGCGTGGCCCACTCCCGGCTTTGGAAGCCTGCTGGCAGGAGCTTCGTTCCTACTCGCCGGCGCACGGCTGCAATACCTTGCGATCCCCGCGGTCGCTCCCGGCTGGGTCACGCTGGGCGATTTGCTGAGGGCTGCGGCATACGCGCTGCTTCTACTGGCGGTGGCGCGTGAGTACTCATCGATGGTCCGCGAGGAACGCGAGGCCGCGGTCGTGAAGGAGCGCGGGCGCATCGCCCGTGATCTCCACGACGGGCTCGCGCAGGATCTGGCGGTGATCGTGTTTCACTGCCAGCGCCTCGAGTCTGAGTTCGGCACCGCGCATCCGGTCACCGTCGTCGCCCGTCATGCGCTCGCGGCCTCTCGGCAAACCATCGTCGACCTCGCGGGATCAACCGCATCCAGCACGACATCGGCGCTACGCGCAGTGGCTGACGAACTGCAGGCAAGGTTCGAGATCGAAACCGACGTACGCAGCGATGTGGACGATCGCGGTGAAGCGGTCCAGCTCGATCCGAGCGACGGCGGGTAGGTCGGCCGCCTGACGGCTAGGCTTCAGTCGATGCGCGGACAGAGCGGGGGGATGGGACGCCTGAAACCGTGGCAACTCGGGTTGGCGGCCCTGTTGATGGGCGCGGCGCTGTTGCCCGCGATCGGACGCGCTGGGTTACGCAGCACTCCGCGGGCGAAGGCTGCGAGACATCGGATCTGGGTTCCGGCGCCGCGCACGACGTGGCAGTGGCAGTTGACGGGAACGCTGAACCAATCCGTGCCCGCGCAGATGTTCGACATCGATCTGTTCGACAACTCGGCATCGGTCGTGGCCGCGCTGCATCGCCACGGAGCCCACGTGATCTGTTACCTGGACGTCGGTACCTGGGAGAACTTCCGGCCGGACGCCGGCCAATTCCCGAAGTCAGTGCTCGGCAGGCCGAACGGGTGGCCGGGGGAGCGGTGGCTCGACATTCGTCAACTGTCGGTGCTGGAGCCGATCATGCGCGCGCGCATGGAGCTCTGCAAGCACAAGGGATTCGACGGTATCGAGCCTGACAACATCGACGGCTACGAGAACGACACCGGCTTCCCCCTGACCGCCTCGGAGCAGCTCACCTACAACAAGTGGGTTGCACGAACCGCACACTCGCTCGGTCTGTCGGTCGCGCTCAAGAACGACGTCGATCAGGCTTCGCAGCTCGAGCCGTACTTCGACTTCGCGTTGGATGAGCAGTGCTTCCAATACTCCGAGTGCTACAAGCTGAGGCCGTTCGTGGCCGCTCGCAAAGCGGTGTTCGAAGTCGAGTACTACCTCCCGACGTCGAGCTTCTGTGCCAGAGCGAACGCCGAGGGGTTCATGTCGATGCGCAAGAACATAAATCTGACCGCTGCACGTCAGGCGTGCTGGTAGGCGCTCCGGCGGCAAGCTCGGTCAGCGCAGCGCGCAACAGCTCGCGGTCGTGTATCCCGGGAACGGGGCCGCCGAGCTGCCGGGCGATCAACTCGACGCTCCGATCGGTGACCGGGTTGGGTGCCAGCTGAAGCGGCGCGGCGGGATCGTAGAGCGCGGCGTCGATGCGGATGCCGTGTCGGCCGAGCGCCGCAAGCTGATCGTTCGCGGTCTCGCCCGGCTCGGGACTGAGGTTGCAGATCCACACCACGCGCGCGGGAGTGTCGGCGAGCGCAGCCGCGATGTCGGGAATCGCGCTCGCGGCAAGCACCCTGCCGAACAGAGGTCCCGGAGCAAGCAGAGCCAAGCTCGCCCGCTCGATCGCGTTGACGACCGTCGTCGAGACTCGCGGTCGTTCGGGGATCAAGGTCAGTCGCGGACCGTCGAGCCGGCGGCCGGTCCCGGCGGGATCAACCGGCGCCTTGCTCAGCGTCTCGATCTTGAACTTGAGCGGCTCGATGGTCGCCGGCAGCACCCATCCGCGGATCCCCAGTTGCTCTCCAAGCCACGCGCTCGCCTCGCCGAGATTGCCGAACGCCGAGGCGAGCGTCTGGATCACGAAGTTGCCGAGCGGATGGCGCCCGAGCCGGTCGATCGTCAGCGGGCGGCGGATCGCGCGCGCGAGCGCCTCTTCATCATCGGTCAGCGCCTCCAGCGATTCGCGCAGCTCGGCTACAGCTCGATCTGAGACATCACTCGACCGGGCGCCCGGGGTGGCGTCCTCGGCTGTGGCCACGATCACCGCCAGCTCGTGGTCGGATTCGCGCAGCGACCTGAGCACCGAGCCGAGCCCGCTGCCCCCGCCCAGGACGGCAATCGTGCTATTCGACGGTGACGGTCTTGGCAAGGTTCCGAGGCTGATCGACGTTGAGGCCACGCGCCCGCGCGACGTGATAAGCGAACAGCTGCAACGGGACTATGCTGAGCAGGACCTGGAGCAGTGGGTCGACGCTCGGCACGTACACGACATCCTCGGCGTGTTCTCCCACCTCCTTGCAGCCCTCGCTGGCGACCGCCAGCACCCGTGCTCCGCGGGCCCGGACCTCGGAGAGGTTGGACAGCAGCTTCGCGAGCACTGACTCATCTGTCGCGACGCACACGACCGGCGTTTCTGGGCTGAGCAGCGCAATCGGGCCGTGCTTCATCTCGCCGGCGGCATACGCGTCGGTCGGCACGTACGAGATCTCCTTGAGCTTCAGCGCGCCTTCGAGCGCCACCGGCACCCCGGACAGCCGCCCCAGGTAGAGGAAGAAGGGGCTCCAGGCGAGACTCTGCGCGATTTCGCGAGTCTGCCCGTCGACGTTGGCGACGACGTCGTCGATCATCGCTGGCAGGCGATGCAGCGATTCATGCAGCTGGGTCAAGGTGGCCACTGACATGGAGCCGCGCACGCGGGCGAGCCGCAGCGCGAGTTCGTACAAAAGCGCGACTTGAGCCGCGAATGTCTTGGTCGCCGCGACACCCATCTCGAGCCCAGCGCGCGTGAATAGGACGCCGTCTGAGTCGCGAGTCGCCTGGCTGCCCGGCGCGTTGGTCAGCGCCAGCACCGTCGCTCCGCGCCCACGAGCGAGACGCATCGCCGCGAGCGTGTCGGCGGTCTCGCCGGATTGGGTGATTCCGAGCACCAGCGTGCGGTCACTGATGATGGGATCGCGGTAGCGGAACTCAGACGCGATCTCGACGTCGACCGGCACCCGCGCCCACCGCTCGATCGCCTGCCCGCCGGCGAGGCCCGCGTGGTATGAGGTGCCGCAGGCGACAACCACGATTCGCTGAATGCGTCGCAACCGCCGGTCGCTCAGCACCGGGTGCACGCCGCCCGCCGAGTTGGCACGCCAGTTCGCGAGCGTGTGCGCGACGGCGGTTCCCTGCTCGTGGATCTCCTTGAGCATGAACGTTTCGTAGCCGTCTTTCTCGCACCGGTCCTCGTCCCAATCGATCTCGTCTGGGCGCGGGCGATTCAGGGTTCCGTCGGCACTCCGCACCGTGACCCCATCGGGGCGCAGCGTCACCACCTCGCCGTCGCCGAGGGTCACGACTGCGTGGGTATGGCAATGAAAGGCTGAGATCGAAGAAGCCACGAACTGCTCTCCGTTGCCGACACCGACGACCAGCGGACATTCCCTCCGGACGCCGACCAGCGTGTCGGGCTCCTCCTCGCACATTGCGACGAACGCGTAGTGTCCGTTCAGATCTTCGAGCGAGCGCCGGACGGCGTCGCTGAGGTTACCGTCGTAGTTGAGGGCAATCAGATGCGCGACTACTTCGGCGTCGGTTTCGGACCTGAACTGGACCAGGTCTGCGGCCAGCCGTTCCCGCAGCTCGAGGTGGTTCTCGATGATCCCGTTGAGCACGATTCGCACGCGGCCGCTCGCATCCTGGTGCGGGTGCGCGTTACGCTCGGTGACCTCGCCGTGGGTTGCCCAGCGAGTGTGCCCGATCCCGATCGATAGCGGTGCGGTTGCGGTCGCCGTCGCGCCCGGGGTCGGCAGCGAGCGCGCCAGTGCGTGCTCGAGCGAGTCAAGGTTGCCGATCGAGCGGATGCAGTGGACCGATGCACCGTCGCGCCAAGCGACTCCGGCTGAGTCATAACCACGGTATTCGAGCTTGCGCAGGCCTCCGAGTAGAACGTCACGGCACGGCCGATGCCCCACGTAGCCGATGATTCCGCACATTCCTGTGCTCCTTTTCACGTCTTTGACCGACCGTTCGGAATTAGACGCTCGTATCCACCGTTGGTCAATGGGGTAGCGGGGCCATCCTCGTTCAAGCAGGTGATCGTCCGATTTCCAAATCAATGCGCGACGCGTAACTTCATACTCACATGAACGCCGAACGGATTCGCGTCGTGGTGGTGGATGATCATGAGCTGTTTCGAGGGGGGCTCGTGCAGCTTCTGGGTGAGCACGGCATTGACGTGGTGGCCGAGGTCGCGCTGGCGGCGGAGGGGATCGAGCGGACGGTGGAGCTTGCGCCCGACGTGGTCCTCATGGACCTCAACTTGCCCGGCATGTCCGGGATCGAGGCCACGGGACGACTCGGCACACTCGCGCCCCACGTCCGGGTCCTGGTGCTTAGCGTTGTTGCTGACGAGGTGGACGTGCTGGAGGCGCTGCTGGCCGGTGCATGCGGCTACCTGGTCAAGGATGCTCCGACGGACCAGATCATCGAAGGGATCGGAGCCGCCGCTCGTGGCGAGTCATCGATCTCACCACGGATCGCCAGTCAGCTGATCAGGCGGGTCCGACAGCCCGCACAGCTTGAACAGACGTCCACTGCATTCGGGCTGACACCGCGCGAGCTCGAGATCCTCGAGCTGATCGCGCGGGGCATGGACAACCCGGAGATCGCCCAGACGCTTTTCTTGAGCCAGCACACGATCAAGAATCACGTTTCCAGCATCCTCGTCAAGCTGCAGGTCAAGAACCGCGTTCAGGCCGCGGTCCGCGCGGTGCGTCGCGGTCTCGTCTGAGCCCTTACCGGGGTCGCTCAGGTCAGGATCGGCGACGGAGGCTTGCCGCCGGCGGCGTCAGCCTGCTCACGGAGTGTCGCGACAGCCCCGCGCAGCGCCTCGAGCTCCTCGGCCATCGCTGCTCGCCGTTGAGTGAGCTCGAAGCCCTCGGCCGACCCCGAATCCGAGCTTGCGAGCTCTTCTATCCGTTGGCCGAGCTGCCGGCGTTCGGCCTCGAGCAGCAGGACATAGGCGTGCAGATCGGTCAGCGCATTGTGGATCCGGGGATCGAACTGCCCGGGTCCCGGAGCGTGGTCAGCTCGGAAGTTGGCGCGGCTCATTGTCTATCGCTCCATCGGCCGGGACCGAGTTCTCGATCCTTACCGCGAGTGCCTCGAGGCGTTCGCGGATCGAGGCGATTGCGTTTTGGAGCTCGACGCACACCTCGTCGAGCCCTTCGCGGATCACCAGGCAGTCGCCCAGCAGCGCCCAGGCGTCATCCATCAATTCGCCGTCCGCCGCGGCTCCAAGCAACCGCACGCGGTCGATCACGGTGCCGGTGTCGGCGGGTTGGAATCGCGCCGCCTTGAGGCGAGCGTTCTCCTCTCGCAACAACATCAGCTGCAGCTTTAGCTCGATCTCGTCGTTGGGTGAGCCCGGCAGCGCCTCTGGGTCGCCGACGCCCTTGAAACGCTCAAACCTGCGACGGAAGCGGCCCAACGGCTCGTCGGCTGGCGTGAGCCCGTCGCCTGGCTCCGCGACCGGATCGGGCAACCGACGCGGTTCAAAGTCCGACCCTGCGTTCTCTGTCGCTGTACTCATCCGCCCTGCCCCCATCCAGGTGTCTGGCTTCGTCCTTTGATGTCCCCGCTAGGTTGTCAAGCGGACCGCTGCGGCGACATGGCCCACCCTGCGCACAAACCGTTCACGTTGATGAACTCAGATCGAGCGCGAGCCGGCCCGGAAGTCACTGGATCCACAGCGTCGTCGCCAACACGCGCCCCGAGTATGCGAGCCGCACGACTAGCGGTGGCAGCGACAGCACCACGCCTACCGAGGCGCCGACCGCCAATGCGACGCCTGGTGCGTAGCTTGGGACCAACACGGGCCAGGTCAACTCTGCGATTACGGCCGCCGATGTCACGATCAGCGCGGCCGACTGGAGGGAGAACGATTCGAGCATCCCGACCAACATGCTCATCAGGCCGACGCAGCCGAACGCGACGAACACGCTCGGAACGTCGGTGCCGCCCGACAGGCTGCCGATCACGACGACGACGACCGACAGCACCACCGTAGCGGCGACCAGCCTCGCGATGGCACCCACGAAGATCGACATCGCGGGGTCTGAGAGAGCAACCCCGCCCGCGCGCTTGAGCGAAGCGCCGCGCAGGCCGCGTGGCACCGCGTCGTAGAAGTTCCACAGGTAGTACCCACCCCAATAGCTTCCGATCACGGAGGGGATCAGGGCGACTGCGGGGTAAGTGCCGTGGACTCCCCAACCGAGGCTGGGGTCACCGACCAGCAGAACGCCGACGAGCCCTCCGATCAGCGATGCGGTGATTGCCCGGCGCACGCTCCCCGCCTGTGCATCGGTGCGCTGGCGGCGCGATCGCACGGCCACGTAGCACATCAGCAGCGTGATCGCAGTTAGTGATCCGAGCATCACGTGCGGGTCGAGCTTGTCGCTCAACGCGACCGTGCCGATCACGAGCACGGCGGCGTAGATCGGTCCCCAGCCGCGGCGGGTCAGGATCGCTCCGCCGACCCAGATCGGGATCAACATCGCCGCGACCGGGCCCCACCCCGAGATCAAGAGCAAGGGTGCGTCGATCACCACGAGCAGGAGAGCCCAGAACCCAAGGCCGTCGCGTGCGAGGCATGCCATTCCCTTCGGGCGACCGAGATAGCGGCTTCGAAGCCCCCACTGCATCGCGACGGCGACCGGCAGCGCGACGCGGATCGCGCGCGGGAGCACGTCCGGGCCGAGGGCCTTGGCGATCGGCGTCGCCCAGGCGGCGATCGACACGATCAGCAACACCAGAGTCAGTCCCTCGGCGATCACGCTGGTCTGATCGGCGCTCGCGAACGGATCCATGTTGCTGATCGCGCGCGGCGGCGGCCCGTCGAGATTGACGAGGTCTTGCGCGGCGGCCATCGCGACCCTCGCTGATCTTCCCATCCATGCTTCCTGTACGACGGTCGCCTCCAGCACGTCACGGGCATCGCGGCCGAGGCGGGCCGCGACGACCGCTTGGGCATGAGGGTCGGTCTCGGGCGCCGGCCTTGGCGCCGGTTCCAGGCGAACGGGAATCGAGCCGTTCGAGCGCCTGTGATGGCGGTAGCGACGCGGGCTCATGCAGCCCTGCCACTGATCATCTGGCCGATCAACTCGTCATACGCGGCCAAGCACTGTTTCAACGTGAAGCGCCGGTGCACACGCCCAAAACCACGCCGCCCTAGCGTCCGCGCGAGGGATGGGTTGCGCAGCAGGGTCGTCACCGCGGTGGCGAGCTCGTGCACGTCGCCCGGCGCCGCGATCAATCCACATCCCCTGACGACGCCTGACACGCCGCCCACGCGCGTAGCGACGACTGGTCGCGCATGCGCCATCGCCTCCAGCAGTGCCATCGGCATCGCCTCCGAGATGCTGGTCATGAGCACCAGATCGGCGCTGCGGATGGCCGCCGGAACGTCATCGGTCCGGCCCATGAAGCAAAACCGCTCGCCGAGGCCGAGTTCGCGATGCATGCGCGCACAGGCCTCGCCGTAGTCCTCCTGGCCAATGGTGACCGGCCCCCAGTACTCAAATCGCGCCTCTGGGACACGACGTGTCACCTCATCGGCTACGAGCATCGCCGTCTGGACATCCTTGAGCGGATCGACGCGCCCGATCGCCACGACCTTGCACGCGTTCGGAGGCTCGGTCACCTCGCCCGGCTCGATTCCGTTGGGTATGACGCGGATCTTCGCCGGGTCGACCCCGAGGCCTCGCTCCCACTCGGCGTTGGCGTCGGTGACTGGTGCGATCACGTCGGCCGAATCGTAGGCGGCACGTGTCAACCCGAGCGCCAGCCGCGGTGAGATTGGCCCCTCGCCCGGTTGGGCCGCCAGGTCGCGGACCGCCGAGAGGTAAGCCTCGCGGACGTAGACGCCGTGTTCGGTGAGCAGCAGCGGCGTCCCGTGCAGGAACTTGTGGACGATCGCCGGAATGGCCGCCCAGCCGGCTGCGGTCACGTGCAGCAGATCGCACGGAGGCGTGGGCATCGCGGCCGTGCGAGCAACCCAATAGAGAGATTGATACAGCCGTGCCGCTTCGATCGCGTCGTAGATCGGTGCCGGAGCCGAGTCGTGGTGGCGCTCGCTGAGCAGGAGCTCGAGCTCGGTCAGAAACTCTTGCCAGCTGTCACGTCCTCGGAACTCGCGCCGGATCGACTGGGGGCGCAGACGGCAGCGTACGAGGGCCGCCCGAAGCTGATCGAGATCGCCCTCCCACGGCATCAAGCCCCGCAAAAGCTGTGTTGGGAGCGACTCGTTCTCGCCCGCCTGCCAGCGTGCCAGGCGTCGCGGTGCCCGATGCTCGGACCAGAGTTCGATCGGGCGCAGCAGACGTGCGTTCGGCGGGAGCTTGACGCTCGGACGCATATGCTTGCCCCCTGGGATCAGCGCGAGCACGTCCCAGTCGATTTGCGCCAGACCCTGGATCAGGACGTGGCACCATGAGCTGACGCCGCCAACAGCGAACGGGTAGGTCGCCTCGGTCGTGATCAGCACCTTTGAGCGGTGGGGCAACGCCGTGACTCCGGTGACGCCCGGGCTGGGAACCACTCCGAATCCATTCCGAGCGCCAGCATCGCCGTCTGCTGCAGGCGTGCCCGTGATCGTTGGTGTAGTTCGTAGTTGCGTCGTCAAGAGTTCCGAGCGGGTCCGGCCTTGGGGTCCACCGGCCGCGTCGGCGCCGGCCCCGCGCCCTCGCGTGCAATTGTGAACGCGAGGACGGATACGACCAATGGGTCACGCGCACGATCTCCGTTCAGGGCGTGAACGGCAATCGTTCGCCCGGGCGGTGGTCAATGCTGGAGGATCTGCAACGATCACCGCCGAGGACCGTGATCAGAACCCGACTCAAGCGTGGATCGGGGCAGGTGGAGATGCGACTCCTGCTGCTGGGCCTCACCGGCGCAGAGCCGCCTTTCGGCGCCTGGTTCCAGTGCCTCGAGCGGGCTGGAGTTCCGTTTGATGCGACCGCACTCAGCGATCTCGGGCCAGCGGACCTGATCGACGATCCGGGTGGCGGCAGCTATCAGGCTCTGATTCTGGCCGCCGAAGGGCTGATCGAGATGGCATTCGAGCCTGCGCAGCGAGCGGCGCTCGAGGCCGCCGAGCGAGAGCTTGGCGTGCGACGTCTGAGCGCGTACGCGTATCCGGCTCCGGAGCATGGCCTGCAAGCCCCCCACTGGTCCGGTCATCTGGATGAGATCGAGGCAACGCTGACGCGCCGAGGACGTGAGGTCTTTCCATACCTACGAGGTCGTTTGCCGATCGATCCCGGCAGCTGGGCCCACCTTGCGGCGCCGGAGTCCGAGCAACAGTTCCAGACGCTCGTCGCCGGCCCCGACGGTTCGGCGCTGTTGGGCATCCATACCCGAGCTGACGGCCGTCAGGAGATGGTTCAGCTGTTCAGCGCCAACGCCGCCCAGGCGCATGGCCAGCTGCTGCTCCGAGGGCAGCTCGCATGGCTGACGAGAGGGGCATACGTCGGTTTCGAGCGCAATTACCTGTCAGTCCAGATCGACGACGTTCTGCTGCCGAACCATTCCTGGAACGTCGCCACGCACGAATCCGATCGGGATCCCCAGACGAGCGTCAGGATGAGCGCGCGTGACGCCTGTCACGCGGCTCGATGGGTGGGCGAGCGCGGGTTGCGGCTGGACCTCGCCTATAACGGCGCCGGCAGCTCTCTCCACAAGCTTCAGGCCGGCGTCGACAGCGACCGACTGCTCCAGACACTGCTGCGTCGGCGTGACGCGTTTGGGTGGATCAACCATACGTATCAGCATCTAAATCTCGATGGCGTGTCTCAGGCTACGATCGAGGCCGAGATTGAGCGCAACGTCACCTGGGCGGCCGAAGTCGGGATCGAGCTCGAGCCGCACACGGTGATCACCGGCGAGCACACAGGCCTGGCCAGCTTGACGGAGGTCCCACGTTGCCCTCAGAATGCCGGCCTCGCCGCGGCGCTGGTGGCACAGCGAGTCAGATATCTGGCCTGCGACGCGTCCTCCCCCTACGAGTCACCCGACGAGGGTCCAGTGTCGCCGGGCGCCCCGTTCGAGGTTGGGACGGCGCTCGTTGTCCCACGACATCCGTCAGCGCTTTCGCACGATGCGGCGACGCAATCCCAGGCGCTCGACCGGCTTCGCTCCGCGGGACACCACGAGGTTCATTCATTCAGCCAGGTGGTCGACAGCGAATCGCGGCGGATATTCAATGCCGCGGTCAGCAACGATCCTCGTCCGCACTACTTTCACCAGAGCAATCTGATTGGTGCCTACGAGAGGGATGGACAAGGCTCGCCGGGGATCGTGTACGCGCTGCTCGAGGCTGTGCTGGACCGCTACGCGGCCCACATCGCCGCCGACGTGCCGCTCGTGCAGCCCACATTCGGCGAGATCGGAATGCTTCTGCGACGTCTGCGCGAGTGGCGGGCCGTGCTCGCGAGGGGCGTGGTGGAGGCCTGCCTCGACGACAGAACGGTGACGATCCTCAACCGCACCCGCGCGCCGGTCCAAGTGCCGTTGACAGGAACCGCGATGGGTGAGCAGTACGCCGGGCGCCGGTCGGCTTGGATCTCAGTTGGGCCCGGAAAGACCGTCCTGGAACGCGGGTGATCGGCAGCCTGCCAGGCGAGTTCAATCGCCTCGCGGCTCACGCTCGAACATAGCGATCGCGCTGGTGCGATTCGGCGCGCCGAGCTTGCGCAGGATCGAGGAGACATGCCGGCGGACGGTGATCTCCGAGATTCCGAGTCGGCGCGCGACCTCAGCGGTGCGTTCGCCCTTACGCAAACGCTCGAGCACATCGAACTGACGCGCGGTGAAGTCGACGCCGCCGTTGACGCCCGAAATCGACACGTGGCGCCGGTTGCCGCGCTCGCGAAACCCCTTGACCAACTCCGCGGTCATGTTACGGGGCACGGCTGCCTCGCCGTTGGCCACGCCCCGAATCACGTGGGGGAGCCGACCAGGTGACGTCGTCATCAGCAGGTAGCCGTCGGCACCGGCCCGCAACGCTTCGAACAGCTCCTCGACGCGCCCGACGGCGGTCAGAACGACGATCTTGGTGTCCGGCAGCGACTGCTTGATCTGCCGAGCCGCCTCGATCCCGCTGCCTGGCAAGCGGCTCGCCAGCATGCAGACGTCAGGCTGCTGCGCGCGGGCCGCCGCCAGCGCTTCGGCGGCGCTCGACGCTTCCGCCACGACGCGCAGGGCGTGCGGCTCGATCGCGCGCCGGATCCCGACTCGCGTCGCCGCGTGAGCGTCCGCCAAAAGCACGGTCAGCTCGCGCAAATCTCCCAGCTGTTCGTCGTGCACCTTGCCCCCCGGTTGCGACGTTGTTGCCCCTTAGTGGGCCTGAAAGTAGCACACGCGATCGTCTCGGCAGAGAGCTTGGCGGCGCTGTTGTCCGTTCAGGGTTGAACGCAGGAAGGGCGTGGGAGCCCATAGGCGCTCGTCCGGTCGAGGGAGACACTGCATCGCACATCGCTGCGGGTTGGGCACCGGGGGCAAGAGTGTCGCCGGCAGTCGTTGGCTAACGAACAAGTGGGGGACACATTCGATGAAACGCCTTTTCGGCTTGCTAGTTGGATCGCTGGTTGTCGTCGCCGGCTTACTCGCAACATTCGGGATGCCGTCGATCTTCGGCGGGTCCTCCGCGACGGTTGCGTCGGCGGCGCCGACTCCGCAACAGATCGGGATGCGGGTCCTGCTGATCACCGACAGCGCCAACGCCAATGCCGCGATCTCCTACGGCGACTGGGAAAACACGCTTCAGCGCGAGGGGGTTCCGTTCACCTCCGTGGTTACGAACTCCTCGAGCCCTGGAAGCGTGGCGCTCCCGCAGTTATCAACCACGGCCGGGGACGGGACGCAGGTCGCCGACTACGAGGGCGTCGTCGTGGCCGTCTCTGGCCAGCTGGGCCTGACAACTGCGCAGTGGACGGAGCTGCAGACCTTCGAGCACCAGTTCTCCGTTCGCCAGGTGACCGCGTATGCCACGGCGGGCCCCGACGAAGGGCTCACCACGGACACGGCGGGCGGTGCCCTGCCGCTCGGCACCCAGCTGACCCTGACCGCCGATGGAACGAAGGTGTTTCCGTACCTCAACAAGGTGGCGGTTGACTCGACCCAGTCCACTTGGGCCTATCAGGGGACGTCTGCGCCGGCGCCGGGCACCAGCGTCGACACGCTGATCTCCGGTCCGGGCGGAAGCTCGCTGCTCGGCATCTACACGAGCGCCGACGGTCGCCAGACGATGTTCCAGACCTTCAACGAGAACCAGTACTACCTCCAGAGTCAGCTGCTCCGCCACGGCGAGCTCGACTGGCTCGCGCGCAACACCTACTTCGGCGACCAGCGCAACTACCTGGAGATGGACATCGACGACACGTTCACGCCGGACGACGTCTGGGACACGGCGACGCATCAGATCGACTACGCCGACGCCGATGCGATGCGGATGAACCCGGGTGACGTCGCGACCGCCGCCACCTGGGAGGCAAATCACAACTTCCGGCTCGATCAGCTGTTCAACATGGGCGGCACCGCCGCCTACCAGGCTGACAACGGCGGCACCGATCCGCTGCTCGCCGCATTCCAGGCCAATTGCAGCTCCAACTGCGGACCCGGGAACGCGGGCGCCGGCAAGCCCTACTCGAGCTCGTTCGGCTGGATCAGCCACACCTACGACACGCCCTACCTGGACGCGGGCTGCGCGACTCAGAACTACATCGAGGCCGAGCTGAACGAGAACACCAGCGCCGCCGCCGCGGCAGCCGGAGGGACCGCGGGCACCGGAGGTCTCGGTCTGGCCACGGACGACAACGGCACGACTCCGCTCGGTG
Organism: uncultured Solirubrobacterales bacterium; assembly: GCA_963768015.1. Taxonomy (GTDB): domain Bacteria; phylum Actinomycetota; class Thermoleophilia; order Solirubrobacterales; family Solirubrobacteraceae; genus Palsa-465. Next base: position 94,339 of record CAVYGK010000011.1, read on the forward strand.
CCGAGGATCCGCATGTATTCGTCCCCGGCAACCACTCCGGGTTCGCGGATCTGGTCCCGGGGAATCCGGCGACGGTCGATCCGCCGGATCTCGACACCGATCTGACGACGCAGAGCGCGACCGGTGGCACGCTGGCGGCCGGCACCTACGAGTACGCGGTCACCGACCAGTTCACGAACTCGTCGACCCCGGACAGCCAATCGGCGGCGTTCGTCACCCCGCCGATCGACGTGGCGACCGGGACGACAAACGAGATCTCGCTCGCGTGGCAGGCGATCTGCCACGCCGCGGACTACGTCGTCTACCGCGGGTACACGGCGACGCAGAACGCGACCACGGGCTTCGCGTGGACTTTGCTGCCGGCCGCCGCGGGATCGGCATACGGAGCCGTGTCGACGCCGTTTGACGCCACGTCCGCCGATACCAACAATCCCGCCTCGACGACCGACGTCACCGGCGGTGGCGAGCCCGAGATCACGTTCACCGACACGGGCGCCGCGGGAACAGCAACGACTGAGCCATCTACGTCGGGCGAGAACGCTACCGAGTCGCCATGGGAGCAGAACGAGTGGTTCGTCCCGGCGCTCGAGGCGGTCGGAATCACGGCGGTCGGCGCCGACTCGTCAAAGCCGTACCCCAACCCGCCCGACACCCAGTTCGGCTACGGGGTTAGCTACACCGGCGGTGAGTACGCGGCGAACTCGACGTTCCTGGAGGGGACCGCCCAGGTCGTCCCGCGCCATCCGGTCAACATCTACTACAACGCGGCGACCGACCAGCAGGAGCTGGACGAGTACCAGACCCTCTACCCAGCCGGATCGTTCGCCTGTCCGACGACCTGCGACTTCCGGGACGTGATCGGCCAGGTGGTCTCGGGGCTGTTCGGGACGCTGATGAACAACGACCCACGGCCGAGCTACGTCCACCAGACGAACATCATCGGCACGCCGCCGTCAGGGTCAGAGGAGTCACCGGACCTGCTGCCGCCCGCGAACTACGTCCCGCCGGCGACTTGCACCGCTGGCGCTCCGTGCACGGCCGGCGACGGAACGCTCTACCAGGCGATGGACCCGCTGCTGTATGAGTACAACCAGTACTTCAACTCGAGCGCTCCGATCGAGCAGCTCACGGAGCAAGCGATTGCCAACCTGCTCGCGCAGCAGCAGGCTTGGGCCGCGACCAGCGGCGTCATCGGCTCGATCGAAGGCAACGTCGTGACGGTCGACAACGCGACCGGCTCGTCGATCTGGGTGCCGCTGACGGGGACCAACATCGGCACCCCGTACGCCGGCACGCAGTCGGGCTGGACCGACCAGGGGCCTGGCACGTCGACCTACACGGCACTCGCCGCCTGGCCGGCCGAGCCGACGAATCCGGTCACCATCACGGTGCCAACCGGGCCCGCGCCGGGAGCGCCGAAGGGTCCGACCTCGACGGGCCCGACGTCGACGGCCCCCACCCATCAGTCACCGTCACAATCGACCGGCTACGTCGTCGTCCAGGTGAGGCCGAAGACCGTGCACATGAAGAACGGCAAGGTGACCGTGTCGCTCAAGTGCGAGGCGACCAAGGGCAAGACGCCGAAGGGCAAGCTCTGCACCGGCAAGCTCAGCCTCGCGGTCAAGGGCTTCAAGCACGCTCTGACCGACAAGTTCCGGATCAAGACGGGGAAGACCTACCGGATCTCGATCAAGGTCCCGAACGTCGCGCAAGCGGCGAGTAACAACGAGGGCAAGCACCACACGTATCACGTGACGCTTACGATCTCGACCAATCAGTCGCATGGAGCGCCGCTGAAGAAACACGGCACGCTGACGATCAAGACCTGATCGGAACGCGTATCGCACAGCGCGCCGGCCGCGGACGGAACTCGCGGCCGGCGCAGCTGCATGTCGCCTAGCGGGCCGGCTTTTGCAAGGCTGCCCGGCTCGCTGGGGCACGGTCCTGCAAGGCCGTCCGGCTCGCCGTTGTACGGCCGCTGCCCTCTCGCGTCCGCGCCACCGCTAATCTGCCGGCTTGGTGTTGCGGTGGAGCGGGATCTGCGGCCTCGTCCTCGCGTTCTGCTGCGCGACCGCGGGTGCCGCTCGCGCGGCGTCTCACTGGCAGCCACCCCAGCAGCTGACCTGGTACTGGCAGCTGACCGGTACGCCCAACGTCGAGCCGGTTGACGCGACCGACATCGACGGCTTTGACTCAAGCGTGCAGACCGTCGCGGCGTTCCACGCGCGGGGCCAGCACGTGATCTGCTACATCGACGTGGGGACCGCCGAGAACTGGCGGCCCGACTACGGGGAGTTTCCGGCCAGCGTCCTCGGCAGCTCCAACGGCTGGCCCGGCGAGCAGTGGCTGGACATCAGGCAGCTGTCGATTCTCGAGCCGATCATGACGGCCCGTTTTCAGATGTGCAAACAGAAAGGGTTTGACGCTGTCGAGCCCGACAACATGGACGGTTACGAGAACGCCACGGGTTTTCCGATCACGGCCGCAGACCAGCTGACGTACGACGAGTGGGTCGCCAACGAGGTCCATTCGCTCGGGATGGCGGTGCTGCAAAAGAACGATCCTGATCAGGCCGGCCAGCTCGAGCCCTACTTCGATGGCGCGCTCAGTGAGCAGTGCAACCAGTACAGCGAGTGTTCTGAATTTGAGCCCTATCTGGCCGCCGGCAAGCCCGTCCTGGACGCCGAGTACCAGTCGTCGCTGTATCCCGGATTCTGCGCTTCGGACCAGGCGTCAGGGATCATGGGCGCGCTCTATGACCTCAATCTGGACGGCGCGCTGTTTGACCCCTGCTTCGGGCCGAGCGTCACAACTCCGGGTTCTCCGGGCGCCGGTTCTGGTTCTACTACCGCGAGCCCGCCTGGCACCCGCGCGGGTGGGCCGATCGACCGCAGGCGTCCGTTGGTCGTCATCTCCCGAGGCCCCCTCGTCGACGAGCGGGGTGCCGTCCGTGTGAGACTCAGTTGCCGACCGGCGCAGTCGTATTGCGCGGGCATGCTCGTGCTCGAGTCAGTGGGGCGTCTCATTGTGCGCGCGCGGAGCGGGCGGAGGCTCGTGCTGGGTCGCGAAGAGTTTCTCATCAGGGGAGGAAAGTCTGCGGTGCTGACCGTCAGGCTCGAGCGCCGCGCGATGCGGGCTCTGGGCAGGCGCAAGCGCGTCGCCGTGGTCCTGAAGGTGACCGATCGTGATCGCGCCGGACGGACCGCGAGCTCGAAGCGATCGCTCGCGCTGCGTCTTCGGGGCGACGCAGGGAGCCAGCAGCGGCGAGGAAACGAAGAGCTGGGTAGGAATCGCAACTTTTAAACTTGCGAAAGCTCTCCAAGTCTGCTCAAATTAGCGAGTGGTTCCCCGGCCGCGAGGGAACGTGGCCGGGAACTCGTTCTCCTGGGGCAACCAGAGACGCGAGAACAAAGGAATGAAGTGGGCTGCTCGCTGCGGTGGCCTGCGCAGTGATCGATAGCAGCTAAGGACGGTGGGCTTTCAGATGACGGTAGGGGGCATCAAGGAACAGGCGGCGAGCGCCGAGGCGCAGCTCGTCGAATTGAGCGGCCGCGCGCGGATCGCGCGTCCGGTGAGGTCACCGCATGGCGGTCGAGATCGCGGCCGGGCGGTTCACGCGACGCGCCTCAGGAGCGCCCCGGCGGCGCAGGATGCGCAGAGCGTCGCCGCCGGCGACGAGATCTCGAACACGGCGGGCTTCCGGCGAGCTGCGTGGGACGCGACAAAGCTCGCGTGTGACGTCGCGGTGGCGACGATTGCGCTGATCGTGCTTCGCGCCGCTGCTGCTCGTGATCGCGATCGCGGTCAAGCTCGACTCGCCCGGCCCGGTCTTCTATCGCGCGCGCCGGGTCGGCCACCGCGGCCGCCCGTTGGTGATGCTCAAGTTTCGCAAGATGGAGGAGTCGGCGACCGGCGGGCCGCTGACTGTAGATCGCGACCCGCGCCTGACGCGTGTCGGCGCCTTCCTGACCAAGCACCGGCTCGACGAGCTGCCTCAGTTCTGGCACGTCGTGCGTGGGGAGATGAGCTTGATTGGCCCGCGGCCGGAAGATCCGGACTTCGTCGCAACCTACGCGAACGCTTACGAGCAGATCCTGTCTGTCAGGCCCGGCATCACGGGTCTCTCTCAGATCGCCTACAAGGAAGAGCGCCAGATCGTCCGCGACGTGAGCCCGGTCGAGGACTACGTCGTGCGGATCATGCCCCAGAAGGTGATCATGGACAGGCTCTACGCGACGAAATCGAGCTTCGCGCTCGACGCTTCGATCGTCTACTGGACAATCGTGACGCTGGTCTTCGGCAAGCCCGTAGCCGTCAACCGACGTACAGGGCGAATGAACGTCCGTCGTCGCCCCGCCCCGGATGCCCAGGCATCGCGGGCCGAAGCGGTCCCGGGCAGTCGAGCCGAGCGGCCTCGAGTTCTCGCTTGACGTCGCCCCCGGAGAGGAACTGATCACGCCGGCTCGTCGAGTCTCGGGAGCGTGATCTGAATGCCACGCGCAGTCATCCTCGCCGGCGGTCAGGGCACGCGCCTGCGGCCGTACACGGCGGTCCTCCCCAAGCCGTTGCTCCCGGTCGGCGACCGCCCAGTGCTCGACATCGTCATGAGACAGCTGCACGCGTCGGGGTTCGAACAGGTGACGATCGCCGTCGGCTACATGTACGAGCTGATCGAGGCCGTAATGCACCACCGCAACACGCATGGGCTTGCGATCGAATGCGTGCGCGAGGAGGAACCGCTCGGGACCGTCGGGCCGTTGGCTCAGATCGAGGGGCTCGATGAGCCATTTCTGATGATGAACGGGGACGTTCTCACGGATCTCGATTACAGACAGTTCCTGTCCGACCACATCGCCTCGGGCGCGACCGCGACGATCGCGGCCACCACGCGGCACGTGGATGTAACGCTCGGCGTGCTGGAGTGCGACGATTACCAGGATCCGAACCGGCTGACCGGGTTTGTCGAGAAGCCGAGGCTGACGTACGACGTCTCGATGGGCATCTACTGCTTCTCACCGGACGTGCTCGATTATGTCGAGCCCGGCGTCCATCTCGACCTGCCGGACCTGCTGCTGAAGCTGATCGACGCCGGCGAGCTCGTGCGAACCTGGCGGTCAAACGCCTACTGGGTCGACCTCGGGATGCGCGAGGACTACGAGCGCGCGGTCGAGGAATTTGAGAGCATGCGCGAGCGCTTGCTGCCGGACAGTCCGGGCTTGCGTTCGGTACTCGTGTCGTGAGCACGGACACGCTGGTGGCTCAGCCGTTGGATACTGTCGGCCCCATGCCGAGCAACGTTGTTGTGACCGGTGGCGGTGGATTCATCGGCAGCCATCTGTGCGAGACCCTCGTCCGCCGTGGCGATCGTGTCCGAGCCCTCGTGCACTACAACGGCCGCGGCGATGCCGGGCGACTGGAGAGTGTCCCGGCCGAGATCCGCGACGAAATTGAGATCGTCTTCGGGGACATCACGGATCCGAATTCGATGCGGAGTCTGGTCAGCGGTGGCGAGGTCGTGTTTCATCTCGCGGCGCTGATCGCGATTCCGTACTCGTACGTCGCGCCGAGGTCGTTCTTCGTCACCAACACGCTCGGCACGGTGCACGTGCTTCAGGCCGCGCTGGATCAAGACGTGGCGCGGGTCGTCCACGTCTCGACCAGCGAGTGCTACGGCAGCGCTCAGCGAATTCCGATCGGCGAGGACCACCCGCTCGTCGGGCAGTCTCCTTACGCGGCGTCAAAGATCGGAGCGGATCAGGCGGCCGAGAGCTTTCGGCGCTCGTTCGGCGCGCCGGTGGTCACCGTCAGGCCGTTCAACACCTACGGTCCGCGTCAATCGGCGCGCGCGATCATCCCGACGATCATCTCGCAGGCCCTGGGCGGAGGCGTGGTCCGTGTCGGCGCGCTCGAGCCGACACGCGACCTGACATTCGTCAGCGACACTGTGGCGGGGATGATCGCGGCCGCGGGTGCGCCGGACGCCGTCGGCGAGACGATCAACCTTGGAAGCGGCAAGCACATCTCGATCGGCGAGCTCGCGGCCCGGATCCTCGAGCTGCTCGCGCGCCAAGGCGTCAGCGCGAGCCTCGAATCCGACCCCGATCGGATCCGGCCTCAGGAGAGCGAGGTCGAGCGGCTATGCTCCGATCGCAGCAAGGCGAAGCGGGTGCTGGGGTGGGAGCCCGCGGTCACGCTGACGGACGGGTTGCTCGCGACGATCGATGCGATTCGGGCAGACATCGACTCCTATCCACGCGTCGGCACCTACCAGCGCTGACGGATCGCGATTTAAGAACCAATTTGGTGCGTTGAAGCCTCAACTAGAACGTCTCGACGGCCGATAGGAATCGAGAAGCTTTTTCTTCGAATGCCCCGGGGGCGCCGGCAGCTAGGCGGGCCCTCAACAAAGCTCCAATACGAACCGAAATCTGACAAAGTGGACAATGTCGTATCAACGCCCTAACTTGATGCCTTCTCGAACGCAGCGGCCCGCCCGAAACACAAGAACTCCGAGGTCTGCACCGACGCTGGATCCCGTTGGCGATTGGATCGTTCCCGCCAGCGAGGAGCGCAGCTTCTCCCGTGATCTCGCGGCGATCTGGGCTGGCCGTTGGGTCGTGCTACTGGTGACGCTGATCGCGCTCGCCGGGGCCGGGCTGTACCTCGCGGGGGCAACGAAAACCTACGAAGCGAACTCCCAACTGCTCGTGACGCCGTTGCCGCCGACCGCGTCGGTGGCCGGGCTCGGCCTGGTGGTGCAGTCGTCTGACCCGCTACGCGATGTCGAGACCGCTTCGGGGTTTGTGACCACGACCAGCGTCGCCGAACGCGTCGAGCGCAGCCTGAACATCAGCGGCGCGCCGGGCGCGGTTCTCGGCAAGGTCAAGGTCGCGCCGATCGCTGAGAGCGACATCGTCAATGTCACCGCCTCGGCCAGCAGCCCGAAGGCAGCGCAACAGCTCGCCAACGCGTTCGCGGTCCAGACGGTCAACGACCGCACGGCCACGCTCGACAGCCAGCTGGACTCCTTGATCCCTCGCTACAAGGCGCAGATCGCCGCGCTCGGAAGCGGGTCCGGCAACGGTCCCACGAGGGCCGCGCTGGCCGGACAGCTGGCCGAGCTCGAGTCGCTGCGGACCGGGCCCACGCCCGATGTGCGCGTCGCCGCACTCGCAAGCCTTCCCACCTCGCCAAGCTCGCCGCGCCGCACCCTGACGCTGGCGGCAGGCCTGTTCGGTGGATTAGTGGCAGGCATCGGGCTGGTGTTCTTGATCCAGCTGCTGGATCCCCGGCTGCGCAACGAGGACGAATTGCGGGAGCATTTCCGCCTGCCGGTGCTCGCCCGGGTGCCGCGGCTGCGGGGGCCCAGGTGGCTCGATCAGCGCCGCAAGCAGCCAGTGACTCCCGAGTCGGCCACGCTCGAGGCCGACGACGCTTACCGCACACTGCGCTCGGTGCTAAACGCGGCCCGAGCGGATAAGTCTCGCGCGCGCGTGGTCCTGGTCACCAGCGGGTCTCCGTTCGACGGCAAGACGAGCACCGCGATCAACCTCGCGACCCAGCTGTCGTCTACCGGGGAGAAAGTCATTCTGGTCGACGGCGACGACCGTCGCCCGAGCATCGGGACGGCGCTCCACATACCGGCTCCGTCCGACCCAGATGCCGATCGACACGCGGACGCTGGCGAGCTTGTCTCGATCAACGCCGGCGTGCCCGATCTGCGACTGGTGCTTCCGAGCCGCAATGGTCGTCCGGCTCAGCCACGCTCCTCGGAGGCCTGGGGCAAGTTGCTGCGGACCGCCTCGGCGGGCGCTGACTGGGTCGTGGTCGACTCACCGCCGGCGATTCACGCGCCGGATCTCCTCGGTGCGTCAGATCAGTTCGACGACGTCCTGCTGGTCGTCCGCCTCGGCAACACGAATGCCCGCAATCTCGACGAAAGCGCGGAGACGCTCGCCCAGCGCGGGATTCGGCCGACCGGCCTGGTCGTCGTCGGGACCCCCGCGCACCGCGGGTATTACTAAGTCGTCCCCACCGCAGGTACTGTCGCATTCGAGCGGCCCTGGGCGGCGCCTGGCTTTGTCCTCTCGGTCGCGCAGCGCTGCTGCGCTCCCGGCGGGCACTCTCGGTGCGACCGTACCCACGGCGGGAACGACTAAGGCTCGCCGCCGCGATCGCTCGCGGCCGCCGGGCGGATGACCGCGAACAGGTGAGTACGCAGCGGCGGCACGGAGGCCAGTGGGGCGTACAACGCGCTCGTCGCTGCGCCGAGTCGCCGCGCGAGCGGCGGGATCAAGGTGAGTGATTGCGTCTCGACCTCGGCACCCGGAAACAGGCGGGCGAGTTCGGCGAGCCCGACCGGTCGCACTGCCCTGTTTCGCGGACTCCAGTACCTGATGTCGTAACAGAGGATGACGCCGCCCGGGCGGAGCACGCGGACCACCTCCGCCGCGATGCGCTTACGATCAGCTCGCTCGATCACGGAGCTGAGCACGGTCGACATGACGACCGCGTCAACGCCAGCGTCGGGGAGCGGGATCGCTCTGGCATCGGCCACTTCGAAGCTTGCGTCCGGCACACGTTCGCGGGCCGCCATCACTCGTTCCTCGAGCACGTCGATGCCCCGCAACGCCTCGGCCGGTGCTCCCTGCGTTTGAAGCCACCGCAGCAAGTCCCCGTATCCGGATCCGACATCGAGCAACACGCGACCATCGCGGGGGAAGTTGCCGCTGGCGATCAGGCTCGCTCCGACGCGCTCGTAGAGATTGCTGATGATCTGCTGGTTGCCTGGGTTGGCCGAGCTCCAAGCGCGCCGGCGGCCCGCGCTGCGCGCATACGAGTCGTAAACGCCGCGGAGGCGAGCCCGTTCGAGCTCGTCTCCGGCGAGCCGATCAGCGATCTCCTCGAGCTTGTCCACGAACGCATCGCGACTGAAGTGGGCGCGGACATAACGGCGGCCGTTCTCACCCAGCTGCTGCGCCCGGCCGGGATCGTGAGCGAGATCGCGGATCGCCGCAGCCAGAGCTGCCGGGTCCTCCGGCGGGCAGGCGATCCCCGACTCAGAACGCTCGAGCAGCCGGGCCGCGTCTCCGGCCGCCGAGGCCACGACCGCTCGACCGGCGGCGAGGTACTCAAGCATCTTGGTCGGAAGCGCGTCCTCGAACAGCGGCACGTCGCGCAGACAGAGCACTGCGATGTCCGCAGTCCCGATCAGCCCCGGGACCCGCTCACGATCCACCCGCCCCGCGAAGCGCACATTGGTCAGGCCTCTGGCTTGAGCGTCGCGCGCGAGCTGTTCGCGTTCGGCGCCATCGCCGACGATCAGGACCTCGAGGCCCTCGCCCGCCCGCGCGAGCTCGGCGGCGGCCTCGATCAGCGTCCCGACTCCCTGAGCCATGCCGACCGTGCCGCAGTAGATCACGCGCTCGGGTTCGGTGCGTGGGGCTGTCTGATCGTCGAATCGGTCGACGTCAACCGCGTTGTGGAGGTGAATGACCTTCTCGGGCGGCTCGCCTCGCTCGAGCAGCGTCGTACGCATCCCGGCCGTCGGCACCGTGATCGCGGCCGAATGCCGATACACGAATCGCTCGAGTGCCTCGGCCATCCGGATCGCCGTCGAGTTGCTCAACGCGCCCAGCTGGACGGCCGACTCGGGCCACAGGTCGGCGACGTTGAGGACCAGGGGAGCGCGCCGCCCGCGCGCGATCGCGACGGCCGAGGCGGCCGTGAACAGTGGCGGTGTCTCGGCGATTACGACATCCGGTCTTGGCACGAGCGGGGCCGCGATGACCGAGCTGATCGCGAACGACGCGTGGTTGAGGAGCCGACGCGCGAAGCCGCGGTTAGGCGCCGGGTAGACGGCGCTGCGGACCACATTCACGTCGCCGATGCGCTCGCGCACGAGCAACCGACCGCGGTACGGAGCAGGGATCACGCCGTCGGGGTAGTTGGGCAATCCCGTCAGGACGGTCACGTCGTGACCGCGCGCCGCGAGCCGCTGCGTGGTCTCCAATATGCGAGTCTGTGGTGCCCCGACCTCGGGGTGGAAGTAGTGGCTCAAGAACAGGATGTGCATTGAGCGAGAACTCTAGAGCGCCGTCTGACCCGCAACCCGGACGGCTCGCGGGTGCGCGGCTGCTGCTGTTTCTGAACCTGCCACTGCACGAGATCGACGGTGAATACAGCGCGCGGTACCCGCACCTGCTCGACTTCTTCCTCGCTCTCGGCAGCGTCACCAGCGAGACCGCTCTGATGGTGCCGTTGAAGCGGGGCGGACCACGCAATCCGGACTATGGCGCGGTGGCCGTGCCGCCCGGGGTGCGGATCGTGGGGCTCCCCCATTGGAGCAGCGCCCGGATGATGGTCCGGCGCTTCCCATGGGTGGTGGCCGGAAGCGTGCGGGTCACAGTCGAGAATCTCCGTCGGGTCGACCTCGTCGGCGCCGTGGCACCGAGCGTCGTCGGTACGGTGTTGATCACGCTGGCCCGCCTCCGGCATCGGCCGACGTTCCTGCTCGTTCGCGGCGAGAAGCAGCGGACGGTGCGGTTCATCATGGGCCAGCGACGCGCCCGCCCCTACGTGCTCGCGCTGCGTGCGATGGAGGTCCCGGTCCGGCATTGGATCCGCGCGGGCGTTCCGACGTTTGTGGCCGGCCACGAGCTGATCGAGCGTTATGCGGCGCCGACCGCCCGCCTCCACGATTTCTACCCAGCGCTGAGCCGTGATTTCCCGATCGCGTCGGCGCCGCGTCGTTCGGATCAAGGCTCCGGCGTGTTGCGCCTGGTGACCGTGGCGCGTCTTTCGCCCGAGAAGGGACTTGACGACCTGCTGCGCTCGGTCGCGCTGCTGCGCGAGCAGGGGACGGCCGTCGCTCTCGATCTGGTCGGGGACGGGCCCCAGCGCCGCGAGCTCGAAGCGCTCGTCGATGACCTCGCTCTAGGTGACCGGGTTCATTTCGCCGGCTTCGTGCCACACGGGCCGGAGCTCGTGTCGATCCTCGATCGAAACGACGTGTTCGTGCTTTCGTCCCGGTCCGAGGGGCTGCCACACTCGCTGGTCGAGGCGATGGCGCGCGCACTGCCGGTGGTCGCGACAGCTATCGGCGGGATCCCGGCATTCGTGGGCGACGGGACGGGGATCGTCGTGCCTGTCGGAGACCCCGGCGCGCTCGCGCGTGCGCTCGACGCGCTGGCACACGACCCATCTCGCCGAGCGTCGCTCAGCGCGCTCGCGCTCGAGAAAGCCCGGCGCGTCCAACCGGACGCGCAGCTGGCCCAGCTTCTGTCGTACCTCTCGGACGCCTATCCGGCTTTGGCCGCGGAGATTGCGGGTCACGCCGCGGTCCCCGCCGCGATTGCGGGGCACACCCCAATCGAGTAGCGTGCCCGGCGGGGTGCTGGAGCAACTACGTAAGCGGCTCGGCCGTGGCGACTGGGCGGGCCCGGACGTTCTCGTTCTCTCTTACCACGCGGTCAGTCCTGAGTGGCCGGCCGCGTTGGCAGTGCTGCCCGAACGGCTGACCACGCAGCTGGAGTGGCTCAGCGCGCGCGGCTATCGGGGTGCGACGGTCACCGAAGCCGTCCACGCTCTACCCGCGCAGCGAACGGTGGCGGTGACCTTTGACGACGCGTATCGGTCGGTGTTGGAGCTGGCTTTGCCGATCCTTGACCGGTTTGGCATGCCTGGGACGGTGTTCGTGCCGACCGACTTTCCCGATCACGATGGCCCGATGTCGTGGCCGGGGATCGACGGGTGGCTCGGAGGGCCACACGAAGACGAGCTCCGCTGCCTCAGTTGGACGGAGCTTCGGGACCTTGCCAACCGTGGCTGGGAGGTCGGTTCCCACAGCTGCTCGCATCCCTATCTGACACGGCTCGACGACGGTGCGCTCGAGCGCGAGCTACGGCAATCCCGGCAGCGCTGCGAGCAGGAGCTCGTCCGTGAGTGCAGATCGCTCGCCTACCCATACGGCGATTACGATCTGCGCGTCGAGGAGGCGGCACGCAGCGCCGGATTCACCACCGCCGTCACCGTCCCGGACCTCCTGACCAGCGACGATCCCCTGCAGCATCCCCGGATCGGCATCTATCGCGCCGACGGGATGCTGTCGTTCCGGGCCAAGGTCTCAAAGGAGTTGCGCTGGGCGCGTGAGAGCGCTGCCGGCAGTGCTGTGCTCCCGCTCGTGCGGTCGCTGCGCCGGGCCCTCCCGCACAAGACTCACGAGGCGGCCGCCCAGAGCCGCAACAGTTCGCCCACGCTGTCGTAGCCGACCACGCGGAGGCACGGGCTGCCGGCCCGCTGGACGTAGTTGTGCGCCGCCGCGTCGATGAAACGCGGGTTGGCGAATACGTTGCCGGCGGCCGTGAAACCGAGCGCCGGCCGCATGATCTCCCGACCGCCGGGAGTTGTAGATGCAGTTGGACTGCAGGCGGTTGTCCTGCCCCACTGCTCCAGCCCACGACTGCATCACGTCGTCACCGATGCTCGAGTCGGCGATCACGTTATCGGCGACGAGATTGCCCGAGGACGTAAAGCTCGCGCTGCCGGCAAATATCACGCCGTGGTCGTTGTCGACGATCACGTTGTGCACAATCCGGTTGTAGTCGGCGTGCTCGTAGAGGTGGATCGCGTAACCGGCCGTGCCCCAGAACACGTTGTCGCGCACCAGGGCGCCGTAGCTGTCATCGAAGTAGATCGCGTGGTCCTGATTGCCGTCGCTCGGGCTTCCGCAGTCGTGGATCAAGTTGCCCTCGACCAGCGTGTTGACCGCCGGGCTGATCTGGGTGTACCCGAGCGTGATGCAGCTGTTGTGCTGCTGTTCGTTGGTGATGTCGTCGGCGATCAGCGATACGTGGTTTGAGAGGATCTGCACGCTGATCTGGCTGGTCGCCTGGCCGTTGATGTTCAGGTCTTGAAGCGTCACGTAGTTCGAGCCGGGGGGCATGTAGACGTAACCGCCCGCGATCGTGGCCCGCTGGCCCGGATAGCTCTGCAGCGTGATCGGCTTCCCTGCGCTGCCACCGCGGTTGAAGCGGACCTCGCCGTAGTACGTTCCCGCCAGCAGACATCCGGTCTGACCGGGCCCGAGCGACTGGAGCAGGCGTTGCGGCGTTGCAAATGGGTTCCGGCGCGACCCCGGCCGGCCGGCGTGGCGATTGCGCGCGAGTAGCGCGGCGTTGTCGGTTCCCGCCGGCGACGCGAACCGCGTGCACGTCGGGCGGTGGACGCTGATAACTGCGGCTTGATGCGACGAAGCCGGATCACACCCCACGGCCAGCGAGAGAAGCAGTACGGCGATCACGGGCCCGGTGCGGAAGATCGCGGGAGTGTAACTCTGGGTCCCGCGGAAGCCCCCCGATTCGCCGGCACTGGCATGATCATCGGCATGCAGCAGCACGCGTCAAGGCAGATTCCGCTGTTCGACCTGATCCTCGAGGAGTCCGACATCGAGGCGGTGGTGGACACGCTGCGCTCTGGGTGGCTGACGATGGGCCCACGCACCGAGGCGTTCGAGCAAGCATTCGCCGAGCATCTCGGCGTTTCGCATGGGGTCGCCCTCTCGAGCGCTACAGCGGCGTTGCACCTCGCGTACCTGGCCGCGGGCATCGGCCCGGGCGACGAGGTGATCGTGCCGTCGTTCACATTCGTCGCGACCGCAAACGCCGCGATCTATTGCGGTGCGCGCCCCGTGTTCGCGGACGTCGTCGGGCTCACGGATCTGTCGATCGACGTCGGCGAGGTGGAGCGTCTGATCACGCCACGGACCAAGGCCGTAACCGCGGTCCATTTCGCCGGCTATCCGGCGCCCATCGATGCGCTCCAGACGCTCTGCCGCGAGCGCGGAATCGCGCTGCTCGAGGACGCCGCCCATGCGCCGGACGCGGATGTGGGCGGGCGCAAGGCCGGGACGGTCGGGCTGGCGGGAGCTTTCTCGTTCTTCTCCAACAAGGTTCTGTCGGTCGGCGAGGGCGGCCTGCTTGCGACGGACGACGACGAGTTCGCCGCACGCGTACGGTCGCTGCGTTCTCATGCGATGACGAGCGGGACCTGGGATCGGCACCTCGGGCACGCCGACAGCTACGACGTGATCGACATCGGGTTCAACTACCGGATCGATGAGCCTCGGGCGGCGCTCGCCCTGGCGCGCTTGCCGAGGCTCAAGGATGAAATCCAGCGCCGGCGGGAGCTCACGCTGGCATATCGCAATCGCCTCGCCGAGGTACCCGGCCTGATCGTGCCTTACACCGACGCCGACGTTCTGCAGTCCTCGTGCTACGTGATGCCGTTGATCTTGAAGCAGCCCGAGCGCCGTGCACAGCTGCGCGCTGCGCTACGCGACGAGCACGGCGTGCAAACCAGCGTTCTGTATCCGGCGATCCACGAGTTCTCTGCCTACCGGCGGCGGTACCCAGAGCTCTCCCTCCCTCGCACCGAGCTCGCGGCGCGATCGGAGGTGACGATCCCGCTCTACCCGCACATGACCGAGGAAGAGCAGGAACGCGTCATCCACGGGATCGAGGCCGTGCTCGGTACCTGACAGGACGCCGACGTGTCCGCTCCCCGGTTCTCGGTGATCATCGCCGCGTACAACGCAGAGCGCACGGTCGCGGCTGCCGTCCGAGCCGCCCTGGCGCAGACGGTCGGCGATCTCGAGGTGATCGTCGTCGACGACGGCTCGCAGGACCGGACGGCGGCTGTCGTGCAGCAGCTCGGCGATCCACGCGTGCAGCTGCTGAGCCAAGTCAACAAGGGTCCGGCCGTCGCGCGCAACCTCGCGATCGGCGAGTCGCACGGCACTTACCTCTCGTTTCTGGACAGCGACGACCTCTGGCTCCCCCGCTATCTGGAGCTCGCAGGCGCAGCGCTGGACCGGACCGAGCGAGCCGGTTTCGCGTACACGGATGCGTACGTGTTTGATCCGGTCTCCGGGAGGGTGCGCCGCGAAACGGCGATGCAACCGTTCAAGCCGCCGATCCCGCCGCCCGCTGACTCGGAAGGCTTTCTGCTCGAGCTACTCCGACGCAACTTCGTCTACGGATCCGCCACGGTGCCGCGGCACGTGCTTGACGAGGTCGGCGGATGGAACACGAGCCGCGTCCAGGCCGAGGACTATGAGTTGTGGCTGCGGATCCTGGCGGCGGGCTACGCGGGCCGCATGGATCCCCGGTCAACATGCGCTTTACCGGCTACATCCCGGTCAGCGGCACGACGACGCGATCACGATGTATCGAGATCTGCTGTCGATCTACACCCAGCTCGACGAGTCGATGCCGACCGACGCCCACCGTGAGCTCCTGGGCCGCCGCCGCCGGGAGATCGAGCGACAGATCCGGATCGCGGCAGGCGAGGACCGCGCGCAATGGGCGCTCCGCCGCGTCCGCGGCCGCGCCGGTCGCGTCCGCCAGCGGGTCGGTCTCGGCTACAGCTGGTACGAGCAGGCACCGGTCGAGGTCGCGGCCGCGTTCCCAGACCTGGCGGCGGTCTGATCAGCCGCCCGCCGCGGACGCGCGCTGCGCCACCAAACTCTCGTACAGGTCGGCGAACCGCGCGGCCGTCGCGTCGATCGTGAACTGAGGCAGCCGCTCGCGTGCGGCCGCGGCGATCGCGGCGCGGCGCGGCGGATCACCCAGCAGGCCCACGAGCGCGGCCGCGAGCGCTTCCGGATCGCGCCGCGCGACCAAGATCCCGGTCTGGCCGTCATCGACGACGTCGGGTACGCCGCCAACCGCAGTCGCAACGAGCGGCGTGTCGTTCGCCATGCATTCGAACACCAGCAGCGGCGAGCCCTCGCGGTCGGAGGCCAACGCCGCGACGTCCGCGGCGCGCAGAATCGCGTCGACGTCGGTCCGGGCGCCGAGGAAGTGGACCCTCGCGCTGGAGCCCAGCTCGGCCGCCCGACGCTCGAGTTCGGGCCGGGATTGCCCGTCGCCCGCGATCGCCAGATGTGCCTCGCCAAAGATCGACAGCACCCGCGCGTGTGCCTCGAGCAGCAAGTCGACGCGCTTTTCTGGACGGAGCATGGCGGCGCTCGCGATCAGCGGCGTGTCCGCAGCGAGCCCGAGCTCGCCTCGTAGGTCGCCACCGGCGGCCGCCGGAGCAGGTATGTAGGCGGTGGGCATCACGACGACCTTGTCTGACTCGATTCCCTCGAGCTCCACCATCCGCTGCTTGTCGGCGTTCGACACCGCGACGAAGCAGGTCGCGAGGCGACCGATCACGTTGCCGTCCAGCCACGCCCTGAGCGGCTCGCCCTCAAAGGACCAGCTGTGCTCGTGGGCGATTACCACCGGCACACCGCATGCCCGGCCGATCATCACTCCCCAGAAGTTGGAGCCGAACTTGTGGGCGTGCAGGACGTCGAACCGCTGCGCGCGCAGAAGCCCGACCAGGATGCGCATCCGGTGCAGCTCCCATCTCTTACTGCGGCCCAGATCGACGTGTCGGATTCCGGCCTCCGTCAGCGCGATCTGCGCCGCGGGGCGAATCGTCCGGGTCGTGCACATCCAGCACTCGAAGCGGTCGGGCGGGAGGTGTGTGGAGAGGCCGACCGCGAACCGCTCCGCGCCTCCGTGCCCGGATGCGATGTCGATCAGTGACAGGACGCGAAGTCGGCGGCTCAACGACGCGACCCGGTGTGGGCGCGGATGCGCTCGTCGAGCAGGTCGAGCGCGAGCGGGTCGACCCGTTCGTCGAGCTTGCGCGCAAACGGCTTACCCGAGGCGAACGCCTCCTCGAGGTCAGCGCTGCCAAGGACCGCAGCGTGCGCCTCGCCGGGGCCGGTCATCCGAGCATAGAGGTGGTTGTCGGGCTCGACCGTCAACTCGGGGCTGTTGCAGAGGATCGTGACCGGCAGCGATTCGTCCGGGATCAGCGAGCGCCGGTAGAGCCGGACGACGTCCGGACGATCATCGACAAACCGGGCGATGGCCTCGACCGCGCGCCGCGAGAGCGTCAACCACTGCGAGCCGAAGTAGCACCGGAAGGCATCGCTGAACGGGATCCGAGCACGCCGGATCCCGACCATGTCGCCGCCGCCCTTCGGCAGCGACCAGAGAAAGATCAGCGGCTGCGCCAACGAAATGCGCCGCTGCGCGGCCCGCGCCAGTCGAGCGATCCGGTCAGAGCGCCACATCCAGCCCATCACCCACGGAGGTAGTTCGTACCACTTGTAGCAGTAGCGGGCGTGCATGTATATCCCCACCGAATCGTCGCTCGACGGTCGGCTTAGCGGTGTCGGCGTCGCCGTCAGGAACGCGTCGCACGAGCTGCCGGAGAGCTGCGCTTGAAAGTCCGCGGGCGGCGCCAGCGGATAGTCCTGGCCCGACACCATCACGACCCAGCTGAAGTCGAGGTTCGCAAGCGCCCATCGGTAGGCGTCGAGCATCGCTTCGACGAGCGAGTAGCGGCCCCAGCGGCGCCCTTCGCGTGACGGGGCCATAACGTGGACGCGCGGGTCTGAGGCGTAGTCGTTGGGATCGAGGGGGGTTCGTTTCTGATCGTGCTGGACGATTACGTAGCTGTGTGGAGCCTCCCTGAGCACGCGCACCAGCCGCTTGATCTGGGCGGGGTTGTCGTGCGACAGGATCAGATAGACGACGACCCGCTCGTCCTCCGGAACGGAGCCAGCGTCGTGCTGGGGAGCGCCGATCCTGTCATCCAAGCTGTCGACCGCTGACCGGTCGACGCGTTCGTCGAGCTTGCGAGCAAATGACTTGCCGGACGCGAACGCCGCATCGAGCTCTTGACGACTGATAACCGCCGCGTGTGCCTGGCCGCCACCGGTCATTCGGACGTAGTTGTGATCGCGGTGGTCCGTCTGCAGTTCGGGGCTGTTGTAGATGCTCGTCACCAGAATCGACTCGGCGGGCAGAATCGAGCGCCGATAGAAACGCTCGAGTTCCGGGCGGGCGCCGATGAAGCGTTCAATGACCTCGACTGCGCGCCGCGAGAGCGTCATCCATGGCAAGCCGAAGTAGCACTCAAAGCCGGGACCGAACGGGACCCGAAACCGCCTGATCCCGATCATGTCGCCCGCGTCCCGCGGCAGCGACCAGAGGAAGATCAGCGGCTGGCCGAAGGAGAATCGTCGCCGCGCCGAGCGCAACACTCGGCCGGACAACGGTGACTGATGTGACAACCGGCGTGGCCGCCGCAGCAGCCAGTAGGGCAGTTCGTACCAACGGTAGAAGTACCTCGCATACATGTACATCGTCTCCGAAGCCTTCTCTTCGGGACGCGACGATGGGATCGGATGCGCGGACACGAACGCGTCGCACGATGACCCTGCCAGCCGTGCTCGGAAGCTCGAAGGGGGCTCCAGCGGGTATGTCTGCCCGGTCAGCAGGACGAGCCAATCGAAGTCGAGGTTTGCGAGCGCCCACCTGAACGAATCCAGGATGATTTCCACGATCGGGTAGCGCCCCCACCGATGGCTGCACGGCGGCGCGATGAAATGCACGCGAGCGTCGTCGGCGAACTCGGGCGGCTCAAGTGGGCAGGATGAATCATCGTGGCGCACCACCACCTGACACGTCGGATCCCCGGCGGTCAGGACGCGCACGAGTCGCAACACCTGCGGAGGATTCGTGTGCGACACCACGACGTACACGATCGTGCCGGGATCGTCGCTGCGCGGCACGTTATTCACGCGAGTTCAGGCACCCGGTTGCGTCTCGACCACAGCCGGGCAAACTGCCGATGCGCCTCGCGCCGGCGCGGCGCGTCGATCGCACCCAGCACAGCGCTATAGATCCCCGCGCCAACCAGCACCTCTCCCGCGACCAGCAGCAGGCGCACGACCGGCCGGTGCCCCAATGGGTCGATGATCGCCGCGTACGCGAGCATCCCGCCCACCATCAAGGCCGATGCAAACGCAGGACCGGCAAACCAGGAGGCGACCTGCCGCCACGTGATGTCGAGCAGTGTGCAGACGCAGACGAGCGCGAAGGCTGCGGTCAGCAGCCCGCTGACGGACATCGCGATCGCGACGCCTATCAGGCCCCAGACGATCGCGCCAACCGTCACGCCGATCGCGACCGAGACGAACGCGAGCCCGTGCACCCTGATCAGCACGCTCGGCTTGCCGACCGCCTTGAACAGCTCGCTCGCGATCGAGATGATCGTCGTCGACAGCACGAACCCGGACAGGCCCGCAATCGCGTGGCCGGCCGGGACCCAGCGGGAGCCGAGCAGGACGACGGCCATCGGGACGCCGAGCGGGAGCAGCGAGGCGCCGACGGGGATTGCGCCGGTCAGAGCGATCCAATAGACGTGTCGCGCCGCAGCCGAGATCCGCTGTCGAGCGTGGCCGATCCGCGCGAACCCCGGATACAGGACGTAGGCGGTGACCGAGACGAAGGCGGCTCCTGGCTGGTCTGCAAGCCGCAGCCCGTTGCGGTATTGGCCAAGCGGCGCCGCCCCGCCGAACCGTCCGAGCATCAGCGCGTCCAGCTGTCCTGCGACCTTGCGCAGGGTTTCGGCCGCGATCACGGAGCGAGCGAACGACGCGAGCTCTCTCCAGAGGCTGAACGAGGCCAGCCGCAGGCGCGGGACAAAGCGCGCGAACCACCACGCCAGCGCCAGCTGAAGCAGGCTCGCCGCGTAGCTACCGCCGACCAGCGCCCACGCGCCGGCGCCGGCTGCCGCGAGCGGAATCGCGGCCGCCGCGTACGCGACGGAGCCTGCGGGGTCGACCGCCACCCGGCGCAAGAACGAGAACCGCTTCTGCAACAGCGAGTCCGGAACGATCGTGGCCGCCTTCAGGAACAGCCAGCCGGACATCGCGGCCGCGATCGCCTCGACCTGCGGCTGGTGGTAGTAGAGCCCTATGAGCGGGGAAATAGCGAGTGCTCCCAGCGTCAGCAGGCTGCCGCTGATCAGCAATGCGAAGAACGCCGTGCTGGCCGACTCCTCGAGCCGGTCCTTGCGGTTGATCAGCGCCGCCTGCATGCCCGACTCCGCGAACAGCGACCCGACGCCGACGATCACGCCGCCCGCGGCGTAGCGCCCGAAGTCCGTGGGGCTGACCAGCCGGGCGAGGACCAGGTAGGTGACGAACAGGATCCCGGTACTGACCGCGTAGCCGATCGACGCGACGCTCGCGCCCCGCACGATCGTCCGGGAGAGCGGCGGCGCGGCCTCGAGATGCTCGTCGCCTTCAGGTGGCACAGCCATCCGGTGGATCTATCCGCGAAGCCGCGCGAGCGCGGCCGCCGGTGACGCAGGCAGCCGCGACACGACCGCGGTCGCGACGTTCGAGTTCTGTGCCACCCTCAGCAGCACGGGCCCAAATGCGAGCAGTACGTAGAGCTGCTTGCTGTACTCCTCGCTCAAGAAGAAGGACGCAACCAAAAAGCCCAGCACACCCGTGAACAGACCGTATGCGATCAACTCCAGGTCTTGATCGCCCGCCCGGCGGCTGAGCAGCCAAGCCTTGCGGATCGAGGCGAGTGAGTAGCCGATGATCGCCAGAAACATCACGATCGCGGGAATGCCCCCTTCCGCCAGCACCTCGAGGTAGGTGTTGTGAGCGACGGTGGGGACATCGATGAAGTAGCCCGTATCGACTTCAGCGGTGTGTGTGGTGGCGCCCGGCTGCGCGACGTATCGGATCCCGGCGACCGAGAAGTTCCCCGCCCCGACGCCCGTGATCGGGTTTGCCTGCACCTCGCGCCAGCCGACCTGCCAGATCGTGGTTCGGCCGCTGCCACCGTCGCTTTGCGTCAGGCGCTGGCGCGCTGCAGGGGACGCTACGACCCCGAAATAGCCCACCCCGACGAACGCGACCAGCAGCGTGACTACGGCGAGCTTCAGTCGCCATCGCCCGGCGACGCAGACCCCGGCGACCAGCGCCACAGACAGTGCGATCAAGCCGCCCCGAGAGACGCTCGCCAGGATGCCGATGATGCACATCGCTCCTGCCGCGCCAGCCAGCACGCGCCCCAGCGAGGGCAGCGACCGCATGCACGTGAGCGCGACGCTCAGCGTGAAGCCCGCCACCAGCACGGCGGCCAGATAATTTGGGTCGAACAGGCCGCCGTCCCTGGTGACACTCTGATAGGCGGTCGCGGACGGCGGGCTCGCGATCGCGATCGCCGCCGAGATGGCCGATGCCAGCACGAAGAAGCCGATCAGTGTGAGCAGATCACGGCGGTCGCGGACCGCCGCATAGACGACGAAGAAGACGAGGAAGTTGGGGATGTACCGCGAGAGCGAATAGGTGACGTCGCTCGTGCTGGTCGCCCAGATCACGGTCATGAACTCCCAGGCGAGGAACGCCAGCAGGAGCAGCATCAGCGTCCGCTGCTCGTCGAAAAACTGTCTCCGTACCGCGCGCGAGCTCCCCGCAAGGAGGGCAAAGCCGGCAACGATCACGAGTGCGCCGAGGCCCTTCTGGGCGGTCGAGGACAGCGCGAGGAACGTACTGAGGATGAAGATCCCGACGCCGAGCGTGTAACGGGCGAAGATCAGCGGGATCACGCCGACCATGACCGCCACCGCGAGCGCGGTCGTGGGTGATTTGCCGGCGAGCACGCCGATCGCCACGGCGCCAAGTGCGACCGCGGGCAAGAGAAGGATCTTGGGAGAAGCTAACTGCTCGGACATCGGGCCCCCCAACGGCGCAAATCGCCGCACGGAGTCCAGATTGTATCGGGCGGAATGGTTCATGAAAGCGACAGATCGTTAGGTATTCGCAAACTCAAGCGCTATTCTGGCTGGCGGCGTTCCGGGGCTGTGGCGTGTGCGAAGTGCGCGCGCCCCGTGAGGCTGAGCGCGGAACCCGAAGACCGATTAGGGGCAGGGCAGCGAATGACGACTACGGTAGGCATTGATCTTGTATCGGCCGATGAGGTGCGGGACTCGATCCGGGATCACGGCGACCAATATCTCCAGCGTGTGTACACCGATACGGAGATCTCGGACTGCACCGGACCGGGCGCCGTCGACGCGGCGCGTTTGGCCGCCCGCTTCGCCGCGAAGGAGGCCACGTTCAAGGCGCTGGGCGTCGGCAGCCAGGCCGTTTCCTGGCGCGACGTCGAGGTCCTCCGTGGCGCGCGCGGGGAGGCCGAGTTGTCGCTCAGTGGTCAGGCCGCCGCGTTCGCGCGTACGGCCGGGATCACGCACCTCGCGCTGAGCATCACGCACGAGCGCGAGTGCGCCGCCGCCGTGGTGATTGCAGAAATCGCGGAATCTGCCGATAGAGAAATCTCAGAACCTGCCGATAGATAGATAGGTAGCTATGGACGAAAAGATCCGCCAGGCCATCACTGACCATGCCCGTCTCCCCGTCGACGTCTCGACGCTCGGCGACGACACCGACCTTTACCAGGCGGGGATGACCTCGCACGCGAGCGTCAACGTGATGCTCGCGCTCGAGGACGCGTTCGACATCGAATTCCCAGACCGGATGCTGCGGCGCGATGTGTTTGAGAGCGTCGCCGCGATCCGTGCCGCGCTGACCGAGCTGAGCGCTGGAGTCGCCGCATGACTGTCTCGGTCGATCGCGACCAGGCATTGCTGGCCGCGGTGGGCGCGATCGGGCGCGAGGTGGCGGCGGCAAACGCCGACGACGTCGACCGCAGCGCCCGCTTCCCCGCGGAGACGATCGCTGCCTTGCGCGAGGAGCGTGCGCTGTCGGCATTTGTTCCGGCGTCGCTCGGCGGCGGCGGCGTCTCGTTCGAGACGATTGCCCGGTGCTGCTTCGAACTCGGGCGGCATTGTGGGGCGAGCGCGATGGTGTTCGCGATGCATCAGATCCAGGTCGTGACGATCGTCCGTCACCTCGAGCAGGATTCGTGGTTCGAGCGGTATCTGGTCGAGCTTTCCGAGGAGCAGCGACTGATCGCATCGGTCACCTCAGAGGTCGGCAACGGCGGGGACATGGGTCGCTCGATCGCTGCCGTCACGCCGGTCGGCGACGGATCCGTGACATTCGAAAAGCAGGCGCCAACGGTCAGCTACGGGGCGTTTGCCGATGATTTGCTGACAACGCTGCGGCGATCGCCCGACGCTGAGCAGAACGACCAGGTCGTCGCGCTGACGCACAAGGAGCAGACAACGCTCGAGCCGACCGGGACCTGGGATGTGCTCGGCATGCGGGGCACCTGCTCGCCAGGGTCCGTGGTTCGCGCGACCTTCCCGGCGGAGCAGGTGCTGTCGACACCGTTCGCCCGAGTCGCCGCCGAGTCGATGGTTCCGGTGTCTCACATCCTGTGGTCGCATCTGTGGCTCGGTATTGCCGAGGATGCGTTCGATCGCGCGCGTGCATTCGTGCGCGCCGCCGCGAAGCGCAAGCCCGGCGAGCCGATCCCGGCCGCTGTGCCGGCTGTCGCATCTGATGAGCGAGCTGTCGATGCTGCGCGCCGAAGTCGAGTCCGGACTGCGCGAATTCATCCACGCCTCGGAGGACCCCGGACGCGAGCGCCTATCGACGATGGCCAGCGCCCTGCGGTTCAACAATCTCAAGATCGCGGCGTCCGAGCAGGCCGCGGACATCTGCCGGGGGGCGCTCGACGTGTGCGGAATCATGGGCTTCAAGAACGACACCCCCTTCAGCGTCGGGCGCCACCTGCGCGACGCGATGTCGGCGGCGCTGATGATCGCCAATGAGCGAATCCACCAGACGAACGCCGGACTACTACTGATCGCCAAGGAGGTCTGATGCCCGAGTTTCGCGCCGGCAGTACGGCGCAGCTGGAATACCTGGAAGAGCTCGTCGACGCGGGTCTGCTGCTGCGGACCGGCGTCCACGGGGTGTACGCCCGCGGCCCGCTGTTCGAGCAGGTCCGGCTTGGCGTTCGACGCGCTGGTGACGCGGACAGCGGCGCCAGAGTCGCCTGAACCGCTGTACTTCCCGCCGTTGCTTTCGCGCCACCAGCTCGAGACCAACGGCTACCTGGCCTCCTTCCCTCACCTGGCCGGGACCGTGTTTGCCTTCGAGGGCGACGAGCAGGCGGCCGCCGAGCAGTTCGAGCTCGCCTCGCGGCACGAGGACTGGAGCGCCCACCAGCGGATGAGCGAGGTCGTGTTGGCGCCGGCCGCGTGCTATCCGATCTATCCAGCGGTCGCCGAGCGCGGGGCGCTGCCGCCGGGCGGCCTGACGCTCGACACCGGCGACGCCTACGTGTTCCGCCGCGAGCCGTCAACTGACCCGTCCCGGATGCAGATCTTCCACATGCGCGAGATCGTTCGCGTCGCCGATCGCGACACCGTGCTCGCGTGGCGCAGCGAGTGGCGCTGGCGCGCCGAGGAACTGCTGTGCTCGCTCGGCCTCGAGCTCGAGCAGGACGTCGCGAACGACCCGTTCTTCGGCCGCTCTGGTCGCCTGCTTGCCGCTCAGCAGCGTGAGCAGGAGCTCAAGTGGGAGCTGATGGCGCCGGTCTCGGGCGAGAAGCCGACCGCGATCGCGTCATCCAACTACCACCAGGATCACTTCGGGCACACCTACGACATCCGGACTGATACCGGGGAGCTCGCGCACACGGGCTGCATGGCGTTCGGTGAGGAACGAGTAACGCTGGCGCTGTTCAGCGCGCACGGGCTGAACACCGAACTTTGGCCGTCCGAGGTGCTGGAGAAGCTGGAGCTGGATCGGTGAGCACGACTTCGACGGGGGCGGTGTCCCTGTGGGGCATCGACCCGTCGAACTACGAGCCGCACCGGCTGCACTCGCTCGGGCGGACGTACCTGGAGACCAACTGCTACGCCGACGTGCTCGTCGAGCTCCTGCACGCGCGTGGCGACGAGCCGCTCGCGATGCTCGGGTTCATCGTGCGCACTGATTGGGAGGGCGACCAGTTCACGTACTTCAAGCCCCCGGCCGCCGACCTGGAGCGGCTGTTCGGCATCGACGTCCACGAGATGTTGCCCTACCGCACGCTCCCCGAGCACATCGAGGAGCAGCTCGGCCTCGGGCGCACGGTGCTGGTCGAGATCGATGCCTGGTACCTGCCCGACACCGCCGCGACGAGCTACCGCCGCGAGCATCTGAAGACGACGGTGGCGCCCGAGACGATCGATCGCGAGGCCGAGCGGATGCGGTATTTCCACAACGCCGGCTTCTTCGAGCTCGACGGCGAGGACTACCGCGGCGCGTTCCGGATGCTGCCCCACTTCTCAGACGACGTCATGGACCCGTTCATCGAGGTGGTCCGCTTCGATGCCGGCCCGCGGCTCACCGGCGAGCAGCTGCGAAGCGGCGCGCGCGAACTGCTGAGCTTCCATTACGCGCGGCGACCGCAGCGCAACCCGTTCGTCGCCTGGGCGGGGCAGCTGGAGGAGGATCTTCCCCGGCTGCTCGACGGGGCGGCCGAGGACTATCACGCGTACGCGTTCGTGACCGTCCGGATGGTCGGCTCGGCATTCGAGCTGCTCGCTGACCACGTCGAGTGGCTGTTGGGTGACGAGGGCGACGAAGCGGCCGCGGCGTTGCGCAGGATCGTCGAGGGCACCAAGACGGTCTCGTTCCGACTGGCGCGCCGACGCCCATTCGATCCCGAGCCGGCCGTTGCTGCTCTCGCCGATGCGTGGGACGAGGCGATGGAGGCACTCGGGCGCGCGGTCAGCTAGCAGCGGCAGGGTGGATGTTTGAGCTTGTCGAACGGTGGGAGGTCGCATCCAGCCCGCCCGGGGAATGCGCGGATCCGTCGGATCTCGGCGAACTGGAGTGGTCGAGCGCGACGGTGCCCGGCACCGCGGCCGGCGCGGTCGGCGCTGACGGCCGCGACTTCGACGCCGACGACTGGTGGTTTCGGACTCACTTTGAACTCGACGGGCTTGACCGGCCGAGCGGCGGCGCCCGGCTCACGCTGGAGCTCGACGGGATCGCGACCGTCAGCGAAGTGTTTCTCAACGGCGAGCTGGTACTGGAGTCCTCTTCGATGTGGGCCAGCCACGAGGTCGACATCACCTCGCTCGCGCGCGACGACAACGAGCTGGTGATCGCCTGTCGGGCGTTGCGGCCGTTGCTGGCCGTTTCCCGACGTCCTCGGCAGCGCTGGCGTGTCCGGATCGTCGAGGACGGCAACCTGCGCTGGTTTCGGACGATGATCTTCGGGCGCTCGCCGGGCTACGCGCCGGGACCGGCGCCGGTGGGTCCTTGGCGGCCGGTACGCGTCTCGCGTCGCGCCGCGGTCGGGCTTGACTCGCTGGCCCTCCGGGCGCGGGTCGACGGCGACGACGGCGTGGTACGCGTCAGCGCGAATCTGCGCGGCGCAGTGCGAGAGGCTGAGGTGATCAGCGGCGACCGCCGGGTGCGTTTGCGCGAGGCGACCGATGGCTGTTACGAGGCCGAGCTGCGGGTGCCGGACCCGGCGCTTTGGTGGCCGCACACACACGGCGACCCGGCGCTCCACGAGCTGTCAGTCGAGCTCGACGGGGAGCCCGTCGCCACCCGCCGGGTCGGCTTCAGATCATTGGACTGGTCAGACGACATCCTCGAGGCCGGGCTCGATCTGCATGTCAACGGCGTCCCGATCTTCGTGCGGGGCGCTGTGTGGACGCCAGCCGACCTCGTATCGCTTGCTCCCGCGGCCGCCGACTTGCGGGCAGTGCTGGAGCTAGCGCGCGATGCGGGCATGAACATGCTGCGCGTGAACGGCACCGGTGCGTACGAATCGCCGCTGTTCTACGACCTCTGCGACGAGCTCGGCATCCTCGTCTGGCAGGACCTGATGTTCGCGAGCCTCGATTACCCGCTCTCGGATCCGGACTTCCGCGCCGAGGTCGAGCGCGAGGCGGCTCTGGTGCTCGACCGGTTGGCCGGGCGCCCCAGCCTGGCGGTCCTGTGCGGCAACCACGAGATCGAACAACAGCCGGCGATGCTCGGCCTCGACCCGGGTCTGGGGCGCGACGAGCTATGGGACGAGACGCTGCCGCGCATCGTCGGCGAGTCGGGCGCCGATTGCGCGTACGTGCGAAGCACTCCGTGCGGCGGCGCGCTTCCGTTTCACCCCAACCGCGGGATCGCGCACTACTTCGGGATCGGCGGCTACCACCGCGACCCGGACGACGCCCGCCGCGCGGAGGTCCGATTCGCGGCCGAGTGCCTCCCGTTCGCCAACGTTCCCGATCAGGTCGAGTTCCCGGTCCACCACCCGCGCTGGAAGGCCGGCGTGCCGCGCGACGCCGGGCCCGCGTGGGCGCCACTTCCGGGCTGGGATTTCGACGACGCGCGCGACTTCTACTTCGTGCGCGTGTTCGGTCTGGACCCGACCGCCGTGCGCCGTACGGACCACGCGCGCTACCTCGAGCTGTCTCGCGCGACGTCGGGCGAGGTGATGGCGGAAGTGATGGGCGAGTGGCGCCGCGACGCCTCTCCGTGCCGCGGGGCGCTGATGCTGTGGCTCAAGGACATGGTCCCGGGCGCGGGCTTCGGCGTGCTCGATCACCGGGGCTCGCCGAAGGTCGCCTACCACCACCTTCGCCGGGCGCTGGCGCCGGTCGCCGTCTGGACGACCGACGAAGGGACGGCGGGAATCGACGTCCATGTCGCCAACGATCGGGGCGAGCCGTTACATGCGCGCCTGCGTGTGGCTCTCTACCAGGATCTGGAGACACGCGTGGAGGAGGCGTCGGAGATGGTCGAGGTGCCGGCTCACGGCTCGTTGCGCAGAAACGTCGATGGGCTCATCGGCCACTTCGTCGATTCATCCTGCACGTATCTATTCGGACCGCCGGGGCACGATGCGATCGTCGTCAGCCTGGAATCCGCGGACGACGGAGGCGAGTTGCTCTCGCAAGCGTTCAGGTTTCCGGCGGGCCGTCCGCTGACGCGGGAGCCCGCAGCCCGGCTGGGGATCGACGCAACGGTTGAGTCCGAGACCGGCGAGCAGGTCACGTTGCGGATCGGCAGCCGGCGGCTCGCGTACGGTGTTCGGCTGCACACGCCCGGCTTTATCGCCGACGACGACGCGTTCTCGCTCGAACCGGGCCGCTCGCGGCTGGTTGCGCTGTCCGCGCTTGGCCCGGAATCACGGTTTGGCGGCGGGACGGTTTCAGCTCTGAACCTCAACGATCGCGTCAAGATTGCGACCCGCGGAGCATGAGACAACAAGCGATCTATCTCGACTCGGCGAGCGGCCCGCTGTCGGCGACCGTGCACCGCGCCTCCGCCGACAGCGCACGCGACACGGCCGCCCTGCATCGAGCCTCCGCCGACAGCGCACGCGACACGGCCGTGCTCCTGTGTCCGCCCTTCGGCTGGGAGGAGGTGTGCTCGTATCGACATCTGCGGACCTGGGCCCAGCAGCTCGCGGCGGCGGGCTACACGACGCTCCGCCTGAGTTTCCCTTCGACAGCTGACAGCGCCGGCTCGCCGCGTGATCCCGACCGTCTGTCGGCGTGGACCGATGCCGTTCAGAGCAGCGCTGGCTGGCTGCTTGACGCCACCGGCGCGCGGCGCATCGCAGTCGTCGGGCTCGAGCTAGGAGGCATCGTCGCCTATCTGGCCGCGGCCGCCGGGGCGCCGATCGACGATCTCGTCCTCTGGGCGACGCCGTCTCGCGGCAAGGCGGTCGTGCGCCAGCTGCGTGCCTTCTCGAAACTCGAGTCCGCTCGCTTCTTCGAGGGTCTGGAGCAACCTGGGCCGCTGCCCTCCGGCGAACTGGAAGCCGGGGGCTTCCTGCTCAGCGCGCAGACCGTCGAAGGGCTCGAGGCGCTTGACCTGACGGCGAGGCCGCTGGCGCCGGGAGCGGTGCCACGCGTGCTGTTGCTGGGTCGCGACGGTATGACGGTCGACGCCCGTCTACAGGCCGAGCTCGAGCAGGGAGATCGCCAGGTGACGGTCGCGTCGGGCGACGGCTACGCGACGATGACCTCGCATCCCCAGTCCGGGAAGCCCGCGCTGGAGACCTTCGAGCGCGTCGCGACGTGGCTCGGCGAGGCTTCGAGCGTGGGCGGTTCGGCCTCCGGTGACGGCGGGGTGGCTCCTTCCGATGCCGAGGTGCCGGTGGGCGGGGGCGTTGGGCCGAGGTGCCGGTCAGCGGGGGCGCGGGCGCCGAGGTGCCGGTGGGCGGGGGGGCCAGCGTGCAGGAGACCCAGGTCACGATCGAGCAGCCATTTGGAACCATCGCCGGCACTCTGGTCGAGCCGCTCGGTACGTCAGCTGCCGATCTCTGCGTCGTGCTGCTGAACGCCGGCGCGATTCGCCGCATCGGCCCGAACCGCATGTACGTCGATGCCTCCCGTCGCTGGGCCGCGCGCGGCATTCCGACGCTGCGGCTGGACGTCGAGGGGATCGGCGACGCCGACGGCGCCCGCGACGAGGACGCCTACGAGCCGGACTCGAACTTCTACTTGATCGACCGGGTTTCCCAGGTCCGCGCCGCGCTCGACTTTCTGCAGGAACGCGACGTCGCGACAAGGTTTGTCGTCGGGGGCCTATGCGCAGGCGCCTATTGGTCGTTTCACGCGGCGCTGGAAGATCCGCGGGTCGATCTCGCTCTGATGGTGAATCCCAGCAGGGTGGTCTGGGATCCGGGGCTCGCTCAGGCGCGCGATCTGCGGCGGCTGCTCAGCGAACGGCCCTCGTGGTCCAAGATTCGCACCGCCGCTGCCGAGGGCCGCGTGCGCCGGCTGGCAGCGTGGGTGGTGGCGAGCCCGAAACGGGTCGCGACCCGGCGGCCGTCAAAGGTTCCCAGCCCGGCGGCACAGACCGACGCGCTCCTCGAAGCATTCCTGGCGAGTGGCAAGCGCCTGGAGTTGCTGTTTGCCGAAGGGCAGCCATTCGAAAGCGAGCTGCGCCGCTCGGGCTGGATTAGCCGCATGGAGAACAGCCCAGCCGTGACGGTCGAGCACATCAGGGTGCACGACCACACGCTCAGGCCGACATGGGCTCAGCGCCAGGCCCACGAGGCGCTCGACCGGGCACTCGATCGCGAGCTCGCCGCCCGGCCTCAGGGGGATCCCGGCGTGTTAGTGGGTCGACTGGAAACGGCACACCCGAAAGGCGAGGTCCGGGGGCCGCTGACCGAGGAGGCAGGACCCGACGTGTAGCGGCCCTACACGAGGGTCCGAGGACAAAGGTCAGCGGTCATCCGGGCCCGCATTTTCGGGTGAGACGTTTCCGGGAGCCCCACCAGCCGGGCGCGCCACGTAGTACAGCCACGGGCCTTTGCCGGGCACGCCCGTCGGAACCGTACGGCCCTCCACGTCCAGGCAGTCGAGCAGCTCGTAGCCGGTCTGGTGAAGCTGGCGTTCCTGTGCGGCGTGGCCGATGTAGTAGTGCAGAACGGCACCGTCGCCCTCGGTGTCGCCGATGATCGCGTGGTCGCCGGCGCGGTACTCCAACGGCCGTAGACGACGCCGGCTCAGCCAGCGGTGCGGGATCCGCGCGACGGCGCGTGGCACGCGCTCCGGTGGGGTCTTGGCGATCCGCGAGATCAGGGTCGGGTGCGGCTGTGAGCCGTTGCCGAGAGCGTGCTCCAGATTGTGCGAGGAGAAGATGAATAGGCCATTGGGCGCGAGCAGCTCCCGGATCTCGCGCATCACGCGCCGCCGGTCTGTGTCTTCAAGTCCCCCCAAGACATTGAATGGGGCCAGCATTGCCTCGAATGGCCCCTCGACGCTGTCGTGCAGCGCCCCGAGGTCGCCGTAATGGACGTCGGCTTCGGGGTAAGCGGTGCGGCAGTGCGCGAGCATCGCTTCCGACAGGTCGATCGCTTCGACCGTCCTGGAGAGCGAGGTCAGGTAGCCGAGTAACCGTCCCGCGCCGCATCCCAGCTCCAGCACGCGTCCGGCGGACATCGTCTGGTGGTAGCGGGCGAGGATCACGACCTCGGGCGGAAACAGGGTGCGGCTCGCATAGTCGTCGACGCGGCCGCCTTTGCGCCAATAATCGTCGTGGATCTGAACCACACTCGCAGTCATTCGGCATCATGCCCTTCGGATCGGGATCGGACGGTCTGGTGTGGCAGACGCCCCGGCCGCGCCGTTCCTTCCCGCGTATGCGCTAGCGCCCGCGCTTGAGCGCGGCCGCTCGAGAACGGCCCGCGCAGGAGGCACGGAAAAGCGTGCCCGGAGACGGCGGATGGAACTTGCTTCGTAGCGGCGGCTATACGCGTCGCGCTACCGGTTTCGTGGAAGGCCGGCGTGGATTCCAGGCAGCAGAGCGCGACACGTTGGCCGCCCGACGCCCGCGGCGCTGATCGTAGCGCGCCATAACGGCAGCAGCGGCGCGACGGATCAGCGCCGGCGGTCGTCACCCGCGATCGCCCACGACGGTCGGTCGCGGCCGCTGTCAGGGCGCAGGATCGGGGGTTGGCGGGCCCGACCCGTTCCAGAGGCCGTAATTGGCCACGGGCGTGCCGCCCACGAGGTTGTAGTCGTGCGTCGCCGAGTCGACGAACGGGCTCGACGTGAGCGTGACGTTGTTCGAGAACGTGATCCCGCTGCAGGAGGAACCGGTGCCGTTCGAGTTGTTGTAGGAGGCGTTGCCGGAGACGGTGTCTGCCGATGCCGCCTCGGCGGTGAGGCCAAAGCACACGTCCATGTACTGCGAGCCGCTGACATCGTCGGGTTCGACAACCGAGTTCTCGACCACGTTGCTGTAGGTCGAGTTGCCGCCGCCCGAGCCATCGACGAAGCCTCCGATCGCGCCATCGACGACGTTCGAGTAGATCTGGCCGTTCGAGGCGTTCGGGTAGATCTGCACCCCCCAGCCGTGCGGGTCGTTCCACATCCAGTTGTCGTAGATCCGCGCGCCGGAGCCTTGTGCGTCGTAAATGACGTGATCCTGCTG
This sequence comes from uncultured Solirubrobacterales bacterium, assembly GCA_963768015.1. Classification (GTDB taxonomy): domain Bacteria; phylum Actinomycetota; class Thermoleophilia; order Solirubrobacterales; family Solirubrobacteraceae; genus Palsa-465. Next base: position 126,074 of record CAVYGK010000011.1, read on the forward strand.
GGAGCAACCGCCGGCATCGGACAGCTTGTCGTATCGAATCCTGACGCCGGCCGGATGGCCATCGTCGACGCCGTTGCTCTCCTCCTGAAAGCCGACCCCGATCAGGTTTGCGCGCAGCGAGGCAACCGACTCGTAGATGTTGTCGTACTGGAGGCCGTCGCCGTCGCCGTCCACCTCGAGCGCCACCGAGTACGGGATGTTCGTGCAGCCTGACTTCTGAGCAGTCGTTGCCAGATTGTTGGAATTGTCGATGTTCAGGTACTCCTCAGTGATGTACGGCGCCTCGATCCGCTGATTGCCATCGATCGTCGCGGTGGCGCCCGGAGCGCTGGTGATCGTGATCGGGTTCGCTGCGGTGCCGCCCTGGTAATAGACGTTGAGCGTGCTCTCAGACCCGTAGGTGCCGGAGTTCAGGCACAGCGTCTGGCCGGGAGACATGGCCTGCTCGGCCGTCGCCAGGTTGGCCCCGGGGCTGATCGTCGTGGTGCAGGAACCGGTGAAGCCGCTGGTCGTTCCGGCGGTAACGACAGCCGTCGGAGACGAATCCGGAGTACCGGAGCCCGTGGGGTCGGTCGCGGTGACGACCGCGCGGACCGTGTGGCCGACGTCGCCACCGGCGAGCGTTGTGGCTGCTCGAGGTCGCGCCACCGAGGTTCGCGCAGCTAGCGCCCGAGCTGTTGCAGGCCTGCCACTGATAGGCGTAGGACGTGGGGCTCTCGGTCCAGGAGCCGTTGGCGCCGTCAGGGTCTGGCCCTGGGCGGGGGTCCACCGATGGATGGCGAAGCCGTGTTTGCCGGCGGGGCGCCAGGCCAAAGTCGCGCCGGACGCCGAGATCGCACCCGCGTTCAGATTTGTGGGAGTGCCCGGTGGGGTCGTGCCGCGAGGGGTCGCCGAGACGGTGTTGGACGCGGCCGACGTCGTTCCCGGACGCGTCGTGGGCGACGACGTAATAGCTGTAGGTGTCGCCGTCCGTGAGGCCCTTGTCCGTGTAGCTCCTGGTTGTCGTCTGCGCGACCTCGACCCCGCTGCGGTAGACCCAGTAGCCCGCGATCGCGGTTTTGCCACCCGGTGCTCCCCAGGACAGCGAAACCTCCTGATCGCCGGCGGCCGCGCTCAGGCCGTGCGGCGCGCTGATCGCCGTTCTGCCGACGGGCTTCGAAGCGGTCATGAAGGTGTCGGACGCCTTTGGACAGTGTCGTGCATGACGCTTCGATCGCCGATGGCCGGCGGCCGAGGCACAGCCGGGCTTGCTGTTTTTGTGGCGCTTGGAGTGGTGTCCGTGGTTTGACTTGGGAGCGGCCTGGCCGACGCTTGACTTCGGATTGGGCTTGCCTTGGTTTGACTTCGGGCCGCGCTTGGTCGGATCAAGGCGAGGCGTCGGTGTGCGGGAGCCGGCGGCGTTCTGCGCGGACGCCGAGACGATGAAGGTCGCCGAGGCAGCGAACACGATGATCACCAATGCTGCGCGCTGGACTCCGGCTCTCAATGCCACGGCTCCTTGACTCCTCTTGGGACTCAGGCCTCCCCTCGGGGCAGGTGCGCGCCCTCTCGGCGCGTGCCAGGCATCGGTTGTCGACGCGGAGCAGTGATCGAACCAATGTGCGTTGGACGGACATTGGATGGGGCGCCGCGGGCGTCTGGACGCGTGTTCGACCTGCCCGGAAATTGCTTCAGTTGCAGCGCAGTTGCGGCGCGCAAGCGCTGGCCGGCTGCAGACGTTTTATTTACGACTAAAGCCGCACCGTCGAGATCGCCGCAAAACCTCCGACCCGGCTCGCCGGGCGCCCGATATCAGATCGACAGGGGCCGTGTGACGGGCCTGGGAAGGAAACATCTCGCAACTTGCGCGGAAAAGCACAACAATGCTATGCTTCCAAAGCTTGCCTATTTAGGGGTTGCCGTTTAATTAGGAAGAAGCCGGAGGATTTCCGGCAGCTTGGGGGTAAAAGAATGAGGGCACGCCCGGTTTGGCTCGAGGGCGTTGAACCGACCGTGATGGTCGGAATTCGTCGATCGACAATCGACACGCCAAGCGCGGTCGTCACAGCGGTGGCGGCGGTGCTGGCGTTAGGGGCCGTCGCAGCCGAGCTCGTGTGGCGGCCCAACATCCACGCCGCCGGTCTACGTTCGGCGGCTGAGACCACGATCACTCTCTCGGCACTGATCGGGGCGGTGATGTTGAGATCTCGCTACCACGAGACGCGGCGATTCAGCGACCTTCTGTTGGTCGTAGCGCTGGCAGCGGTCGCGGTCACAGATTTTGCATTTGGGGTGCTTCCGGCGCTGGCCGACGATGGGACCGGGACGTTCGGGGTCGGCGCTCGCGTGGCGTGCCTCATGCTCGTGACGAGCACGCTCCTGGTGGCGGCGTATGCGCCCAGCCGATGGTCCATCGCTCCCGGCCACCGGACGCTGTCGAGAGCGGTATTCGCGGGTGTCTCAGTGATCGCGATCGGTGAGCTCATCGATCTGGTCCTCGGACCCGGCGGCCGAAGCGGCTCTGGCGATGTTTACAAGGGGATCCTCGGCGCGCTCGGGGTCGTCTCGTTCCTGGGTCTGCTGGCCGCGGGCTTCGGGATCGCCAGTCGCGCCAAAGAGGGCGATCGTGAGTCGTGGCTGTTGGCGGCGCGCGTGCTATCTGCTCGCGATCGCTTCGCTGCAGGCCGTCGCCGAACCACTGCCGGCCGCCAACTGGGTGACCCTGGCAGAGCCGTTCAGGATCCTTGCGTTCGGACTGCTGTTCGTGGCGGCCCACCGACTGTACGGCGGCAGGCGCGCAGCTCAGGATGCCGTCAGCGCGGAGCGGAGTCGAATCGCGAACGACCTGCACGACGGGCTCGCGCAGGATCTCGCGTTCATCGTCGCGTACGCCGACCGTCTCGAGCGCAAGTTCGGCGAGGCGCATGTGCTGGTTCTCGCCGCCAGGCGCGCGCTGGCCGCGTCACGCGGAGCGATCGTGGATCTCGAGGCGTCACCCGCGCCGACCACCGCGGCGGCGCTTCGCGAGGTGGCCGCCGAACTGGGGGCCCGGTTTGGGGTGGAGATCACCGTCAGGGTGCAAACGGCTATGGCGGAGGAACCCAGCGTCGCCGATCGCCGTGACATCGTCCGGATCGCGCGCGAGGCGATCGTCAACGCGGTGCGTCACGGCGGCGCGCGGAAGATCCAGGTGACGCTCGGCTCGCGGGACAGCGAGCTCCTGTTGCGGATCTCCGACGACGGTTGTCCATCCAACGCCGGTTCACCGCCGACCGCCGGCACCGGACTCGGGATGCGGGCGATGCGCTCGCGTGCCCACTCTCTGGGCGGCCGTCTGATCGCCCATCGTCGCGCTGGTGGCGGGACCGAGATCGACGTGGTCATGTCCGGGCGTGAGATGCAAGAGAGGCGCTAGCGGCGCTCATCCCGCAACGTCGAGTCGGGCCGCCGCCATCATCCAAGTTTTCGCAGTACTGGTTGTGTCTCGATGCTGCGGGCCGTGCGCGAGTAAAGACCCCCACGCCCCGTTCGTCGAGTATGGAACTTGGGGTTGTGGTCGTCGAGGACACGCGCTCCGATTCGGATCGCAGACGAAGGTTCAACGGTGGCGTCCACGTCGCCAATCGGCCTATCGCCCACCAGGTGCTCTCCGAACTGGAGGCCGAAGGTGTGCAGCGGATCATCGTCGTGTCCTCCGAAGAGCTCGCCGGTGAGGTGCGTGCGTGCTTTGAGGCGCGAGACGGTCACTCGGCCGAGCTGTCGTTCATCGAGCGGCCGGCACCGCTCGACTTTGCCGGTGCGCTGCAACTCGCGGCGCCGGTCGTCGACCGGGAGCCGTGCATAGTCCACCTGGACTGTGGCCTACTTGAGCAACCGCTGGCGCCCTTTATCGATCGCCTGCGACCGGAGTCGCCGGATGTGACCCTGATCGCCTGCAGATCTGGCCGCGATGATGACACCCTCGATTCGAGGGGTGTTTGGCTCTTTGGGCGTCAAGCGCTTGGTCGCGTCGCGAGCCTCACGCAGCCGGAATCCGGTGGCCTCGATGCGTCACTGATCGCCGAACGGGTCACCGCCGACAACGGAAAGTTCTGCGTTCAGCTCGTCGACACTTGGCAGCGGTACACGGGCGACCCTGGCGAGCTGCTGGAGCTCAACCGGATAGCGCTCGATCGGCTCGGCCAAGACGGAAACGCTGCATCCGTGCGGCACCGGCACAGCGGACGAGCGACCTCCCAGCCGGCTGCCTGCGGCAACCGGATCGAAGGGCGGGTGTTGATCGACACGGGCGCGAGTGTCACCCGCAGCGTGATCGTGGGGCCAACCGTGATCGGCGCCGGGGCGATTGTCAACGAGGCTTACATCGGGCCGTACACCTCGATCGGTGAGCGCGTCCGGATTGAAGGCGCCGAGATCGAGCGGTCGATCATCTCTCCCGGGGCGAGCATCATGCACGTCGGCGGCCGACTAGTGGGAAGCATTGTCGGGCGCGACGCGCGGATCTTTCATGACTTCTCGCTGCCGCGGGCGCTGCGGTTGCGGGTTGGGGACGGGACCGAGGTCGCGCTGTGCTGAGGAGCGCCTGGATCACGATCGCCGCGTAGAGTGTTCAAGCGAACTTGAACACGATCGACGCAGCGGCCTATTGCGTGTCTGCGCCGCGCAACAGATCCTTCCAATGTGGGCGAGGAGTGGCGTGCGGTTGGGGCGGTACTCCCAATAGACGGATGGAAGGCTGGACATAAGGATGGGGCTGAAATGGAATGGTTCGACACGCGGCGACCTGCCGCGAGCTCGCTGAACGGCTCGTGATCGTCGCTCACAATTCGCTGACCCTCGAAGCGATCCGAATCGGCTTTCGCCAGAGCGGGGAATTCAACCTCGTCGGGCGCGCCGATACCCGGCGGACTTCGGCGCAGACGATCGTCGGCACGGACCCCGAAATCGTCCTGCTCGACGACATGGACCGCTCAGAGCAGGCGGTCGAATTGGTCCGCGACATCAAGCTCGAGGACGAGCGTCTCGCACTGATCGCGCTCAGCCTGCAGATGGATCGGCCTGGCTCGAGCGCCTATTCGAGGCGGTGCGACCAGCGGTGATCTCGAAGGCGACTCACCCGATGGCGCTCGCCACACTGGTTCGCGAAACGGTCAACGGCCACGTCTTTCACAAATCCTCGCGCCCGCCTGCCACTGCCGGGCGAGAAGCGACCATCGACTGACGTCTCGGACACGCCGTTGACCGGCCGCGAACTCGAAATCCTGAAGCTCGTCGCGGCCGGCGCGACCAACGGAGACGTCGCCAGACGACTCTGGGTCACCGAGCAGACCGTCAAGTTCCACCTCAGGAACGTCTATCGGAAGCTGGACGTCGCAAACCGCACGCAGGCGAGTCACTTCGCCTACCTCGAGAGGTCTCGTCGACGCCGAGTGCGGCGCCGCAGCGGCCCGACGATCCGAGCTCACCATCGCCACGTCAGGATCCCGCGCCGCAGCGACAACGGTCGTCACGGTTCGCTGGGGTTAACGGGATCGTCCGTGCGGAGTTAGCGGGGTCGTCGGTGCCGAGTTAGCGGGATCGTCCGTGCGCGATCTTCAAGGGCGGCTGAAAGCCATCCTGCTCGGGCCCAACGCCAAGATCGGAGGTGACCACCGCCAACCGCCGGCCGCCCGATTCGCCGCCCCTGAGCCGGGAATACAGCGGGAAGCGGTCGGCGATGGCTCTCGTCCGCCGCGCAGACTCGGCTCGCCGCTCCTCGAAGCCGACGGCAACAAGGCCCTCGGCGATGATCGAGCCCACCTCGACGAAGTCCTCCACCTGCAGTCCTCGGGTGGCCAGCGCAGGCGTACCAATCCGTAGACCACTGCAGGCAGCAGGCAAGCGGGGATCGAACGGCACGGCCGTGCAATTGACCGTGATGCCGATCGACGCGAGGCGCTCTTCGGCCTCCATTCCGTTCAGCGCGGACTCGCGCAGGTCACACATCACGAGGTGTACGTCGGTCCCGCCGGTCTGGACGTCGATCCCCCGCCCTGCCGACAGCAGTTCTCTCGCGACCGCTTGGGCGCCACGGACCGTACGCTCCTGGCGCTCTCGAAAGCCGTCTGAGCCGGCGATCTTGAGCGCGACTGCCTTGGCAGCCACGACGTGCTGCAACGGTCCACCCTGTTGCCCAGGGTATACCGCGGCGTCGATGCGGCTCGCCAGTCGTTAGATGCACAGGATCATCCCGCCGCGCGGCCCACCGAGCGTTTTGTGGATCGTCGTCGTGACCACATCCGCGTACGGGACCGGGTTTGGATGAACACCGGCGGCGACGAGTCCCGCGAAGTGCGCCATGTCGACCAGCAGGTAGGCGCCGACCTCATCCGCTATCGCTCGGAACTGGCCGAAGTCGAGCACCCGGGGATACGACGACCATCCCGCCAGGATCATGCGCGGCCGCCGCTGCCGGGCGAGCCGCTCGACCTCTTCCATGTCGACCAAGCCCGTCCTGGGATCGACGTGATATGCGGCTAGGTTGTACGTGCGGCCCGAGATATGAAGCGGCGTGCCGTGGGTCAGGTGGCCGCCGTGTGTCACTTCGAGCCCGAGGATCGTGTCCCCCGGCTCAAGAAGCGCCTGAAAAACCGCGGTATTAGCCAGGGCGCCAGAATAAGGCTGTACGTTCGCGTGCTCCGCATCGAACAGGTCGAGCGCGCGGTCGATCGCCAGCTGCTCAACGATGTCGATGTATTCACAGCCGCCGTACTCTCGCCGGCCGGGATATCGCCCACAGCGTACTTGTTGGTCAGCACCGAGCCGTGACACTCGAGTACCGACATCGGCACGAAATTCTCGGACGCGATCATCTCGAGCGTTCGGTGTTGACGCTCGAGACTCGAGCCGAAGTGCCTCAGCAATCTCCGGATCGACTTCGGACAACGGCCGCTCGAGCAGATCGACAGTGAGCTCTACGGTCCTCGATGACGGAAGTGGCAAGCTCATCGACAATAAAAGAACGGGTCCTGGCGCGTCGCGGCTTCTGGCCAAAATCAGGAACTTTTCCGGGCGCTCGTAGCCTTCTGGGAGGCGGTTGTAGAGGGCCCAGCGTAGGGCTGGCATGCTCCACTCCGGCGTGATCTTGGCTGACCTCCGATGCGCGCGCCGCACCGCGAGCGCGAATGCGAGTGCAGACAGCGCGAACATAATCCCCGTGGCGGCCAGCCAACGCGCGAGGTATGGGTTCGGGCCGAATAACCGAGGGTCAGGATCTCGGGAGCGAACACCACACCAGCAGGCCGCTCGAGTATGGCCGGGACCTGGACATACGGCACGGCGTTGACTGGAGCCCGGGCGGCTCGGAGGCGTCCCCGCTCGCCGCCGAGGGCGACCCAGTCGAGTAGCGAGTAGAGCGGCACCGGTAACAAAGGTCGTCCGATCAGCACCACCAGGAACCAGCCGAGTACGGATTTGGCGTCGCCCTGAAACCATGAGAGCGCCGCGTAGCCCGCGAGCGCGAAGCTGGCGAGCAGCGCCAGCAGGTGTAATGGGCTCGCGCCGTAAACCCGCCTGAACGCTGTCATCCTCATGCCGAAGTGAACGTCATACGCTTGACCCATTTCGTGCAGTGAACGCCAGGCACCGCCGGCGCGATCACCCGCGCGGGGTATCCGTGGTCGAGCGACAACCTGACACCGTTCACGCGCAGAGCCAGCAACGAGCGCTCGTCGGCGACCTGCTCGGGCCCAAGTGTCACCTGATTGAACGGGCCGCCATTGTCGGATAGCGAGACATCTGTACGAGCGCCCGCCCCGTCACCCCAGCTAGTGCCGCGAGGTCATGCAAGCGCACGCCGGTCCACCGCTGCGTGGTCGACCATCCCTGGACGCATGCGATCGGCAGGTCGTACGTGTGCTGCGGCAGAGCTTCCAAATCGGCCAGCGTGAGGCTGACGGCACGCGCGCCCACCAGAGACAGCCGCCAGCTCTCGTCGACGTCGCTGGCGCTGATCCCAGCCGTGGCCCAGGGGGTGGTAACCGCGAAGCCGTTTGGGCCCGAGCCCATGCGGTCACGTGGCCCCAGGAAAGCCAGCGATCTGAAGGCACCGCCGATCGCTTCGCCCGCCCCCTGTATCAGGAGCAGCACGGATCCCGCGGCGACCGTGCCCAGTAATGCGCGGCGAGAAAAGGTGGTCGGCAAGGGGGAAGGGGAGGCGAGCGGTCGGGGGAAGCTCGAGACCGTCACCGCGGACGGGGAGACGACCGGCGGGGCGGAGGATGCGAGCGGCCGCCCGTCTCTGAATCCTGTTGCGGTGACCTCGCGACGCATCGCGAGCCCTTGACGCATGGTCGGGAACTTCAGCGCCGCGTGTGCGGTGAACGCCGCGATGAACACCCACGCCCCGTAGTAGTGGGCTGTGGGGAAGTAGAACCCGAACGAAAACAACTGGATGTTCAGGATGCCCGTAACGAACTCGAAAACGGCGCTCCCGACCAGGAGCAGCAGCGACAGTCGCTCAAGCGCGTGCGCGGGGCTGCGCACGAGCGGCCAGTCGAACAGCCGCGGGCTCACGGACCACAGCTTCGCCGTCAGCACGGGCACCAGCGCGAGGCCGACCGAAACGTGGACGCCCTGAGTGAACGCGTACAGCCAAGTGGGCTGGGTCGGCCACGCGAACAGGTCCAGACCGAGCCGACCGACGCCCGCGCCGACCGCGTTGTCGCCGAGATGCGGCTGATAGGCGATGTACGAAAGCAGGCCCGTGATCGCAACGATCGGGATGCCGAACAGCAGCACCAGCCCGAGCACCGATGTCAGCCAGCGGCCGCGCAACGGGCTGCGCCAGAATTCCGCTCGGAACGGGCCGCGCGGTTGACGATGCGGCTTAGGATTGCGCAGCCGCTCTCGTCGGTCGCCCCACATTCTGCGAGCCTAGCTCGCCCCAGGCGCCATTCGATAAGGCGACCCGATCGAGACCACCCCACTGGCCAGCACCGGGCGGCTGAAACTGGCCTTTCGTATGGGTTCGGCGCGGGGTCAGGTCACGGCACCCACAGGCTCAAGTCGGCACAGCACCCGCAGGCTCAGGTCGGCACAGGAAGCTCAGCGTGTGGGTTGACGTTGTATTACCGAGGCCGGTTTCGGCCGATCTTCATTCGCCCCTGCGAAGGATGACCACAGGATGCTCACCGGACTGATGATGGATGACTTCCAGCTGTCGCTGACGGTGCTCGTGGAGCGGGCGGAGCAGCTCAGCGGTACGCGTCCAGTCGTGTCTCGTCGCCCTGACGGGTCGCTCGACCGCAGGACGATCGGCGAGTGTGCGACGCGCGCCCGGCAGCTGGCAGGCGCGCTGGCCGCCCTCGGGGTCGGCGACGGCGACCGAGTGGCGACCCTGCTCTGGAACCAGGCGGAGCATCTCGAGCTCTACTTCGCGGTGCCGCTGATGGGAGCGGTGATCCATACACTCAACCCGCGGCTGCACGCGGACGACCTCAGTTACATCGCCGCCGATGCCGAGGACCGCGTGATCGTCGTGGACGAGTCCCTGCAGCACGTCCTCGACTCGGTCGAGTGGGAGTTCGAGCACGTGATCGTCGTCTCTCACTCGGGCTCGGTCCCCGGCGCGTCGATCGACTACGAGTCGCTGATCGCTTCGGCGCAACCGATCGACTGGCCGCCGATCGACGAGCGACGAGCCGCGGCGATGTGCTACACGTCGGGCACCACCGGTCGTCCCAAAGGGGTCGTCTACTCGCACCGCGCGCTGGTCCTGCACTCGCTCGTCGCGGCGCTGCCCGACGTCCTCGGCATCAGCTCGCGCGATGTGATCTTGCCGGCCGTTCCGATGTTCCACGTCAACGCGTGGGGCCTTCCGTACACCGCCGCGCTGGCCGGCGCCGCTCTGGTGCTGCCCGGCCCTCGGCTTGATCCGGTGAGCATTCTCGATCTCCTGGCGAGCGAACGGGTGACCTTCACGGCCGGCGTGCCGACGGTGTGGATGGCGGTCTTGGAGGCGCTCGACGCCGAGCCCGGCCGATGGGACCTCCGCGCGCTGAGCGGGTGAGTCTCGGGGGCGCCGCGGTGCCGACGAGCCTGCTCGAAGGCTTGGATCGCCATGGCCTCACGATAATCCAGGGCTGGGGCATGACCGAGACCTCGCCGGTGGGCACGATGTGCCGTGCTGCCCGGCGAGCTCGACGCCGCTTCGCCGACCGAGCAGTACGACTACCGCGCTCGGCAGGGAGTGGCCGTCCCGTTCGTCGAACTGCGGGCGAGGGGCGAGGACGGCGAACTGTTCCCTGGGACGACCGGGCGATGGGAGAGCTCGAGGTCCGCGGGCCGTGGGTCGCCGCGGGCTATCACGGCGGAGCGGGCGCCGAAAAGTTCACCGATGACGGCTGGTTTCGGACCGGCGACATCGTGCGGATCGACCACCGCGGCTGTATACGGATCTGCGACCGCGCAAAGGACCTGGTCGAAGTCCGGCGGCGAATGGATCTCTTCCGTCGACCTCGAGAACCAACTGATGGCTCATCACGCGGTGGCGGAGGCGGCGGTGATCGCGATCCCTGACGATCGGTGGGGCGAGCGGCCGCTGGCCGCCGTGGTCCTGCGCGATGGCACGCAGGCGAGCCCGGAGGAGCTACGCGAGCACCTCGAGCAGCGAGTTCGCCAAGTGGCAGCTGCCCGAGCGGATCGAGTTCATCGCGGCGATCCCGCGCACCGCGACAGGCAAGTTCAAGAAGACGGACCTACGGCGGCAGTTCGCCCGCGAGATCGACTCGTAGCGTCCCGCCACCTAGAGACTCTGGCGGTCGGGAGCCGGTCGGCGCAGCTCGTTCGTCTGACGTTACGCGACGGTGAGGTGGCGCTCGAGGCGGGCCGGCCCCGGGGTCGGGGCGGGCTCCTGGGCTGGCGCGACGAGGCCTCTGATGTGCCAGAGGTGACTGGCTTGTGTGCGGTTGGCCACATCGAGCTTCCGGTAGACGTTCCGGAGGTGGAACTTCACCGTCTGCTCAGTGACCCACAGCCTGCATGCGATTTCGCCGTTCGTCGAGCCAGACGCGACGAGCTGGAGAATTTCGAGCTCCCGGGCGGTGAGCGGCACGTCCGGATCAGCAACTGCACGATCTGCTCCGGCGGCAGGACCCTCCGCGGCGGGTCTGTGCACGATGTGTCCGTTGAGGGTCTCACGTACCAGCGTCACGAGAGCGCTGGGGTGGGTCGCCTTCGAAATCACGCTGGTCGTGCCCGCGCTGAACGCACGCGCGAGCCATTGGGAGTCAATCTGGATGCTGAGGACGAACACCGCGACGTCAGGATCCTCTGTGCGGATCGCTCGCAGCAGCGCGAGCGCCCGCTCTGAGCGGGCCATGTCATCCACCAGAATCACATCCGGTGAAGCTCCGAGGATCGCTGCGGCGGTCGTCTTCCGTCCGTCGGCGTATCCGACGACCGTGAAATCCCCGCTCTTGCGAAAGCCGATGCGGATCGCCTCGGCGATCAGCGAGCTATCGGCGACGATGACGAGCCGCCGCGTGCCCAGATGCTCGACCTCCAAGCCCGAGCTTGTCAGGGTAGCCCCCATGTCGTTCCTGACCTCCTGCCGCAGGACGTTTGACTGATGTGCCTCGCCTTCTCCCGCGGGGCTCGCCTAGGATGGGCGCGACCGCACGATCGCGCAATAGTCCAGCCGGCCCCACGGGTCGTTCATTGGCGTGAACGGTCCTGACTGGGGCCGCTTGCCGCCGGCCGACGCTGAGCGCTGAACTCAGGCACGATCAGCAAGATCGCAGCGCTGACGATGTCGATCATCCGCTTGAGCGCGCGCGCGGTCCGGGTCCGCCGCTGGGGAGGTAGGCCGATCACCGTCAACCCCTCGATCACATGAGTGCGATCGCGTGGTCCGACCAACTCGAAGAGTTGTGGCACCAGGTCGATCTGGACGTTGAGTGATCGAACCTGGCGCAGGGTTGTCAGCAGCTCGGACACGGGCGCGTTTGAGAAAGCGACCACGACCCGTTCGACATCCAAGCGCTCGACGATCTCCGGCAGGCGTTCCAGGCCGCCGAGGATCGTATGTGTTCGGGGAGGTCTTGTCGACGCGGCTTCGGTGCGGCATCGACCATGCCAACGACGTTGGCGCCGTACTCCGGATGCTTGATCAGTTTGCGGCAGATGAGCTGTCCGACGTCGCCGGCACCGACGATCACCGTGTTCTGTTCCGGTACGCCGTGCTCAACTTGCAGAGGCGCAGGGCAGAGCGCGGGCGAGCGGTATGAGGCGGAACCCGCGAGCACCCAGAGCGTCGCGACGGCCAGCACGCGCGGTTGGGTCCACCCCAGGAGCCGCGAGACCACAAGCAACAGCCAGGCCATGATCGTGACGAACTGAAGGATCCCGGCGAGGGCATCGATCGTACGGTGATCAGGCAGTTCGACGTCGTGGCGGTAAAGCCCTTGAAGCCGAGCGACAACGAGCCAGCAGGGGATATAGAGACAGAGCAGCGCGAGGTCTCGGGTTGACCCGCGCCACCAGACCAAGGAGATCGCGAAGGCAAGCGACAAACCGAGCAGGTCGGCGATGACCAAAGCCCTTGGGACGAGGCGCCTCCGTCTGGCCGCCGGCCGCCGTTCGAGCAGCCGGCGCGTGCGTTCGTCGGTCGAGTCGACGAGATCGTCCGCCCCGGCGCCTATGACAGCGGGGCCGGGGCCGGGATCTGCGATCGAAAGATCGCGCGGTCGGATGACGGAGCCCCGTCGGAACGATGCACGTGCTCCGCCGGCCGTAGAAAGACTGGATGCAATTCCGTGTATTGGGGCAGGGCGAGTCCTCTACGTTCGGATAGGTTTACCCGCTCTGGCTCGTTGAGTCGGGCTGGTGCCGGGACGAGCGTTCGCGGACGACGACTAATTTCATCCCCGGTAAAGACAAGCCGGCCTCCCGACCGAGCGTCCCTCTTGCGCATGAATCACTCGTCACTTGTGAGCAGAAGTCCCGTGCGTGCCTTCGGAGCAAGGAGCGGATTCGAGTCCGAGCGCGCTCGTGTGAGCACGCAGTACGGCGTCCCGCGTCCGCTAATGCTCGGAATGGGATGGTTCCCGGACCAGCTCGGGGCCTTGATCGTTACTACCGTGATTTGCTCGAGCACACGCCCGAAGCGTCGGGCATCGTCATCGGAAGCGTCGATGCCGAGCACGCTCGGGTTACTGGGGTTTCCGGACACGAACGAGCACTGATGCGCCGGCTGTTTGCCTTCTGGCGCGCCGCCCAGCTGGCCGCGGATCGCGCCGAGGTGGTCGACTTCCACTTCGCGCTCTATGCGCTCGCGCCGCTGATGCTGGGGCGGCTGCGCGCAAAGCCAGTCGTCGTTCACTTCCAGGGCCCGTGGGCAGACGAGAACGTCGCGACGGGCGACGGCTCGGTACTGCGCCATGCCGCGCGGCGGCTGCTCGAGCGCGTGGCGTACACGAGGGCGGACGAGGCGATTGTCCTCACCTCCGCGTTTCGTCAGGTGCTGGTCGAGCGCTACCGAGTTGCGCCGTGGAAGGTCAGCGTGGTTCCCCAGGAGTGGACCTCGACCGCTTCGCCCCCGGCCCGGTTGACCGCGTGCGCCGCAGCCTGGGACTCGAACCCGAAGCGTTCGTAGCGGTCGCGGTCAGGCGGCTCGTGCCGCGGATGGGACTGGACGTGCTCCTGGACGCCTGGGGCGACGCGGTGGAAGATATGCCCCCAGGCAGCGCGCTGCTGATCGCTGGGGACGGGCCGCTTCGCGACGAGCTCGCGAGGTCGGTCGCCGAACGGGGACTGAGTGACTCGGTGCGTCTGATGGGGCGGGTGGGAGAGTCTGAGCTCGTCGAGCTCTACCAGGCTGCCGACGTCGCGGTCGTACCGAGCCTCGCGCACGAGGGATTCGGACTCGTGGTGATCGAGGCCGCCGCCTGCGGGACGCCGAGCATCGTGACCTCGGTCGGAGGACTGCCCGAGGCAATCGCCGGGCTCGACCCCTGCACTGATCGTCCCCCCGGGCGATCGCGAAGCGCTGCGGAACCGCCTGCTCCGCGCCCGCGTGCACCGTCCAAGCCGGCCGGCCACGCGAGCCCATGCCGAGCACTTCGCCTGGTCGGCCGTCACCGCGCGTCACCGCTCGATCACTGAGCGCGCCGCGTCGCGGCGGAAGGCGCACGACCGGCTCAAGGTCGTCTACCTGAATCACGTCGCGCGGCTCTCGGGCGGGGAGATCGCCCTGTTGCGCCTCCTCCCGCACCTCGACCGCGTGGAGCCGCACGTCTTGCTCGCCGAGGACGGGCCGCTTGTTGCGCGGCTTCATCTCGACGGGATCTCCACCGAGGTGCTGGCGCTTGGCGACTCGGTGCGGCACCTGCGCAAGGGCGCGGTCCACCGCCGCGGCCTCTCGCCGGGGGTGGCGGGTGTGACCGCGACCTACGTGTTGCGGCTCGCTGCCCGGCTCCGCCAGCTCCGGCCAGACCTCGTTCACGCGAACTCGCTCAAGGCCGGTGTCTATGGAAGCCTGGCGGCGAGACTTGCCGGAGTCCCCATTATCTGGCACGTCCGCGACCGAATCGAGGACGACTACCTGCCCCGCGAGGCGGTCCTGCTCGTGCGCCGGATGAGCCGCTACGTTGCGACCGCCGTCGTCGCAAACTCGCAATCGACGATGGAGACCCTCGCGGCGCCGAGCAAGACGGGAGCGATCTACTCGGTGTTGCCCGAGGTCCTGGGCGATGTCCCGCTCCGCCACCGGGCCAGCGGCGGCCCGCTGACCTTCGGCATTGTCGGCCGCTTGGCGCCGTGGAAGGGACAGGACCTTTTCCTGCGCGCGTTCGCGCACGCCTTCCCCCGCGGCGACCAGCGGGCCACGATCGTTGGTGCGGCGCTGTTCGGAGAGGACGAATTCGCGGCCGGGCTCCCACGCCTCGCCGACGCGCTAGGGATCGCCGACCGAGTTGAATTTCGCGGGTACCGCACGGATGTGTGGGACGAGCTGTCGAGGATCGATGTGCTCGTTCACGCCTCGGTCACGCCGGAGCCGTTTGGCCAGGTCATCCTGGAAGGCATGGCAGCGGGGGTGCCGGTGATCGCGGCGCGAGCGGGAGGGCCTGCCGAGATTCTGCGAGACGACGTGACCGGCGTGCTGTACGAGCCCGCGAACGGGGGCCGGCTCGCGGACGCGATGCGGCGGATGCTCGACCCGGCTCTGCGCGACCGGCTGAGCGCGGCAGCCCGCAACGGACTGGGCCGGTATTCCCCGCCGGTCGTGGCCGGCGATCTGCAGGAGTTGTACAGAGGATCGCCGCCCGGTCGTCCGGTTGCTGATGTCGTGGTCGTTCCGACACCAGCGAACCCCGCTGGCCGTCCAGTGGAGGCAGAAGTCCACGGGATCTTCGAACGTTGATCCGGGAATGGATGGAGGCGACCCGGGACGACAATGATGGACGCCAGCGTCATCATTCCAACTCGTAATCGCCCGCGGCAGCTTGAGCGGTGTCTGCGCGCGCTGGCGACGCAAAGCACGCGCAGGGAGTTCGAGGTGATCGTCGTGGACGATGCGAACCCACCCCAGCTTGAGGACCGCGACGTGAGCGTGTCCCGCGCGCGCGGGTAGTTCGATCTGGTGGGGTCGGGCCCGCCACGGCGCGCAACTGCGGCCTAGGAGACGCAACCTCACCTTTGATCCTCTTTACCGACGATGACACCGCTCCGAGCCGCGGCTGGGTCGAAGCTGTGTGCAGCTACCTTGAAAGCCACGAGCAATACATCGGGGTTGAGGGCCCGACAGTATCGCCGCCATTCGATCCACTGTACGAACGCAGTGTCCGCAATGATCGCCCCGGCGCATACTGGACTTGCAACATGGCCTACCGGCGGGACGCGCTTCTCCGACTTGGAGGCTTCGCAGATGTGTTCCCGTCGGCTCATGCTGAGGACCTCGACCTTGGTTACCGTGCGCGTCAGTTAGGCCCGATCGGATTTGCGGAGGGCATGGTGATGACGCATTACCCCGCCACCGTGAGTCTTGCCGCTGAACTGAGGCGCGCGCGGGACGCCGCGAGCGACGTGGTTTTGTATCGACGCCATCCTGACCTTTTCGCGTCTCGGATTCCGCTGAGACTGCGCCCTGTAGTCGAACGGCTTCGTTACTGGAGAAGATTGGTTCGCGATGAGCCGTCGGCCATGGTTGGGACGCCGCGTCGTCTACTGCGTTTCTCCGTCATCCTCCTCGGGACCACGCCAATCGCGATGTGGTCTTGCTTTGCAAAGCAAGGCAATGGCGCATAGCGAGTTTCTTTCCTTTTGTAGTTAGTCGAGCTTGCTCGACCGCGCGATGTCGTCTGTCGTCGGCCGCGCGCATCAGCAGGGCTCGGTCGCAGTCGTGCTCCGCACCGCTCCGCCGATCCGCGGAGCGACGGTCCGTGATTTTCGCGCCGACGGTGGAGATTCGGACGATTTTGCGCAGACCGGGAATGTCAGCCGGCTGACGGCACGTTGATTCGCCGAGTGGGCCGGGGCACACCGCGACCCGTAAACGCATCCGATCAAGGCGAACATGATGGCGCCATTCGCTACGAAGCTGCAGATCCATGAGGACGAGTTTGACGTCGAGGTTGAGCCGCGCGGCCAACTCGTCGCAATGCCGGGGGTGGATCGTCGCTCTCTGCGGCAAGATACGCAGCCCCCCGTTGAGGCGACGTGGTCGGCGGTGCCGCGGCGCCAGATACTTCAGCGGCGCCTGCTTGCCGCGGCCGACATCCTCGCCGTCGCGCTCGCCGTGATCTTCGCACTCAACGTCCAAGGTCCGCGCCGCATCGCGCTGCTGGCCATTGCCGTGCCGCTCGTGATCGTCCCCTTCAAGATCGCGGGTCTGTACGACCGCGACGAGCTCCGCGTCGTCCGATCGACGCTGGACGAGGCGCCGGCATTGATGCAACTGACCGCGCTGTTCGCGCTGGGCGTCACGATCGTCAAGCTGCTGCTCGACCATGGGACGCTCGGGGGCGAGCGGATCGCGGAGCTGTGGCTGGGCGCGTTCGTGGCCACGCTCATCGGTCGCTCGATTGCTCGCTGGGTGGCCGGCCGGGTGTCGCCGCTCGAGCGTTGCTTGGTGATCGGCGAACTGGGGCGCGCTGAGCGGGTCCGTGAGCGACTTGAGTTGAGCACGGCTCGTGCCACGGTTGTCGCCTCACTCCCGCTCGACCAGCACGACATCGAGGCTGTCGGGGGACTGGAGGAAGTGCGGCAGCTGGTGCAAGTACTCGACGTTGATCGAATCGTCATCGCGCTCTCGTCCGGCGACTCGGTTGACACAGTCGGACTGATTCGCATCGCCAAAGCGGTCGGGGTTCCCGTGAGCGTCCTGCCCCGGATGCTCGAGGTGGTGGGTTCCGCGGTCGAATTCGACGACATCGACGGGATGACGATGCTCGGCATTCGGCGATTCGGTCTCTCCCAGTCGTCTCGGATCCTCAAGCGCGCCTTCGACCTCATCGCCACCTCGGTCGGGTTGATCATCGTCGTACCTCTAATGGGGCTGATCGCGCTCGTCGTTCGGCTGGACTCAAATGGTCCGATCTTCTTCCGGCAGACCAGAGTCGGGCGGGATGGCTGCCAGTTCTCGATGCTGAAGTTCCGCTCCATGGTGACCGACGCGGAGGCCCTGAAGGAGCAACTCAGTGACCGAAACGAAGCAGGCGTCGGCCTGTTCAAGATCGCCGCGGACCCCCGGGTCACCCGGGTCGGTAAGTTGCTGCGAGCCTCGTCGCTCGACGAGTTGCCCCAGCTCCTCAACGTGGTGCGTGGGGAGATGAGCCTCGTGGGCCCACGGCCCCTCGTGGTCGACGAGGACGCGCAGGTGGTCGGACTAGACCGTAGCCGGCTGCATCTGACCCCGGGAATAACCGGCCCGTGGCAGGTGCTCGGCAACAGGGTCCCGATGCAGGAGATGGTGGGGATCGACTACCTCTATGTGGCCAACTGGTCGCTGTGGCTGGATGTGAAGATCCTTATTCGCACCGTGCGAAAGGTTGCGCGCCATACGAATGTTTAGGATAATGTAAAGAACAGGGAAGTTCCCGTCGCACCGGAAGTCGGTTGCGACGCAGGGGGTTAATCGGCATGATGCGCTGACCGCGAGATCAACCCGGACGAAGCTCGATGAGGCGACGGACGAAGTTCGGATGACCCGGCGGGTTCACGTCCGGCCGAGCCGGTCAGGGCGGCGAGGTCGCCAACGGCCGGGGTGTACGGGTGATACGGATCGACCAACCAAGGAGCTCTCCGAGACGGACACGGGGCCGAGAGCCACACCGCGCCCGATGGCCAGTCCAGCGTCCCGTCAGCGGCTCGCCGGAGCCGGTGGCCTCGCCAGACTCGCCCGAGGAGCGCGCCGTGGAGCTGGAGCCGGTGGCCTTACCAGACTCGCCCGACGAGCACGCCATGGGGCTGGAGCCGGTGGCCTTACCAGACTCGCCCGGCGAGCATGCCGTGGAGCTGGAGCCGGTGGCCTCACCCGACTTGCCCGACCGCGACGAGCGCGGGCGGTTCGTCAAGCCGCACGAGCACCCCCTGGCGCTCGAGGCGGTGGGGCAGCCGACGGCCCAGCCGCTCGCCGCCACACAGGATCGCCCCAAGCGGCGAGCCGGGCGTCAGGAGTGGTGCACGATCGTCTTCGCGGGTTCTGAACGGGAAGGCGAGTTCCGTGTCGTGGCACTCGACAACCGGGGCCGGCGCCGAATCCTCGCGCGTTCGTCCTCATTCCGTGTGTGGCGCTCTGGTCGCGTCGTCACGGCGGCGGAGCAAAGGAAGCCTACGAGCTTCTTATCGAGCAGCTGTTGGCCCAGGGTTGGCAACCAGTGGCCTCCCGTGGGCGTTGGCACGACACCGCATTCACCCGGCCTGCGGCCTCTGGCGATCGACGGTCGAGCGTTGCTCATCGTCTGTCGTCACGATCGTCTTGCGGGTGGGTTTCAAGCCGCGGCTTTGACGAGCTCGGGAACCTCCACGATCGTCGCGGAGTCACCGTTTTCACGCGCGAGTCGGCGACATCACGCATCGTTGATTGAGCGTGACCGTTCCCATGCCAGTCGCGACGCGGGATCCAAACCAAGTATCAGCAGCGGGCCTAGCAGACGTGGTGCTGGTCCACGACTACCTGCTTGTGATGCGCGGCGCCGAGCGCACGTTCGACGCGATCGCTCGCTGCTATCCGGATGCCGAGGTCGCCACTCTGTTGTATGACCCGCAGCGCACGAATGGCCGCTTCGCCGGTCGCCGAGTACGGACATCGTTCCTCCAGCCGTTCGCGGCCGATCAGTGTCGCTTCCGCCACTGGCTTCCGCTGTTGCCGATTGCGGCCGAGCGGCTATCGGTCCGACGCGCGTGTGGTGATCTCCAGCAGCAGCGCCTTTGCTCACGGCGTGCGGCCAGCGAGCGGCGCCGTGCACGTCTGTACTGCCATTCGCCGTTTCGGTACATCTGGCACGAGCGCGAGCGAACCACACGTACGATTCCTGCGCCACTGCGCCCTCCCGCCAACGCCGGGCTTCGAGCGCTCCCCGCTGGGATCTCCGAGCGGCGGCCGGTGTCACCCAGTTTGTCGCCAACTCAGAGATCACCCGCGGGCGTATCCGCGGGTACTACGGCCGCGACGCGATAGTCGTTCACCCACCGTGGATATCGATCGGTTCGACCGCAAGCCGACCCGAGGACTACGGTGCTGAGCGTGGGAGAGGTCACCCGCCACAAGAACACGGAGCTGGCGGTAGCCGCCTGCGAACACGCCGGGTAACCCTCAAGGTAGCCGGCGAAGGTCCGGACCTCGAGCGCCTGCGCGCTCTCTACCGTCGGGCCGAGTTCCTGGGACGAGTAGACGATCGGCGGCTCGCCGAGCTCTATCCGCGGGTGCCGAGCACTAGTGGCGCCCGCAATCGAGGAATTTGGGATCACGATCGTCGAGGCACTCGCTGCCGGTCGGCCCGTCGTGGCGGCGGCTGCGGGCGGGGCTCTCAAGATCCTCGCTGACGGCGAGACGGGATCCTGGTCAAGCCGCGCAGCGTCGATGCGATGGCCGAAGCTTTGCGCGAAACGAACTGGGAGACGCTCGATGGGGCGCGCCTGCGGGCGGCCGCCGAGCGCTTCTCGGAGAACCGTTTTCGCGAGCGGTTCGCAGCCGTCGTCTCAGAGACGGTGATCGCAGCGACCAACCAGGCCAAACCCGTGGCAGGCGTCCCGAGTCCGTTAGCTAGCTA
>CAVYGK010000012.1:0-206893 GCA_963768015.1 uncultured Solirubrobacterales bacterium
TCTGGCGAATTGAAAATTGACGGTCGGGACGATTTTGCGATCTTTCTTCGACTTTTGACGACCGAGAACCCCTAACAGATATTTTAACTCGGCCCACGCTCCCCTTAATTTGTAGGCAGTTGCGGACACCGGAAAAAAGCTTTCCGGCGGACGCAGTGCCCTTTCTACCTCGACCTCGTATCGATTGCCGCAGACAACCTGGTGGAGGAGCGCATGAACCGGTCTCAATTCGGGAATCGGCGCCGCACGAACAGATCGAGAACTGCTTCGCAAAACTCCGCGATCGCGGAGGCATCTGGCCCAGTGTCTGGCCCCAGAATCAGCACGGTCACCTCGCCTCCCCCAAAAGCCGGATCGGGCGGTGCGATTGAGAAGTGGTTGCTGCGGCCCTTCTAGCCGCAATCGGCAATCCGCCCCTCGTTTTCGTGCTTTGGAACGGCGAAGAAATGGTGTCCGAAGCGGCGCTTCGCGAAGGGGCCGCTCGGATTCGTGTCCACGATCGTGGAACGCTTCGGCGAATCCTGCTCGATCCCTTCTTCCAGTTTCCGATTCGTACACGAACGGAAAGCTGGACATCGACGGCGACCTGGAACAGGTGATGTGCCTGATTGCCCACAGCGCCCGCATCGGCGCCGCCGGTCGCCGCGCGGCTGACGCTTATTGAAAAGGCACTGCACTGGGGGGGCCGCACGACAATGGCGGCCTCTCAGAAAGAACATTCATCATCACTACGACATCGGCAACGATTTTTACCGGTTGTGGCTGGATGAAAATCTGCTTTACACGTGCGCGTATTTCGAGGACCCGGCCGCCATCGCTCGAAGCGGCACAATCGCCAAGATGGACCACGTCTGCCGCAAATTGTGCTGCCCCGGCGAAACCGTGATCGAGGCGGGATGCGGCTGGGGCGGTTTCGCGCTGCACATGGCGAAGTCACTACGGCGTGCGCGTGCGGGCTTACAACATCTCGCGGGAGCAGGTCGCCGAGGCCCGCTGCCGCGCCAAGGCCGAGGGCTTGGACGACCGCGTCGAATTCATTCTCGACGACTGGCGGAAGATCACCGGCAAGTGCGACGTCTTCGTGTCGATCGGCATGCTCGAGCACGTCGGCACGAAGAACTATCGCCAGCTGGGCGACGTGATCGACCGCTGTCTCTCTCCCACGGCCGTGGCTTAATCCATACCATCGGCCGCAACCGGCGCCAACCGCTCGATCCCTGGATCGAGCGGCGAATTTCCCCGGTGCGTAGCCCCGTCTCAGCGAAATGGGGGCGATCTTCGAGCCGCACGAGCTCTCGATGCTGGACGTGGAAAACCTGCGGCTGCACTACGCCGAGACGCTGCGGCACTGGTTGTCCCGGTACGAGCAGTCGATCGAAACCGTCCGCAAAAAGTACGACGCAGCGGTTCGTGCGGATGTGGCGGATGTACCTCGCCGGTTCGATCGCCGCCTTTGATTCGGGGCAGCTTGCAGCTCTTCCAGGTGCTGTTGCCCGGCCTCGGCGCAACGATCTGCCGCTGACCCGGGCTCACGAGTACACCCACCTGGCGAGTCGCGATGGCCAGCGGCCTGCTCCGGGACCCGTGCGGCCGGCGCTGTCGTGGGAGAGCGGTAATGCAGAACTGCGAAGTCCTGGTCGTCGGGGGCGGTCCGGCAGGCTCTTCGTGCGCCGGCGACTGGCGCAGGCGGGCGTCGACGTCCTGGTGATCGACCGCAAGACGTTCCCCGCGATAAAACGTGTGCGGGATGGGTCACGCCGCAGGTCTTTGACGTCCTCGGCATCGACGCGGCCGATTATACGGCCGCGACACGTGTGCCAGCCGATCACGGGCTTTCGCACCGGGATGATCGGCGGTGACGAGATCGGCACCGAGTACGGCCACATCGTGAGCTACGGAATTCGCCGCTGCGAGTTCGACCATTTTTTGCTCGAGCGAGCCGGCGCGACGTGCCGTTTCGGAGAGGCGGTTCACGATCTCCGGCGCGACGGCGAGGGATGGATCGTCAACGATCGATCCGCGCCAATCCTGTCGGCGCCGGGGGACATTTCTGTCCGGTGGCCCGCGCGCTGGGCGCCCGCGACGGGGGACAGATCGTGACCGTCGCGGCGCAGGAAATTGAATTCGAGTGCGCCCCGAGGATGAAAGCCGCGTGCACCTGCGCGGCGAAGTCCCCGAGTTGTATTTTTGCGAGGATCTGGTCGTCATGGATGATCAGAGCGACCCGCGGATCGCGGCGGACGTTGGCCACCCACCGGCGATCGCGGTGTCCGTTGAGTCGGATGTGGTCCTCGCCGAGCGTGTAGTGGATGACGATCTGCCGCGGGGCACCGTCCGCCCCGAGTGTGGACAGCACCGCGCACCGCGGCGCCGCAAGGAATCCACGCACCGGACCGATCAGACGCCTGCCGTCGGTCACGATCAGGAGACGAACAGGCGTCCCCGCATGTTCTCCTCGCTCTGAGAGTTGAAGTCCCAGAGATGCTTCAGCTGGGCGCGAAGATCTTGGGGAAGCCGATCGACGCCGGCGTGGTCGATCTCGACGAGGTTGCCCGCCGGATCGCGAACGTACATCTGAACGACATCGCCGGGCAGCTCGATCAGATGGTTGCCGAAGGCGTCGTGGTCGAAGGCACCCCGCCGCTCGGCTGCTCGGTACACCGGCTCGACGTCGTCGACCGTGATCCCGAGGTGGTGATGGCTCGTCGGCTGGATGTCGCGCTCGAACAGGTGAAGCTGGGTTCGCCCGAGCGCCAGCCACTGCACCGGGATGCCGAAGTTCGGAGTCGGGATCAGTTCGGCGCCGAGCAGATCGACGTAAAAATCGACCGACTCCTGCAGGTTGCGCGCGTTGACGCTCACATGGTTGATTTGCGTGCTCACCAGCCCCTCCCTCCGTATCCTCGTCACCCGGATCGTACGGCTTCGCCGGCTGAACCAGCCCACCGGCGTCCGCCCGGGTTCAAAGCACGAACGGGATCAGCATCTTCGTCTTGGCCTGGTAGCTCGGGTACACGGACGGGAACGACGCTGTCATCAGTCCCTCCTCGACCTTGGCGCTGTACACGAAGTAGACCGTCATCACCGCCAATGCGATCAGCAGATAGAGATTGGTCGCGAGCGACGTGCCGAGGAGCGCCAGCAGGAGGCCGGAATAGATCGGGTGCCGAACGAAGCGGTACGGGCCGGAGGTCACGAGTTCGGGCTCCTCCTTGCGGGTCATCGGCATGCCCCAGTTGCGGCCTAGGTAGATCCTCGCCCAGACCGCCAGCCCCAGCCCGGACAGGAACAACACGAAACCCACGACCCGCAGGACCGGGCTTGAAACGGCGAGATTGTGGGGCCCGAATATGCGCACCAGCACGACCGTGACGACAAACAGCAGACCCGGCATCCGCACTCGTCCGCTGCGGGAGCCTTGCTTCGCAGAGAAGGCAGAGATCAGCCAGTAAAGGGCGAAGACGCCCCAGATGATGAAGACGACCGATCTCAGCGGCACAGCCGTGACCTGGGTCGCGGTCGGCTTGCGGGCATCGGGTCCTCCTTGGTAGAGCGCGAAAACATGGGGAATGCCGGCCTCGGCGAGCTCCCGGTGAACCACGCGACCGTAGCGCTCGCCGGCGCTCGCGCTGCTAAGAGCACGCTAAGGCTCCGCGGTGAGTTTGTCTGACGATCAGCCGACCGGTCGGCGGTCGCGCGACCGCCTGTTCCGGCTCACATCTCGTAGCCGCGGCCTGTTGTGGTCGCGTACTCGCACGCTCGCCTGGTCGGCGTCTAGCAGCGGGACGTGGCCACGCGGCGGGGTCTGCGGTGAGCGCGGTGGGTCGGTCGGCGAGCCGCCGCCACCGTCGGAGTCCGCGGAACCAGCCGACCGGCGAGGGCTCTGATACCAGAGGATCGGACCGAGGCTGACCGCTAAGACGGTCAGCGCCAGCCAGACCCGGATCGCCACGCTTTCGGCCAGCGCGTGCTGGTTGAGGATGATCAGCAACGCTGCCAGGAGCCCGAACGAAACGAGCAGCACGCGAGCTCCGAAGTACGGCCGCGTGACCCTGCCCATCCCGTGTCCAGCGATGACGCTGATCCCAATTAGGAACAGCTCACACATGCCGAACCAGGCAAACATCGCCATCACCTCCCGAAGGTACTCCAACCACAACGACTAGCGCAACCCGCAATCCGCTCCAGCGCGGGCCACGGCGGCGGATTTGGACGGACGTCCAGCTTTGACCCCCTCGCTCACGATTTCGGCTGCCGAATCCGATGGCGCTCAGGTTGCGATGAGACGCTTGGTCGCCCACCTAGCCGTGCTCGGCTGCGCCGCATTCATGCCGGGCGCCGCACTCGCGGCGCAACCCCGCAGCACGCACGGAGCGATCAGCGGAAAGATCACGTACGTCGACCCTGGGGCGTTGACGCTGCAGACCGGGGGGCGTCGGGTCGGCGTCATCAACGCGATGACCGCGACCGCCAACGCGATCGCGTCGCATGACTATCCGTACGTATACGGGGGCGGACACGCACAGGCGGGAGTGGCGAGCATCGGAATCAAGGGACCGGGCTACAACGGTAGGCGGATCGGCTACGACTGCTCGGGCTCAGTCGCAGCGGTGCTGGCAGGCGCCGGCCTGTGGCAGCCCGGCAGCGGGGTCCCCAACGACGCCGGAGTGATCAGCCAGCTGCTGCAACAGAGGCTGATCGCCCGCGGGGCCGGGACGGCACCAGACGAGGTGACGCTCTACGACGACCCGGGCGTGCATATCTTCATGAACATCAACGGCCGTTTCTTCGGCACGTCTGGTGGCGGCGGCGGCAACCCCAAGGGCGGACCTGGGTGGCTGAACGATGGCGCTCCAGACGCCTCGACCAGCAGCTACAAGCGCTACCACGTGCTTCCGTCGGTGCTCCGGACCAAGACGACCTACGGCCAGAGCTACACGTTCCAGACCAGCGCCAACCCGAGCCTCGCGTACGGCGCCGAGGCGGGCGAACAGGTGCACGTCAGCTACTCCGAGACGACGGCGGGCAGCATGACCGCGACCGCGATCGCCTACGCGGGCGCGACCACGGCCGGCGGCACGGTGACCGCGATTGCTCCCGACGGGTCGTCGCTGACGATCCAGACGGCGGCCGGTCAGCCGCTCACCTTCTCGACCTCGCTGGTCACGGCGCTGCTCGGCGGTCTGCAGGTCGGCGACGGCGTTGAAGTGACCTACAGCACTGATCCCGCGGGACTGCTGGTCCCCCACGTCCTGCAGATCGTTTCTGACTCTCAACAGGCGGCGGCGCCACCGTACGCGAACGGGTCGTCCGAGCCGAGTCCCTACTCAGGTACCTGAGGCGGAGTCAGCCACGGATGGGGTCGGGTCGTCCGGTAGCGGTGAACCGCGATGCCGGTGGCGACAGGTTGCGGCGAACGGCTGGCTGCTGTGGTCACCCGTATTCATCGCGGCTCAGACGCGATGGCATCGAGTTGACCAGCGAGCGACTGGACGCGCTGCGCGATCTCGTCTCGGATCTCCCGGACGCGCGCGATCGGCTCCCCGCTGGGATCGGGGAGATCCCAATCGATGTAGCGCTTGCCCGGCACATACGGACACTCATCGCCGCATCCCATTGTCACGATCAGGTCGGCCCGCTGCGCGAGTGCCTCGGTCAGTCGGGTCGGCTTGCGGGCCGAAAGGTCGATCCCGAGCTCGCGCATCACCTCGACGACCTCCGGGTGCACCCGTGCGGCCGGGGTCGTACCGGCCGACAGAGCAGTGTGCGGCGGGGTGGCGACACGCGAAAACAACGCCTCGCTCATCTGTGAGCGGCCCGCATTCTGACGGCAGACAAACAGGACCGTTGCCATCCGTAAGGGGATCATATTGTATTGACGTTCATCACTTCAATGGCGATTTCTGAACGCGATGGTCGAACCGGCGACCTCGGCGATCGTTCGTGCCAGGCGAGCCCCAGCCTGACTGACCTCAACTCTGCTGCGCGGCGAGCCAGTCGACAAACGTCGTCGTTCCGAGCACGTCGGGCTCGTCGGCGGTGAGCAAGCCGGCCCGCAGTGCCCGGCCGAGTTTGCCCGGCAGGCGGAAAGGAACCAGCAGCACGTGGCGGTGCGTCCCGGCTCGCCACTGTCGAGCCATCACTTGCGACTCGATCACCTCGGGTCCGGCGATCTCGCGACGACCGCCGAGCGGACCGCCCTCGGCGAGCCGGGCGATCTCGGCCGCGACGTCCGCGCAGGCGACCGACTGCATTCGTGCCCGCGGCACGGGCAACACGCCGAGCCGGGCGGCGCGCGCCAAGGTCGCGGCGATCAGCTCGTGAAACTGGGTCGCTCGCAGGATGCTCCACGGCACCGGGGAGTTTTCGACCACCTGCTCCTGCTCGAGCTTGACCTTGTAGTAGCCGATTTGCATCCGGTCACAGCCGACGATCGAGACGCCGATGTGGTGGCCAACGCCGACAGCCTGCTCGGCGGCCAGCAGACGCGTGGATCCCTGCACTAAAACCTCCCGCGCATCGCCGGAGGCCTGGTTGCTCGCATCGACCACCACATCGCACCCTGACAGCGCCTGCTCGAGCCCGTCGCCGGTCGTCAGGTCGACCGGGTACTCGGGGGATTTGCGGCTCAAAGCCCGGACCTCGTGCCCGCGCTGAGCAAGCTCGGTGGTAACCAGCGTCCCGAGCGTCCCCGTCGCGCCTACGACTGCAGCTTTCATCACTTCCTCCAGGTTCTAAGTGCCGACGACCACCAGACGAGGCGACGACCCTACCTGTGACAGCCGGCGCGAACCCTCAGCGCAGCACGGCCTGGAGCGAAATCGTCAGCTCCGCGAGCGTGCTCGCGGGTAGGAAACGCCCCTGCCCGCGACGGGCGAGCGCCCGGCCGGCAGCGATCGCGTCGGCGTCAGCGCTCGTCCCGAGCACGTGCAGGCAGTCGAGCAGGCCGGCCGCCGGCAGCGGATCGGTGCCCTTCGTGTGGAGCGCGTCGGACAGCAACAGTGCCGTGCGTCCCCCCGGGGGAGCGTGCTCGAGCTGCTCGGCGCCAACTCGGAGCGCCCGCGCGAGATCCGTCCTGCCGTGCCCGCGAAGCGACAGCAGGTCGTCGATTACCCCGGTCACAGGACGCCCGCTGTCGTGACCGAGCAGCACGAGCGGCTCGGATGCGAACGCGACCACGCTGCAGCGCAACTCGTCGATCTGGGCATCGATCACCGCTGCAGCCGCGACCGACGCGAGCGCGACAGCGTGCCCGCTCATCGAACCGCTGCGATCAACCAGCAGACAGATCGCCCGCGGAGAGGCACCGAAACGGCGTGCGACCAGTTCGTCCGGATCCGCGGGGCGCATGCCGAGGCTGCGTTCGAGGGTGCGGTCGACGTCGAGGTCCCCCTCGATCGCGCCCGTCTGCGCGACCAGGCGTCTGGTCCCGCGCGGCACCGGGTTCCCGATCCGCCCGAGCCGTGGAAGCAGCCGCTCGGCGAGCGTCCGGGCCTGACGGCGGAGCGCCGGGTCGGTCGCCACCGCGAGGTCGGCCAGCAGTGCGAGAGCCGCGTCGCTGTCCTGCGCCATCTCGTCGCGCAACGCGGACAGATCGAACTGGCCCACCCGAGGCGATACCCGCTGAAAGGCCGGATGGGCTGCGGCGAGACGGTGACGGTCGAGCGTCCTGCGCGCCTCTCGGTCGACCGTCTGCCTCGCTTGCGCGGGGCTTAGAGCGCCCCGCCGTCCCGGTGGTTGCCGGCCGGCGGGGCGCTCGCTCTCCCCTGTGCCGGCTCGGGATTCGGGCTCAGGGCCTGGTCGAGCAGCTCGGCGATCACCTCCTCCACCGTGCGGTCCTGATCCTCATGGATCCGGATCCGCCCGGAAAGCGCGGCGATCGCCGCATCCAGCAGCCCGTCACGAGCGAGCGGGTCCTGCGAGCGCAGCTGCGAGAGCCCTCGGGACAGGCGCACCATGTCGATCGCCCCGCGCACCGAGGAGCCGGTGCGCACGGCACTATGCGTCCGCGTGCCGCGCGTCACCGAGACCGCGATCTCGACTGCTGCGCCGTCGCTGCCGGTTTCGCGTCGTACGACCTCGCGCTCGCCCTCCTCGTCGAGATACGGGATCCCGACCCGGCACATCCGATCGGCGATCGCCTGGCTGACCCGCGCGGTGCCAATCGCATCATATGGATTCATGGCCGCCACCAGCAGGAAGCCGTCGGCGGCGGCGATCCGGCCCAGGCGTGGCACGACGAGCTCGCGCTCGGCCATCGCCGTGATCAGGACGTTGAGCGTCTCCTCGGGGATCCGGTTGAGCTCCTCGAGATACAGCAGCGCCCCGTCGCGCATCGCCATCGCGAGTGGGCCGTCCGACCACGCCTCCGGTCGGTAGCCGCCGGCGAGCACAAGCGCCGGATCGTGGTGGCCGATCAGTCGTGCCGGAGTCAGCTCGGCATTGCCCTCGACGAACTCGACCCCGCGCCCCGACGCGTCTGCGACCGCGCGCAGCAGCGTCGACTTGCCCGTTCCCGGGGGACCGTCGAGCACAATGTGGCAGCCCTCGGCGAGCGCCACGGAGATCAGCTCCGCCTGGCGGCGGAGACCGACGACCCTGCGCTCGACTAGCTCAAGCAGCTCGATCAGTGCTCGTGGATCACGACACCGCGGATGTTCTTGCCCGCGTTGAGGTCGTCGTATCCCTGGTTGATTTCCTCGAGCTTGTACTGCCGGGTGACGAGCTCGTCGAGCTTGATCTTCCCGGCCCGGTACAGCGCGAGCATTTTCTTGATGTCCTGCATCGGGTTGCAGTCGCCGAACAGGGAGCCCTGGACCCGCTTACGGAACAGGGTCATGTCGGTACCGGACAGGTGGACCGTCAGCGACTCGGGGTGCGCGAGTCCGGTGAGCACAACTGTTCCGCCCTTGCGGATCGACATCACCGCCTGCTGAACGACCGGCACGTCGACGACGTCGACGGTCACAATCGCGACATCGGCGCCCACGCCGCGCGTCAGCTCTTTGGCGAGCTCGATCGCCTCGCCACCGTTTTCGAGCGCGTGGGTGGCGCCCATCTCCTGGGCGAACTCGCGCTTGAAGGGGAGCGGGTCGACAGCGATGATGTTGGTTGCGCCCGCGTTCGACGCTCCCTGGACCGCATTGGCTCCGATGCCGCCGATCCCGAACACGATCACCGTGTCGCCGATCTGCGTATTGCCGGTGTTGACGGCCGATCCCCACCCGGTCGGGACTCCACACCCGCACAGGACCGCTATCTCAAGCGGCAGGTCGTCATCGACCTTGACCGCCGATGTCTCGGAGATAACCGCGTACTGCGAGAACGTCCCGAGCATGCACATCGCGCCGACGCCCTGGCCGTCGAGTGTGAACGGGTAGCTACCGTCCGGCAGGCACCCCTCGAGGATCGTCGCACCCAGGTCGCAGATGCTCTGCTGGCCTTGCGAGCACCAGCGGCAGTGACCGCAGGAGGGGATGAACGAGCAGACGACGTGGTCGCCGACGCCGACGCGGGTGACGCCCGGTCCGATCGCCTCGACGATCCCGGCGCCCTCGTGGCCGCCGATGTACGGCAGCGGGACCGGGAGGTCGCCGGTCATCAAGTGCTCATCGGAATGACAGAGTCCGGCTGCCACATACCGGATCAGGACTTCGTTCTCCTTGGGGTCGCGGAGGTCGAGCTCCATGATCTCCCACGGCTGTTTGATTCCGGTGAGCACGGCGGCCTTTGTCTTCACTGGGCGTGTCTCCCTCTGGTGCGATGACTGATGGACTTGGAGCCTAGATCGGTGCGGCAGCCTGCGCAAACACGTCGCGATTCAGACCGACATGCCGCCGTCGATCGGAAGCAGCACCCCGGTGATCCCGCCCGCGTCGCGCCGGGCGAGAAACGCGATCGCCGCGGCGACCTCGGCGGGCTCGAGCAGTCGTTCGATCGGTTGGTGGGCGCTGAACTGCTCGACGTTCGCCAGACCATAGAGTCGGGCGCTCTCGTCGAGCATCGCGGTGCGTGTCGATCCCGGGCTGACCGCGTTGGCGGTCACGCCGGTCCCGCGCAGCTCGACGGCCAGCGCCCGGATCAGCGCCGCCACGCCGCCTTTGGCGGCGCAGTAGGCGGCCAACATCGGGAGGCCGCGGCTGGCCGCGGTCGAGGCGACCGCGATCACGCGGCCATGACGCGGCTGGGGCCGCCGCAGCAAAGCCGGGATCGCGACCCGTGAGGCGGTCAGCACGCCGCCCAGACAGACGTCGATCACCGCCTGCTCCTGCGCGGGGGAAAGCTCCCATTGCGGCACGCCGCCCGCGATCACGCCCGCGGCCATAACGATCACGTCGAGCCCGCCGTGGTCGCGTTCGGCGCGAGCGACGACCGCCCCAAGCGCGTCGACGTCGGTCGCGTCGGCGATCGCGGCATGCACGCCAGCTCCCGCGGCGTCGGCCATGGCCTCGAGCTGCTCGCGAGTGGCGAGTCCGTAGTCGAGTCTCTGATCCTGCTCGCCGCGATCGACCGCCAACACCTCAAAGCCGTCGGCTGCCAGCGCGGCGACGGTCGCGGCCCCGATCCCCCGGGCGGCCCCGGTGACGATCGCGACGCGGTTCAAGAACAGCCCTCGAGCTGCGCCGCGAGCTCGGCGGCCGCCGCCTCCAGCAGCGCGCGGCCTCGCTCCGGCGTAGCGCCGGCCGGGTCGCCGAGCACCCCATTGGGGCTGACGCCGCGGACGCCGTGCGCCCGCAGCGCGGCGATCAGTTGCTCGAGCGGCCTCGTCTCCCCCGCCTCCGCGCGCTCAGCCCGCACGAGGTTGGGCGCAATCGCCTGCATCAGCGACGTCTCGGTCTGACCGGCGTGGGCATCGCCGCTGAAGTCGGGTGCGAACACCCGCACGTCGCGACCCTCGGCACGGAGCGTGGCGAGCGCCCGCTGTAGTGGCTCCGCGTTACCGCCATGTGCGCCGACCAGCACCACGCGCCGAAACGTCGCACTCGCGGAGCGGCAGAGCTCGACCAGCAGCTGCTCAATCGCCGCCTGGCCGATCGAAAGCGTTCCGGCGAAGCCTTCGTGCTCACCGGACGAGCCGTACGGGATCGCCGGTGCCACGACCACCCGGTCGCAGCGCCGGGCGACTGCGTCTGACAGCGCGACCGCTACCGCGGTGTCGGTGCCGAGCGGGAGGTGCGGCCCGTGCTGCTCGGTCGCACCGAGCGGAACCAGCAGGACCTGGCCGGTCCGCTCCAGGTCCGCGGATGTCAGCTGGGCGAGCTCAGTTGCGGTGGCGCTAATAGACGCCGCACATCCCGTCGATCGAGACCTCCTCGATCAGCAGGTCCTCCTCGACCAGCTGGTCGTCGTCGGCGGGCTCGGCCGCGACCGGCTCGGGCTCCTGTTCGACGGGGCGTTGAGGCGGTGTGGGCTCCCCCATGCTCTCCTCGCTTTCGGTTGCTCGATTGTGCGGCAGTCAATCAGAGCGCTCAGCGCTCTGCCCGCGTGGCACGGCCGTCGAGCCAGATCGTCCACGGCTCGACCACTCCGACGTGCAGGATGCCCATCGGCTTCCACGGGTCGGGCTCCATGCGCTGCTCGATCTCCTGCTCGCTCTCCGCCTCGACGACGAGCATCGCGCGGTCACCGATCGGACCACCGAGGATCACAAACCGATCGTCGACGAGCTGGTCCATGAACGCCGCATGGGCGTCGAACGCGTCCTGCTCGCGCACCCCGCGCGACGCGTCCCACTGCGGTCCATGGGCCATCGTGACGAGGAAGTAGCCCACGACCGCGATCCTACTCCCCGGCGCGACGCCTTCCTCGCAAGGCCATAGTGCTTGGCCTGGGAACTAGACCGTCTAGTTTGCTACGATCGCGACCGCCGATGGATCAGCCTCAGCTCTTGATGAGCGGGATCGCGTTTGGCGAGTCCCCACGCTGGCACAGCGACCGGTTGTGGTTCGCCGACTGGGCCGCCGAGGAGTTGATCGCCGTCGATCTGAGGGGTGACTCTGAGGTCGTTGCCCACGTTGCTTCGTTTCCGTTCTGCATCGACTGGCTCCCGAGCGGCGAGTTGCTGGTCGTGTCCGCAGCCCAGCGGCAACTGCTCAAGCGCGAGCTCGACGGCACGTTCTCCACCTATGCCGACCTGAAGCCGATCTCCGATAAGGGCTGGAACGAGATCGTGGTCGACGGCCGCGCGAACGCCTACGTCAACGGCGGCGGGTTCGACCTGATGGCCGGCGAGCCGTTCGCCCCCGGGCTGGTCGTGCTCGTGACACCTGATCACGTCGTCCGCCAGGTCGCCGACGAGATCGCGTTTCCAAACGGGATGGCGGTCACGCCCGACAACTCGACACTGATCGTCGCCGAGTCCTATGCGGGCCGGTTGACCGCGTTCGAGATCGCCGACGACGGCACGCTCTCAAACCGCCGCGTGTGGGCCGAGCTGGGCAAGGCCGCTCCCGACGGCGATCTGCATCGACGCATCCGGCGCGGTGTGGTACGCGGACGTGCCGTACCGGCGCTGTGTGCGGGTCGCGGAGGGTGGCGAGCTGCTCGACGTGATCGAGCTCGATCGAGGTTGCTTCTCGTGCACGCTCGGCGGCGCGACAGGACGGACGCTATTCATGGTCGTCCGCGAATGGCACGGCTCGGCCGGGGCCGAGGACGAGCCGCGGACTGGGCAGCTGCTGATGGTCGAGGCGCCCGAACCTGGCGCCGGTTGGCCGGAGCGCTTCCTAGACTCGAATGCATGAGTCCTGGACACGTCGCCCGCTCAATCGACAACGCCGCCTCACGTGTCCCCGGACTGCGCCGACTCCCGGTCCTCAAGCTGATCGCGATCGCGCAGGTCGGGCTGCTCGCTCGCGACCACCTGCTGCGGCTTTCGCCGGGCGAGCGGCGCCGGGTGCTCGCGCTCGTCCGAAAGGCCCACGGTCGCCCGAGCACGCTCACCGCATCCGAGCGCGACGAGCTCGCGCTGCTGGTGATCAAGCTCGAGCCGAGACTGCTGGCGGGGCAGGCGTTCAACCACCTCTCGCCGGTGCCGGTGCCGCAGTGGGTCGTCCGCGGACGGCGTAAGCGCCGTTAGCGAACCCGGTGGCAGTAGCGGTATTGCCGAGTGAAGCCGAGCTTGCCGTACAGACCGCACGCCGCGGCGTTGGTCTCCTCGACCTGGAGATAGGCGAGCTCGGCGCCGTCGCCCAGCCGTCCGAGCAGCGCCGAGACGATCGCGGTACCCAGCCCGTCGCGGCGATACGCCGGATCGACGGCGATGCAGTACATCCCGACCAGCTGATCATGGCGGACGCCGATCCCGACGGCGTCTGAGCCGATCCGTGCGAAGCAGGCGCGCCCGCGCAGCAGTGCGAACACCGTGTTGGCGTGTGCGTCGAGGTCGCGGCCCGGCTCGCATCGCCCCCACGCTCGCAGCCAGGCGCTCGAGGCGTGGTCTTCTGACGACACGTGCGCCGGACGCGCGTCGATCGCTTTCGGCGGGCCGGTCATCACCACCGTCGGCCACTGCCGGGACCAGCCGCGCCGGTCCAGCGCCTTCTGCAACGGGTCGTGGAGCCCGAGCGGGCTGACCTGAATTCCCGGTCTGATCGAGTGCTCGTTCGAGAACGCGCAGACGAGCTCGATCGCGGGCGCAATCTCCGCGTCGTCAAGCGCTCGACACGGGGTCAGCGCGTTGTTCGAGCGCCCGCGATCCAGTCCCGGCGTCGCGCGCAGCAGCCAGCCGCCCGGTGCCGCGCGCGTGACGGTCGCAGGCCATGACCGTACGGCGGCCGCTTCGAGCCGCCGAATGAGCTCGAGGTTCATCGGCCCAGGCTGGCAGGCTCGGCCGCGACGCGCTGACGACCTACGCGGAGCGGTCCGACTGTCACCGCGGCGGCGAGCGCCCCTGCCAGCAGATAAAGGCAGCCCTGCGCGTTGAGCAGCGTCATCAGCCCGAGCGGCGCCGTCAGCAAGCCGGCGGCGAGCATCCCGGCGGCCTGTCCGGCGTTGGTGGCAAGGGTCAGCGCGCCGAACACTCGTCCGCGTTCGGCGTCCGTGGCTGGACAGCTGCAGCGAGCTGATCAGCCCCGTTTCCATCACGACCCCCGGGGCACCGACGACCACGAACAGCAGTACGTACAGCGCGATACCGGTGGTCAGCGCCGGCGCATTCCAGAGGAACAGGTCGAGTGCGCCGAATGTCAGCGCGCCGATCGCCGTCAGCCAGCCGGCGGCTAGCGAGCGGCGCGACAGCCCCAGCACGAGCCCCGCGCAGATCGCGCCGATCGCCTGCACCCCGCGCAGCAAGCCGATCTCGCCCGCCCCCCCGTGCAGCCGCCGAGCCACGAACAGGATGAAGAGGACCACGAAGATCCCCTGCGCGGCGCCCGCGATCAGGGCGACCACGAGGCCTCCGCGGATGCGCCGCCCCCGGAGCGCCGACAGATAGCCGCCGAACCTGGACCGCGCTGGGGTCGCCGGGGTCGCCGGGGTCGCACGGGGTCGCCGCGGATCGCCGCGGGCCGGCGGGTTGTGGCGGGTAGCCGCGCGATCAGCCAACCGGCGACGGCGAACGTGAGCGCGTCGGCGATCACGATCGCTCGCAACTGACCGGCCGCGAGCAGCAGTCCACCCAGCGGCCCTCCGACGAGCCTTCCAATTCCGGCGCCGAGCGCGACCAGCGAGTTGGCGGATACGTAGTCGTCCGGCGCGACGAGCGTCGGCAGCAGAGCGTTCTTGGCCGGCTCGAACAGGGTTGCGAGCACGGCCTGGATCACGATCACGCCATACACCAGACCGAGGCCGGCAGGGCCGCGCACGAACAGCAGCGGCAACAGCGCCAGCGCCTGCAGCGACGTAACGGTGAGCAGCAGCCGCCGGCGGTCAACGCGGTCGGCGAGCAGTCCGGCGACCGGTGCGAGCAGCATCCCGGGCGCGAGCTCGGCACCGAATGCCGCGGCGGTGCCGAGCGCCGACCCCGTGAGGCTATAGACGAAGATCGGGAGCGCGACCAGGAGCATCCAGTCGCCGGCGTCGGAGATCATCCCGGCCAACCACAGCGACCTGAAGCCGGGTTGGGTCAGCGATGCCGGCCGGTCCACTGGGCACCCTGTCTCGGGAACGCGTACAGGCCTAGCTGCACGAGCTCGGCGTCCTCCGGCGGAGACTCGCGGGTCGCTGCGATCAGCGGGCGGATCAGCTCGTCCAGCTGCGCGGCGAGCCGGCTCAGCTCGCTCGGTGTGACGCGCAGCATGTAGGCAGACCACTGGTCTGCCGCCCTCCACTCCGGGGCGACCGCGTCACGGTGCGAAAGGTAGTCGCGCACCGTTCGCTGCTCGAGAGCGAGCGATGCCGCGAGCAGGGCCGCCGATCCACGTCCCTCGGGCGACTCTGGTTCGGTATCGGGATCGACGTCGAAGCCGGTGATCGTCGCCTGCCAGGGGCGCTCACGCCCGTCCGGCGACGCGATCGCTTCGACGAGCCCGTGGCGGGCGAGGGTCCGCAGGTGGTAGCTGCAGTTCGACGGCGTGTCCCCGACCGCGCGAGCGCACGTCGACGCGGTCGCCGGGCCCGTCGACATCAGGTAATTGAGTAGGTCAAGCCGAACCGGGTGCGCGAGCGCCTCGAGCACCTCCGGGTCAGTCAGGACGGGACGAGATTCGGGCATCTGCACTCCTTCTGAAAGACTCTTTCAGAGTTCTAGCAGTTGCCGCAGAGATCTGCAAGACTCTTTCAGATTTCTCCATAATCGCGTGGGCCAAACCGAAGGGCCGCGGACGCCGCGCAGGCCCTGAGGCGAAACGAATCGCCGCGGACGTCGCGCAGGCCCTGAGGCGAAACGAATCGCCGCGGACGCCGCGCAGGCCCTGAGGCGAAACGAAACGCCGCGACCGCCCCTACCCGGCCCTTCAGATGCGGTAGCGCTCCAGCGCCTCGCGGCGCGCCTGTGCGTGGTCGACGATCGGCGCCGGGTAGTCGCGGCCAATCCGGCAGCCAGCGCGCTCCTGGACGTCGCCCGGCATCTTCCACGGCTCCGCGAGGTGGTCGTCGGGGACTCGCTCGAGTTCGGCCACGTAGCGCCGCACGTAAGCGCCACGCGGGTCAAACCGCCGCTGCTGCCGCGCCGGGCTCAAGATCCGGCGAAAGGCCGGCTGGGGATCGACCCCGACCGACGCGATCCACTGCCAGTTGCCGTTGTTGCTCGCCTCGTCGCCGTCCAACAGCCAGCGCATGAACCAGCGCTCGCCCCAGCGCCAGTCGATCCCGAGGTCCTTGCTCAGAAACGACCCGACGACGAGCCTGGCGCGGTTGTGCATCCAGCCCTCGCGGCGCAGCTGGCGCATCCCGGCATCGACGAGCGGATACCCGGTGCGGCCGTCGCACCAGGCGGCAAACCGCCGCTCGGCGTGACTCCAGCGGATCGCGCCCCGGTACCGCCGCTGGTACTCGCTGCGTGCGTTGGCCGGGAAGTGCCCCAACACGTGAGCGTAGAAGTCGCGCCAGCAGAGCTGGCGCCGGAACGCCGCCGGGCCGTCTCCGTCGCCGAGCCGCTGCTCGACCTCGCGCGCCGAGATGCACCCGAAGTGCAGGTACGGAGACAGGCGCGAGACGCGTCCGCTGGCCAGCTCGTCGCGGCCGCCGTCGTAGTCCGCAACCCGGCTGCGCAGGAATCGCGCCATTGCTCTGCGACCGGCCCGCTCCCCCCGGGCATCGGCTCCTCGCACTGCTGTACGAGACCGAGGTCCGTGAGGCTGGGCAGCTCGCCAGGGTCGACGTTCCCGCTCGGCGCGGTCACCGAGCGCGACGCGCTCAGCGGTTCGCGTTTGGGCTGGGCGAGCCACGCGCGGTGAAACGGCGTGAAGACGGTGTACGGATTCCCGGCCGTGGTCGTGATCGATCGCAGCGCGTCGACCGCGAACAGCCCCGGGTGGGCCACCGCTTCGATCCCCGCCTGAGCGAGCGCCTCACCCACCTGGCGCTCACGCCGGCGCGCGAACGGGCTCACGTCCCACGAGTAGTGGACGCTCGTCGCACCCACCGCTCCCGCCAACGCCGGCAGTCCACGCTGTGGCGCGCCGTGGCGTAGGAACAGACGCCCGCCGCGCATGCGCAGCGAATCGTCCAGATCGGCGAGCGATTCGAGCAGGAACTGCGTGCGTGGCCCAGATGCGTGGCGGCCCTTCAGCAGCGCGTCGTCGAAGCAGAACACCGTCGCGACGTCGGGGCCGCGAGCGAGCGCTGCGTGGAGCGCGGGATGGTCATGGATCCGCAGGTCGCGGCGGAACCAGACCAGCGCGGTCACGAGTTGGTCAACACGTCTTGCAGCGCGTGTTCGAGCTCCGGATACGCAAACTCGAACCCGAGCTCGAGTAGGCGCGCGGGGACGGCGCGCTGGCCGGTGGTGACGATCTCGGCCATGTCCCCGTAAAGCAGCTTTAGCCCAATCGCGGGCACCGGAAGGACCGCCGGGCGTCCGAGCACGTGGCCCAGGGCGCGCGACAGCTCGGCGTTGGTCACCGGATTCGGAGCCGTCACATTCACCGGGCCCGTGACCGCGTCGTCGTCGACGCACCGCATCAGCGCGCCGACCAGGTCGTCGAGATGGACCCACGGTACGTACTGGTGACCCCCCGCGACCGGGCCACCGAGCCCGAGCTTGAAGAACGGAAGCATCCGCGACAGGGCGCCGCCGCTGCGGGACAGCACGACGCCGGTCCGGGTGCAAGCGACCCGCACGCTCGGCGCGCCGGCAGCCGCCTCGCGCTCCCATTCGACCACGACGCCGGCGAGGAAGTCGTGACCGGCCGGCGCGTGCTCGTCGAGTGCCGTGTCGTCGCGGGGGCCGTAATAGCCGGTCGCCGACTGCGAGACCAGCACTCGCGGCCGCTCGGCGTCGGGCAGCTGCTTGAGTGCGGTCACGATCGCGCGGGTGGACAGCACCCGCGAGTCACGGATCCGCTGCTTGGCCTCAGGCGTCCACCGCTGGTCGATCGGCTCCCCGAGCAGGTTGACGATCGCATCGGCGCTTGCCAGAGCCTCGCCGGGCGGCGGCTCCGCGGTCGGTCGGGGCCACGCGTACACCTCGGCGCCGTCACCGACCACGCGCTGGCCCCGCTCCGGGTCCCGGGTGAGCGCGACCACCTGATCTCCTCGTGCTCGCAGCGCGTCGGCGAGCGCCAACCCGATCGTGCCCGTCGCTCCGGTGATCAGGACCCGCATTGGGTGTGCGCCGTGTACGCGTAAGCGTTGATTTCGTTCATCGCGCCACCTTATCTGGGCGCGTTCGAGCGCGTTATGCGGGCGGCCTCGACCGCGTTATGCCGGCGCATTCAACTCTGGCCGGCCGGACCGGGCTGGGCAGCTCCCCGCTCGGCGGGCTCGTCGGCGTCCGGCGCGCCCAGCCACTCGGCCACGCACAGCGCGCCTACGAGCGCGGCAAGGCCGGCCGCGATCGCCCACGCCGGGAGCGTCCCGCCGAACGCGTACAGCGCCAGCACGGCTCCAGCGGCCACGATCGCGAGCCATCCCAGCTCACCTGTGATCCGCAGCCGGAACGCCGTCAGCCCGAGCAGGTACACGGCGACACCGCCGCACAGCGCCAAGCGCCCGGGTTCGGGCATTGGCGCGCTGACCGAATTGTGGACCGTCAGCCTCACCCCTGCCGCGAAGATGATGATCCCGGCGACGATCACGAGGTGCATGTAGCTGTAGGCGTCGGCGGCTGCGAGCACGGGATCGTCGTGCGAGCGCAGCCTGGCCTCGGCGAGCTCGGCGACGCGATCGAAGTACGCCCACCACATGCCGATCGCCGTCAGCAGCGCGAGGCTGGCGGCGAACACGAGCTCTGGGGTCAGATGCCGCTGCTCGGTTCCGACGCCGACACCGATCGCGAGGACCGACTCGCCGAGGCAGATGATCACGAACGTGCTGTAACGCTCGGCGAAGTGCGCGACGGCGACTCGCTGCAGGCCGCGCAGCCGCTCGCGGGTCAGCCACGCAGGGCCGGCGTAGTCGATCGCCGCCGCCAACGCCCACAGCAGCGCCCGGTGCCAGCCGTGCAGCAACACGCCGCCGGCGACCAGTAGCGCCATGCCGATCACCACCGTGACGGCGAAGCCGACGATCGCGCTCCAGGCGGCGTTTCCCCTTCGTGAGGCATCGACGTACAGCGCCAGGTGCAACAGGCGAACGAGCGCGTAAGCGACCGCGAACAGGGCGCCCTCGCGAGCGAAAGCTTGCGGCAACGCAAGCCCGGCGATGAAGATCAGCACTGTTCCGGCTAGCAGGTAGCCCCTTAGCACCTTCGAATCGCTCGGTTCGGCGTTGGCGGCCCACACGAACGCCGACCAGGCCCACCAGACGAGCGCCAGCAGCAGCATCCCTTCGGCGAAACCGCTCCAGCTGTGCCGGTGCGCGAGCAGCGCCGTCACCTGCGTGATCGCGAACACGAACACCAGGTCCCACAGCAACTCGACGGCGCTCGTCCGGCGCTCGGCGAGTTCCTCGTCGGCCGCTTCCAGCACCTGCTCGCTCACGCGGCAAGTATCACGACGCGCGTGGTCGGTTCGTCAGTGCGACACGACGGAGTCGGCGGCGCGCGTGGCGGTCGACGCGAGCGCGCGGCGTGCGACCCGTTTGCGAACGGGGCGTTCCTCGACGGTGCCGAGCTCAGCCCGGACGAGCCTCAGGATGCGTTGGGAGTCGTCGACGTCGCGGAGCACGGACGACCACGCCCAGCCGGGCCGCTCGCCGAGCGTGCGGCTGCAGTCGATGTCGGCGCTCGCGTCGTCGGCGCCGACCGCCGACGCGCGGCCGCGCCGTGCGATCAGCTCCAAATGCTCCCTGTGAGCCGCATTAGGCGCCATCGGGCGCGCGTCCTCGATCAGCAGGCTGGTCTCGAGGAAGGACCTGAGCGCCAACAGTTCCTGTTCGGTGGCCGGCCGCGGCTCGCCCTGGCGGCGCTTGCGACGGGAGTCGCCGAGCGCGAACCGGTCCCACGCCTTCGCGAAGGCGATCGTGCTGGTCCGCCCCCCGCTCCGGTGCGCGGCGAGCATCGGGCAGACGCCATCGCTGGTCGTGTAGGCGCCGACGATGATCGTGTTTGCGTCCAGGCCTGCGAGCATCGCGATCCTCGTCTTGCGCGGCAGCGAGTCGATCGCGAGCTGCAGCCCCTCGCCGGCCGTGATGCGCTTCCCTGGCATAGGGTTCCGTTAATCGGCCGCCGGCGGCGGCGACTGTAGCGATCACGTTTGGCGACCAACGAACGATTCCCACGTGCAAAAAGGAGCCTCGCGGTGAAGCTCGGTGTGAATATCGGCTACTGGGGTCTCGGGATGGGACCACAGGACCAGCTGCACGTCGTCAAGGAGGCCGAGCGGCTCGGTTATGACTCGGTCTGGGCGGCCGAGGCCTACGGCTCCGACGCGGCCACGGTGCTCGCGTGGCTCGCCGCGGGCACCAGCACGATCAAGCTCGGATCCGCGATCTTCCAGATGCCGGGACGCAGCCCCGCGCTGACGGCGATGACCGCGGCGACGATCGACGAGCTCTCGGGCGGACGGATGGTGCTCGGGATCGGCTCGTCCGGTCCACAGGTCGCCGAGGGCTGGCACGGGCAGCGGTTCGCTCGCCAGCTGCAGCGGACCCGCGAATACGTCGCCGTCGTCCGCAAGGCGCTAGACCGCGAGCGGCTCGAGTTCCGCGGCGAGACGATCGAGCTGCCGCTGCCCGACGGGCCCGGGAAAGCGCTGAAGCTGATGATCGCGCCGGTCCAGGAGCGGATCCCGATCTACCTGGCGGCGATCGGTCCCAACAACACGGCGCTCGCCGGCGAGATCGCCGACGGCTGGATCCCGACCTTCTTCTCGCCGGAGCACGTCGCGTCGTTTCGCGAGCTGCTCGAGGAGGGTGCCGCTCGTGCGGGCCGGTCGCTGAACGGTTTCGACATCGCCCCGACGGTCCAGGCATACGTGTCTGACGACCGCGAGCTCGCGCGCAACCTGATGCGGCCCGTGCTCGCGCTGTACATCGGCGGCATGGGGTCGCGCAAGCAGAACTTCTACAACAACCTCGTCAAGCGCTACGGCTTCGAGCAGGCGGCGCAAGAGATCCAGGACCTCTACCTGGACGGCAAGAAGGACGACGCGGCCGCGGCGATTCCGGCTGCGCTGATCGACGCAGTCTCCCTCTGCGGTCCGCGCGAGGTCGTCCGCGAGCGGATCGGCGCTTTCCGGGCGGCCAACGTGGGCACCTTGATGGTCAGCCCGATGGCATGGACCGCGGATGACCGGGTGACGCAGCTGCGGGAAATCGCCGAGCTCGCGGCTTGATCGCCGGCGGAGCGCGGCTGCGCCTGTTTCTGGGTGCGTTTGGTCAGCCCGGCCACGCATTTCCGATGCTCGCGCTGGGCGCCGAGCTCGCGTCGCGCGGCCACGACGTGGTGTACGAGACGTGGTCCCGCTGGCAGGGGGATGTCGAACGCCACGGGATGCGCTTCGTCGCGGCGCCGGAGTATCCGGTGTTCCCGACGCGCGATCGCCCGCTGACGCCGTACGAGGCCGTCGTGCTGGCGACGTCACAGACGCGCCCGGCGATCGCCGATTTCGGGCCGGACCTGGTCGTGCACGACATCCTGACGCTCGCCCCGGCGCTCGCCGCCGAACTCGAGGGGTTGGCGGTCGCCACGCTGATCCCCCACGTCTACCCGGTGATGGAGTCCGGCTTTCCGCCCGTACGCGTTCGGCGCGCGGCTACCGCGGACCGCGGTTGGCCGCTGGTTGTGGCGCGCCTTTGATCGGCCCGTCGAGGTTGGGCTGCGACGGGGCCGCGAAGAGCTCAACGACGCGCGGCGGCAGCTCGGCCTGGGTCCGGTTGAGCGCTTTCACGGTGGGCTCAGCCAGCAGCTTTGCCTGGTCGGCACGTTCCCGGAGCTCGAGTACCCGCGCCGCTGGCCGGACCACGTGCATGTCGTCGGTCCGCTGATCTGGGAGCCTCCGTACGAGCACGTCGAGCCGCCGCCGGGCGACGCGCCGCTGGTGCTGGTCGCACCGTCGACCGCCCAGGATCCCGATCACCGCCTGTTGCGAGCGGCGCTCGAGGGGCTCGCCGGCGAGCCGGTGCGGGTGCTCGCGACATGGAACCGGCGTCCGGTTTCGGGCGCCTTAGCCGTGCCGTCCAACGCGCGGCTGGTCGAGTGGGTGTCCTACGCGCGCACGATGCCCGGGTGCGCGCTCGTGGTCTGCCACGCCGGCCACGGGACGCTCGCGCGGGCGCTGGTGTCGGGCGCGGCGGTCGTCGGCGTGCCGCACGCCGGCGACATGGCCGAGAATGCCGCTAGGGCTGCCTGGGCGGGCGTTGGCGTACGGCTCCCGTGGCCGGCGCTGACGCCCCTGACGCTGCGGCTCGCGGTCCGGCGGGCACTGGCTCGGCCTGGGTTGCGGCCCGGCGCGCAGCGTTTGGCGGCGGGTACGAGCGCCGAGGCGGGCGCCGCGCGAGCGGCTGACCTGGTCGAAGCGCTCGCGCGCAGCTGACCCGGTCGAAGCGCTCGCGCGCGGCTGACCCGGTCGAAGCGCTCGCCGCTGCCCGGTCGCAGCGCTGCCGCGCGCTGACCTCGTCTAAGAGTTGGCCTCTGGCGGGTGCGGTGCTCGCCGGCGACCTCAGCTGTCGCGCTGTTGTGCGTGTTGGCGGACGAACTCGATCACGCGCGGGTCGCGGCTGGTGACCATGTCGACCGGCTCGCCGTAGCACGTGCAGAGTTCGACGACGACGTGCTCCGTGCCGAGCGCGACCGTGCGCCACAGAGCGCCGTGCAGCTCCCAGCCCTCGAGCTCCTCAACCGTCGTCTGGCGGATGAAGTCGGCCATCTGTCGCATTACGCGGCGGCCGCCGCCGGTGCGGCCGGGTTGGCCTGTGCCCAGGCGATGATCCGCTCGGAGCCTTGGACGACCGTCTCGTCATCGGCGATCAGCACCGGCACCCAGTAATTGCCCGTCAGCTCCTTGACCCGGCGCCGTCCAGGCGTCAGGTCGTTCAGCACGCCGGGCAACAGCCCCGAGCCCATATGAACGAATCACCTGTGGCCGATGCCCGGCTTGGACAAGCGCCTTGTGGGCCTCCCCACACGGGTGCTTGTGAATCGACCCGCCGGCGGTCCACGTTCCGTAGCAGACGTACAGCTTCATGCTGGGTCTCGCTTGTAGTAACTCCGGGGGTGGGACTCGAACCCACAACCTAACGGTTAACAGCCGTTCGCTCTGCCGGTTGAGCTACCCCGGATTAAGGTCTCGATTTCCCGGTGCCGATGGTCAGGCCCCAGACTCCGAATCACA
This sequence comes from uncultured Solirubrobacterales bacterium, assembly GCA_963768015.1. Taxonomy (GTDB): domain Bacteria; phylum Actinomycetota; class Thermoleophilia; order Solirubrobacterales; family Solirubrobacteraceae; genus Palsa-465. Next base: position 23,313 of record CAVYGK010000012.1, read on the forward strand.
CTTTAGGGGAAGCGTGGTAATGCCGTGCTCGACCTCAGCGTGGCAGTTCGCACACAGCAAGACGCAGTCAGCGATCTCTTGGCGAAGCGTTTTGAGTGATTGCGTCAACCCGCCAGCGCTGATCCCGAATCGCTTCGTCGCTGGATCGACGTGGTGAAACTCCAGCGCCGCGACCGTACGGGCGTAGCCGCAAATCGCGCAGCAGCCGCCGGCCTCGCTGACGAGCCGCTCCTTCAGCCGGCGACGGTGTCTTGAAATGCTCTCGCTGCGGCACCGTTTGCACCGGTAGTAGCCGCGTCCTTCGAGCACGTATTCGGTCGCCCCATGATGGATGCACTCGAACGTGATCACAGCAAGGCCGGCGGCCTTGGCCTCCCTCATCTCACGCGCAAGGCGACGCCCGACTTTATTTCTGGTCCTCAGCTGATGTCGCCTTAGCCAGTAACCCACCGTGGACTTGCTCAGACCGACGGCGGCCCCGATTTCGGCGATCGTCATCCCGGCATCAACCAGCTCCTCGAGGCGCTCGCGCTCGATCCCACCCGTCGCGTGCTTGTCGCGACCGAGGGCGGCGAGCCCGTGCTGCGCCATCCAGTACGCGACGGTCGACGACGGCCTGCCGAAGCGCTTCGCGATCTGCTCGACGCTCAGCCCTTGGGCGAGCAACAGCTTGAGGGAGTCCTTGTCCAACTTACTAATTTTTTGCCTGCTAATCGGTCGAACATATGTTCGCACGAGCGCCGGACGAACCCTTTAGGACTCGGCGATTTGAGCCGATTGGGAAAGCGGTGTCTGTTACAACTCGCGCGCACGGAATCAACCGGGGTCGTCTGGTGAAAGGCTGGGCCGTTGGGCTCGGCGCGGCGGTGCTGGCTGTCGTCGCGGCGGGCTGTGGCGGCGGCAGCAGCGCCACTCCGAGCCATCATGCGGTCAACCTCTCGGTGCTCGCTCCGACCGACGGCGCGACGGTCTCGGTCCGGTCAGTCGAGGTGATCGGCAATGTCTCGCCTCGCGACGCGGTTGTCTCGGTTTCCGGGCGGCCCGCCGTCGTTCAGAGCGGCGTCTTCCGTGTGCCTCTGACGCTGAGCGAACCGTTTACCCGAATCACGGTCGCCGCGACGGCCACGGGGTACACCAGTTCGTCGACCGGGATCACGGTCCACTACGCCGCCCTGGCCGGAGGAGAGCAGGGCAACTCCTCGGCTGGCGCGAGCTACACGCCGGGCGGCTCGGCGCACACTGGTTCGGGCTCAAAGGGCTCGGGCTCAGAGGGGCTCGGGCTCGGGGGGCTCGGGCTCAGGGGGCTCGGGGCCGGGATCGGGCTCGAGGAGCTCGGGTTCAGGCTCCGGTGACTCGGCGGGCGGCTCGTCCGCGGGATCGGCGAAGACCGTCTCGACCTCGGCCAAGGCCGGCCCGGGCTCCGCGCGAGCGATCATATTCGGCCAGGCGAACCGGCTGTGCGCCGCTCGCAACCAGTCGCTGGCCACGGAGCCACCGCTCACATCCGCGACCCTCGCGTCCGACATGGACAACACCTTCAGCCTCAACGCAAGCCTCGTCTCAGCGCTGCGCGGCATTGCGGGACAGGGGACCGCCGGAAAGCCGATCGTCCCGTTCACGACCGGCATCCAAACCGGGACCGCGGCCGCAAAGACGATCACCGAAGCGCTGCTCGACAAGGTGCCTCAGCAGGCTCAGCAGTTCTCCCCGTTCGAGTCGACGACCGAGCAAAAACTCGCCGCGGAAGCCACCGGGATCGGCCTACCGGCGTGTGCCCAGGCCGCGCTCACGATCGCGGGCTCGACGGCCGCCCTCCAGCAGCTGATCAACAAGGCGTTGCACCCGCCCGCGCCCAAGAAGAAGACCACCACCGAGCAAGGGCAAGGGCAAGGGCAGCGGCAAGGGCAAGCAGGCGCGCAGCAAGCACTGACCCGCAAGGCGGCGTCAGGTGCCGGCGCCAGTACGCCTGCAATCTCAGGCGCCCTAGTTGATTTCCTGCAACCGGTCACCGACTGCCCGTAGTCGCTCCCGCACCAGCTCGCGCTGTCTGGCCAGTTCGCCGGTCCCAGCCCCCTCCACGCCGCGGCCGCGGGCGCCGAGGATCGCGCGGTCGAGCCGGTCGCGCTCGAGGACCAGGCGCGCGTGCTCGAGCCGGTCCGCGCTCGGGTCGGGGATCCGCCCGGCGAGCTGCACGAGCTCGGCGACCAGACGCGCGAAGTCCTCGTCGTCGGCCGGTAGATCCGCGAGCGGCGACCCGGTATGCCCGTCGGCGAGATGCCGCGCGGCTCGCCGCAGCTGGGCGCTGGTCAGCAGCTCGTCGGGATCGATCGCCTCAAGCGCCCGCGCGCCGGGCTCGGGCAGCGCGATGCAGAGCGCCAGGAACGTGCGCTCGAGGCGCGGCCCGCGGTCGCGCGCGACGGGCGCTTCGCCTCCGCCGGTGTCGCCAGCCAGGCTCGTCCGGGCGGCGTTCGCCGAGGCACCATTGGAGGCAAGCAGCGCTGCCAGCCTCGCCTCGGTCAATTCGAGGCGCCCCGCGACGCGGCGGACGAGCTCGTCGCGCAGGACGCTCGCAGGCACCCCGTCGAGCACCGGACGCAGCTCGTCGAGCGCTTGATCACGCCCTTCGGCGCTCCGGGTGTCGGCACGCGCGAGGATTCTGTCGACCTGGAAGGCGACGAACGGCTTCGAGTCTTCGACCAGCGTGCGCAGCGCCTGCGCGCCCTCGCGCTCGACGAGCTCGGCCGGGTCAGTGCCCTCGGGCAGCCCGACCACTCGCAGCTCCAGCTTGCGAGCTCGCGCCAGCCGCGCCGCGCGCAGCATCGCGTCCTGCCCGGCACGGTCGGCGTCGAGGCACAGCTCGAGCACATGCGCGATCCGCTCGAGCTCTGAGACCTGCTCCTCGGTCAGCGCCGTGCCCATGATCCCGACCGCGTTGCGCAACCCCGCTTGATGCAGCGCGAGTACGTCCGTGTAGCCCTCGACGAGGATCATCCGGTCGGCCTTCGATGCCGTCGACCGGGCGAGGTCGACCCCGAACAGCACCTCGCGCTTGTGGTACAGCTCGCCGTCTGAGGTGTTCAGATACTTGGGGCGCTGGTTGTCGCGCATCGCGCGGGCGCCGAATCCGTGCACGCGCCCGCGGGTGTCGACGGCCGGGAACATGATCCGCTCCCGAAAGCGGTCGTAGATGTCCCCAGGCCGATTGCGCGAACGCTGCGCGAGCCCGACCGCGAGCAACTCCTCCTCGCTGAACCCGGACCCACGCGATGCGCGGAGCATCCGGTCCCAGGCGCTCGGTGCGTAGCCGACCCGGAACTCACGCAACGTCTGCTCCTCCAGACCCCGACTCAGCAGGTAGGAGCGTGCAGCCTCCGCTTCCCGCGCCTCCCACAGATACCTGGAGTAATAGGTCGTGGCCCGGCCGAGCAACGAGAACAATCGCTCCCGGCGCTCGCGGCGGCTAGCCGCGGCCGGGTCCTCGTCTTCGGTCTCGAGCTTGACGCCAAAGCGGTCGGCGAGCGTCTCGAGCGCGGCCTTGAAATCGAGCCCCTCGGTCTCCATCACGAAGTCGAACGGGTCGCCGGAAACCTGGCAGCCAAAGCAGTGGTAGTGCTTCTCCTCCGGCCGGACATGAAAGGAGCCGGTCCGCTCGTCGTGAAACGGGCACAGGCCGAAGTAGCTGTTGACGCCCGCCCGCCGAAGGTCGGTGCGGGTCGAGACCAGCGCGATCATGTCGACCGCCGCCAGCACGCGGTCGCGAGAGTCTGCCTTGTAGCGACTCAAGCTGACGGCCTCCGGTCGCCCGCGGGCGTCATCCCGCGGGCGCGAACGCGACCGGGACGCTCAGCTGCTCGAAACGGTTGATGCAGTAGCGGTCGGTCATCCCGGCGAGATGGTCGGTGACGCGGGTGGCGAGATCCCCCGCAGGGATCGACCGCGGGATCTCGTCCGGATGCGCGCAGTAGTGCTCGAACAGGACCGCAATCACGCGATGGATCTTGGCGTGTTCGCGGGTCGCCACTGGGCCCAGGTACACGTGTTCGAACATGTACGCGCGCAGCTGCCGCATCGCCTCGCCGACCCGCTCGCCCTGGACGATCTCGCCGGCCTCGTGCGAGTGCTCGACGAGGTCGTGGACCAGGGTGTCGATCCGGCGCTGGCCTGTGTCGCCGAGGATCTCGATCGGTTCCGGAGGCAGGTGCGAGGCCGACAGCACGCCCGCGCGAACGGCGTCGTCGATGTCGTGGTTGATATACGCGACGCGATCCATCAATCGGACGATCCGGCCCTCGAGCGTCGACGGCTGCGGCGCGCGACCGGAGTGCCCAAGGATCCCGTCGCGGACCTGGGCGGTCAGGTTGAGCCCCTGGCCGTCGCGCTCGAGCGTGTCGACGACGCGGAGCGAGTGCTCGTGGTGGAGAAACGCGAGCCCGAAGCGCTCTCGCAGGCAGCGGTCGAGCGCCTCTTCGCCGACATGGCCGAACGGCGGATGGCCCAAGTCGTGGCCGAGTCCGATCGCCTCGACCAAGTCCTCGTTCAGGCTCAGCGCTCTCGCGACCGTCCGTGAGACCTGAGTCACCTCGAGCGTGTGCGTCAGGCGCGTGCGGTAGTGGTCGCCGCTCGGGGCGACGAACACCTGCGTCTTGTACTTGAGACGCCTGAACGCCTTGCAATGCACGATTCGGTCGCGGTCGCGCTGAAACGGAGTCCGCAGCCCACACGACGGCTCCGGTCTCGCGCGGACAGCGGGGTACGAGCGCGTCGCCAGCGGTGACAGCGAACTCTCCTCGCGCGCGCGCATCCGGCGCTCGAAGTCGTCGGCGACGGGCCCACGCGGATGCTCGTAGCCGGTTGTCAACATTTGCTCGTTCACGCTCCCGATTCTGACAGCGGGCCGTGTCGGCTGATCGGAGTTGGCGCTAACAAGTCACGCATAGACCGCCAACCGGCGCAGCACTCTATCTTTTGGAGTTATGCTCTCCGCGCATATGCGACCGGTCCGACTCGTACTGGTGGTGGTCATCGCACTCGCCGTGACGGCGATCGCGGCGCCGGCGGCGTTGGCCTGGCAGCCACAGCCGGCGACGTACGGCGTCGGCTCGCAGACCAACTTGCCGGTCACGACGAGCGACGACACCGTTCTACGCGCCAACGTCTACTACCCGACCGATTCGACCGGCGCCGAGGCGAGCGGCAACTTCCCAGTGATCCTGACGCAGACCCCGTATGGCAAGGATGACGCCTCAGCGGGAGGCAGCACGTCGCTCGCGGAACTGGCCGGCGAGAGTACCTATCTCGTCCAGCGCGGCTACATCGACGTCGTCGTCGACGTCCGCGGCACTGGTGGCTCGACCGGCGAATTCGGGCTGTTCGACCCGATTCAGGGCCAGGACGGCGCGACACTGGTCAACTGGGCCGCCGCGCTGCCGCACTCCGACGGCAGGGTCGGGCTGCTGGGGGCCTCGTATCTCGGTATCAACCAGTTCGAGACCGCGGCCGACGCCGGACCTGCACACGTCAAGGCGATGTTCCCGATCATCGCCGGCAACGACCTCTACCGCGACACCGCGTTTGCGGGCGGCTTTCCGGACATCGAGTTTTCGAGCTTTTATCTCGGCCTGACGTCGGGGCTCAACCTGCTGCTGCCGGCGACCGAGGCCAACGACAACTTCGCGACCGCACTGGCCGACCATGTCCACGACCTCGCGGACTTCGACGCGACGCTGCTCGCGAACGCCGAGACCGGCCAGGACGCGGCCTACGACCAGGCGTACTGGGGCGCTCGCAACCCGGTGCAGTTCATCCCGGCGATCGTCCGCGACCAGATCCCGGCGTTTCTGATCGGCGGCTGGTACGACCTCTTCCAACGCGGCGAGCTGCTCAACTACGCGGGTTTTCAGAACGCGTACGACGGCCGCCCGGTGCTGGCGCCGATGAGCCCGGCGCAGCCGGTGACCCCGCGTTATCAGCTGATTCAGGCCCCTGGTACCACGTCACCGCGGGCACCGGTCTCGACTACCACGGCCTCGACCTCAACGGCCTCGAACTGGCCTGGTTTGACCACTGGCTGAAGGGCATCGACACCGGGATCACGGACACGACGACGCCGCTGCACCTCGAAGACCTGGCGAGCGGGAACTACGCCGACGTCTCGCGCTACCCCCTCGACCAGGCCAAGGCCACCACCTACTACCTGCAACCCGGCTCGGGTCTCTCCCCCGGCGCGCCGCCGCCAACCGGCGGCACCGATCCGCTCGTGTTCACCGGGACGGAGATCCCATGCACCAGCTCGACCGAGCAGTGGGCCGCCGGCCTCGGGGCGCTGGCGGTGTCCTACTTCGGGATCAAGGACCCGTGTACGCAGAGCGTCAATCTCTCGCAGCTGGGGCCGGGCACGCAGAGCTACACGACCGCGCCGTTCACGACCGCGACGACGCTGGCCGGGCCGATCGGCGCGACCCTGTACGCAACTTCGACAACGACCGACACCGAGTGGGTCGTGCAGCTGTCAGACGTGGCGCCAAACGGCAACGCGACGGCGCTCACGTCGGGGCTGCTGGAGGGCAATCAGCGCGCACTGGACCCCTCGATGACCTGGTACGCGCCCGATGGCAAGCCACTGCTGCCCTACCACCCCTACACGAAGGCCGCACAGACCCCGGTCGTGCCCGGGCAGGTGACCCGCTACGACGTCGAGGTGTTCCCGACCTTCGACACGCTCGCTCCAGGCCACCGGCTGCGGGTCACGATCGCGACCTCGGACTTCCCCCACGCGTTGCCGTCGGCTACCCAGGCGCCCAACCTCGCCGGTGGCGTTTACGAGCTCGAGCACTCCGCCCAGTACCCGTCGAGCGTCGAGCTGCCGCTCGTCGCGGGCGGGATCGGATCCGGCGACGGGCTGCAGGCGGTCGCGAACACGCCGCTCGGCTGTCCGGCGGCGAGCGGCAGCCTGCGCGGTAACCGGTTGGGTCGGGTGACGCTCGGCATGACGCTCAAACGAGCGCGGGCCGCGTTCGTGTCGAGCTCGACCCGCGGCCGCCGCTACATGGACTTCTTCTGCCTGACGCCAAACGGGATCGCGGTCGGGATTGCGTCGCCGGCGTTGGTCCGGTCGCTGCCGCGCAACGCCCGCCACGGGCTGGCGGCCACGGTCGTGCTGGCGCTGACCGCGAACCCCCACTACTCGCTGAGCGGCGTCAGGGCGGGCATCCGGCTCGCCGCGATCGCCCGGCGGCTGCACGTCGGTAAGCCGTTCTACGTCGGCAAGAACGCGTGGTATCTGACGCCGGGGCGCCAGGCGCGGGGCGTGCTCAAGGTCCAGCGCGGGATCGTCGAGGAGATCGGGATCGCGTCGCGCCGCGTGACGCGTACGCGCGCCCAGGGACGGCGCTTCTTCCGCTCGTTCTTCTAGCGACGTTCCTAAGCGGCCAGCAGCGGTCGCAGCCGGACGTGGGCGTGGTGCTCGACCGTCTCGCCGATCGCCCGCTCCACCTGACGCAGGGCCCGCTCGGACCCATCCGGCGCCTGCGCGAGTGGCACGCCGAGCGCGCCGACCAAGAACCTGTAGGCATCCTCGTCGAGCCCGAACGCCCCGGCCTCGCACGAGCTGCAGACGACACCGCCGGCGGCGCCTGAGAAGCCGCGCAGATGCTCGGTCTCACCGCACACCGCGCACGCCCCCAGCTGCGGCACGATGCCGGCCGCGAGCAGGAGCTTGAGTCGAAACGCGAGGCCGTTCGCGGGCCGCGCGTGCGTGCCGCCGGCATCCAGCAGCGTGAGCTCGTTGGCGAGCAGCATGAATACCTCCGGATGCGGCTCAGAGGTCTCGAACAGCCGCGCCACTGCGTCGCAGGCGCGCGCCGCCGCGTCGAGCGTCGCGGCCCCGTCGCGGAGCGCCCCGTGGGTAGCGATCGTGTCGACGCCGGTCACCGTCAGCAGCTCGCTGCGGCCCTCGTGCAACACCACACCGACGTGGAAGAACGGCTCCAGGCGCGCCCCGAAGCGGCTCCGAGCCCGTCTGGCCCCCTTTGCGATCGCACTCAGGCGGCCGAGGCCGGGCGTGTACAGGTGGAGGATCCGGTCAGCCTCGCCGTAACGGATCGAGCGAAGCACGATCGCCTCGGTCTTCAGCGGTCCCGGCATCTCAACTCGGTGCTATCTTTTCTGAAGTAATGAAGCCGGTCAAGCTTTACACCACCGAGAGTTGTTCTAAGTGCGTGGGCGCGAAGATGTTGCTCAGCAGGCGCGGAATCGCCTACGAAGAGATCAATCTGTCACGCGATCCGGACAGTCGCGAGAAGCTCGTCGAGCTGACGGGGATGTTCACGTTCCCGCAGATCGTGATCGGTGACGAGCCGATCGGCGGCTTCGATCAACTGCTCGCGGCAGACCGCGCCGGGCGGCTGGCCGAGCTGCTCGCTGCCCAGCCCACGTCGCCGCTAGCCGACTAAGCCTTCGCCGGCGAGGCCCGGCGCTTGCGGGGCCTCGGTTGGCAGTGCTCGCACGCGTATGTCCCTCGCCCGCCGACGACCATCTTGCGGATCGTGGTGCCGCAGCGCGGACACGGCTCGCCCTCGCGCCGGTGAACGAGAAACTGGTCCTGGAACGACCCGCGCGCGCCGTCAACGTGGCGAAAGTCATCGATCGACGCGCCCTTTGACTCGATCCCGGCCAGCAGCGCCTCCTCGACCGCGTCGCGGAGCGCACCGATCTGTTTGCCGTTCAAGCTGCCGGCCGGACGTAAAGGGTGGATCCGAGCCCGGAACAGCGCCTCGTCGGCGTAGATGTTGCCGACGCCGGCGATCCGGCGCTGGTCGAGCAGAAACGACTTGACCGGCGTGCGCCGCCCGCGCGCGGCCTGACGCAGGCGCTCGACAGTGAACTCGGGGGTCAGCGGCTCGATCCCGAGCCGCGCGCCGAGGTACTCGTCGCGGGCCGCGGCGCCCGGCAGGACGTGGCCGGTCCCGAAGCGGCGTGGATCGACGTAGGCGATCCGGTGGCCGGCGTCGAGCTCGAAGCGCACGCGCGTGTGCGGCGGCTCGGCTTCAGGGTCGAACAGCAACGCTCCGGTCATCCGCAGGTGGATCAGCAGATACAGGTCGCCGGAGAGCTCCCAGACCAAGTACTTGCCACTGCGCCCGACCCGTTGCACGGTCCGCCCGCGCAGCGCGCGCTCGACCAGATCCGGGGACTCGGGCCGCGTCCAGCGCGGATCGAGGATTTCGACGTCGACGATCGTCCTGCCCTCCAGATGGGGCGCCAGCTGGCGGCGGATCGTCTCGACTTCGGGGAGCTCAGGCATCGCAGCTCCTATTAAAGAACGCGCGCATCAGGCGGCGATCCGCCGAGCCACCTGCCGTACGCTACGTACCTCGATGTCCCCGTACCAGCCCGTCGAAGCCGCGACCACGGGGCGTGCAGCCGACAGCGAGCTGGCCGTGATCGTGGCCGCGCTCGCGTTGCTGGTCGCGCTCGCGTTCGGGGTGCGCGCGATCGTCCGCCGACGGCAGGCCGGCGCTTCACCCGCGACGCCCGGTGAAGAGCAGCCGCCGCGGCGCCTCAGCCGCGGCGTGGCGCTAGCCGCGGGTGCGGGAGCCGTGGCGCTGCTCGCCGGCGCCGTGGCGGTGATCGCGATCACATCTGGGGGCTCCTCCCCGGCGTCCGGGTCGCTGGCGAGCAACCCGTACCTGGATCCCGGGACGGCGCTCTCACGCCCGGCCCCCGACTTCACGCTCACCGACCAGCTCGGCAAGCAGGTCTCGCTCGCGTCGTTCCGCGGCAAGGTCGTGATCCTCGCGTTCAACGACTCCGAGTGCACGACGATCTGCCCGCTGACGACGACCGCGATGGTCGACGCGAAGGCGATGCTGGGAGCGGCCGGCTCTCAGGTGGAGCTGCTCGGGATCGACGCCAACCCGAACGCCACCGCGGTCCATGACGTCCTGTCGTACTCCGAGCTTCACGGCATGCTCCGTGAGTGGCACTTCATGACCGGCTCGCTCGCCCACCTCAAGCGGGTCTGGAGCCAATACGGAATCGAGGTCGCGATCGAGCGTGGGCAGGTCGACCATACGCCGGCGCTGTTCGTGATCGACCCCCAGGGGCGGCTGCGGAGGCTGTATCTGACCCAGCAGTCCTACGCCGCCGTCGGCCAGCTCGGCCAGCTGCTCGCCCAGGAGGCCTCGACGCTGCTGCCCGGCCATCCTGGGGTGAAGTCGCACCTGTCTTATGCGCCCGAGCCGCAGATTCCACCGAGCCAGCGCGTCGTGCTGCCGCGCGCCGGCGGCGGCTCAGTCCGGCTCGGGTCGGGCGACGGGGCCCACCTGACGCTGTTCTTCGCGACCTGGGACCGTGAGGTGACCGACCTCGGCAGACAGCTCGATGCGCTCAACGGCTACCCCGCTGAGGGCGGGCTCCCCCGGCTCACGGTGGTCGACGAGGCCAGCGTCGAGCCGTCCCCGGCCGCGTTGCCCGCCTTCTTGCACGGGATCGCCCAGCCGCTCCGCTACCCCATCGCCCTCGACCGCAGCGGTCGCGTCGCCGACGGCTACGACGTCCAGGACGAACCGTGGTTCGTGCTCACGTCGGCGAGTGGCCGGATCCTCTGGTACTGGGACGTGTCGACGTCGGGGTGGCTGAGTCGCACGCAGTTGCTCGCGCACGTCCGGGCGGCGCTCGCGCACGCGCCGAACGCGGCCTCGAGTCAAGCCGCGGTGACCCAGGAACTGGCCGACTCGCCGAAGCCTCTGGCGGCGCTGCACGAGCAGGCGAGCGAGCTGCTGGGCTCGGAGTCGGCGCTGACCACGAGGCTGCGGGCCCTGCGCGGCTATCCGGTGGTCGTCAACGCGTGGGCCTCGTGGTGCACCCCGTGCCGATCGGAGTTCTCGCTGTTCGCCAGCGCCTCGGCCCAGTACGGGCGGCGGGTCGCGTTCCTGGGCGCCGACACCAGCGACTCCGCGGGCGACGCGAGATCGTTCTTGTCGGCCCATCACGTCAGCTATCCGAGCTACCAGGTTTCGACGACGCAGCTGGAGTCGCTTTTGCCCGGCGGGCTGCAGGGGCTGCCGACGACGATCTACATCAGCCCAGCCGGCAAGGTGTTGTTCATACACACCGGGCAGTACCAGGCTCAGGGGAGCCTCGACGCCGACGTCCACAGCTACGCCCTCGGCGGCTAAGGCGTAGCGAACTAGTCCTCGCCATCCCAGTAGTCGAGCCGCTCCAGCCGCGCGATCACGCCCACGCCCCGGATCGCGATCTTGTTCGAGCGCGGGTAGTAGCAGATGTCGCTCGGGTCTCGCGTTCCGTAGGCGAGGTAGGTCAGCGGCTGCTCGGTTGCCGTGAAGGCGTGCGCGACGCCGGTTCCGGGCGGCCGTGCGATCACGCTGCCGGGCCGGACCGGGACCTCGTCGTCTCCGAGCAGCAACAGCCCCGTGCCGTCGAGGACCACGAAGATCTCCTCCTCGGCGCTGTGGCAGTGCAGCGGCGCCGACTGCTTGCCGGGCTCGACGACCACGTGCTGGAGTCCGGTGCGCCGCGAGCCGATCGCCCGCCCGAGGTTTCGGCGCGTGCGCGCCACCCGCTGGCGCTGCAGGCGATCGCCGTCCAGGTCTTCGATGTTGACGATCGTCGCCGGGCGCTCGCCGGGCGAATCGGGCAGCGCGGGCGGACCGTGGCGTGCCTCGCGCTGGAACTGAATCGGCGGCTCGCCGCGCCCGACGCCAACGCTCTGCACCGCGCGGCCGCCGACCAGCGACATCCCGAGCTGCGGGAACCGCGGAACCTCGTCGTACTCGCGGGTGCCGAAAGCCAGCAGATCGATCCCTTCCTCGGAGTGGACCGAGTGCGTCCCCGACCGCGGCCTGTAGAGGATCGCGTCGCCGGCGCGGATCGCGGCCGTCGCGCCGCGCTGCCACGACAGGCCCGTCCCCGTCAGCACGTAGAAGATCTCCTCCGAGCGGCCGTGCTCGTGAGCAGGCGTCGACCAGCCCCCGGGCGGTAGCTCGATCCGCCGCACCCCGACCGTCTCGCAGCCCGCGGCCTCGCCCAGCATCGTCCAGCGGCTACGCAGGTGACCCAGATCGAACTCGGCCGCGAACGCGTCGTCGTAGTGGGTGATGGCCAAGCTGTTAGGGGATGCGTGTGATCTGGGCCCGCGGGTGCGCCTCGAAGTACACGTCGCGGAGGTGCTCTGACGACAGGTGAGTGTAGATCTGGGTCGTGCCGATGTCCGCATGACCGAGCATCTCCTGCAGCGACCGCAGATCGCACCCGCCGGCGAGCAGGTGGGTGGCAAACGTGTGACGCAGCGTGTGGGGGCTCATCCGCTGGTCGAGCCCCGCTGTCCGTGCGTGGCTTTGGATGATCTTGTACAGGCCCTGGCGCGACAGGCCCCCGCCGCGCAGGTTGACGAATACGTGCGGCTCGTCGCGGATCCCCACCAGCCGGGGACGCCCGCGCTCGAGGTACACGCCGAGCGTCTCAATCGCCTTGCGGCCGACGGGCACCAGCCGCTCCTTGGAGCCCTTGCCGCGGGCGCGCAGGATGCCGGCCTCGAGGTCGAGCTCGGACAGCTCGAGCCCGGTCGCTTCCGACGCGCGCAGTCCGCACGCGTACATCGTCTCGAGCAGCGCGCGGTCCCTGAGCGCGGCCGGCGAGGTCCCCTTGGGCTGCTCGAGCAGGCGGTTGACCTCGTCGCGGCTGAGGACCTTGGGGAGCCGTCCGGACGACCGCGGTGGGCGCAGCTCGGCGGTCGGATCGTGATCGATGATCTGTTCGCGCCGCAGGTGCCGGTAGAAAGACCGCAGGCACGCGATCTTGCGCTGCAGGGTCGCGGGCGACACCGGCGGTTTCGCTTGCCGACCGGTCGCGAGTTCGGACACGAACGCGGCGAGATCACGGCGGACGGACCTCGAGCGGGTCGACGCCGATCCGACCGAGGAACTCTCCGTACTGCTGGAGGTCGGAGCGGTAGGCCTCGAGCGTGTTGCGCGACAGCCCGCGCTCGAGCTCGAGCATCGCCAGAAACTCGAGCGTCAGATCGGTCAGATGGAGCTGCTCCGCGGGGGCGAGCGCGGTCCTCATCGCGTTGGTATTTCGCGCCGCCCGGTGGCTGTCCTGCGGTTGGGAAGACGCGTGCGCGCGCGTCAGAGCGCGCCGCGGTCGGGAAGGCGCCGGCGCGAGTCAGAGCGTGCCGCGCTCGAGCGCGAGCGCCAGCCACAGCAATGCGATCAGTGACTTCGAGTCCTCGCACTCGGCGATCGCGGCATCGAGCTCCTCGAGCGACCACGGCACGACCTCGATCCGCTCGCCGGGATCGGGCACGGCGCCGTGGTCGTCGGACAAGTCGCGGGCGAGAAACCACCAGACGCGCTCGTCGCTGAACCCGGGGCTCGTGTAGAAGACGTCGATCTCGTGCCATGCGTCGGCGCGCTTGCCGATCTCCTCGGCCAGCTCCCGCTTGGCGGTCTCGAGCGGCGGCTCGCCCGGCACGTCGCGCTTGCCGGCCGGGATCTCGAGCGAAGCCACGAGCCCCGCGGCCTCGCGCGGCTGGCGCGTCAGCCAGACGTGGGTGCCGTCGACCGGCAGGATCCCGACGGCGCCCGGATGCCACACCTTCTCGCGGCTGGCGCGCGTGCCGTCGGGGTAGCGGAAGACCTCGACCCCGACGCTGAAGATCTCGCCGCGCCACTGCGTGGTTGACTCGACCAGCGTGAAGTCGCTCATCACGCCGCCAGCTCGACCGCGGCCTCGTCGACCAGCGCGATCGCGATCTCGAGCATGGTTTCCAGCGCCTGGGCGCTGACGCGCTCGGTCGGTTCGTGGTTGTGCTCGACGCCGTCGGCGAGGCACGTGCACTGAAAGCCGTTGGCTCGAAACGAGTTCGCGTCCGATGCGCCTCCGGACTCGATCGGCTTGGGGTCATAGCCGCACGCGCGCAGCGCCCGGTCGGCGACCAGCATCTCGGGCGCCGACGGCTTGCACCGGTAGCCGCGGAACGCGCGCTCGACCGTCACGTCGAGGTCGCATTCGGTGGCGTTGGCCGCATCCTGCAGATGGTCGACCGTCTCCGTCGTCACGGCGGCCGCGCGCGCTTCGTCGAGGCTCCGGACCTCGGCCTCGACCCAGCAGCGCTCGGGGACCACGTTGATCGCCGTCCCCCCTTCGATCATGCCGACGTTCGCGGTCGTCTCGGGATCCAGCCGCCCCAAACGCATCGCGGCGATCGCCTTCGCCGCCGCGGCGATTGCGCTGCGCCCGTCCTCGGGCCGGACACCCGCGTGCGCCGCCTTGCCGCGAAACTCGGCGACGATCCGGTAGTGAGTCGGGGACGCGACCACCACCTCGCCGATCGGGGTCGCGTGGTCGAACACGTAGCCGAACGCGCTGCGCAGCTGTGAGACGTCGAATTCACCCGAGCCCCGCAACGACACCTCCTCGCAGACCGTGAACAGCAGCTCGACCCCGACCGGCGGCGGCTGCGGCGCCGTGGTCAGCTTCCGCGCGAGCTCGATCGCCACCGCCACCGCGGACTTGTTGTCGGCGCCGAGGATCGCCTCGTTGGCGTTCTCCCAGTAACCGTCGACCAGCACGGGCTCGACCGGCGCCGCGACCGGGACGGTGTCGAGGTGGGCGCAGATCAGTATGTTGGCGGGGGCGCGACCTGGGACTCTCGCGATCACGTTGCCGGCGTCTGATCCGATCGCCTGGCCGGCCGCATCCTCTGTGACCTCGAGCCCCATCGAGCGCAGCTCCGCGCTCACCAGGTCGGCGCATCCGCGCTCGTGGCGTGAGGGGCTCTCGATCCTGCACAGCGCCGCGAACGTGTCGTGCAGCCGCGCGCGCTCGGTCTCGCTGGTCCGCCTCACGTCGCGGGGCCGCGCGAGACGCTGATGTCCCGCTCGGCCCCCGCGCCGGTCAGGCGCTCGGGCGTGCGACTGTCCGTCCCCGTGAGGCGCTCGTGCGTCCGACCGTCGGCCGCCGACTCGGCGCGCCTCAGCGCGGCGCCGACGAACTCCCGGAACAGCGGCGCCGGGCGCTCGGGACGCGACTTGAACTCGGGGTGGTACTGCGAGGCGACGAAGAACGGGTGCGCCTCACGCGCGAGCTCGATCGCCTCCACGAGCCGCTCGTCGGGCGACGTGCCCGAGCAGATCAGCCCGGCGGTCTCGAGCCTCCGACGCAGGTGGTTGTTGACCTCGTAGCGATGGCGGTGGCGCTCGTAGACGACCGGCTCGGCATACAGCTCCCGGATCCTCGTCCCGTCGTGCAGCTTGACCGGGTCGGCACCGAGCCGCATCGTGCCCCCCATGTCGGCGATCTCCTTCTGCTCGGGCAGCAGGTCGATCACCGGGTATGGCGACTCGAGGTCCATCTCAGTCGAGTTGGCGCCCTCCATGCCGGCGACGTGGCGCGCGAACTCGCTGACCGCGACGTGCATCCCGAGACAGATGCCGAGGTATGGGATCTGGTTCTCGCGCGCGATCTGGGCGGCGTGGATCTTGCCTTCCCAGCCGCGACCGCCGAAGCCGCCCGGGATCAGGATTCCGTCGGCGCCGTGCAGCCGGGCGACGACCTCGGTCTCGCCGACCGACTCGGAGTCGACCCAGTCGATCTCGACCCGGCAGCCGTGGTGGACGCCCGCGTGGCGCAGCGCCTCGGCGACCGACAGATAGGCGTCCTCGAGCTTGACGTACTTGCCGACCAGGGCGATCCGCACCGTCCGGTCGACCTCCGTGGCGCGCCGGGTGATCTCCTCCCAGCCGCTCAGGTCGGGGGTCCCGGGCTCGAGGCCGAAGTGCTCGGACAAGATGAACTCGTCGACGCCTTGCTTGTTGAACACGAGCGGGACCCGGTAGATGTCGTCGACGTCGTAGGCGGACACGATCGCCTCGACTGGGAGACTGGCGAACAGCGCGATCTTGCGACGGATGTCGGTCGAGAGCTCGGCCTCGGAACGGCAAACGACCATGTCGGGCGCGATTCCGATCCGCCGCAGCTCGTTGACCGAGTGCTGGGTCGGCTTGGTCTTCAGCTCGCCCGCGTGGCCGATGTACGGCACCAGCGTCAGGTGGATGAACATGCAACGCCGCCGTCCCACGTCGACCGGGAATTGGCGGATCGCCTCGAGGAACGGCAGCGACTCGATGTCGCCGACCGTGCCCCCGATCTCCGTGACGATGAAGTCGACGTCGCTCGAGTCGGCCATCAGCTTGATCCGGGACTTGATCTCGTCTGTGATGTGCGGCACGACCTGGACCGTCGCGCCCAGGTAGTCGCCGCGCCGCTCGCGGCGGATCACGGTGTTGTAGATACCGCCGGCGGTCACGTTCGAGGCGCGGCTCGTGTTGGCGTCCGTGAACCGCTCGTAGTGGCCGAGATCGAGGTCGGTCTCGGCGCCGTCCTCGGTCACGAACACCTCGCCGTGCTGATAGGGCGACATCGTGCCGGGGTCGACGTTGATGTAGGGGTCGAACTTCTGCAGCTGCACGTCGAGACCGCGCGCTACCAGCAGGCGACCGATCGAGGCTGCGGCGATTCCCTTGCCGAGCGAGGACACCACCCCGCCTGTGATGAAGATAAACCGCGTCTCGCCGTGTGCCATCGCTCGCCAATCGAGTCTAACGCGGCCCCCGACGGAACCCTCGCCGGGCCACCGGCCGGGGGTTCATGCAGCCCGGAGCAGCTCGCGCGCGTGCTGGCTCGCAGCGCTGTCCTGCTCCGAGGCACCGAGCATCCGCACCAGCTCGCCCACCACCGCATCCCCCTCGAGCATCGAGACCGTGGTTATGGCCGGCTCGGAGCCGGCGTGCTTGACGATCGTGAAGTGGCGCTCGGCGAGCGCCGCGACCTGCGGCAGGTGGGTGATGCAGATGATTTGCCGTCCCTGCGCGAGCGTGCGCAAGTGCTCCCCGACGGCCCTCGCGGTGTGGCCGCCGATCCCAGCGTCGATCTCGTCGAACACCAGCAGCGGGCTCGCCTTCCCCGCGGTGGTGCCGAGCCCCTGGGCGACGCTCAGCAGAGCCAGCATCACGCGCGACAGCTCGCCGCCGGAAGCGATCTCGCGCAGCGGTCCGAGCGTCTCGCCGCCGTTGGGCGCGATCAGGATCTCGATCGCATCGGTTCCGCGGGGTCCACACTCCTCCCGCGGCGCGAGCTCGATCTCGAATCGCGCGCCGGGCATCGCGAGCTCCGCCAGCCGCTTGCGGACGGCGCGCGCGAGCTTCGGCGCCGCCTTGCGACGCCCATCCGACAGCAGGCGCGTGAGCTTGTCGAGCTCCGATTGCGCGTCAGCGAGCGCGGATTCGGCGCGCTCGAGCGCCTCGTCGGCGTGCTCGAGCTCATCGCGCCGGGCCCGGCAATGCTCCGCGTGCGCGAGCACGTCCGCGATCCCGCCGCCGTGCTTGCGCGCCAACCGGGCCAGCACCGCCAGCCGCTCCTCGACCTGCTCGAGCCTCGCCTGCGGGCCGACCTCGGCCGCCAGCTCGTCGAGATATCCCCGCAGCTCGGCGGCGACGTCCTCGGCCTCGTAGCGCAGCGCATCGAGCCTCTGAGCCAGTACGCGCAGCCTCGGATCGATCGCCGCCGCCTGTTCGAGCTGGAGGGCGGCGCGGGCAAGCAGCTCGCGGACGCCGCTCCCGGACTCGGGCGAGATCGCCTCCGCGCCTGCCGCCGCGGCGCCCTGAAGCGCCTCGAGGTGGCGCAGCCGGTCGCGCTCGGCGGTCAGCTCGAGCTCCTCGTCCGCGTGGAGGTCGGCTGCCTCGATCTCGTCGAGCTCAAATTTGACCAGGTCGAGCTCGCGCGCGCGGATGCTGGTGAGCTCGCGCAGCTGGGTCGCGCGCCGCTCGAGCCCGCGCACGCGACTCGTACGCCGCCCGCACGCCGTCGCGCAGCTTCGCGTGCGCGTCGCCGCAGTAGTCGTCGAGCACGTCAAGCTGCGTGCTCGCCAGCATCAGCTTGCGGTGCTCGTGCTGGCCGTAGAACGACAACAGCCGGCCGCCGAGCTCTTGCAGGTCGGCCATGGTCGCCGCGCGGCCGCAGACGTATGCCCGCGTGCGGCCATCGCGCCACACTCGCCGCGCGAGCGTTAGCTCCTGCGCCCCTGATGGGAGCCGCTCATCCTCGGCCAGCCACGCCGGCAGCGTGAAGATCCCCTCGACGTAGGCCTCCTCGGCGCAATCGCGCACGATCGCCGCGCCGCGCGCGACCGCCGAGCAGCAAGTCGAGCGCATGCGCGAGCAGCGTCTTTCCGGCCCCGGTCTCGCCGGTCAGCATGTTCAGCCCCGGCGCTAAGCGAAGCTCGGCGCGACTCCATCAGCAGCAGGTTTTCGACGCGCAACTCTTCGAGCATCGGGTGACGGTTTACCAGCCGCCGCCGACGGATCGCGAGGACCTAACCGGATCAGCGGACCTGCGCGTTTAAGTGGACGTATGTTCCGCTCAGACGCGCAGGTTCCGCTCAGAGCGGGGTCGCCAGGCGACCCGCACATCAGAGCGGGGTCGCGAGCCGGCCGAACTTCTGACGTAAGCGCTGGTAAAAGGTCGTGCCGTGGAGCTGCGCGAGCGCCGCGCGGTCATTCGCGAACCGCGCCTCGAGATGCTCGGCCGGTTCGAGCACGAAGATCGGCCGTCCATCGACGGTCACCTCGACGGGCTCCTCGCGCGAGCGGTTGTAGACCGTCACACGGTCGTCGGGCGCGACGACCAGCGTCCGGGCGGTCAGCGAGTGGGGCGAGATGAACGAGACCACGTACCCACGGACGCCCCAGGCCATCACCGGCCCGCCGTTGGCGAGGTTGTAGCCGGTCGATCCGGCCGGCGTCGCGACCACGATGCCATCTGACCGCACGCGCCCGATCTCGTCCCCGTTGACCGCGTACTCGAGGTCGGCGACCCTATTGCCGTGCTGGCGGTGGATCGAGACGTCGTTGATCCCGAGCCAGCGATCGCCGTCGCCCAGGATCTCGATGGCCGGTAGGGACAGCACCTCGAAATCGCCATCCAGCGCGCGGATGCACCCCGCTCTCGCGTCCTCGCGGTCGACGGTCGCCAAAAAGCCCATCTCGCCGAGGTTGATTCCGAACACGGGCACCCCGGTCTCGGCGTAGGTGCGCAGCGCGTTGAGGATCGTCCCGTCGCCGCCGAGCGCGAAGCAGATGTCGACGGTCGGGTCGAGCGGCGCGTTGAGCGTCAGCAGCGGCCCCGGCTCGAGCCGGTGCTTGCGCGTCTCCTCGGGATTGAGCCGGAGCTCGACCCCCCTTTCGCGAGAAAGCTCGATCAGCATGCCGAGCGCCTCGGTGGTCACGTCGTGCACTCGGTGCGTGAGCACCGCCGCCCGGGCGACCGTGGTCAAGGCTCAATCTCCCGCGCAGCGAGCTCGAGATCGGCGGCCCCTTCCCGGGCAGGTTCGGCGATCCAGGCGAACGTCTCGAGGTTGCCCTTCGGCCCCGGAAGGCCCGAGCTCGCGTAGCCGACGAGCGTGAAGCCCAGCGACCGGACCGCCTCGCCTACATCGACCAGCGCCTGGCGGCGCAGCGAAGCGTCGCGGACCACGCCGCCCTTCCCCACACCTTCCCTGCCGACCTCGAACTGAGGCTTGACGAGCGCCAGGCAGTCGAACGGCCGCGCGGCGCACGCCAGTGCCGGCCCGAGCACCTTGACGACCGAGATGAACGACACGTCGATCACGATCAGGTCGGGTTCGTACGGGAGCTCCGACGGTTCCAGCGCGCGAGCATTTTGGCGCTCGACCACGGTCACCCGCGGATCTGAGCGCAGCCCCCAGTCGAGCTGCCCATAGGCGACGTCGACCGCAACCACGTGCGCCGCGCCGCGGCGCAGCAGGCAGTCCGTGAAGCCGCCGGTCGAGGCGCCGACATCCAGTCCACGCCGGCCCGCGACCTCGATCCCCAACGCGTTGAGCGCGTTGGCGAGCTTGGTGCCGCCGCGCGACACGAACGCGGGCGCCGCGAGCACCTCGAGCTCGACATCCGCTGCCACCAGCTGTCCGGGCTTCTCGGCCCGCCTCCGGTCGGGCCCGAGCATCACCTCGCCGGCGATCACGGACGCGGCCGCGCGGGAACGGGATGCGAACATGCCGCGCTCCGCGAGCAGGCTGTCGATCCGGACACGTCGCATTTCGTGGCCGGAAGGTTCTCAGATCGGCCGCGCGTGGCTCGGCCGCGGCCCTTCAGATCAGCCGCTGCTGACGCCTCAGCCGCTGGTGACGCCGCTGCGCCCGCCAACGACCGCTTCGATCCGCTCGGCGATCCGCTGGCCGGTGAACCCGACTTCCTCGTGCAGCAGCGCCGGCGAGCCGTGGGTGACGTAGCGGTCCGGCAGTCCGACCCGCAGGATCCGCGGCGCCAGTCCGGCGTCCGACAGCGTCTCCCAGACCGCGGAGCCAAAGCCTCCGGCGAGCACGCCCTCCTCGACCGTGACGAGCAGCTCGTGTTCGGCCGCCAGCTGCGCGGCGAGCCCGGCATCGATCGGCTTGGCGAAGCGGGCGTCGGCGACGGTCACGGAGATTCCGTGCTCCTCCAGGATGTCGGCCGCCTCGAGCGCCTTGCCGACGCCGGCGCCGTAACCGAGCAGCGCGACGCGTGCCGACCCAGAATCGGCCTCGCGCAGGATCTCGCCGGTGCCGAGCTCGATCGCCGCCGGCTTCGCCGGCAGCTGCACGCCAACCCCCTCGCCGCGCGGGTAGCGCAGGGCGATCGGGCCGCCGTCGTAGCGCAGCGCGGTGTGGAGCATGTGGACCAGCATCGCTTCGTCGCGCGGGGCCATCAGCACGATGTTCGGCAGGCAGCGCAGATACGCGATATCGAACGCGCCGTGATGCGTCGGTCCGTCGTCGCCGACCAGTCCGGCGCGATCCATCGCGAACACGACGTTGAGCTTCTGCAGGCAGACGTCGTGCACGATCTGGTCGTAGGCGCGCTGCAGGAAGGTCGAGTAGATCGCGGCTACCGGTTTGCAGCCCTGGAGGGCGAGCCCGGCCGAGAACAGCACCGCCTGCTGCTCGGCGATCCCGACGTCGTAGTAGCGGTCCGGGAGTTCGCGCTGAAGGATGTTGAGCCCGGTTCCGGAGTTCATCGCGGCGGTGATCCCGATCACGCGGTCGTCGCGGCGGCACTCTCGAACCAGCGCCTCGCCGAACACCTGCGTGTAGGCGGGCGGCTTGGCCGGCGCGTCGGCGGGCTTCGGCGCCGCCTTGGCGGGCGCGCCGTTGGCGATCGACTTCGGCTTCGCCGCGTGCCACTTCTCCATTCCCGCCAGGCCGCCCTCCTCGGCGGGCGCGAAGCCCTTGCCCTTGACCGTCGCGCAATGGACGACCACCGGGCGCTCGGCCGCCAGCGCCTCGCGCAGAGCGCGCCGCAGCGCGCGCATGTCGTGGCCGTCGATCACGCCGACGTAGGCGAAGTCGAGCTCCTCCCACCACAGGCCGGGCGCCCAGAAGGCTTTCAGCGACTCTTTGAAGTGCGGACCGAACCGCTCGAACGCGGCCCCGATCCCAGCCGGCAGCTTGGTCAGCCCGCCCTCAACCTCCTCGCGTGCGTGCCACAGCTTGGGGTTCATCCGCACGCGGTTGAAGTAGCGCGACAGCGCACCGACGTTGGGGGCGATCGACATCCCGTTGTCGTTCAGCACGACGACGATCGGCGTCCCCTCGCCGCCCGCCTGATGTACGGCCTCGAACGCGACGCCGCCGGTCAGCGCGCCATCGCCCGCGACCGCCACGACGTGCCCGTCGGGGCCGTGCCCGCGGCGCATCGCCTCCTTGATCCCGACCGCGTAGCCGATCGCCGTCGAGGCGTGGCCGGCGCCCATGATGTCGTGCGGCGACTCCTGGATCGAGCAGAACGGCGCCAGCCCCTTGTACTTGCGGATCGTCTGCAGGCGATCGCGGCGGCCGGTGAGCACCTTGTGCGGGTAGGCCTGGTGGCCGACGTCCCAGAGGATCTTGTCGTTCGGGGAGTCGAGTAGCGAGTGCAGCGCGACCGCGAGCTCGCAGGCACCGAGATTGGCGCCGAAGTGCCCGCCGATCTCGCCGACCGTGTCGATGATGTGCTCGCGGACCTCCTGAGCGACTTGCTGCAGCTGCTCGTCGGTGAGGCCGTGCAGATCCTGGGGACGGTTGATCGTTTGCAAGAGGGGTGTCATCAATAACTCCGGGTCGCGATGAAATCCGCAATCTGCTCGAGCTCGCCGGCGTCGAGCGGGGCGAGCCCGCTCAACGACGCGCGCGCACGTCCGTGCGACTCGTCGGCCAGCTTACGAGCGCCGTCGAGACCGAACTCGGTCACGTAGGTGCGCTTTCCCAGCCGTTCGTCTGAGCCCTGCTGCTTGCCGAGCGTGGCTTCCGAACCGGTCACGTCGAGGATG
This sequence comes from uncultured Solirubrobacterales bacterium, assembly GCA_963768015.1. Classification (GTDB taxonomy): domain Bacteria; phylum Actinomycetota; class Thermoleophilia; order Solirubrobacterales; family Solirubrobacteraceae; genus Palsa-465. Next base: position 45,696 of record CAVYGK010000012.1, read on the forward strand.
TCATCGACGATCTGGAACAGCACGCCCAACTCGCTCGCAAAAGCGCGGAACGCGGTGATTGTGGCAGGTTCGTGATCGCCGGCGAGCGTCAGCACGCACTCGACGCTCGCGGCGATCAGGCGCCCCGTCTTCAGTTCATGCAGGTGCCGCAGGCCATCCGGGCCGTCGGCCGCCGTCTCGGCGACGTCCATGTACTGCCCCCCGACCATCCCCCGAACGCCGGTCGCGTCGGCGAGCTGGGCCGTGGCCGCCAGCAGCGCCGCAGGGTCTCCGGACTGCTGAGTCAGTAGCAGCCGGAATGCCTCGGCGTAGAGGCCGTCGCCGGCCAGGATCGCGACGTCCTCTCCGAACACCTTGTGGCACGTCAGGCGGCCGCGGCGCAGATCGTCGTCGTCCATCGCCGGCAGGTCGTCGTGAATCAGCGAGTACGTATGGATCAGCTCGATCGCCGCCGCCAGCGGCAGTACCGAGGCCCGATCCATCCCGAGCGCCGACGCGGTCGCGAGCGCCAGCACCGGCCGGATCCGCTTGCCGCCGGCCAGCAGCGAGTAGCGCATCGCCTCGTCGAGCCCGGTGGTCGCGAACTCGTTCGAGAAGCGCAGCGCCTCGAGGTATGCCTCGACCTGCACCCGGAGATGGTCGGGATAGGCCGGCCGAACCGTCGAAATGCCCGGGCAAGACTAACCCGCCGGGAGCGGCAGCTGACCGGGCAGGTCCGGCAGCGGCTCGAGCGCCGCGCGGGCGCGCTCGTCGACTTCCGAGCTCGCCTCGGACGCCAGCCGGGCGCATTCCTCGATTACGGTGAGCGCCGCGTCGCCTTCGAGCTCGCCGGCGCGTAGCCGTTCGACGGCGTCGTTGAGCGCAGCGGTCAGCTCCGTCAGAGCGTCGGTCACAGCGAAGAGCTTAGAACGTCGAGCGCAGACGCGTGACGATCGGGCGTTTCGTGTCAGCGCTGCCCGTCGAGCGCTTCGTTGACCAACCGGTCTGCGTGTGCGTTCTGGGCGCGCGGGACGCTGCGGATCTGCCAACGATCGAATTTCTGGAGCGCCGCGCGCGCCTGCTCGAACAGCGGCCGCAGGCCGGCGTTCTTGACCTTGTAGGCGCCTTGCAGCTGCCGCGCGACGAGCTCTGAATCGTTGATCAGCTCGAGCTCGGTGGCGCCCAGTTCGGCGGCACGGGCCACGCCTCGCAGCACGGCTTCGTATTCGGCGACGTTGTTGGTGGCGTGGCCGATCCGCTCGGCGAGCTCGTCGATCATCTCGCCGTCCTGATCGGCGATCACGACCCCGATCGCGGCCGGCCCCGGGTTGCCCCGCGCACCGCCGTCGAGGTGCAGGACCAGCTTTCGGGTCACTCGGTCGCGAGCTCGGGGAGCTCGCCCGGGATCCTGGCGCGACGCCGGTCGCGCCGCTCGCGCATGCCGCCCCCCGAGGAACCGCTTTCCCGGCGCGAGGACCGGCGACGGTCGACGATCACGCTCACGTTCGGGTCAGCCGCGTAGTACTCGGTCAGCTTCTCGAACAGATCGCCGGCGAGCGGTTCTGGGACGACGCAGTAGATCACGTCACTGACTGTAATGAACCGTCCGCAGCTGCAACATCGAACGTATGTCGAGAAACCCGCATCCGGCCTAAAGCGAGAGCCTGCCGCGGTCGTCGGCGACCGCGTTGCAGCGCCGCTCCTCGGGTGCGAGCTCGTCGAGCTCGTAGCCCTGCACGGCAACCCGGACGCTCGGTACCTCGTCGGACAGATCGACCTCGTAGCGGTACCAGCACAACTCCCAGGCGACGACCAGGTTGACGACGCTCGGCAGCTCGGCCGCGGGCAGCACCGAGACCTCGGGGATCCCGAGCGAGCGTGCGATCCCGGCAACCGTCCGCGGGTGCTCTGAGGAGTTGAACAGGTCGACGGCCGAGGAGATCTTGTGCTCGATACTCGTCGGGACCGCGCGGACGTGGCGCGGCTCACGCCTGGCGCCCGATGACCTCGGGGGCGCCGTCCTCGGCGGCGCCTCGGCGCGCACCGGCGCCGGCATCGGCGGGGCTGGTGGCGCGCCTGCCTCGTCCTCGAAGCTCGGCGCGTATTCGTCGGCGGCGCGTTCGGGGACCTCGCGGCGCGAGCGCAAACGGCTCAGCAGCGAGCGCCGGCGATCGGGCCGCGCGTCGGCGTCGTAGTCGGGGATCGTCCCCTCGCGGACCCAGCCGGTGTGCAGGGCCCGCGATGTGCAGAGCTCGCATACGCTGTGGCGGTCGCCGCCGCCGACGTAGATCTCCGCGCGCTCGCCCCGTAGCAGCGTGCGTCCGCAGACGTCGCAGCTCGCGTGCGCGATCGAGGTGCTGATTGTGGTCGATTTCACGGTCCCCGAGCCTACTATGCCTTGACCGCTTCTCGTTCGGCGCGGGCTTCGTCTACCACCTTTCCGGCAAGGTGGCCCGGAACCTCCTCGTAGCGCTCGAACTCCATCGTGAACTCTCCCTGCCCGCCGGTGATCGACCTCAGGTCGGGGGCGTAGGACAGCATCTCGGCCATCGGGACCTCGGCCTTGATGTCCGTCATCCCGGCGCCCGAAGGCTCCATTCCGAGCGGCCGGCCGCGACGCGAGTTGAGATCGCCGATCACGTCGCCGACCGCATCCTCGGGCACGTTGACGGTCACGAGCATGATCGGTTCGAGCAGCACCGGCGACGCCTGCTCGAGCGCCTGCTTCATCGCCAGCGAGCCGGCGACCTTGAACGCCATCTCGGAGGAGTCGACGGTGTGATAGGAGCCGTCATACAGGCGCACCCGGACGTCCTTGACCGGATAGCCGGCCACGACCCCCTCCTGCATCGCCTCCTGGATGCCCTTCTCGACCGCGGGGATGAAGCCGGTCGGGATCACGCCGCCCTTGATCGCGTTGACGAACTCGAACCCCTCGCCGGGCTGCAGCGGCTCGACCTCGATGTGGCAGTCGCCGAACTGGCCGCGGCCACCGGTCTGCTTCTTGTGGCGGCCGTGGGCCTTGGCCGAGCCGCGGATCGTCTCCTGGTAGGGGACTCGCGGCGGCTTCAGCATGACCTCCGCTCCGAACCGCTCCCGCAACCGCTCAACGATCACCTCGACGTGCACCTGCGAGAGCCCGGCGACGATCTGCTCGCCGGTCTGCGGGTCGCGGTGCAGGTCGATCGTCGGGTCCTCCTCCTGGAGCCGGCGCAGCGCCGTGAACACCTTGTCCTCGTCGCCCTTGCTCTTGGGCTCGATCGCGAACGCCATCACCGGCGCGGGCAGCTTGATGCTCGGCATCTCGATCGGCTCGTCGCGGGCGGCGAGCCAGTCGCCCGCCTTGGTCTCCTTGAGCTTGGCGACGGCGCCGATGTCGCCGGGGCCGTATTCGGTCGTGTGGCCGGTGTTGCCGCCCTCGAACGTGACCAGCTGGCCGATCCGCTCCTTGGAGTGGGTGCGCGTGTTGAGCACCTGCGAGTCCTGCTTCATCACGCCCTGGTAGACGCGGAACAGGTTGATCCGGCCGGCGAACGGATCGGCGCGGGTCTTGAAGACGTATGCGAACAGCTCCTTGTCCTCGACCGGCTCGAGCGTCAGCTCGCCGACCTCGAGGCCTCCGTGCTTGACCGGCGACGGAAGGTCCTCGACGATCGCGTCGAGCATCCGGTTGGTGCCGAGGTTGCGGGTCGCGACGCCACACGTGACCGGGAACAGCGAGCCGTGGTTGGTCCCCTCTTTGAGCGCGGCGACGATCTCGTCGTGGGAGATCTCGTCGCCGTCGAGATAGCGCTCCATCAGGGCGTCCGAGGTCTCGGAGACCTCGTCCATCAGCTTCTCGCGGTACTCGTCGGCCTGCGCTTGGAGCGCGTCGGGGATCGCGATCTCCTTGCAGTTCTCGCGCCCGGTGCCGCTGTACTCGTAGGCCTTCATGTCGACGAGGTCGATCAGGCCCGAGACCTCGTGCTCGGAGCCGATCGGTATCTCGGTCGCGACCACGTGCTGGCCGAAGGCGGACTTCAGCGACTCGAGCGTGCGGAAGAAGTTGGCGCGTTCGCGGTCGAGCATGTTGACGAACACCAAGCGGGCGAGGTCGAGCTCGGCGGAGCGCTGCCACAGACGGGTGGTGTGCACCTCGACGCCCATCACCGCGTTGACCACGAACACGGCGGACTCACAGACTCGCAGCGCGCCCAGCGCGTCCGCGATGAAGCTCGAGTCTCCCGGGGTGTCGAGCAGGTTGACCTTGCGCTGCTGCCACTCAAACGAGCTCAGCGCCAGCGAGATCGACATCTGGCGCGCCTTCTCGTCGGGGTCGGTGTCCGAGACCGTCGTCCCGTCGACCACCGACCCGAGCCGGTTTACCGCTCCTGCTCCGAACAGCAGCGCTTCGTGCAACGAGGTCTTGCCACTACCGCGATGGCCGACAAGAGCCACGTTGCGGATGCGATCCGCGGCCTTGTGCATGCGGGTCTCCTCTCACTCGACGGCCTAAAGGAAGCGACATTATCGGGTCGGCACATGTGCCGACCCGCCCGGCGCGCATGCGCGCCGGGGGCGGGGCTGCATGCAGCCCCGCCTACCTATTACTACTGCTCGAGCTCGTGGCCGAGCTTCGAGCGCAGGCGCAGCACCGCCTTGGTGTGGAGCTGCGAAACGCGCGACTCGGTGACGCCGAGGACCTCGCCGATCTCGCGCAGGGTCAGGTTCTCGTAGTAGTAGAGGGCGACGACGAGCTTCTCGCGCTCGGGCAGCGCCGCGATTGCGTCCGCGATCCGGTCGCGCAGCTCGGACTCGTCGATCAGCGCCTGTGGGTCGGGCGCGTTGCGGTCGGGGATCGTGTCCAGCAGCGATACCTGGTCACCGCTCGCGTCAGACGCGGCCCACAGCTCATCGAGCGCGACGATCGTCGAGTTTGAGATCTGCAACAGCGCACTTTGGAAGTCATCGACGCTGATCGCCAGCTCGGCTGCCATCTCGTCGTCGGTCGGCGCCCGCTGCAGCTTCGCCTCGAGCTTCATGTTGACGCGCTCGAACTCGCGCGCGCGGGCCCGGACCGAGCGCGGCACCCAGTCGAGCGTCCGCAGCTCGTCGATGATCGCGCCGCGGATCCGGGTGATCGCGTAGGTCTCGAACTTGATCTCCCTCGAGAGATCGAAACGCTGGATTGCCGAGATCAAGCCGCCGAGCCCGTACGAGATCAGATCCGCCTCCTCGACGTGCGCCGGGAGTCCCGAGCCCATCCGACCGGCGACGTACTTGACGAGCGGCGAATAGGCGACCACCAGCCGCTCGCGGGCACGCTCGTCACCAGAGGACTTGTACTTCCTCCACAGGTCGTTGAGCTCGATCGCTTTGAGATTCGTGTCCAGTGTTACCCCCATATCAAGCGCTCATGCGCGCGGGTGAGCATGCTCGTATGCGGACCGAAGGCGTCCCGACTCTACCCGAGTGTAAACCTGAGTCGTCGAGATGCTTGAGTGCCCAAGCAGTTCCTGAATCGCCCGCAGATCGGCCCCTCCCTCGAGCAGGTGGGTCGCGAACGAGTGCCGAAGTGCGTGCGGATGGGCGCCGCTCAGGCCGGGCTCTGCGCCGACCGCGGCCCGCGCCCAGGTGCGCAGCCGGCGGCGCACATCGGAGGTCCCCAGCCGGCGCCCGGACTTGGAGATGAACAGCGCCCGCGTCTCACCGGTGACCAGAGCCGGACGCGCCTTGACCAGGTAGCGCTCGAGCGCCCTCAACGCGTGCTCGCCGGTCGGGACCAGGCGCGTCTTGCCGCCCTTGCCCTCGACGCGGACCCGCTCGGAGTCAAACTCGACACTCTCGATGTCGAGCGAGACGAGCTCCTCGGCACGTAGGCCCGAGGCGTACGCGAGCTCAAACATCGCCGCGTCGCGCAGCGCCAGCGGCGTGGTCGCCGGTATCCGATCCAGCAGGGCGGCGACCTCGGAGGTCTTCAGAACCCGCGGCAGCCGCTGCGGTCGCTTGGGCGAATGCAGCAGCTCGGCCGGGTTCTCGGTCCGCGCGCCGAGTTCGATCTGGGTCCGAAACAGTCCCCGGAGCGCGGCCAGCTTGCGGGCCACCGTCGCCGGCGCCTGCCCGCGCTCGGACAGCGACGCGATGTAGCGGCGCAGGGCGCGAACGTCGACCGCGTCGGGCGTCAACCCGCGCTCGGTGGCCCACTGAGCGAACTGGGTCGCGTCGATCGCGTATGCCGTGCGGGTCTTGGCCGCGACCGCGCGGCGGCGCAGGTCAAGGTCTTGCGCGTCCAGCGCCGCACGCCATTGGGGAGATTCGGTCATTTGGGCTCGGAGGTTCGCCGCCGGCCGCGGCGCCCCTCTATTCGCCCGCTAGTCGACGTGAACGATCGTGCCGATCGGCGTATACGGGTAGACCGCCTCGGCCTCGCCGTACGGCATCTCGACGCACCCTAGGCTCTGCGGATAGCCGTACCCGCCACGGGCGAAGTAGTGCAGGGCGTCTCCCCCGTTGAAGTAGCTGACGAACGGGACGCCCGGGTCGGAGTAGTGGCTGCCGTCCGGGTTGGTGCCGCTCATCGTCACCGACAGCGCGTGCTCGAACACGGCGAACGTGCCCTGTGCAGTCGGCGCGGCGGGGATGCCGGTGTTGACCGGTCCCGATTCCGGGGTGCCGCCGTTGTGCCAGGTCGACTCGCTCTCCGGCGAACCCTCGTTGACGGTTACGACCGTGTAGCCGAACGTGTTGTTCTGATGCTTGATCACGGCGGTGATCAGCGCGTTCCAGACCTGGGGGCTGTCGACCCCGTCAGCGGTCATCCCCTGGGTGTTCTCGAACGCCATCACCGCCCCCTTGGTCAGCTCACCGTAGGCGCCAGGGGCCCACATGCTCCGGTACCACCCGGGGATGTCCGACCAGCGCATCGAGAAGCTTCCCGCGGGCGGCTTGATCGCAGCAGCCTCCTGCGCCGCGGGGTTCAGAGGCACCCGCGCGCCGTCATATTTGAACTTCAGCGGCAGGTAGCCCAACGCGGCCAGCATCTGCTGCAGGCGCATAGTCGAGCCGGAAGGCACGGTCCACGTGCCGCCCGACGAGGTCGAGCCCTGCTGTCCACCGACGAGCCGGACCCCGCTCGGTAGCGCCACGTGCACGCTCGCCCCCAGGCCGTAACCGAAGCCCTGCGGGTCGAACACAATCGCGTGGCTGTTGAGCACATGCCAGCGCCCCTGCGTGGCCGGGGACACCGGCGGCAGGTGGGAGCCGACCACGCTCGAGACCGGCTTGGAGAAGGTCAGCATGATCGGCGTGGACGGCTTGATCTTGGTCCCCGGGGCGGGGTTGGCGACCGCCGTGGCCGCGCCGGTGGCCGGGAACCAGCTCACAAGCGCCTGGGTCGAGCTCTCCCAGGCGCGCGGCGCGGCGGAGACGAACATCGAGCCGGCGGCGCCGTTGCGGGGCAGCGGGACCACGCTCTGCGGGGTGGCCAGGACGTGGCGGCTCAGGTGACCGGACGGCCCGTAGGAGTAGACCCGGATCGGCTGCTCGAAGTGCAGCAGCAGCGGCTGATGCGCACGGACAGTCAGGTAATGCGAGCGGAGGCTGGCCACCGGCGTGGTCATCGTCAGCTGGAGCTTCTGGGTGTGCCCAGCCAGCCACGCGATCCACCCGGGCCGCTTGACGACCGCGTAGATGGTCACCTTGGTGCCGGCTGCAATCCGCTTCAGCGGCCAGATCTGGTCACCGCGGATCACGATCGGGACAGGTGCCTGACTGGGCCCGGCGACCACCACCACGCTCTGGACCGAACCGCCGCCGAGCGGCATCCCGAGCTTGGCGACCGCGCTCGAGTCCGGGGCCAGCGTGGCCTGCGAGGAGCTGACGATCAGCGCACCGGCGGCGAGCACCACGACGATCGCCACGATGACCCCACCGACGATGTAGGGGCCGCTGCCGTAGCGTCCGCGCGAGGCCTGACCGCCGCCGCCGAACAGCCGACCGGGCCGCGCGTCCCCACCCGTGCGTAGATACGTGACGTTCGCCACTGCTTTAAATGTACTGACCCCGCCGACGCGATCAAGCCGCTATGCGCGCTCTAATGCTTTGCTAGCAGGAAACGCACGCGGCGGGCAACCGGTTTGGGGCGCCGGCGCCCGCCGCCGCGTGCCCGATCAGGAGTAAAGGGTCCCCTTGTAGGTGTACTTGAGCTGGTTGGCGCTCAGGTTCGCCGTGCCGCTGAACTTGGCGACCAGCTGGTCGCCCTTCAGTGCGCCATAGCCCTTGTCGAGCTTCAGCTTGCCGTCGGTGATCGTCTCTGAAGTGGCCGTGATCGTCACCGTTGCGGTCGCGGTTCCGACCAGCGAGCCCTTGCTCGTGTAGAACACGACCTTCGTGGCCTTGACCTTGTAGGCGCCGCTGCCGCTCGGTAGCAGGTTGATCCGGTAGCTCACCGCGCCGGTGCCGAACAGCTTGTCACTGACGTTGCCGGCCGCGTACTCGAGGTTGCCCTTCGTGTGCGTGACCGAGAAATACGCGGTGCCGCTGTCGGGCACCGGGCCGGTACTGCCGACCATCCGCGCGCCGGCCGTGGTTGCGAATGCCGCACAAGCGAGCGCCGCCGTCGCAGCGCCCGCGAGCAGCCGTCTGCTGCTGAACATCGATGAATCCTCCTCGAATCGGTCTGGGTACGCCCCTACTTCCGGTGTAAAAGTAGAGCAGCGGGCGAGTCAGTGCGTGACCGCGCCCTGCGCGGCACTCGAGACGAGCTTGGCGTACTTGCTCAGCGCGACGCCGGGGAAGGGACGCTCGGGGGGCGTGTAGGCCCGCGCCCGCTCGGTCAGCTCATCGTCTGACAGCGCCACGTCGAGTCGCCGGTTGGCGACGTCGAGCGTGATCGTGTCGCCGTCTGCGACGAGGCCGATCGGTCCTCCTTTGATCGACTCCGGCGCGACGTGCCCGGCCATCAGTCCGTGGGTCGCGCCGGAGAAGCGCCCGTCGGTGATCAGCGCCACCTGCTCGCCCAGCCCCTCGCCGACCAGCGCCGCGGTGACCGCCAGCATCTCGCGCATCCCGGGCCCGCCGGCGGGGCCCTCGTTGCGGATCACGATCACGTCGCCGGCCTCGACCTTGCCCGCGGTGACGGCGAGCATCGCGTCCTCCTCCGACTCGAATACGCGCGCCGGACCGCTCTGCAGCAGGCGCTCGTGTCCGGCCAGCTTGACCACGCAGCCGTCGGGCGCGAGGTTGCCGTGCAGGATCGCGAGCCCACCGGTCGGCTTGATCGGGTCCGTCAGCGGGCGGACGACCTGCTGACCCGGGGTCTCATGTGCTTCGTCGGCGACCTCGCCCGCGGTCTTGCCGGTCACCGTTTGCGTGTGCTCGTTCAGCAGTCCGGCCTGTTTCAGGCGCTGCATCACCAGCGGGACGCCGCCGGCCTCGAACAGGTCGGGCGCGACGAACTGTCCGCCTGGCTTGAGGTCGCACAGCAGCGGCGTGCGCTCGCTGATCCGGTCGAAGTCGTCGATGTGCAGGTCGATGTCCATCTCCGCGGCGATCGCGAGCAGGTGGAGCACGCCGTTGGTCGAGCCGCCGCTGCAGGCGATCGCGGCGATCGCGTTCTCGATGCTGTCGCGGGTGATCACGCGGCTCGGTCGGAGGTCGTGCTTGAGGACCTGCATCACGAGCTCGCCCGCCTGCTCGGCGGCGCGCGGCTTGCGCTCGTCTTCGGCGGGCACGCCCGACAGCCCCGTCGGGGAGATACCCAGCACCTCGAACGCCATCGCCATCGTGTTGGCGGTGAACTGACCGCCGCAGGCGCCGGCGCCCGGCGAGGCGACGTCCTCGATCTCTTTCAGCTCCTCGTCGGTGATCTTGCCCGCGGCGTGCGCCCCGACGGCTTCGAACACCTCCTGGATCGTGATCCGCTGACCCCTGTAGGTGCCCGGCTGGATCGAGCCGCCGTAGAGCATCAGGCTCGGGATGTCGAGCCGGCAGAGCGCCATCACGGTCCCCGGGATCGTCTTGTCGCAGGCGCTGATCGCGATCACCGCGTCGAACATGTGCGCGTCGACGACCAGTTCGATCGAGTCGGCGATCAGTTCGCGGCTGGCGAGCGACGCGCGCATGCCGGGGGTCCCCATCGTGATCCCGTCGGAGATCGCGATCGTGTTGAGCTCCATCGGCGTGCCGCCGGCGCGTCGGATCCCGTCCTTGACCTGGGCGCCGAGCGCCCGCAGGTGAAAGTTGCACGGCATCGTCTCGATCCAGGTGTTCGCGACCGCGACCAGCGGCTTGGCGAGCGCGTCCTCGTCGAAACCGATTCCCTTCAGGAACGCGCGCGCGGCGGCGCGCTCGGGGCCTTGCGTCAGGGCGCGGCTACGGCGCTTGAGGTCGAGGTCGGTCGCGCTCATCGGGCGCGAACTGTATCGATCGCCGGCTCTGGGGCTTGTTACTTCGCGGGGCTATAGCCGGCCCGCATGGGCTTTGTCCTGAGGCTTGCGGGCTCGAGGGGGTCATAACCCGCACGAGATCGCAACGCCCTCGTTGGTTGCGATCAGCCCGCGGCGTCGACCGACGTCTCGTGCCCGGCCTCGCGCATCCGGGCGCGCTCCCACTGGGCCAGCCGCCACAGATCGCGCTTGACCTTCGCCGGATCCAGCTGTCGCCCCGGCAGGTGCATGTTGGCGGTCGAGATCAGCCGGTGCTCGTCGCCGGTCAGCGCCATCCACTTGGCGAGCACGTCGTCGGAGTCCGGCAGCCGCGCGCTGCCGTACGGCCGGGTCTCGTCCGGGAACTCGACGCAGTACTCGTTCAGCAAGCGGTGCGTCTGCGCCAGGTAGGCGACGATCGCGCGGTGGGGGTAGATCAGGTACGCGTACGCCGCGCCACCGGTTGGGCCGGCATCGGCGGGGCCGTTGGCCTGCGAGCCCCAGACCCGGATGAAGCCGAGGTCGCGGTACATCGCCCACTCCTCCTCGTTGACGCACGAGCGCAGCAGCGACCGCGCGCGCTGCTCGGCGCGGCGCTCTCGACCCGGGTCGTACGGCACCACGGGAGCCACGTGCCGGCGCGCGCACAAGCGCGACCAGAGCTCCTCGATCCTCGGCAGCAACTCTTCAGACAGCAGGGCCAGTGCAACCAGCGCAGTCGCGACGAGCGCCAGCCACACGGCGAGCCCGTCCTACCGGCCGCCGGCCGCCCGCGGGAAGAAGATCACGCGGTCGGCATCCCGGGGGATGTCATCGAACGAGCGCACCATCCGCGCTTCGCGATGGCCCTCGTGCTCGCGCGGCACGGCGGCCCACAGTCCCGCGTCGAGCTGGCGGCGGAACTCCTCGATCAGGCGGCGCTCGTCCTCGGCAAGTTCGACATCGCCCTCGGCGATCAGCACCTCACCATGACCCGGCTTCATTCTCAGGAAGCGCACCGCAGGATTATGTCACGCCGAGGACGTCCACCGGCCCGGGTCCGTGGCCGACCTCCGCCAGCCCGTCGCGCACCGCCTCGGCTGCCCGGCGCTTGGCCTCGCGGGCGGCCGCGAGCGGTGGATCGCCCCACGCCAGACGCGCCGCGAGCACCGACGAGTGCGTGCAGCCCGATCCATGCGCGGCGCCGTTGGGATAACGCTCGCCGACGATCTCGGTCAGCTCCGAGCCGTCGAAGAAGACGTCGATCGCCTCGTCCCGGTGCCCGCCGGTCACGACCACCACGTCGGGCCCGAGCGCCCGCAGCCGGCGCGCCAGCTCGGCGACATCCGCGTCGCCGTCTCGAAGCAGCGCGCGCGCCTCCGGGAGGTTCGGGGTCACGACGGTCGCGCGCGGCAGCAGCAACTCGACCAACGCGCCACGTGCGGCCGGGTCCAGCAGCTCGGCACCGGACTCCGACACCATCACCGGGTCGAGGACCACCGGCGTCGTGGGTTCAAGCAGCTCGAGCGCGGCGATCACCGCTTCGATCGTTTGCGCCGTTCCGAGCATCCCGATCTTGACGGCGTCGACGCCGATGTCGTCGGCGACCGCTCGGACCTGCGCGACGATCACGTCGGGTGGGATCGCGTGGACGGCGCTGACCCCGACCGTGTTTTGGGCGGTGATCGCTGTCACGGCGGTCATCCCGTGCACGCCGCAGGCCGCGAATGCCTTCAGGTCGGCCTGGATCCCCGCGCCACCGCCGGAGTCCGAACCCGCGATCGACAGCACGCGTGGGATTCGACGGGCAGCCATGGGCGCCAGCGAGCTTACTCAGCGGCGGACGGCGTAGTGGCCGCCGGGCCGGCGCTCGATCCTGCCCGCGAGCTCGAGCGACGCGAGCGCCGCCAGGGCCTGATCGGTCTGCATCCCGGCGCGCTTGAGCGCCGTCGCGGTCCCGTGTCCCTCGGCGAGCGCGTCGAGCAGGGTGGCGAGCTGCGGGTCCAGCGGCGCCGGCTGCGCTGGGCGCCGGTGGCCGGGGCCGAATAGTGCGTCGAGGATTTGCGGTGTGCCTTCGATCAGCAGCGCGCCGTCGCGCAGCAGCTGGTGCGGTCCGTGCGCGAGCGGGGATGTGACACGCCCGGGCACCGCGCCGACAGTCCGGCCCAGCTCTCGCGCATAGCGTGCCGTGACGAGCGCGCCGGAGCGTTGGCGCGCTTCCACGACGAGCGTCATCGCGCTGAGCCCGGCGATCAGGCGGTTGCGAGCGGGGAACATCCAACGCCGCGCGCCGGTGCCGGGTGCAAACTCCGACACGATCGCGCCGGCCCGCTTGATCCGGGCGTGCAGCGCACGGGCGCGAGTCGGGTACGCCCGCTCGGGCGCGCTCGCGAGCACCGCCAGCGTCGCGCCGTCGGCGCCCAACGCCCCGCGGTGGGCGGCGGTATCGATTCCCGTCGCCATCCCGCTGATCACGGTCACGCCGGCGATCGCCGCTCCGCGCGCGAGCGAGCCCGCAACGTCCAGTCCATACGGCGACGGGCGCCGCGCCCCGACGATTGCGACGCACGGCGCAGTGACGAGTTCGAGGTCGCCGACGAAATGCAGCACCGCGGGCGGCGACTCGAGCTCGCGCAACTGGCGCGGGTAGCGGTCGTGACAGCGGCAGATCTGCTCAACACCCGCGGCGGCCGCCTGCACGACCGCCGCGCCCGGGTCGAAACGGTCGCGCTCGCGCTCGATCGCGGGGCGGGTTTTGCCCGCCAGCGCCGCGACCAGGTCGCCGTCGTCGAGCGCGAGCAGCTCGTCAATCCGATCGCGATGCTGATCGAGGTGTCCGGCCAGCCGACCTAGCAGCCAGGTCCGCTCCAGGCACCGGTCGCAGGCGCCGGTCATATCGCGAACGCGGTCTCGGCGCTTGTTCGCTGGCGCAGGCTGAGCGCCGCCAGCACGTCCGACCGCAAGACGCGGTCACGGGCGTCGAGGTCGGCGATCGTTCGCGCGACGCGCAGAACCCGGTGCCGGCCGCGCGCGCTCAGCATCCCCACCCCATACGCTCGAGCCAGCTCGGACTCGGCTTGCTCATCGGCGCATACGAGCCGGTGCGTGGTGCGGACGTCCATGGCGGCGTTGCATCGAGCACCGGTCCCGGACAGGCGGCGGCGCTGGCGCTCGCGGGCGGCCGCGACGCGTTCGCGTGCGAGCGCCGAGCTCGTCGTCGGCTCGCCGCCCAGCTCCGCTGCCGACGGGCGCTGCACGTCGATCACGAGGTCCATCCGGTCCAGCAGCGGGCCGCTCAAGCGCCGGCGGTGACGCCGCAGCTCGGTCTCGCTGCAGGTGCAGCGATCGTCGTCGATGCCAGCAAAGCCACACGCGCACGGGTTCGTCGCCGCGACCAGCATGAACCTGGTCGGCAGGCGCAGCGCGCGCTGGCCGCGAACGATCGTGACGCTGCCGTCCTCGAGCGGCTGTCGCAGCGCATCGAGGCTCGAGCGCTGAAACTCCGACAGCTCGTCCAAGAACAGCACTCCGTGGTGCGCGAGCGTCGCCTCGCCGGGCCGCGGCGGCGAACCACCGCCGGCCAGGCCCGAGGGCGAGATCGTGTGGTGGGGGGCGCGGAACGGCCGGTCGACGACGAGCGGCCCCGAGTGGAGTCCGGCGACGCTGTGGATCCGGGTCACCTCGATCGCCTCTGTCCGTGTGAGCTCGGGGAGGATCGACGGAAGTCGTCGCGCGAGCATCGTCTTGCCGGTCCCCGGGGCGCCCTCCATCAGCAGGTTGTGGCCGCCCGCGGCGGCGATCTCGAGCGCCAGCAGCGGCGCCGCGTGCCCGCGCACGTCGGCGAGATCCGGGAGCTGCGCCTCGCTGCACCGTTCCGGTTGCCAGTCGGGGAGCACGGGCGGCTCGGCGCCGCTCAGGACCGCCGCCGCGCAGCGCAGGTGAGCGACCGCGACGATTTCCAGTCCGGTCACCAGCGCCGCTTCGCGTGCCCGCTCGCGAGGCACGATCAGCCGCCTGCAACCGGCGCGCCGCGCTCCCTCAGCGACCGCCAGCGCCCCCGGCGCGTCGCGCAGCTCGCCGCCGAGCGACAGCTCGCCGAACACGGCGTACGCGCTCAGCGCGTCGCTCGGCACCTGCCCGCTCGCCGCGAGCGCCGCGAGCGCCAGCGCCGCGTCAAAGCCGGGCCCCGCCTTGCGCAACGAAGCGGGCGCGAGGTTGGCGGTGATCCGGCTCGGCGGAAACTCAAACCCGGAGTTGAGGATCGCGGCCCGGATCCGCTCGCGCGACTCGCGCACCGCCGTGTCACCCAGCCCCACGATCGTGAACGACGGCAGCCCGGCCCGGATGTCGACCTCGACCCACACCTGGCGCGGCTGGACCCCATCGATCGTGAACGTCCGGACCCGCGCGAGCATCACCCGAAGCTATGGACGATCGTGCAACACGTGGGCCGCGAACGTGCCGATTGTGTGCCGATCACGGGCGCGTTTTGGCACCCAATCGTTGCCGTCGTCACCCACCTTTCACGCGCTCGGATCTAGCGTCGCCGGCGATGCGTGGCGATGCGCGAAAACGGCTTGGCGCCGAGGGCGAGCAACTCGCCGCCGAGCACCTGCGACGCCGCGGCTTTGAGATCGTCGATCGCAACTACCGGACGCGCTGGGGTGAGCTCGATGTGGTCGCGTTCGACGGGCGTGTGCTGGCGTTTGTCGAGGTAAAGACGCGACGCGCAAGCGGCCGCCGTGGCGTGGCGCTGGAGGCGGTCAACGCTTCGAAACAGGCGCAGGTGCGGAGGATGGGCGCAAGCTGGCTGCACGACCGTGGCCGCGACCGCCCGTTCGCCGCGGTCGTGCGATTCGACGCGATCGGGGTGACGGTCGATGCGCGCGGCCGGCTTCTGGCGCTCGACCACCTGGAGGGCGCGTTCTAGGGGTGCGTCGAGTTACATCCGTCCAGAGGCAGTAAGTCGAGCCACCTCCCGGTAGCCGCCTCGTCCAGCGCGCCCCCCGGCGCGGCGAAAGATCAGCCCAGCGCCAGCTGCTGGTAGGCGATCGACTGGAACGACAGCCGGTGCAGCGGCGAGAGACCGATGCGCTCAATCGCATCGCGGTGCTCAGGCGTCGAGTAGCCGACGTGCTGGGCGAACTCCCAGCCGGGGTGCTCGGCGTCGGCGCGGCGCATGAAGCGGTCCCGGGTCTCCTTGGCCAGCACCGAGGCGGCCGCGATCGCGGCGCTCTTGGCATCGCCGCCGATCACCGCGCGCCGCTGGTAGTCGAGGCCCGCGACCGGGAATCCGTCGCTGAGACAGATGCAGCCCTCGCACGCCACCGCCGCGAGCGCGTCACGCAGCGCGGCGAGATTGGTCTTGTGCAGCCCACGCGCATCGATTCCCGGCGCGCACCTGGAGATGATCGCGACCCGCGACGCCAGCGCGAGGATGACCGGGTACAGGGCTGCGCGACCCTCGGGCGTCTGCTGTTTTGAATCGTTGAGCGCTCCCAGTGCCCGCGCCTGCGCGGGACCGAGCCGCTCCATGTCAAGCAGCACCGCCGCCGCGACCAACGGACCGGCCAACGAACCGCGTCCCGCTTCGTCGGCGCCGGCGACAAACCGCACGCCAAGCCCGCGGTCGAAGTTCAGCAGCCGGCGTCCCGGGCGGCTCGGGCGCCGTGGCTTGGCGCTCTGGCGCGCCTTGGCGGGGCCAGATGGGGCCGGGCCGGTCGAGTGGCCGTTCGATCGCGCCGACTCGGCCGGGTGGTCGTCAGACCGTGCCGATTCGCCAGAGTGGCCGTTAGATCGCGCCGATCCGGCAGAGTGGCCGTTAGAGCGTGCCGATCCGGTCGGGCGGCCAGTAGGTGAAGAACGCAACCCCGATGACCCACTTGTTGGGGACCGGTCCCCAAAATCGGCTGTCGTCCGATTCGCCACGGTTGTCGCCCATCATGAAGTAATCGCCGGGCGGAACGGTGATCGGTTTCGGGAAATTGCAAGAAGGACCGCCTCCACACGGCTCCGTGTAGGAGTCCTTCTCTCTGACCCCGTTCAGGTACACGTGGCCGTTGCGGATGAAGAGCGTGTCCCCGGGACCGGCGACGACGCGCTTGACGAACGTCTGGTTCGACATCGTCGAAGTCGGCTGGTCGCACGCCTGCAGGTGGCCGGTGCCCTGATTGGGGTCGCCGCACACCGGGTCGGCTTCGTTGTCGGCGCCGTGCGGCGGGTGGAACACGACGACGTCGCCGATGCTGGGGTGGTCGATCAACCGGTTGACCAGGATCCGCTGGCCCTCGATCAGCGTCGGGACCATCGACGGGCTCGGGATCTTGTAGGGCTTGACGATGAACGCCTGAATCAGAACCGCCAGACCGATCGCGATCGCGACCGTGACCACGAGCTCGATCACCGACTTCAGAGGCGACTTCTTCGTGCTCCCCATCGCCGTATTACTGAAGACCCCGCATCGCGGTTAATTAAAGAAAACCGATTCGGTCCGGCGGCCAGTAGGTGAAGAACGCCTTGCCGATGATCCATCCCTTCGGCACCGGCCCCCAGAACCGGCTGTCGAGCGAGTCCGGGCGGTTGTCGCCCATCATGTAGTAGTCGCCGGCCGGGATCTTGATCGGGGTCCGGAAGTTGCACTCGCTCGCGCCGTCGCACGGGACCGTGAACGAGTCGGGCTCGCGCACACCGTCGCGATACACGTGACCATTGCGGATGAAGATCGTGTCGCCAGGAAGGCCCACGACCCGTTTGATGTAGGTCTGCGACGACGGCGTCTTTTGCGCCACATCGCAGGCGCGGCCAAACTGCTGCCCCGCGGAGTTCTCGCCCTCGTTCGGGTTGGCGCAGGTCTCGTTCGCGGGGGGATGAAAAACGAGAATGTCGCCGATCTTCGGCGACGAGAAGTGCGTCCCGATCCGATCGACCAGAATCCGCTGACCGATCTGAAGCGTCGGCTCCATCGAGCCGCTCGGGATCTCGTATGGCTTGATCAGGAACGCCTGGATGCCGAGCGCGAGCCCCAGGGCAACCGCGACGATCGCGACCAGCTCCAGGGCCGATCGAAAGAACGGCTTCCTTGTCTTTGTCACACCTGTTGGTCGCCGGCCGTTGGCTCGGCTTCGGCGGGCTCGCCCGCTTGGCCCGGCTCGTCCTCTTGACCCGGTTCGCCCGCCTCGGCCTCGGCGGCCGGGGCGTCGTCCACCGCGGCCTCGGGCTCGGCGGCCGGCACGTCGTCGTCAGCGCGGCCTCGGGCTCGACCGGCGCGAGCTCCTCGCCCGACGCGTCCGTGATCTCGCCGGCCTGTGCCGCGCGGGCGATCTCGGCCTCGCTGGCCTCGGCCTCGCTGGCCTCGGCCTCGGTGGCCTCGGTCTCGGGCCCGTACAGCAACTCGCGCTCGACGGCCTGCTCGGGGCCGACCGAGCGACGCTCACGGACCCGGGCGCGCTTGCCGATCCGGCCTCGGAGGTAGTACAGCTTGGCGCGTCGAACGTCGCCGCGGGCGGCGACCTCGATCCGTTCAATCTTGGGCGAGTGCAGCGGGAACGTGCGCTCGACGCCGACGCCGAATGACTGCTTGCGGACCGTGAAGGTCTCGCGCACGCCGTGGCCCTGGCGCTTGATCACGACGCCTTCGAATACCTGTGTACGACGGCGGGTGCCCTCGATCACCTGGAAGTGGACGCGCAGACGGTCGCCGGCATCGAACGCCGGAACGCGGCGGAGCTGGGTGCGCTCCAGGCTGTCAATCGCTGTGCTCATAAGTGGTTACGCCGCCCGCCACATGCGCATGGCAGGCCGTCCTGCGCGGGCAACACCGAGACCCGTGCTCCGCGCTCAGCGCGCCGGGCCCATGCGGCCGACTATGGTAGCGGACGTCCTGCGGTGTGACGCCGGGCGGTCCTGGGCTTGCGCGACGCTAACCGCGCCACAGTGCGCCACTACCCGCCGGACTGGCGCGCCGCGGCTCCACGCACCCGGCTCTGCTCGAGGCGCCACTGCGCGATCTGCGCGTGGTGGCCCGACAACAGCACGGCCGGCACGCGCCAGCCACGGTAGTCGGCCGGACGCGTGTAGTGGGGGTACTCGGGCCCCCCCTCGAGCGCAGCGCTGAACGACTCCTCGAGCGCCGAGTGCTCGTGCCCGAGCGCCCCCGGCAGCTTGCGCAACACCGCGTCGCTGAGCACCATCGCGGGCAGCTCGCCGCCGGCGAGCACGTAGCGTCCGATCGATATCCGATCGCTGCAGAAGTGCTCGAGCACGCGCTCGTCGAAGCCCTCGTAGCGCCCGCAGAGCAACGTCAACGCCGGTTCGGCCGCGAGCTCGTCGACGAGCGCGTCGTCGAGCAGGCGACCGCTCGGGTCGAGCGCGATCACCCGCCGGCGCGCGCGGAGCGAGACCGGATCCTCGCCGTAGCGAGCTCGCAGCGCGGCGTCGACGACGTCGACTCGCAGCACCATTCCGGCGCCACCTCCGAACGGGGTGTCATCGACCTGGCCGGCGCCCAACGGCGTGTGATCCCGGTAGTTGACGAACCCGAGCTCGTGGCCATGCGCGAGCGCGTTGACGACGTGGCGCTGTGAGGCGAACCAGTCGAAGGCGCCGGGGAACAGGGTGAACACGTCGATCTGCATCAGGCCTCGCCGAGAAATCGCAGGTCGACGTCGATCAGCCGTTTGTCGACATCGACCGCGCGCACCGCGTCCTTGACCAGCGGCACCAGCAGCGTCTCGCCGCCGTCCGCGCGCGCCACCTCGAGCACCTCGCACGACGGGAGCCCGATCAGCCGCGAGACGACGCCCACGTCGGTGTCCCCGTCGCGCACGCGGCACCCCTCGAGGTCGTCCGCCCACCACTCGTCCTCCTCCAGCTCCGGCGCCCGCTCGCGCGCGACCAGGAGCTCGGCGCCGCGCAGCGCCTCGGCGCCCTCGCGCGTATCGCAGCCATCGAGCCGCACGATCGGTCGCGCGTCAAGTCCCGCGCGACGCGTGATCCGTCGCTCGCGTCCGGCGACGAGCACCCCGCCGCCGAGCGTCAGCAAGCCGGGCACGGAGTCCCCGACGTGGAAGCTGCCGTCGAGCCCGTGAGGGCGTCCGACGGTCCCCGCCCGCAACCAGCCCGCCGGCTCGGTCAAGCGTCGACGATGTCGACGAACACGCGGCGTTGTTCTGAGACGGCGGCCGCCTTGATCACCGCCCGGAGCGCGCTTGCAGTCCGTCCCCCGCGTCCGATCACGCTGCCGTAATCGTCTGGGTCGACGGCGAGCTCCAGCACGAGCGAGCCGTCGTCCTCGGGCACCTCTGTGACCTGCACGCCGTCGGGGTTGCCGACGAGCCCCCTCGCCAGGTACTCGAGCAACTCCTTCATGTCGCGCGGGTCCTAGCTGATGCCCTGCGTGCGCAGGAGCTTGCGGACCGTCTCTGAGGGCTGCGCGCCGCGCGAGAGCCAGTCGCGGATGCGCTCCTCGTCGAGCACGATCGTCGAAGGATCGGTCTGAGCGTTGTAGTGCCCGACGGTCTCGATCACGCGGCCGTCGCGCTTGGAGCGCTGGTCGGCGACCACCACCCGCCAGATCGGGTTCTTGCGTCCACCGATTCGTGTTAGTCGAAGTCTGACTGCCATTTGCGAGAGGCGAGGTTAGCGTGCCGCGCGCGCAACCGTTGTCAACGGCCGCCCTGGCGCATCAAAGCGCCGAGGTCGGGCATCTTGCCTTGCGCGACCTGACGCATGATCTTGCGCGTCTGCTCGAACTGCTTGATCAGCGCCTTGACCGCCTGCACGTTGGTTCCCGATCCGCGCGCGATCCGAATCCGGCGCGAGCCCTTGATCAGCTCTGGCCGGCGACGCTCCTCCGGCGTCATCGAGAGGATGATCGCCTGCAGGCGGTCGAACTCGCGCTCGTCGATCTTGACGTTGCGAAATTCTGCGCCGAGTCCCGGGATCATCCCAAGCAGCGACTGCAGCGGACCGAGCTTGCGCACCTGGCGCATCTGGTCCAGGAAGTCGTCGAGCCCGAACTCCTGCTTTCGCAGCTTGCGCTCGAGCTCCGCGGTCTGCTGTTCGGAATAGTTGTCCTGCGCCTTCTCGATCAGGGTCATGACGTCGCCCATGCCGAGGATCCGCTGCGCCATCCGATCAGGGTGGAAGCGCTCGAACTCGTCGAGCTTCTCGCCGGTCGAGGCGAACATGATCGGCTTGCCGGTGACCTCCTTGACCGACAGCGCCGCGCCACCGCGAGCATCTCCGTCGAGCTTGGTCATCACGACGCCGTCGAAGTCGACCACCCGCGCGAACTCCTCGGCGACGTTGACCGCGTCCTGCCCCGTCATCGCGTCGACGACCAGCAGGATGTCGTGCGGCGTGACGGCCTTCTTGATATCGGCGAGCTCGGCCATCAGCTCCTGATCGACGTGCAGGCGGCCGCTGGTGTCGATGATCAGCACGTCCTTGCCCTCGGTCTTGGCACGGTCGAGCGCCCACTTCGCGATCTGGACCGGGCTGGAGTCGGTGCCCTGCTCATAGACCGCCGCCCCGGCCTGGTGGCCGACCTTGATCAGCTGATCGACGGCCGCCGGGCGATAGACGTCGCATGCCGCGACCGCGACCGACGAGCTGTGCTCCTCACGCAGGTACCGAGCGAGTTTGGCCGTCGCCGTCGTCTTGCCGGAGCCCTGGAGCCCCGCCAACAGGACGACGGTCGGTGGGCGGGGCGAGAACGAGAGTTCGCGAGCGGCCCCGCCCATCAACTCGGTGAGCTCGTCGGAGACGATCTTGACCACCTGCTGGCCCGGGTTGAGCTGGCCGACGATGTCGGCCCCGAGCGCTCGCTCCTTGACCGCGTTGGTGAAGCTCTTGACGACCTTGAAGTTGACGTCGGCCTCGAGCAGGGCGAGCCGGATCTCGCGCATCGCGGCGTTGATGTCGTCCTCGGTCAGGGTGCCGCGACCGCGGACCTCGGTCAGCGTCGCCTGGAGCTTGTCGGCTAGGGAGTCGAACATCGCATGCCTCTACTAAGAGGCTAGTGACCCTAGTGCTCCTCGCCGTCGCCCGAGCCCTCGCCCGAGCTCCCGCCGGAGCCGAGCTCGCCGCCACCCGAGTTGGCGCCTGGGCCGAGCTCGTTAGTCGGCTTCGCGGCGGCGGCATTGCCGCCCGCGTTCTCGGCGACGCTCGTGAACGCCTTGCTGAGCCCACCGAACGCCTCGGCGAACTCGGACGGGATCACGAACACCTTGTTGGCGTCGCCCTTCGCGAGCTCGGGAAGCATCTGCAGGTACTGGTAGCTGAGCAGCTTGGGGTCGGGATCGCCGGCGTGGATCGCCTCGAACACGGTCGCGATCGCCTTCGCCTCGCCCTCGGCGCGCAGGATCGCCGCCTGCCTCTGGCCCTCGGCGGTCAGCACCGCAGCCTGCTTCTGGCCCTCGGCGGTCAGGATCTGGGACTGCTTGATGCCCTCGGCGTTGAGGATCGCGGCGCGGCGGTCGCGCTCGGCGCGCATCTGCTTCTCCATCGCCTCCTGGATCGTCCCCGGCGGATCGATCGACTTGATCTCGACCCGGTTGACGCGGATCCCCCACTTGTTGGTCGCCTCGTCGAGCACGCTGCGCAGCTGCGCGTTGATGTGATCACGGCTGGTCAGAGCCTGTTCGAGCGTCAGCGAGCCGATCACGTTGCGCAGCGTCGTGACCGTGATCTGCTCGATCGCCTGCAGCGGGTTGGCGACCTCATAGGTCACCGACTTCGGGTCGTTGATCGTGAAGTACAGGACCGTGTCGATCCCGACCACGAGGTTGTCCTCGGTGATCACCGGCTGGGGCGGGAACGAGACCACCTGCTCGCGCAGGTCGATCAGCGGCCTGAGCCGGTCCACGAACGGCATCAGCACCGTCAGCCCGGGGTTCAAGGTGCGCGAGTAGCGGCCGAAGCGCTCGACGATTCCCGCCCTCGCCTGCGGCACGACGCGCACCGTGCGGGCGAACAGGACGACCAGGAAGATGAGCACCACCACCCCGACGATGATTCCGACCATTGCCCAGCTCCTATTCGGTCACGAGCGCCGTCGCGCCCTTGATTTCAACTATGTCGACAACGGTCCCCGGTTCAATCACGCGATCGTCGAACAGCGAGCGGGCCGTCCAAACCTCGCCATCGATCCGCACGCAGCCGACGCCCTCGCGATTGGCGATCCGTTCGAGCACCACCGCCTGCTTTCCGACCAGCGCCGCCGCGCCGGTTCGGATCTGTGGCGGCATCTTCAGGTGTGAGCGGACGATCGGGCGTACGACCACAAAGGTCAAAAGCGCCACGGCGAAGAACACGACCCACGAGGCGGTGGAGCCGACCGCGGCGTCGGCCGCGGCCGCCAGCGCGGCGGCGATCGCGAACGGCGCCAAAAAGAACGTGCCCGCGGTGAGCATCTCGCCGACGCCGAACCCACAGGCAACGATCAAGCCAAACGAACCAATCCATTACTAACCGAGATTACCGCTCGGCACCGGCGTCCAACGCTTTGTGCAGGGCAAATCGCGCCGCTATGAGACCAGCGCGCGGGCGAACTCGCCGGCGTCGAACGGCCGCAGATCCTCGAGCTGCTCCCCGACCCCGATCAGCTTGACGGGGATCCCGAGCTCGTTGGCGATCGCGAGCGCGATCCCGCCCTTGGCGGTGCCGTCGAGCTTGGTCAGGGCCAGGCCGGTGACGTCGATCGCATCGGAGAACAGGCGCGCCTGACGCAACCCGTTCTGGCCGGTCGTCGCGTCGACGATCAGCAGCGTCTCGTGCGGCGCTTCCGGGAGCTGCTTGGCGATCACGCGGCGGACCTTGCCGAGCTCGGCCATCAGGTCGTCCTGGGTGTGGAGGCGGCCGGCGGTGTCGACGATCAGCACGTCGGCGCCGTCACGGATCGCGGCGCCGACGGCGTCGTACGCCACCGAGCCGGGATCGGCGTTGGTGCCGCCCTTGACGAACGAGACGCCGGCGCGCTGCGCCCACGCCTCGAGCTGTTCGACGCCGGCGGCGCGAAACGTGTCCCCGGCGGCCAGCACGACATTGCGGTCGAGCTCCTTGCTGAGGTGCCAGGCGAGCTTGCCGACGGTGGTCGTCTTGCCGGTTCCGTTGACGCCGGCGACCAGGATAACCGTCGGGTGCGCGCGCAGGTCGATCTTGTCGTTGCCGGTCCGGGCGATCTCGAGTCAGCAGCTCGACCAGCCGATCCGACAGCTCCTGGCCGCCGTTGAGCTTGTTCTCGCTCGCCTCGCGCTCGAGCTGAGCTACCACCTTGGCGGTCGTCTCTGCCCCGACATCGGCATAGATCAACGCCTCCTCGAGCCGCTCCCACGTGTCCTCGTTGAGCTCCTCGAACAGCGTCGCCTGGATCTCTGACTGCAGCGCCTGCCGGGTCTTTCGCAGGCTCTCGCGCAGCCGCCTGAAGCGGCCGACGCGCTTCTCCTGGGTGTCGGGCTCGGCTCCCTGGGAGTCCGGGATGCCGCCGTCGACGATGAACAGATCACTCCATTCGCGAGCCATGACGGCCGCGACGTTACCTCAGTGCGAGTCGCCTACGCGGCTTCCGCGTCCGCGAGCCGCCGCGACACGACCTTCGAGATCCCGTCGGCCCCCATCGAGACGCCGTACAGCGAATCGGCGGCGTCCATCGTGCGCTTCTGATGGGTCACGACGATGAACTGGGCCCGCGACGAGTACTGGCGCAGCAACGCCAGGAAGCGATCGATGTTGAGGTCGTCGAGCGCCGCCTCGACCTCGTCGAGGATGTAGAACGGGCAGGGCCGCGCGAGGAACACCGCGAACAGGAACGCGAGCGCGGTCATCGACTTCTCGCCGCCCGACAGCAGCGACAGGCGCTGGCACTCTTTGCCGGCCGGCGTGATCTCGATCTCGACCCCCAGCAGGTCCTCTTCGGGCTCGTCGGCGCCGTCGTGGTCGCCGTCGCCGTCATCTGCCTCGCTGTCTTCCGGGGGCGCCTCACCGCCGAGCACGCGCACCGGCCCGGACCGCTCGTTTACCAGCCGCAGCGCGCCGGTGCCACCTGGGAACAGGTGCGCCACGAGCTCCTCGAAGCCCCTGGCGGTCGCGGCGAAGGTCCGCTCGAACGTGGTCCGGATCTGACGGTCGGTATCGGCGATCAGCTTCTCGAGCTCGCGCAACGCGGTCTCGAGATCGGACCGCTGCGTCTCGAGCTCCTCGACGTGTTCGAGCGCCTCCGCGTACTCCTGCTGGGCGAGCGGGTTGACCGGGCCGAGCTGCTCGCGCCTGCGCGCCAGCCGCTCCAGCCGCGAGTGCAGGATCTCGCGCTCCTCTTCGGCGAGCTCCTCCGCCGCGGGGTCGGCGTCGAGCTCGAGGCGCCGCGCCAGCTGCTCGAGCTCGGCTTCGGAGTCGGTCGCCTTGTCGCGAGCGCGCTCGAGCTGCACCTCGGCGTTCGTGAGCTTTCGTTCTCGGCCTGAAGCTTGGTGTGGAGCGCGGCCTCCTGCTGCGCGCAGGCCCGCAGCTCGCCCGCGACATGCTCGCCGGCCTCGCGGTCGGCGACCAGGGCGGCGTCGAACGACTCGAGCTGGGCACCGATCGCTTCACGGGCGCCGGCGAGCGCGGCGCTGAGCACCTCGATGGCCGGGATCAGCTCGCGGTCGCGCGCGATCGTGGCGTCGAGACGCCGCAGGCGGGCGGCATGCTCGGCGCGCTCGCGCTCGGCGCGCGCGAGCATCTGGCGCTCCGCCGCGAGCTCGGCCGTCAGCTGCGAGCGGCGCCCCGCGTCCGGCCCGTCGTCGGGCGCCGCGCGGCGGCGCTGGATCTGAGCGTCAATCCGGCGCTCCTGCTCGGTCGCATCGTCGAGCGCCCTGACCGCGGCCCGGTGGGCGGCCAGCAGCTCGTCGCGAGACCGCTCGGCGCTCGCCGCGTCGGCAGCCGCGCGCTCGAGCGCCGCCTGCGCCCGCAGCTCTGTCTGGACGGCGGCCTCGCTGGTGGCGACCAGCCGCTCGCGACGGTTGCGCTCGCTCAGAACTCGGTCCTCTCCGACTGCCGGCGCCTGGCGCAGCTCACCGATCCGCCCGGCCCAGACACGGCCGCTACGCGTCACCGCAACCCCGTCGAAGCTCTCGTCGAGCGCTGCGAGGTCGTCGATCACCCACGCGTCGCGCAGCAGGGCGCGCGCGAGCGCGAGCGCCGCACCTGCGCCGCGAACATGATCGAGCAGCCGCTCGCCACCGGCGGCCGCCCTACGCGTGCCGGACGCGAGCCGCCGATCGACGTCGGGCGCGACGATGAACGCCCGGCCGCCTGCGCCCCCGGTCCGATCGAGCAGACGTGCGCCCGCGTGTCGATCGTCAACCACGACTGCGCTCAGCCGTCCGTCGAGCGCCGCCGCGAGCGCGAGCTCGTAGCCGGGATCGACGTCGAGCTGCTCCGCCAGCGCCTCGGCGCCGCTCGGCGAACCGCCCTGGTTGCGCAAGAACTGATTGGACGGCCGCAAGCTCGCCGCCGACGCGCGCCGCCTCGCGGCGGGCGTTCTCGACGCCGCGCTCGGCGTCGCGGACGGCGGCCCGAGCTTGCTCGGTGCGGGCGTCTGCCGCTTCGCGCTCGCCCCCGGCGCGGCGGGCGAGCTCGGTCTGGCGCTCGACCTCCTCGGCGGCCTCGGCGCGCGCGCCCTCGAGCTGTGCGAGCTCACGCGCGAGTTCGGCCTCGCGGTCGCGATCGAGCGCCGCCAGCGCCTGCTCGAGCTCCGCGATTCGGGCGGCCGTGGCGCCGTCCGCCGGGTCGGCCAGCTGCGACTCCCAGGCCGAGCGCAGCGCTGCGGCGCTGTCCTGCGCGTGGCCGAGGCGGGCTCTGACCGTCGTCGCCGCCGACTCGATCGCTTCGGTGCGGTAGGCGACGCGCTCGGCGGCGCCGCGCGCCGCATAGGTCCTGCGCGAAAGCTCTTCGCGTCGCGCGCTGCGGGCCGCGAGCGTCTCCTCGGCGGCCTCGCGGCGGCCGGCCACCGTCTCGAGTTCTCGCTCGACCGCCGTCCGCCGGGAGCGGACGTCGGTCGCCAGCCGCTGCGCCTCATCGAGCGCAAGCCGGTGGGCCCGGACCGCGTCGCGCGCCAGCTCCCAGCGAATCTCGAGCGCCTGGCGCTCGAGTCGCGCGTGCAGCTCGGCTGCCTCGGCCTGACGTTTGAGCGGGCGCAGGCGCGAGCGGGCCTCGCGCTCCACGTCGAGCGCGCGGTCGAGGTTGTCCTGCGTCCGAGTCAGCTTCAGCTGCGCGCGGCGCCGGCGCTTGCGGTGTTTGCCCAGGCCGGCCGCCTCCTCGATCAGCAGTCGGCGGTCGCGGGGCTTTGACGTGACGATCGACTCGACGCGCCCCTGGGAGATGACCGAGTGCATCTCCTTTCCGAGCCCCGTGTCGGACAGCAGTTCGACGACGTCGATCAGCCGGCAGCGAGCACCGGACAGCCGGTACTCCCCCTCCCCCGTACGGTCGAGTCGTCTGTAGATCGAGACCTCGGGAGCGCCGAGCGCGAGCACGCCCTCGCTGTCGTCGAGCACGAGCTCGACCTCGGCGCAAGCCGCCGCCTGGCGGCCCGGCGCGCCCGCGAAGATCACATCCTGCATCGACTGGCCGCGTACGTTGCCGGGCGACTGCTCGCCCAGCGCCCATAGGACGGCGTCGGTGACGTTGGATTTGCCGGACCCGTTGGGGCCGACGATCACGCTCACGCCGGGACCGAACTCGAGCCGGCTGCGGTCCGGAAACGACTTGAACCCCTTGACGGTGATCGACTTCAGGTGCACGGGTCCTCGGCGTTCAATTCGACATCGACTCCAGTGCCGCCTGCGCGGCTTCCTGCTCGGCGTCCTTCTTGCTGCGACCGATTCCGGACGCGATTTCGACCCCGCTGATCGTCGCGCTGACGGTGAACGTCCGATCGTGAGGCGGGCCCCGTTCGTCGACGACCGCGTAACTGACCAGCTCGCCGCGGCGCGCCAGTCGCTCCTGAAGCGCGGACTTGTAGTCGACCGGGTTCTCGAGCGCGTCCTCGATCTCGCACGAGAACGCATCGACGACCGCCGCCGCGGTCGGCTCGTATCCGAACTCGAGATAGCACGCGCCGATCACCGCCTCGATGACGCTCGCGAGCACCCGCTCGGTCACAATCAGTGCCTCGACCGTGGGGCCCGCCGCGGGCGGCGCGGCCGCCCGCAACCGCTCCGGGACGCCCAACCGCTCCGCGACCGCGCGACACGCGCGCCCCGAGACCGCCTGCGCGCGGATCTTGGTCAGACGCCCAGGCCCAAAACGGTCGGCCGATAACCGCGGAAACAGATGCGTCGTGACAGCGAGGCCGAGCACGCTGTCGCCCAGGAACGCGAGCCGCTCGTAGGAGTCGGCCCGCCGGACCGTCCACGACGAGTGGGTGAAGACCGGCTTGGCGAGCTCCGGCGGCAGCTGATCGAGCAGTTCGTGAAGCGCACCGCCGCGGTCCGACGAGACCGCATCCGAAGCGCCGCCGCCGGGCGTTTGCGAGTCCCGCTCGGCGCTCACTCAGAGTCGGTGCCTTGGCTCGCGGCTGCCGGTGGCTGCGACGTGGCAACCCCCGTGGCGAGCACGAACTCGACCGCCTGGCCGACGGTCAGGATCTTCGCCGCCTCCTCGTCGGAGATCTTCACGCCGTAGGAGTCCTCGAGCTCCTGGACGAGCGTGTAGAGATCCAGCGAATCGGCGCCGAGATCATCTCTGAACCGCGTCGAGTCCTGAATCGAGCCGGGATCAACCTCGAGCTCATCGGACAAGTGCGCGCGGATCAGCGAGAAGACTTGCTCGCGGGTCATCGGCGCCACACCGTAGCCACGACGTCGGACGGGGCAGCTGCGGCGGCACGGGTGCGGGCCGAGCTAGTCATCGCCGTTCTGGGCTCCGACGGGCTGCGGCGCGCGCAACGCACCGGCCGCCTTGAGCGCTTCGCGAGTCGCACTGACAACATCCTCCTCGACGCCCCGCGCCGCGACCTCGATCGCCCGCTGAAAGCCGCGTCGGGTGAAGCGCCCGTGCGCGACGACGCCGAGCTGCCGCAGCCCGAGCATGTACGCGCCGCCCGGTCCCTCCGGGTCGATCTCCGCTCGGATCCGCGCGACCGCCGGCGACAGCAGCCAGCCGCCGAGCTTTGCTCGGGTCGAGCTCATCGCCGCATCGCGGACCGCGCGCAGCGTACGTCCCGAGACGCCCTCGATCAGCTTCAGCGTGATGTTGCCGGTGAAGCCGTCCATCACGATCACGTCTGCGACGCCGTCGGTGACCTGCGTGCCCTCGATGTTGCCGATGAAGTTCAGGCCGGTCCCGGCCTCGGACGCGAGCTGCTCGTGGACGAAGACGAGATCCGGCGTTCCCTTCGCCGGCTCCTCGCCGTTGGAGAGCAACGCCACCCGCGGCGAGTCGATCCCCATCACCGCCTGCGCGAACGCTGAGCCCATGTGGGCGAACTGGACGAGGTGCTCGGGACGGCAGCTGACATTGGCGCCGACGTCGAGCAGAAGCACCGGAGCGGCGCCCGGCATCGGTACCGGCAGGGCGAGCGCGGGCCGGTAGATGCCGCGGTCGCGGCGCATGTTGAACAGGCCGGCGGCGAGTGCCGCGCCGGTCGAGCCGCCGGACACGAGCGCTTCGGCCCGGCCGTCTGCGACCGCTTTCGCGGCTTGGACGATCGACGCCTCCGGGGTCGACCTGACCGCGAACGCGGGGTCGGCCGCCTTCGCGATCGAGACGGGAGCGTCGACGACCTCGACTCCCGGGCCGACGGTACCGATCTCGTCGGCAGGCCCGAACAGGATCACTCTGGGTCCCGAGGCCGCCGCTCGAGAGGCTCCTGCTGCAACCTCGGCGGGGCCAAGATCCGCCCCGCCGGCATCAACGGCGACGGTCACCATCGGTGTGCCGCGGTCAGCCGGTGCGCTCGCCGGCGTCGGCGATCACCTCGCGCCCGCGGTAGCTACCGCACGTCGGGCAGACGCGGTGGGGAAGCCGCGGACTGTGGCACTGCGGACACTCGTTGTAGGCCGGCGCCGTGATCTTGTGCTGCGAGCGGCGCTGGTTCGTGCGAGCGTGCGATTGCTTTTGCTTCGGGACGGCCATGTGGAGGCAGCAGGCTAGCAGGCATCGGACAGCCCGACTGGCCTCGCTCAGACGGCACCGGACCGGACCGTCGTTCGCCAGTCGGCTCGTTTAGGCGGCCACCGGCCGGACCGTCGGTCCCCGAGTAGGCTCGTTTAGGCGGCCACCGGGCCGGACCGCAGCAGCTGAGCCAGCAGCGGCGTGATCTGATCGGCGTGCAGGGGCTGACCGAACAAGAAACCCTGCGCCTGGTCGATGCCGGTGCCCACCAGGAACGAGACCTGGTCCTCGGTCTCGACGCCCTCCGCGATGATCGCGGCACCGCAGGCGCGGGCCAGATCGACGATCGCGCGCATCACCGCGCCGGCCGTCGCATCGGCCGGGATACCGGTCAGCAGCCGCCGGTCGAGCTTGACCGCGTCGAGCTCGAGTTCGTGCAACCGCGACAGCGACGAGAAGCCGGCGCCGAAGTCGTCGATCGCGAGCGCGACGCCAATCCCGCGCAGCTGAGCGAGCTCCGCAAGCGCGCCGGCCGCATCCACGGTCCATGCCGACTCCGTCATCTCGACCATGAACCCGGCCGGCTCGAGCCCGGCGCCAGCAAGCGCATTCGTGAGCCGCCCCGCGAAGTTCGAGGTGAGCAGCTGATGCGCGGAGACGTTGAGGCTGATCCGCGGCGACAGACCCGCGTCGTGCCAGCTTCTGGCGTCGCGGCAGGCCCGCTGCACGATCCACTCGACCATCTGATCTCCGACCGAGCTGTGCTCGGCGATCGTGATGAACGCGTCGGGCCCGAGCAGCCCCCGGTCGGGCTCGCGCCAGCGCAACAGCGCCTCGATACCGGTGATCCCCGTCCCCCGCGCAGGCTCCAGATCGGCTGGTAGTGCAATTCGAGCTCGGTCGAGACGATCGCCCGCCGCAGGCGCTGGACGGTGCTGGCGCGCCGCGCGACCAGCGTCTCCGTGGGGTGATGGAACGCGATCTGGCCGCCGCCGGCGCCCTTGGCGCGATACATCGCAGCGTCGGCGTGGCGAAGCAGAGCCTCGGTGTCGGACGCGTCGTCCGGGTAGAGGCTGACGCCGATGCTGGCGGCGATCCGCAGTTCGGCGCCGGCGACCACGAACGGCTCGCCCATCGCCGCGTGCAGCTTGGCCGCAACCGCCTCGGCGGCATGTGTCGGCTCGGTTTCCAGATCCGAGATCAGGACCAGGAATTCGTCGCCGCCCTGGCGCGCGAGCACGTCCGTATCTCGAAGCACGGACCGCAGGCGGGTCGCGACAGCCGCGAGCAGCTCGTCGCCCGCCGCATGACCGAGCCGGTCATTGACGGTCTTGAAGTCGTCGAGATCGATGAACAGCAGCGCGATCGAGCTCGCGCGCCTGCGAGCGCGGGCGAGCGCCAGGTCGAGCTGCTGTTCGACGAGGACGCGGTTGGGGAGACCCGTGAGCGGGTCGTGGTAGGCGAGGTACGCGAGTTGCTCCTCGCCGCGGCGCCGCTCCGAGATATCGCGGACGAAGCAGTACATGACGGCCTCCTCCTCGTCGGAGCCGCGCACGAGCGTGACCGACAACTCGACCGGTATCCGTGATCCGTCGGCGCGCTGGGCGGTCGCCTCGATCCGTCGCTCAAACGAGGTTTCGTGGGGCTGGTCGAACGCTTGCCGGAGGCCGAGCCTGCGGGCGGGGCGATCCTCGGGCGGTATCAGCAGCTCGGCAAACTCGCGGCCGATCACCTCGCGCCCGAGGTAGCCGAAAGTCCGCTCCGCGGCGGGGTTGAACTCGAGGATCCGGCCGTGCGAGTCGAGCCCCAGGACGGGATCGAGCGAGCTTTCGATAATCGCCCGGTGGCGAGCCAACGCGCCCTCGAGCTGGGCAAGCTGATACGAGCTCTCGATCGCCTGTGCCGCGTGGGCAGCGACCGCGGTCAGGAAGTCGAGCAGCTGGTCATCGGGACGCCGGCCAGACTCGGGCTCGTCAACGGAGATCACCCCGAGGCGGCGCCCGTCGGTCGAATCGAGCGTCACGAACAGAGCGTCGTCGGCGAGCCACGCCGAGCCGTCGTCGATCTCGGTTGGCTCGATATGGGGCGTGTAGACCGCGACCTCGTCCCCCCACTCGATCGACGCCTCCGGGATGAAGAACGCCCCGCGTCGCAGGAAGCACGGGTCTAGCTGCGGCCGCCAGGTGTCGGCGTGCGTGACGTTGCCCAGCAGGATCGCCCTCGCGCGCTCGTTGCCGTGAACCGCCTTGACCTCGTACTCGTCGGTCTCGGGGCGGTAGAGGTTGATGACTACCGTGGCGAAGCCAAGCGTTTCGGAGACGACCCGCGCGATCGCCGCTAGAAGCGCGGAGAGCCCCGATCCACTGCGAACCAACTGTGCGAGCTCGAGCAGGCCACGGACGTGCGCGGCAGCCGTCGGCTCGGCCCGTTTCGACCACTCCCCGGTGGAGTTCGACATCCCTCGAAGGGATCGGCAAAAGGTGAACTTTCCTTAACTAAACCGCGACAACTTTGGCGCTAATTGGACACTTCTGCGTCCGCTCGGCTAGGTCGGTCTCAGCTGTCGAACCTGATTTCTGACAGCTTCGCCCAGCGTGGATCAGGCGAGCTTTCGTGCGCGTGATCGGGGCCGGCTTCGTTCAGATCGGCGCCACAGACCGGGCATAAACCGGCGCAATCGTCCTTGCATAGGATTTGCGTAGGTAAAGCAAGCGCGAGCGCGTCTCGCGCCCAGGATCGCACGTCGAGCACCCCGGCCTCGACATACGGTGACTCGAGCTCCTCCCCACCGCCGGGCAGTGAGACCTCACGTGCGTCGACGTCGAACGACCGCGTCGAGGAAGCCAGACAGCGCATGCAAGCGCCTGTAACCCGAGCTTCGAATCGCAGCCGGAGCGCATAGCCGCCGCCGGTCGTCTTCGAGATGTCGAGCGTGGCCGGGGCGCGCGCCGGATCGACCCGGTAGCGCTCGCCGCCGAACTCGAACGGGTCCAGGTCGACCTCGAGCGTGATCTGCCGCCCCTCGCCGGCGCTGAGCTTCAGCTTGCCGAGATCGAAAGCATCGACGTAGACGGACATGCGTCTAGGTTAGTGCCGCTCGGTCGCCTCATCGGCGGCCGTCGCGGCCATCGTCGCGTTGTCTGAAGGTCGCCTCGTCGGCGGCCGTTGCGGTCATCGTCGCGTTGTCTGGAGGTCGCCTCGTCGGCGGCGGTTGCGGTCATCGTCGCGTTGTCTGAAGGTCGCCTCGCCCGCGGGCGGAGGCGGTCATGATTGGGGCGGTGTCCGACTGGTTCTGGCAGTACGGCTTTACCGACGCGCGCGACGATGTTCTGTTCGGCGCCTACCCACTCGACGCGGGCGACGTCGCGATGATCGCGCGGCTCGGTGTCAAGCGTGTCCTCAACCTCGCCGAGGACGTCGAGTACGCGGAGGGCAGCGCCACGAAGTCGAGCGCGCGCTGGCCGACGCCGGGATCGCCGAGACGCGGCTGATGTTCGTCGACCACGGCGAGCTTCCGCCCGACGAACTCGAGGAAGCCGTCCAGACCGTCGTCGGGTGGCTCGACGCGGGCGAGCGCAGCTACATCCACTGCCGCGCCGGCTGGCAGCGCTCGGCGGCGGTCGCCGCGGGTGTGATCGCCGTCCACGACGGGCTCGGTATTGAGCAGGCGCTGGACGCCGTCCGGCTTCGCAAGCCGTCAGCGGTCCCGCTCGACCATCAGCGGGCGGATCTGATCCGCTGGTTCGGTCAGCGCGGCTGAGCCGTGCCGAACCAGCGCGGCTAAGGTCTCCCGGGTTGCCTGGGCGTACGCGCCGATTCGGATTTGGCTATCGAAGAGGAGGAGCGGGTCGGCGGGAGCTGCAGGACGTGGAAAATCCGCGGCGCTGGTCTGGATATTCCAGAAAACGCGGCCTGAGCGCGACGAACGTGGAAAATCCGCGCGCGCGTCGCAGCTTTTCCACGAACTGCGCCCCGAACGAGTTCGCGCGCGCTGAGCCGGTCTCTGAACCGGCCGAACGTGAAAAAGCGCCCGGCGGATGATCCAACGTGCTGCGTAGCGCTGGCTATAGGCCGCACAACGCGACACGTGCGGCACCGGGCGCGGCGCTTTTTCACGTTATGCACGATCAACGCGGCGAGCTCGGCTCCCTCTACCGCTTCCCCAGCCAAAATCGGGCTCGGATCAGCGCCGAGCGAGGACGGTCGAGGCGACCGACCGCCGGGGCGCCCAGGCTGGTCGGCGCCGCGCCGGCCATTGGGCGGCCTCGCCAGCCATTGGCGCGCGCGGCGGCCATTGGGCGGCCGCGCCGGCTATCGGCGCCGCGCCGCCATTCGGCGGCCGCGCCGGCCATTCGGGGGCCGCGCCGGCCCATCGGCGGCCTCGCTGGCCATTCGGCGGCCGCGTGGGCCATTCGGCGGCGCGTCAGCTATTCGGCGGCGCGCAGGCGCCGGGGCGGCTGGGGCGCGGTCTGTTCGTCGTCGAGCTCGAGCTCGAGCGTCAGCTCGGCCGCATTGACGTGGCGGGCGCCGGTCGTCACGTGCTCGAGCTGCGGCAGCTCACGGCCGTCCGTGACCGCGCCGTGGTCGGCGAATCGGCGCGCCGCGGGCAGCACGCGCGCCTCGTAGGAACCGACCGTTTCGTTGTAGGCGCGAACCGCGCTGTTGAGCCGGCCGCCGAGCGTCGACAGCAGGCCCGAGAGCTTGACCAGCCGCGCGTGCAGCTCGCGTCCGAGGTCCGAGATCGCCTGTGCCGACTCGGCGACGCGCTCCTGCTGCCACGCGTAGCCGACGGTCCGCAGTAGCGCCAGCAGCGTGGTCGGGGTCGCGATCAGCACGCGGCGGGCCATCGCGTCCTCGATCAGCGCCGGGTCTGCCTCGAGCGCCGCGCCGTACAGATGCTCGCCGGGCAGGAACATGACGACGAAGTCCGGGGCGCTGTCGAGCCCCGCCCAGTAGGCCTTGTCGGCGAGCGACTTCACGTGCTTGCGCAGCAGCCGGGCGTGGTCGCGCAGGTGCCCCTCGCGCTCGGCCTCGTCGCGAGCCTGGTAGGCGTCGAGGACGCCCTGCAGCGGCGCCTTGGCGTCGACCACCACCTGCTTGCCGCCCGGCAGCCTGACGATCAGGTCAGGGCGCAGGGTCGTTTCATCGCCGGCCACCGGCGACTGCTCGACGAAGTCGCAGTGGCGCACCATGCCGGCCAGCTCGACCACGTTTCGCAGCTGCATCTGGCCCCATTGACCACGCGCGTTGGGCTTGCGCAGCGCGGTCACGAGCGCCCCGGTCTCGCTACGCAGCCGCTCGCCGGTCTCGTTCAGCGCCCGCAGCTGGGCCTCGAGCGAGCCGCGCGACTCGCGGCGCTCCTGGTCGAGGCGCGTCAGCTGGCTGTCGACCCGACCGAGCTGCTCCTTGAGTGGCGCCACGAGCTGCTCGACCGCCTGCTGGCGCTTCTCGAGGTCACCGCTGGCCTGCACATGGGCGGCTTGCAGCTGGGCCTTCGACAGCTCGGCGAGCTGCGCCATGCTCGACTGAAGCGCATCTGCGCTGAGCGCCTTGAATGAGGCCGACAGCCGTTCCTGCGCTTCGTTGACGGTTTCGAGGCGCTCCTGAGCTCGCGTCCGCTCGTGCTCGAGCTCGGCGCTCGCGCGCACGAGCTCGCGGTCCAGCTCGCCGGCTCGCTGCGTCGCCTGCACGCCCGCGCGCAGGCGCGGTCGCAACGCAAGAGCGACGATGACGGCCCCAATCAGGACCCCGAGTGCGAGCCAGATCACGTTCATTTGCAGGGCCGTTCAGCATGGCGTGGGTGGCGGACGGAACGGGTGCGCCAGAATCGAGCGATGAGCATCGTCCGCCAGCGGCTGCGGGTCCACGGACGCGTGCAGGGCGTTTTCTTTCGCGATTCGACGCGCGACCGCGCGCGGCGCGAGGGAGTCGCGGGGTGGGCACGAAACTGCACCGACGGGACGGTCGAGGTCGTGCTCGAAGGTGGACAGGAAGCGGTCGCGCGCGTGGCCGCGTTCTGTGAGCGCGGGCCGCGCGGCGCGCACGTCGAGCGGGTCGAGTCAACCGACGAGCAGTCCGAGGGGCTGCAAGGGTTCGAGATCCGCTAGGAGCGCGACGTGCTGCCGACCGACCACCTGCCCGCGTTCCTGATCACCGTCTACGTGTTGATCCTGATCCCCGGACCGAGCGTCCTGTTCGTGGTCAGCCGCGGCGTGGCGCTCGGGCGCCGGGCGGCGCTTGCGACCGTGTTGGGCAACGTGACGGGCCTGCTGCTCCAGCTGGTGCTGGTCGTCCTCGGCCTCGGTTCGATTCTCGCCAGCTCGCAGACCGTGTTCACCGTGCTGAAGTTGATCGGTGCCGCTTATCTGGTGTGGCTTGGGGTCCGCAGCATCCGCGACCGCAAGGAGCTCGCGGGCGCACTGAACCCGGGCCGGGTCGCCCCACGGAGGCTGTCAACGATCCTGCGCGAGGGGTTCTTCGTCGGCGCCACCAACCCGAAGGGACTGATCATCTTCACCGCCGTCCTGCCGCAGTTCGTCGACCGCTCGATGGGCCAGCCGCGGCTTCAGCTGCTGACGCTGGGCCTGGTCTGCGCGGTGATCGCGGTGCTGTCGGACGGCAGTTGGGCGCTGG
Organism: uncultured Solirubrobacterales bacterium; assembly: GCA_963768015.1. GTDB lineage: Bacteria > Actinomycetota > Thermoleophilia > Solirubrobacterales > Solirubrobacteraceae > Palsa-465. The sequence goes on from CAVYGK010000012.1 coordinate 81,779, forward strand.
CGTCGGGGACCGCGCGCGAGTGGCTCGGCAAGTCGCCGCGGCGGCTCGAGATGCTGAGCGCGGGCGGCGGCATCACGCTGATCGGGCTGGGCGTCGCGCTCGCGCTGGCCGGGCGCGGAAGGAACTAGCGGGCGACGCTCAGACGTCGAGCGCGCCCGCGAACGCGGCCCTCGCCGACTCACCCCGTACGGCAAACACGATCCGCTCGAGACCCGTACCGCGGTCGATGTGACGGCGGACCTCCTCGACCTCGATCGCGGCGGCCTGGTCGAGCGGGAACCCCCCGACTCCGGTCCCGAACGCGACCAGCGCCAGCGACCGCGCCCCGAGCTGATCCGCGAGCGCCAGCGTGCTCGCGGTCGCACGGCGGATGATGTCGGCCGAGGTAGGTCCGCCGAGCTCCATCGTCGCCGCGTGGATCACCCACCGGCACGGCATCTCGCCTCCAGACGTCTCGACCGCGTCCCCGAGCCCGATCGGCGCCCGGGCATGAGACTCGTCCTGCACAACGGCGCCCCCGGCTCGCGAGATCGCCCCCGCGACCCCGCCGCCGTGCAACAGCCGCGTGTTGGCGGCGTTCGCGATCGCATCGACCTCGAGCGCGGTGATGTCGACCTCGAGGACTTCGACCGCGGTTGGCACCCAAGGAAGCCTACGCGGACCGGGCCGAGGTATCGGCACGGACCGGCTCGCGGCCGTTACGAACCGGCAGAGCGTGTCAGGTCGCTAATAGCAAGCCGGTCCGATGGCGATCGCCTCGGCCCGGGCTCAGGAAACTTCCGCAGGCTCGTCTTTGCCAGCCAGGCGGTCGCGCCCGCGCTGCACGGCCGCGATGAACTTCGAAAGGTTGACCTCGAGCGTGTTGAGGATCTCGTCCGCGTAGTCCTCTGCGCCGAGGCGGATCTCGCGCTCACGGGCGCGAGCGTCCTCGATGATGTCCTCGGCCGCGCGCTCGGCCTGCTTGGTGATCTCCTCGTCTGAGACCAGGCGCTCCTGGCGCTCGCGCGCCTCCTTGACGATCCGCTCGGCCTCGCGCTTGGCCTCGGCCAGCATCTCCTGGCGCTCCTTGACGATCCAGCGGGCCTGCTTGATCTCCTCGGGGATCGTGGCCCGCATCTGATCGAGGATGTCGTAGATCTCCTCTTTGTCCACGCGTACCTGGTCGGTCAGGGGGACCGGCTTGGCGTTGTGGACGAGGTCGTCCAACTTATCGATCAGTACCAGGACATCCATTTCGCGAACCTCTGTTTCGTCAGCGGCCGAGCCGTTCCTTCAAGTGACGGGCCACGCCTTCGGGGACGAGATCGTCGATCTCTCCGCCGAACGTGGCGAGCTCTTTGACTCCACTCGAACTGAGGAAACTGTACTTGGGGGACGCCATCAGGTAAACGGACTCGATGTCCGGTGCCTGGCGGCGATTGAGCTGGTTCATCTCCAGTTCGTACTCGAAGTCCGAGATCGCACGCAAACCCTTGACGATCGCCATCGCCCCTTTCTCGCGCGCGAACTCGACAAGCAGGTTGCTGAACGCCTCGACGGAGATGTTCGGAAGGTCGGTCGTCGCCTCCTCGAGAAAAGCAATCCGCTCGTCCGCGCTGAACAACGTGCTCCCCTTGCGCCAGGGCAGGTTGACGACCGCGACCACGACCCGGTCGTACATCGCCGACGAGCGTGAGATCACGTCGAGGTGGCCGTAGGTCACGGGATCGAAGGTCCCCGGACAGATGGCGATGCGGTTATCGGGAGTCACGGGAGTTCGGAGTTGGGGCTAGAGAGAGCCAGGGATTTCAGGGCCGGGGCTAGAGAGAGCCAGGGAGTTCAGGGTCGGGGCTAGAGGGAGCCAGGGAGTTCGGAGTGGAGTCATCGGGAGCCATGAATCTGAATCAGGGTGTCGCCGTAGCGGCGCTCGTCGAGCAGCTCAAGCCCGAGCGCGAGCGCCTCGCGGCGATCACTTTCGGTAACGACGCGAGCCTCGGGGGCGAGCACCGGCAACAGCGCCGCCGTGAGCTTCCCCGAGAGGGAGCCCGCGTCGCGGTATGGGGGATCTAGGAACACGAGATCGTATTGACGCTTGCTACCCGCTGCTTGCTGGAGAAACGCCAAGGCGCTGCCGCGGTGGACAGTCGCGTCGATTCCCAGCCGCTCCAGGTTGCGAGTGATCGCCGCCACGGCGGCCCGCGAGGAGTCGACGAGCGTCGCGTGCGCCGCCCCCCGCGAGACCGCTTCGATCGCCAGCGCCCCCGAGCCCGCGAACAGGTCCAGCACGTGCGCGCCCTCGACGTCACCGAGGATCGAGAACAGGGCTTCGCGGACCCGGTCTGAGGTCGGGCGCGTGCCGCGGCCGCGCGGTGCGGTCAGCTCGCGGCCGCCATAGATACCGGCGATCACGCGCATCTCGTGCGGCTCCCTCAGGCCGGGATCGGCGCCCGCGCCTGCTCTCCGAATACGCCGGCCAGCGCCTCCGACAGGAGCGCATGTTCAGGTTGGTCGAGCTCGGGGTCCTGATCGTCGATCCGCTTCGCGCGCGCTCGCGCGCGCTCGAGCAGCTCCGCGTCCCGCGGCAGCTCGGCGACGCGGAACTGCGCGAGCCCGCTCTGGCGGGTCCCGACGAGCTCGCCCTCGCCTCGCAGCTCAAGATCGATCTCGGCCAGGCGGAACCCATCGTGATGCGCGGCCAGCGCCCTCAGCCGGGGCGATTCCTTGCCTCCGAACAGCAGGCAGACCGACGGGTACGGTCCACGTCCGATCCTGCCGCGCAGCTGGTGCAGCTGCGAGATCCCGTACCGGTCGGCGTCCTCGACCAGCATCACGCTCGCGTTGGGAACGTCGATCCCGACCTCGATCACGGAGGTGGCCACGAGCACGTGAGCAGACCCCGAGGCGAAAGCCTCCATCGCCTCGTGCTTGTCGCCCGGCCGCAGCTGGCCGTGCATCAGCACGACCCGGAAGTCGGGCAGCTCGGTTTCGCGCAGCCGCTCGAACTCGGCGGTCGCAGCGCGCGCTTGGAGGAGCTCGGACTCGGACACAAGTGGGCAGACGACGAATGCCTGGCGGCCGGCGCTCAGCTCCTCGCGGAGCCGGTCATAGGCACGCGCTCGCTCACGCTCGGTCGAGCAGACGAATGTCTGGATCGGCTGGCGCCCTTTCGGCAGCTCACGCAGCTGGGTGAAGTCCAGATCGCCATAGCCTGCCAGTGCGAGCGTGCGTGGGATCGGGGTCGCGGTCATGTGCAGCACATGCGGGCTCTCCCCAGCGGGTGCCTTGGAATCGAGCGCCGCGCGCTGCCGGACTCCAAATCGGTGCTGCTCATCGACCACCACGACCGCCAGCCGCGCGAACTGGACCGGCTCCTCGATCAGCGCGTGCGTGCCCACCACGAGGGAAAGCTCGCCGGTCTTGAGCTTGCCGAGTAGGTCGGCCCGACGGCGCGCGGGTGTGGAACCGGTCAGCAGTCCAATCGGGACGGCCTCGCCGGGCATCAACGCCTGGATCGTCGTGAAGTGCTGCTCGGCAAGCGTCTCGGTCGGCGCCATCAGCGCACCCTGGTGACCGTGTTCGACCGCTCGCAGCAGCGCATAGAGGGCGACGACGGTTTTGCCCGAGCCGACCTCTCCCATCAGTAGGCGCTGCATCGGCCGCCGGTCGGCGAGATCTTGATCGAGCTCGTCGAGCGCTGCCGACTGATCGCCAGTCGGCGCGAACGGAAGCATGCCCGACAGCCACCGGGCAGTCAGCTCGTGGGCTCCCGCGAGCGCCGGTGCCGTCGCGCCGCTGCGGCGCAGGCGGCGACGCCGCAGCAGCGCGAGTTGCACGACGAGCAGCTCCTCGAACGCGAGCCGCCGCCGACCGAGCGCCTGCTCTTGCTCACCCTCAAAGTGGACAGCCGCGACGGCGCTGCCGCGCTCCGGCAGCCGCTCCTCGGTCCGTAACAGAGCCGGCAGCGGCTCGAAGACGTCGGCGATCGCGGCCGCGTGGGCGCGAACGAGCGCCAGGATCTGGGTCGAGGAGAGCCCATCGGTCGCGGCATAGTGGGCGACCGCGCCGGTGCCGGCGGCCGTCTGCGACGTGCGCGCGTGGGCTTGGACGCGGAATCGGTTGCGTGCCTCGTACTTTCCGTGCAGGACGAGCCGCGTGCCGGCCGGGTAGCGGTGCACGAGCCAGGGTTGGTTGAAGAACGTCGCCTTCATCGACCCGGACTCGTCGGCGACCGTCGCTTCGACGAGTGGGCGCATCCCGCGGCGGCGCACAGGACGTGCGGAAATGCTGCGCACCTGGACGACGACGGTCGCCGCTTCGCCGGGGACCAACTGGGCCACGGCGCGGGCTTCGCGACGGTCCCGCGGCAGGTGCGCGAGCAGGTCACCGACGGTGTTGAGACCCAGCGCGCTCGCCGCCTGGGATGCCTTGCGGCCGTCGAGCGACAGCTCGCGCTTCAGGCGCGAGGGACGTGGGTATCGAATCGGGGCGCCGCTCAGCTCGTCATCGAGCAGCGGGCGCGAGCTGGCAAAAGCGGTCGGCGGCATCTGAACGCGATGATGACCGCGACTCCAGTCGGCGGCATCTGAAGCGATGATGACCGCTACGCCGGTCGGCGCGCCGGCGACTATTCAGCCGACAGCAGCCACCAGTAGCTCGGCTGGCCTCCGACCGACAGCTCGAGTTCGACCTGATCGGGGGCTAGCGCGCGCAGCGTCTCGTCGTCGAGCGGCGCGTCCGCGCCCCGCAGGCACGTGATCAGCTCGGCGTCCTGCGCCAGGTGAGCGAGCACCTCGCGAACCGTCGACAGCGGCTCGCCCCAAGAGACGATCGCTTCCTCGACGAACCCGACGGCGTCGCCGGCGCGGAAGCGCCCCATGGCGTCGTCGCGGGCCGCGGGCGCCACAGCGCCCGTGCGCACGCGGTCGAGCGTCTCGAGCATCGTGGCCGCGTTGGCGGCTGCCGAGCGGTCGGGATCGAGGCTGACGGCGGCCGCCAGCCCCGCCTGCTGACAGCGTGACGGAACCACGCTGACCGCCTTGTCCGACAGCTCGGCGGCGCGCTCGGCCGTCATCACGACGTTGGCGCTGTTGGGGAGCACGACGACCTGCTCGGCTGGGACGGCATGGATCGCGGCGAGCAGATCGTAGGTCGACGGATTGAGGGTCGGGCCGCCGTCCAGGACGCGGACCCCGAAACCTTCAAACAGGGCGCTCATACCGCTGCCGTTGATCACCGCCAGCGCTCCGCAGACGGCCTGCGATGACTCGACAAGACGTTCATCGCGCGCCTGGACCTGCTCTCGCATATCGGCGACGTCGAGGTGCGACACGAAGCCCACGTCGGCAAACAGCGCGGTCGCCGCGTCCGGGTCGTCGGTGTGGACGTGGACCTTGAGCGTCGTCTGGTCACCTACCACCAGCACCGAGTCGCCGATCCGCTCGAGCTGCTCGATGAAGTGCCGCTGGGCTAGCCCCGAGCCGCTGACGGCGAAGTTGGTGCAGTACCGGAACGTGGTCGAGGCATGCTGCGGATGCGACACCCGCGCGGCCGCCTGATGCTCGAGCTCCGGCGCTTCGCCCCCGCGCAACGCGCCGACGATCCCCGCCAGCATCACCGTGATCGCGTAGCCGCCGGCATCGACGACGCCGGCCTCGCGGAGCACCGGCAGCAGGTCAGGGCCGCGGCTGACCGACTCCTGTCCCGCCTCGAGCGCGCTCTCGATCGCGTACGCGATCACCTCGTCCTGTTCGAACATGGTCGCGTCGGCACCAAGCCGTGCGTTCGGGGTGTGCGCGAGGTCCGATGCGACCCGGTGAGCCATTTCGCGCACCACCGTGAGGATCGTCCCCTCGGCGGGATCACGCACGGACCCGTATGCCTGGTCGGCGGCGCGGGCGAGCGCTGCCCCGATCAGCACCGGGTCGACCAGCTCCCCCGGCCGGCTGGCGAGCTCCTCGGCGGCGCCGCGGATCAGCTGCGAGAGGATCACGCCTGAGTTGCCGCGGGCGCCCAGAAGGGCCGCGCGCGCGACCGAGGCGACGATCTCGTCGCGCCCGATCTCGTCGATCGTCCGTCCTTCGGACGCGCCGGCCAGCCGGTCGAGCTCCTGCAGGACGGCGCGCAACGTGAGCACCATGTTGTCGCCGGTATCGCCGTCGGCGACCGGGAAGACGTTCAGATCGTTGACCTCTTCGCGGCGGTCCTCGAGCGCCGCCAGACCAGCCTCGACGAGCGCCCGAAAACGGACGATGCTCGGATCGGACGCGCGTGACCGGCTCGTTGCTCGCTCCGGTGCGGCCATGACGGCTCTACCGGTCCCCGCCGCGAGATTTCCCGGTGAGGCCCAACTCAGCTGGCTTTGACGATCTTGCCGGCCTTCAGGCAGCGCGTGCAGACGTAGACGCGGCGTGGAGTCCCGCCGTCGTTGATCCGCACCCGCTGCAGGTTGGGGTCGAAGCGACGGTTGGTGGCAACCATCGAATGGCTGCGGTTATGGCCGAAAGACGGGCCCTTTGCGCACACGTGACAGATCTTTGGCATCGCGGGCGAGTATAGACGCGCCCCGCGGACGGCAACGGGACGGCACGCTCGAGCCCGCGGATGGACACGGCCCGCGGACGACACGTTCGAGACCCGGGGACAGCGGCGGCGCGATCCGGCCGACGGCCCTGCAACGATGCGTTTACGGGCCCGGGGGCCTACCATCGTCCCAGCAGCCTGTGGCTTCCATACCTCAAGAACTGGGTAGTGAAGCGATCGGATGAGCGCCCGCGCCAACCCCCAGGCCGAGCCTCGATTTAGGCTCAAACTGCCCGGTCGTTACAGCGTCGATCGCCATATCGCCACCGGCGGAATGGCGTCCGTGTGGTGCGCTGACGACCAGGTTCTCGGTCGCCGAGTGGCGATCAAAGTCCTGTCAGAGCGGTTCGCACACGATGAGCTCGCGATCCGGCGCTTCAAGCGCGAGGCCCGCGCGGCGGCCCGCGTGTCCGCCCACCCGCACGTGGCCACGATCTTCGATATCGGTGACATCGAGGCAGACGGGCACGGATCCCCGCCGAGCGCCTTCATCGTCATGGAGTATCTGTCGGGCGGAACGGTGGCCGATGCGCTGCGCTCTGATTCGGTTCGACGCGACGAGCCGCGCCGCTGGCTGCGCGAGGCTGCGTCGGCACTCGATCACGCTCACGAGCGGGGAGTGGTCCACCGCGACATAAAGCCCGGGAACTTCCTGCTCGACGGCGATCGCGGCCTGCACGTCGCCGATTTCGGAATTGCCCGGCTGCAGAGCGAGGACACGATCACGAGCAGCGGTGAGCTGTTCGGGACCGCCGCCTACCTGGCGCCCGAGCAGGCGCTCGGGCGCGAGGCGACCGGCGCCAGCGACCGCTACTCGCTGGCCGTCGCCGGATTCGAGCTGCTGACCGGTAGCCGGCCGTTCACGGCCTCGCATTTCGCCGCGCAGGCGCGCCAGCACATCGAAGACGAGCCGCCCAACGCGAGCGAGCGCAACCCCGCGCTGCCGACGGCCGTCGACAGCGTGCTGCGCCGAGGGATGGCGAAGGATCCCGCAGCCAGGTATCCGACCGCGGTGGCGTTCGTCGATGCGCTCGAAGCTGCGCTGGACGGACAGCCGACCGCGGCCACGCGCCCGCTGTCCGACACCGCTCCCACCCGCCGACTGGCCCCTACCCCGGCCCGGCCCGCCGGTGCGGCGGCGGCCGTCGCGGGCGGTGCAGCGGCCGGGGCGGCCGGGGCCGCAGCCGCGAGCGAGCCTCGGGCTTCCGGTCGCCGCTCCCCGACGCTCCCGCCGCCCGGGTCACGACCGTCCCGGCGCGAGCCGCAGCGAGGTCGCGTCGTTGCGATGCTCGCGCTCGCCGCTGTCGCGGCTGGCGTGATCGTGCTGATCTCCCAGCTCGAGAACGGATCACGCTCCCCGCTGACCACCAGCAGCCAGAAGACCCACGCCGCGACGTCCCACCACCATTCGAAGGCCGCCACTCATCCCGCGAGTTCATCCACCCCTGCCAGCGCGAGCTCATCGACCGCGCCTGCCTCCTCGACCGCGGCCCAACCGCCGAGCGCGGCCCAACCGCCGAGCGCGTCGGCGCTCGAGTCTCTCGGCCACCAGGAGCTGCTCAATCAGAACTACGCGGCGGCGATCCCGACCCTGCGCCGCGCGGTCGCCACGGCCCCGCACAACAGCCTCACCTACGCCTACGCGCTGTACGACCTCGGCGACGCGCTGCTGCGGTCGGGGAACCCGAGTGCCGCGATCCCGGTGCTCCAGCAGCGGCTCCAGATCCCCAACCAGACGGCGGTCGTGCAGCAGACGCTCAATCAGGCGATGCAGGCGGCCGGCGTCGCCCCGCAGTCAACAGGGCCGCCAGGACACGGCCACCCCGGGCACGCCAACGGCCACGGGAACGGGGGCGGGAACGTCAACGGCCAGGGCGGCGGCGGGGATTAGCCCCGAGCGCCCGCTCCACGGCGAGCGCTCGCTTCGCGGCCAACGACGCCATCGCCGCCTCTGCCGCGGACGCGCCCGTGTCCCGCTTTGAGCCGCCGGTCACCCGGTCGAGCGCCTGCTCCATGCTGTCGACGGTCAGGACGCCGAAGCCGCACGGGACGCCGGTCTCGAGCTGCACCTGCGAGATTCCGCTGGCCGCATTCGCGCACACGTAGTCGTAGTGGTCAGTCTCGCCGCGGATCACGGCACCGAGGCAGACGACCGCGTCGTAGCGCCTCGACTGGGCCGCGTACTTCGCGACCAGCGGGAGCTCGAAAGCGCCCGGGACGTCGAAGCGGTCGACCTCGGCGACGCCCGCGGCCGACAACGCCTTGCGCGCCCCCTGCTCGAGCTTGTCTGCGAGTTCGGCGTAGAAGCGCGCGACGCACAGAGCGACGCGAGCGTCAGCCGCCATCGCCGTCGCGATTGCTCTGGTCTTGGTCCTGCTCGTCGCGGAACATCTCCTCGTCCAACGGAAGTCCCTGGTGATGGAGCGTGTGACCGAGCTTGTCGCGCTTGGCTCGCAGATAGGCCTCGTTGTGGGGGTTGGAGGCGTGCTGGATCGGCAGCTGGTCCGTCACCGACAGCCCGTAGCCGGCCAGGCCCGAGATCTTCTTCGGGTTGTTGGTCAGGATCCTGATCGACGTGAGGCCGAGGTCGACGAGGATCTGGGCGCCGATACCGTAGTCGCGCAGGTCGGCGGGGAGCCCGAGACGGAGGTTCGCATCGACGGTGTCGAGCCCCTCCTCCTGCAGCTTGTACGCGCGCAGCTTGTTGAGCAGCCCGATCCCGCGGCCCTCCTGGCTCAGGTACAGGAGCACGCCGCGGCCCTCGCGCTCGATCATCGCCAGCGCCGACTCGAGCTGCTCGCCGCAATCGCAGCGCAGGGAGTGAAAGACGTCGCCGGTGAGGCATTCGGAGTGGACCCGCACGAGCACGTCGTCGGCCCCGTCGACCTCGCCCTTGACGAGCGCGACGTGGTGCTTGTTGTCGATCAGCGAGCGGTAGCCGACGGCGGTGAACTCGCCGAACGCGGTCGGCAGCCTGGTGGAGACGACCCGCTCGACGAGCTTCTCGTGGCGCCGCCGGTAGGCGACGAGGTCGGCGACCGTGATCATCTTCAGCCCGTGGCGCTCGCAGAACGGGCCGAGATCCGGCACTCGCGCCATCGTCCCGTCGTCGTTCATGATCTCGCAGATCACCCCGGCCGGGTTCAGCCCCGCGAGCCGCGCGAGGTCAACGGCCGCCTCGGTCTGGCCGACGCGCTCGAGCACGCCGCCCATCCGGGCCTTGAGGGGGAACACGTGTCCCGGCTGGACGAGCTCGCGGGGGCTGGTCTCCGGGTCGATCGCGACCTGGATCGTGCGCGCGCGGTCGGCCGCCGAGATCCCGGTCGTCACGCCGGAGCGCGCTTCGATCGAGACCGTGAACGCGGTCTCGAACGCGGACTCGTTCTTGGCAGCCATCAGGTCGAGGCCGAGCTCGTCGCAGCGAGTCGCAGTCAGGGCGAGGCAGATCAGCCCTCTCCCCTCCTTCGCCATGAAGTTGATCGCCTCCGGGGTGACGAACTGCGCGGCCATCGTCAGATCGCCCTCGTTCTCGCGCGTCTCGTCGTCGCAGACGATCACCATCTTGCCGTCGCGGATGTCCTCGATCGCATCCTCGATCGACGAGAACGTCGACTTGGTCGCGGTCACCTGACCGCCCCCACGAGCTTCTCGACGTATTTGGCCAGCACGTCCACCTCCAGATTTACTCGGGTCCCGGCGCGCGCGCGCTGCAGATTCGTCCGCTGCAGGGTCTCGGGGATCAAAGAAACGGTAAACGATGCATCGTCGAGCTCGGCCACGGTCAGCGAAACGCCGTCCACGGCTACCGACCCCTTGGCGACCACGTAGCGCAGCACCGCCGCGGGCGCGTCGATCCGCACGCGGCGCGCGAACCCGTCGCTGGTCACGTCCGCGACCGTGCCGACGGCGTCGACATGACCCTGGACGACGTGACCGCCCAGCCGATCGGAGGCGCGCAGGGGCAGCTCGAGGTTGACTTCGGCGCCCTCGGCCACGTCGCGCAGCGAGCTGCGCTGAAGTGTTTCGTTCATCACCTCCGCCTCGAAGCGGCCCTCGCCCGCCGCCACCGCCGTCAGGCAGACGCCGTTGACGGCCACCGAATCTCCCGCGCGCATCTCGGACGTCAAGCCCGATTCGACGGTCAGGCGGACCCCGTCGTCGGACCGCTGCGCACGAGCGATCCGCCCCAGATCCGAGACCAGTCCGGTGAACATCCCGTCACCACTCCCTAATCCGTGCGCCGATCAGCAGGTCGTCGTCGACGCGGTCGCAGGTCAGGGTCAGCGCCCGCACCGCCTCGGAGATCAGCTCGACACCCTCGCCCTCGAGCGGGTCACGCGCCTTCTTCCCGCCGAGGACCAACGGCGCGAGGAACAGCCTGATCTCGTCGATTTCGCCGGCGTCGAGGAATGCGCCGGCGAGGTGCGGGCCGCCTTCGAGCAAGATCGATGAGATCCCCACGGCCCCGAGTTGATCGAGCGCCGAGCAGACCCGCGCCGGCTCGTTCTCGCCGGTCGCGACGATCACGTCGGCGCCATGGGTCTCGAGCGCGTCGGTCGCGCTACGCGGAGCGGCGCGCGACACGACGACCGTCAGCGGCACACGCTTCGCGTCGCGCACCAGCTGCGCGCTGAGCGGCAGCCGCCCGAGCGAATCGAACACCACCCGCCGCGGCTGGCGCCCTACACCCTGAACCCTCGCGGTCAGCAGCGGGTCGTCCGCCAGCGCCGTGCCGACCCCGACCGCTACTGCGTCGCATTCCGCTCGCCAGTGGTGCGCGCGCCTACGGCTCGCCTCGCCCGAGATCCACTTCGAGTCGCCGCTCCGGGTCGCGACCTTGCCGTCGAGCGTCATCGCGGATTTGAACAAAACCCAGGGACGGCCGGTACGAGCGAACTTGCGAAACGGCTGGTTGATCAGCCGCGCTCGCCGCGCCAGCTCGCCGCTGTCGAGGACGACCTCGACTCCTTCGTCGCGGAGGATCCCCAGACCGCGGCCGTTGGCATGCTCGCTGGGGTCGTCGGACGCGACAACCACGCGCGAGATGCCGGCCTTGACGATCGCGTCGGTGCACGGCGGCGTGCGGCCCTGATGGCAACACGGCTCGAGCGACACGTACAGCGTCGCGTCTGAGATCTCGCGTCCGTCGGCGGCGCGGATCGCCTCGACCTCGGCGTGCGCCGAACCCAGCGCGCGGTGAAAACCTTCGCCGATGACTTCGTCGACGTTTGCGAGCACGGCGCCGACGAGCGGGTTCGGGCTCACCTGGCCCCGGCCGCGCTCGGCCAGCTCGATCGCGCGGGCGAGATGGCGGCGGTCTACCTCGGTACTACTGACTGTCATCGTTTGCTTGGAGCATAGTTCGGCGCACACTTGCCCCCCTGCAGCCGGTAGACGCTGATCTCCGGGCCGGGCCGCTCGTACTGGGGCGGGTAATAATCGATCGACCAGTCGAAGCTGAACGGGACCGCGTGCTGGTTGTTCGCGAACGGACTGACGTGGTACATCAGCTTGGCCTCGTTGGCGAGCGCGGCGTAGTAGGCGATCGCCTGTGGCGCGATCTTCGGCTGCGCGAACGACCTCCCGGCCTGCAGCGAGCCGATCACGACCCAGCAGTAACCGGTCGCCTCGTACTGAGCCAGCAGCGCCGGGCGCAGCGTCCGCTCGTACTCGTCGACGACCACGTAGCGGTGCTCGCCGGCGGGCAGCGGGTTGCCCTGCGCGTCGAGGTTCGTCTCCCAAGTGGGATACCGCTGCCAGCGGGCACCGCTCAGGGTCGCGGGCAGCGCATGCCCGATGTCGGTCGCCCAGTTGTCCTCGACCACCGGCTCGATTACGACCTTGGTGCCGGCCGGCACGTGGGCCACCATCCACCGGCGGGTCAGGTTGCGTGTGTCGGGGCGAGCCAGCACCGCGTCGTTGTGGATCGCGCTCGCGAGCCCCTGGCCGAGGACGACGACCGTTGCGACGGTCCCCAGCACCAGCGCCGGCACGTGCCGGGTGCGCACCAGCCAGCGGACCAGCTCGACCGTGCCGTAGGCGCCGAGCAGGGCGACGATCGGGAAGATCGGCATCAGCCAGCGGCCGAAGAACCGCTGCTGATCGCCCATGTACAGGATGTACGCGACCGGAGCGGGAATCAGCACGAGCGCCATCGTCAGCCGCTTGCGGATCAGCAGCAGCGCCGCGCCGCCGATCGCCGCGATCGAGGGCGCCCATCCCAGCCCCCAGGTGAACGTCCACAGGTAGTACGCGGTGCCACTGCTCGAGGTCGTGCCGAGCTTGATCGGCGCGCCCCCGCCGGCCAGCGATTGCTGGGTCGCGATGCCGGCCTGGAAGGCCGAGAAGTCCAGCACCGAATACGGGTTGGCGAGCACGAATGCGGCGATCGCTGCGAGCAGCGCCAACGCCGTGCGGCGCAGCGCCGTCAAAGCTGCGCCGCCGAGTCCATCCGCGACCGCCGCGCCGAGCAGGCACAAGATCGTGATCCCGCCCGTGTACTTGGTCGCCGCGGCGAGGCCGATCGCGAGCCCCGGAGAGCACGTAGTCGCGACGCCAGCCCCGTCGCAGGACGCCCGCGACGCCGTACAGCGAGAGCGCGACTGGCGCCAGCGTCGGGACGTCGTTGAGCGCCAGGTGGCTGTAGAAGATCGGCAGATATGAGAGGCCGAAGATCGCGGCCCCCAGCAGCGCCACCGTCCGTCCGAACAACCGGACGCCGGCGAGGTAGGTCAACCAGACGGCGATCGTCCCCAGCACCGCGGCGACGACGCGGGCGACGACGAACACCTCAGTGGGGTCGACCGTGTATGCACGCGTCGCGGCGTCGCCGCTGCCGAACCAGAGCTCGAAGACGATGTGCAGCAGGTAGGAATATGCGGGCGGGTTGAGGAAATACTGCGGGTTGAGGTTGTGCGAGAAGAAGGCGAGCGCCGGAGGAACGAAATGGGTCGCTTCGTCGACGTTGTAGCTGTACGGCAGGCCCTGCTTGATGCCCCACAGACGGAGCGCCATCGTGGTCGCGAGCAGCGCTACGAGCCCCACTCGGTGGAGATCCAGACGCTTGCCGATTGTGAGCCGGCGCAGTCGCTCGCCACGACCGCTGGACACCGCCGAGAGCGGAGTCCGTCCCGGACTTAGAGTTGCCGTGTCCATGTCGTCCCCCGAGTATCCCGCTACCGTGTGATCGACAGCGCGCGCCCAGAAAGTGCGTTCCAACCGAGCAGCGCCACGTCACAGCCCACCCTCGCGCGCTTCGCGGACATGAAGCTGATCATCCAGATCCCCTGTTTCAACGAGCAAGACCAGCTGCCGGCGACGCTCGCCGACCTGCCGCGGACGGTTCCCGGCTTCGACGTCGTCGAGTGGCTGATCATCGACGACGGCTCGACCGATGAGACGATCGAGACCGCACGCCGCCACGGGGTCGATCATCTCGTGCGGCTGACCAACAACAAGGGACTCGCGGCGGCCTTCCAGGCGGGGCTGGACACCGCGCTCAAGCTTGGCGCCGACGTGATCGTCAACACGGACGCCGACAACCAGTACGAGGGGGCCGACATTCCGAAGCTGGTCGCGCCGATCGTGCGTGGCGACGCCGACATGGTGATCGGCGATCGCCAAGTGGACGTCGAACGAGAACTTCTCTATCGGCCAAGCGCCGGCTGCAGCGGTTCGGCTCGTGGGTCGTGCGCCAGGCCTCCTCGACCGAGATCCCGGACACGACCTCGGGCTTTCGCGCCTACAACCGCGAGGCGGCGCTGCAGGTGCAGGCGGTGTCGAAGTTCACCTACACGCTGGAGACGATTATCCAGGCGGGCAAGCTGAACGTCGCGATCGCTCACGTCCCGGTCCGCACCAACCCGAAGACGCGCGAGTCCCGCTTGTTCCCGTCGACGTCCGCGTACGTACGCCGGAATGCGCTGTCGATCTTCCGGATCTACTCCCAGTATGAGCCGCTCAAGGTGTTCTGGGGAGGAGCGATCGTACTGGGGGTCCCCGCGCTGGCGCTGTTCATCCGCTTCCTCATCGACTTCATCACAAACCCCGGGCGCAGCGGACACACGCAGTCGCTGATCCTCGGCGCCGTCCTGTTCATTGCCGCGATGCTGCTCGGAGCGCTCGGCGTCATCGGTGACCTTCTTGCCGCCCAGCGGACCCTCTCGCAGCGGACGTTCGAGCGGGTGCGGCGGATCGAGCTTCAGCTCGGCGTCGAGCCGTCGCATTACGAGCCGGGCCGGCCGCTCAACGTCGCCACCCCGGCCGAGGAACAGCCGCGGCCCGGCACGCCGGACAAGGCGACCGGGGGCGGTCCAAGCGATCGCGAGGCGCTCGGCGTATGACGGTCCCCGCCGCCGCCGATCCGGCGACGCCGACCGGCAATACGTTCGACAAGTACGGGTCCAGCAACCCGGTCGTCCGGCGTCTGATGGCGGGCTTCGAACGCACGCTCGACGACCTGTTCAAGCGCGCCGCGCCGGCTTCGGTGCTCGACGTCGGCTGCGGCGAGGGAGTGCTGAGCCAGAAGTGGGCGGCGCGACCGGGCATCGAACGCGTCGTCGGCATCGATCTCGAGGATCCAAAACTCGAGGCGGAGTGGGCTTCCCGCGGCCACTCAAAGCTCGAGTTCAGGGCGATGCGCGCCGAGCAGCTGCAGTTCGCCGACGACGAGTTCGATCTGGTCGCCGCGACCGAGGTGCTCGAGCACGTGCCGGACCCCGAGCAGGTGCTGGCCGAGATGGCGCGTGTTGCGCGCCGCGATCTGCTCGTGTCGGTGCCCCGCGAGCCGCTGTGGCGAGCGCTGAACGTCGCGCGCGGCGCCTACGTCCGCGACCTCGGCAACACGCCCGGACATCTGAACCATTGGAGCCGCGCCTCGTTTGAGGCGTTGCTGGGGCGCTACGGCGGAGTTGTCGAGGCGCGGTCGCCGTTTCCGTGGACGATGCTGCTGGTCCGGGTGGGTTGATGGCGTCCGGGATCCGGCGCCCGCCGTCCGGCGAGCAGGCGCCCGTCGACGAAGCGAGCACCCCGGACGCCGCCCCCGAGCACGCATCCGACCCCTCGTTCGCGTCGGGTGCCCGCGTGCTGTCGATCGGGATCGCGTCGACGGGGCTGTTCACGTTCGCCTACCTCGCGACCGCCAGCCACGTCCTGACCCCGGCCGAGTACGGCCGGATCTCGCTCTGCTGGGCGATCATGTTCGTGATTCTCAGCGTCATCTACCGGCCGATCGAGCAGCTGCTGTCGCGCACGATCGCCGACCGGCAGGCGCGCGGTCTGCACGGTCACGTGCTGAGGGTGCCGGCCGCGATCCAGTTCGGGTTCGCGGTCCTGTTCCTGGCCATCGCGCTCGCGCTGCGCCCGCAGATCGAGTCCGGGATCTTCGAACGCTCATCGGGGCTCTACTGGATCCTCGTGATCGGCGTGATGGCCTACGCGGCGAGCTATTTCGCGCGTGGCTGGCTGGCCGGAAACAAGCGGTTCGCGCTCTACGGCGGCCTCGTGTTCCTCGAGTCGACCTCGCGCTTTCTATTCGCGCTCGCGGTCGCGGTCGGGATCATGTCGGGCCAGAATGCGGTCGGGTTGGGGATGGCGGTGGCGCCGTTCGTGTCGCTGGCCGTGATCCCCTTCGCGTTCACGCGGATCCGGGTTCAGGCACCGGCGGGGATCCCCGCCGCCGACGCGGCCCGCGAGGGCCCCGCGCACGCCCAGCTCGAGGAGGCGACGACCGACCTGTCGCTCAAGCACGGTGCCGGGTTCGCGGTCGCGGTCGTCGGGATCATGCTGTCCGAGCAGACGCTGATGAACGCCGGCGTACTGATCGTCGCCGGCAACGCCCGCGGCGGGGCGGTCGCGCTGACGCTCGGGCTGACGGGGTTCGTGTTCAACGTGATGTTGATCGTCCGCGCCCCGCTCCAGCTGTTCCAGGCGATCCAGACCTCGATCCTCCCCCACCTCGCCGGGCTCGAAGCGCGCGAGGACGCGGACGAGTTTCACCGCGCGATCCGGATCACGATCCTCGCGATTGCGGCCTTCGCGCTCGCGGTCGCGCTCGGCCTGCTGTTGATCGGACCACAGGTGATGACCGCCCTGCTCGGCGACAAGGGCTACCCCTACGGCCGTTTCGGGCTCGCGCTCGTCGGCTTGGGGATGGGCCTGCACCTCGTCTCCGGGACGCTCAACCAGGCGGCCCTGGCACGCGGGCGGGCTCGCTGGGCGGCGGGCGCGTGGCTCACCGCCGCGGCGCTGTTCGTGCTGTTCATGGAGAGCACCGTGATTGGCGACGAGGTGACGCGCGTCGAGGTGGGCTATTTCGGCGCGACGGCACTGCTGTGCGCGTTGCTCGCAGTCGTCTATCGGCTCGGCTCGAGCCAGCCTCAGGCGTTGAGCCCAGCGGCGCGGGCGATCGCGGCGTAGGCTGCCGCCGGATCGTCTGAGCCGAATACGGCCGAGCCCGTTACGAGCAGGTTCGCGCCGGCTTGCACACACGGACCGGCGGTCTGCTCGTGCACGCCACCGTCGACCTCGAGCGCGATCTGATCAGGGAGCATCGCCCGCATCTGGCGCAGCTTGTCTAGCGAATGGTCGATGAACACCTGCGCGCCCCACCCCGGGTCGACGCTCATGCAGAGCGCCAGGTCGAGCACCTCCGCGCCGACGTCGGCGAGCGCCAGCGCCGGCGTCGAGGGGTTGACGGCGGCGCCTGCCGTACAGCCCGCCTCGCGGATCGCCTGCAACGCGTAGTGCAGATGCGGGGTGGCCTCGGCGTGGACGGTGATGCTGTCGGCGCCCGCGCGGGCGATGTCACCCAGCTGGCGCTCGGGACGCTCGACCATCATGTGGACGTCGATCAGGCCGCCAGCGTCGTGGATCAGGTCGGCGAGCGCGCCGACGACGACCGCGCCGAACGTGATCGGCGGCACGAAGTGCCCGTCCATCACGTCGACGTGGATCACGCGCGCCCCAGCGTCGAGCACCTCCTTGACCTGAGCGCCGAGCCGCGCGAAGTCGGCCGAGAGGATCGACGGCGCGACGCGTGGTTCGCGCAACATCGTGCGGCGATCTGCGAGCGCGGTCGTGCCGGTCGCCGTCACACCGCCTGCAGCATGCTGGCGTGGCAGTGGTTGCAGGCGACGATCGCGGTGGTCGACATGCGCACGATCGTCGAGTGCTCACCGCAGTTGGGGCAGACGGACACGAGCTCGTAACGCCGCAGGCAGTAGACGCAGCGATAGCGGCCCGGAACGGCGGTCGGCCTCAGCCACGGCTCGCCACAACCCGGGCACTCGGGGCCAAGCGGAATCTCTCGTGCTGACTCGCTCACGACGTACAGGCTAACGCTAGCCCAGGCTGCTCCCACGACGGAGCCGTGCGATGAAGAAACCGTCGGTCTGATCGCGCTCCGGAAACGTCTGTAGAAACGGCCCTGCGCCCGCTTCGGGCAGCAGTTGGCTCAGATCCTCGGCGACGAACTCCGGACGTTTTGCGAGCAGCTGTTGCACGACCGCGAGCGACTCCTCGTGCGAGATCGTGCAGACGGAGTAGACGAGCGTGCCGCCGGGGGCGGTCGCCTCGGCGCCGGCGGCCAGGACCCGTCGCTGGAGATCGCCGAGCTCAGCGATCCGCTCGCGGCTCGTGCGCCAGCGCAGATCGGGCCGCGACTGAAGCGTTCCGAGGCCGCTGCAGGGCGGGTCCACCAACACCGCGTCGTAGGTGCGATCGACGCTCACCTCGGCGGCATCCGCGACCACCACCCGGGCGCAGTCGACGTGCATGCGCGCCAGCGTCTCGCTCAGCGCCCGTGCGCGGCCTGGATGGCGCTCGACCGCTGTCAGCTCGCCGTCGTCGGCGATCAGCGCGCCGATGTGGGTCGTCTTGGCGCCCGGCGCCGCACACAGGTCGAGCACCCTGTCCCCCGGCTTCGGCGCGAGCGCCCGCGACACCAGCATCGAGGCGCGCGACTGGGCCATGATCGCCCCGCGCCGGAACAGCTCCGAGCCCTGGACATCGAACGGTTGATCGAGCACCGCCGCCTCCGGAAGCGTGGGCACCGCGCGCCAGGCGACCGGCAGCTCCGCGCGGACCGCGTCAACCGACGAGACGAGCGTGTTGACCCTCAGCGCTGACTCGGCAGGATCGTTGACGGCCGCCAGTAGCGCCCGGGCGCGGTCGGCGCCGAGCTCGCGCCACCACAGCTCGGCCAGCCAGACCGGCACCGAGTGCAGCGTGGCGGCCTGCCCGGGCGTGTCATCGGAGAGCTCGTCCACCAGTGCACGCCCCTCGCGCGTCGCGCGGCGCAGGACGGCGTTGACCAACCCCGCCCCGCCGCGGCTGGCCTGCTTGGCGAGCTCGACGCTCTCGTGCACGGCGGCGTGCTCGGCGATCCCGTCCAGAAACAGGATCTGCAACAGCCCCAGCCGGAGCGCCGCGAGCACCGCCGGTTCGAGGCTCGGCAGCGGCCGGTTGCAAAGCCGCTGGGCGACGTGGTCGAGCGTCGCGCGGCGCTGAACGGTCCCGTAGGCGAGCGACATCGCCAGCGACCGGTCCCGGCGCGTCAGCCCCGCCGCCTCGGCATTCAGCGCGCGATCGGCGTACGCGCCGTGTTCGAACACCCGGCGGATGACCGCAAACGCGCAGCGCCTGGCGGGCGAGACGTCGCCGGGCACGGTCAGGTCCGCAGGCCGCGCAGGTAGTCGGCCCCGGCCATCGCGCGGCGGCCCGGCGGCTGTACGACCAGCAGCTCGAGCGCTCCCTGCGCGCAGCCGAGGACCGGCACTGGGCCGGCGAGTTCCAGCTTGCCCTCGGGCAGATCGAGCTCGTCGTTCGCGCGCGCCTCCCAGACGAGCAGTCGGTCTCCTTCTGCGAGCGTCACCGCGGCACCGATGTGAGGCGCGAGCGCGCGGACCCGGCGTTCGAGGTCGAGCGCCGGCTGGCCCGGGTCAAGCAGCCGATCACCCGGGGTGACCTTGTCGGCGTAGGTCGCCTCGGAGTCGTCCTGGGCGTAGCACTCCGGCGCGCCGGTCGAGCGTCTGCACCAGCAGCTGGCCACCGAGCAACGCCAGGCGCCCCGCGACCGTCCCATAGGTGTCGCTCGGGAGGATCGGCTGCTGCTCGGAGGCGCACACCGGGCCGCTGTCGAGCCCCGCGGTGACGTGCATGATCGAAATCCCGGTGATCGAGTCGCCGGCCATGATCGCGCGCTCGATCGGCGCCGCACCGCGCCAGCGAGGAAGCAGCGACGGATGGACGTTGAGCATCTCGTGCTCTGACAGCAGCGGCTCCTTGATCAGGGCGCCGAACGCGCACACGCACACGACGTCGGGCTTTGCCTCGGCAATCCGGGCGCGCGCGGCGTCGTCGTTGACCGACTCGGGCTGATCGAGCTCGATCCCGAGCTCTCGGGCCGTTTCGGCGACCGGGGGAGCGGCGAGCTTGCGGCCCCGCCCGCGCGGCCGGTCGGGGCGGGTGACGACCAGCGCCGGGCGGTGCGCCGATCCGGCGAGCGTCCGCAGCACGGCTGCCGCGAACTCGGAGGTGCCGAGGTAGACCGTCCGCACTTCGTGCAGGCGCGACTAGGCGGCGGCCTGTGCCTCGCGCAGCGCCCGCA
Source organism: uncultured Solirubrobacterales bacterium (assembly GCA_963768015.1). Lineage (GTDB taxonomy): Bacteria > Actinomycetota > Thermoleophilia > Solirubrobacterales > Solirubrobacteraceae > Palsa-465. The sequence goes on from CAVYGK010000012.1 coordinate 101,943, forward strand.
TCGCCTCCTTGCGCTGCTGGCGCGAGATGCGGTCGAGCACCAGCACGCCATCGAGATGGTCGACCTCGTGCTGGATCACGCGTGCCTCGAGCCCCGAGGCCTCAATCGTGATCGGCTCGCCCTGCTCGTCGAGTGCGCGCACCCGAATGTGGACCGGGCGCTCGACGTCGACATGGACCGCGGGCAGACTCAGGCACCCCTCCTCGAGGATCTCCTTCTCCTTGCCAGACCACTCGATTTCGGGGTTGATAAGCGCCGCGACCGGCGCCTGCTGGTGGATGCGGTAGACCAGCACCCGATTGAGGATTCCGACCTGGTTGGCGGCCAGGCCGACGCCAAGCGCATCGACCATCAGCTCGCTCATCCGCGCGACCTCGTCGGCGAGCGCCTCGTCGAAGCGCTCGACGGGGCGCGCCTTGGTCTTCAGGACCGGGTCGCCGAACTTGCGGACGCGCGCGAGTGCCGCGGTACGCCGTGCCGCGACCTCCGGATCGAGCTCGTGCTCGTGCTCCTCTTCGGACTCCTCAGGCTCCTCGACGACCTCGTTGTCGAGCTGCTCGTGCTCTTCTGTAATGCGGTTGGCCACGACGGCGAGTCTAGTAATCCGGGCGCGAGCCGCATCTACTGCGGGTCGACGTCGACGCTGACCGTGGCGCCCTTGCGGGCCGCGCCGGGACCGAGCCGGTCGACCGCCCGGCCGACCGCGTCGATCGCGTCATAGCGGTCCACCGTCTTGATAACCAGCTGGCTGCGAGCTCGGCCGCGGAGGCGAAACAGAGGTGCGGGGCCGAGCACGGCGCCATTGTGGGATGCGAGATCGGCCGCGATCGCAGCGGCCGTCTCGCTCGCGAGCGGCTCCTCCTCGGCCCCGCAGACGACCCGGATCAGCGTCGCGTACGGCGGGTAGTTCAGCGCGCGCCGGCGTACGAGCTCATCGGCGACGAAGCCGTCGGAGTCGTGACGAGTGGCAAAGCCGATCGGTCGCGCCTCGGGCGCCAGCGTCTGGACGAACACCCGGCCGCCGCTCGGTCCGCGACCAGTGCGCCCCGCGAGCTGGGTGATCAGCGCGAAAGTCCGCTCCTCGGCCCGGAAGTCGGGGAACCGTAGCGTCTGGTCGGCGTCGACCACGACACCGAGCGACACGTCGGGGAAGTCGTGCCCCTTGGCGACCATCTGCGTGCCGACCAGCACGCCGGCCGGCGCGGTCGCGAAGCGCTGCAGCGTCGTCGCCCGCCGGTCCAGCGTCGCCGCGTCGGCGTCGAGCCGGAAGATCGGGAACGAATCGCCGCCGAGCGCGGCGCGGAGCTCGTGCTCGATCCGCTCGGTGCCGGCGCCGTGACGCGCGACCGAGACGGACGCGCACGCCGGGCATCTGTTCGGCACCGGCTCCCGGTGGCCGCAGTGATGGCAGGCGACGAACGAGCCGTGGCGATGTAGCACCAAAGCCACCTCGCAGTTCGGGCACAACCAGACGCGGCCGCAGGCACGGCAAGAGAGGAAGTTCGACCAGCCCCGACGGTTGAGCAGCACGATCGCCTTGCCGCCGGCGCGGCGCAGGTCGCCGAGCGCGATCCGCGTGTCGGGATGCAGCGGCTCGTGGCGGCCGCGCATGTCGAGCACCGCGACCTCGGGGAGCGGGCGCCGGTCGACGCGCTCGCGCAGTCGCAGCCGTCGCATCGAGACGACGCTCTCGGGCCTCGGCGTCGCACTGCCGAGCACGAGCACCGCCCCCGACTGCGTCGCGCGCCGCTGCGCGACGGTCCGCGCGTCATAGCGGGGATCGCCCTCGTGCTTGTAGGAGCTCTCGTGCTCCTCGTCGACGATCACGAGACCCAGGTCGACGACCGGCGCGAACACTGCCGACCGCGGGCCGATGCAGACGCGCGCCTCGCCGCTTCGGATTCGCAGCCACTCGTCGTGGCGCTCGCCGTCGCCGAGCGCCGAATGCAGTACCGCGACGACGTCTCCGAACCGGGCCTGGAAGCGCCACAGCACCTGCGGTGTGAGCGCGATCTCGGGCACGAGCACGATCGCGCCCCTCCCCGCTTCGAGCGCCGCTCCAACGGCGTGCAGGTAGACCTCGGTCTTGCCCGATCCGGTCACCCCGTGCAGCAGGAAGCTCCGCTCATCGGCTGTCCGGAGCTCCGTGACCGAGGACCGCTGTGCGGCCGTCAGCGGCGGGGGATAGGCCGCCGCGTGTCCGAGCGGACGCAGCGCTGGACGCCTGGGGCGAACCCGGGCGTCGATCGACACAAGGCCGCGCGACTCCAGCCGCCGCAGGGCTCCGGTGCCGAGCTCGGACGCGATCGTCGCGCCGGACCGCGCCAGCGCCTCGAGCAGCGCGCGCTGGCGTGGATTGAGCCGGGTTGCGTCGTCGCTCAGCGCGGCGCGCCCCGCGTCTGTCAGCTCGGCGACCAGCCCGCGCTTGACCCCGCGCCCGGCGGCTATCCCGGGCGGCAGCATCAGGCTGAGCGCGCGGGCCGGCGTCGAGCAGTACTCGCGGGCCATCCACTCGGCGAGCTCGACCAGCTCGGGCGGGATCGAGACCGCCAGCAGCTCCTCGGGCTCGACCAGCCGCTCGGGCTCGAGCTCGGAGGTGCCGGTCAGCTCGACGACCACGCCCAACGCCCGCTGACGACCGAACGGGACGCGCAACACGGACCCGATTGCGGCGTCCGTATGCCGGTCGTCGAGGCGGTAGTCGAACGACCCGCGCACGGCACGGGTACGGGTCAGCGGCACGACGCGGGCGATCATCGGCACCCGAATCTAGACCGGACCGAGGATGCAGCCGGAGCGAGCGTCTTTAATTGCCTCGTGGATCCTGAGCCCGGAGAGGTCGTCTTCTTTGAAGGCCATCCATCGTGGATGTCGCTGATGCGGTTCTACATCAAGGGATTGCTGGTCAGCGTCGCGGCCGGCGTGCTCGCCGGGATCGTCACCGCGGTCGCCGTCGGGCACGTGCAGGCGGGCTGGGTGGTCGCGGCGGTACTGGTCGTGTTCGTCGTGATGCTCGTCTCGGGTCAGCTGCGGCGGATCCAGACCACCTACTCGATCACCAACCGCCGGCTGACGATCGAGTCCGGGCTGGTGTCCAAGCGGATTCACCAGACACGGATCGAGCGCGTTCAGAACGTCAACTGCACGCAGTCGTTGATCGGCAGGCTCGCGCGCATCGGCACGGTCGACTTCGATACGGCGGGCGAATCGGAGTTCGATTTCTCGTTCTACGGGGTCCACGACCCGCGCGGGATCGTGCGGACCGTCGACCGCGCCTTGCACGAGCGGCTTACCGACGGCGAGCCACGGACGAGCGCGGGCGTCTGACCGAGGTCATACGGCGGCGCCGCGGGTCTGGCGGCCCGAGAGATTGCGACGCTCGCTGCGGGCGACGAAGTCGATGATCGCCGGCACGCCCTCGAGCCGGTAGCGCTCACGGAGGCGGTTCTCGATGAAGTAGGCGTAGTCACGGGTCACGCGATTGCGGGAGTTGACCTGGATCGAGAACCGGGGTGGCCGCTCGGCGGTCTGGGTCATGAACAGCAGCCGCAGGCGGTGCCCTGACTTGGCGCCGCGACCACCGGCGCCGACCGGCGGCTGACGGGCCGCCACCACCTCGGACAGAAAGCGGTTCAGCTGCGGGGTCGGGATCCGGGTCCGGCTGCGATCGGCCAGCGCGATCGCCTCGATCAGCAACCGCTCGACGTGCCGGCCGGTCTTTGCGCTCGCGGTCAGCACCCGGGGGCGCAGGCGCAGCTTCTGGTTGACGCGCGCGCGCTCGTGGTCGAGGTCGAGGTCCTGCGCGAGGTCCCACTTGTTGAGCACCAGCGCGGTCGCGCAGCCGCTCTTCATCGCGAGTTCGGCGATCCGCAGATCCTGGCTGGTGACCCCGTCGGTCGCGTCGCAGACGACCAGCGCGACGTCGGCCCGCTCGGCCGCCCGACGCGAGCGCAGCGACGTGTAGTACTCGACCGAATCGCCGACCTTCGCCTGGCGGCGGATCCCAGCGGTGTCGACCAGAATCAGGTCGCGGTCGCGGAAGCGCAACGACAGGTCGATCGCATCGCGGGTGGTACCTGCCCGTGGCGAGACGATCACGCGCTCGGACCCGGCGAACCGGTTGATCAGCGACGACTTGCCGACGTTCGGCCGACCGATCACCGCCAGGCGGACGACGTCGCCGTCATCGTCTTCGTCGTCGGCCTCGGGGGCGAGCGCGACGATCCGATCCAGCAGGTCACCGGTGCCGAGCCCCTGCGCGGCCGACACGGCGATCGGGTCGCCGAGACCGAGCCCGTAGAACTCGGCCGCCAGCGGCAGATCGGCGGCGGTATCGATCTTGTTGGCCGCCACCAGAACCGGCAACGGCGCGCGGCGCAGCAGCTCGGCCATCTCCTGGTCGCCGGGACGAAGGCCCGCCCTGGCGTCGACGACCAGTACCACCGCGTCCGCGTCGGCGAGCGCGGCGCGGGCTTGCTCCTGGATTTGCCGCGCGAGCTCATCACGGTCGTCGAGGTCGATGCCGCCAGTGTCGATCAGCGTCACCGAGCGTCCGTTCCAATCGGTACGGACCTCCTTGCGGTCCCGCGTGACGCCCGGGCGCTCGTGCACGACCGCCTCGCGAGACTCGGTCAGGCGGTTGACCAGCGAGGACTTGCCGACGTTCGGATATCCGACGATTGCGACCTTCATCACTCGGTCGAGGCTAGCCGACGCGCGTGGAGCCCGACCGAGCGGGCGCGGGCTTCCGGCCCGCGCCCGGTCCTATCGGTCGTCCGGGGCGTTAGCCCAGGGACTGCGCGGTCATTGACATCAATCCCTTCCCTCACCGGCGATGTTCGGTGTCCGGGCCGGTGGTTGCCGGCCCGAACACCATCAACGACGCGTGGCGAGAGAACTTGCGCGAACGACGCTCAGCTGACGGCGATGCCGCGGCGCACTACCGTCCTCTTCGTGCCTCCGGTCGGCGTAAAGGCGACCTCCAGCGTGACGGTCGTCGGCGCGGCCGAGCGCGTCGATGCCGCGGTCACGGTCAGCCGGCGCTTGCGATGGACACGCGTCAGTGTCGTCGCCCACGTCTGGCCGCCCGCGGCGAGCTCGCGCGCGATGACCTTGCCCGGGCCCGGCAGCGCGAGCACGAAGCTCAGACGGCCGCCGGCGAGCGGCTTGACGTCCGAGACCGTGAAGCGGTTGTTCGGCAGCACGGTGTAGTTGATCGTGTCCGTGGTCACCAGACCGTCGCCGCTCGTGGCGCTGATCGACAGGCTGTGAGCACCCGGAGAACGGGTGTCGAGCCGGCCGCCCGCGTTGACCGTATTGCCGAGATCGTCCTGCGCAGAGCAGTCGCTGAGGTCCTGAGGATCGCCGGGCTGGGCGCACGAGTAGCTCGCCCTGACAGCTTCGCCATAGTTGTATTTGGCGTTGTTGCGAGGTTTGACGGCGGTGACGGTCGGGGCCGCCAACACAGTCAGCGTCTCCGTGTCGCCGCCGCCGCTCGAGCCGGCCGACGAGCTCACAGCGCCCGTCTGGTTCTGGACGACCTCCGGCTCGCCGGCTGTGACGGCGACCGACACGGTGCAGCTGGCGCCGGACTTCAGCGAGCCTCCGCTCAGAGAGACCGCGTTCGATCCCGGATTGGCGGTCACGACGCTGGCCGACCCGCAGGTGCCGTTCTCGCCGTTGGGGTCGTCGACGGCGACATTGGCGGGCAGCGTGTCGGTCAACGCGATCGACGACAGGGTTCCGCTCGCGTTTGGATTCGCGATCGTGAACGACAGCGCGGTTGTGCCTCCGACCCCAACCAGGTTCGGGGTGAACGCGCTTGTGATCGTCGGCGGCGCGGTCGCGGCGGCGGCGTCGACCGCCGCTCCAGCGATCGCCACCAATGCCATCGCCGATAGAAGTGCCGCCTTGCTTGCAATGCTCAATCTGGTCTCCTCTTTGAGTTGTCAATTGGTCTTCGTCAGTGCCGCCGCCGCGAACGACGGCGCCGTCCGCGCGTGCGCGAGCGGCTTGTAGCCGAGCATCGTCTCGACCGAGCGCAGCAGCGAATACGGCCCGACCGCTCGCCTGAGCTGCCTGCCGCGAGGGGCGAAGCGCGACAGCACCAGTGCGCCCGTGCGGACCTCGCGCGCCGACTCCCGCTGCCCGGCTGCGGCAAAGGCGATGATCAGGACGCCGTTGTGCCTGTACGCCGGCGAGGCGAGGATTCGCGGAACCCAGAGCCGCAGGAACGCGTTTTCGGCTGCGATTCCGGTCGCTTCTCCCGCCGGACAGGGCGAGGATTCGACCGCACCGGTGCTCGTGGTCGGCGCAGTACTGGTCGACGATGTCGTCGAGCTTGAAGTCGTGGTGGCAGAGGTCGACGATGTCGTCGAGCTCGTCGTCGTGGTGGTTGGGGTCGTCGCCGCCGGGCTGGTGGCACCGGCCGAAGCCGGGTCGTCGCACGCTCCCGGCGCGATGAATGAGAACGTCGCCGTGCGCGACCGCCTTGCGAGCGCCACACCGAGCCGGCTCAGGTCCTGGTCGTCGTTCGCGCAGTCGCCGAGATCGAGCAGTGAATGGAAGTAGATGAACGGGTTGTGGGCGGTGTCGTAGCCCGGCTGCGTGCCGGGCAGCGTGGAATCCGCGACCGCGTTCGAGTTCGGGTGCACGCACGTCTGGGCGCCCATGTCGGCGATGTACGCCTTCCACGTATGGCCGCTCGCCGTGACCTGGTCGCCGATCGTCAGTGCCGTCTCGGGGTAGACGCAGCCATCGCCGGGCACGAGGCCGTCCGGCTGCGCCGCGACCGTCTGCGGAAAGTCGGCGTATGTGGTGCAGCCGCCGCTGGTGTCGGCGTTCGGTCCCTGGCCGCTGACCATCGCCAGGTAATCGGCGAGCTCGCTCGACCCGAGCGACTCAAAACCGGTCAGCAGCACGCCCTTGCGCTCCAGCGAACGAAGGTACGGGGCGGTGGAATGCTTGCCGAACGCGTCCTTGTAGCTGTCGGTGGAAAGCGCGATCTCAAACACGTGACCGACCTTCGGCAGCGTGGTGGCGGCACTTGCCGTCGGATGCGTGCTCGTCGTCACGGTCGTCGGCGCCGTCGACGCCGCGTTCGCAGGAGTGGTGGCGGAGCTCTGAGTGGTCGGGGGTGGGGCTTGGGATGACTCGGGTGTGGGCGCCGCGGCCTGCGCTGACCCGCTGGGCGATATCGACGGGGGCGACGAGCGATGCGCTGCGATCACCACGGGCCGCCGGCGCAGGGCGGCCAGCGCGGCGAGCTGGGCATCGCTTCGGTCGCCTGCGCCCGCGATGATCAGCACGGTTGCCGCGCACGACAGCCCGGCCAGCAAAGCCAGCGACAGGGCACCGACGCGGATGTCTCCAAAATGGCGCTTCACGTCGCGTCGAGCTGGGTCGCGCACTGCGAGCAGAACGCCGCGCCGCGCGCATGGACCGCGCCACAGCTCGGGCAATTGCCCCCGATCGCGGCATCTGGAGCGGCCGCGAGATGCTCGATCTGCGCCAACTCGGCATCGACGCGCTGCAGCGCGGCCGCCTTCTCGATCAGCACGTCCATTTGGACGTGATCGCGAATCGCCATCTCGTAGAACAGCCCCCCGAGCTCGGACTGCATCAGCGCAAAGCGCTCGCTCAGCCGCTGTCGCGCGGCGGCCAGCTCAGGGTCGGGCGCAGACTGATGACCGTCGCTCATGTGAGCGGTGCGAGCGCTGCGGCCGAGTTTCACGGCACCACGACCTGAGACGGCAGGTTGTCTTGCGTGTTTACGTAGCTCTTGCCGGTCGACTTCTGGACCTTCTGGGTCTCGGAGGCCCCCTGCTGCTGCGCGCTCTTGGTCGCTTTGAACCCGGTGATCTGCGCGACGCTCCCGTCGCGTGTCGTCGAGACCGCCTTGCTCGGGTGGGTGACGCGGGCGTGTTGGTGGTGGGTCGCCGCCGTTATGTGCTGGGCGTGGCGGGCAGCGACATGCGCCGACTGCGATGGGGCCCCCGCGACCGTAACGGCAGCCTGGTGCTTCGCGAGCGCCCGAATCAGCTGTGCGTCCTGGTTGTTGGACGATCGCCCCGCGAGCACCCCGACCGCGGCAGCGACCGGGATCAGGGCGAGGACGATTGCCAGAGCAACGCCGCGTGAGTGGCTCGCCGCATGCCGTGGCCCAGATCCGGCCCGCAGCGTCCGCGCGCCGGAACCGACCTCGCTGAAATACCGGGCAGCCGGATCGTAGGCGTGCCTCAGGTGTGCCCCGCAGGCGACGCAGTAACGCTGTCGGTCGTCGACCGCAGACCCGCACTGATCGCACCGCACGTGGGCCTCTTCTGACGAGGCTTCCTGCAAGTCGGGACCGGAGAGTTCTCCAGTCTCTTGCTGCGACATCCGGCTGACTTCCATCTTCTGACTCCTCACTGGAGGACGGCGGGGAGCGCTTCGATCTCCGGTTGGACGTGGTCGACGCTGCCGATCAGTCGCAGATCGAGCCTCGTGCTCGCCTGTCCGCCGAGCTGATCGACGGTGGCGCTGCCGGCGGCGACATAGCGGTTACCGCGCTTGGAGAACACGAACACCGGCAGCTGATACTGGGGAATCGCTGACAGGTTGCGAACCGCGACCGCGACCCTGCTGTGATTCGCGAATGCGCCGCTCGCGTGGATCACGGGCAGGGTGCGGGCCACGCGGACCGAAGGCGTGGGCGTGCCACCGACGAGCGCGAACGGACGTGACCCGCGCGGCGCGCGATGGCCGGCGGTGTAGATCCACGTCAGCGTCGCGCCTGGCGCCAGCACCGGCAGGTGCGTAGCGAAATACTCGTACTCCAAGCCCCGTTGCGCGTTGAAGTAGACCCGGCGGTCGCGGGCCTCCCAGACCCCGACCGAGATCGGCAGGTCGCTGACCTCGCTGCGCGACGCGTTGTGCACCACGACCACGAATGCCGTCGACTTCGGGCCCGACACAAGGGACACCCGCGCGACGCGCACGGCGTGGCCGGCGACCGTAACTCGCGTCCCGCTCTCGCTGACGCGGATCCGAGCCGAGTTCAGCTGCAGTCGGGCCGCTTCCTGCATCGTCGTCGTGCAGCCCGCGAGCAGGCCACCGACCGCCACGAGCGCCACGAGGCCGCTAACCGAACGCGCCACTGACGTAGTCCTTGGTCCGGGGCTGGGACGGATTGGCGAACAGCGCTCGGGCGCTGCCGTACTCGACCAGCTCGCCGAGATACATGAACGCGACGTGGTCGGCCACCCGGTATGCCTGCTGCAGGTTGTGGGTGACGATCACGACCGCGACCTCCTCGCGGAGCCGGACGATCAGATCCTCGATCACCTTGGTCGACTGCGGGTCGAGCGCCGAGCACGGCTCGTCGAGCAGCAGCACCTCCGGATTGGCGGCGAGCGCGCGGGCGATGCAGAGCCGCTGTTGCTGGCCGCCGGACAGGCGCAACGCAGGGTGCTTGAGGTTGTCGGCCACCTCGTCGAGCAGCCCGGCGCGCGCCAGCGCATCCTCCGCCGCCGGGCGCAGCGACGCGCGGCGCGGCTTACGCCGGGCCTGTTCCCGCAGGACGTACGCGACGTTGTCGAACACGCTCATCGGAAACGGGTTGGGCTGCTGGAACACCATCGTCACCCGGCGTCGCAGCGAGGTCGGCTCGAGCGTCGCGATGTCGAGGCCGTCGAGCGTGATCTGGCCACTCAATGAGGCACCGCGGGTCAGTTCGGTGAGGCGGTTCAGCGACCGCAGGACAGTCGTCTTGCCGCACCCGGAGGGACCGATCATCGCCAGCACCTCGCCCTGGCGGATCGGGAACGAGACCCGGTTTACCGCCAGCTTTGACCCGTACATGACGGACAGCTCCTGCACTCGCATCCGGTCGATGGTCGGCACCGGATTGCGGTCCGGGCGGCGGGCCGACACGAAGCCCGTGCGACCGCCGGGGTCGGGGGCGTTCTTGCCGGGCGCCAGCGCGAGCGCCGGCGGGTCGCGGCGCGGCCTGGGGGTCACGCCCACCCCGCGCTCAAGTCGCCTGATCGGACGCGGCTCGCTCAACCCCATCGCAGCTCCTTTGACCGGCGGCCGAAGATGTCGACGACCACGTTGAGCGCGAGGATGATCAGCAGCAGGAAGAACGCGGCCGCGTAGGCTTTGTTGGGCTGGTTGAGGTCACCCGTCGGCGCGTTATCGAAGATGTAGCTCGTCAGCGTGCTGCCGGTTCCGCGGAGCGTGCTCAGCAGCGGGACGTGGCCAACGCCCTGGAGGTTCTGCGTGTCGCCGAGCAGCAGGACGATGATCGCCGTGTCGCCGATCACGTGGCCGATCGCGAGCATGTGACCGGTGATCACCGATGGCCGCGCCGCCGGCAGCAGCACGCGTCTGATCGTGGCGCTCTTGGTCTTGCCGACGGCGTAGGACGCCTCGCGGATGTGGTTGGGGATCGCCTGCAGCCCTTCGCGCACGGTCGAGACGACCAGCGGCAGGGCGACCAGTGACAGCATCGCGCCGGCAGCGAAGAACGACTTGCCGAACACCACTCCTCCGTTGGTCTCGGACAAGAAGCCAAGTGCCCCCTTCTCAAACAGCAGGATCCCGAACAGCGCCAGCACGACCGACGGCGCGCCCGCCAGCATTTCGACGGTCGACTCGACCGCGCGGGCAAGGCCGACCGGGCGTCCGTATTCGCTCAGCCAGACCGCGACGCCGACGCCGATCGGCCCCGCGATCGCGATCGCGATCGCGGCGACGAGGACCGTCCCGATCAGCGGGTCGAGAAACCCTCCGGTCTCGTTCTGGGTGAACCCGACCTGCGGGCTGGTCCAGATCAGATCCGGCCGCAGATAGCGGATTCCTTGAACTGCGAGGAAGATCACGATCGCGACCGTGATCGCGCAGAACAGAAGCCCGAGGAACCAGGCGAACGCCAGTCCCAGCCGGTCGGTCAGTCGCCACGAGGCGGCCGCGTCCTTCGACGTGGCGCGTCCGTTCGAGGGCTCGGCGACGGCCGTCACGCTCATCAGGCGGCGCCACCGACGTTGTAGTAGCGCTTCATCGGCTGCTTGGCCGCCCAGCCTCCGAGCGACAGCATCGCCGCCGAGAACAGGAGTACGGCCGCGATCGCAAACAGCGTCGTCTTCATCGGCGGCGAGCTCAGCTCGTCGGTGTTGTGCAGGATCGTGGCGGCGAGCCCGCGCGACGGCTCGACCAGGAAGATCAGGCCGTCGGCGGGGTTTGGTGCAAACCCGACCGAGCCCGAGACCATGCTCAGCATCACGGATTCGCCGAGCGCCCGGGCGGTCGCCAGCACGGTTCCCGCGATCAATGCCGGACGCGCCGTGCGCACGGCAACCAGCCAGAACGTCCGCCAGCTGTTCACACCGAGCGCCAAGGAACCTTCGAGCCACCCGCGCGGGACCGACCGCAGCCCCTCGGCGAAGATCGCGATCATGATCGGCGCGATCATCACGCTGAGGATCATGACCGCGGCGAGCAGGCTGTAGCCGCTGAGCTGGATCACGGGCGTGACCGACGCCTTGGCGTGCTGGCTGATCAGGTGATTACCGATGAAGGGCACCAGAACCAGGACCCCGATCAGGCCGTAGATGACCGACGGAACGCTCGCCAGCAGCCGCACGACAGGCTCGAGCATCCGCTTCAGCGGTGCTGGGGCGAACTCGACCATGAACACCGCGACGAACAGCGAGCAGACGAACGCGACGACGACCGCGCCGGCGGTCGTCAGAATCGTGCTCCAGATCAGCGGCCAGGCATGGATCAAGAAGCGCGGCGCCTGGTTGAAGTTCCCCGACGTGAAGATCGCCTGGATCTGACCGTCGACGCTGCCGCCGGGCCCGAACCATCCAATCCCGTTGTGGGCAAACGACGGCCACGCCTCCTTGAAGATGAACGCCAGCATCGCGACCAGCACGAGCACGACGCCACACACCAGCGCGCCGAGCCCAAGCTCGACGCGCTGGTCGTGACTGAGTCCAGATCTCTCGACGAACTCGTCGTCCATCGTCGGTCTCCTGGCGCTGACGCCTACCTGTTGAAGGCGGCGACTGCCCCTGAGCGGTTGATGATCTGCCCCGCCGCCTTGCTCGTCCGCACCCAGTCGAGGAACTGCTCGACCCTGATGTTCGGGTGAGCGGTCGGGATCACGGCCCAGTCGTAACGGAACAGCGGGTAGGACTTGTTACGGACGTTGGCCGCGTCGCATGCGACGCCGGTGACGGCCAGTGGCTTCTCACTCGAACCGGTCGAGTGGGCAAGGCCGACGTAGCCGATCGAGTTCGGGTCGTGCTCGATCCCGATCTGCACGAGACCGTCCGACGTGTCCTGGAGGACGTTCGACGCCTGCGTCTGTCCGCCGAGCACCGATTGCTGGAAGAACGTGTACTGGCCGGCGGCCGAATTGCGCCCGACCGGGTCGATCGTCGTCGACAGGTTCGACCCCGGCACCTGGTTCCAGTTGGTGTCGATGCCGAGGAAGATGTTCTTCAGCGATGTCAGCGAGATGTTGCTGATCGCATTTGACTTATTGACGCCGATGCAGAGCGCGTCGAGAAACAGCTTCTCGTATGTCGTTCCGGCATCGCTCGGTTCGGGCGGCCGGGTGTTGATCGCGAACTGCACGCGCCCCGCCTGAACGTCCTTGACGCCGGCGTTGCCGCCGTCGGCGACGTACTTGAAGTAGACGCTCTTGTGCAGCGTGTGGTAGCCCTTGAACAGCTCCAGCATGTACGGCTGGGCGGCGCTCGATCCCGAGCCGGTCAGCGTGACTGCCCCCGCGAGGGACGGCAGCGCCAGCGCGGCAACGGCGATCCCGACGGCCGGGAGCGCCCGGATCAGCTTTCGATTCGATCTCAACGGCTTTTTCCTTTCTGATCTGAGTTGTCTGTCGTCAGCGTTTGGTCGCGTGCCGCTTGGCCGCCTTGTGCTTCGCGCTCGGCTTCGGCGCGAAGTTGGGCACCTTCGGGCACCGCTTGGCTGGACCGAGGTTGAACGGGCCGTCTTCGGCGCCGGTCGAGTCGGTCACAACCAACTGCACGACCGCCTGCCCAACCGCCGCGGTCCCGGCCTTGGCCTTGGCGGGCAGGTGCTTGCAATAAGTCTGGATCGGGTCGATCGAGCCATCGGCGAAGTCGAACACGCTCAGCACCCCGCCCGCACCGGCGTTGCAGTTGATCCCGTCCGACGGCGTCGTTCCCTCGCAGGTCAGGCTCTCGCTGGTACTCGGCGTGACGCCGTCCGATGCAAAGACCGTCGGCGACGGGTTGTAGTCGTCGATGCTGCCGCCCGGGTCGCCCTGCTGATCGACGATGATCGTGTACGCCGAGATGTCGCTGTTGCAGCTGAACTTGTAATCGAGCAGGTTCGGCTCGCCGGCGGCGGCACCGCTGGGATCGTGCGACACGGTGCCGCCACAGATCGTCAGCGATTCCGGCGTCGGCGGCGTCGTCGCGGCGCCGGCGGCGGCAGTGAACGCGAGCATCGTTAGAGCGACGCCGGCGCACACAAAGGTCGCTCGGCCCAGCGCAACCATGCGATTCGGGTCTGGCACACCTACCTCCAATGTCGGTTAGCTCCAAGCGCCCCCGGCCACGCTGTCGCGACTCGCCAGCGCTGGACGCATGCAGGGCGACTGCGCCCTTTACTGCATTAAGTCGATCAAGATAACAAACTTTATTGAGATTGACCGGATAAAGACGGGCCGGGCTCACCCGCCGCCGCGCCCTAGGCCCGCGGAGCGACGACCAGCTCCACGACGCGCGACACGACCTCATCGAGCGTCAGCCCCGTCGTGTCGAGCACCGCGGCGCCGTCCGCCGGCCGCAGCGGTGAGTGCTCGCGCGCGGTGTCGCGCTGATCGCGGATCGTCTGCTCGGCGAGCACGGTCGCGACCGGTACGCCGAGCTCGGCCGCACGACGGCGCGCGCGCTCCTCGGGGCTCGCGGTCAGGAATACCTTGACCGTCGCGTCGGGTGCCACGACCGTGCCGATGTCGCGCCCCTCGGCGACCCAGTCGCCGCTGCTAAGCAACCGGCGCTGCTGGACGACGAGCGCTTTCCGCACCTCCGGGTCGGCGGCCGCGAGCGACGCCCGCTCGGACACGTCAGGGGCGCGGATCGCATCGGTCACGTCGACGCCGTCAACCAGCACCGCGTCTCCGAGCTCGATTCGCAGCTGCGACGCGATCGAAGCCGGCGGCAGCCGGCGCTGCAGCGACGCGAGCGCGACACTGCGGTACATCGCGCCGGAGTCCATGTACGTGAAGCCCAGGCGGTCGGCGACCGCGCGAGCGACGGTCGATTTCCCGGCTCCGGCGGGTCCGTCGATCGCGACGACCATCAGCTCGCGAGCGCCTCGATGTCGTTCGCGAACCGGGGGTAGGAGACGTCCGCGGCCTCGAAGCCGACGACCTCCACCCCGTCGTCGGACGCGAGGCCCGCGACCGCGCCCAGCAGCGCCAGCCGGTGATCGCCGTGCGCGTTTAGGCGCCCGCCGCGCAGCCCGCCGCTCCCCTGCACGGCGAATCCGTCGTCGAATGCCTCGATCTCCGCCCCGATGGCACGCAAGCCCTCGACCACGGTCGCGATCCGGTCTGACTCCTTGACGCGCAGCTCGCCGGCTCCTCGAACGACGGTCTCGCCTTCGGCAAAGCAAGCCAGCAGCGCGACCAGCGGCAGCTCGTCGATCGCTAGCGGCACCTCGTCGGCCTCGACGGTCGTCGCCTCGATCGGCCCGTTGCTGACGTCGATGTCGGAGACCGGCTCGGCAGCCGCGAAGCTCCCCTCGGGCTCGAGCTCGCAGAGGACGACCGCCCCCATCCGCTGCAGGATCCGCACGAACCCGGCGCGCGTCCAGTTGACCCCGACGCCCTCGAGCACCAGCCGCGACCCCTTTGTGAGGACGCCGGCCGCGATCAGGAACGCGGCGCTCGACATGTCCGCGGGCACCGCGACCGGATCGAGCTCGAGCTCGTCGGCGTTACCGATCCTGGTCTTGAAGGCTCCGTTGGCGGCCGGTGCCCGGATCACCGATGCGCCGGCACCGAGCAGCATCCGCTCGGTGTGGTCGCGCGTAGCGACCGGCTCGATCACGGTCGTGCCATCGGTTGCCATGCCGGCGAGCAGCACGCACGACTTGACCTGTGCGCTCGCGACCGGCAGCTCGTATTCGACGCCGGTCAGCGCGTCGCCGAAGATCGTCAGCGGCGCGTACCGCCCGTCGCGCGCATCGATGCGAGCGCCCATCAGGCGCAGTGGGTCGGCGATCCGATCGACCGGTCGCCGGCGAATCGACTCGTCGCCGTCGAGCGTGAAGCTCGCGCCCTGTTGAAACGCGAGCCAGCCCGGCAGCAGCCGCATCAGCGTCCCCGCGTTGCCGACGTCGATCGCGCGCCCGGGAGGCTGCGCGTTGCGCATCCCGCAGCCGCGGATCACCAGCTGTTCGTCGCCGTGTTGCACGATCGCTCCGACGGCCTCGATCGCCCGTAGCGTCGAGCGTGTGTCGGCAGCATCGAGGTAGTTGGCGATCTGCACCGGTTCGGACGCCATCGCGCCGACGATCGCGGCGCGGTGAGAGATCGACTTGTCGGCCGGCGGAGCGACGGTGCCGCGCAGCCGGATGCCCGGGTCGAAGCGCACGTTCATGCTCGCGCCACCGGGAATCCGAGGCCCGCGACCAGCTCCTGTGCCCTCTGCGCCGCGCGGTCGCCCGTGATCCACAACGCGACGACTCCTTCGCTCATGTCGGCAGCCGGGTAGAGCGCCATGTCGGTGATGTTGACGCCCGCGCGCCCGAGCTCGAGCGCCAGCTCGGCGACGACGCCGGGCCGGTTTGGCACCGAGGCGCGCAGCTCGAATACGGGGCCGCCCGCCAGCTGCGCCTCGAGCAGCCGCTTGCGGTCCTCCCCCGCGCCCTCGTTCCAGCGCTCGATCGTGTCGCCGTCGCCGGCCGCCAGCGCCGCCCGAATCGACCCGAGCCGCTCGATCGTCGCGTCGAGCTCGGCGGTCAGCGCGTCGCTGTTTGAGAGGTAGATGTCCGTCCAGATCGAGCTCGGCGCCCCGGCCACCCGCGTCGCATCGCGAAAGCTCGGGCCGGTCGCCGGCAGGCGCTCGTGGCCGCGCTCGAGCGCCCCCGCGGCCTGCGAGACGAGCACGTTCGCCAGCACGTGGGGAAGGTGCGAGACGGTCGCCAGGATGCGGTCGTGTGTCGCGGCATCGATCGCGCTCGGCTGCGCCCCGAAGCCGTGCAGGAGACGGTGCAGGCGCTCGTACAGGACCCCCGAGGTGGCACTCCCCGGGGTCAGGTACCAGGTCGCTCCCTCGAACAGATCGGCGCGGGCGTGGTCGACACCCGCGGTCTCGGCGCCGGCGAGCGGATGGCCGCCGACGAATCGCGGATCCCCGTGCGAGGCGACGACGACGCGCTTGGTCGAGCCGACATCGGTCACGACGCAGTCGGTCGGCGCGGTGTCCAGCGCCTGCGAAACGACGTCTGGGAGCACGCCGACGGGGACGGCGACGAACACCGCCTGCGCGTCGGCGACGGCGTCTGCGATCGTCGCCCCGGAGCTCTGTACGACGCCGCGCGCAAGCGCCTTTGCGATCGCCTGCTGTGAGTCGTCGTAGCCCGTGACCGTCGCGCCCAGACGCTCCGCGGCCGCGAGCCCGATCGAGCCGCCGATCAGCCCGACTCCGAGGACAGCAACGCGCATGCCGCGGGAAGACTACGCGACGGCTTTACGCCGGGCCTGGACCGCGGCCGCGAGCTCGTCGAGCATGACGACCGTCTCCTCCCAGCCGATACAGCCGTCGGTGATCGACTGGCCGTACACCAGCTCCCCGGGCTCATCGAGGTCCTGACGGCCGGCGACCAGGAACGATTCGATCATGACCCCGATCACGCCGCGGTTACCGGTCGCGATCTGGTCGGCGACCGCGGCGGCGACGGCGTGCTGGCGGTCGGGATTCTTGCCGCTGTTGTCGTGGCTGAGATCGATCATCACCCGCTCGGGCAGACCCGCGGCACGCAGCAGCTCGAGCGTTCGTGCCACAGGCTCGGCGCCATAGTTCGGCGCGCCCTTGCCCCCGCGCAAGATCACGTGGCAATCGCTGTTGCCGCGCGTGTACAGGATCGCCGGCGTGCCGTTGACATCGATCCCGGCAAACGCATGCGAGGCGGCGGCGGCGTGGACGGCGTCAACCGCCACCTGGACGTTGCCGTCGGTCCGGTTCTTGAAGCCGACCGGCATCGACAGGCCCGAGCCCAGCTGGCGATGAATCTGGCTTTCGACGGTGCGGGCGCCGATCGCACCCCAGCACACCGCGTCGGAGATGTACTGCGGGGTGATCGGGTCCAGAAACTCACAGCCGACCGGCAGGCCCAGCGAGAGCACCTTCAGCAGCAGCCGCCGCGCCAATCGCAGGCCGGTGTTCACGTCGCTCGAGCCGTCGAGATGGGGATCGTTGATCAGTCCCTTCCACCCGATCGTCGTGCGCGGCTTTTCGAAGTACACGCGCATCGCCAGACACAGCTCGCCCGCCAACTTCTCGACTTGGCGGCTCAGCCGCTCCGCGTACTCCTGGGTCGCCTCGACGTCGTGGACGCTGCACGGACCGACCACGACCAGCAGGCGATCGTCATGACCGTCGAGGACCGCCTGAACGTTCGAACGGCCGCGCAGCAGGACGTCGGCGTGCTGCTCGGACAGCGGCAGCTCCTCGAGCAGCTCGCGCGGTGGCACGAGCGGCACGAGCCGCTCGATCCGCTGGTCGCGAACCGCGTCACTGCGCTCCGTGCCGGTGAACGTCACGTCAACCAGCGACCGACACGGCCGACAGCGTCTTGCCCGCGATACCGGCAGCCGCCTGGACACGGTCCAGGTAGTCAGCGAACTGATCGCCCGCGAGCTGCTGCGCGGCGTCGCAGATCGCCTCATCGGGGTTCGGGTGTACCTCGACGATGATCCCGTCCGCGCCCGCGGCCGCGGCCGCCAGCGACATCGGCATCACGAGGTCCCGGCGGCCGGCGGCGTGGCTGGGGTCGACGATCACCGGCAGGTGGCGTCATCTCCTTGAGCACCGGGACCGCCATCAGATCGAGCGTGAACCGGTAGGCGGTCTCGAATGTGCGGATCCCGCGCTCGCAGAGCATCACCGCCTCGTTGCCCTCCTTGAGGATGTACTCGGCCGCCATCAGCAGCTCCTCCAAGGTGCTCGACATGCCGCGTTTGATCAGCGCGGGACAGCCGGACCTGCCGACCTCCGACAACAGGCTGTAGTTCTGCATGTTGCGCGCACCGATCTGGAGCACGTCGGCGACCTCGAGCACCGCGTCGAGGTCACGCGCATCCATCACCTCGGTGACGACCGGCAACCCGGTCTGCTCCTTGGCTTCGGCCAGCAGGCGCAGGCCCTCCTGGCCCAGCCCTCCGAACGCGTACGGCGAGGTCCGGGGCTTGTACGCGCCGCCGCGGAACAGAGTCGCGCCGGCGTCGGCGACGAGCCGGGCCGTCTCGAGCGTCTGCTCGCGGGATTCGATCGTGCAGGGACCGGCGATCATCGCGAAGTGCTCGCCGCCGACTTTGCGGCCCGCGATCTCCAGCACCGTCCGCTGGCCGTGTTTGATCTGGCTCGAGGCGAGCTTGTACGGCTTGGAGATCGGCACCATGTGATCGACCCCGGGCGTCCCGTCGAGGTCGAGGCGAGCCACGAGCTCGGAGTCGCCGATCGCCCCGATCACCGTCAGCTCATCGCCCTCGATCACATGGGCGCGCGCGCCGACGCTCTGCACCCGCTCGACGACGGCCTGCACCTCCTCGTGCGGAGGCCATCGGTTTCATCACGATCATCATCTGGTGGTCCTTTCTAGCGCTTGCGAAGAGTACGGAACTGGCGTGCAGGGCAAGCCCCGCGGGGGTTTCCGGCGCCCGACCTCCGAGCAAGAACCCGCCACCGTGGCGAGTGCTGGGGGTTGTGGCCGAGCGCCTAGCTAAATCGCCAGCCGTAGAAGCGCGCGTAGTAGGACCAGCCGCAGCACGGTGCGGTTGCGCTGGTAGCGATGCGGTCGTGGCTGGTCATGCGCTGCCGGCATTTTTTTAGCAGACGGGATCGGTTCTGCCAAGCCCATGGCATTTCTTCGTGCGCGGAGGATTTGGCTTGGGAGGGGCGGGCTGGGGGTGTTTTTTGAGAGCGAGCTTCGGCGATGCGCGGGTAGCTCGCTCTGCTTGTTCCACCCCCGGACTTTCTCGCGCGAGCCCCGACCAAAGACCCGACTGCTCGCTCTAGAAAAACCGCACCGGGTCGTGGCGCTGGCCGCCTCGACCGTTCTTGCGCGCTGTGCTGATCTGCGCCCGATTCTGGCTGGGGAAGGGTGGAGCGAGCCGATCTGCCCGCGTCGAGGCAGCACAACGTGCACGACCGCCGCGCCCGGCCGGGAACGTGTCACGTTTTGCGGCCTATGACCAGCGTTACGCAGCACGTGCGACCGGCCGTCGGGCGCTCATGCACGTTAAGCCGGCTTTGAGCGCACAGCCTGCCTCCTTCCCCAGCCAAAACGGCCGACAGCAGCGCCGGCGCCCAGCCGGTCGAGGCGACAAACCGCGACGGAGGCCCTATACCAACTCAGCGAGCGCGGCCAGGAAGCGATCGTTCTCGGCGTCGGTGCCGACCGTGACCCGCAGCGACCCCTCCCGCCCGAGCGCAGCGCCCGCGCGGACCAGCACCCCGCGCTCGCGCAGGCCGGCGACGATGTCAGCCTCGACGGCATGCTCGGGCAGGTGGGTCCAGATGAAGTTGGCGTCCGACTCGGCGACCCACAGATCCAGCGCGCGCAGGCCGTCGGACAGCTCCGTGCGGCCGGCGACCGTACGCGTCACGCGCCGCTCGACCTCGTCCTGGTGGCGCAGCGCCTGGACCGCCGCTGCCGCAGCGGCCACGTTCAGATAGAAGGGCTGACGCATTTGGTCTACGGCGGCACGGAAGTCCTCCGAGCCGCACAGCCCGTAGCCGACGCGCAGGCCCGCCAACCCATAGACCTTCGAGAACGTACGCAGCAGGACCAGGTTGGGCCACCTCCGCAGCAACTCCAGTGACGCGTACGGGTCGCCGAGCGCCAGCGCGTATTCGCAGTAGGCCTCGTCGAGGATCACGCAGACGTGGCGCGGGACGCGCTCCAGGAACGCCTCGATCTGATCCAACGGCAGCGAGGTCGAGGTCGGGTTGTTGGGGTTGCAGATCAGCACCAGCCGCGTCGCGACCGTCACCTCGGTGGCGATCGCGTCGAGATCGTGGCGGTCCTCGGAGTCGAGCGGCACCTCGATCGCGCGCGCCCCCGACGCGGCGGCGAGGTGCGGATAGACGCTGAACGCGGGCCACGCGTAGACGACCTCCGCGCCCGGCTCGAGCAGCGCCTCGCCGGCGGCCAGCAGGATGTCGCAGGACCCGTTGCCGAGCGCGATCCGCTCGCGCGGGATCCCGTAGCGCTCGGACAGCGCGCCCCGCAACGCCGCATAGGAGGGATCGGGGTAGCGGTGGACGCCGGACAGCGCCGCGTGCGCAGCCTGCGACCACAGCTTCGTTCGGCGCGATCCACGACTCGTTGGAAGCGAGCATCGCGACGTCCGCGCCCAGGTCGTAGCCCGCCGCCAGCGGGTACGACGGGATCCGCCTGATCCGCTCGCCGAACTCGATCGCCACGCGGCCTATTGTGCCGACTCGAGGTCGCGCCGCAGCGCACGCGCGGCGCCGAGGTAGACGTGGTTGGGCGTGTGGTCCTCGGCCGCGTAGTAGTGGACCAGCACCCGGATCACGCTCGGCAGCGAGCCGGGCACGGGAACCTCTCTGGCGCACAGCAGCGGCACCTGGTCGAGCCCCAGCCGGCGAGCCGCGACGGCTGGGAACTCGGCGTCGAGATCGTCGGTGAGCGTGAAGATGCAGCTCACCATCGCCTCGGGCGTCAGCGAGTTGCGCTTCATCAGCTCGCGGACCAGCACGTCTGTGGCCTCGAGGATCGCGCCCGCTTCGTTCGCCTCGACGCTATTGGCGCCTCGGAGCGCGAACAGCCGCATCGGGGGTGATTCTGCCAGAGGTCCGTGGACGGTCGGCTGCGCGGACGGGCTCGTCGACGCTCAGGCGGGCGGGCGGAGCTGGTAGACGTCCGCGCAACCGAACCGCACGTCATCGAGCACCATCGGACCCAGCATCCGCCTCATGTTCACGTGCGGTCGGCAATCGGCGAGCAGGAACCGGGCGCCGCTGGAGAGGACGAACTGGCGCGCCTGGGCGCGCGGCAGGGTCCCGGCGAACAGCGCGTCGGCGGCGATCGACTGGGGCATGCAGTTGGGCTCCGACCACAGGCAGTCGCCGACCATCGTCCGGCGGCCGGTCCGTCCGGGGACGGCCTCGCCGAGGTAGAAGCGCGTCAGGACGCCCCCCTGGACCGGGTCACGTTTGAGGTAGGAGAGCGCGTCGCGCTCGTCGCGGGTGATGAAGTTCGCGTTACCGGCGGTTGGGCGCGTGAAGCTGTGCGCGATCGCGATCGCATACGCGTTGGCCGGGATCGTCGCCGCCGCCAGCACGACGACGGTCGCGATTCGCGCTCGCGGGGTCAGCGGCCGTGGATGCGCAATCCGCTCTGAACGGAGGCGGCTGACGCCGGTCACCGCCAGCACCGCGAGCGGGAACGTGATCCCGTTGAAGGCGTGCAACGGGGTCGCGCTGAGCCCGGTCGCCGACAGGATGTAGATCACAACCGCGGCGAGTGGCCAGATCCGGGTCATCAGGTCCATGAAGTCGCGCGGGCGGCCCCGGTAGCCGAGCGATGCGACGATCGCCAGCGGCGCCGCGCCGAGCGCGATCGACCAGAACGAGAACGTGTGCTTGCTCGCCAGCCGCGCGAGGCTCCACGAAAGATCGAGGTGGCCGAGCGCAACGTAGTAGACGAGCGGCAGACCGGTCAGGGCGATCGTCAGCAGCGTCAGCCCGAGCCTGCGCAGCCAGAGCTTGCCCCCGCGCACGTGCTCGTGCCAGCGCACCAGTTCGGCGAGGACCAGGATCACGACCAACAGCTCCCCCTGCCACGGGTGCAGCGCGCTCGCCAGCGCACCCATCAGCCCCGGTGCCCAGATGACCCGCCCGGCGCCACGGGCGCGGTCGTAGGAGAGCATCGCGAACACGATCAGCGCGACGGCTATCAACCCGAACGGATAGCCCCACGAGAGCCATCCGGGCATCATGTCGCCGACGATCCCGAACGCACCGTAGACGACGCTGAAGCTGCCGAAGAACAGCCCCAGCAAGATCACGGCCCGGCGCTGGCCCTGCGTGTGGACGCTGCGGTGCGCGTAGGCGCGAAGCGCGAAGAACGTGCCGAAGACCGCTACCGGCTTCCACAGCAGCAGCGACAGCCACGGAGCGACACCGAGCGCCGTGATCGCGCCCGAGATCATCACGGCCGGCTGGAAGTAGTCAGACGGCGTCGAGCGCAGGACGAACAGGTTGGCGGCCAGCAGGTGGTGCGACGCAGACACGATCCACGCCAGGTACTGCATCTGGTCGACGATGAAGAAGCCGTCGGTACCCGTCCAGACGCGGTTCTCGGCGATCGCCCCATAGATGTCGAGCGCCACGACCCACAGCGACATCGCCGCGAACAGGCCGAGGAAGACCAGCTCGACGCGGTCGAACCGCCTCCGCTTGGGGGGGCTAAGGACGACAGGAGCGGGTCCGCAGGACGCGGTTGGGAGGGGCGATTCGATTCGCACGGGCGCCGACGCTAACAAAGCGCCGGTTGCGGCAGCAATCCAGCTAGTTCGCGAGTTTATGCTGATGAGACTGCGACGCGTGGCCCACGGAGCTGCCGAGCGGGTTGATTCCGTGCGCCTGCATGTACAGCTCAGTGGCCGGCATGAAGGCGAAGATCAGGAACACGGTCATCGCCAGCGCGACCCTCCGGAGGTTGATGCTGCTCGCCAGCGCGGCGAGCGGGAGCAGCCAGATCACGTACCACGGAACGAGCCATGCGAGGCTGGCCAGCAGCGCGAACGTCGACCAGCCGGCGCCCGCCAACCAGTCCCGCTCGCGGAAGCACCTCGTACGCGACCACCAGCACCACGCAGACGATCGCGACCTTCAGCAGCGCCGGCGTCCCGCCGCCGACGCCGATCGCCAGACCGACGATGTTCGGGATGCTGAAGTCCGTCAGCAGCGAACTCTGGTCTGACAGGTTCGGGATCGAGAAGCCGAACAGCGCCAGGCTGAGCGCGATCATCGGCACCGCAGCGAGCGCGGCGCCGGCGATCACGCGCAGCCGGCGCTCGCGGGTGGCGACCGCGACGAGCAGGAACGGGAGCAGCAGGACCGCGGTGAACTTGACCGCGATCGCGAACACCAGGGCAGCGCCGGCGAGACGGTCGCGCCGCGCGAGCACGAACGAGATCGCGGCCATCGACGGCACCAGCATCATGAAGTCGTTGTGGAATCCGCCGACCGCGTAGATCAGATAGATCGGGTTCAGCGCGACGAACACGAGCGCGTAACGCGGGTCGCGCCCCAGCTGGCGTGCGCACTGCCAGACGAGCGCCAAGAAGCCGAGGCTCAGCAGCACCGCGCTGAGCTTCATACCCCAGTAGGCCAGTGGGATCGAGACGAACGCGAGCGGATAGGTGAGCGCCGTAAACAGCGACCCGTACGGACTGCGCAGGTTGTGCCAGGTCGTGAAGCCGTAGATCGGATCGAAGAACTCCTGCTTGATCACGTGCGTGTACGGGTTGAGCTGGTGCAGCCCCCCGAGCCTCGCGTAGCCGAGGTAGTTGAACACGTCGTTGAGTTGGAGCGGCGGGCTCAGCAGGAGGATCACGTGCAGCGCGACGATCGCGACCACGATCAGCCGCATCGACAACGCGCGTACGGCCGCGATCGCGATCAGGTAGGCGGGGATCATCACCAGCAGTACGGCGCTGAACGCGATCCCGACCGCCTGCGGGTTGCGGATCAGGCGCGGGACCAGCAGGTGCAGCGGCCCCGCTTCCCAGCTGGTGAAGAACGCGGTGCTGCGCGGGACCAGCACCGACGGACCCGATGCGGCGGCGGCCACGACCACGAGCGTCGCGACGATCAGCGTGCCGATCGCGACCCGACCGGCGACCGGGCCGAACCTGACCCTGGGGCGCGGCAGCGAGGATGTCGCGGGCAGCCGTGGCAGCCGCGGGAGCGTGACCGTGCTTTCCGCCGGGGCCGTGCCGCCAGTGGATGCCAACGAGACCGCGGCTTCGGCTTCGTTTGGCGGCTGGCGCATGCGTTGAAGATAGTGCCGCCGGGGCATTGGCCCCGATTCGGCCGGGTGTTGCGATTCCGTTAAGCATCTTCTAATTGCCCGCTTTCTGCGCGGCGCACGCCCGTTCGCGGTGTCTGCCGGGAGACGACCGACTAGCCTGGCGGCGTGAGCGTCGGGTCGCTGGCTAGCGGGAATGTCCGTGGCGGTGAGCGCCCGCGCGCCGCCTCGTTGCGCGCGGTCTCGACGCCGACGATTGTTGCGGTGGTCGCGCTGACGGTGCTCGCTGCGGTCCTGCGCTTCTACGGCATCGGGCATCAGGGGTTCTGGTTCGACGAGGCGAACACGGCGCTGCTCGTCCACTTCTCGCCGGGCAAGATGCTCGGCCTGATCCCGCAGTCCGAGTCGACCCCGCCGCTCTACTACTGCGTGGCGTGGGTCTGGGCGCGACTGTTCGGTTACACCGAGACGCCGCTGCGCTCGCTGTCGGCGGTGCTGGGTGTGGCGCTCGTACCGGTCGCATTCGCAGCGGGCGCGAAGCTCGTGTCGCGCCGCGCGGGCCTGATCGTGGCGGCGCTCGCGGCGTGCAATCCGTTGCTGATCTGGTATTCGCAGGAGGCCAGGTCGTACGAGATGCTCGCGTTCCTCGCCAGCGTTTCGCTGCTCGCGTTCGCCTACGCGCGAGAGAATCCGACGCCGCGGGCGCTCGCCGCCTGGGCGATCACGGCGGCGCTGGCGCTCGCGACCCACTACTACGCCGTCCTGATCGTCGTGCCCGAGGCGATCTGGCTGCTGACCATCTACCGACAGCGACGGGAAGTGCAGATCGCATTTGGAGTGGTCGGGCTGTGCGGCCTCGGGCTGCTGGCGCTGGCGCTGGCTCAGAACGCGACCGGCCGCGACGCCTGGATTGCCACCGCACCGCTCGGCCGCCGTCTCGGCCAGGTGATCCCCCAGTTCGCGGTCAGCTTCGAGGGCCCCGCGCACAGCGTGCTCGAGCCGCTCGCGATCGCGATCATCGTGCTCGCGCTGGTGCTCTTGGCTGCCGCGCGACCCCGGCCGAACGCCGCGGCGCGCTCGTGGCCGGCGCGCTCGCGCTCGCCGGCCTGGTGATCGGCCTCGTGCTGATCGTGGTCGGCTTCGACGAGGTGCTGACTCGTAACCTGCTGGCACTGTGGCCGTCGGCCGCGGTGCTGGTCGCGGGCGGCCTCGCGGTGCGCAGGCCTCGTGCCGTCGGGCTCACGGCAGCGGCCGTGCTGTGCGCGATCGGCATCGTCACGACGATCGGGGTGGCGGCCGACCGCAACTATCAGCGCCCGGACTGGCGCGTCGTGGCGAAGGTCCTAGGGCCTGCCAACGCGCGCGCCCCACAGCGCGCGATCCTGGTTGCGCACTACCGCGACTTGCTGCCGCTATCGCTTTATCTCCGGGGCCTGAAGTTCATGCCCAGGCATGGCGCCACCGTGTCCGAGCTCGACGTCGTGTCGTTCACCTCGCCCCCGAGCGACGGCTTTTGCTGGTGGGGCTCGGCGTGCAACCTGTGGCCCTCCGTGATGCAGGACAGCTACCCGGTGCGGGGCTTCCACGAGATCTGGCGCCGTCGTGCGCTGCAGTTCAGCGTGATGAGGATGGTGTCGGCGACGCCGCGGCGCGTCACACCCGCCGAGCTCTCGCGGGCGCTGAAGACGACGCGCTTCCGGAACGACGAGCTCCTGATCCAGCGGCCGACATCAGCCGGCTGACCTCGGTCTCGCTCAGCCGGCGGTAAGCGCCGGCGCGCAGATCGCCGAGCGCGAGGGGCCCGAAGCGCACCCGCTCGAGCCTGGTCACCGGGTACCCGACGTGCTCGAGCATCCGCTTGACCTGGCGTTTGCGGCCTTCGTGAATCGTGATCTGCACGGTGTCGGGGGACAGCCGCCGGACATGCGCCGGCGCCGTCGGCCCGTCGTCGAGCTCGACGCCCGCGCGCAGCGACGCGATCGCCGCCTTCGAGACCGGCGGCCTGGCGACCCGGGCCCGGTAGGTCTTGGGGACCTCGAAGCTCGGATGCGTCAGCCGGTGCGCCAGTGCGCCGTCGTTGGTCAGGAGGATCAGCCCGGTGACGTCGATGTCGAGCCGCCCGACCGGATACAGGCGCAGATCCGATTCGATCAGCGACACGACCGTCGGGCGCCGCTGCGGATCAGATGCCGTCGAGACGACGCCCGCCGGCTTGTTGAGCGCGTACACGACGCGCTCAGCGTGCGCCGCGACCGGACGCCCATCGAGTGTCACGGCGTCCTCGGGGCCGACATCGCGGGCCGGGTCGACCACCGTTGAGCCGTCGACGCTTACGCGACCGGAGCGGACGATCTGCTCGGCGGCGCGCCGCGAGGCGACGCCTGCCGAGGCGAGGAATTTCGCCAGGCGCATCGCGATGTCACCATAGTCAGCATGGACAACGCACTGCTCGAACAGACGCTGACCGAGCTCGGCGAGCCTCGCTACCGTCGCGGCCAGATCTGGAAGTGGGTCGCGCAGGGAGCCGGTGACTTCGACGCGATGACCGACCTCCCGCTCGCGCTGCGCGCCAGGCTGGCCGAAGCGGTCCCGTTCTCGAGCCTGGCGCTCGAGCGCGAGGCGCGCTCACGCGACGGGACGATCAAGGCGCTGCTACGGACCGCTGACGGGCGGCCGCTCGAGGCGGTGCTGATGCGCTATCGCGACGGCAGACGGTCTTTGTGCCTCTCCTCACAGTCCGGCTGCCCGCTGACCTGCACCTTCTGCGCCACCGGTCAGATGCGCTTCGGGCGCAACCTGACCGCCTCGGAGATCATCGACCAAGCGCTCTATTTCCGGCGCATCGGCCCGGTCGACCACGCCGTCTTCATGGGGATGGGCGAACCGCTGATGAACCTCGACGCCGTGCTGGAGGCTTGCGCGGCGCTGCCGGACCTCGGGATCAGCCACCGCCGGACGGCGATCTCGACGGTCGGCTGGATCCCCGGAATCAAGCGGCTGACCGCCGAGCCGATGCCGATCCGGCTGGCGCTGTCGCTGCACGCGGCCGACGAGCAGCTGCGCTCCGAGCTGATGCCGGTAAACGACCGCTACCCGCTGTCCGAGGTGCTCGCCGCCTGCCGCGAGCACTACGAGCGCAAGCGACGGATGGTGTTCGTCGAGTACGTGATGCTGGCAGGGGTCAACGATTCCTACGTGCAGGCGCGCCAGCTCGCGCAGGTACTCGATCGGCGGGCATTCAAGGTCAACCTGATCCCGTACAACCCGACCGACTCGCCGTTTCGGGGCTCGAGCCCGAAGGCGATCGAAGCGTTCCGAGCCGAGCTCGAGCGGCAAGGCATCTCGGCGACCGTGCGCGTGACGCGCGGGCGGGACATCGACGCGGCCTGCGGCCAGCTCGCGGCGGCCAGCGCCGCGTAGCCCAGCTCGTGCCCGAGCTGACCGCGCGCCGTCTGCGAGCGCAACTTCTGTCCGGCCCGCCGGCCCGTGACGCGGTCGCCGTCGCGAGGCACCTCCTGGCGGTGCAGGCACAGGACCCTCGGGGCGCGCGGCTCGCGATCCGGGCCCGCACGCGCGGCCTGACGGCCGCCGACGTCGACCGCGAGCTGACCGAGCGACGCTCGCTGGTGATCACGTGGCTGAACCGGGGCACGCTGCACCTCGTCGCGAGCGAGGATTACCCGTGGCTGCATGCGCTGACCACGCCGCAACTGGTCACCTCGAGCGCGACGCGACTCGCTCAGACAGGCGTCGACGCGCGACTCACCGAGCGCTCACTGGCGGTAATCACGCGTTCGTTGGGCGGCGACGGGCCGCTGACCCGCGCGCAGCTGCAAGAGCGGCTCGAGCAAGCCGGGCTCGAGCCGGCAAGCAGGGCGTTGATTTACCTTCTGTTTCGCGGCGCCGTCGAGGGGCTGATCGTGCGCGGGCCGATGATCGGGCGCCAGCACGCCTACGCGCTGACCCGCGACTGGCTGCCGCGACCGCCGGCGTTCACGCGCGAGCGCGCGCTGGCCGAGCTCGCCCGCCGGTATCTGATCGGCCACGGGCCGGCGTCCGAAGGCGACCTGGCGCGCTGGGCGGGAATGCCGCTGCGCGACGCGAGGGCCGGACTGACCGCGATCGCCGGCGAGCTGGCGCCGTCCCGCGACGGCCTAATCGAGCTTGCAGGCCCGCGGCGGCGCGCGCGGCTACCGCCGCCACGGCTGCTGGGCGCGTTCGAGCCGATGCTGTGCGGCTGGCGCTCGCGCGAGGCGCTGCTCGGCGAGCACGAAGATCGCGTGATCAGCGGCGGGGTGTTTCGCGGCTTCGCGCTCGTCGACGGGCGCGGCGCTGCCGGCTGGCGGATCGCGGACGGGCGGGTCGCGATCGAGCCGTTCTTCGAGCTGGCCGGGGACGACATGCGGGCGCTGGCCCGCGACGGCCAGGCGGTGCTCGCGTTCCTCGGGAAGGTCTAGTGGAACGTTTTCGGGAGCCCCATTAGTCGGCGGCCGCGGGCGCTGCTGCGCCGGCCCGCGCCTCGCCGGCCCGCATCAGACGCTCGCGCAGCTGCTGCTCTAGCTCGGGCGGCGGGTCAAAGCCATCGATCGCCGGCAGGTCGTCGAGCGAGTCGAGGCCAAACAGCTTCAAAAACAACTCGGTCGTCCGGTACAGGATGGCGCCGAACTGCGAGCGCCCTGCCTCCTCGATCACTCCCCGCTCGAGCAACGTCGCCGCCGCCGACTCGGCGCTGACGCCGCGGATCCGGGCAATCTCGGGCCGGGAGATAGGCTGCAGGAAGGCGACGATCGCGAGCGTCTCCGCCTGGGCGGGGGTCAGCGGCGGGGTCCGCGGCTTGGCGAGCAGGCGGCGCGCGGCCGGTTCGACGTCGGCATGCGTGCTGAGCGTGTAGCCGCCGGCCAGCTCGCGGACGATCAGCCCGCGCCGCTCGAACTCGTAGTACTCGCGCAGCCGCTCGACCGCGGTCATGATCTCGTGCAATTCGGCGCCGGTGGCATCGACCAGCGCCTCGGCAGGCACCGGGCCGGGGCTCAAGAACAGGAGCCCTTCGACGGTGCGTTCGAGCTCGGCGCCGCTCACGCGCTGGCCTTCCGCGGCTGCTCGACACCCCACGGGCGCTGCTTGCAGAGACTCGATCGTGATCTCGGCAAACGGTTGCTCCTGGGTCCACGTCGCCTCGCCCTGCTTGTAGAGCTCGAGCAGGGCGTAGAGCGTCACCGCGACCGTTACCCGGTCTGACCGTGCGACCGCCTCGGAGAACGTGAACCGGCCCCGCCTCAGCAGCGCGCGCAGGTGCGCGAGGCGCTCGGCGACCGTCACCTTGGCGACCGTCACATGCCCAAGATCGACTGGCGGCGGCACCGCCAGCAGGTCGCCGATCGCGGCCGACAGCACGCTCGGGTCGTAAACCGCGCGCGCGTCCGAGAGCGGCGCTTTGCGCAGCTGGGGCGGCAACGGCGCCGACCGGAAGCGGTGGCCCTGCTCGGATTCGAGCAGCTCGCGGAGATGGTCGGCCGCCGCGCGGTAGCGGTGGGCGGCGAGCAGCCGGGCCAACAGCTCCTCGGCCGCCTCGCCGGGATCGAGCTCGATCTCCTCGAGCTCCTCGCCAGGCAGCAGCAGGCGCGACTTGAGCTCCAGCAGCGCCGCGATCAGGACCAGAAACTCTGTCGCCGCCTCGAGATCGAGCTCGCCGCGGCGCTCGAGGTGATCGATGTAAGTGATCACGATGTCGGCGAGGTCAACCTCGAGCAGGTCGACCTCCTCGCGCAGGATCAACGTCAGCAGCAGGTCAAACGGGCCCGCGAAGACGTCCAGGTCCAGCTCAAGGTCGGCGAGCGCCACGGCGCAGACGTTAGCTGGGCTGGCGGACCGCTCCGAATCCCATCACTTCGCGCACGTCAGCGACCACCTCGCTGGCAATCGCGTGCGCTTTCTCGGCTCCGACGAGCATGATCGCCTCGAGCTCGGCCTCGTCGTCGCGCAGCTCGGCATACCGCTCGCGCACCGGCGCCAGGTACTCGATTACGCCCTCCGCGACGGCCCGCTTGAAGGCACCGTACCCCTGGCCGGCGAACTCGCGCTCGATCTGCTCCGGGCTGGTGCCCCGTACCGCGGCGAGGATCTCGATCAGGTTGGTGATCCCGGGTTTGTCGGGGCCGCGCCGGACCTCGCTGCCCGAGTCGGTGACGCTGGAGCGGATCTTGCGCGCGATCGCGTCCGGCTCCTCGGTCACGTAAATCGTCCCCTGCACGTTGCCGCCGGTCGTCGACATCTTTTTGTCGGGCACTTGCAGGTCCATGATCCGCGCCCCGACCTCGGGGAGCTTGAGCTCCGGCACGACGAGCGTCTCACCGAACCGGGCGTTGAAGCGCTCGACGACGTCGCGCATCAGCTCGACGTGCTGGCGCTGGTCCTCGCCGACCGGGACCTCGTTGGCGCGGTAGGCGAGCACGTCGGCGGCCATCAGGACCGGGTACACGAAAAGCCCGGCCGAGACCAGCTCCCGCTGCGCGGCGGACTTCTCCTTGAACTGAGTCATCCGGTTGAGCTCGCCGAACGACGTCACTGAGGTCAGCAGCCAGGTCAGCTCGGTGTGCTCGGGAACGTCGCTCTGGCGAAAGAAGATGCAGCGCTCCGGATCAAGCCCGGCGGCGAGCAGAACCGCGGCGGTGTCGTATGTGGCCTCGCGCAGCCCCGCCGGGTCGTAGGGCACGGTCAGCGCGTGCAGGTCGACGATGCAGTAGATCGCCTCGCCGCGGTCCTGGCCGGCGACGTACTGGGTGATCGCACCGATGTAGTTGCCCAGGTGCTTGCGGCCGGTCGGCTGGATGCCGGAGAAGATCCTCACCCGGCTCAGGCTACTGGCGAGCGAACGTGGGCGCTACGACGCCAGCGCGCGTTCCAGCGGATCGCTGCCGGAGCCGCTGCCGGAGCCGCTGCCCGAGCCGCTGCCCGAGCCGCTTCCGGCGCCGGCCCGGTTGCGGGGGCGCGCCAGCAGCCAGGCGGCGACGACCCCGCCGATCGCGCCGCAGACGTGTCCCTGCCACGAGACGCCCTGGTGGGGGACGACGCTCGCGTACAGCGCCCCGCCCCAGACGACCCCGACGAGGATTCCGATCGCGATCTCCAGCGGGCTGCGATTGAACACGCCGCGCGCGAACAGGTAAGTGGCATAGCCGAACACGATCCCGCTTGCGCCGACG
Organism: uncultured Solirubrobacterales bacterium; assembly: GCA_963768015.1. Taxonomy (GTDB): domain Bacteria; phylum Actinomycetota; class Thermoleophilia; order Solirubrobacterales; family Solirubrobacteraceae; genus Palsa-465. The sequence goes on from CAVYGK010000012.1 coordinate 133,412, forward strand.
GTGACGGTCCCCGCCGGCGCGACAAGCCAGGTGCCCAGGCCCCCGACGACGATCACGATCAGCGTCACGAGCGCGAGCCTGGTGGCGCCCCGCAGGGCGATGATCACACCCATGAACACGAACGGGATCGTGTTGTCGATCAGGTGGATGAAGCTGACGTGCAAGAACGGCGCCGTGAAAATCGCCCACACGTGGTCGATGTTGCGCGGGTAGATGCCGCCGCCGTGGTCCAGCGCGTCGTGATCGAGCGAGTTGATCGCCTCGATCACCCACATCAGCAGCACGATCCCCAGCAGCAGCGCCAACCCCTCGACGGGCTCGCGCCCGTTCACGCGCCGCTTCAGTGTCGCACGCCTGTTGGGGGCGCTCGTGGGCACTGTGCTGCTGCTCATACCACAAGGATGGCAGGTGCGGCCGCGTACCCGGACGTCGGACCGAGATCCTGATCGAACTCTTACCCAAGCGTGGCGAGCGCCAACGCGAGGGCCACCTCGGCGCGCTCGCGCAGCGATGGCCGCAGCACAAACTCACCCGGGGTGTGGGCGCCGCCACCCCGCGGACCGAGGCCGTCGACTGTCAGCGCGATCGCGCCGGCGAAGTGGCTCGCGTCGCTGGCGCCGCCGCGCGGAACGCCCTCGATCCGGCGGCCGAGGCGAGCCGATGCCGCCTCGATCAGCTCCCTGGTGGCCGCCTCGGAGTCCATCCCCGGCCACAGGCGCTCCATCCGCGCCTCGAGCCCGACGCCGTCGAGCTCGCGCGGGACGCGCGCCAGAACCGCGTCGAACGCCTCCAGCCGCCGCGCGCGCAGATCGAAGATCAACTCGCCCGACGCCGGCACGACGTTGAACGCGTCGCCTGAGCGGATCACGGTCGGCACCGCGCTCAGCTGCTCGGGACCCCTGGGATCGTGCAGCTCGGCGACCGCCTGCGCGGTCGCGGCGAGCGCCAGTAGCGCGTTGCGGCCGTGATCCGGAGCGCTGCCCGAGTGCGATGCGCGGCCGGCCGCCACGACCTTCAGCGTCCCGGCCGCCTTGCGCCGGACGACTACGCCCTCGTCGCCGGCGGCCGTGCGCTCGCCGCCCTCGAAGCACAGGCAGGCGTCGTAGCCGGCAAGCCGCGGCGCGTGCACGAACGGCGCCACCCGCCACTCCTCATCGGTCACCAGCAGCACCGCCAGTTCGGCGAACGACTCCGGCCGCCGTGCCAAGGCCCGGGCGACGCCGAGCGACAGCACGACGCCGCCCTTCATGTCGACCGTTCCGGTCCCGTACAGCCGATCCCCGTCGGCGCGCAGCGCTTGATGGGCATCGTGGCCGACCACGGTGTCGACGTGCCCGAGCAGCATCACCCGCTTCGTGCCGTTGCCCCGAACCCGGCCGACGAGATCGGGCGCGCTCCCCGGCGTCGAGCACTCCGGCCGCTCGATCACGGCACCCTCGGGCAGCAGCGACGCACACAGCGCCAGTGCCTGCTCAGCGCCGGACACATCTCCCGAAGGCGACGAGATCCCGACCAACTGCTCGAGCTCGGTCTCTGCGCGCGTCGCGATCTCGGCTGACTCGGCGGCGATCCCGGGATCCACGGTCGTACTCAAGCTGCGACCGCCAGGACCTCGTCGACCGACAGTCCGCCGGGCGGAGCACCGCTTGACGCATAACGGGCAGCGAGCTCGCTGAGCGCCGCGTTGATCGGCGTCGGCACATCGTGGAGACGGCCGATGAGGACGATCTCGCCGTTGAGGTAGTCAGTCTCGATCGCTCCGGTCCCGCGCGCCAGGCTCTGCCAGCTCGACGATCCCGCGCGCTCGCGACCGGCGATCTCACGCACGCCGATCCGCTCCCACCGTCCCTGGAGGTCATCGACCTCGCCGGCCTCGTACTCGATCCCGGCGGCGGTCAGTGCGGCGCGACCCTCGGCCCGCGCAAGCTTTGTGAGCTCGTCGCTGCGCTCGCCGCTGCCGCAGAGCGCACCGACGGCATTGCCAAGGTTGAGCAGCAGCTTGGCGTACTTGAAGCGCATCACGTCGGCGCGCGGGCTCGAGAACAGGTTCGACCCAGAGAGCGCGGCGCACAGCTCGTCGCAGAGCTCGTCGCGCCCCTCGGGATAGCGGCCGATGTCGACGATCCCGGTCATGCTCGAGCCGTACGCCTCGACCAGCCCCGGTTCCATGTGCGCGGCCGGCAGCATCACGACCGCCCCGTAGACGCGCGGGAACGCGCGCAGCGCGAGCCGTTCGTTCTCGACCGCGTTCTGGACGCAGACGACCGGCACGTCGTAGGCCCCGGCGGCGCGCAGCGCCGCCAGCGCGCCGGGCGTGTCCTGGCTCTTGGTCGCCAGCAGCACGACGTCGCCCGGCGCGCCGACGCCGAGCTCCGCCGGATCGTCGCTCGCCGGCAGCTCGAAATCGGTCCGCTGCACCGGGGTCTCGAGCGTCAGGCCGTGCTCACGGATCGCCGCGAGATGGGCGCCGCGAGCGATCAGCGCGACCTCGAAGCCGGCCTCGGCCAGCCGCGCGCCGACGACGCCGCCGATCGCGCCGGCACCGAAGATCACGAACCGCATCAGAGCGGCTGTCGCACGACGGGGCGCCTGGCCGCTCCGGCCTCGTCGAGGCGCCGCACGGGCGTCGTGTGCGGTGCGCTGCGAGCGATCTCCGGATCCTTTTGAGCTTCGCGCAGGATCTCGACCAGGATCGCCGCGAATCGGTCGAGCGTCTCCTTGGTCTCAGTCTCGGTCGGTTCGACCAGCAGCGCCTCGTCGACGAGCAGCGGGAAGTACACCGTCGGCGGATGGACTCCGTGATCGAGCAGCCGCTTGGCGAGGTCCAGCGTTCTGATCTGAAGCTCGCGTTTCATCGGCGCGCCGGAAAGCACGAACTCGTGCATGCAGATCCGGTCGTAGGCGACCGGCAGATACTCGAGCACTCCTTCGGCGCGTAGCTTCGCGAGCAGGTAGTTGGCGTTCAGGACCGCCACCTCCGAGACGTCTTTGATACCAGCGCCGCCGAGCGAGCGGATGTACGCGTACGAGCGCACGAACACGCCGAAGTTGCCCTGGAATCCGCGCAGCCGGCCGATCGACTTCGGGCGGTCATAGTCGAGGTCGTAGAGATCCTCGCCGTCGGGCGTTTGGCGCTGGACGACCTGGGGGCGCGGGAGGAACGGCTCGATCCGCTCCGCGACCGCGATCGGCCCCGCGCCGGGGCCGCCGCCGCCGTGCGGCTGGGTGAACGACTTGTGCAGGTTGAAGTGGACGATGTCGAACCCCATGTCGCCCGGCCGGCAGATGCCCATGATCGCGTTGAGGTTGGCGCCGTCGTAATACAACGTCGCGCCGACGTCGTGGACGATCTGCGCGATCTCCTCGATCTGCGGCTCGAACACTCCGAGCGTCGAGGGGTTGGTCAGCATCAGGCAGGCGACGTCCTCGTCGAGCTTGGACCGCAGGTCTTCGACGTCGACGTTGCCGTTTGGATCGGTACCGATGTGGACGAGTTCGTAACCGGCCATCGTCACCGTCGCCGGATTGGTGCCGTGAGCGGAGTCGGGCGCCAGAACCTTCGAGCGCCGCTCGCCGCGGTCCTCGTGGAACGCGCGGGTCAGCAGCACCCCCGCCAACTCGCCGTGCGATCCCGCGCTCGGCTGAAGCGAGACGTGCGGCAGGCCGGCGATCTCCGACAGCGCGCGTTGCAGACGCCACATCAGCTCGAGCGCGCCCTGGGCACGAGCGGGATGCTGGAGTGGGTGGAGCTTGGCGTGGCCCGGAAGCGCCGCGACCCGTTCGTGCAGCTTCGGGTTGTGCTTCATCGTGCACGACCCGAGCGGATAGAAGCCGGTGTCGAGGTCGAAGTTGCGCTTCGAGAGGCGGTTGTAGTGGCGGACGATCTCTGGCTCTGAGACCTCTGGTAGCCGGGGCCCGCGCCCGCGGCGGATGGTTGGCGGCAGCAGCTCGTCGAGCGGCCGCTCTGGAACGTCGAGCGGCGGCGCCACGAACGCGCGCCGTCCGGGCTTGGAACGCTCGAAGATCGTCAGCTCGTCGTCGGCCTGCCGGCTCATGCGAGCTCCGCTCGCCTCGGCCTGCTGCCCTCATCCCTCCTTGCGTGAACCTCGTGGTAGTCGTGGCTGCGCTCGGCGGCGACCGAGCCGCCGAGCACCTCGACCAGGCGGTCGATCTCGGCTCGCGTGCGGCGCTCGGTGATCGCTACCAGCAGACCGTCGGCGTGCTCCGGGTAGTCGCGCGCGAGCGGGTAGCCGGGGTTGATCCCGTGCTGCAGACAGCGCGCGATCACTCGCTCGACCGGCGCGTCGAGTGCGATCGCGAACTCGCGCACGACCGGTTGCTCGTGGATCAGCGTGACACCGTCGAGTTTGGCGAGCTGTTCGCGCGCGTAACCGGTCCGCTGGACCATCAACTCGGCGAGCTCGACGATCCCGGCCGCTCCGAGCCAGCTCAGGTAGATGATGCCCGCTAGCGCGTTCAGCGCCTGGGCGGTGCAGATGTTCGACGTCGCCTTCTCGCGTCGGATGTGCTGCTCGCGCGTCTGCAGCGTGAGGACAAAGCCGCGCTTGCCGTCGACGTCCCTGGTCTCGCCCGCGAGCCGGCCGGGGAGCCGCCTGATCAGAGCCTCTGTGGAGGCGAAGAAGCCGAACGAGGGGCCGCCAAAATCGAGCCGGTTGCCGAGCATCTGACCCTCGCCTACCGCGATGTCGACCCCACACTCACCGGGCGATCGCAGCAGCGCCAGCGCCAGCGCGTCACAGGAACTGATGCAGAGCGCGCCCGCCTCGTGGGCGGCGGTCGCGATCGCCTCGAGGTCCTCCACCGCGCCGAAAAAGTTCGGCTGTCCCACGATCACGGCGCTGACGTCCGCGTCGAGCTCGGGCAGCGCGGTGACGCCGTGCTCGAGCGGCGCCTGCTCGATCTCCATCCCCCAGCCGTGCGCGAGCGTCGCGAGCGCCTCGCGAGCGTGCGGATGGACGCCGCTGGAGACCACGAATCGGCGCCGGTTGTTGGTCAGCTTGGCGACGTAACCAGCCGCCGCGACCGCGCTCGGGCCTTCGTACACGGAGGCATTGGAAACGGCGAGCCCGGTCAGCTCGCAGATCGCGGTCTGATACTCGAACATCGCCTGTAACCCACCCTGGGAAGCCTCGGGCTGGTACGGCGTGTAGGGCGTCAGGAACTCCGACCGGCTGGTGATCGAATCGATCAATGCCGGGATGTAGTGGTCGTACATGCCCGCCCCCAAGAACGAGATCTCATCCTCGGTGCTCGAGTTGCGAGCGGCGAGCGCGCGCAGCTCGTCGTAGACCTCCTGCTCGGAAAGGCCGTGACCGAGCTCCAGCGCCTTCTCATAGCGCAGGCGGGCGGGGATGTCGGCGAACAGATCCTCGATCCGCTCGACCCCGATCGTCGCGAGCATCTCGCGCCGGTCGGCTCGCGTTGCTGACGTGTACGAGCTCATTGCAGCGTCGCCTCGTAGGCCTGCGCGTCGAGCAGCGCGTCCTGCTCTCCCGGCTCCGAAAGCTTGACCCTGACGAGCCAGCCGCCGCCGTACGGGTCCTCGTTGATCGTCTCGGGCGAGTCCGCCAGCGTCTCATTGACCTCGATGATCTCGCCCGAGAGCGGCGAGATCACGTCCGACACGGCTTTCACCGACTCGACCTCGGTGTACGGCGAATCCTTGCTCACCGCGCTGCCGACCGCGGGCGGGTCAAAGAAAACGACCTCGCCGAGCGCGTCCTGCGCGTACCACGTAATCCCGAATGTCGCCTCGTCCCCCTCGACGCGCGCCCAGTCGTGCTCAGGGTGATAGAGCAGGTCGACGGGATAGCTGGGATCGGCCAAGTGACTCACTGCTCCTTCTTGTAGATGGGCTTTGAGACGACGGCCGCGGCGCGCGGCCTGCCGCGTACGTCGATCTCGAGCGCCGTGCCGGTGGCGGCGCGGTCGGCGGCGACGTACCCCATCCCGATGCCGCGCTGCAGGCATGGGGAGAACGTGCCGCTGGTGACGACACCACCGCCGGCGATCGGGTTGCCCTGGCGGGCGATCCCCGAACCGTCGATCACGAACGCGACCAGCTTCTCGGCGGGTCCGGCGGCGCGCACGCGCGCGACGCTTTCGGAGCCGATGAAGCCCGTCTGCTCCTTACAGCACCAGCCGAGGCCCGCTTCGATCGGGCCGCGCTCCTCGCTCAGGTCGTTGCCGTACAGGTGGTAACAGACCTCGAGCCGCAGGGTGTCGCGGGCGCCGAGCCCGGCGGGCGTCGCGCCTGCCTCGAGCAGCGCATCCCAGATCGCCGGCGCGCTGGCGGGATCCAACAGCAACTCGGCTCCGTCGTCGCCGGTGTAGCCGGTGCCGCACACGAGCATCGGGACGCCGGCCAGCGTCCGCTGGCAGCAGTGAAAGCGGGACGGCAGCGACCCGTCAGCCAGTTCGCGCAGCAGCGCCCGCGCCTTGGGGCCCTGAACGGCGAGCATCGCGAAGTCTTCGATCCGGTCGACGACGTCCGCGTCGTAAGGCTCGGCGTGGCTCGTGAACCACGCGAGATCGCGCTCGTGGTTGGCCGCGTTGGTGACGGTCAGAAAATGGCAATCGGCGAGCCGGTAGGTGAACAGGTCGTCGAGCACGCCCCCGTCCTCGCGGCACAGGACGCTGTACTGGGCACCACCCTCGGGGAGGCGACGGACGTCGTTTGACAGCAGCAACTGCAGCAGCGTGGCGGCGTCCGGGCCCTTGACCTCGATCTGGCCCATATGCGAGACGTCGAATACCCCCGCGCTGCGACGAACCGCGAGGTGCTCGGCCTGGATGCCCTCGTACTGAACCGGCATCTCCCAGCCCGCAAACCCGATCAGCTTGGCCCCCGCGGCAAGGTGGTTGTCGTGCAGCGGGCTGCGCCGGAGGGTCTCGGCGGCGGACGTCACATCAGCGCAGCCTAGTACACGGCGGCGCCGTCCTCACCGGGCGACGCAGGGGCACCTGCCGCCCCCAGCGGGGGTCTCTAACGGTCTCTCAAGAACGACGGGATGTCGATGTCGTCGTCTGAGATCTCGAGCGACGAGCGCTGCCGGTCGTCCATCGTCACGTCGCGGTCGCGGCGCTCGCGCCGAGTCGTCTCACGCGCGGTCCCGGGGTCGTGACGGCCGTGGTCAAAGCCGGTCGCGATCACGGTCACGCGCACCTCGTCGCCGAGCGCGTCGTCGATCACCGCGCCGAAGATGATGTTCGAGTTGGAGTCGGCCGCACTCTGGACCATCTCGGCCGCCTCGTTGACCTCGAACAGGCCGAGGTCGTGGCCGCCGGTGATGTTCAGCAGGATCCCCATCGCGCCTTCGACCGACTCCTCGAGCAGCGGCGACGAGATCGCGATCTTGGCGGCCTCCGAGGCGCGGTTCTCGCCCGCCGCGCTCCCGATCCCCATCAGCGCGCTGCCGGCGTCGTGCATGATCGTGCGCACGTCGGCGAAGTCGAGGTTGATCAGGCCCGGGATCGTGATCAGATCCGTGATCCCCTGCACGCCCTGGCGCAACACGTTGTCCGCCTCGCGGAAAGCGTCGAGCACCGTCGTCCGGCGCTCGACGATCGCGAGCAGCTTCTCGTTCGGGATCACGATCAACGTGTCGACGTTCTCACGCAGGCGCTGGATCCCTTCCTGCGCCTGGCGCGCGCGCTGCGTGCCCTCGAACGCGAACGGTCGCGTGACCACCCCGACGGTCAGCGCGCCGATCTCGTTCTTGGCGATCTCGGCGATCACGGGGGCGGCCCCCGTCCCGGTGCCGCCGCCCTCGCCGGCGGTCACGAACACCATGTCGGCGCCCTTCAGCGCCTCCTTGATGTCGTCGCGCGATTCCGCCGCGGCGCCGTGACCGACGTCCGGATTGGAGCCGGCGCCGAGTCCCTTCGTCAGATCGTGGCCGATGTTGAGCTTGATGTCGGCGTCGCACATCGCGAGCGCCTGGGCGTCCGTATTGCAGGCGATGAACTCGACGCCTCGCAGACCGGCATCGACCATCCGGTTGACGGCGTTCGTGCCGCCGCCGCCGACGCCGACGACCTTGATGACTGCGAGATAACTTCCGCTTTCCATGAGATCCCGTCCGACCCTCGATATAGGCTTGAGTGTTAAAGCCAAACTGCTTTAGACCAGCAGTTTGGCACGTTATGGCCTACTGTCGCGAGAAGTCAACGCGGCGGACTGCGCCGCAACGTTCGTTGCAGAAGCAGGAACTCTCGACACCTGCACGAGACTGGCGCCCGAGTCGCGATAAGTCTCAAGTTGAGGTTTAGCCTCCAGAGACGGTCGCGGTCGAGCTGCTCGCGCTCGCCGATCCGGTCGCCGTCGAGCTGCTCGTGTCCGCTGATCCGGCGGCACGGCGGCCGAAGCGTTCGAATCCGACCCGGCTCGGCGGCACTCCCGGCGGCCGAGGCGTTCGAATCCGACCCGGCTCCGGCGGCCGGGCGGTTGGGATCGGTCACGTCGATGTAGTCCGCGCTCGCCGAGCCGGAGTTGGCGAGCACTACGATCGCCGCGGTCCACTTCGCCGCTAGCTGGTTAGGGTCGCCGAAGTAGATGCTCGGTCCGTTGCGGAGCTCGGCGACCAACCCGTGCGCGGGGCCATCGCTGACGCCGCCAACCTTGGCGAGCATGTCGTATGGAGCCGCCGCCAGCAGCTGCACCTCGGTGAGCAGGTAACCGGTCAACCGCGGGCCGCCTGGCGGCACCTGCACCGGGATCGTCGGCAGCGTGGACGTGAGCGACGCATCGCGCAGCAGCGTGCCGTCGCCGGCGACCCCGACGCGCCGACCGGCCTCGATCAGGACCGCCACCGGCACCTGCTCGACGACGCGGATCGTCATCCCGTGCGGGAACTGAGTGCTGACCTCGAGGTGCTTGACGTCGGGGTACGGCTCGACCGCGGTGCGTAGCTGGCCCACGTTGACGTCGAGCGTGGTCATGGTGCGTGCGGCCTCGATCAGCGCCCCGCGGATCTGCCGTGCGTTGGGGCCACTTACGCCCGCGACCTGCACCTTGCGAACGGCTACCAGCGACGAGTTCCGGAGCCAGAGATAACCGCCGCCGGCGAGCAGCGCTAGCACGACCAGCGACCCGATCAGCCACTTGAACCAGCGGCGGTGCACCAACCGCCTGATCCCGGGCCGCCGCCGCACCCGAGCAGGAGCGGCCCGCCGCGACCGCGCGCTGGAGCCGGCGCTCACGAGCGCGTCCAGTCACTCGGGAGCGCGACAGGGCCCAGAGCCTGCACCTCGGGCTCGAGCTCGATCCCGAACTTCTCCTTCACGCGGCGCCGACCCTCGGCCATCAGGGCGACGACGTCGGCCGTGCTCGCGCCGCCGAGGTTCTCGACAAAGTTCGCGTGCTTGGCCGAGAAACCGGCGCCTCCCACCCGCAGTCCGCGACAGCCCGCTGCCTCGAGCAGTTGCCCGGCGCTGCGACCCCCCGCACGCGGGTCGGACGGGTTCTTGAACGTCGAACCGAACGTCTTGATCCCCGATGGCTGCGCCTCCTTGCGGCGCCGGCGCATATCGGCCAGCGTGCGCTTGACATCGTCGCTTGCGGCCCTGCTGAGCGAGAACGACGCCCGCGCGACGACGTCGCCTGAGGCGAGGCTCGATCGCCGGTAGGCGAAGCCGAGTTGGTCGGGTGTGCACCGCTCGGTTCCGGTCGCGGCGACGACGTCGACCCAGTCGAGCGCGCGAGCCAGCTCACCGCCGTAGGCGTTGGCGTTCATCCGCACAGCGCCGCCGACCGTGCCCGGAATGTTGACGCCGAACTCGATCCCGCTCAGCCCCGCCCGCGCCGCCTGCGCCGAGACCGCGGGCAGGCGCGCGCCGCCCCCACAGTTGATCCGCGTGCCGTCCAGTTCGATCTCGCTCAGTTCGCGCTCAAGTTTCAACACCAAGCCCCGGACGCCTTCGTCCGCTATCAGGAGGTTCGACCCCGAGCCGACGACCCCTACCTCGATCCCGTCGGCTCCGGCCCAGGCGATGATCCGCTCGAGCTCCTCGATCGTGCCGGGCCGGGCGAACAGCTCCGCATGGCCGCCGGTGCGAATCGTCGTCAACCGCGCGAGCGGGTAGTCCCGCTGCACCCCGTCTGGAAGCTCGGACATTGCTGCCAGGCAGCGTAGAAGGCGCGGCGGCGGGGCCGCCGCTCAAACCACCAACGAGCGCGCCAGCGAGTCGATGTCGCCGGCACCCATCATCAAGCAGATGTCGCGATCGCGCAGTTGCGCGGTCAGCAACGCCCGCGCGTCGTCGAAGCCCGGCATCCAGGCGACCGGCCGGCCTACGGCGGCGTCGGCCGCCGCCTCCGCGACCCCGTAGCCATCGACGCCCGGAAAGTCCGCCGCGTGCTCCCGCGCCGCGTAGATCGGCAGCACGACGACGTAGTCGGCGCCGGCGAGCGCGACTCCGAACTCGCGCGCCAGCGCCCGGGTGCGCGAGTACAGGTGCGGCTGGAAGACCGCGACCAGCCGTCTCGGGGCAAGCGTGCGTGCCGCGGCGATCGCGGCCGCCACCTTGGTCGGGTTGTGGGAGTAGTCGTCGTAGACGAGCGCGCCCGCGGCCGACCGACCGATCAGCTCCAAGCGGCGCCGCGCACCTTTGAAATCGGCGAGCGCCGCCGCCGCGCGCCCCGGATCGGCGCCGGCAAGGGCGCACGCGGTCAGCGCGCCGGCGGCGTTGACCGCGTTGTGGGCGCCGGGAACCGAGAGCCGCACCTCGAGGTCGTTCCACTGAAACCGCGACCCGTCCGGCCCGAGCCGCGGGTGCGGCGCGTCGAACGGCACGCCGCCGCCGGGGCACAGCGCGCGCAGCCGTGGCCTGTCCCAGACGACGGCGTGTTCCTTGCCCGCGCGCGCCATGAACTCGGCCAGCGTCCGCTCGAGGTCCAGGCGCGACGAGTACGTCGCGTGGTGGTCGAGCTCGGCGTTGGTCAACACGGCGATCTCGGGATCGAGCTTGAGCAGCGAGCGGTCGGATTCGTCGGCCTCCACGACGATCCACTCGCCGCTTCCCCAGTCCGCGTTGGAGCCCGTGGAGCGAAGCTCGCCGCCGACCACGTAAGCAGGGTCGAGCCCAGCGCCGCTGAGCGCTTGGACGGCCATCGCGGCGGTGGTGGTCTTGCCGTGCGTGCCGGTCACCGCCAGGCAGCGCCGCAGAGAGGCGATCTCGGCCAGCAGGTCGGCCCGGTGCAGCTTGTGCGCGGCGACGCCCCGCTCGGGGTTATCGGCCGGGATCGCGCTCGAATAGACCACTTCGGCGCCCTCCGGAACGTTCTCGCGAGCATGACCGATGATCGGCTCGATGCCGTGTTCGACAAGCCGTGCGGTGTACGAGGATGGGGCACGGTCAGAGCCGGTCACCTGTGCCCCGAGCGCCTTGGCGATTAGCGCCAAGCCGCTCATGCCGGCACCGCCGATGCCAACGAAATGAAGCCGTCGCGACGACCAGTCGGATCCGATTTCAGCCCAGGAGCTCAGTGGGGTCAGATCAGCTGCGCTCGAGCACGACGACCGGAATCTCGCGCTTTGTCTTCGTCTGGTAGTCGTTGTATGACGGCCACTTCTCCGCCATCAGCTTCCACAGCTCGGCGCGCTCGTCGCCGGTAGCGGCCCTCGCGTGCGCCGCGAACCGGTCCCCACGAACCTGAACTTCGACTGCGGGCTCCGCGGTCAGGTTGAGGTACCAGCTCGGGTGCTCGGGAGCGCCCCCTTTTGACGCGACGACCACGTAATCACCGTTGCGGGTCCCGTAGATCAGCGGTGTCGTGCGCTCCGAGCCGCTGTGCCTGCCCTTCGTCGTCAACAGCAGAACGGTGACGCCGTTCCAATCGTGACCCTCTGCGCCATCGGTCTGCCGGTAGCGCTTGACGTGCTCCTGCCCAAACAGCATTTCGGTCTCCAGACTCGCCGGTCGCTCGGCATTGAGCGTATAGCAAGGGTTGGCGCCGCTCTACCGCGCCGCGGCCAACAGCTCATCGGCGATGTCGCGCGCGGCGTCCGGCCGTGCCAGCCGCGCCGAGGCGCGCGCCATCGCCGCCAGTCGCCCGGGGTCTGCGAGTAGTCGGCCGACCTCGCCCGCCAGCCGCGGCGCGGTCAGCTCGCGATCGGCGATCACGATCGCCGCGCCCGCGCGCTCCATGTAGCGGGCGTTCTCCGTCTGATGATCGGCGGTCGCGTATGGATATGGGATCAGCACCATCGGCCGCCCGTGGGCAGCGATCTCGAACACGGACCCGCCGGAGCGGGCCACGACCAGGTCGCTCGCCAGCAGCGCCTCGCCGAAGTCGCCGATGTAGCCGCGCAGGTCGTAGTGGGCTCCGGGGGCGGTCAGCTGCGCGAGGTCCCGCTCGCCGGCCGCGTGCAGGACGCGGAACCGCGCGCCGGCGAACGCCGCGATCGCGGCCTCGTTGATCGACCGTGCCCCCTGCGAGCCGCCGAACACGAGCACGCACTGCTCGTCGGGACCGATCGCGAAGCGGGCCCGGGCGGCGTCGCGATCGCGCGCCGGCGCGGGCACCGGACGGCCGGTGACGAGGTAGCGGCCGCCGTGGCGACCATCGATCGGAAACCCCAGGCACACGCGTCGAGCGAGCGGCGCCAGCAGCCGGTTGGTGAGCCCCAGATGGCTGTCGGCCTCCATCAACACGAGTGGGATCCGCGCGCTTGCCGCCGCCATTCCGACCGGGCCGGCCACGTAGCCGCCGGCACCCATCACGGCGCCCGGACGCAGCCCGCGCAGCAGACGGCGCGCGTGCCCGACGGCGGCCGCGTCGATCGCCGCGGCGCGAGCGGCGCCCGTCGGGCTGCGGCGTGCGAGCGGCGCGACGCGCAGCGTGTGTAGCTCGTAACCGGCAGCGGGCACCAGCTCCCGCTCGGCACGCTCGCCGCCGATGAATACGACCTCAGCGTCCCGAGCTCGCAGCGCGTCGGCCACCGCCAGCGCCGGCACGACGTGTCCGGCGGTCCCGCCGGCGCCGATCACGATCAGCGGCTGCGTCACCGCGCGGTGCCTCGACCACCTTCAACCTCCGGGCCCCAGGTCGCGAGATGTTGAGCAGCAGGCCGACCGACGCCAGCATCACGCAAAGGTTCGTGGGTGCGTAGGAGATGAACGGGAGCGGCACCCCGGTCAGCGGCGCGATCCCGAGCACGACGAAGATGTTGAGGATTCCCTGACACAGGATCAGCGACGTGAGGCCGGTCGCGAGCAGCTTGGCATAACGCCCAACCGCCCGGCGCGCCGTGCGAAGCCCGGCGTAGGCGATCATCCCGTACAGGACCACGACCCCCGCGATCCCCAGTACCCCAAGCTCCTCGCCGATCACGGCGAGGATGAAGTCCGTCTGGGCCTCCGGCAGGTAGTAGATCTTCTGCACGGACTTGCCGAGGCCAACTCCCAGCAGCCCGCCGGAGCCGAGCGCGATCTGACCCTGGACGGCTTGAAAACCGGCGGTCGACTTCGATGCCCACGGGTTCAGAAACGCGGTCAGGCGGGCGCGCTGATAGGGCTGTGCCAGCGCCAGCAGCACCACGGCCCCGACCGCCAGCGCGGCCAGCAGCCCCAGGTAGCGGATCGGGAGTCCCGCTGCGAGCAACAACGTCGTGATCGTGAACGCGACCACCAGCGCGGTCCCCAGATCGGGCTCGACCACGATCAACAGGCAGGCGGGCCCGGCCACCACCGCGATCGGCATCACCGCCTGGCGAAAACCGCGCATCCGCTTTGGGTGATCGGCGAGGTACCTGGCCGCGTACAGGACCAGCGCGATCTTCATCAGCTCCGACGGTTGGAACTGGATCGGGCCGAGCGCAAACCAGCGCCGTGCGCCGTTGACCTGCACGCCGAAGCCGGGCACCATCACGAGCAGCAGCAGGAGGAACGAGCCCAGCAACAAAAGGCGCGCCACCCGCCCGTCGAGCAGCGCCAGGCCGCGCCGCTCGAGCAACAGCATCGCGCCGAGGCCGAGTCCGCCGAACGCCAGATAGCGGACGAAATCGCCGGTCCCGTTGCCCTGGCCGTTGAGAACACCCAGCGGCGACGAGGCGCTGTAGACCATCACGGCGCCGAATGCCAGCAGGCAGAGGGTCGCCGTCATCAGGATCCGGTGCTCGAGCGGCGGCGCCACCCGCCGGCCGCCCCCGGTCGGCATCAGAGCGCCTCCACCAGGGCTCGAAAGTGCTGTCCACGCGCTTCGAAGTCCTTGTACTGGTCATAGCTCGCGCAGGCCGGCGACAGGAGCACCGTGTCGCCCGGCGTCGCCGCCTCGGCCGCGGCGTAGACCGCGGCTTCGAGCGTCTCTGAGTCGTGCAGTGGCACGTCCGCGGAGGCGAGCGCACGCGCGAGTTGACCCTCGGCCTCGCCGATCAGGTAGACCGCAGCACAACGCTCGGCGACCAGCGGCGCCAATGGGCTGAAATCCTGCTGCTTGCCACGCCCGCCGGCGATCAGGTGCACGCCACCGCGGTAGGTACGCAGTGCGACGATCGTGCTGGCAACGTTGGTCGCCTTGGAGTCGTTGACGTAGGCGACGCCGTCGATCGTCCTGATCAGCTCCAGCCGGTGCGCGACGCCCGTAAAGGTCCGCAGTCCCTGCGCAACCGCGTCGGGCTCGATGCCCCGCGCGAGACACGCGGCCGCGGCGGCCATCGCGTTGGCGCGGTTGTGCTCGCCAGGCAGCGCGATCTCCTGCGCCCCGAGCAACGGCGTGCCGCGCCAGCTCAGCCGGCCGCCCGCGTAGCCGAGGTCCGCCTCGCGGTCGTCGCCGAACCTGACCCGACGGGCCTCCCCACTGGGGACTTCGAGACCGGTTGGCGCGACCGCGTAATCGTCGCCGCTCTGATTGGCGAAGATCCGCATCTTCGCCGCGACGTACTCCTCGTAGCTGTCGTAGCGGTCGAGATGGTCGGGCGCCAGGTTCAGCAACACCGCGACCTCGGGCGCGAACGCACTCGTGTCCTCGAGCTGGAACGACGAGACCTCGCAGACGATCGTCGCCTCGGGGCTCGCTACGCCGATCAGCGAGCTCGCGGCCGTGCCCACGTTTCCAGCCACCTCGACCGGCAGCCCGGCCTCGCGGTGGATGTGTCCGATCCACTCGGTCGTCGTCGTCTTGCCGTTGGTTCCGGTCACGGCGACGAACTCGTTCTCGAGCAGGCGCCAGGCGAACTCGACCTCACCCAGGACCGGCAAGCCGTGGGAACGTGCCGACGCCACGAGCGGGGCGGTGGCCGGTACGCCAGGGCTCTTGACGAGCGTCCCAGCTCCGTGGAGGGCGGCAATCGCGTCACGAGACGCATCCAGCTGAACTTCGACGCCCGCCGCCGAAAGCCTTTCGGCAGCCGCTTGCAGCGCCGGGTCGGCGCGCACGCCCGCATCGCTTCCGATCACCTCCTCCCCGCGGGCGCGCAGTGCAAGGGCGGCGGCTACTCCAGAACGGGCCAGACCGACGATAAGGTACGGCCCGCCCGGTAGCGGCGGCCGCCGTTTCATCGCCGACCGTCAGCCACGGATGCTGAGCTGAAAGACGACAAAGCCGATCGCGCCGCACGCGGCGGCGACGATCCAGAAGCGCAGGATGATCTTCGTCTCCGACCAGGCCTGCAGCTCGAAGTGGTGGTGGATCGGCGCCATCAAAAAGACGCGCTTGCGAAACAGCTGAAACGACAGCACCTGGATCACGACAGACAGGACCTCCAGCACGAAGATCCCGCCCAGCAGGATCAGCAGTACCTCGGTGTTGGTCATCACGGCGAGTCCCGCGATCGCGCCACCGAGACCGAGCGAGCCGGTGTCGCCCATGAAGATGCTCGCCGGAAAGCTGTTGAACCACAGAAAGCCGACGCACGCCCCGACCAGGCACGCCGCCAGTAGCGTCAGGTCGTACTGGCCGGCGATGAACGTGATCCCGATGTATGCGAGCAGCACGATCGCCGCGCAGCCGGCCGCGAGGCCGTCGAGCCCGTCGGTGAAATTGACCGCAGTCGTTGTTCCGGCGACCACGAGGTAGATGAACACGGGGAAGAACGGGCCCAGGTCGACGGTCACGTCGACGAACCGGAACTGCACGCTCGGCGCGATCCCGGCCCGTTGGGTCGCCACCCACCAGAGGCCGAGCGAGATCGCCACCGTGACCACCAGCTTGGTGCGCGCTCGCAGCCCGAGCGAGCGACGCTTGAGGATCTTCGTGTAATCGTCGGCGAACCCAAGCAGCGCACAGGCGACCGTGGCACCAAACACGCCGAGCGACTCCCAGTCGCGGCCCGACAGCGCCAGAAACGGCACCGCGATCGCGGCCACGAGGATGATCCCGCCCATCGTTGGCGTGCCGGCCTTGGTCTGATGGCCCTCGGGACCCTCTTCGCGGATGTTCTGGCCGAACTCCCGGCGCCGCAGGAACTCGATGAACTTGGGGCTCAAGAACAGGCACATCAAGAGCGCCGCGGTACCCGCGATCAGCACCCGCCCGGAAACCGACCCGGTCACCGGCTGTCACCTCGCGGCGGCGCTGCCTGGCGCGCTGACGCTTGTGCGATCACGATTGGCCTCGGGCGCCCAGCGCTTCGCAGACGAGCTTGAGCCCCACCCCGAGCGAGCCCTTCACGAGCACCAGGTCTCCGTCCTGTAGCAGCTCCGGCACGATCGCCGCGGCCTCCGGCGCATCGGCCAGCAGCTGCGCTTCGCCGTCGAAGCTGTCGGCGATCGCGGCCGCCCGTGGCCCGACGGTCACCAGCAGGTCGACGCCGGCCGAGTTAGCGAGCTCGCCGAGTTCGGCGTGGTATCGACGCTCGTCGGGCCCGAGCTCGAGCATGTCGCCGAGCACCGCTACGCGCCGCGGAGCGCCGATCCGCGCCGCAGTGGCGTCGAGGTCGCTGAGGGCGGCGCGCATCGACATCGGGTTGGCGTTGTAGCAGCCATCGATGACCGTTATCTCGCCCGGCAGTCTGACGGTCTCACCGCGGCCGGGCGTCAGGATCAGCTCGACGCGGCCGGCCGGGGTGACCCCGACGGCCCGCGCGGCGGCGACCGCCGCCAGCAGATCCGTCCGCAGATGCGCCTGGCGGAATTCGACCTCGAGCTCGATCCGCTCGCCTTGCGCATCGATCACGACCCGCTCGTCATCCTCGCTGACCACGCTGACGTCGCCGCCGGCCCCAAAGGTGATCGTCTGCACGTCGGTCCGCAGGTGAGGGTCGAGCAGCGGTTCCGACGCCGGCACGATCGCCACCGAGCCGGGGGCCAGCCCGGCGATCAACTCGGCCTTGGCGGCGGCAACGTTCTCGACCGTCCCCAGCAGCTCGAGATGGACCGGCCCGATGCTCACGATCACCGCCACGTCGGGCTCTGCGATCGCGGTCAGCTCGGCGATCTGTCCCGCGCCGCGCATCGCCATCTCGAGCGCGAGCACCTGGGTATCCGCGTGCAGCCGCGAGGATCTCGAGCGGCAGGCCGATCTCAGTATTGAAGTTCGCGCGCGAGGCAACCATCTTGCGATGCGGCGCCAGCAGCGCCAACAGGAGGTCCTTGGTCGAGGTCTTGCCGGTTGATCCGGTGACCCCGATCACCTCCGCGTTGAGCTCGCGTCGCCAGGCGGTCGCGAGCGCCTGCAGCGCTCTCAGAGGATCGGGCGCGGTCAGCAGCGCCGCGTCGGAGCCGGCCATGTCCAGCTCATGCGCCGGCGATACGAGCACGCCCCAGGCACCCGCCTCGATCGCGCCGGCAGCGAACTGGCCGCCATCGTGGTTGGAGCCGGGCAGCCCTACGAACAGGGCACCGGGGCCCGCGTCGCGCGAGTCGATCGTGACCCGCTCCGGCCCGTCCGAGGACTGTGGTTCGGCGATCACGCTCGCGCCGGCTGCCGCGGCTACCCGCTGCGCTGTCCAGCGCCTCATCGGCCGCTCGTGGCGACGCCGGCAGGAGCCGCGCCGAGGATCTCGCGCACGACGGTCACGTCGTCGAACGGGATCTTGACTCCGTGCTCGAACTCCTGTCCCTGCTCGTGTCCCTTGCCGGCGATGACCACCACGTCCCCCGCGCGCGCCGCCTCGATCGCGCGGCCGATCGCAGCGCGGCGGTCGACCTCGTGCTCGACTCCGGCTCCTGCCCCGGCGAGGATCTCCTCGACGATCGCATCCGGATTCTCCGAACGCGGGTTGTCGGAGGTGACGATCACGCGATCGGCGAGCCGGCTCGCGATCTCGCCCATCAGCGGCCGTTTGCCACGGTCGCGGTCGCCACCGCACCCGAACACCGCGATCAGCTGTGCCCGGGTGAGCTCGCGGGCGGCATTGAGGACGTTCTCGAGCGAGTCGGGCGTGTGCGCATAATCGACCACGACCGCGAACGGCTGCCCTGCGTCGACCGTCTCAAAGCGGCCCGGCACCTGGCCGGCGTTCCCGATCGCCTCCACGCAGGTTGACGCCGGGACGTCCACCGCCCGCGCGGCCGCGAACGCGCAGAGCACGTTGTAGACGTTGAACTCGCCCCGAAGCGGCGAGCTGAGTGCGATCGGCCCATCCGGCGATCGGACCGTGAACGTCGAGCCGGTGATGTCGGTCGCCACGTCCACGGCCCGGTAGTCGGCGCGTCGGTGGAGCGCGACGGTGATCGGCCGGTCGAGTTCGTCCGCCAGTCGCCGGCCATAGGGGTCGTCGATGTTGACGATCGCGGCGCCCGGCGGCCGTGGCACGAACAGCATCCGCTTGGCGCTGAAGTAGGCCTCCATCGTCGGATGGAAGTCGAGGTGGTCCTGGGTCAGGTTCGTGAAGATCGCGGCGGCGTAGTGGATCGCATCGGCGCGGTGGAGCTCCAGCGCGTGGGAGGAGACCTCCATCGAACATGCTCGGTCGCCGTGGTCGAGCATCTCGCGGAAGGTCCGCTGCAGGTCGATCGCCTCGGGCGTGGTGCGCTGCACCTCGTGCCCGACTCCGCCGATCACGCTTTTGACGGTTCCCAGCAGGCCCGTCTGCCGACCGTCGGCCTCGAGCAGCGCCCGAATTAGGAACGCGGTCGTCGTCTTGCCGTTCGTACCGGTGACGCCGACGGTCTGCAGGGTCGCGGTCGGGTCGCGGTAGAAGGCGGCCGCTGCGGGCGCCATCGCCGCTCGAACGTCGGCGACCTCGACCTGGGGAACATCGACCTGCGGAAGTTGGTGGTCGACGACCAGCGCCACCGCGCCGCGCGCGACCGCGTCGGACGCGAAGTCGTGGCCGTCACGCGTGAACCCACGGACGCAGAAAAACAGCGCGCCCGGCTTGACGGCGCGGTTGTCGTAGGCGAGGCCGGTGACCTCGACGTCGCGCGCGTCCGCAGACGCGCCCGGTAGGACCTGGTCCAGCCGCATAGCGACCGCAGTCTAGGGCCGTACCCGGCACCAAGACTGCGATCGTGAAGTCGCGTCAGCGGCGATGGCGGCGCGTGGCCCCCGAGTAGCAGCGTCGCTCAGCCGCGCCCGAACCCTCGGGCTCCGTGCGCTAGCTCGCGGCGTTCGAGCACGCGATCCACCAACCCGTACGCCAGCGCCTCCTCGCCGGTGAAGTAGCGGTCGCGCTCCATGTCGGCATGCACCCGCTCAACGGACTGCCCCGTGTGCTTGGCGTAGATCTCGTCGACGCGCGCGCGCAGCGCGAGGATCTCGCGGGCGTGAATCTCGACATCGGTCGACTGTCCCTCGAACCCGCCCGACGGCTGATGGATCAGGATCCGGCTGTTGGGGAGCGCCATCCGCTTGCCCTCGGCGCCGCCGGCCAGCAGCAACGAGCCCATCGACATCGCGATCCCGTAGCAGATCGTCTGTACGTCGGGGCCGATGAACTGCATCGTGTCGTAGATCGCCAGGCCGGCATAGATCGAACCGCCCGGGGAGTTGATGTACAGATGGATGTCCTTGTCGGGGTCGTCGGACTCGAGGTGGACCAGTTGGGCGACGACCAGGTTGGCGGTCTCCTCGTCGACCTGCCCACCCAGGAAGATGACCCGATCGTTGAGCAACCGCGAGTAGATGTCGAACGAGCGCTCGCCGCGGGCCGTCTGCTCGACGACCATCGGAATCAATGGCATGGGATCTCCTTTCGCTTGCTATCGTGGTGCAACCACTCGGTTGCGGTTTTGATCGCACCGTAGCAGAATACGCAACCGCTGGGTTGCACATTCTGATGCGGAGGCCCTTGATGACTGATCTGATCGAACGCGAACTCGACCTCCCCGCCGCTCCAGCAGACGTGTGGCGCGCGATCACCGATCCCGAGTGGCTGTCCGGCTGGCTCGCCGACGACGTGGCGCTCGACCTGCGGCCCGGCGGCGAGGCGCGCTTCCAATTCGGCGACGAGGTCCGTGAGGGCTGGGTCGAGGAGGTCACGGCGCCCGACGGCGGCCGCGGACGGCTGACGTTCTGGTGGGCGCGCGCTGATGAGCCGGCCTCCCGGGTCGAGTTGATGATCAGTGCCGCGTCCGACGGCAAGACGCGCCTGCGGGTCGTCGAGACGCGGCCGCTCGAGATCCTGGACCTGGTTGGCATCCCGTTCGGAGGCGCGGGCGGTCTGCGCTACGGGCCCGCGCTGGTGGCGGCGTGAACGACCGGCTGGCTAAGCGGCGCGACTCCGATGATGAGCGCGCCGGAGTCGTCTTCGGCGCCCTCGCGGATCCGATGCGACGGCGCCTGCTGAGCGCGATCGCAGAGCACCCGGCGACCGCGACCGAGCTGGCCACCGGTCTCCCGATCTCCCGTCAGGCGGTCACCAAGCACCTCAGCTCGCTGTCGGACGCCGGGCTGCTGGAGCGCGAGCGCGCGGGCCGCGACGTCCGCTACCGCGTCACCCCTGCGCCACTCTCGAGCGCTGTCTCGTGGATGGCCGAGGTCGGCGGTCAATGGGACGAGCGCCTGGCCGCGCGGCCTCGCGTCGGCGCGCTCGTGCCGGCGAGTCGCTGCCCGGCCAGCGCCTGACGCTACTACCGGGGCGAGATCCCGAAGTACGGCACCGCCCAGCCGACGATCTTCTGGAACGCCGGCGCCGCGACGGACCCACCGTAGATCGACCCCTGGGGCTCGTCGACCACGACCAGGCACTCCAGCTGTGGATGGTTGGCCGGCACCATCCCGACGAACGACGCGACGAACTCGCTGTCCGAGTAGTGGCCGTCGATCGCGATGTTCGCGGTGCCCGTCTTGCCCGCCATCACGTAGCCCGGGATCGCGGCGCCCGAGGCCGTGCCGCCCTCGCCGAACACGCCGATCAGCATCTGCCGAAGCTCGGCCGCTGTGTTCTCGGAGATGATCCGATGCCCGGCCGGGACTTTGACCGGCTTGCCTCCGATCGACTGCGACGACGTGCGGCGACCGCAGGATCCCGCCGTTGGCGATCGCCGCGTAGGCGGTCGCGATCTGCATCGGCGTGACCGACTCGCCCTGTCCGAACGGGAGGTTGCCCATCGACGAGCCCGAGTACTG
Organism: uncultured Solirubrobacterales bacterium; assembly: GCA_963768015.1. Taxonomy (GTDB): domain Bacteria; phylum Actinomycetota; class Thermoleophilia; order Solirubrobacterales; family Solirubrobacteraceae; genus Palsa-465. Next base: position 154,884 of record CAVYGK010000012.1, read on the forward strand.
CGAGACCGGAAGGATGATTCCCCCGTCCTCGCCCGGCAGGTCGACCCCGGTCGGCGAGCCGAACCCGAAGCGGTGAACCCAGTAGTTGAACCGGTACTCGCCGAGCTTGGCGCCGATCAGGTCAGCGCCGATATTGCTCGAGTACTTGAGGATGCCGGCCACCGACAGGGTCTCGTAGCCGTGGGCCTCGGCGTCGTGGATCTGGCGGTCAGCGACCTGGAGCACCGGCGGGATGTCGAAGTCCGTGTTCGGGGTCACGAGGCCGTCCTGCAGGGCGCCGGCGACCGTGATCGCTTTGAAGGTCGAGCCGGGTTCGTAGTTGAACATCACCGCCTGATCCTCGTCGGCGTACGCCGGGTGACCCGGCCGGGTCGTTGGCGTTCACGCGTGGCCAGTTGGCCAGCGCCAGGATCGCACCGGTGTTCGGGTTCATGACGATCGCGGTCGCCCCCTTGGGCGAGTACTGGGCCCCGACACCGGCCAGCACCTGCTCGACCTCGTCCTGGAGGGCGGCGTTGATCGTCAGCTGCAGATTCTTGCCAGGCTGCATCGTGCGCTCGTCGTCGATCGAGATCGGTTGCCCGATTGCGTCGTTGACGATCGTCCGGATGCCGTCGCTGCCTTCGAGCTGCTTGTTGTACTGGTACTCGAGCCCGCTCGCGCCCTGCCCGTCCCGGTGCACGAACCCCAGCAGCTGCGAGGCGAACCAGTCGCGCGGATAGAGGCGCGTTACCTTCGGCACCTCTGAGATCCCGTTGATCTGGAGCTTCATGATCTGGGTCGCCTTGTCGGCCGGCAGCAGGTACGCCAGCGGCACGTAACCGTCACGCTTTGTCAACAGCGCCTCGACGGTCAGCGACCGGCTCGCCCAGCAGCGGCGCGAGCTGCTCGGCGACCGTCAGCGGGTGCTTGATCAAGAAGTCGTCGGCGACGATCTTGTCGGCAGACTCAGAGAGCGCGAGCTCGACGCCGTTGGCGTCGGTGATCGTGCCGCGGGTCGCCGGAATCACGTCGCGCGTGATCTGCTGGCTCACGGCCGCCCGCTGCAACGGCCCGGCCTGGAGGACGCCGAGGTCCACCGCCCGGATCAGCGCGACACTCAGAAGCGCGAGGAAAGCTACGAAGATCCAGCCGATCCTGCGATCCAGGGCGACCACGGGTCGCGCCTAGCCACCGCTCGGCGTTGCGGCCCCGCTGGGGCTCGTCTGCTGCGAGGTCGCGACCGCGGGCGTCGTCTGCCCGGCGATTGGCGTGACGCCCGTCGAGCTCGTCGGCGCTGTCTGGCCCGGGGGCGGCGTTCCGGCCGGCCGAGCTCGCGGCCGCCGCGGCGCCCGCCGGCGTGTCGATCGCGGGCAGCGACGAGATGAACCCCGACGCGTCGGGCTGATGGATGTTCGCCATCGCTTGGCGGGTGTCGCTTGCGCGATTGACCTGCAGGAAATCGATCGCCGACGGGTCGGGCATCACCATCCCCATCGCCGCTGCGAGGCGCTCGATCCGCTGGTCGTCGCTGAGGGTGGCGACAGCTCGCGCGCAGCTGCTCGTTGCGGCTCTGCAGCGAGGTGCCGCGCTCGATCGCTCTCCCGATGTTGGCGCTCAGCTTCAGCACCTCGACCTGCATCGCGACGATGCCGGCCAGCAACGCCCCGAGGATCGGGATCCAGTAGCGCCCGCGGACGATCCGATCCAGCCACGGGTGGTCTGGGAGCCCGGCGAGGAACGCCGCCGCGCGCCTGCCCAGCGAGCGGCGCGTGGTCGCCGTGACCGGCCGGCGCGCGCGTCTGCGAACCGGCTGCGGAGCTGGAGCCGACGCTGTGACCGGGGCGCGCGACGCCGCCCTGCGGCCCCGATACCCGCCGCGGGACCGCGCGGTTTGCGCACCGCTGGAGCGGTGACCGCTGCCGCGCTTGCCTTTCGTTGCACCGCCGGCGGGGGTGACCGCTGTTGGCGTCATATCGGTGTGACCTCCAGCTTGCGGGCGGCGCGCAAGTGCGCGGACCTCGATCGCGGGTTGGCGGCCACCTCCCCCGGAGTTGGAGCCACTGCACGTCGGGTCAACAGCTCGGCCTCGGGCTCGCGACCGCATACGCAGATGGGTAGCTCGGGCGGGCAGATGCAGCCTCGCGCGCGCGCGGCCAGGAAGCGCTTGACGAGCCTGTCCTCCAGCGAGTGAAACGAGATCGCCGCCAGACGTCCGCCGGGCGCGAGCAGCTCCCACGCCGTCGGCAGCGCCTGCTCGAGCTGCGCGAGCTCGTCGTTGACCGCGATCCGCAGCGCCTGGAAGGTGCGCCGCGCCGGATGGCCGCCCGCGAACTGCGCCGGCACCGGCACCGCGGACTTGATCGTGTCGACCAGCTGCTGGGTGCAGATCAGCGGCTCGCGCCTTCTCGCGCGGCCGATCGCGCGAGCGATCTGGGTCGCGTAGCGCTCCTCGCCGTACTCGCGCAGCAGGCGGGCAAGCCGCCGCTCGTCCCAGGTATTGACGATCTCCTGGGCCGTCAGCTCCTGCTCGGGGTCCATCCGCATGTCGAGCGGGGCGTCGTAGGCATATGAGAAGCCGCGCGTCCAGGCGTCGACCTGCATCGACGACATACCGAGGTCGAGGTAGAGCATGTCGGCCTGCAGCCGCTCCCCGCGCAGCTCGGCCAACGCGCTCACGAAGTCAGCCCGGATGAAGCGCGTCTGACAAGCGACCTCGGCGGCGAGCTCGGCAAAGCGCTCCTCGGCAACCGGGTCGCGGTCGATCCCGATCAGCGTGCCCGCCGGCCCGATGCGATCGGCGATCAGGCGCGCGTGCCCGCCACCGCCGATCGTGCAGTCGACGGCGATCTCACCGGCGCGCGGGTCGAGCAGGTCGACCAACTCGCCGGCGAGCACCGGGATGTGCGTGGTGGTCATGTCAAGCAGTGTCGCCAAGGCTCGCTGTGATGTCGGGGATGCGGTTCGTGACGTCCTCGAGGTTGTGTCGATACCGGGTGCGATCCCAGACCTCGAGGCACTCGCCCGAGCCGGTGACGACGACCTCTTTGTCGAGCCCGGCGTAGCGGATCAGTTCGGGGGGAATCATCACGCGGTTGGCGGCGTCAAGCTCGGCGTCGAACGATGTGGCGAAGAAGAAGCGCTTGAGCTCGCGCGCCTTGGGCGACCCGGGGTTCAGCCCGGCGAGGATCGAGCTCATGTAGTCCTCGTAGTCCTGCGGTCTCCAGATCGAGATCGCTCGCGGCGACCCGGCCTCGATCTCCGGCGACGCCGCGAGCACGACACCGCCCGCGAGTGAGGCGCGGAACTTGGCGGGGATCGTCAGCCGATGCTTGGCGTCGAGCGCGTGATCGAAGGTTCCGCGGAAGCTCAAGGGTTCTCATGCCACTGGCAGAACTTTCGAACCCGGGTGGCTGGGTGGGAGGAGCCCTGCCACCCGGGTTCCGTATTCGCGGCCCACAGTAACCCACTCTCCCCCACATTGCAACCCAATTCTCACCCTGTACCCCACAAAACGGTCAAATTGCCGCTTGTGTGGCAAAAAACGCCCGTGAATGCTGGCGATCGGCGGTGGGAGGCCGCGCGTTACGACATTCGTCGACCGTGCACGAGGGCGTGCAGGCATGGGTTTTGAGCGCCGACTTGCAGCCGGTGGCTGCTTCCGTCCGACGTGTGTGCGTCGCGCCGCGCGACGTGTGTGCGTCGCGCCGCGGCGGGTCTTATTTCCCGGTCCCGGGCAGATCCAGCACCAGGTGGGCGCCGCGGTCGGTCGGCGCTGCCGTCAGGCGCCCGCCGTGGACGGTCGCGATCGAGGTCACGATCGCCAGCCCGCGCCCACGTCTCCCGCGGCCGCGGCGCGCACGGCTCACGAGCTCGTCGAGCGGCGCGGGCAGCCCCGCGCCATCATCGACCACCTCGACGCGGGCTCCGTCCCCGACCGGGCGACAGAGCAGTTGCACCCGCTCGCCGCCGTGTTCGATCGCGTTCGCGATCAGGTTCGCGGTCGCCTGCGCGAGCCGCAGCCGGTCGCCCGCAACCGGCGGGATCGCGCCTGCGCAGTCGAACGTCAGCTCGACCCCTGCCCGCGCCGCGGCGGGTTGCCAGCCGCGGACCGAGTCGCGCACAAGTGCGCCGAGATCGACCGTCGCGATCTGCTGCTGGAGCTGCCGCCCGTCCGGCGCGCACGCCAGGTCGTCGAGTGCAAGCGTCGCCTTCCCCAGCTCCGTCTGGATCGCGGCGAGCTGCACGGCCGACAGCTCCCCGCCGCGCGACCCAGCTCGAGGCCCAGTCGCGCGGCCGTGATCGGGCCGCGGAGCTCGTGGCAGGCGCGGGCGACCGCCTCCATCCGCGTGTCGAGTGCGCGCTGCGCGAGCAGCCAGATCGCGGTCGCGACCGCGGCCGCAACCCATCCCGCGCACGCCGCGGCGAGGCTCACCCGTCGATCCCTCCGTCGATCAGGCGGTAGCCAACCCCCCAGACGTTGACGATGAAGCCACCCGCCACGCCACCGAGCTTCTTGCGCAGGCGCGCGGCGTGAGAGTCGAGCGTGCGAGTCGAACCGAGTGACCGGAACCCCCAGACGCCGCGCAGCAGCTCCTCGCGCGTGAACACCCGCGTCGGATCCTCGGCGAGCGCGCGCAGTAACGCGAACTCCTTGTTGGACAGGTGGACCGGCTCACCGTTGAGCTCCACATTGCGGCCCAGCGTGTCAATCTCGAGCTTCCCGATCCGCAGTCGCCCGGACAGTGACCGCCGCCGCCCCCGCCGCAGGACTGCGCCGATCCGGCCGCGCAGCTCGGGGTAGCTGAACGGTTTGACCAGGTAGTCATCGCATCCCCGTTCAAAGCCGCGGACCCTGTCGAGCTCCCCGCCGCGGCCGGTCAGCAGGATGACAGGCAGGCGCGGATCGATCCGGCTCGCCGCCTCGTCGCCGGCGCGCAGCTCGCGCAGCAGGTCGAGGCCGTCGCGGTCCGGCAGACCGAGGTCGATGATCGCCAAATCGGGCGTCTTGGCGCCGATCAGGCGCAGGCCGTCCCGCGCCGATTCGGCCTCGATCGGCTCATATCCGTCGGCGGCGAGGTTGTCGGCCAGGAACGCTCGCGTCGGACGATGGTCCTCTACGATCACGATCGTGGGCTGGTTGCCTTCCACGCTTTGAGCGAGTCCACAGCGCCGCAGGATTCGCCCCCCTGCAACATCGCTTTCAGGTTCTCGGCGAGGAAGGATTCGCACATATGATCCCGACGCCTATGTACCGACGGGGTAACTACAGCTCGGGCGACGATTTCGTGCTCGAGTACGGGGAGCTGCGGTTCACGTTCAACGAGCGCGACTTCCGTGAGCGCTGCGAGCAGGCCGCCCGCAAGCTCGGCTTCCTGTGCGGTGCCGTCGAGGAGGACGAGGCCGAGGACCTGATCAACCTCGTCGTCAACGGCGAGGTGACGGATCCCGCCTCGGCGCTGGGCGAGCACGTGAACGAGTGCTGGCCCGAGCTCGTCGGGCCGTCCGAGCGGTCGCTCGTCCACTGGCTACGGCGCCTGATCTTCCGAGGAGCATGGCTCGATCAACGGGTCAAGGAGGGCGAGCTCGACATCGCGTTCAACGCCGACGTGACGTCGTTCGTCTATGTGCAGCCCGACCGCGGCGGCGAGCCGATCGAGCTGGCGCCCGAGCCGAGCTGGGATCGCGTCGCGTACGTGCGGCGCTAGCTCGGCGCCGGACGCGAGGGCGGGCTTGCGCTGGCCTTCCCGCCGCAATGACCCCAAGTTTGCCCCGTATATCGGGGTTCTTGGGGTTAGTCTCGACTAGCTGCCGCCGCCGCGCAGATAGGCGACGTCCTGGTCCTTGGGCGCAGGGTTGTCGAGCAACAGCTTCGGCACCGTGACCAGTTTGTAGCCGCGCCTGCGGAGCCCGCGGATGATCTTCGGTAGTGCTGCGACGGTCTCTGAGCGGTTTCCGCCCGCGTCGTGCAGGAGGATGATCGCGCCCGGCCTCGCGCCGCGCACGGCGCGCTGCACGATCGCCTTGACGCCGGGCATCTCGTAGTCATCGGTGTCGACGCTCCAGAGCACCATCAGCATCCCGTACTTCTTCAGCAGCCTGAGCGTCGCCTTGTCCCAGAGCCCGTATGGCGGCCGGAAAAGCCGCGGGAACGGAGCGCCGGAATCGCCGATCGCCGCCGTCTGCTCGAGCAGCTCGGCCTGTTGCTCGAAGGGCTTCAGCTCGGACATCGGCGCGTGGCTCTCCGTGTGATCGCCGATTGGCCAGCCGTGGGCGACGATCGCGGCGGTCGACGCGTGGAAGTAGCGCTCCATCACGCCGACTTCGAAGAAGGTCGCGGGCACATGCTCGCGCTCGAGGACGGCGATCACCGCCGGCGTGTACGGACCGGGACCGTCGTCGAACGTCAGCGCGACCTCCCTGTGCTGGGAGCCGGCGATCCGGACGTAGGGCGTGTAGGCGAGCGTGCGGTCGATCGCCGCGTTCTCAGCCGGCACGCCGGTTGTCGCCAGCGAGCCGGCACCACGTCCGACGGGCCGCGTGCTCCGTGGAGCGTGCCCGGGCCTCGCCGCGTGGCGGCTCGAGCCGCCGGCGGTCACGGCGCCGACGATCGTCCCGAGCCCGAGCGCCAAGACCCCGATCGCAGCCAGCGCCACGGCGCGCCGTCGGCGGTGAGAGATCTCGGGCCCACGCACGCCGGGGCGGCCCGCGGGCACACGCGGTGGCGGCGGCGGCGCGCCAGGGGCGCTCACCTGTGTTTCGACATCGTCCATGAAGGAACCCCGCCCGAGATGATGCCGGGTCTTGCGCCGAGATGATGCCGGGTCTTGCGTTCGGTTAGCGCAAACCCCGTCCCGCGCCGCCCGCCAACCCGGACCGGCGGCCAGCCTGTTGCCCGCCCGGCCCACTACGCTGCCAGCCGATGTCAGCACGCATCTGGTTGATCATCCCGACCTACAACGAGGCCGTGAACCTGGAGGCGATCGTCAGCGCGTCGATCACCGAGCTCGATCGCGCCGCCCCCGGCGATTATCGGATCCTGATCGTCGACGACAACTCGCCCGACGGCACCGGCCTGATCGCCGACTCGCTCGCCGGCGAGCTGGAGGTGCTCGAGGTCTTGCACCGGCCCACGAAGAGTGGGCTCGGGCAGGCTTACGTGGCGGGCTTCGGCCGAGCGCTCGACGCCGGCGCGGAATTCGTGATCGAGATGGACGCCGATTTCTCGCACAACCCGCGCTATCTGCCCGAGCTGATCGCAGCCGTCGGCGAGGCCGACCTCGTGCTCGGCTCGCGCTACGTCGCGGGCGGCGGCGTGCGCGACTGGGGCCTACTTCGGAAGCTGGTCAGTCGCGGCGGCGGCGTGTACGCGAGGCTGATCCTAGGGGTCCGGATCCACGACCTGACCGGTGGCTTCAAGTGCATTCGGCGCGAGGTGCTCGAGGCGATCGACTTGTCGACGGTCCGGGCCGAGGGATACGTTTTCCAGATTGAAGTCACGTACAGGGCCCTGGTGGCCGGCTTCACGGTGCGCGAAGTGCCAATCGTGTTCACCGACCGGACCGCGGGCAAGTCCAAGATGTCGTCTCGGATCGCGCTCGAAGCGATCTGGCTCGTGCCGACGCTCAAGCGCGGCGCGAGGGCCGCGGCATTGGCGCGAACGGCCGCCGTGTCAAGAGACGATAAGCTCGAGCCCTCTTCCTAACGCAATCTCAATGTTGCCCAAACGGCTTCTGTTATGCGCCTGGGCATCCTCTAATCGATGAGCGTTCGCGGCCCGCTGGGTGCCACCTCCCAAAGAGCCGGGCTCGAGCTTGCCGGCGCTCCGAGTCTCGGTGTCCGCACCGCGTCGGCGAGCAGTCGCCGCGCGCTGCTGGCGCTCACCGGCCTGCTCGCGTGCGGCGTGCTGGTCGCGATCTCGACGGCCAACACCGAGCCTCTGTTGCCGCAGACGATCCGCCCGGTGCCGGCCTCTCTGGCCGGCGCGTTCGCGAACGCCGGGCTGAACCTGCATGCCGGGGGCGCGATCGCCGCCCTGAGCCTGATGGCGATCTGTTACGGGATCGTCGCCTGGCTTGCGGGCGAGCTGTCGGGACGGACCGTGCTGATGGCGATCGCGGCCCTGCATGCCGTCGTGCTCCTGGCGCCGCCGATGGTCTCGACGGACATCTTCAGCTATCAGGCCTACGCGCGAATGGGCGCGCTGTTTGGCACCAACCCGTACCTGATCGGCCCACACGCGCTCGGTCCGGGCGACCCGGTGTTTCCCTATATCGGCGCCAAATGGTCCTACATGCCCAGCGTCTACGGGCCGCTGTTCACCGTCTTCAGCTACTTGCTGGCACCGCTGTCGGTCGCCGCGAGCGTGGCCTCGTACAAGCTGATCGCGACCCTCGCCAGCCTCGGGATCGTCGCGATCGTCTACAACGCCGCCCGGCTGCGCGGCGTCGACCCTGCGCGGGCGGCGGCCCTGGTCGGCCTCAACCCGTTGCTCGTGTTGTACGGCGTCGGCGGCGGACACAACGATCTGCTGATGCTGTTGGCGATGTCCGGGGCGATCTACGCGCTCCTGCTCTATCGCGAGCGCCTCGGCGGCGCGCTGACGATGGTCGCGATCGGGATCAAGTTGACCGCCGGGCTGATGCTCCCGTTCGCGATCGCGGCCGAAGGGCCGATCCGCGGTCGCAGCGGCCGGCGCAACCTGTTGCTCGGCGCCTCGACCGCGCTCGCGTTCGTGGCCGCGATCACGTTTGCCGCGTTCGGACCCGGCGTCGTGAACCTGCTGTCGACCGTGCGGCTGAGTCAGAGCGAGGGCGACTGGCACAGCCTCCCCGGCCTGATGGTCAGCCGCCTGGGTCTCAACACGGCCGGACATGTCGTCGGCATCGTGCTCGCGGTCGCGTTCGTGATCGTCTGCGCCTGGCTGGTGCGTCGCGTCTGGCGCGGGCAGCTGGACTGGATCAACGGCGCCGGCTGGGCGACGATCGCGATGCTCGCCGCGGCGAGCTCGCTGTTGCCTTGGTATGTAGCCTGGTTGCTGCCGTTCGCAGCGCTGGCGACCGACCGCCGGCTATTGCGCGCGACGATCGTCGTCACCTGCGTCGTGCAGGGAGTCGAGATGCTCGGATACGTTCCGCACAGCGCATGGCACTTCCTATGACCCCCGCGCTCCTACGATTGAGCAAGCGATGAGCATCCACCCCGACCTGCCGACCGTCGGGCCGCGTGTTCCCGACCTGGTCAGCGTGGTAGCGCCGGTCTACAACGAGGAGGCGACGATCGAGGAGTTCCACGCCCGCGTTTGCGCAGCGCTGGAAGGCCTGCCATTCGAACTCGTGCTCGTCGATGACGGCTCCAGCGATGGATCGCCGATGCTGCTCGATCGGCTCGCCGCGGGCGACCCGCGCGTTCGCGTGGTCTCGCTGTCGCGCAACTTCGGCCACCAGACGGCGCTCACGGCCGGGCTCGATCACGCCAAGGGCGACGCCGTCGTGATGCTCGACGCGGATCTGCAGGACCCACCCGAGCTGATCCCGAAGATGCTCGATCACTGGCGCGCCGGCTGCGACGTCGTGTACGCCGTACGCGAGGCCCGCGCTGGCGAGTCACGCTTCAAGCTCAGCACCGCGCGCTGGTTCTACACGCTGTTCGACAAGCTTGCGCAGGTGGAGTTGCAGCACAACTCGGGCGACTTCAGGCTGCTCGATCGGCGGCCGCTCGATGCGCTCTTGTCGATGCGCGAGCGCAACCGGTTCCTGCGCGGGATGACCGTCTGGGTCGGCTACACGCAGGCCGCCGTGCCCTACCAGCGCGATCCCAGGTACGCGGGCGAGACGAAGTACACGCTGTCGCGGATGTTGAAGTTCTCGCTCGATGCGATCTCTTCGTTCTCGCACCGGCCGCTGCAGCTGGCGACGCTGCTGGGGTTCCTGATCTCGACGCTCGCGTTCATCGCGATCCCGGTCGTCGTCGTGCTCCGTCTGATGGGCTCGTACCTCCCCGGCTTCAGCGCCCTGACGATCGTCGTGCTGCTGCTGGGCGGCATCGAGCTGATCGCGATCGGGATCATCGGCGAGTACGTGGGCCGGATCTACGACGAGGTCAAGGGCCGTCCGCTGTACCTGGTCCGCGCGACTCGGAACCTCCCCGACACTGGGGCGGCGCCCGCTTCCGGCTATCCCGCGACCGCGCCGCTCGGCGCGGGCAGCGACGACGAGGTCTGACGATCGCCGTCCCGCTGTTCGATACGGCCTCGCCGCTCGTGCCGCTGCGCGAGGAACTCAGGCGGGCGATCTTGAGCGTGGTCGACTCGGGGCGCTTCGTGCTGGGCCCCGAGGTGGAGGCGTTCGAGCGCGAGCTGGCGAGCTATGTCGGCAGCGGCGACGCGATCGGCGTCGGCAACGGCACTGACGCGATCACGGTCGCGCTACGCGCGATGGGCGTCGGGCCCGGGGACGACGTAGTCGTGCCCTCATTCACCTTCTACGCCAGCGCCGAGGCGATCCCGCCGACCGGCGCTCGGCCGGTGTTCTGCGACGTCGACCCGGAGACCTTCTGCGTTACCGCAGACACGGTCCGCGCGGCGCTGACACCGCAGACCAAGGTGGTGATCGTCGTCCACCTGTTCGGGAACGTCGCCCCGGTTGCCCAGATCGAGGCCCTCGGGGTGCCGGTGCTCGAGGACGCGGCGCAGGCGCTCGGTTCGCGCAGCGAGCGCGGTCGCCCCGGGGCGCTCGCCACGGCCGCCACGTTCAGCTTCTTTCCGTCCAAGAACCTCGGCGCCTTCGGCGACGGCGGCGCGATCACGACCTCTGACCCCGAGCTAGCCGAACGGGTCCGGAGCCTGCGCTTCCACGGCTCGCGCGACAAGGTCACGTTCGACGAGGTCGGCTACAACTCGCGGCTCGACGCGATCCAGGCGGCCGTCCTGCGAGTGCAGCTCCCCCACCTGGACCGCTGGTCCGACGGCCGCCGCGCCGCAGCCGCGGAGTACGAGCGCGCCGGACTGGGCGAGCTCGCCCAGCTGCCGCAGCCGGTCACCGGAGCCGACCCCGCCTGGCACCTGTACGTCGTCAAGACCAACGACCCCGATTCCCTCGCCGAGGCGCTGGCCAGCCGACAGATCGGGGCCCGCAGCTACTACCACGTGCCGACCCACGAGCAGCCGGGAATGCGCGGGTTCGCGCCGGCGGTGCCGCTGCCCGGAACCGAGCGCGCGTCGCGCACCAACCTCGCGATCCCGATCAGCCCGGTGCTCGACGCGCAGGGCGTCGACGAGGTCGTTGGGGTTGTGCGGGAGCATTTTGCGGTGCCCGCCGAGAGCTCAAACCTCTCGCCACTCGAGTCCGAGTCCCGCTAGCCGCCGGCTGGGCTGGGGCCAACCGACGGGTTCGAGCGCCCGTCGGGCGGACCATCTCCGCCACCTGCGCTGCGGAGCCGACGCACGTCTGCTCCTTGCTGGGCAGCCTCGGGCTGCAGTTGCTCGAGCGACGCGATCCGGTTGGAGAGACCCTTGATCGCGTCGGCAACCGGATCGGGCAGGTGGATCCAGTCAGCGTCCGGACCCTCGGGCTTACGGCCCTCGACACGGACCGGGTGACCTGGGTTGCCGACGACCGTCGAGTTTGACGGCACGTCGTGGATCACGACCGTGTTGGCCCCGATCTTCGCGCCGTGGCCAATCGTTATCGGGCCTAGCAGCTTGGCGCCCGAACCGATCGTGACGTTGTCCTCGACGGTCGGGTGGCGCTTGCCCGTCTGAAAGCCGGTGCCGCCGAGCGTGACCCCCTGGTACAGGGTTACGTCGGAGCCGATCTCGGCCGTCTCCCCGATCACGACGCCCATTCCGTGATCGATGAAGAAGCCGTCACCGATCTGAGCGGCGGGGTGAATCTCGATCCCCGTCAACGACCGGGCGACCGTCGCGATCGTTCGCGGCAGCAGCGGCACCCGCGCCTCGTGGAGCGAGTGCGCGAAGCGGTGCGCGAGCAGCGCGTGAACGCCCGGCCAGGCAGCGACGATCTCCAGTGCGCTGACCCCGCGCGCCGCCGGGTCGCGCGTTCTCGCCGCCTCCACGTCGCGCCGTATCTCCGCCAGCGCACGCCGGGTCAGACCGAGCATCGATTAAAGGTAGCGAGGCGCCTCGGTGGGCCTGTCATGGCGCGAAGAACGGGGTCGAGACGTAGCGCTCGCCGGAGTCGGGCAGGATCGTGGCGATCCGGGCACCGCGACACTCGGGCCGCGCGGCGATCTCGAGCGCCGCCCAGACCGCCGCGCCGCAGGAGATCCCGGCTAGGACACCCTCTCTCTGCGCCAGCGCCCGAGCGGTGTCGATCGCCTGCTCATCGTCGACCGCGATCACCTCGTCGAGCAACTCGAGGTTGAGTACCTGCGGCACGAATCCGGCTCCGATCCCCTGGATCTTGTGCGGTCCGGGCCGACCTCCCGACAGCACCGCCGAGCTGCTGGGCTCGACGGCGACCACGCGGCAATCCGGGTTGCGCTGCTTGAGAACCTCTCCGACCCCGGTCACGGTGCCGCCGGTTCCGACTCCGGCGACGAACACATCGATCCGGCCGTCGAGCGCCTCGAGCAGCTCCGGACCGGTGGTCCGCCGGTGGATCTCGGGGTTGGCCGGGTTGGAGAACTGATCGGGCAGGAACATGTCTTCGCGCGCGGCCATCGCCCGCGCGGCGTCGACCGCCTCCGTCATGCCGCCGAGCGATTCGGTCACGTGGACGCGAGCGCCGTACAGGCGTAGGAGGCCCTCGCGTTCGCGGCTCATTCCCTGTGGGAGCGTCAGCACCAGCTCGTATCCCTTGGCGGCGCACACAAACGCGAGCGCGATGCCGGTGTTGCCACTGGTCGCTTCGACGATCGTCGTGCGCCCCGGCTCAATCCGGCCCTCCCGCTCGGCGGCCTCGATCATCGCGACGCCGATCCGGTCCTTGACGCTACCGCCCGGGTTGAACACTTCGAGCTTGGCGAACAGTTCGACGTCGTGGCCATCCACGATCCGCTCTAGCCGAATCACCGGCGTTCGGCCGACCAGCTGGGCGGGGTTGGAGGGGAGCTGCGCCATCGGGTATGCAGCGTAATGGGGCGCGGCAGATCGGATAGCGTCGGGCGATCACCGTCGCCGGCAGAAAGCTTCCACAGCACGTTGTCGTCGGACACTGGACCGACGAGGTCGGCCGCACGGGGTGCACCGTGATCCTCGCGCCTTTTGGTGCTGTCGGCGGCGTCGACGTCCGCGGCGCTGCGCCGGCGACCCTCGGCACGGACGCGCTCAGGCCGGCGACGCTGGTCGATCAGGTGCACGCGATCCTGCTGACCGGCGGGAGCGCGTTCGGGCTCGAGGCGGCGGGCGGCGTCATGCGTTACCTCGAGGAACACGACGTCGGCTACGAGCTGGCGACGGTGCGGGTCCCGATCGTCGCCGGGGCGGTGATCTTCGACCTGCCAGTCGGTGATCCTCGGGCCCGCCCCGACCGCGACGCCGGCTACGCCGCGTGCGCCAGCGCCAACGACGACCCGGCCGTCGGAGCGGTCGGCGCGGGCACTGGCGCGAGCGTCGCCAAGGGCGGCGACGGATCGCAAACCGCGCCGGGAGGCCTGGGGATCGCCGCCGGCCGGACGGACCGCGCGACGGTCACGGCGGTGATGGTCGTCAACAGCGTCGGTGGGATCTGGGACGACGAGCGCCATCAGTGGGTGGCCGAGTTCACCGCCTGGGACCGCAGCTCGTCGCTCGTCGGCGGCGCCAACACGACGATCGGCGCGGTGATCACCGATGCAGTGCTGACCAAGGAGCAGGCCAACCGGCTCGCGACCGTCGCCCACGACGGCATCGCCCGGGCGATTCGCCCGTCACACACGATGTACGACGGCGACACGATTTTCTGTCTTGCGACCGGCGCCGTCCCGACCCCGTACGACGCCGTCGAAGCGCTCGCCGCCGAGCTGGTCGCGCGCGCGATCGTCGACGGCGTCCGCGTTGCCAGGCGTTGAGACGCTCCCGAAGTGGTCCCGCTCGCCCGCGACACCGTGTCGCGCGTCGCACGGCGCTGATGCGCGAAATGCCAGCAGGGGACGACGGAGCGAGCGCATCGGGCGGGTGCCCGATCAGATGTGGTACATCGGCGATAAAGCGTTCAGAGCAGGCAATCTTCGGGCCGCGCGACAGTCTGCGCGACAGCCGTGCGCGCTAGGTATACGTCGAGCAGGCCAGCGGCCTCGTCCTCGGCGCCAGGAAACATGTGTCCGTAGAGGTCGAGCGTGATGCCGATGTTCGCGTGTCCCATGAACGTCGAGAGGGCCTTGGCATTGACCCCGGCCGCGATCATGAAGCTCGCGTACGTGTGGCGCGCTTCGTGGAGGGTGAGAGCCGGGAGGTCAGCGGTCGTCTATACCTTGGCTGCCCGCTCATTCGTCTTGGCGATCCAGTGCGGCTCGCCCAGCGGCCCGTCGACGGCGTCGAGATAATCACGCAGCAGCGCCGGGATCGGCACCTTTCGCTTGCCCTTGCGCGACTTTGGCTCGACTGCGCCGTCGACCATGTCCCAGCCACGGCGAACGTGGATCACGCCGGTAGCCAGGTCGATGTCATCCGGCCGCAGCCCGATGATCTCGCCCCGACGTAGGCCCGCGTAGAACGCAACGGCCCACACGCGGCGGTCCTCGGCTGGAAGCGCCTCGAGCATCGCTGCGGCAAGCACCGGCGAAACGACATCGCGGACCTCACAACGAACTGCAGGTTTCATGATGCCGACGAATGGATTGAGCGTGGCATCGCCTCGGATGACCGCGCGCCGGTAGAAGGCCTTCAGCGGCGTTACCGCCGTGTCGATGGTCGCGGGCTGCATCTGCCCTGAGCGGACGAGGTCGTCTACCCAGCGCTGGGCGTTGGTCATCCGAAGCTCGCGTACGCGGACGTGGCCCAGCGCTTCTCGGAAGCCGTACCGTCGAAGACAGCGCTCGTAGTCCCGGATCGTCCCCGGCTTGTAGGGATCGCCTGAGCGCGTGCGCTCGCCTCCGGCTCGAAGCAGCTCGATCCACTCGTCTAGTGCCTCGTTCAGAGTCAGCCCACGGTCGGCGGACAGCTTCCCGGCGCGCATCGCGGCGTTGGCATCCTCGCGCCACTGCTTGGCGGCCGTCTTCGTGGGGAAAGTGCGCTTGAGCGTCTTACGTGCGACCTTGTCGTACGCCTGCGCCTGATAGGTCGGCGTGCAGGTGCACCCTTCCCCTTCGCGCGACTTGCAGGACCGCGCGTGTCGGGCTTCAATGCCTGTGCTCATGGGACTTCCCTCCTATGGGCCACGCTCCCGGCCGTGCCAGCGGTGCGGGAGCACTTGTTGTCGCATCGGGAATCCTACGGCTCATGGCAAGGTCAGCGCGGCGGCCGCCTCCGCAAAACGTTGGGCTGCGCTCAGCGCGTTGATGACCGTCCCGGCGTCGATGCCGCGCTCCTCGAGCCCTTCATCAGGGCACGGGTTAGGGGTGGGCGCTTCCCTGGGCTCTCGATCTTCGGTCATCAGACGGCCCTATCTAGGACAGGCTGCTGAGCGGCCTCAGGACGAACAGAGACGATTTGGCTCGCGTTGACGAAGATCTCCTCGCCCCTATCGGGACGAATCCGGAAATAACCGGTCGGAAGGCGCCGGATGGGGCCAGCGCTGACGACCGGAGGGTCATTGACAGCGCGAGCAATCGCATCGATCACACCGTTCACGTCTTGATTGGTGCGGACCTTTTCGCCGTCCGCCAGCGTGATTAGGGTTGTCATGGGAACGTCTAGCTCCAGTAGGGGGTTTGCGTGGACCCCTTTGTGTCGGTCACCGACCGGACGGAAAGCGCGCGCGCTTTGCGCGATAGCGCGACTCCCACCCTGGGCATTGACCCCTAGGTGCTGCGACGAAGGGCTTCGCACGCCCGCTGCTGCTTCTCGATCAAGGCAACACTCTGCCGCCGGCGGGATACTGGACGAATGAATCAGGGACCCAAGATCGCTGAGATCAGAGGGCTGCCGGCGTTGGTCGTCCCGACTGCAGGGTGGATTGATGACTACGAGGAGATCATCCGCCGTGAGAAGCTCGGCGCGCTCTCGATCAGTGTCCGTGGAGACGACCTCAGCTTCGTGGGACGCCTCACCGGACTCCGGGGGCTCGTGCTCAACGCTTGGGACGCGCGGGATCTCACACCGCTTGTGGGGCTGACTGAGCTGGAGACGTTGACGCTGAACGTGCCGCACAAGCCACGGGTGAATCTCGACCTCTCAGCGTTCCCGAAGCTGACCGACCTGGGGATGTATTGGAATCCCGGGTTTGAGTCGCTATTTAGCTGTCGCGCACTCGAACAGCTCTTTGTGTTCGCGCCTCCTGACCCCGATCTCGCTCGATTCGGGCAGCTGCTTTCGCTCCGACGCCTTGAGGTCTCCGGGGGTCGACGGCTCAAGACCACCCGCGGGATCGAGAAGCTTCAAGGCCTCGTGTTTCTCGGGCTCTACCTCCAGTCTCAGCTGGAGGACCTCACGGGCGTCAGCGAACTCCGTGCTTTGAGGGAACTCGCGATCGAGGGCTGCCGGAAGCTAGAGACAGTCGACGCGGTCGAGCCGCTGCAGAGCCTGACGACGCTCAAAGTCGCGAACTGTGGCGAGATCGCCTCACTAAGACCACTTGAGAGGCTCGAGTGCCTTGAGCAATTTCTAGCGTGGGAATCCACGCGCATCCAAGATGGCGACCTCGGCGTACTGACGCGACTACCGCGGCTCCGTCAGGTCGCCCTCGCGTCACGCCGTCACTACCAGCCTTCCGTCCGTGAGGTCACAGAGGCGATCGCGAGCAGGGCCCCGGACTAGGCCCTCGTGAAGCGGCGCGCGGCCTGCTGCCGCTTCTGGATCGAGCTAAGCACGTCAGCGGTCCGCTGCCCCGTTTCGATCAAGGGGGCAGCGGAGCAGCGGGCTAGCGGGCTAGATTCCGAGCGTGCGCGAATTCGACGACGAGCAACCCCAGCCGCTGTCGATTGGAGTCGTTGTCGATCCGAGCGTCGAGAATCGCCCGTGGCGCGATGCGGCGCGGGAACTAACGATGCGTATGGCCGAAGTTCGGGGCGACCTCGCGACGCCGCTCAACGTCAACGTGGTCTTTCATATCGGCGGTCGGTCGTTCAAGCCGGAGTTCAGCGGCGTTCGCACAGGGAGCTTCAGCAAACGTCGGTCCCTTCTGATGGTGCAGGTTGCGCTTCCCGAGGAGGTCCCACCGGATCCCAAGACCTTCCTCAAACAGGCCGTCTATGACGCCCTCGATTCGGCCAGCCAGTGGGCCGAGCGGCGACGAGTCTCGTCGGACATCCCCGCACTTAGGGCCATCGTCGGCCGAGCCTAGGCGCTGTCGCAAAGGGCTTACTGGTCAAGCTTTGGTGGTCGGCGGATGTCGGGAGAGCGCCGCTTTTGGGCTTGCCCGTGCAGAGGGCCGCTATTAGACCAGCGCCTCCCGACGTTCCGTCGAGGTGCCCCAAGAGCGGCAACAGGAGGTCGCGCCTAGAGCGCCATCAGTAAGCAACCGCCAGGGTACCTCGCGCCGACGCTCAGTCAATCGAGTGTTGGAGAGCGGTCATGTCTGATCGGTTTGCGGGGGTGGATTGGGCGAGCGAGGAGCACGCGTTGTGCGTGGTCGACGAGCGCGGCCGGATCGTGGAGGGGCGCCGTTATCGGCACAACGAGCCCGGGATTCGGGCGTTGTGCGCTCGGCTCGTGCGGCTCGAGGTGGCGCTGGTCGCGCTCGAGCGCCCTGACGGGCTGTTGATCGATCGGCTGCTCGACGCCGGCCTGGCCGTGATCGCGGTGCACCCCAACCAGGTCAAGGCGAATCGTCCTCGATACAGCGTCGCTGGTGGCAAGAGCGATGGCTTTGACAGTTTCGTGTTGGCCGAGCTCGCTCGCACCGACAGCCACCGTTTCCGGGTGCTCGAGCCCGACTCAGACCGGACCAAGGCGCTGCGGGCGATGACCCGGGCGCGTGATTCGCTGGTGCACACGCGCGTGGGGTTGGCCAACCAGCTGCGCGACCATCTTCAGACCTTCTGGCCGGGCGCCAGCAAGGTGTTCTGCTCGGTCGACACGCAGATCGCGCTCGCTTTCCTCAGGCGCTACCCGGCCCCGGTCGATGCCCGCGGGCTTGGTGAGCAGCGCCTGGGGGCGTTTCTCAAGCGCCACGGCTACCCAGGACGCAAGCCAGCCCGCGAGCTGCTCACCCGACTGCGCGAGGGAGCCGAGGGTCGCGCCGGCGAGCTCGAGACCCAAGCCCGTCGCGAGATCGTGCTGGCGCTCGTCTCCGCCCTGGAGCCGGTCGTCAAGCGGATCAGCGAGCTGACGATCGAGATCCGCCACGCGCTCGATCAACACCCCGACGGGCCGACGTTCCGCTCGCTGTTCATCGCCCCCGACTCGTGGCTGTGCGCCGCCAGCATGCTCGCCGAGATCGGCGACTGCCGCGAGCGCTACCCCACCTACCGCGCGCTAGCTGCTGACGCTGGCCAAGCCCCCGTCGCCGTCGAATCAGGCAAAGCCAAACACGCTCAGTTCCGCTGGGCGTGCGACCACCGACTCCGCCAAGCGTTGTGCACCCTCGCCGACGCAAGCCGACGGCATAACCCCTGGGCGGCCGACATCTATGACCGCGCCCGCGCACGCGGAGCCAGCCACACCCACGCCACCCGCATCCTCGGCCGCGCATGGTGCCAGGTCATCTGGCGCCTATGGCACGACCACGACATCTACGACACCGACCGTCATACCGCTCTACAACGCTTAATCGCGGCCGGAGGTTGACACAGGGGGTCTAATAGGAGAAGCCTGGGAGCCTGCGCCCGACGAACTTCGACTGCTTCATCCCTGCTTCATCACTTTGCGCGTGTGATACCCCAGACGTTGACTATGAAGCCACCCGCCACGCCACCGAGCTTCTTGCGCAGCCGCGCGGCGTGAAAGCGCGCTTGCGCGACACGTGCGCGACAGTTAGATGCCCGTTGAGGCGGTTCTAAACGGTTCCCCAGCGGTCGAATCCCCAGTGTTTATGGGGAAACGACCGCGACCGCTGGTGCGCTTCTAGATGTGGTACATCGGCGCCCCGGCGGCGAGCGTCTCCTGCTCGGCGATCGATGCCACGGTCGCCTCGCTCAGGACTGCGCCGGCGGCCTGCGCGGCCTCGAAGAAGATTCCGTGGGCGCCGCGCCCCAGCGGCCCGTCGAGCAGCTCGACGAGCTCCAACACCGTCACTTCGTTGGCCGGCCGCGCGAAGCTGTAGCCGCCCTTGACGCCGCGCTGGGAGCTGAGCACGCCGGCCCGCCGCAGGGTCGCGAACAACTGCTCCAGGAATTGCACCGGGATCTCCCGGCGCCGGGCGAGCTCGGCGATCGGCACCGGCCCCCCATCGCCCTGGCGGTACAGCTCGACCAGCGCGCTCAGCGCGTACGGCGATTTGGTCGTGATCGAGAGCATGCGGGGTCGATCGTAGCCTGCCTGCGGCCGGCGGCGGCCGCCGCTTGGGTCTAGATCCAGCCGCGCTCGGTGGCGATCAGGACGGCTTGGGCGCGATCCATCGCGCCGAGCTTCCCGTAGACGTTGTGCAGGTGCGTGCGGACGGTGCTCGTCGATAGCCCGAGCTCGGTCGCGATCTGTTTGTAGACCATCCCGCGAGCGAGACGGCGCAGGACGTCGATCTCGCGTCCGGACATCGGACACGGATCCACCTGGCGCGGACGGCTACTCGCCGACGGCAACGGCAGCTCATACATGACCGTGCGCAGGCTCGCCGGGCTGACACCGACCGCGCGCGACGATGCGAGCAACTCCGATGGCGCGATCTGGCCCCCGAGCACGTAGTGCGCGAGCATGTCGGCCAGCCGGACCAGCGATGCCTCGGGTTCGCCCTTCTCGTCGTGGTGGTGCTCGATCACGCTCGCGACCGCCCGCGGCATGCCCCATCGGCGAGCGAGCACGCCGCCAACGAGGGCATGATCGACTCCCAGCTCACGCCGTTCGCGTTGAATGCGCTCTTCCGGGGTCCCGGCGTCACCGTGGACCTGGCCCGGGTATCCCGGATAGGCGTGGGTGAGCACGAGCTTGCCGATGTCGTGCAGCAGCGAGGTGACCATCAGCCGGTTGCGGGCCTCAAACCCGAGTTCGCGCGCGAGCCGATCCGCGGCGCGCTGCGTGGCGACGGCGTGCAGGCGGAACCGCTCCGGGATCCCCTGCCAGACGGCCGACCGCTCGAAGAAGTCAAACGTGCGCGCCCGGCTGGCGATCGCGTGCACGGTCCGCGGCGAGAGAAGTTCGACCCCGGTCACGACGCTGTCGACCTTGCCGGCCTGCCCCTCGATCTGATTTGCCAGACGGACGACGGTGACCGCCAGCGACACGTCGGCCTCGACCGCGTTGACGACGTCGGCCTTCGACGGCTCCCCGTCCTCAAACAGCCGCAGCACGCGGTTGCGGGACTCGACCAGTACCGGATAGGCCTCGAGCGCCTCAAACGCCGCGGTCAGGCGTCGACCGTGTCCCTCGTTGTGATGACGCTCCCGCCCTGCGTACGGATCGGTGGGCGTTATTTTCACGGCTGCGACCGAAGCCACCGCTGTCTCACGCGTCTCTCTCTGTCCCTGCAGGTCGCTCGGCATCGGCATCCCCAACCATTTGGTCATCTATCGGCAGATGGACGAGCGCGGTTTAGGGACTTTAATCGGGTGGGTGGTCGCATTCATCGCGCGCCCGACTGAGCGCGCGGTCGATCCGTGCCAAGCTCTCGTCGCGCCCTAACAGCGCGAGCGTCTCGAAGATCCCCGGCGACACGGTCTGGCCGGCAATCGCGACGCGCACGGGCTGAAAGACCTTGCCCGGCTTGGCGCCGGTGCTCTCAACCACGGTCCGCAGCGCTGCCTCGACATTCTCGACCGTGAACGGCTCGGCGCCGGCGAGCGCCGCGCGGGCGTGGCCGAGCGTCTCGACCCCGCCGTCGCCGCAGATCGTCTTCTCGAACGCGGCCGGGTCGTCGACCGGGCCGTCAAATATGAACGAGACGAGCGGCCAGAAATCGGCCAACGTCTGGATTTTGTCCTTGGCGATCGCGACCGCGCCGTCAATTCCGGTGCGGCCGGTGAAACGCTCGAGGCGTCGCGTCAGCTCGGCGGTGTCGAGCTCGCGGAGGTGGCGGCCGTTCATGTGGCGCAACTTTCGCTCATCGAAAACGGCGGGGTTCTTCGAGACCCGCTCGAGTCGGAAGCGCTCGGCCAGCTCCGGCAGCGTGAAGTGTTCCTCGTCGGCGGCGAAGCCGGCTCCCAGCAGGGCGATGTAGTTGTCGACCGCCTCTGGCAGGTAACCCGCGTCGCGGAGCTCCTGGACCGACGCGGCGCCGTGGCGCTTTGACAGCTTGCGCCCGTCTGGGCCGTGGAGCAACGGCAAATGGGCGTAGCGTGGCGGCTTTGCTCCGAGCGCCTCGACGACGAGCAGCTGCTTCGGGGTGTTCGAGAGGTGGTCCTCCCCTCTGACGACGTGCGTAATTTCGGCGTCGAGGTCGTCGACCGCGACCGCGAAGTTGTAGAGCGCCGAGCCGTCGGCGCGCGCGATCACCGGGTCGTCCATGCTCGCGTTCGGGAACCGGGTCTCGCCGCGGATCACGTCGTCGACCACTGTCTCGCCGCTGTCGGGGACGCGCAGCCGGACCGCACCGACGGTCTCGGGCTCGCCCCGAAAACCCCGGTCGGCACCGTGCCTCGCCTTGTACTCG
Source organism: uncultured Solirubrobacterales bacterium (assembly GCA_963768015.1). GTDB lineage: Bacteria > Actinomycetota > Thermoleophilia > Solirubrobacterales > Solirubrobacteraceae > Palsa-465. The sequence goes on from CAVYGK010000012.1 coordinate 176,642, forward strand.
TTGACGTCATCGGCGGTCGCACTCGAGTGGTAGGCGTGCCCACTCTCGAGCAGCTGCGCGAGCGCCTCAGTGTGGCGGGCAGAACGCTCGGACTGGAAGATCGGGCCCTCGTCCCAATCGAGCCCGAGCCACTCGAGCGCGTCGAGGATCTGCTCGACGTTCTCAGGCGTCGAACGCGCCCGGTCTGTATCTTCGATCCGCAGCACCAGCGTGCCGGCGCGCTGGCCTGGGCCAGCGCCGGGGCCGTGAGCGACGAGCCAGTTGTAGAGCGCCGTGCGGGCGCCGCCGATGTGCAGCGCGCCGGTTGGAGAAGGAGCGAAACGGACTCGGATGGACACAGTCAGAGCATGCTAATCGGCGCCCACGTATCGCAGTCGGGTGGGCTGCCAAAGGCGGTTGAGCGCGGCGTCGAGCTCGACGCCGAAGCGATCCAGATCTTCAATCAGTCGCCGCGCATGTGGCGCCCGACCGCCTACGGCGAGGACGACTTCGAGGCCTTCCGGGCCGCGATCGATCCGTCGCCGATCGAGGCCGTCCTGATCCACGCCGTCTACCTGCTCAACTGCGCCTCCGAGGACAAGGAGATCGTCAAGAAGTCGCGCACCTCGCTGATCCAGTCGCTGCGCGTCGGGCACGGAATTGGAGTCACCGGAGTCGTCCTTCATCCAGGCTCGGCCAAACAGGGCGACGTGTCGCGCGCGGTCAAGCGGGCCGGCAAGGTGATCGGTGAGGCACTCGGCGAGTCCGAGGCCTGCCCGTTGCACCTCGAGAACACGGCGGGCGCCGGAGGGACCCTGGGTCGCACGTTCGAGGAGCTCGCGGCGCTGCTCGATGCCGCCGGCGGCGGGCCGCGCCTCGGCGTCTGCCTGGACTCGTGCCACCTGCTCGCTTCGGGATACGACGTCCGTACCAACGCGGCACTCGCGCAGACGCTCGATGAGTTCGACGCGGCCGTCGGCCTGGAACGGCTCGGCTCCGTTCATCTGAACGATTCGATGACGCCGCTGGGCTCCAACCGCGACCGCCACGCGTGGATCGGCGAGGGCGAGATCGGCGAGCGGGGTTGCGCGGCGTTCCTGTCCGAGCCGCGTTTCGAGCGTCTGCCGCTGGTGCTCGAGACCAGACCCACGCTGGCGCAGGTCGAGCTCTGCCATCGGCTGCGCAAGCGTGGGCTGGCCGCGCGCAAGCGCGCCGGGGCAGGCAAGCGCGCCGCCGCGGGCAAGCGTGCCGGGGCGGCCAAACCTGCCGCCGCGGGCAAGCGTGCCGCCGCGGGCGAGCGCGCCGCAGCGGGCGATCGTGCTGACGCCGCACAGCGCGCCACGACCCGCGGCGCGACCCGTAACCGCAAGGTCGGATAGCGTGCCGCCGACGTGAGCAACGGCACCCGCAACGCAGATGCGCTCGTGATCTTCGGAATCACCGGCGACCTGGCGCGCAAACAGACGCTCCGCGCACTGTACCGGCTCGAGCGTCGCAACCTGCTCGACTGTCCCGTGATCGGTGTCGCGAGCTCGGACTGGTCAGACCAACGGTTGCGCGAGCACGCCCTCAGCTCGATCCAGGACACCGGCGAGAAGATCAATAACCGCGTTTTTGGCCGCTTTGCCCGACGCCTGTCGTATGTGCAGGGCGACATCACCGACGATGCGACCTACGAGCGCATCGGCCAAGCGCTCGGGGACGCGAAGTTTCCTACCTTCTATCTCGAGATCCCGCCGGTCCTGTTTGACCGCGTGGTCGCCGGCCTGTCCAAACAGGGGCTGGTGTCCAGAGGGCAGCGGGTGGTAGTCGAGAAGCCGTTCGGTGAGGACCTCGCCTCGGCGCGCGCCCTGTCAGCCGACCTGCACAAATATCTCGACGAGTCTCAGATCTACCGGGTCGACCACTTCCTCGGAAAGATGGGGGTCGAGGAGATCACTTATCTGCGGTTCGCAAACACGATGCTCGAGCCGATCTGGAACCGCAATTATGTCGGCGAGGTGCAGGTGACGATGGCCGAGGCGTTCGGGGTCGAAGGCCGAGGCCGCTTCTACGATCCGGTCGGGGCGCTGCGCGACGTGGTCGTCAACCACCTGCTGCAGACGATCGCGGCGACCGCGATGGAGCCACCGGCGGCGGCCGACGACGAAGCACTGAAGGACGCCAAAACTAATGTCATCCGTGCGATGGCCGACGCCGAACCCGACAACTATGTTCGCGGGCAGTACCAGGGCTATCGGAAGATCGAGGGGGTCGCGGCACGCTCGACGACCGAGACCTACGTGGCACTGCGACTGCGGATCGATAACTGGCGCTGGGGCGGCGTGCCGTTCTTCCTTCGAACCGGCAAACACCTGCCGGTGACGCAGACCGAGCTGCGGCTGATCTTCAGGCGCCCGCCGAAGCTGCCGTTCATCTCGGGCCGGCACCGTGCACCGGTGCCGAACCAGGTCGTGTTCAGGATCGACCCCCAAACCGGGATCAAGATCGCCCTCGATGCGCACCGCGCCGACCGCCCCGCGCCGGGCGAGATCGAGTTCCCGATGTCGTTCGCTACCCAGGGCGGCGAGGACCCGATGCCCTACGAGGTGCTACTGCACGCCGCCTTGGTCGGCGATAGCAGCCATTTCGCACGCGAGGACATGATCGAGGAGTCGTGGCGCGTGATGCAGCCATTGCTCGACTCGCCCCCGCCCGTGCGTACGTACGCCAGGGGCGCCTGGGGTCCAAAAGAGGCCGACAAGCTGGTCAGCCAGTTCGGCGGCTGGCGCTCGCCGTGGGTACCTGAGTAGACAGCCCCGAGAACGGGTGCACGCGTTGTAGCGGGGTCGGTCGCCGGGTGCAGCCTACGAGGGCTGCTCGCCCGCGGGGTGCTCGTGCTCGGCCTTTTCGCGGTAGAGCTGTTTCTCGTGGTCCCAGACCGAGTCGGGCGCCTCAGGATTGGAATCCACGGTCTCCGGCGCGGGCGCGCTCGTTTGGAGCGGGTCGACGAACACGTCGATGTTGTCCTTCATCCCCGGGCGCGCATAACCCGCCAGCCGCTGTGACGCGGGTTGTCCACCGAGGAACCCCAGCAGCCCGATACAGATCAGCGCGATCCCGATCACCTGCACGACGGTCGATGATCCGAGAATCAGCAGCAGGATCCCGATGACGATGATCACCACCGCTGCGATCCCGACTCCCGAAAGGCTCCGCCCCTTCATCGCAGGGGCAGCATAGACCTCTGAACGCGCTTATGCGACCCCTGCAGCGGCGGTTTCGGCGGCCTGCCGCTCGGCGATCAACGCCGCGCCCAGGAGCGCGTCGAGCTCGGCGTGCAGGCTCGCACTGCGCTGCACGCGGAAGCTGGGGCCCAGCTTCAGCCAACGGCTACCGCGCGAGGTGCTGAGCTCGATCACGACATCGGAGTCTCCCGGGAACCCCGCGAGCACGTCCCTGAGCTCGCCGAGCGCGGTCGCCGGCAGCATCGTGGCGTCGAGCCGTAGACGCAGCGACACCGGCGCCGCCTGCTGCTGTGCGGCGATCTCCTGGGCCTTGAGCACCTCGGCCTGGCTGGGCTCGAAGCGCTCGACGCTCTGCGCAACGAGGCAGGTCTTCTCGCGATCCTTGTGGTCGACCTTCCCCCGCACGAGCACGATCGAGTCGGTCGCGAGCGCGCCCTCGCTGGCGCTGAGCGCCTTGTCGAAAACGATGATCTCGACCGACGCCTCGAGGTCATAAAGGGTCGCGAACATCATCGAGTCGCCCTTCTTGGTCTTGATCCGCTTGGCCTGCGTGACCATCCCCCCGACCGTCACCCAGTCGCCGTCGCGCCGGGTGGCCAGCTCGGCGAGCGTGCTGTCGGATCGCGCCCGGAGCGCCAGCCCGACTTCCTTGAGCGGATGGGCCGAAATGAACAGCCCGATCGACTCCTTCTCGGCCGCCAAGAGCTCGGTCCTGGTGAACTCCTCGCCGGGGATCGGCGCGTGGCTCGGCGCGCTGAAGGCCGTCGACGCAGTGCCAGGAGCGTCCCGTGCAGGTTCGAGGTCGAAGATCGACCCCTGACCGATCAGCGCATCCTGCTGGGCTTTCTGACCGGCCGCCTGCGCCTGTTCGAGCACGGCGAGCATTCCCTTGCGGGAGGCACCGGTTGATCCAAACGCGCCGCATTTGATCAGCGCCTCGATCGCCTTCTTGTTCACCGCGCGGTTGTCGACGCGCTCGCAGAAGTCGAACAGGCTCGAGAACGGGCCGCCTTCGGCTCTGGCCTGCTTGATCGCCTCCACGGCTTGGAAGCCGACGCCCTTGACGGCGTCGAGGCCGAACCGGATGTTGCCGTCGACGACCACGAACTCGTGGTCTGAGAGGTTGACGTCGGGGGGCAGGATCTCGATCCCCATCTGCTCGGCCTGAGAGGCGAAGAACGGAACCTTGTCCTTGGTGTCCATCACGGAGGAGATCAGCGCCGCCATGAACTCGGCCGGGTAGTTCGCCTTCAGCCATGCGGTCCGGTACGCGATCAGCGCGTAGCACGCGGAGTGGGACTTGTTTAACGAGTAGTCGGCCGAGCGCTCGTTGGTGGTCCACAGCCACTCGGTCACCGATTCGCTTGTGCCCGACGCGCGGCAGCCGGCGAAGAACTCGGGCTTGAGCTTCGCCATCGCCTCGCGGTTCTTCTTGCCGATCGCCTTGCGCAAATCGTCCGCCTTGGCGCCGCTGAAGCCGGCGATCTCCTTCGAGATCTGCATCGCCTGCTCCTGATAGACGATCACGCCGTTGGTCGCCTCCAGCAGTGGCCGCAGGCGCTCGTCGGCGTAGGTCACCGACTCAGGGTGGTGCTTGGCGCGCGTGTAGGCCGGGATGTTCTCCATCGGTCCCGGGCGGTAGAGCGCGTTCAGCGCGATCAGATGCTCGAACTCCGACGGCCCCAGCTTCTTCAGCGTCTCGCGCATCCCCTCGGACTCGAACTGGAACACCCCGACCGAGTCGCCGCGGGCCATCATCTCGTAGGTCTTGGCGTCGTCGAGCGGGAGCGTGGTCATGTCCGGCCGCTCGCCGCTCGAGCGCTCGATGATGTCGAGCGCGTCCTCGATCACGTCGAGGTTGCGCAACCCCAGGAAGTCCATCTTCAACAGGCCAATCTGCTCGATCGGCTTCATCGAGAACTGGGTCACGGTCCGGAAAACCTTCTCGCCGTCCTCGCCGGTGCCGGCGTCCGCGATCTGAAGCGGGACGATGTCGGTCAGCGGCCGGTCGGCGATCACGACCGCGGCTGCATGGATCGACGAGTTGCGGACGATCCCCTCCAGCCCCCGGGCTACGTCCACGATCTGCTTGGCGGTCCCGTCCTTGTCGACCTCGGCGCGCAGTGGCTGACCCGGCCTCAGGCAATCTTCGAAGCTCGGCGGCCGTCCCTGCTGTGGATCGGGGATCGCTTTCGCCAGCCGGTCGCCGATCGCGTACTCGTGGCCGAGCACGCGGGCAGCGTCCCGGGTCGCCGCGCGCGGGAACATCTTGCCGAAGGTGACGATCTGGGCGACCGACTCCTTGCCGTACTTCTGGGTCACGTAGCGGATCACGCGCTCGCGGCCGCGGACCGAGAAGTCGATGTCGATGTCGGGCATCGACACCCGCTCGGGGTTCAGGAAACGCTCAAACAGGAGGTCGTAGCGCAGCGGATCGACGTCAGTGATCTGCAGCGAGTAGGCGACGAGCGAGCCCGCCGCAGAGCCACGACCCGGACCGACCGCGATCCCCTCGTCCTTGGCGAACTTGACGAAGTCCCACACGATCAGGAAATACGCGTTGAAGCCCATCCGGTCGATCACTTCGAGTTCGTCGTCGGCGCGCGCGCGCGCTTGCGCCGGCACCGGATCTCCGTAACGCCGCGCGAGTCCGTCCTGCACGAGCCCGCGCAGGTAGTCGGCCTCGCTGACGCCGTCGGGCGTCGGATAGCTCGGGATCAGCTGGCGTCCGAGCTCAAGCTCGAGGTTGCATCGCTCAGCGATCTCGACCGTGCTCGCAATCGCCTCAGGCCACTCGGCGAATGCGGTCGCCATCTCGTCGCTCGAGCGCAGATAGAACTCGTTGGTCTCAAAGCGGATCTTGGGCTGGCTGAGGACCGATTTGGTCTGGACGCACAGCAGCGCCGCGTGGTGCTGGTAGTCCTCGCGCCGCAGGTAGTGAACATCGCCGGTCCCGACCAGCGGCCGACCCACCTCGCGCGCGATCGCGACGATCTGCTCGTTGCACGCGTCCTGTACGGGAAGGCCGTTCTTCTGCACCTCGAAATAGACGTTGTCGGAGCCGAAAGCACCGATCAGCTCGTCAGCGTGGGCGCGAGCGAGGTCACGATGGCCCTCGACCAAGTACTGGCAGAAGCGCGATTGCAGGCAGCCCGTGAGCGCGATCACGCCCCGCCCGTGAGCAGCCAGCTGCTCCATGTCGACGGCGGGCTTGCCGCGCTGATAGCCGTCGAGGAACCCGAGCGACGAAAGTTTGACGAGATTGCGGTAACCGGCGGGATCGGCCGCCAGCAGGGTCAGATGAAACCGCTCGAGGCGGCCGGGGCCGCGTCGCGCGTGGTCATCGACGACGTACACCTCGCAGCCGATGATCGGCTTGATCTGCTGCTTGCGACAGGCCGTGAACAGCTCCACCGCCCCATTCATCACGCCGTGGTCGGTCAGCCCGAGCGCCGGCTGGCCGAATGACGCGGCTCGAGCCGCGAGCGCGTCGATCTTGCACGCGCCGTCGAGCAGTGAGTACTCGGAGTGGACGTGGAGGTGGGCGCAGGGAGTTGTCATCAGCGTCGGTGTCGTTCGCGCCGAGCTACCTGGCTCTCGCGTGAACGCAACTCGGCCGCCGACGACGAGATCCAACGGCGACCCTCTCCTACGAGCATAGGCCCCGCAGCGGACGCCGTGAGCGGCAACTGGACCCCGCCGCGCAGTTTCAGACGCTCTGTGCGCGTTTGATCCACTTGCCGACCAGCGTCAACGGCCAGTCGTCGCCGGTCACGGTCGCGTGGAGCGGACGAGCGCCGGTCAGCAGTAACTCGAATGCGCCCGCCTGACCGGAGATCGCAGTCGACACCCACCCCCCTGGGGCCTGGTCGGCAACCTGCACTGGCGCGCCGTTGTCGACGACCAGATAGACGGTCTCGGCCCACCGCGACTCGTACGCGATGCAGAACCGGACGCCGTTAGTCCACTGCGGTTCGATCAGCGCAGCGGTGACGGTCAGCGCCGTGCGGGGCGCCATTCGCACCCCTTCGCGATACAGCGCCACGAGGTCGAGCCGCAGGCGCACGAGCGCCTCGAGCGCGCTCACCTGCTTGCGATTGCCATGCACACGCGCGACACTGCGATCGAAACGGCGCCGCAGCGGTCGGGCGGTCAGCAGCTTGGCGATCGCCGCGTAGTCGCCGACGACCTGGAAGTCGACGTCCCGCAGATTCCGGGGCCGTTCTTCGAGCACCACCCGCGAGCCGCTGTTGCTGACGGTCACGCGCGCGCAGCCGCGTTCGGCACCGAGCACGAGGTCATACGAGAGCGGCTCCGGGTGCACGGCCCGCTGCGCGGGGAGCAGGTCGACGAGCAGCCGTCCCGCGCGGTCGGGGTCAGTCTTGGCCAGCGATTTGAAGACGGGCTGCAGCCACGCCCGGTGAGCGAAGCCGCCCTTGGCCGGCGGCGCCGTCTCGGGTCTCGGCGGCTGGGGCATGGCGGGCGTGGCCTCGGACGCCTCTGGCTCGGTCGCCTCTGGCTCGGCCGCCTCTGGCTCGGCCGCCTCTGGCTCGGCCGCCTCTGGCTCGGCCGCGCTCGCATCGGGCTGCTGCTCGCGCGCCTCAGGCTCGGAGTCCAGCGGCGGGATCACGTCGCGGAGCCGACCGAGCGCCTCGCTGAGGCGCTCCGGCGCCGCTTCAGCCTCGGGTCCAGCCTCCGGGTCAGGCTCCGGCTCAACCTCGGGTGCCAGCTCGGGGTCGGGCTCCGGCTCAGGCTCGGAGGCGGCCTGGGCGGCCGCTTCGGCGGCCGCCGCGCGGATCGAGTCGAGCTCCTCGCGCAGCGCGGCGATCGCCTCATCGGCATGACGCGTGCGCTCCCGCTGACCGGCCAAGTCGCGCACGAGACTGTCGCTGCGGCGCTCGGCGGCCTCGCGCTCCTCCCGCTCACGCGCCACCGCGGTCCGCACCCCATCGAGCTCGTGCCGTAGCTCAATCAGGAGCTCCCCTGTCTGCTGCGACAGGCGCTCGCGTGCGAACAGCCGCGCCTCCGCGGCGACCAGCTGGGCGCGCAGCTTCGCTTCCGCCCGCGTACGTTGCTCGAGCTCGGCGCGTAGCGCGACGACCAGCGTCTCGATTCTCGCCCCCGGAGCGTCGGCGGAACCCATCCCCGGCAGCCGCGAAACGGCCGGACGGGCCGGCGGTTCGCTCGGAACCCGACGGTCGGCGGCAGCGCGCCGCGCGACCAGTCCTCGTTCCAGGTCGAGGCGCTCGAGCTCGCCGGTCCCGGCGCGGTCACTGGGTTTGGCGCGGACGCGCTCCAGCTCCTGCACGACCTCCCCCTCCCGGTGCTCGGCGCGCTCCCGGGCCGCCGCGGCGGCGGCGGCGAGCTGCTCTGCCTCGTCGATCCTGCGCCGCGCGGAGGTCAGCTCACGCTCGAGTGTCCTGATCCGCTCCTCGGCGGTCGCCAGATCCCCGAGTGCCCGCCGGACGCGGTCGCGATCGCGGGTCTGAACCCCGAGCTGGCGCGCGAGATCGAGGCGCTGAGCACGCTCGGCATGCGCGCGCTGCTCGGCGACCCGCCGCGCCTGGTCCTGGCCGGCCAGCGAGGTCGACAGCCGGGCGGCTTCGACACGGGCCTCCGCCAGCTCACCCTCGAGGCTGTCCACGCGCGCGACGAGCCCGCGCACCTGCTCGACGGCGTCGTCCGCACGGCGCCGGGCTGCTTCGGCCTCTACCTCGGAGCTCGGTTGCGGTTGTAGTTGCGCGTCATCAGCGGCGGGCGCGGCCGGCGGCGACTCGAGTTCCGGCTCCGGTTCGGTCACGAGCTCCGATGGCCGCTCAGGTCGATCTGACATGCCGGTGCCGCCGAGCGGCTCGACGGCTGCGGGCAGCGGCACGACGACCGCTCCGAATTGAAGCCACGCGCGACCCCCCAGGTCCGGAGCCAGGGCTGAGGGGACGGCAAAGCTGATCCGCCACGTCCCGGGCGCAGCGCCGGTCAGACTCGGCGGCTCGGGCATCGCGGGGAACCGGTATCGCCGCCCGGGCGCCTCGATCACCAGCGTCGGCTGGCCGCTCCAGGCAGGTCGCCGACGGCGCCAGCGGCCGGTGACACGAACGGTCAGGTTCTCGCCTCCCTCGGCGATCCATTCGACGACCTCGATCCCGAGTGGTGGCGGGATTCCGGGCGGGTCGCTCATCGGGTCGAAGGTAATTCCCGCCGCGGACGGACGCGGTCCGCGCAGCGATCAGGCGCGGCTCAGGGGCGACTCAACTGCGGGCCCCGGGCGCACCGCTCGTGCCGAGTTCGGCGGCGAGCGCCTTGGCGTCCGCCAGCAGCCGGCTTGCCTCTCCGAGCTCTGCGGCTTCGCTGTCGATGCGCTCGTGCGTGACCGCGAGCTCTGAACCGACCCGCTCGAGCTCTGATCGCAGTCCGGCCGCCTCGCTGACCACCGCCTCGCGCGAGACGTTCGCGGCCGTCAGCTCCGCGCGCAGCGCGACCGTCTCGGCGGCCCGCAGTTCGGCCGACGCCTCGGCCGCGGACAGCCGCTCACGGAGCTCGACGGCAGCAGCGCTCTGTTGTTCGAGCTCACGGCGCTGTTTCTCGACCGCGGCGCGTAGGCCATCGAGCTCGCCACGCAGCTCGGCCAGCAGCGCCTCGAGTTTGGAATAACGGTCGCCGCGGGCGTCGAGCTCCGAATGCGCGGCGGCCAGCGCTGCACGCGTCTGAGCGACCTCGGCGGCACGCTGTTCCAGCTCGGTCTGGAGTGCGGCGACCGTGTCCTTCAGCAGTAGCTCTGCAAGTGGGCCGGCGCGCGATGGCTCGGTCGGGTCCGGTATTGGAACTGGAGCGCGATCACCGCTCTGATCCTCCGCCCTAACCGTGGCGATCGCACCGTGCAGCGGCGGCACCGGGATCACGGCATTGCCGAGCCACAGCGCCGCCTGACCTTCCTGGCGCGGCTCGGCCCAGGACGGGACCGTGAAGCTCGCACTCCACCGCCCGGGCTCAGCGTCGACGTCGGGACCGCCGTCGCGATCGGGGGCGAACCGGTGCCGCCGGCCCTCCACGTGCACGACCAGCAGCGCCTCCTCGCCAACCGGGGCGCGGCGCGCCTGGAGCCAGCGTCCGCTGAGCCGCAGCCGTGTCTCGCCGACAGCCGAGCGCGAGCTCTGGATCCGATCGATCTCGAGCGGGAGCTGCGACCTGTGTGCTTCGGACTCAGTCATGGCACGCGACCGAGCGCTCCCTGGCGGGCGGCTCGCCTCTCCGACCTTCGCCGCCGGAACTGCAAATCCTGTCTCTTCCTACTCAGAGTTCGTCGCGTGGCGACCGGCGACAACGACTCCCGCCGCCACGGCTGCCGAAATTGCGGCGAGCGCCACCTTGCGGCGGGAAACACCAACCTGGTTGCGCAGATACCACTTGGTGCCCTGCCAGACGACGAAGCCGAGAACCTTGTAACCCATCGTCTCGATCCTACTCGCCTCCGTGGCGGAGGCGCCAAGCCATGCGCGATTGCAGCGACCACAGCTCGATGAAGCCGGGCGACGCTGCCTGCGAGAACAGCCCGCCCGACTCGGCGAACGTCGCCAGCTGTGGGTCGTACACGGCGTGCGGCGAGGACCTGGTCACGACGCGGGCCGAGCCCTTGTAGAGCTTGATCCCGATCTTCCCGGTTACCAGCTCGTTGGCCGCCTCCATGTAGGCGTCGAGATCGGCGCGCAGCGGCTCCCACCAGAGTCCCGCGTAGACCAGGTACGCCCAGCGCTGGTCGAGCATCGGCTTGAGCTGGTTCTGGTGGATCGTGCCGACCAGCTTCTCGAGCTCCTGGTGGGCTGTCAGCAGGATCGCCGCCGCCGGCACCTCGTAGATGTCGCGGACCTTGAGCCCGACGATCCGATCCTCGATGTGGTCGACGATCCCGACCCCGTGTCGGGACCCGATCTTGCCGGCGCGTTCGATCAGCTGCGACCGGCTCCAGACGCTCGCCGTTGAGCGCCACCGGCACGCCGCCTTCGAACTCGACTTCGACGATCTCGGGCTGATCGGGCGCCTCCTCGGGGCGTGTCACCAGCTGGAAGACGTCGTCCTCGGGCGCGTGGCTGAGATCCTCGATCCAGCGCCCCTCGCTGGAGCGCCCCCACAGGTTGTCATCGATCGAGTAAGGGGCAACCTCAGCGCCGCCCTTGACCGGGATCCCGTGCTGTCGCGCGTACGCGGCCTCCTCGTCGCGGCCCATCCGCCACGTCCGCACCGGCGCGATCACCTTCAGGTCCGGAGCAAGCGTCGCGATCGTCGCCTCGATCCGCACCTGGTCGTTGCCCTTGCCCGTACAGCCGTGGGCAATCGTGTCGCAGCCGGCCTCGAGCGCGTAGCGGACCGCGAGCTTGGCGATCAGCGGCCGCCCGAGGGCTGTGAACAGCGGGTAGCCGAGACCGTAGATCGCGTTCGCCTTGATCGCCGGCAGCACGTACTCGCGTGCGAACTCGTCACGCGCGTCGACGACGTGCGCCTCGACGGCGCCGATCTGCAGCGCCTTGGCCTTGACCGTCTCGTAGTCCTCGCCTGGCTGCCCGAGGTTGACGGTCAGCGCGACCACCTCGGCGTCGTACTGATCCTGGATCCACTTCAGCATCACGCTGGTGTCCAACCCACCGCTGTAGAGCAGCAGGACCCTGCTGACCGACTCCGGGTCGGCCAGGTACGAAGCACTCGGCTGCGAGGTGGGATCGGTCGTCATGTCAGGGAGCCTAATCAGCGAAATGCTCTTCTGACCAGGCGCCGCTGCTTGGCCGAGGCAAAGGTCCCAAATCGCTGTGCGAATTCCTCCCGCGCGGCCGCCTCATCGATCGTCAGCCGGTCGATCAGGATTCCCATCGCCATCACCGCCCTGGGCCCGCGCGACAAGGACGCGACCTCGTCGACCAGCGACTGCAGCATCAGTTTCTGCACCTCCCGGTCCTGGTGGCGGCCAAGCGTGTCCTGGAGCGCTTTCAGCGACCCGACCATCGGCGCCACGACCTCGGGGTCGTGCAGTTTGGTCCCGAACAGCTCGAGCATGTAGCGCAGCTCCTTGCCCGTCTTGCGCAGTTCGTGGTAGGCATCGGGCGGGCTGTTCGGACCAATCGCACGCCCCATCCGGACGATCCGCTTGTAGACGAGCCGGATTCGCCTACTGGACAGCTCGCCGATCGACCGCGTCGCGCCGGGCCGATCGCTCGTCGGCAGCTCGACCAGCGACTCGAGCAATATCTCCCAGTCGTAGAGTAGCTCGTCGGTGCGACGCGACTCGACCGCTCGCGCCATCTCCCAGTGGGCGGTCAGCCGCCAATGCTCCAGCACCTGGCGCAGGGGACTCAGGTCGGCGCGCAGCGAGAGGGGAATCAGCGCGGCCATCTCGTCGAAACCCAACAGGTAGACATCGAGGTCGCGCGCCTCGCCCGTCGCCTGCTGCAGCCAGCGAAACTCGGTTCGAAAGCCGGGCAGCTCGAGCTCTGGAAAGACGTTCGCGAGCTGGCGCTGGACGGTACGCGAGCGCCGCACCGAGACCCGTAGTTGGTGCAGAAACTCCGGATCGGTGTCGGCGAGCACACCCTCTCGGTTGCCGTCGATCACGCTCAGCAGGCGGCGCAGGACCGCCACGGCCGCAGCGTCGGCCCGCTGCTCGTACGCGAGCGGGACGTCTACCTTGGCTGCCGGCGCGGTTGTCATAGGACCGCGTTAAGCCTTTGGAGCGCGCTGTCGATCTCCTGCTCGGAGACAACCAGCGGGGGCTCCAGCCTGATCGTCGTCGGGCCGGTCGCGTTGACCACCAACCGCTGCTCGAGCAGCGCCCGGCGCGCGGCCTCGGGCGCCGAGGCGCGCGCGAGATCGAAGCCGATCATCAGCCCCCGGCCGCGCACCTCGGCGACGCCGGGCAGCTCTTGCACGCCCGCGCGGAGGCGCTCGCCGAGCTCGCGTACGCGCTGCAGGAGCGCCGGATCGGAGCACAACTCGAGCGCCACCAGCGCCGCCGCACAGACGAGTGGGCCACCGGCGAACGTCGAGCCGTGGTCACCGGGCTGGAGGATGTCGGCGAGCCGCGGGCCGGTGATCAAGGCCCCGATCGGTAAGCCGCCGCCGAGCGCCTTGGCGCTCGTGATCGCGTCCGGCACGACGCCGGTCTGCTCGTAGGCCCACAGCGTTCCGGTCCTCCCCATCCCGGTCTGGATCTCGTCGAACACGAGCGCCGCGCCCGTCCGGTCACACGCTTCGCGGGCCGCCTGGAGCAACTCGTCGGTCAGGACGTTGATCCCGGTCTCGCCTTGGATCGGTTCGAGCAGCACCGCGGCCGTGTCGCCGTCGACCGCCGCGCTGAGCGCGTCGGGGTCCTTGGCGACGACGACGAAGCCCGGTACCAGCGGCGCGAACGGAGCTTGCTTTGACTCCTGAGGGGTCGCCGACAGTGAGCCATAGGTGCGGCCGTGAAACGCCTCTTGGAGGACGACGAGCTTGCCGCCGTTCCGGGCCCGGCGGACGAGCTTGATCGCCGCCTCGTTGGCCTCGGTCCCCGAGTTGCACAAAAAGACCTTGCCGCCCAGCGAGCTGCGCGACAACTCGGCCGACAGCCGCATCGCCTGCTCCGTGTAATAGAGGTTGGTCGCGTGCGTGAGCTTCGACGCCTGGGCGCGCACCGCCTCGACCACGCGCGGATGGCAGTGCCCGACGTTCAGAACCGAGATTCCAGCCAGGAAGTCGAGGTACTCGTGCCCGTCGGAGTCCCACAGCCGACACCCCTGCCCGCGGACGAAAGCGACCGGGTTGCGGACATAGGTCCCGATCGCGTAATTGCGTTCGAGCTCCTGCAGCTCGGTCAGCGAGGTCGCGCTCACAGATCCATCCCGATCTTGGTCCCCTGCCCGGCGTCGGTGAACAGCTCGAGCAGCACCGAGTGCGGTACGCGGCCGTCGACGATGTGCGCGAACGTGACTCCACCGTGGATCGCCTCGAGGCACGCGGCGAGCTTCGGTCGCATCCCGCCGGCGACCGACGGGAGCGCTTCTTGGACCTCGTCGGCGCTCGCCTGCGAGACGACGCTGTCCGGGTCGCTCGCGTCGCGCAGCCAGCCCGCGACATCGGTCAGGAACATGATCTTGTAGGCACCGAGCGCGCGCGCCACGGCCCCCGCCGCCTCGTCGGCGTTGATGTTGTACGAGTTGCCGTCGCGGTCTGCGCCGACGCTTGCGACAACCGGGATGTAGTCCTGCGCGACGTGCTTGAGCACGTCGACGTCGACGCGTTCGATCTTGCCGACGAAGCCGATGTCTTGGCCGCTGGGAGCGGCCTGTCTGGCAGCGCGAAACAGCAGGCCGTCGTCGCCACAAAGCCCCACCGCCGGCTGGCCGTGGCGGCCGAGGCGCAGCACGATGTCCTTGTTCACCTTGCCGACCAGCACCATCTTCGCGACCTCGACGGTCTGGGCATCGGACACCCGCAGCCCATCGACGAACCGCACCGGGAGATCGAGGCGCTCCATGTAGCCGGTGATCTCCGGTCCGCCGCCGTGGACGACGACCGGGTTCATGCCGACGTACTTGAGCAGCACCACGTCGCGCGCGAACTCCTCCTTCAGCGTCGCGTCGAGCATCGCCGCGCCGCCGTACTTGATCACCACCGTCTTGCCATGGAACTCACGGATGTACGGCAGCGCCTCGAGCAGTGTCTCGATGTCGCGTGATGGACGCGCGCTCACGTCGTGTACTCGGCGTTGATCGTCACGTACTCGTGCCCGAGGTCGGAGAAGAACAGCTCGGTCTCGGCCCCTTCGCCGGGCAGGCCGATCTCGTACTCGACCTCGTCGCGCGTGACCGCTTCCTTGAGCATCGCGGCGTCGTGCGGTACGTAGCCGCCGCGCGCGCAGACCTGCACGCCTTCGATCGCGATGTCGACGGGGAGCGGTGCGGTGCCGGGCATCGCCGCGCCGGCCGCCTGGATGATCCGGCCCCAGTTGGGATCGCCGCCGTACAGTGCCGTCTTGACCAGCGAAGAGTTTCCGACACTGCGCGCGACGGCGTTGACCGTCTGCTCGTCGCCGCCGCGGACGATCACCCGGCCGACGCGGCGCGCCCCTTCGCCGTCGAGGGCGATCATCAGCGCCAGCTGGCGCATGACCGCGTCGAGCGCCTCGCCAAAGCGCAGCTCGTCCTCGCTCTCTGGCGCCACGACCACTCCGGATGCGCCGCTGGATTGAAGGATCACGGTGTCGTTGGTCGACAGCTGCCCGTCGACGCTGATCCGCTCAAACGAGCGCTTGACGCACACCGCGAGCAGCAGGTCGCAGGTCTCACGCCGGAGCGCCGCGTCGGTCTGCACGAAGCACAGCAGAGTCGCGAAGCCGGGCGAGATCATGCCCGCTCCCTTCGCCTGGGCGGTCAGGGTGACGGTGCCTCGCTCGAGCGCGACCGACACCCGGGCCCGCTTTTCGAACGCGTCGGTCGTCTGGATCGCCTCCGCGAATGCCTCGTCGCCGTCCGGACTGAGCGCATGCGTCGCGGCGACGATCCCGCGGTTGACCTTGTCCATCGGCAGCGGTACGCCGATCACGCCGGTCGAGGCGACCGCGACCCGCGCCTCGGGCACGCCGGCGGCCATAGCCCCGGCGCCTTGCATCCTGATCGCGTCCTCGAAGCCCGGACGCCCGGTGGCCGCGTTGGCGTTGCCGGAGTTGACGACGACCGCGCGCAGCATCCCGAGCTCGCAGCGCTCGGTGCACAGCAGGACCGGCGCCGCGAGCACGCCCGAACGGGTGAACCGTGCCGCGCTCGGCGGCTCCGGGGCGTCGCACACGAGCAGGCCGAGGTCCGGCGCGCCACTGGGCTTGATCCCGGCCGCCACCCCGGCGGCGCGGAAGCCGGCCGCCAGCCCGGTTCCATCGAGCTCGGTCACGTGTTCGGGGACCTCGACCCAGCGACTCGTGAAGAAGCCGCTCACTGCCGTCCCTCCTGCCTGGTCATTTGATCCGGCGCGGCAGCACTCATGTGATCCCCTCCCCCTCGGGCCGGTCGAACATCAGGTTGAGGTTCTGGACCGCCTGCGAGGCGGCGCCCTTCCAGAGGTTGTCGATCGCGGCGAACACGAGCACGCGTCCCGTGCGCTCGTCGCGGTGGACGGAGATCCGACAGATGTTGGTCTCACGTACGTCGCGGACGCCGGGCGGCGAGTCGGCGAGCTCGACGAACGGTTCGTCGGCGTAGAACTGTTCGTAGATCGACTTAGTGTGGTTGGTCTCCCCCCCGGGGTTAAGAGTCACGTAGCACGAGACAAGCTCCCCCTGGTCGAGCGGCAATAGGTGCGGCGTGAACGTGACCCGCAGCGGCGCCCCGAGCGCGGCCAGCTCCTGCTCGATCTCCGGCGTGTGGCGGTGACGCGGCACGCCGTAGGGGTTGACGTTCTCATCGACGGTCACGAAATGCGTCTTGTCCGTCGCTGCCCGGCCGGCGCCCGAGACGCCCGACTTGGCGTCGATCACCACGTCCGCGATCAGCCCCGCTCGAGCCAGCGGCGCGAGCGCCAACACCGTCGCGGTCGGATAGCACCCGGGGTTGGCGACTATCTTGGCGCCGGCGATCTGCTCCCGGTAGCGCTCGGGCAGCCCGTACACGGCTTGCGGCAGCAGTTGCGGCGCCGGATGCTCGCGGTACCACTCCGCGTAGACGGCGGCGTCGTGCAGCCGGAAGTCGGCGCTCAGGTCGACGACCCGCACGCCGCGCCGCACGAGCTCGGCGACCAGCTCGGCGGCGGCCCCGTGCGGATAGGCAACGAGCGCCGCATCGACCTCGGCGTGGCGGTCGAGGTCGAGTTCTTCGAGCACCAGCGACACTCGATGATGGGGGTAAAGCTCGTCGAGCCGGCGGCCGACGTCTGACCGCGAGGTGACCGTCCTCAGGTCGAATGCCGGATGGCGGTCGAGCAACCTGGCGCCGAGCGCGCCGGCGTAGCCCGCGGCGCCGAACACAGCGACGCTATGAGTCACGAACCCTTCCTTGCAGGCGCTCCGCGAGCGCCTTCGAGATCTGGCGGCGCCTGAGTGCGACCTCCTCGTCGGTCAACGTCCGGTCGTGCGCCCGGTACACCAGCCGCAGCGCGAGCGACACGTTGCCGGCGCCGGCCTGCTCGCCCCGGTAGACGTCAAACACTTCCGCACTCGCGAGCAGCGGCGCGCCGGCGTCGAGCACGACGGCCACCACATCGGCCGCGCTGACGCCCTCGGCGACGACCACCGCGAGGTCCTCGCGGACCTCCGGGAAGCTCGTCAGGTCGCGATAGCCGGCCACGCGAACGCGCTGCGCGACGGCGTCGAGATCGAGCTCGAACGACGCCAGCGGGTCTGACCAACCCCACTCGGCCGCGACCTGTGGGTGCACCTCACCGATCCAACCGACCTCGTCGCTATCCAGCACGATCCGGGCGGCCCGTCCGGGATGCAGGAACGGGTGCCGCCCGGACACCGGCTCGACCCGCCAGGCCACCCCGAGCCCGTCGAGCAGGCCGGCGAGCACGCCCTTGGCGGCGAAGAAGTCGACGCCCGGCGGCGCCGGGTCGCGCCACGTCGCCGATCGCGCCGGACCGGCGAGCAGCGCGCCGACATGGTATGGCTCGTCGGGCAGCGCGCCGACGGCAGTCGGGTGGTAGACCGCACCGGCCTCAAACAGCCTGATCGAACCGGCGCCGCGGTCGCGGTTGCGGCTGCCGATGTCGAGCAGCGATCCCAACAGCGTCGTGCGCAGCAACGACTGCTCGCTGGACATCGCGTTCGCGAGCTTGACCATCGGCGCGTCGGGCAGCCGCAGCCTGCTCGCCAGATCGGGGCTCGCAAAGCTCCAGCCGACGACCTCGTCAAGCCCTTGCGCGGCCAGCAAGTCGCCCGCGCGGCGCCGCACTCGCTGCCGCGCGGTCAGCCGGCCCCAAGCGCCGTGGCGCGATGGGAGCGTCGCCGGCAGCGTCTCCAGCGCTCCCAGCCGCGCGACCTCTTCGATCAGGTCGGCTTCGCGGGTCACGTCGGCGCGGCGGAAGGCGGGCACGGTCACATCGAGCCCGTCGAACGCCGAGCCGACCTTGAACTCGAGCGCCTGCAGGATCTCGGCGCTCCGCGCGCGCGGGACCTCGATGCCCAGCAGGCCGCTCACGCGCTCATCGCGGAGCCTGATCGTCTCTGGCGCCGGCCCGGGCCCACCGACGTCGATCGTCCCGGGCACGAGCCGCGCGCCGCACAGCTCGATCATCAGTCCGGCCGCGACCGCCTGCGCCTCGAGCGCCTGCTCGGGTTGAAGCCCCTTCTCGAACCTGGTCGAAGCCTCGCTTCGCAGACCGAGTTTGAGCGACGTGCGGTGGATGTTGGCGCCGTCCCAGTTCGCGGCCTCCATCAACACGCGGGTGGTGCCGTCGTGTACCTCGCTGCGGGCGCCGCCCATCACGCCGGCGATCGAGGTTGGGCCATCGGCGTCGGCGATCAGCATCATCTCGTCGTCGAGCGTCCGGGTCTGGTCGTCGAGCGTCTGCATCTGCTCGCCGGGCTTCGCGAGCCGCACGGTCAGCTCGGCGCCGGCGACGCGGTCAAGATCGAACGCGTGCAGCGGCTGCCCCGTCAGCAGCATCACGTAGTTGGTGATGTCGACGACGTTCGAGATCGGCCGTTGGCCAGCAGCCATCAGCCGCGCCTTCAGCCACCACGGTGACGGACCGATCTTGACGTTCTCGAACACGCGGGCGGTGAACCTCGGGCACAGGTCTGGGCACTGCACCGTGATCGTCGCCTGCTGCAGCCCGCCGTCGCTCCCGGGGTCGTGCGCCCAGGGTGGTGGCGCAAGCTCGGCAGCGGTGGCGGCGTGAACCTCGCGGGCGACGCCGTAGATCGCCAGGCAGTCGGGGCGGTTGGGGGTGATCTCGAGCTCGAGCACGTCGGTCGAGATCGGCAGTACGCCCTGCAGCGGCGTCCCGGGAGCGAGCCCGTTGTCGTCGAGCACCATGATCCCGTCGTGCTCGGTTCCGATCGCGACCTCGTCCTCGGCGAGGATCATCCCGTTCGACGCCTGGCCGCGGAGCTTGGCGACCTTCAGCGTCGTCCCGTCCGGCATCACCGCGCCGGGCTTGGCGACCGCGACCGTCTGGCCGGCGGCGACGTTGGGGGCGCCGCATACGATCTGGCTCGGATCGCCCTCGCCGGTGTCGACCAGGCAGACGCTGAGCCGGTCGGCGTCGGGGTGGCGGTTTGCCTCGAGCACTCGGCCGACGACGAACTTCTCGAGCCCGCCGACGCCGTGGTGCTCGATCCGCTCGACCTCGGTGCCGGTCATCGCCAGGCGGTCGGCGAGCGCGCCCGTGTCGAGCTCGGGCCGGCAGTACTCGTGCAGCCAGTCGATCGGGACGCGCATCGTCAGAACTGCTCCAGCATCCGGACGTCGTTGTCGTACAGCAGCCGCAGGTCGGGAACCCCGTGCTTCAGCATCGCGATCCGCTCGATCCCCATCCCGAACGCGAACCCCTGGATTTTCTCCGGGTCGTAGCCGTACTCGCGGACGTACTCGAACACGTTCGGGTCGACCATCCCGGCACCGAGGATCTCGATCCACGCGGTGCCCTTGCACAGCGGACAACGCTGCCCATCGGCCGTGACGCCGTCGGTGCAGTTGAAGCACGAGACGTCGACCTCAACGCTCGGCTCCGTGAACGGGAAGAAGTGGGGTCGCAGGCGGACCTCGCGGTCCTCGCCGAAGATCGCCCGCGCGAACGTCAGCAGCGTGCCCTTCAGGTCGGCGAGCGTGATGTCGTCGTCGACCGCGAGCCCCTCCAGCTGGTGGAACTGGGGCGTATGGGTCGCATCGGAATCCAACCGGTAGGTCCGGCCCGGCATGACCACGTAAATCGGCGGCGGCTGCTGCTCCATCGCCCGCACCTGGACGGGCGACGTGTGCACACGCAGCAGCAGGGTGTCAGGATCGAAAATGTCGTCGGCCGGCTCGACGTAGAACGTGTCGGTCATCAACCGCGACGGGTGCGTCGGGGCGTGGTTGAGTGCGTCGAAGTTGTAGTAGACCGTCTCGACCTCGGGACCCTCGGCGACGTTGAAGCCCAGGCCGATGAACACGTCCTCGAGCTCGCGCCACGTCTGCGTGATCAGGTGCAGGTGGCCGGGCCAGGGCGCCGGGTCGGCGGGCAGCGTGACGTCGATCCGGTCCTCGACCAGCCGCGCGTCGAGCTCGGTCGCCGCGAGCGCGGCGCGGCGCTGCTCGAGCGCGCGCTCGAGTGCCTGGCGGGCCTGATTGGCGGCCTTGCCGGTCGCCGCGCGTTGTTCCGGCGGCAGCTGCGCGACGCCCCGCAGCAGGTTCGGGAGCTCGGCTTTGCGACCGAGGTAGCGGATCCGCGCCTCCTCGAGCTCGGCGGTCGTCGACGCGGCTGCGATCGCCGCCTGCGCCTCGGCCTCGATCTTGGCAATTTGGTCACTCATTCGCGCGCATCCTAGTCACCTCATAGAGAGCTACCGTGGCCGCCATCGCGGCGTTCAGCGAGTGCGTCTGGATCGGGATCCGCGCGGTCTCGTCGGCGGCTTGCACGACCTCTTCGGGGAGTCCCTCGCGCTCGGCTCCGATGAGCAGCGTGACGTCGCTGAGGTCGAGCTCGCGCAGCGGCCGGCCGAGGTCGGCGACGAGGGCGACCTTCCGCGCCGGCAGCTCGGCGATCTCGGTCACCCGCGCGAGCGGCACACCGAACACGGCCCCCATGCTGGCGCGCACCGCCTTCGGGCTGAATGGGTCGGCGGTCCCTGGACCTAGCGCGATCGAGGCGGCGCCGAACGCCTGCGCGCTCCGCAACACGGCGCCGACGTTGCCGGGGTCAGACAGCCCGTGTAGGTAGACGCACAGCGGGCCGACCGCGGCCGGCGCCCAGCGCTCGTCGTAAACCGCCAGCGCCCGCGTGCCGGAGCCGAGTCCCGACGCGGACGCGAGCACCGCCTCTTCGACCTCGGTCCCGGGGAGACCGCTGCCCGCCGCGCAATAGCGCTCGACGGCGGTCCAGCCAGCCGCATCGGCGGCCGCCAACAGATCCTCGCCCTCGGCGACGAACCGGCCGCTGCGCTCGCGCCAGCGCCGACGCTGGTTGAGCTTGCGGATCTCCTTGAGCTTTGCGTTGTGGTGGCTGGTGATCGTCATCTCAAAACAAAAAGGGCGCCTGCTTCGTTGGAAGCGGCGCCCGGGTGGCGGTGCTGTGTGGTCGGCTTTGAGGCTCAGCCGGCCGCCAGCGCCTCGCGGGCGCGGTCGGCAAAGCGTCGGAACGTGTCGGGGTCATGGACGGCCATGTCGGCCAGGATCTTGCGATCGAGCTCAACGCCAGCGGTCTGCAGGCCGTGCATGAACTGCGAATACGAGAGCCCGTTCTGGCGGGCCGCGGCGTTGATGCGTGTGATCCACAAGCGACGGAAGTCGCGCTTGCGGTTTCGGCGGTCGCGGTAGCGGTACTGATCGGCCTTCAGCACCGCCTCCTTGGCGGTGCGGTAATGCCGGCTCGCGTCGCCGCGGTAGCCCTTCGCGAGCTTGAGCGTCGCGCGCCGCTTCTTGCGGGCGTGGATCGAGCGCTTGACGCGGGTCATGAGCGCTTTGCTCCCAGCAAGATCTTGACGCGCTTCTCGTCGTGCTTGGAGATCACCGCGGGCTTGCCATGCTGGCGCTTGCGCTTGGGCGACTTCTTCTCGAGGATGTGGGTCGTCATCGCGTGCCGCCCGCGGACCTTGCCGGTCGCGGTCAGCTTGAAGCGCTTCTTGGCGCCCGAGTGGGGCTTCATCTTCGGCATGGCGGCCTGAGAGTAAAGCAGACGGTCAGTGTCAGCCGGGCCTTGCGGCCTCGTGGTGGCTATAGCAACCATTAGGGCGCAAGCCCAGCCCCGGGCCGTGTTACTTCGCGGTGGCTCTGGCCCCTACGAGGTCACGCACCTCCTGGGCTAGGGGAGCGCGACGCGCTTGAGGGTCTGGCCGTCCGCGGCCTGCCAGATCAACTGCAAGTGCCCGGTCGGGCGCGGGAGCACCTGGAACGCGGCGACGTTGCCGTGCACCGTGACGGTCTCGATCAGCTCTCCCGGCCGGCCATCGGGTGGCGCGAACGCCAGCGACACCCGCGGGACGCCGTCGGGGACGACCTGGATCAGTCGCAGCGGGCGCGCGTGGCCGGCGGACCGGACGTACACGAGCGCGCGGCCGCGCGTGATCCTCGCGGCGTTCGCGGCGCTCCACGCGGCGCCGTGGACGAGGATCGCGACACGATCAACGCCGGCTGCAGTGAACGGGACCAGGTAGACGCTCGCGCCCCAGGGCGTAACCGCGGCGAGCCGCGCCGACCGACGGTTGGAGACGACCAGCGAGGCGCGGGCCGTGCGCGGGCGAGCGCCCGGAAGCACCGCGAGATCCACCTCGGTCCGCGGGTTTCGCAGCACGCCCAGCACGTCGTAAAGCTGGTCGTGCGCGGTCGGGACGGCCTGGACCCGCACCGGGTGCGTCCGACCCCCGAGTAGCGCCAGCGCGCCCGCCGCGACCGCCAGCGCCACCAGCATCGCGGCCGCTACCGCGACAACGCCGCCGCCGGCGCGCCGCCGTGGCGCTGAGCGCCGGCGCGCTGCGCCGACCAGCTGGCGCTCCAAAGCGAGAATCGGGTCGTCAATCGCCACCCGCGGCCTCCATCCTCAGTCTCAGCGCCCGCACGCCGCGGCTGACCCGCTTGCGGACCACCATCTCCGAGCACTGGAGCTCGGCCGCGATCTCACCGTACCCGCGGCCGTCGAGCACTCTCGCGCGGACCGCATTGCGCTGGTCGGCGGGGAGGCTCTCGAGCAGCTGTAATGCCTCCCCGCCCGCCAGCGCCTCGATCCGCTCGAGCGCCTCGTCGGTCAACACGATCCGGGTCATCCCGAGCGCCCGCCGCGCCGAGTCCTCGGCCCGGCCGCGGCGGTGGGCCTCGTGCAGCTTGTTCCAGGCGATCCCGTAGAGCCACCCGCGCGCCGGCTCGGTCCGCTTCTGATAGCGGGGCGCCGCCTCGAGCGCTGCCGCGAACGTCTCGGCCATCAGATCAAACGCCAGCTCAGCGCTGTCGACGCGGCGGCGGAAGAACCCGAGCACGCCGCGCACATGGCGGCGGTAGAAGACCGCGAACGCCTCCGGGTCGGCGACGCTCGCGACCAACAGCTCGCCGTCGGTGCGTGGGTCGGGCAGACCCTCCATACCCGGTTATTGTCGACCGTCGCAATTTTGTGACAGCCGCGCGGCCGGCGGCTGTCGGGCAGCGCGTTTTTTGTGACAGCTACGCGGCGGGCGGGGCCTCAGCCGGGGCGTCACTCGGGGTAGGCGCGGGACTGTCGGAGGCGCCATTCTGCTGCCCATCACCCCGACGATGCGAGCCGCGATCGACTCCGTCGGACGGGGGCTTGGCGCCATCGATCTCGCCCGCGAGCACGGCCTTGGATGGCGCCAGCATCATCGTCATGTTGCGCCCGTCCTGAAGCGGCGTCTGCTCGACGACCCCGACGTCGGACAGCTCCTCGGCGAGGCGGTCCAACAACGAGGTGCCGCGCTCGGGATGGGTGACCTCGCGGCCCCGGAACATGATCGTCACCTTGACGCGGTCCTTACCGAGCAGGAACCGGCGCACGTGGCCCTTCTTCGTCTCGTAGTCGTTCTGGGCGATCTTGGGACGGAACTTGATCTCGCGGATCGTTATCTGCTGCTGGTGCTTGCGGGCGGCCTTCTGCTTCTGGGCCTGCTCGTAGCGGTATTTGGAGTAGTCGAGCACCCGGCACACCGGTGGGCGGGCGTCAGGCGCCACCTCGACGAGGTCGAGGTCGCGCTCCTGCGCGTAGGCGAGCGCCTCGGACGTCTTGACGACGCCGATCTGCTTGCCGTCCTCGCCCACGAGCCGCACCTCGGGCACGCGAATCCGATCGTTGATCCGAGTCAGATCCCGCTCGGGCGGGCGCCGGTCAAACCTACGAGGAACCGGCACTAGTCAGAGGCGCGGCGTGATGTCAAGCGGTGCCGGGCCGTGTGTGGTGCAGTTGGATCAACGGGGGCGAGTATAGCGGCGATACCTAGGCGATCCAGCGACTCTTAACCAGTTCCGCAACACGGTCGGCGAACTCCTCGATCGTCGCCTGACCCGTATCCCCGCCCTTGTGCTCGCGGACGCTGACAAAGTCGCCGTCCTGCTCGAGGTCTCCGACCACGAGCATGAACGGGATCTTGCGCTGCTCGGCGTCGCGGATCTTGCGCCCCACCGACTCACTGCGCTCGTCGGCCTCGGCGCGGACGCCACGCGCGAGCAGCGTTTCGACGACTTCGGCGCCGTACAGGTTGTGGCGATCGGCGATCGGCAGCACGATCGCCTGCACGGGGGTCAGCCAGACCGGCAATTCACCGGCCAGATGCTCGAGCAGGATCCCGATGAAGCGCTCATAGGAGCCCATCAGCGCGCGGTGGATCATCACCGGCTGATGCTCGGTGTTGTCGGCGCCGGTGTACGTGAGCCCGAAGCGGGCGGGCATGTTGTAGTCGAGCTGGACCGTGCCGAGCTGCCAGGAGCGCCCCAGCGAGTCAGTCATGTGCATGTCGATCTTGGGGCCGTAGAACGCCCCGTCGCCCACGTTGACGTCGTAGGTGAGACCCTGGCTCTCGAGCGCCCGCACGAGCGCCGCCTCGCTGTGGTCCCAGAGCTCGTCGGAGCCGATCCGGTTCTCCGGTCGGGTCGAGAACTCGAGCCGCACGTCGAAGCCGAACACCGCGTAGGTCGCGAACGCAAACTCCAGGCAGCCGGCGACCTCCTCCTGGATCTGCTCCTCCGTACAGAAGATGTGGGCGTCGTCCTGCGCGAAGTGGCGCACTCGCAGCAGGCCGTGGAGCGTGCCGCTCGGTTCGTTGCGGTGCAGCAGCCCCGGCTCGGAGTAGCGCACCGGCAGCTCACGGTAGGAATGCGGGCGCAGCGAGTAGAGCTGGCAGTGACCGGGGCAGTTCATCGGCTTGAGCGCCATCGGCCGGTCCTCGGACTCAGTGATGAACATCTCTTCGGCGTACTTGTCCCAGTGGCCCGACGTCTTCCACAGCGAGCTGTCGTACAGCAGGGGCGTCTTGACCTCCGTGTAGCCGCGCGGTGCCCCCATCTCGCGGCTGAGCTCGACGAGCGCGTTGTAGACGTGGGTCCCGGCCGGCAGCCAGAAGGCCGCGCCGGGAGAGACGTCCGAGAACGTGAACAGCCCGAGCTGCGGGCCGAGCCTCCGGTGGTCGTCGGCGCGCGCTCGTTCGAGGCGGTCTAGATATTCCTCGAGGTCCTTGCGCGAGAAGAACGCGGTCCCATACACGCGCGTGAGCATCTTGCGGGTCGAGTCGCCGCGCCAGTACGCGCCTGCGACCGACTGCAGCTTGAACGCCTTGATCCGCTTCGTCGTCGGGGCGTGCGGTCCGCGGCATAGGTCGGTGAAGTTGCCGTTCGTGTACAGCGACACGGTCTCGACGCCTTCGTCGCGGATCAGATCCTCGATCAGCTCGACCTTGTAGTCCTGTTGCTCGTCGCGGAACCGCGCGAGTGCTTCGGCGACCGACACGTCCTCGCGTATGAACGGCTCGTCGGCATCGACATGCTCCTGCATGCGCGCCTCGATGCGCTCGAAGTCCGCATCGGTGAGCGTCACACCGGCCGGGAACTCGAAGTCGTAGTAGAAGCCGTCCTGGATCGCCGGCCCGATCGAGATCTTGACGCCGGGATAGAGGTCGAGCACGGCAGCGGCGAGTACGTGCGCGGCGTCGTGGCGAATCAGGGCCAGAGCTTCCTCCCCGCTTCGCTCGGTGACGATCTCGAGCTCCTGGGCGGGTCCGGCGCCGTCGGGCAGCGGGCGCGCGAGATCGCGCAGCTCGTCTCCCACCTTCACCGCGAGTGCCGCTCGCGCAAGCCCAGGGCCGATCGCGGCGGCCGCGTCGGCGCCGGTTGCCTGTTCAGGCAGTGTCAGCTCCGTGCCATCGGGAAGCTCATACTCCATCCCCGGGTGATGCTAGGTGTTCGGCGCCGCAAGTACAGGCGCGTGGCTACATATTCGTGCAGGTGCTGACGCCCTGCCGCTGCACGGTGTTGTCGTCGACTCGACCGGAGGTGTCGCGCGCGCGGACGACGAAGTACGCGGGCATGCTGTCCGGGAGCGTGACGGTGTACTTGCTCACACCGGCTGCGGTGGTCCACGTTGGGCTCGAGTAGTCCTCGCCACCCGAGGTCTGCGAGTAGAAGATCTCGTACACGATCTGCGAGCTCGGAGTGGCCGGATCAGTAGCCGGTGCCCAGGTGAGCTCGTACGTTCTCTGCGACGGCAGGATCTTGGGTGAGGTCGGAATGCACGTGGTCGCGCTCAGCAGCCCGGCGAAGCTTGGACCCGCCGTCGACCCCCCGCTGCCGCTCGTCGACCCGCTTGCCTTTTTGACCCGGAACGAGAAGCGACCGATCGTCTGCGGTGCGACCACTATGTCCGGGCACACGATCGCGACCGTCGCGCTGCCTTTGATCGGTTGGCAGATCGGGCTGAGGTACTCGACGATCCGACCGCGGAACGTGCCAGCACACCAGATGCCGCCGTGCCCGGCGGGCTTGAGCGTCTCGCGCACCTGCGAGCCGGCGCGCGTCGCCCCGAGCGCCATCGAAACGCTCGACGTGCAGCGCGTCCCGCGCGGCCCGCTGGCGTACAGCTCGTAGCGGCGATGAAGCGCGGCGCTGGTGGCGCTCGGAGCGCGGAAGCCGACCACAAACTTGGTCGTCGGCTTTCCTGCCGGCGGTGACACCGCGACGCGGACGGCCGCCCATGCCAAAGAGGCGGAGGTGCCAAGGAGCAGCAGGGCGACGCCAAGCGCAAGCGCAAGGACTCTCTTCCTCACGGTTGTTCAGGTTACCCACGCAATCCTATTTTCAGACGCAGCGCTCGGATCACGTGTGGACAAAATGCGCGCGATGCAAAAGGCTCTTGTCCTGGCGGTGTGTGTATTCACGGCGCGGCGGAACGAGCCTCCTAGACCTGCTCGGATCGGCGGCGAGCCACGGCTTCGTCCGGCTGGCGAACAACGACATCGACTGGCTGGTGAACAGGATCGGAGCAAGCCAACTACCCGGCACGCCGGTTGAGATCGGCTGAGGGCCGGCGATACCAGGTCCCCGTCGCGCGCTGCGGCCCCATCGGCCCGGAATTGAAACGCTGATGGCCCGGCTTGCGTGGGTGTGTCCGCTCTTATATTCTGCCGAGCGCAGGCCCAAGAGGCGGGAGGGCAGGGTGGTCAGTTCAGCACGGGCAGGGCTGTCGCACGGCTTGGGGTTGGCGCGTGCCGCCGCGGCGCTGGCGCTCGCGATCGTGCTGGCCGTGACCTACGCAAGCTCCGCGCACGCCGTCAGCACCAAGACATCGAACTGGCCCAACTCCCCGCGCCGACACACCCTGCGTTCCGCGGGGCCACTCAGCATCCCGAGCTTCGCCGAGAACCTTCGCGGCGACGTGGCTACTACCGGCAACACGCTCGAGACCTGTCCAGCCAACCTGTCCGCGTCGCGTAGGCACCGCACGACCAGGGGTGGCACGCGGGCGACGGAGCCATGCATAGGCAACAACAACAACGACGAGAACATGGTGTACGTGAACGTCGACCCGGGCGGCGGGCGCTTCAACTCGAGCACCGCGACGCTCGAGTTGCCGGCCGGAGCAACGATCGTCAGAGCGTTCCTGTACTGGGCGGCAGATCTGTCGTGTGGCATCAACCGGCCTTGCGACAGCACGACTCCCGCGCAGCAGAACGCCCCCGACGGCGACAACGTCTCCAACAACAGCAAGTACACGACCGTCGAGATGCAAGCGGGCAGCGGGTCTTACACGACGATCGACGCGACTGCCAGCGGGCGCGACGGCGCGTGGGCCGACGTTCCCGAGCTGGTACAGCCAGCCCGGTAACGCGCCGGGGGACGCTTACCAGGTCCGCGCCGACGTGACTCCCGAGATCAGCGACGCTCTGCTGACCCGGGCGCGCCGCAACGCTCGTGGCCAGGAGACACTGCCGATCACGGTCGCAAACGTTCAGGCCGGTACCGGATACAACCGCTACGCCGGCTGGAACCTGGTCGTCGTCTGGAGACGCCGACCGCACCGTGGCGCGACGTGACGCTGTTCGACGGCTTCGCCTACGTTCAGGTTCAGGCCGGCCAACAGCTGGTCGTCGGCCCGCTGGACTTCACCGGCTTCCAGACACCTCACAGCGGGCCGGTCAATACCGAGGTCACGGTCTGGGCGACCGAAGGCGACCGCTTCATCACCGGCGATTACTTGTCGCTCGGTGCGCTCACCCCATCGTGCTCGACGCTGACGCCCCAAACCGACGCGCTGCACCCCGTAGACAACTTCTTCAACAGCACGATCTCGCCCAACGGCCAGCCGGCGGGCGGCCGTACGCCCGACTATGACAACAACCTGGGCTTCGACCTGGCGACGCTCGATCCGCCCGAGGGGACGATCCCCAACGACGCGACCGGGGCATCGGTGTGCCTGGGAACCGTCGGCGATACCTACTTCTTCGGCGGGATCGCGTTCAGCACGCTGATCCAGGCGCCCAACCTTCAGATCACAAAGACCGCCAGCCAGCCGAGCGCCAGCCCGGGCGACGTCGTCGACTACACGACGACGGTGACCAACCCGTCGACGCGGCCACCCGACGACCCGCTGAGCGGGACCCCCGTCGACGCGGCGACCAACCTGATCGTGGCCGACCCGCTGCCCTCGGGCCTCGACTTCGTCGGCTTCACGAATGATCCGGGTGGCCTGTGCGTCTACAACGCCGCGACGCGGACGATCAATTGCCCGGTCGGCAAACTCGAGCCCGACGCGACGT
This sequence comes from uncultured Solirubrobacterales bacterium, assembly GCA_963768015.1. Classification (GTDB taxonomy): domain Bacteria; phylum Actinomycetota; class Thermoleophilia; order Solirubrobacterales; family Solirubrobacteraceae; genus Palsa-465. Next base: position 205,739 of record CAVYGK010000012.1, read on the forward strand.
TCACGTTCACCTATTCGGCGAGCGTCGACGCCGTCGCCCAGGGAGACACGTCGCAGCCGCTGATCAACTACGCGTGCTACACGTCCAACTCGATCGATCAGCCGGACACGATCTTCAGCGGGTGCGCGAATGCGTCGGTGATCGTCCCGCCCGCGCCGCCGGAGCCGGCCGACCTGGGGGTGGTCAAGACCGTCTCGGCCAGCCATGTCGGGCCGGGCGACAACGTGACCTGGAGCATCGTCGCCACGAACTATGGCCCGGCGACCTCGACCGGCTTCGTGCTCGCCGATCAGCTGCCCGCCCGCGTCGGGCTCGTCAGCGCGACGGCGAGCCCGTCGCTGACCTGCACGTATCCCGCCGCCGGCACGAGCGGCGCGATCACGTGCACCGCGCCGAGCATTCCGGCTGCGCCCGCCGCCGGGTCCAGCGTGACGCTGACGGTCGTCACGAGCGTGCCCGCGACGACGCCCGATGGGACCGTGCTGACGAACGTCACCACCGTGAATGGAGACCAGCCCGAGCCCACCCCGGATCCGCACCCCAACCGGGACACGGCGTCGACGGTCGTCGAGACGCCCCCCACGCCGGTGCCACCCAACCCCACACCGGAGCCGCAGCCTCAGCCACCCACGCCGCCCGTCCCGCCGGAGAAGCCCGAGTTGATCCCGGGCGGTCCAGCCGGAACGAGGATCAGTCTCCACAAGCTCGCCTCGCCGGGCACCGCATCGCGCGGCCAGAACGTCTCCTTCACGCTCGTACTCCGGAACCGCGGCGAGCCCGCGGCCCTGAATGTCCGTGTCTGCGACACGCCGCCGCCGGGCCTGCAGATCACGGCCGCGCCGGGCTTTCACCGGAGCGGCGACTCAGTCTGCACGACCGTGCAGGAGCTCAGGTACCCGGGGTCCAGGACGTTCCACCTGACTGCGCTGGTGACCTCCGGCTCGCCCGGCGTTCGCACCAACCGGGCGACCGCGACCAGCTCCAACACTCCAGCGGCGCACGCGAGCGCCAAGATCCGCATCTTGCCGCCGGTCCCTCTCGGCCGCGGCTGAGCCCCTCAGACCCGTCCGCTCACGCTACAGTTACGCGTCCCAGGACGATTAGCTCAGCTGGGAGAGCGCCGCCTCGACAAGGCGGAGGTCGCTGGTTCGAGCC
>CAVYGK010000013.1:0-206945 GCA_963768015.1 uncultured Solirubrobacterales bacterium
GATTACCTCCACTACGTCTCGATCCGTGGTCGCGCGACGCTCGCCGACGAGGGGGAACACGCGCTCGCCGAGGCCATGAGCCAGGCCGAGCGCTACGGCGAGGACCCAGCTGACTTCGCTGGCCAGCCCCGGGTCAGCTTCCGCGTCGATCCCGAGCACGTCCACGAATACCGCTGAGCGATAGCAGCGAGGAGGGTCTCCTGCGACCCGCGCCCGGCGTCAGCCCCTGCTCAGCCCCGCGACCCCGAGCGAGCTCAGGAAATGTGCGAACGACACGCCGGCCGGTGTGACCTGTCCCTCGTAATAGCCGGTCGTGGCCTGGGCCAGAGTCGCGCCGTTGGCGGCGCTCCAGCCCATCTCGATACAGGTTCCGGAGCGGCCGTAGTGCGCCAGCGGCTGCCCGGCTCTGATCCGTGCCCCGACCCTCGTAAGGTCGCTGATCTGCTCGGCGACGTAGACATAGCGGCCCGTGTAGGGGCCGCTCAACAGCCGATACCAGACGTACGGCTGCCCATCGAACCACCCCGAGCTGATCCCGACGACCACCCCGTTGCCGACGGCCCGGATCGGCGCGCCCGGTCGCAGGCAGAAGTCGACCCCCATGTCGGTCCGGCCGGCCGAGTACCAGTCCCCGCTGAACGGATTGACATAGCCGGCGTCGGCACTTGCTTTGGGGAGTGTTCTGTTGTTGGCCTGCGAGAGCACGATCGACGCGCCTCCGGTACCCCCGGTCGGGAGCGCGGCATCCGCGTAGGCGGGCGCCAGGATCGCGATCAGCGCCGCGATGGTGATCGCGACGGCATGGATTCTCGAGATGGGCATCTGCAACCCCTTGTCGTTCGGCCTTGAACTTGTGGCGTGACGCCTACGGGGTTAGCTGACGGGCTCGCGCTCGGGATACGAGCGCTACCAGCGGATCACCGCCGGATTCGCCCCAACAAACTGGGTTCCCCGCTCCCCGGGGATGGCCCCCGAGGACTCGGCAAGCAAACGAAACACGTCTTCCGGCCAGGAGTTGCGGACTACATCCGGATAACCCGGAAGGCCCGAGATCTCCTCAGGAGTCGCCGCGGGGGCCGTTTGAGCGAGGATTCATCGCAGATGCCGCTGAGCTACACCGACTATTACGAGGTGTTGGGGGTCCCGCGCGACGCGGATGCCGACGCGATCCGGCGCGCGTACCGCAAGCTGGCGCGCAAGTACCACCCGGACCTCAACGCCGACGGCGACGCCGAGGAGCGCTTCAAGGAGCTCGGCGAGGCGTACGAGGTTCTGTCGGACCCCGACAAGCGGGAGCGCTACGACCGCCTCGGCGCCCGTTGGCGGGAAGCTGAGCACGAGACGCCCGGCGAGAGCTTCGAGGACTTCTTCGCCCACCAGGATTTCGGCGACGGCACTCGCGTGGAGTTCGGCGACGACCTGTTCGAGGCGCTGTTCGGGGCGCGCCCCGGCCGCGCCGGCGGGCCACTGCGCGGCCGCGACCAGGAGGCGCTGCTCGAACTGTCGCTCGAGGACGCGCTCGAGGGCGGCCGACGGCGGCTGACGCTGGGCGGCCGTGACGTCAACGTCAACTTCCCCGCCGGCGTCCGTGACGGACAGCTGATCCGTCTTGCGGGACAAGGGGGCGAGGGGCGCGATGGCGGTCCGCCCGGGGATCTTTTCCTGCGCGTCCTTCTGCGGCCGCACCCGCGCTTCCGGCGGCGCGGCGAGGACGACCTTGACGTCGACCTCCCGATCACTGCATCCGAGGCGGCGCTCGGGGCGACCGTCACCGTGGAGACCCCGACCGGCACGGCCCGGGTCCGGGTTCCCGCGGGCTCGTCCAGCGGCCGGCGGCTGCGGCTCCGTGGACGAGGATTCCCCAAACGCGGTGGCGGCAGCGGTGATCTCCACGCGATCGTCAAGATCGTCGTACCGAAGGAGCTGTCAGACCGCGAGCGCGAGCTCTACGAGCAGCTCGCCGAAATCTCGGGCCCTGACCCGCGGGAGGCATGACAATGCACGCAGACGGTCACGGCGAGCCGGCTGATCGCGACCACGCGGAAGAGGAGGCCGTCGAGCTGACGATCGTCGCCCGGCGGGCCGGGGTCCAGATCGTGCACGTGCGGCGTTATCTGGAGTTCGGGCTGTTCGAGCCACGCGCGGCCGCGGCGGCCGAGACCCCACGCTTTGACCCGCGCAGCGCCGCGCGGGTCGCGCGAGCGGAGCGGCTGCGGCAGGACCTCGGGCTCAACTACGCCGGCGCGGTGCTCGTATGCGAGCTGCTCGACCGGATCAGCGAGCTCGAGGCTCGCTCGTAGTTCAGAGCCGTGGTTACGCCGAGCTCGTCTCGAGGTTGCGCCAGTGGCCCGGGCAGGACTCGAACCTGCGCGCGACGGATTATGAGTCCGCTGCTCTGACCACTGAGCTACCGGGCCGGCTCCCCGCAAGCTACCGTGCCGCGCACTCGGAGACGAGCGCCCTTGGCGCGTGGCGGCGGCGATCAAAGTTATGCTTACGGGTGCATGGTGATCGTGGCGACCATCCTGAGCTTTGGCGACATCCTCGGCCTCGGGGACAAGCCGAGCGCCGGCGGCCAAACGCTTGCGCTGGCGCTGACGTTCCTCGGGGTCGGGATCATCGCCAATGTGCTGATCGCCTATGCGGTTGTCCAGGTGCTAGGCGAGCGCAGGCAAAACCAGGAACGCATGAGGCGCCTGCGCGAGCGGCGGTAGGGGTCCCGAGGGCAATCGAAGCGGTCCCGCGATGAGGGCCTGAAGGAACGACGGCTGCCGGTGTCGAATCAGACGGCTGCCGATGAAGCAGCCCTCCGTTCCGATTGCCAGCGCCGAGCCAGCCCAGGGGCACCAGGCGCTATCGGCTTACATTCGCGCCCGGTTTGACGACTTCTCGCGCTCGCAGAAGGACGTCGCCCAGTACATCGTCGACCATCTCGACGAGGCCGCCTTCCAGACCGCGGAGGAGCTGGCGCGGCGAGCGAACACGTCGTCAAGCACCGTCGTGCGGTTCTCGCAGGCGCTCGGCTTCGAGGGGTTCCCCGAGCTCCAGCAGGCCGCCCGCGACGAGTACCGGCGGCGCCCGGCCGGCGCGACCGAGACGCTCGCTTCGACGGCGCCGCTGTTCTCGCTCGACCACACCGAGTTCGAAGCCGCGCTGGCCGCGGACCATGTCAACGTCGAGGACACCGCGCACAAGCTCTCGCGCGCCAACGTCGAGGCCGCGATCGACGCGATCGTGTCGGCCGACAAGGTGCTGATCGCCGGCACCGACCAGATGGCGTTCTTCGCCAGCTACCTGCGCCACCTCCTGATGCTTCTCGATCTGCGCGCGGAGATCGTCGCCAGCCCATCGCAGGAAGCGCTCGGGCGCCTGAGCAGGATCGACGACACAACCCTCGTCGTGGGCCTCTCGGCCGGCCGGCCCCACCCGCTGATCACGCGCACGATGAAGCTCGCCCGTCATCGCAAGGCGCCGACGCTCGCGATCACCGACGCGACGCTCTCGGAGGTCGCTCGGCTGGCGCGGATCCGGCTGTACTACTCGTCGAACACGCCGGCCTTCGTGCGCTCGCATACGGCGCTGCTGTCGTTGATCCAGGCGCTCGCCTATGGCGTCTACGCGCGCGACGCGCAGCAATACGACGTCCGGATCAAGGCCTTCCGCCTCAAGTAGTCCTCAGCGGCGCCCCACCAGCAGCGCCTGCGTCGCGCGCCCGATCCTGCCGTCGCGGTCCCAGAGGATGCTCTCGGCCACCGCGACGTTGCCCTGCGCCACACGCATCTCGGACTGCAGCGCAACCCATTCGCCGCGGGGCTCCCGCTCGAAATACAGCGTCAGGTCGGGGTTGATGAACACGTGGTCTTCCCAGGAGAGCGTGCTCGCGATCCCGTTGCCGAAATCCCCGGCGGCGGCGGCCAGCGCAAACGGGCTCGACATGCTCCCCGGCGACGATCGGCTGGCGGAGCCGAAACCACGCGGTGGCCGGCCCGGGTCGGCGGAAGGCTCCCTCGACGAACCTGATCTCGAACGCAGCGTTGGGGAACATCGGCCCGTCCATGGCACCGAAGTCGTTCGGCCGTCCACGCTCGGGGCCGGCGAACGGGGGCGGGACCGCCGGCGGCTCGCCCAGCTCGCTCGGCCGCACGCGCAGCGCCCGGGCTCGCGCAACCTCGGTCCCGTCGGCGTCGTGGATGGATCCCTCCAGCAGCATCACGCGCCGGCCCGGCCGCGTCACCTCCAGAGTCACCGCCAGGCTCCCGAGCGGGACCGGCCGCACGAACTCGTACGTGGTCCGTGCCAGGCGCAGGCCCGGCTGCGGCGAACAGCGTTCGAACGCGTGGACCAGTAGCGCGGCCGGCGCGCCACCGTGCAGCGCCCGGGGATCCCACGGGCCACGGGCCAGCTCGGTCGCCTCGAAGCGCTCGCCATCACGTATAAACACCGCCTGAAGGCTCATCTTTAGGGAACCTACCGTCCGGCTACACTCAGCACCGATGAGCGACAACGGCAACCCCTCTCGCCAAGAGTCGACATTCGCCGTCAAGGCGGGCCTTGCGGAGATGCTCAAGGGTGGCGTGATCATGGATGTGGTGACGCCCGAGCAGGCAAAGATCGCCGAGGACGCCGGGGCCGCGGCGGTAATGGCGCTCGAGCGCGTGCCCGCCGACATTCGTCGAGACGGCGGCGTCGCCCGCATGTCCGATCCTCAGATGGTCAAGGGCATCCAGGAGACGGTCACGATTCCGGTGATGGCGAAGGCGCGGATCGGCCATTTCGCCGAGGCTCAGGTGCTCGAGGCGCTCGAGGTTGATTACGTCGATGAATCTGAAGTTCTAACTCCGGCCGACGAGGCCAACCACATCGACAAGTGGCAGTTCAAGGTCCCGTTCGTGTGCGGCGCCACCAACCTTGGCGAGGCCCTGCGCCGGATCGGCGAAGGCGCGGCGATGATCCGTTCCAAGGGCGAGGCGGGCACCGGCGACATCGTCGAGGCGGTGCGTCACCTGCGGATGATTCGAGGTGAGATCAAGCGTCTGGGAGTGCTCGAGCCGGCCGAGCTCGCGACCGCGGCCAAGGAGCTCGGCGCCCCGCTCGAGCTCGTCCGGCGCGTCGCGGCCGAGGGAAAGCTGCCCGTGGTCGTGTTCTGCGCCGGTGGGATCGCGACGCCGGCCGACGCGTCGCTGGTCATGCAGCTCGGCGCCGAAGGGGTGTTTGTCGGATCCGGGATCTTCAAGTCCTCGGACCCTGAGCGCCGCGCCCGGGCAATCGTCGACGCGACGACCAACTTCCGTGACCCGGCGCGCGTCGCGGCCGCATCGACGGGTCTGGGGCAGCCGATGGTCAGTCTCGAGAGCTCGAAGCTCGAATCAGAGCAGCTGCTCGCGCCCCGCGGCTGGTAGAGGTGCCCGACCCCAACGCGGCCCCAGCGCCGCTGCTCGGCGCGCCCGATCCCGACGCGGCCCCAGCGCCGGTGCTCGGCGCGCTCGAGCCCGACGCGGCCCGCGCCTCGCTGATCGGCGTACTCGCCCTTCAGGGCGACTTCGAGGCGCACGCGAAGCTCTTGGCGCGGCTGGGTGCAACGTCGCGCGAGGTGCGAGTCCCGGCAGATCTCGATGGACTGGACGGGCTCGTGATCCCTGGCGGCGAGTCGACGGTGATGACGCTCGGGATCGAGCGCGAGGGCCTGGCTGAACCGCTTCGCGCGCTGGCCCGAAGCGGCGCGCCGGTGCTCGGGACCTGCGCCGGGCTGATCATGCTCGATCGCGACCACCTCGGTCTGCTCGATCTACGCGCCCGCCGCAACGCGTTCGGACGCCAGTTGCACTCGTTCGAGGCCGAGCTCGAGTTCGACGGCCTCGAGGGCGGGCCGGTCCACGCGGTCTTCATCCGCGCTCCGTGGGTCGACGAGCGCGGCGCCGACGTCGAGGTACTGGCGTCGGTCGACGAGCCATCCGGTCGCGGTCCGCCAGGGAAACGTGGTCGCGGTCGCGTTTCACCCGGAGCTGTCGGGCGAGACGCGGCTACACGCGCTAGCGCTTGGCCTGGACCGCTGAGTGCCGGCGGTCGTAGGCCCGGAACTGGCGCTCGAATGCCGCCCAGTCGAACCTCGGTACGCCGTCCGGCTCGGGCGGCGGCTGCTCGTCGATCGGCTGATCACCGTCGGACGGCGGGTCCTCTTGGTCGCGGCCGCGCGAAAGCCACGCCGCGAGCGCCGAGATCAGAATCCCGGCACCGAGCACGAATCCGGCGAGCAGTTTGTGCTGGGAGACCGATGCATATGCACCGACGGCGTACAGCAGCAGCGCGCACAACACCAGCCGCCGAAGTTCCCAGCTCGGCAGTGCTTGGCGTGGCGCACGAGCGAACGCGCTCGCGAAGATCAATCCGCAGAAGCCGATCGCGAACGCCACCCTCCACGCGACTCCAAACCAATCCACCATCGTCGGCCCATGATGACCCGCCGCACGGATAAATCAAGGGCGGCTGTGCGTACTCAGACCACCAGCCCGTGGCGCATCGTGTTCTCGCTCACCGCGCGCTGCTGGACGAACTGCAGCAGGTAGTCTGGGCCGCCGGCCTTCATGCCGGTCCCCGACAGCCGGTTGCCCCCGAACGGCTGGCGGGCGACCATCGCCCCCGTAATCCCGCGGTTGACGTACAGGTTCCCGACCGGCGTCCGCTCGCGGACCCGCCGTACGGTGTTCGGGTCGCGTGCGAACAGTCCACCGGTGAGCGCGAACGCCAGGCCGTCGACGAGGTCACAGGCCTGCTCGACGTCCCGGACCCGCTGGACGGCCAGCAGCGGCCCGAAGATCTCCTCCTCGAGCACCGGCGATCCGTCAGCCAGATCGGCGGCGACGATCGCGGGACAGAACCAGCCGGTGTCGCTGGGCGGCTCGGCGGTCGCGACGATCGTGCCCTGCTGTGCCGCCAGGTCCGCGTAGCGCTGGACCCGCTCCTGGGCGGCCCGCTCGATCACCGGCGGCACGTCCGTGCCGAGCGTCTCGGCTTGGCCAACGACCAGCACGCGGACGGCGCCCGACAGACGTTTGAGCAGCTGGTCGGCAATCGCCTCATGGACCAGCACGCGCGACGCGGCCGAACATTTCTGGCCGGCGAACGCGAACGCCGAGCCGACGATCGCCGGCACCGCCTCGTCGAGGTCCGCATCGGAGTCGACGATCACGCAGTTTTTGCCGCCCAGCTCGGCGACCACCTGCTTGAAGTGACGCTCGCCCGTCTCGGCGGCGGCGCGGACGATCTCCTGGCCGACGGGCAGCGAGCCGGTGAACGCGATCGCCGCGACGTCTGGGTGTCGCACGAGCGAGGCGCCGACGTCGCCCTCGCCGGGGAGCAGCGCCAGCGCCGCCGGTGGCACGCCGCCGGCTCGTAGCGCCTCTAGCAGGCGTGAGGCCATCGCCGGCGACTGCTCGGCGGGCTTCAGCACCACAGCATTGCCGGTCACGAGCGCAGCTGAGGTCATGCCGCACGGGATCGCGAGCGGGAAGTTCCACGGCGAGATCACGGCGACGATGCCGCGCGGCGTGTAGCTGAGCTCGTTGCGCTCGCCGGGCACTTGCAGCAGCTCGCGGCCGTGGCCGAGCTCGATCGCCGCCCGCGCGTAGTACTCGAGAAAGTCGATCGCTTCGCACACGTCGGCGTCGGCCTCGAGCCACGGCTTGGCGCACTCGCGGACTTCGAGCGCCGCAAGCTCGAGCCTGCGCTCGCGCATCCAGGCGGCGGCCGCGATCAGCGCCGCGGCGCGGTCCTCGGGGCTGACCGCACGCCACTCACGAAGCCCGCGCCCGGCCTCGGCGATCGCCGCCGCGACCTCGTCGGAGCTGGCGCTTGCGGCGCGCGCGACAACGCGGTCCGGGTTGCCGGGGTCGGTCGAGCGCAGCTGATCGCCCGCGCGCGACTCGCGCCCGATCTGAACCGGGACTTCGAGCGGCAGCGCCCGGTCGACCGCCGCCAGCGCATCCGACAAGCGCGCGCGGACGGCGGCGCGGCGCAGCTCGAGGATCGGTTCGTTGGCGAACGGTTGCAACATCGAAACAGACGTTAGTAAGGCCCGCGCGGGCGGCGACTTACGGCGCCGCGAGCAGGACCTCGAGTGGCGTCCCGCGCGCTTGCTCGCTCAGGAACGACTCGTTTGAGGTGTTCTCGAGCAGCCGGCGGACGAGGTACGCCATCCCGGCCACCAGATCCCCCACCGGGCAGTAGGTCCGGACCCGAAAGCCGCGTTCCGCGAGCGCGTGCTGGAGTTCGTCGCCGAGGCCCCGGAGCACCTGCAGTTCGAGGTTGCGGTCCTCGCCACCGGACACGCGGTTCAACGCGATCGCGTGTGCGACCGAGCGCAGGTTGTGCGACGCCACTGCGAGCCGCAGCGTCGGCCATGCTTCGAGCAGCTCGCGGGTCAGGTACTCGAAGTTGCGATCGCTTTCGTGCTTGTCCTCGAACACCGGCACCGGCCACCCGTGCTGGCGTGCCTCGACGAGCTCGTGATCCCAGTAGGCGCCCTTGACCAGCCGCACCGTCAGTGGCGGCCTCCGCCGCGTTCGCTTTGCCCAGTCGATCACCTGGGCGGCCTGCTCGGGAGAGTCGCGCAGGTATGCCTGCAGGACCAGGCCGGCCGACGGACCGTCGGCGAACTCTTCCTCGTCCAGCAGCGCGAGCACGAGCTCCAGCACCGCCTCGCGCGAGTCCAGCGACTCCATGTCGATATGCAGGTGCGCGCCGAGGTCGCGCGCCTGGCGCAACAGCGGCCGCAGCCGCCCGGCGGCGTCGCGTATCCCCAGGGCCGGCGCGTCGGGGCGCAGCAGCGGCGTCAGGGCTGAGACCTTGACGCACACGTTGGCGCGCGGCAGCGGCCCGACGCCGTCGGCCTCGAGGATCTCGCGCGCGGGCCAGCTGCGGGTCGCGTGGGCGAGCTGCTCGAGCGCCTCGGTGCAGCGTGCCGCGTAGCGGTCGGCCTCGCCCTCGGTGACGGTCGCCTCGCCCAACAGGTCGACCGAGCTCGCGACGCCGTGCTCCCACAGCGAGCGCAACGTGCCGAGCGCGGCCTGCGGCGACTCGCCGACGATGAAGCGGTGCGCGAGGTGTCTGACCCCTCCGGCGGCCGCAGCGCCCAAGGCCGCTCGGCCGGCCTTGGTATGTGAGATCCGCATCGCCGCCGAGATCGACGGCGGGGTGTCGGGCACCTCCCCCAGAAAGCCCGTCAGGTGGCGCGCAAGGTCGTCGAGCGAACGGCACGCGGGGACTACGTCGACGAACCGGAACAGCGCCGCCTTCAGCTCGCGATCACTCGATGCGAGCTCCATCGCGCGGGCGTCGAGCGCTCGCACCGGATGGCGCGAGTTGGACGGAAACGCCTGCCACAGCTGACTCCCGACTAGCCGCAGCTCCTGCTCGACCGCGTCGTGCGTCACCTGCGCGCTCATCGGCTCGCAGGCGCCACGGTGGATTGGGCAACCGAAGGAGACGACTGCCGCCAGAAGCTGCAGAACCTGGAAAATCTCCACCGGCGAGCCGGATTTTCCAAGGAACGCGGCGTGAGCGCGACAAACGTGGAAAATCCGGGTGTGTGCTGCGGATTTTCCATGAAATCCGCGACAGAGAACGGCTCGAGAGCCCTGTCTTCGAAAGCCAGAATGAAGTACCGCCAGCGCGACGAGCGCCAGCTCTGGGATCGTTCATCAGCTGACCGGATGGGTCTCGAGGTCCCAGGTGGTCGACCGCTCGATCGCATCCCAGCCGCTGTCGCGCGCGCGCTCGCGCTCCTCGGCCGCGCCGCCGCCGCGGAGCCCGAACAGGCGCTTGCGGAGCAGCAGCCAGACGACCACGGCCAGGTTGATCAAGAAGCCGATCACCTTCGTCACGGTTGGTTTGTTGACGATCTCATAGATCTCGAACGGAAGCAGGATGCTGGTGGCCAGGAACGTCAGGTACTCGGCCCACCGCTTCCCGAGCCAGAGGCCGACCGCTTCGACGCCCTCGAGTGCCGCGTAGGCGAGCAGCGCGATGCCCACGACATGCAGCGTGCCCTCGCTGAACGTGAACAGCTTGTCGAGCTCGTGCAGGATCCCGACATGGCCCGTGGTCTGCACCGGGCCGCCGGCGACGCCGCCCTGGATGGCCGTCAGGATCCGGTAGTAGGCGGCCTTCAGGCTCGTGCGGTCAGAAGCGAACAACAGCACGGCGACACCCAGCAGCCCGAGTACGAGGAAGTGGATCACGCGGTCGATCGCGATCAGCCGCAACACGATCCGGTCGTGCAGGGGCCTTCCCCGAAGGGGCAATTCGACCTCGTCGCGGTCGGGCGGGTGATCGTCGGCCGCCTCGGCCGGGCGCGGCAGCACGACCCAGCAGTCGCAGCGCAGGCAGCGGTGGAAGCGCAGATCGCCTTCGTCGCGGACGACGAGCGCGTCCTGCTCGCGGAGGTTCGCCGCCTCCCGGCCGACGATCTCATGGCCCTTGATGCCACAGACGATCAACTCCCAGTCGAGCTGCCGCCTGCGTCGCGGATGTTGGGTGCCGGGCGGTGCGTTCACGTCAGCTGAGGATGTTGACGGCCCGCGTCGCTGCACCACAACAGGATTCCCGACCCGATCAGCTCTCTACCACCGGCTTTGCCGCCGTGCAGCAGGTGGTGGGTGAGGAGCACGACGCCACCGGCTTTCCAGCGATTTTGTTCGGCGTCCGCAGCCATTCGCGTGGATGGTGGCACGGTGGCGGGAGGAGGTCGCCGCCGGATCCCCGAAAATGATTCAGATGCACATCAAAATGATCAGCACTGCCGCGGTCGTGATTGCCGCCGCAACTGCGCTGGCCGCGTGTGGCAGCTCGAATTCGACGAGCTCGAGCTCGGCAGCCAACCAGCCGACCACCGTCGCGAGCCAGACGACGACCAGCCAGGCCTCGTCCAGCGCCGCATCTACGACGGTCTCGAGTTCGGCTTCGGCGACCACCAGCTCGACCACCAGCTCGACCACTCCCGCCGGCCCGCCGGTCTGCCGCGCCGCCGACATGGCGCTCACGTTCCTCGGCGGCCAGGGTGCGACCGGGCACGGGGAGCTCGGGTTCGCGCTCAAGAACACGCAGTCGACCAGTTGCAACACGATCGGTTATCCGGGGATCCAGTTCCTCAGCCGCTCGGGCGCGGCACTGCCGACGACCCCATCGCATACGACCAGCGACTTCTTCGGCTCAACGACGCTCAAGGAGCTGGTCGTGGCACCCGGTCAGACGGTTTCGTTCAGGCTCGGTACCAGTCACGGGAGCGGCTCGAACGCCGGCTGCGTGACGGCCTACGGTCTCCAGGTGATCCCGCCCAACGACACGGCGACGCTGCACGTCTCGATCCCGGGCGGCGCGGTCGCGTGCGGGACGACGACCGTGTCGCCGATGCAGACCGGTACCTCGGCCTACCAGTAACCGGTGGATGAGCTGGCTGGGTGGGCGCTAGTGGGTGAGCTGGGTCGGCTCGAGCCAGGCCGGGCCGTCCTCGAGCATGCGCGTGATCTCCGCGGCCGGAACCGGACGCGAGAAGTGATAGCCCTGGACGAGGTCGCACCCCAGGCGGTGGAGCTCGGCGATCTGCAGCGCGGTCTCGGCACCCTCGCCGACAACCTCGAGCGAGAGCGCGTGCGACATCGCGACGATCGCCTCCGTGATCGCCGTGTCGCGCGACTCGGTGCCGAGGCCGTCGACAAACGACCGGTCGACCTTGAGCGCGTCGAGCGGCAGCCGGGTCAGGTACGCGAGCGATGAATAGCCGGTACCGAAGTCGTCCAGCACGAGCCGCACCCCGATCCCCTTCAGCGCGTCGAGCACCTCGCCCAGTCCGTTCGCGTCGGCGAGCATCACGCTCTCGGTGATCTCAAGCGACAGGCTGGAGGCATCGAGACCGGTGCCTCGCAGCGAATCGGCGACCGTGTTAGCCAGTCCGTGGTTGGCGACCTGAACGGCGGACAGGTTGACGGACATCGAGATCGGGGGCGCGTCGGGCCGCGACTGGTGCCAACGTGCCGCTTGGCGGCAGGCGCGGTCCAGCACCCAGCGGCCGATCGGCTCGATCAGGCCGTTCTCCTCGGCGACGGGGATGAAGTCGGCTGGGGAGATCCGCCCGCGGTCGGGGTGCTCCCAGCGGATCAACGCCTCGACGCAAACGATCGAGTAGTCGCGCAACGACACGACCGGCTGGTAATCGAGCGTGAGTTCGTCGCGGTCGAGCGCGCGGCGCAGATCGTTCTCGACCCGGAGCCGCGAGATCGCGCGCCCGCGGAGCCCAACGTCGAACAGCTCATAGCGCGCGCGACCGCGCTCCTTGGCGCGGTTCATCGCCGCGTCGGCATCGCGAATCAGGTCGCCGGGCAACTCGCCACCTTCGGCGAGCGCGATCCCGATGCTGGTGGTCACGAAATGCTCACTGCCGTCGAGCACGAACGGGCGCGTGAACACGCTCGCGATCCGCTGGGCCATCTCGGTTGCGTCGTGTTCGCCAGAGATCTCCTCGAGCAGGATCCCGAATTCGTCGCCCCCGAAGCGAGCGACGGTGTCGCTCGAACGGACCACCTGCTTGAGCCGCGGCGCCGCCTCGGCCAGCAGTTCGTCGCCGATCTTGTGGCCGAGGCTGTCGTTGACAAGTTTGAAGCGATCGAGGTCGAGGATCAGGATCGCGGTCAGCGACCGGCGCCGGCGCAGGCGTGCGAGCGCGTGCTGCAGGCGGTCGAGAAACAGAATCCTGTTCGGTAGGCCGGTCAGCGGATCGTGCAGCGCCTGGTGCCGCATGTCGTCCTCGCTCAGCTGCCGCTCGACGGTGTCCCCGAGCACGTTGGCCAGCGATTGCACGAAATCGACGTCGCCCGGTTTGAACTCGCGCAGCGAGGTCGAGTGCACCGCCAGCACGCCGAACGGGCTCCGGCGGCCCTCGATCACGACCGACAGTCCCGAGCGCGCGCGCAGCGACGCGAGCCGCGGCGCGTGCCTGAAGCGGTTCTCGGCCTCCCAGTCTGAGACGATCACTGGAGCGCCCGTGCGCAATGTGTGTCCGGCCTGGGAATCCTTGCCGCCGGGGACGACCTTGTTGATGAGCGTCTCGGCGTTGCCCTCCATCGCGCGAAACACGAATGACTCGCGTTCAGCGACGACCTCCATCACCGCCCCGAAGTCGACCTGGAGCAGCTCGACCGCGGCGTTGATCGCTTCCTGCATCAGGTCGGACAGGCTGGCTCCCTCGAGCGCGTGCTCACCGAGCCTGGCGACGGCCGATTGCTGCGCGGCGCGCCGTTCGAGCTCGGCCTCCGCCTCTTTCTGCTGGGTGATGTCCGACATCACGCCGTGCCAGCACTGAGCGCCGCTCTCGTCGAGGACCAGGAGCGCGTCGTCGCGGACCCAGACGACGTGTCCGTCGCGGTGAAGCAGCCGGTATTCAGCTGCCCCGCCCGACGGCTCGCCGTCGATCATCCGAGTCTCCTGCTCGATCACCCACGATCGATCATCGGGGTGCAGGCGGTTGGCCCACAACTCGGGATCGTGGCACCACTCCTCGGGGGAGAACCCGAGGATCGCCTCGATCTGTGGGCTGACGTAGCGCCAGGCGCCGAATTCGCCAGCGTCTGCCGTGTAAAGGATCGCCGGCACACGGTGCAGCAGCCCGCGCTGATATCCCTCGCTCACGCGCGAGGGTTTGGCATCGGTTGACGTGGGCCGCGCGCGAGCGCCTCCCAGGGTCGGTGACCGGCCAGACATGTCAACGGTCTTCATCGGCTCTTATGAAGCGGATCGTGTGCGTAGAAAACCCGGATCCGCGAGGTTTTCTACGGAGCCCGCGCCCGCCGCGAGCGCCTCCAATCGCACTACGCCGCCGGCGGGCGAAAGTCAGGTCGCAAGCGCCTCGAATCGGACCACGGCGCCGTCGTCGCGCTCGATCACCGAGCCCGCTTCGGTCAGCAGGTCCATGTGGCCCAGCACCTCCGAGATCGTCAGGTACGCCTGGGTGACGGCCACGTTGCCCCACATCCGCAGCGCGAGCTCGTACGCCGTCAATGGCCCCTGATCGAGCATCGCCAGCAGCTTGCGCGCGCGGCGGTCGTGCATCCGCAGCCGCTCGTCGATCAGCGCAACATGGTCCGTCACCGGGTCGCCGTGCCCGCCGAGCACGAGCTCTAGCGGCAGCTCACGAGTCGCGCGCATCGACGCGATGTACTCGATCAGCGCTCGCGGGCGCTCGCCGCTCGCGTCGCCGGTCAGCGGCCGGCTGATCAACGGGTTGGAGGAGATGTGGGCGAGCAGGTGATCGCCGGCGATCAGGATGCCGCGCTCACGGTCCCAGAACACGGTGTCGGAGGGGCTGTGGCCGGGCCGGTGCAGGACCCGCAGGGTCCGATCTTCGAACGCGAGATCGTCTCCGTCCCGCAACGGCCGCGTCACGTGGCCGCTCGAGCCGAACGCTCGAAACGACGCGCCGACGGAGCTGAGCGCAGTCGCCAGGTCGGCGGGCACGCCGTGCCGGCGCATGATTCCCATCGCGAACTCGTCGTCCAGCGCAGCGCTCGCACTGAAGCTGCCCAGATAGCCGACGAGCAGGTCGAGCGCCGCCACTTCGGCGCCCGACCGGCGGGCAAGGATCTCGAGCAGGCCGAGATGGTCCATGTGCTGATGGGTGATCAGGATCAGCTCGAGCTCCTCGACCCGATGACCGAGCGCGCCCAGCGCCTGCTCGAGCTCGTCGAGTGATTTGCCCGAGTTGGGTCCCGTGTCGACGAGCGTCAGCGGCCGGTCCTCGATCAGGTAGCAGTTGACCCGCCCGACCAGAAACGGGGTCGGGACCGCGAGGCGGTGGATGCCCGCGTCGGCGGCCGTGGGCCGCTCGTCACCGCTCACGACCGGATCACGCTCAAAAGCTCATCGCGGTGGGACTCCATGTCCTCGCGGGAGCGCAGCGACTCTACGCACAGACGCAGCAGCGGCTCGGTGTTGGACGCGCGGGCGTTGAAGTGCCAGTCGTCGTAATCGACGCTGACGCCGTCGAGCCTGCTCAGGTGACCGTCGCTGTAGCGCTCGGCGAGCTCCTCGAGCTTCCCCGCCGCGTCTGGCACCTCGCTGTTGATCTCGCCGGAGATGAAATACCGCGCCCGGTACGGGGCGAGCAGCTCCGACATCCGCTCGCCACGACGAGAGAGCAGCTCGAGGATCAGCAGCGCCGGGAGGGTGCCGGAGTCGGCGCAGTAGAAGTCGCGGAAGTAGTAGTGCCCCGACACCTCGCCCCCGAAGGCCGCGTTCTCCTCGCGCATGCGGGTCTTGAAGAACGCATGGCCGACGCGGTTGACGAGCGCCCGGCCGCCCAACTCGCGTGCGGTGTCGGCCACCGCGCGGCTCGCGCGCACGTCGTACAGCACGGTCGCGCCGGGCTCCTTCTCGATGAGCGAGGCCGACAGCAGGGCGGTCAGGAAATCTCCGTCGACAAACGCGCCCCGCTCGTCGATGAAGAAGCAGCGGTCGGCGTCGCCGTCCCACGCGATCCCGAGATCGGCGTCGCGCTCGACCACCTCGGCCATGATGAACTCACGGTTCTCGGGCAGCATCGGGTTGGGCTCGTGATCGGGGAAGGTGCCGTCGGGAGTCCAGTAGGCCTCCTCCAGCTCGAGCCCGAGGCGCTCGAGCAGCGGTCCGACCATCGGGCCTGCCATCCCGTTGCCGCCGTCGACGACGACCTTCAACGGTTTCACCGCGTCGGCGTCGATGAACCGCAGGGCGGCCGCGCGAAACTCGTCCATGATCACGACCTGCTCGACGGAGCCCCTTCCGGGGGCCTCCCCGAGGCCGGCGTCGATCCGGTCGCGGACCTCGCCGATCCCGGCGTCGCCCGACAGTGCCAACGCGCCCCGACGGACCAGCTTGGCGCCCGTGTAGGACTTCGGGTTGTGCGACGCCGTGCACATCAGCCCACCGTCGAGGTCCCGCGACCCGACGAGGAAGTACAGGACCTCGGTCGCGACCTCACCTGCGTCGATTACGGTCGCGCCCTCGCTGCACATGCCGTCGCGGTACGCAGCGGCCAGTTCCGGTGCCGTAAGGCGCATGTCTCGCCCGAGGCCGAGCCGCAGCTCCGTCGTCGGCTTGCCCTCCAGCGCGCCGATCACCTGGGCGAAAGCGCGTCCGATCGAGACCGCGATCTCGGCGTCCATCTGCTCGCCGTACAGCCCTCTGATGTCGTAGGCCTTGAAGATCGCGGGATCGACGGCTGTGCTCATCGGATCTGATGATGCCTGATAATCCGCCGCCGTGAGACCCAGCGTGGTGATCCTTTGCGGCGGCCGGGGAACGCGCCTGCAGGAGCACACCCGCTCGATTCCGAAGCCGATGGTCGAGATCGGCGGACGACCGATCCTCTGGCACGTGATCCAGATCTACCTCGCACAGGGCTTTCGCAGCTTCCTCCTGCTGACCGGTTATCGCGGCGAGCAGATCGAGCAGTTCGTCGCGGCCGAGGCGTGGCCGGCCGACGCCGAGATCCGCTGCCTGGACACCGGCGCGGACACGCCCACCGGGGGGCGCGTGCACCTCGCCGCCGCCGAGCTCGGGAGCGCTGACTTCTGTCTCGCGTACGCAGACGGGGTTGCGAACATCGACCTCGAGGCGCTGCTCGAATATCACGCCGGGCACGAGGCGCCGGCGACGATGACCGTGGTCCGCCCGGAGCTCCAGTTCGGTGTCGCCGAGCTCGACGCCGACGGCGCCGTGACCGGGTTTGTCGAGAAGCCGCGCAGCGAGCACTGGATCAACGGCGGCTTCTTCTGCCTACGGCAGCCCGTGTTCGACGTGCTCCGCGCCGACTCGATTCTCGAGCGCGAGCCGCTCGAGCGGCTGGCTGCGATGGGCGGGCTGCGCGCATTCCGCCATCAAGGCTTTTGGGAGTGCATGGACACATACAAGGACGCGGTCGTCCTCAACGACATATGGAAGCGAGGGGACGCCCCGTGGAAGCTGTGGGACTGAGGCGAAGATGAGCGACCTACGCGGGCGAACAGCGCTCGTCACCGGGGCCCATGGGCTGCTGGGCGGCTGGCTGGTCAAGGCGCTGCTCGAGCGCGACGTGCGCGTGCTCACCGTCCGCCGCGACGAGCCCAGGGCGTCGGCGCTCGAGATGCTCGGCCTCGCGGCGAGCGTCGACGTCGTCCACGGCGACATCTGCGAGCCCGGCCTGATCGCTCGCGCGCTCAACGAGTACGAGGTCGACAGCGTCTTTCACCTCGCCGCCCAGACGATCGTCCCGACCGCCAACCGCGCGCCACTGTCGACGTTCGAGACCAACGTCAGGGGGACCTGGTTGCTGCTCGAGGCGTCCCGGTCCTACGGCGCCTCGAGCGTGGTCGTCGCCTCCTCCGACAAGGCGTACGGACGCCAGCCAGAGCTCCCCTACACGGAACACCAGCCGCTGATCCCGACCTTTCCCTACGACGTCTCGAAGGCCGCCGCCGACCTGATCGCGCGCTCCTACTGGCACACGTACGGTCTGCCGGTCGCCGTGACGCGGTTCGCGAACCTCTACGGAGGCGGCGACACCAACCGCTCGCGGCTGGTACCCGAGGCGATCGGCGCCGCGCTCGCCCAGCGATCGCCGGTGATCCGGTCCGACGGATCGCCAGAGCGTGACTTCCTGTACGTCGAGGACGCCGCCGCCGCATACCTGGCGATCTGGCGAGCGGTGCTGGACGGCCGCGGTGCGGGGGAGGCGTTCAACGCCGGTGGCGGCGAGCCGCACCGCGTCGGCGACGTCGTCGATCTCATCTGCCGCCTCACCGGGGACCAGGTCAAGCCCGATATCCGCGGCGCGGGCGTGCCAGCCGGCGAGATCGACCGCCAATGGGTCGATGCCTCCAAGCTGCGCGACTTGACCGGCTGGGAGCCGACGGTCGGGCTCGAGGAAGGACTCCACCGGACGATCGAGTTCTATCGCCAGCACCCCGAGGCGCTCCTATAGTTCTGAACGTATGTCTGGCCACTCAAAATGGGCTTCGATCAAGCACAAGAAAGCGGTCGTCGACCAGCGCCGCGGCCAGCACTTCACAAAGCTGGCGCGAGCGCTGACGGTCGCCGCCCGTGAAGGCGGCGGCGATCCGACCGGGAACCCGACGCTGGCGCTCGCGATCCAGAAAGCGCGCGATGCCTCGATGCCAAAAGACAACATCGAGCGCGCGATCGCCAAGGGAACGGGCGAGAACGTCGACGCTGAGCAGATCGAGGCCGTCGTCTACGAGGGCTACGGGCCCGGCGGCGTCGCGCTGCTGATCGAGGCTCTTACCGACAACCGCAACCGCACGAGCGCCGACGTCCGCCACGCGCTCTCCAAGCACGGCGGTAACCTCGGCGAGCCCGGATCAGTCTCCTACCTGTTCGACAAGACGGGCGTGATCGCGGTCGATGCCTCCCGCTACGACGAGGACGATTTGATCGTCGCGATCGACGCCGGCGCCGAAGACATCGCCCTCGACGACGATGTTTACGAGATTCTTACTGAGCCGTCCGACCTCGTCGCCGTGCGCGACGCGCTCGAGGCGGCGGGCGTCGAAGTGGAGAGCGCCGACGTCACGCAACGGCCGAAATCCCGCGTCCCCGTTGAGGAATCGGACGCTGGGCGACTGCTGAAGCTGATCGATTCACTCGAGGAATCCGACGATGTGACCGCCGTGCACGCGAACTTCGACGTCGACTCCGCGGTGCTCGAGCGGATCGCCGGCTGATTTTCGTTCGCTACCCTCGGCCACCGCGATGCGTAAACAGATCACTCTCACCTGTGCCCTGTTCGGGGTCGGCGTGGCGGTAGCCGGCTGCGGCAGCTCGACCGCACCGGGTGTGCAGCTCGCCCCCTCGAGCGGCGCCACCGCGGCGGCGGTCACGAGCGCGAGCACGTCCACGAGCACGACCACGAGTGCCACCAGCACCAGCACGACCCCGCTCCCGGCGGCGCTCAAGACGAAGCCCAAGGTCGTCGTCCCGAGTGGACCGCCGCCCACCAAGCTCGAGATCAAGGATCTGATCAAGGGCACCGGGCCGGCCGCGACGGCCGGCTCGACGGTCACCGTCCAGTATGTCGGCGTGCTCTACAAGAGCGGCAAGCAGTTCGACGCTTCGTGGAACGACGGCTCCGGGCAGCCGGTCGCGCTGCCGCTCTCGGGGGTGATCCCCGGCTGGCAGCAGGGGATCCCGGGCATGCGCGTCGGCGGCCGGCGCGAGCTGATCATCCCGGCCAAGCTGGGCTACGGCGCCGCCGGTAGCCCGCCGAAGATTCCGCCTAACTCCGCGCTCGTCTTCGTGATCGACCTTCACGGGGTCTCTGGCTAACGGGCAGCTCGCCGGCGTGCTCGGCAAGGCGCGCGCGATACAGCGTCATCGGACCGGACACGCCCTTCAGGCGGTGACGGCCCGCCGAGGACCAGCTCAGACCCTCGTCGCCGGTGGCTTCGCGTACCTCCTCGGTGCAGAGCACGCTGCCGGGGCGGGCGACTCCGGTCACCCGGCTGGCGAGGTTGACCGAGTTGCCGTAGTAGTCGCCGGCGCGGGCCAGCGCCGGCCCGAGCGCGATCCCGGCGCGCAGGCTCGGGAGCCCGGCCTCCTCTACGGCGGCCACGAGCGCCAGCGCGACGCGCACGAGCGCCCCGGGGTCGGGGCTGACGAACATCGCCGCGTCACCGATCGTCTTGATCAGGCGGACCGGTTCCTCGGTGACCGAGGTCGCGAGCCGCGCGAGCTGGCCGGCGACCGACCCCAGCTCGGTCGGCTCGACCTCGACGCCGAGCCGCGTAAACCCGACCAGGTCCGCGAAACAGACCGTCAACTCCTGGCTTGACGCGGTGTCGCCGGTCTCGAGCTCGGCCCGGCCGAGCACCCCGCGGCGGACGCTGTCGCCGAGGTGGTCCTTGAACGCCGCGACGAGGACCGGCGTCAGCGCCGGGGTCAGCCGCTGAGCGAGCTCCGCGAACCGCTCCCCGACCTCCTCCTCGCTGTCGCCCGGCGTCAGGTACGTCTCCGTGAACGCGGCGGTCACGGTCGCCGCCAACCGCGCCATGCCCTCGCCGAGCACACGCGTGATCTCGAGGATCGCCTCCTCGTCAAAGCCGGCGTCGAGAAACAGCTTGGTCGAGCGTGCCGCGTCGATGTCCTCGTCGGAGAAGACCTTGTCCTCGGGGCCGGCGTCGGGCAGGCCAAGCAGGCGTCGCGTCCGGATCACGGTCTCGGCCGGCAGCCCGCTGCGCTGCTCGACCTCGCCGGCCGTGTGCCCGCCGCCCAGGACGCGGTCGACCGGCAGCAGCGCGAGCCGATTCTCGGCCACGGCGCTCTTGAGCTGCTCGAGCGTGAAGCCTTCCTGCAACAGACGTTGGAGGAACCGTTCGCGCGCACGGCGCTCGTCGCCCTCGAGTCCCTCGAGCAGTCCGTCGCGTTCGAAGTCCATACCGGCATCCTCTCCCATAGCCGACGCATCCGCTAGGATCGAGAACTCCTCGCGAGCGCTTCGGCGCGTGGCGCGCTTGCCCAGATGAGTAACGACAAAGCACACATGCTTTCGATCCTGATGCCCGTGTACAACGAGCGCGAACGCGTCGAGCGGGCGATCGCGGAGGTGCTCGCGACCGAGCTCCCGGCCGACTTCGAGTTGATCGTCGTCAACGACGGCTCGACCGACGGCACGACCGAGATTCTCCGCGACGGCGACTGGGACGGCCGCGTGCGGGTGATCGAGCACGAGCACAACCAGGGCAAGGGGGCCGCCGTCCAGACCGCTCTGACGCAGGCGCAGGGCGAGTTCTCGGCGATCTTCGACGCCGACCTCGAGTACGACCCGGCCGACCTCGGCCTGTTGATGCCGCCGCTACTCGACGGCCGCTCGAACGCCGCCTTCGGGGTCCGCGCGTTCGACGGTTACACGAGCCACTCGTTTCTGTTCGTGCTCGGGAACAAGGGCGTGACGCTCGCCTGCAACATGCTGTTCAACGTCTACCTGCACGACATCATGACCTGCCACAAGATGATCCGGACCGACCTGTTCCGCAGCCTGCCGCTGCGCTCGCCCGGGTTCTCGATCGAACCGGAGATCGCCGCCCGGCTCGTGCAGAAGGGCGAGCGGATCTTCGAGGTACCGGTCCACTATCGGGCACGGTCCAACGAGGAAGGCAAGAAGCTGACCGCCTACGACGGCGTCCGCGTGATCGCGACGTTGCTGCGCTGCCGCTTCTCCTGACCGCTATTTGCCGGGCAGCGGGTACAGCGCGCGTCCCGGGATTCGCTTGATCCGCGCGTTGTGTCTCGACAGCGGCGCGCTCGCCGGCGCGATCTGCGCCGTCGACTGATAGATCGACTGGATCACGTTGAAGATCGGAGTGGGGTTGCCGTACTGGTCGATCTCGCCCTTCTGCACCCACGGCGGGTCGCCGAGCGGGTCGCCGCCTGTCCAGCCGGGCCGAGCGGGGAACGTCTGCAGCGCGAACCACATCGCGCCCGAGATGTAGGGCTTGCTCGCGATCACGGAGAGGTGGAATTGGGCCGCCGCGGCCTGGAACTGATAGGTCCCGCGCTCCTCGACCGGCCCGTTGCGGTTGGCCTCGAAACCGAACTCGCTGACGAACAGCGCCTTGTTCGGGTAGCAGCTGTGGAGGCTGTCGAGGAACGGGCTCAGTGCATCCTCATCGTCGGTCGCGCCGCCGCCGGCGTCAAACCAGCCGAAGTAGTCGTTGAAACCGATCACGTCGAGCGGCGCGTAGGCCGACTGACAGGGAACGCCCGGCCAGTCGGAGATCGCCATCCCGACCGGACGCGTCGGGTCGAGTTGGTGAGCCAGCGCCACCGCGCCCGCGATGTAGCTCGCCTCGGCGTCGTTTGGCGGCGTCGGCAGCTCGTTGCCGATGCTCCAAAGAAGGATCGACGGGTGATTCTGGTTGTCGAGGATGTTGCTGCGCAGGAACGCGTGTGCGCGCTGCAACCAGCCCTGGTTGCGCATGTACGACGTGCTGCTCTGGTAGATCGGCACCTCCGACCACAGCAGGATCCCGTCCTGGTCGGCGAGCTGCTCGATCTGCGGGTTGAGCGGGTAGTGGGCGCGGATGATCGTCGCGCCGAGCTCGCGCGTCCATCCGACCAGCGCGTCCAGCTGCGCGGGCGTCAGTGCCGCGCCGGTCTGGATGTTCAACTCGTGCATGTTGACGCCACGCAGGTTCAGCAGCCGGCCGTTGAGAAACATCTGACCGCCGGGCGCGATCGTGATGCTGCGCACGCCGCTATAGGTGAAGTAGCCCTCCAGCCTGCGTCCGTGGGCGTCGGACAGCGTCAGGTTGGCTTGATACAGGTACGGGCTGCCAGGCGCCCATAGCTGCGGATGCTTGAGCACCACGTGGGCGTGCGCGACCCACGTCCCGCCGGCGGGGATCGTTCGGCCGCCGAAGTTCAGCGGGTGGCCCCCGTAGGTGCCCTGCAGGCCGACAGTCTGCGGGCTCGCGGTCGGGTTCGTGACGGTCGCCTGCTCGTCGATCGTCGCCGCACACGTGGGGCAGGGGAGGATCGGCCGCACCTGGACCAGCGGCATGTCGGCGCGCTGGACCGCGCGCAGGTAGACCTCCTGGTTGATGCCGCCGAAGTTCCACCAGCCGCCGCCCGGGCCGGGAGGAAGATCGCCGGGCCCTCGGATGTCGCTGACCCGCACGATCAGCCGGTTGACGCCCGCGTGGACGTGCTTGAGCGCGAACTCGAACGGCAGGTATGCCCCCGAGTGGGTGCCGATCTCGTATCCGTTCAGCCACACGGTCGCCGTGTAGTTGACCGACTGGAAGTTGACGATCCAGCTCCGAAAGCGGGCCGGTACATAGCGCGCGAACGCCGAGCTCGGGAGCGTGAAGTCGCGTCTGTACCAGCCGACTGAGCCCGCCATACTCGCCGCGCTCAGGTCGCCGGCGTTGAACGAGTTCGGGACCGTCACCGGTGTCCATCCGGCGGTGCTGCCGACGTTTCGCCACAACCCATCGGCGATCCCAACGTTGCCGGGGTCGGCTTGGTAGAGCCACTCGCCGCCGAGCAGCCAGCGGTCGTCCTGACCGTCCGGGTAAAGAGCGCCCTTGGTCGGCGGCGTCGCCAGGTACGGGCCCGCGGACTGGGCGACCGCGGCCGCGCTCGCGATCAGCGACAGGGTCACAGCGCTGACGAGCGACGCGACCACCATCAGCAAGCTCGATTTGCGCGCGGTTACGCTCCGCGAGGCCCCCGCGTGGGCGCCCGGGCCGACGCTACAATCGCGCGCCGATGCCCGTCGTCGATTCGCCTCCGCAGCGGGCGACCGGCTCCGCCGGCGGTTCGGGAGAACCCCGAGGCGCCTCATCGGCTCGCTCCGTTCGTTACGTCGTGCGCTCGCCCTTGGTGAGCGCGCTGCTGGCGTGCACCGTGCTGGCCGTGATCTCGGCCGTCGTCCTCCCGACGGTCCCGAGCTATGACCCGTGGTCTTGGATCGTGTGGGGCAAGGAGGTAACCGACCCGCACCTGAGCTTCGTCGTCAGCGGCGGCCCGTCGTGGAAGCCGCTGCCGTTTTTGTTCACGACGATCTACGGGCCGTTTGACAGCGCCGCGCCGACACTGTGGGTGATAACCGCGCGGATCGGCGGCCTGCTGGGGCTGTGGGCGGCCTGGCGGCTGGCGAATCGACTGATCGGAGGCGGCTGGCAGGGCGCACTCGCCGGCGTACTGGCGATCGCGGGCGTCGTCCTGACGCAGGACTGGTTCTACTACTTCCTGCGCGGCACGTCCGAGGTGGTCCTGATCGGGCTGACGCTGTGGGCGATCGACCGCCTGCTCGACGGGCACAAGCTTCAGGCCTACCTGCTCGCTTGTGCCGCCGGCTTGATCCGCCCGGAGTGGTGGCCGTTCATCGGGCTCTACGCGCTGTGGCTGTGGTTCCGCGACCCGGAGTTCAAGAGCGCCAAGATGCGGGTGGTACTGCTGGCGGGGCTGTTCGCGCAGCCGTTCTTCTGGTTTGTGCCGCCCTGGGTCGGCTCCGGCGACCCGTTTCTGGCGGCGACGCATGCGGCCGATTACAACGGCCACCTCGGACCGGACCCATTCCGCGCCGTGCTGGGCCGAGGGGTCGACCTGCAGGTGCTGCCCGCCCTGATCGCGGCCGCGCTGGCGGTCGTGATCGGTTGGCTGCGCGACCGCAACCGGGTGTTGCTCGCGCTCGGGGTCGGAGTTGCCGCTTGGTGGGTCGTCGTGGTCGCGATGACGATGGACGGCTATCCGGGCCTCGAGCGCTTCTACCTCCCGGCCGCCGCGCTGACGTGCGTGCTCGGGGGCGTCGGGATCGTGATGGTCGCCCAGCTGGCAGGCGAGCTGTTCCGCCGCCACCGCGCGCTCGTCACGGCCGCCGCGGCGGCGCTCTTGATCGCGCTCTGCATCCCGTTCACCACGACCCGCATCACCGAGGCCAGGGCCGACTTCCCGGCCGCGTCGCAGGCCGTCTCGACCCTCGATCAGCTCAGCGAAGCCGTGGCAGCAGTCGGCGGCCATCACGGCGTGTTCCCTTGCAAGTCGAGCTTCGCGGCGATCAACCACAGCGTTCAGACCGCGCTGGCCTGGAAGCTCCACGTGACGCTCGAGCGGGTGGGCACCGTGATGTCCGCTCCCGGTGTCGACTTCATCGGTCCCCACAACGGGGTCGACGGCGCGCCGGCCGCAGTCGACCCGCGACTGACCCATAGCCAGACACTCGCCCAGGTTGGCGTCTGGAAGGTCGTGCGGCTGACTGACCCGCGTCTGCCGAGCACCGCCTGCGTCGGGCGCTGAGTGGACTCTCGGTGGGGCACTCAACGGTGGCGCCTCCTGCTGCTCGTCTTGGGGGCCCCGAGCGTGATCTTGACCTTTCGCGTCACCACGGTCCGATTGCCGGCGCGATCGAACACGATCACGGTGACGACGTAGCGGCGTGCCCGCTTGTAGACGTGATACGCGCTGTGGGTGACATACGCCTTGCTGCCGTCACCCCACTTGATCTGGACGGTCTTGACGCCGGAGGCGTCGGCGTGCCGGATGCCGCGCGGGGCGTCCGTGTAGCTGATCGACGCGTGCAACCGATCGCCGACGCGGCGCTGGCCGGTGACCTTCAGCGTGACGTCCGGCGCCACGGTGTCGACGAACACGGTCGAGCCCTGCGAGCTGTTGGTCAGGCCGGCGAGGTTGGTGGCCGTCACCTGCCATGAGTGACGGCCCTGGGTCAGCGCCACCGGAACCTGGAACTGGGTCCCGGTCGTCTGGCCGACGACCACCCCACCCACCTTGACGGTGTACACGGGGGAGCCCCACAGTTCCGAGGCGGGCGACCAGCTGAGGACCGGGTTGACCGTGCGTGAGTACTGGAACAGCGCCGACGGCGTCATGCCGCCGGGCGCCTGAAACAGCTGCGCGGTGACGATCTGGGTCTGGGCGCCAGACCCCTGCACCCACGCGATCGCCGCGTCGCCGGCCAGGTCGCCGTCGGCAAACAGGCCGAGGTCGGCGTCGGTGGGGCCCAGGCTCGGCGACGACACGACCTCCTCTGGCCCGAGGTCAGAACCATCGGGGGCGTAGCGGACGCGGATCTCGGGTCCATCGGCGCCCGGGTTCTGCTGCCACGCGATCAGCGTCGAGACGGTGCCGGCGGTCGCGGGCACGGCGTCGGGCATAGCCTGCTCGTAGGCGCTGTTGGCCTGCCCGGTTCCCTGCGGGAACGCATTGTTGGCGATCGTGGTCGCGAACACGTTGTGCGACTGCATCCCCTCGGCAGTGACGAAGCCGGCGCCGTACTCCTGCAGAGCCACCCGCGGCTGGTCCGAGCCCTCGCCCGGCATGGCCTCTGGGTCGCCCGCGACGGCGCCATCGTATTGCCCTGCCTGCAGGTGGTTGACCAGCACGCGGGTCTCCTGCAGGCCACCGCTCTGCAGCACCTCGTCGAAGGCGACCGCCGCGTAGGACGAGTCGCCGCCGGTCGAGATCTGCGGGTCATCAGCCGACACCTCGCCCCAACCGCCGTAGGAGGAAGGGTCGGCCTGGTAGTAGGCGACGCTCGGCGACGTGCCGACGATGCGGCGCGTGTATATGTGGCTGGGGCTACCCTCGCCCCAGGCGACAATCGCGGTGCCGTCACCGGCCGTCGCTACTTGCGGAGCATCGTCGCCGGCCCCGGCGCTGGCGGCCGGGTTGGCGTTCAGTGGCGAGGATTCGAGTCCCCAGACGCCGTTGTAGTAGTAGGCCGCGCGGACGGTGTCGTGGCTGGAAGACACTGCGGTGAACGCCAGATAGACCTTGCCGAAGTTGCTCATCGACAGCGACGGGTTGGCCGCGCCCGAGAACAGCGGCATCGGCGCCTGCCAGGCAGCGCCCGTGGCCGGCTCCTGGGTGACGTAAAGCACTCCGCCGTTGATGAACGCGACCATCTCGAGGCCTCCGTTCCCGGCCGCGATCACCGGCTGGGTTGAGGGCCCTGCGAGCCCTTGGTCGACCTGCACCGGAGCCTGGAAGCGCCCGCCGGCAAGCACCGATACGAACACGTGCGAGACGCCGTTGACGTCCTTGAGATAGACCAGTCCGCCGGTGCCGTCGCGGGCGACCGAGAGGCCGTCGAGGCTGACGATCCCGGCGCTGGGCCCGTCGATGACCGTGTTAGACGGGGCCAGCGTCGGGGTGCGCCGGCCCGCCGCCCTGGCCGGCGACGGCAGCGCAAGGAGGACTACCAAAAAGGCAGCGAGCAGCACAACGGGCGCCACCCGAAGGCCCGCAGTCCCGACCCCCCGAGATGATGCGATCGCGTATCTGACACCGCTAGAACAGCAGAAGCGCCCCGAGGTTGCGCCAGCTGGGAAACATCTCCCAGCCCGCTCTCAGGCACGCCCGACGGGGGAGGCGTCCGAGCGCCCGCGCAGAATGAGGTCGCAATGGTCGTCCTCGGCATCGACCCGGGTACCGCGAGCACCGGCTACGGCGTCGTTCAAAGCACCGGTTCGCGCCTTCATACCGTGAGCTCGGGGGTGATTCAGACGCGCCCGGGCGTCGCGCTCGAGGTCCGTCTCGCCCAGATCCACGCACGGATCGGCGCGCTGCTCGACGAGCATGAGCCCGACGCGGTCGCCGTCGAGGAGCTGTACTTCGGCGCCAACGTCCGGACCGCGTTCGCGGTTGGTCAGGCGCGCGGCGTCGTGCTGCTGGCCGCCGGTCAGCGGGGCGTGCGGTCGCGGTCCTACACGCCCCAGCAGGTCAAGGGGGCGGTCTGCGGCAACGGGCGCGCCGACAAGTCCCAGGTTGCGCGAATGGTCGCCCGGCTGCTCGGCCTCCCAGGGCCGCCGACGCCCGACCATGCTGCCGACGCGCTCGCGGTGGCGATCTGCGATCTGAACCGCGCGCCGCTCGCCCATGCATTGGGGCTCGTCCCGGGAGCGCGTCCGTGATCGCCCTGGTCACGGGCTCCGTCGCCGTGCGCCGCGCCGGCCACGTCATCGTCGACACCGGCGGCGTCGGCTACCGGCTGGCGGTCTCCGCCGAGACGCTCAAGCAGGTTCCCGCGGTCGGCAATCAGGTCACGCTCCACACCCACCTCGTGGTTCGCGACGACGCGCTGGCGCTGTACGGGTTCGCGACCGAGGAGGAGCGCGACCTGTTCCTGATGCTGCTCGGTGTCCAGTCTGTCGGGCCGAAGGTCGCGCTCGCGGTGCTGTCCGGAGCACCGCCGCGCGTGTTGCTCGCCGCCGTTTCGGGCGGCGACGTGGCGACCATCCAGATGGCCCCCGGGGTGGGCAAGCGCACGGCCGAACGGATCGTCGTCGAGCTGCGCGAGAAGGTCGGGGCATCGATCAGTGAAGATGCGATTTCGATCACGCGCGGCGACGACCCGCTGACGCTCGCGCGGGAGGCGCTGGTCGGGCTCGGCTATGCCGCGAACGAGATCGACGAGCTGCTGGCGGGCGCCAACGGCCGGAGCACCGAGGATCTGATCGCGCACGCGCTGCGGAGCGCGCGCCGATGAACGGTCGGATCCAGGCGCCCGAGGAGCTAGGAGGCGACGAGCTCGAGCTCGACCGCTCGCTGCGTCCCCGCCAGCTGGCGGACTTCATCGGCCAGGAGCCGGTCAAGGAGCAGCTGGTGGTCTCGATCGCCGCCGCCGCCAGCCGTGGCGAGGCGCTCGACCATGTGCTGCTCGCCGGGCCGCCCGGACTCGGCAAGACCTCGCTGGCGCAGATCGTGGCGGCGGAGCTCGACGTGGCGTTCGTCCAGACGGCCGGGCCTGCGCTCGAGCGCAAAGGCGACGTCGCCTCGTTCTTGACCGCGCTCGAGCCGCGGGCCGTGTTCTTCGTCGATGAGATCCACCGGCTGCCTCGCGCATTGGAGGAGACCTTCTATCCGGCGATGGAGGACTCCATCCTGCCGATCACGGTCGGCCAGGGCGCCGGCGCGAGGGTCGTGACGCTGCCGCTGCCCCCGTTCACGCTGATCGGCGCCACGACCCGGACCGGCTTGCTGACGACCCCGCTCCGTGACCGGTTCGGGATCCAGCACCGGCTCGAGCACTACGGCACCGAAGATCTCGCCCGGATCGTCACCCGGTCGGCCCGGCTGCTCGGGGTCCAGATCGAGGACGACGGAGCGATCGCGATCGCCGGCCGCAGCCGCGGAACCCCGCGGGTCGCAAACCGGCTGCTGAAGCGGGTCCGCGACTATGCCGAGGTGCGCCATGGCGGCGTCGTCACGGCGGCGGTCGCCTCGGAGGCGCTCGACCTGCTCGAGGTCGACGCCGAAGGGCTCGACCGTCTCGACCGCGAGATCCTGCGCGCGATCTGCGAGCGCTTCTCGGGCGGCCCGGTCGGGCTGTCGACGCTCGCCGTCGCGGTCGGCGAGGAGCAGGACACGATCGAGGACGTCTATGAGCCCTACCTACTCCAGCGCGGGCTGATCGAGCGGACGCCCCGCGGCAGGGCCGCGACTCCGCGCGCTTACGCCCACCTGGAGCTGGAGCCGCCGGGACCGCGAAGACTTCTATAAGAAGCCCGTGATCCGCCGGGTCCCGGTGCAAGGGCCTGTCTATCCTGCCTTGCTGATGAGTCACGAGCACTACTTCATCTGCCCTCACTGCGGCAACCGCTCGATGGGGATGGACCGCAACGTCGGCTTTCGTCGTGAGGCGCGCGGGTGTGAGAAGTGCGGCTTCGCATACCTGTTCGAGCTGCTCGACGACTACTACCCGGCGCCCAACGCCGCCTTCTTCGCGTGTGACTCAGACGGCCGGATCGTCGACTGCGGCAAGGGCTCGTTCGAGCTGACCGGGCTGAAGACGGAGCAGGCGATCGGCAGGCCGGTCCGCGAAGCCCTCGGCCTGCGGTTCGAGGACGGGACCGACCACGTTGGCACCGTGCTCGAGTGGGAGGTCCGCGTTCAGGGCAAGGAGGTCGAGGTCCACGCCGAGCAGGATCTTCCGGCTCATGCCGTCGCGGACATGTTCCCCGCCTATGACGACGAGGAGGGTGGCCTGCTCGTCGTGCTGACCCCGACCAACCATCACTAGTGCCCCGACACTAACTCGTCCGCCCCCAGGGCGGCCATAGTCCTCTAACCTCCTCGAAGACCGATGTCCGATCGCCAGCGCCACGGCTTCGTGCTGCTTCTCGTAGCGGGGCTGATCGCAGCCTCGCTGTTCGTGATCTTCAGCCAGAAGACCGAGCTCGGCCTCGACCTCAAGGGCGGCATCCAGCTCGTCTACCAGGGCAAGCCGAGCCCCGCAGACGCCGAAGGTAACCCAGGACGCGCTCAACCGCGCGGTCGACATCATGCGCGAGCGCGTCGACCAGTTGGGCGTCTCCGAACCGGAGATCCAGACCACCGGCTCAAACCTGATCACGGTCGGCCTCCCGGATGTGCAGGACACCTCGCGCGCCCTGGCCGAGGTCGGCACGACCGCGGAGCTGTACTTCTACGACTGGGAGGCGAACGCGCTGACGCCGAACGGCAAGACGGTCGCCAGCCAGCTCCAGGCGCAGGATCCGACCGCGGTCCAGATCAGCCAGGGCACCCAGTTCGCGGCGCCCGGCGAGCCCAACGCCGGCAGCATGCCGCTGTACGAAGCGGTCACGCTCGCGTCCAAGCAGCCCGAGGCGATCAGCCCACACAACTCCCGCCTCGGGCCCGAGTACTACCTGTTCGGCGCGCCGGGGAGCGCCGCGTGCGACGCGAAGTCCAAACAGACGGGTCAGATCAACAACGCCGGCCAGCACTGCCTGCTGGCCGGACCCGCCGACGAGCTCTACTCGACCAGCCACCAGCAGGTGACGTCGGACCTGCAGGCGGAGCTGCCGCCGGGCGTCAGCGTCTCGGACGGCCAGCTGCTGACCGTCCCGCAGGGCACGGTCGTGCTCCAGGCCGCCAACCCGAGCGCCAGCGATCAGATCAAGTTCAACAGCCCCGAGGCGCAGTTCTTCGTGCTCAAGGACAACGTCGCGCTGCGCGGCTCGGACATCACCAACCCGCAGGAGTCGACCGACCAGTCGGGCAACCCCGACGTCACGTTCGGCTTCAACTCGACCGGCGCGAACGCGTTCCAGAACGTGACCGCGCCAGATCGCCGCCCGCGGCCAGCAGGTCTCAACGCTCGGGCAGACCTACGACCAGCACTTCGCGGTCGCGCTCGACAACCAGCTGGTCACCGTCCCGTCGATCGATTTCAAGACGTACCCGGACGGGATCACCGGTGGCAACGGCGCCGACATCACCGGCGGCTTCACCACGCAATCGGCGTCTGACCTCGCGACGACGCTGCGGCTCGGCGCGCTGCCGATCAGGCTGAAGCTGATCTCCGAATCCCAGATCTCGGCGACGCTCGGCAAGCAGGCGCTGCACCAGGGACTGGTCGCCGGCGCGGTCGGCCTCTTGATCGTGGCGCTGTTCTTGCTGATCTACTACCGGGTGCTCGGCCTGATCGCGGTCGCGGCGCTGGCCGTCGTACGCGCTCTACTTCTACGCGCTGATCAAGCTGATCCCGATCACGCTGACGCTGCCGGGGATCGCCGGCTCTGATCCTGACGATCGGCGTCGCGGCCGACGCCAACATCGTGATCTTCGAGCGCGTCAAGGAGGAGATCCGCGCCGGCCGCTCGATCCGCTCGGGCATCGCGACTGGATACAAGAAGGGCCTCACCGCGATCATCGACGCCAACGTGGTCACGATCATGACCGCGTTCATCCTGTTCGTGCTCGCCACCGCGGAGGTCCAGGGGTTCGCGTTCACGCTCGGGATCGGCGTGATCGTGTCGCTGTTCACCGCCGTGCTCGCGACCCAGGCGATCCTGATGACGATGGGCGACTCGCGGACGATGGCGCGACCGTCGGCGCTCGGGGTGAGCGGCAAGAAGCACGTCTGGAAGTTCGACTTCATGGGCGCCTCGCGCTACTTCTTCACGATGTCGGGCGTGATCCTGCTGATCGGCGCGCTGGCGATCGGCGGCCGCGGCCTCAACCTCGGAATCGATTTCACCTCGGGCACCCGGATCACGGCGACGCTGCAGCGGCCGACGACCGCCGCAGCAGGTCGACCTCGGTGGTGAGCAACGCCGGCGCCAAGGGGCCGACGGTGCAGAAGGTCGGCACCAAGGGCGACGTGTTCCAGATCTCCTCCAAGGTGCTCGACCCGAGCGGCGTCACCAGGGTCGAGGACGCACTCAACCAGCACTTCGGCCTCGTCTCGCACAACGACGAATCGGTCGGGCCGACATTCGGCAAGACGGTCGCCAACGCCGCGGTGATCGCGATCATCGCTTCGCTGCTCGTGATCTCGGCCTACGTCGCGCTGCGCTTCGAGTGGAAGTTCGCGTTACCGGTGCTGATCGCCCTGATGCACGACCTGCTGATCACCAGCGGCGTCTACGCGCTGACCGGAAGGGAGGTGACGGTCGACACGGTCGCGGCCCTGCTGACAATCTTGGGCTACTCGATGTACGACACGATCATCGTGTTCGACCGCGTCCGCGAGAACATCCCGCGGATGCCGCGGGCGGCGTTCTCGCAGATCGTCAACCGCTCGATGTCCGAGGTGCTGACCAGGTCGATCGCGACCACCTCGTGCACGTTGATCCCGATCATCTGCCTGCTCCTGTTCGGCGGCTCGACGCTGAAGGACTTCGCGTTCGCGCTGATGATCGGCGTCGCATCGGGCGCCTACTCGTCGATCTTCATCGCCTCGCCGGTGCTGACGCACTGGAAGGAGCGCGAGCCGGCATACCGCGCGCGCCGGCAGCGGATCGAAGGCGAGCTCGGGATGGTCCCGGCATACGCGGCAGCGGGCGGCGACGTCGAGCCGGTCCGCAAGCGCGCGCTGCGGACCGGACGCTTGACGCAGCCCGAGCCCGAGACGGTGTCGTCGGCGGAGTTCGAGCAGATGAAGCGGCAGATCGCCGAAGAGCGGGCCGAACCATCGCGTCACACATCGACGCTCACCAAGCGCCTGTCGCATACGGACGATACGGAGACCGCCCGCTCGCGCACCGACGCGGAGGCGGCGCTGGGTCGCCCGAGCGGGCGCGTGCAGAAGGCCAAACCGCAGCAGAGCAAACCGCAGCAGAGCAAACCGCAGCAGAGCAAACCGCAGCCGGCGAAGCTTGCCCCGGCTGCCGCCGACCGCCCGAAGCCCGACGGTGACGGGGTGCAGCCGGCGCCGGACCTGGCCAAGAACGGCGGCGTCGTCCCAGCCCCGGACGTGGCCGAGAACGGCGGCGTCGTCCCAGCCCCGGACGTGGCCGAGAACGATGGCGTCGCCCCGGTGCCGAAGTCCAACCGGCCCGCCAAGTCGCGCTCGCGCAACCGCCGACACGGGAGGCGCCGCTAATGGGCCTGCTCGCCTGGGTGATGATGGGTCTGGCGATCTGGCACTTCACGATCTGGCTGCCCGACGAGTGGTGGGGCGGGATCGTCGGCGCGTTCTTCGGCGCACTGATCGGCGCGGCTCTGTTCGGCCTGATCATCCACGGCTTCACGATCCCGGGGCGACACGACACGACGATCATCACCGCGCTGGAGGGGATCCCGGGGGCGCTGATCGGGCTCGGGCTCGTGTATCTCGAAGGCATGCGGCGCACACGCGCGCATCTGAGCACCGCCGGTTAGCGCGGGCCCGGGTCTCAGCACCGCCGGCTAGCGCGGCCCCATCTGCGCGCCGCCGGGTCGCGGCGCTTATGCGCGTTATGACGGCGCTTTCGCACCCTCGACGGCGCTTTTCCACGTCACGAGCGAGCAATCTCGCGCCGCTCGCCCGCCCCGATCTGTCTGGGCGCCCGCCTAGCCTGCGCCGATGGCCCAGGCTGCTGCGCTGCTCGACACCCAGACCCCGCCGGGGCCGCGCTCGGACCTCCGAGCCGTCGACGACCCGCCCCCCGAGCGCTTCCGAGCGCGTTCTAAGGATCCCGGCGTACGACCTCGGTGCGGCGCTGGCGCTGGAACGCGAGCTCGGCGTCAGCCACGAGCTATCCCAGATCCTCGTCCGCCGCGGGCTCGGGCGGCCCGACGCGGCGCGCGCGTTCCTCGACGCCGGCGAGCAGCACGAACCGTCCGCGTTTGAAGGGATCGAGCGCGCACTCGAGGCGATCGAGCGCCAGATTGCGGCCGGGGGCCGGATCACCGTTCACGGCGACTACGACGTCGACGGCGTGTGCGCGACCGCGATCATGGTCCGCGCCCTGCGCGCGCTCGGCGCGAACGTCGGCTGGTACCTGCCCGGACGGCTCGAGGACGGCTACGGCCTCGGCCTGCATACGGTGCAGCGGCTCGCGGCGCGCGGGACCTCGCTGATCGTGACCGTCGACTGCGCGATCACGGCCGTCGACGAGATCGCGGCCGCGCACGCCGCCGGCCTCGAGGTGGTCGTCACCGACCACCATGCGCCGCGGCCCGATGGGCGGCTGCCCGACTGCCCGATCGTTCACCCGGGGGTCTGCCACTACCCGCTCGACGGTCTCTGCGGCACAGCGGTCGCCTACAAGGTCGCGCAAGCACTTGGCGCCCCCACGGCGGCCCAGGATCTCGAGCTGGTCGCGCTCGCGACGGTCGCCGACCTGGTCCCGCTTTTGGGCGAGAACCGCCGGCTGGTGCGTGAGGGGCTGGTGGCGCTCGCCAACACCGCCAAACCGGGGCTGCGCGCGTTGATGAACGTCAGCCGCGCCGATCCGAGCGCCCTGAACTCGGGGACGCTCGGTTTCCGGCTCGCGCCGCGGATCAACGCGGCCGGGCGTCTGCGCCGTCCGGACGCCGGGCTCGAGCTGCTGTTGACCGAGGACCCGCAGCGCGCTCGTGAAATCGCGCTCGAGCTCGATCTGGTCAACGCCGAGCGCCGAGCGGTCGAACAGCGGATCTTGTGGGAGGCCGAGGCGCAGGTGCGCGAGCTAGGGCCGCGCCACGCATACGTGCTCGCCAGCGAGGACTGGCACCCCGGCGTGGTCGGGATCGTCGCCTCGCGGATCGTCGAGCGCCACCACCGTCCGGCCGTGCTGGTCGCGCTCGACGGCGAGCTCGGGACCGGCTCGGGCCGCAGCATCCCCGGCTTTGACCTACTTGGTGCGCTGCACGATTGCGCCCCGGCGCTCGACCGCTACGGGGGCCACCGCGCCGCCGCCGGACTGACCGTCGCGCGGCGCCAGTTGACCGACTTCCGCGCCGCGTTCGAGCGCCACGCGGAGCGGGTCCTGACGCCGGAGCTGCTGGAGCCCACCGAGCGCGTCGATGCGATCGTGTCGGGCGGCGCACTCGGTCTCGAGCTGGCAGAGGAGCTCGAGCGCCTCGAGCCGTGCGGGATGGCCAACCCGGCGCCGCGGCTGCTGGTGCCCGGTGCCCAGTTCACGGACGTCAGGCCGATGGGGGAGGGGCGCCACGCGCGCTTCTGTGTCAGCTCGGCCGGGGTCAGAGCGCGGGCGGTCGCGTTCGGTTGCGACGGCCGAGTCGGCGACGAGTCGGCTGACCCGCGCGATGCAACCTTCAAGCTCGAGCGAAACACCTGGAACGGGGCCGTGGAACCACGCCTCGTGCTGCGCCACGAGCAGCGCTGCGCCCCGGCGGCGATCGAGGTGGTCGGCGAACCGACCGACTACCTCGCGGCCGTGCTGAGCGAGTTCGCCGACGACGCGGCCGTGCTCAGCGAGTTCGCCCGCGACGCGGCCGTGCTCAGCGAGCTCGCCGGCGACGCCGCTCCGCTCAATCGCGCCACCCCAAGCGCTCGCCGCACGGTGCTCGATCGCCGTGGCGAGAGCCCGCTGGCCGTGCTCGCCGACGCGATCGCAAGCGGAAACGCAGTCCTCGCGCTGTGCGCGGACGTCCCGCGGCGGCTGGCCGGACTGCAAGCGCGCACGGGCGGATTCGCGCTTGCCTGTAATCAGGCACTCGAACTCGATCCGACGCTTGCGCTCGCCTATGACCAGCTGGTCGTACTCGACCCGCCGGCATTCGCCGGCCTGACAAACAACGGGTATGGGTACACCCAGCTGGCGTGGGGCGAACCTGAGCTACGCTTTGCCCAGCAGATGCACGAGCTGGAGTACGGACTCCGTGCTTCGCTCGTCGCCCTCTACACCGCTCTACGAGAGCGCAAGCGGGCGGCCGGCGAGGAGCTCGAGCTTCTCCTCCGCGGCGCTGGACCGCACGGTCGATCGACTCGATTGGCCGCCCGACTAGTAAGGGTGCTGACGGAGCTGGAGCTCGTCAGCCTCGACCGGGATCTGCCGGCCCTCGCGATCGCGAGCGTGACGCAGACCGCGCTTGATCGCTCGCCTTCGTACAGGGTCTATGCACAACGACACGAGGACGGACGGCGATTCCTGAGCAGCGCAAACCAACCGCTAAGCGTCTGAGCCGCGCGATCACCCGCGGTGACGGTGGTGCGGGCGCGGCAGCGCGGGACAAGGCGCTGCCCGACAACCCGGTCGCGTCCTCGACCGCGCTCGCCGCTCGCAATCGCGTCGATGGGGTGGGTGTGGAAAAGGCGCGGCCCCAGGTGCGGCGCGAGGACCTATCGACGTTCGAACGCGATCTGCTCGCGGACCTGTTCGCGATCGTCGAGGAGCATGCCGATCACGCTGCCGTCCCGATCGATCGCGACCGGGTCGAGGAGGCGTTCGTCTACGCGTGCGTCCACCACGCCGACCAGCGACGCAAGTCCGGCGAGGACTTCATCGCCCATCCGGTTGGCGTCGCGAAGATCTGCGCCGGCATGCGGCTTGACACCGAGACGCTGTGTGCGGCGCTTCTGCACGACACCGTCGAGGACACCACCGCATCGCTCGAGGAGGTCTCGGCGGCCTTCGGCGAGGAGATCGCCGGTCTCGTCGACGGCGTCACGAAGCTGACCGGTCTGACCTTCCAGTCGCGCGACGAGGCACAGGCCGAGAACTACCGCAAGATGGTCGTCGCGATGTCGAGCGACATCCGGGTGATCCTGATCAAGCTCGCCGATCGCCTGCACAACATGCGCACGATCGCGGCGATGCCGAAGCAGAAGCAGATCGAGAAGTCGCGCGAGACGCTCGACATCTACGCCCCGATCGCCCATCGGCTAGGCATCCACGCGATCAAGTGGGAGCTCGAGGATCTGGCGTTCCAGACGCTGCACCCCCGCAAGTACAACGAGATCAAGGGCCTCGTCGCTCAGCAGCGCGGCGAACGCGAGCGGTACGTCAACGAGGCCGGCGGAATCGTCGCCAAGGAGCTCGCGGAGCTCGGTATCCACGCCGAGATCTCGGGCCGCGCCAAGCACTTCTACTCGATCTACTCGAAGATGACCAAGAAGGGGCGCGAGTTCAACGAGATCTACGACCTCACCGCGATGCGCGTGATCGTCGACTCGGTCAACGACACCTATGGGGCGGTCGGCGTCATCCACTCGCTCTGGAAGCCGCTCCCGGGCCGCTTCAAGGATTTCATCGCGATGCCGAAGTTCAACATGTACCAGTCGTTGCACACGACCGTGATCGGTCCCGAGGGCAGGCCGCTCGAGATCCAGATCCGGACCCGCGAGATGCACGACCTGGCCGAGTACGGGATCGCCGCGCACTGGATGTACAAGGCCGACCCGACGCGTGGCGGCGAGGCGAGCCACGTCCTGCGTGACCCCGACGGCAAGCTCAAATGGCTGCGTTCGCTGCTCGACTGGCAACAGGACTTCAGCGGCGATCCGCGCGAGTTCATGGAGACGCTGAAGGTCGACCTGTTCGAGGACGAGGTATTCGTGTTCACGCCCAAGGGCGAGGTCAAGTCGCTCGCCGCCGGCGCGACGCCGCTGGACTTCGCCTACGAGATCCACACCGACGTCGGCCACCGCTGCGTCGGCGCGAAGGTCAACGGCAAGATCGTTCCGCTGTCATACCAGCTGCGATCGGGCGACATCGTCGAGGTGCTGACCTCAAAGCGCGAGCGCGGCCCGTCGCGCGACTGGCTCGCGCTCGTGAAGACGACCCGCGCGCGCAACAAGATCAAGGCGTGGTTCAAGGCGGAGTCGCGCAGGGACAGTGAGCACGCGGGCCGCGAGCTGTTGCAGGAGCAGCTGAAGAAGCAGGGTCTGCCCGCGCAGAAGCTGGTCGGTTCGCCGTTGCTCGCCGACGTGATCCGCGAGATGGGCTTCCGCAAGGCCGACGATTTCTACATTGCGCTCGGCGGCGCCAAGATCTCGGGCAAGGTCGTCGTCAACAAGGTCATGCAGCGCCTCAAGCAGGGCGAGACCGCGGAAACCGAACCGACGGCGGCCGACGACCTCCTGCAGACCAACCGGCGCCGGAGCAGGCCCACGACCTCCTCGTCGCGCTACGGGATCTCGGTCGAGGGGATCGACGAGGTGATGCTGCGGCTGGCGAAGTGCTGCCGTCCGGTTCCGGGCGACCCGATTGTCGGCTACATCTCGCTCGGTCGGGGGATCACGATCCACCGCGAAGACTGTCCCAACGTCGCCGTGCTGCGCAAGGACCCGGACCGGTTCACGCACGTCAGCTGGGATGGCGACGCCGACACCGCCTTCAGGGTCGAGATCGAGGTCGACGGCTGGGACCGCCATCGGCTGCTCGAGGACATGTCGCGGACGTTCGCCGAGGCTGGGATCAACATCCTCGACGCGCGCTGCACCGTCAACCACCCGATGGTCCGCAACCGGTTTGTGGTCGAGGTGGCCGACACCAAGACCCTGGACCAGGCGATCAACCGCCTGCGCAATATCGACGCGGTGTTCGACGCCTATCGCGTCACGCCCGGCTCGGGCTGATCGCCGCGCCCCAGCGCCGAACGTCGCGGCGGGGCGATCCCAACGCGGCTGACCTGCGCCCGCGGAGTCTTCGTCAGCACGACGGCCTCCCCGGTCGCGAGCGTTTTGACCTCGTTCGGGTCGACGATGAACCGCTCGACTTCGCGCCTGGTCCCGCGGCTGGCGCCCGCGCTTGGGAACGGGCCGCGCAGCTGGCGGGTGACCTCCCAGACCCGCTCGGTGCCGGCCATCTGCGCGATCAGCTGCGCCGAGGCCGGCACGTCCTGGCGGTGCGCGATCTTGACCGCGGTCAGCCCGATCACCTGATCGCGGAAGCCGGGGCCGGCGCGCTCGAGGTCGGCCATTTCCTGGGTCACGAGCAGGACGCTGACACCGGGCTCGCGGCCTCGGGCCAGCAACGCCAGCAGGTGGTCTGAGCCGATCGCGGAGAACTCGTCGACCGCGACAGTCGCCTGCGGCAGCGGCGTACCGTCGGCGGCCCGCGCGAGCCGGTGACCGGTCGCGCAGACCAGATCCTGGATCGCCAGCGTCCCGATCTGCGCCGCGAGCTTGCCGTAGACGCTCGAGTTGAGGCTGAACAGGACGACGTCCGGGCCGTCGAGGGCATCGCGCAGGTCGATCGCGGACGCGGCGGCGCGCGGGTCGTTTCCGGACGCGGCGTCGCGCGGGTCGTTTCCGGACGCGGCGTCGCGCAGATACGGCCCGGCGTTCGACTCGGTCAGGAGCGCGAGGCGGGTGCCCAGGCCCTTGACCGCGCTGAGCTGGTCGGGGCCCAGGCTGACCAGATAATCGAGCACCGGCTCGGCGAGCGGCCGCTCGAGCCGGCGCGTGATCGCGGCCAGCCGCTTGGGCTCCATCAGATCGACGACGTCTGCCAGGTGCGGCCGTGACCCGCTCACCTGCAGAACCCGCAGCGCGGTCTGCACGTAGCGCTCGGCGGCGCGTTGGTAGTGCGGTTCGGTGAAGCGCTCGGTCGCAATCAGCTTGTCCTTGAGCTCGGTCGGGTTGCCGTGGGCAAGCGGGTTCCAGCAGCCGGGTCCGTCGGGCGTCCACAGGCGCAGCCGCCTTCCCGCCGCAGCCGCCGCCTGCTCGAGCTCGCGTGCGAACGTCGGCGACCCCTTGAGGTCCAGCGCGACGACCGGCAGCCCGCGCTCGATCTGGTCGATCAGGATCCCCAGGAGCGTCGTCGACTTGCCCGCGCCGCTGGCTCCGACGATCAGACCGTGGGCCGCGAGCTGGCGGTCGCCGAGGTGCACCGGCTTGCCGCGGCGGTCGAACCCGAGCGTCGTTCCCGGACCGGCCGCGATCCGGGCGGCGCGATCGGCGCGACGGCGGGCCGTCGCGCGCGCGAGGCCCAATCCGGCCTGGATCACGACGACGGCGCCGAGTGCCACCAGCGCCCAGCCGAACGGCAGCGCGAGCAGGACGGCGAACACGGGCAGCGTCCAGTAAGGAGTCCGCGGCGGCATCAGCGGGCGACCTGGAGCCGGCGCCGCACCCCGTGGTCCTGCGGCTGCGCAGCCGCACGATCGAGGCTCAGCTGCCGAACGTCGACCATCTGCGCGATCCCGACGGACTGCGCCGAGGCCGCGATCGCGCGTCCGACTCGCTTTGACTCGACGAGGTAAATGACCGCGTCGACCCGTGGCTCGACCGCGTACCCCCCGAGGATCTCCTCCCGGCGACGCGCGGGCTTGCTGGTCAGTTCGAGCTCGACCGCAATCCGGTCGCTGGAACTCGTGACCAGCAGCAGGTCCGGGTAGTGACGGCGCTCGCCGCCGCGCGGCCCGACCCCTCCCAGCCGCACCCCCAGAGGCTCAACCCACGGCTTACGACGGCCGTCGTGCGAGCGCATCCGGCGCTCGGAGATCACCTCGTGCAGCGTGCCGAACGCACCCGCGTGCGCGGCGAGCCAGAGCCACGCGAGGCCGACGTCGTGCCTGTAGGTCGCGAGCTCGAGATCGCGCGGGCGTGGCAGGTCCGAGCCGATCGCGTTCAGTCCCGGGCGGTCGATCAGGTAGCAACCGGGCCCGATCAGTTCACGCCGGTAGCGCAGATACCGGCAGCGTGTAAGCCTGCGGAGCCGCCTGGCGGCGGCAGCGTCGGAGACGCCGTCGAGCGCCGCGACCTGCGCTGCCAGGATCAGGCGGTGCTCGGCCGCGAACGCGAGCACCCGCCGGTCACGGCTACTGAGCTCGTTGTCCACGCTTACGTGAGGCGCGGACGGGCTCTGGTTCGCCCCCCTGGCCTCGGGCGGGCGCGCTGGCCTCGGCCCGGCTTGGCCTCGGTTCGCCGGTGGCTACAAGCCGGGATGGGGAAGCGAGCTCGTGTTGACCACCTCGAAGTCGCGCCCGCTGAGGCGATCGAGTTCGTGCAAAGCGTCGTTGTTCCAGCGCGAGTCGGGTTCGCCGGAGATGTACCAGGGCGACCCGTTGTCGGCGAGGATCATCCCGTAGCGCTTGAGCGCCGTGGCCACGACGCGCGCCTGGTAGGGCAGACCGGAGATGTTCACGCTCGCCTTCAGCCGTATCCGAAGGCCCATTGGCGGCGCGTACGGACCGGTGCAGCTGGCGGCGATGTGGCGCGCCGGATAGACATAATGCGATCCCGTGCACGGGGCGGTGAATCGCAGCGCGTGGTCGATCGCCCCGGCCGCGACCTCGCTGTAGCGCGCGAGCCCGGGCAGGATCGGCAGTCCGGCTGCGTCGGCTGACGTCCAGCCCGCGGGCCGCAGGTGGTTCGAGCGCAGATCGAAGATCGCGCCGGACCCGGCAGTCCACCGCAGACCGTGGTCA
Source organism: uncultured Solirubrobacterales bacterium (assembly GCA_963768015.1). Classification (GTDB taxonomy): domain Bacteria; phylum Actinomycetota; class Thermoleophilia; order Solirubrobacterales; family Solirubrobacteraceae; genus Palsa-465. Next base: position 41,065 of record CAVYGK010000013.1, read on the forward strand.
TGTGGGTAGGCGGCGAACAGCTCGTAGTCGGTGCAGGTCGAGCGGTCGACGACGATCACGTGGCGGTCGCCGGTCGAGCGCGGCCCGCCCTCGATCGCGACGTCACGCGGCAGCGGGTAGTAGTGGCCGTCCGATTCGGACGCGTACTGGAAGCTCACTCGGACCCGCCGGGTGCGGCTGGACACGATCGTGACCGGGATCCCGTTCGGGGCCCCGTCGTAGACGGTGCCGAAATCAGGGTGAACGGGATCGTCGAGTCCGATCCGAGCCAGCAGCTGGGCGGAGTCGGCCGCGACCGGCAGCTTGTCGACGCGCTGATTCCACGAGTTGTTGGCCGGGAACACCTGACAGCCGGCGATCGTCGGCAGTCCACCCGGGCTGGGGTGATGGGGGACGCCGGCGGCCGCTGCGAGCGCCACCGCGCAAGCGCCCGTCCCCAGCGCCGTGAGTACCCCCATCGCTAAGAGACCACCAGCAGCGCCCGCCCCCGCACTTCGAACGACGCGGTCTCGGCCTCGCCGATGTAGTCGCCGTCTACCTGGAGCGGCAACGGCCGGTCGTCGGACGTTCGCATCTCGAGCCGCTCCAGCCCCGAGAACGCCCGTACACGCCGGTGACGGGTGAGGCGCGCGTGCCTCGACAGCGCGCGCCAGGTGATCGTCGGAATGTCGACCGGGCTCGCGCGCCGCAGGACGACGGCGGAGAGGTCGCCGCTGTCCAGCGACGCGCCCTCGCCCATCTGTACCGGGCGGTCACCAAAGTAGGTGTACGGCTCCGCATTCTGGACGATCGCCGCTACCCCGCTGACGCGCTCGTCTCCGAGCCGCGCCTCGAGCCGTGGGGGTCGGATCAGGTAGTGGCGGTTGAAGGTCCGCACCGCGCTCCAGGTGTAGTACCACTCGCCGAAGCGAGCCTTCAGACGCGGGTGGGCGTCGACCCGTTCGACGACGCTCGCATCGAGACCGACCCCGGCCGAGAACAGGAAATAACGGTCGTTGACGAGTCCGATGTCGACTCGCCGCGGGTGCCAGCTATGAGCGAGGCCCAGCAGATGCTCGGTCGCGTCGACGACGTCAGCCGGGATCCCGAGCATCCGGCAATAGACGTTGGCGCGGCCACCGGGTAGGCAGCAGAGCGCCGTGTGCGAACCGACAAGCCCGTTCGCCGCCTCGTTGACGGTGCCGTCGCCCCCGAACGCGACGACCACGTCGTAGCCCTCTCTCGCCGCTTCGCGGCACAGCTCGGTCGCGTGGTCCCGAGCTTCGGTGTCGATCGCGCGTACCTCGTAGCGGCCACGAAGCGCGTATACGACGAGGTTCTTGAGCCTGTCGGACACGGTGGTCGCGTAGGGATTGACGATCACGAGCATCCGGCGCGGACGGGCGGCGCCGTGCTCGAGCTCGAGAAGCTCCTCCAGGCGCTGTAGCGGATCGGACGGGGCGCTGGACATCGCGTTGCTGAACACCGCGTCCGACAAGTCGTTACGTGTCGGGCGCGCCGGCCTTGACGGCGCCTGGGTTATACTCCGACTCCACATAGCAGTACGCATCCAGAGGGGTGGAGGGATATGGCCCTGTGAAGCCCCGGCAACCTCCCGCAAGGGAAAGGTGCCAATTCCATCAGGCTCCAACTACGAAAGCCTGGGAGATGTGGGCAGGGCGGTTTTCCGACCTCCGACCACAGACCCCGGCGGAGGTTTTTTCATATGCCGCCAGAGTCGCTTCGCTGCAGGGAATGCAAAACGACCTACCCGCTCGACGCCAGCTATGTCTGCGAGCGCTGCTTCGGCCCACTCGAGGTCGCATACGCGCCGCGTGACGACATCGACCCGGCTGCGCTCAAGCGCCGCATCCAGGCCGGGCCACACTCGCTGTGGCGCTATGGCGACCTGCTGCCAGTGCAGGTTCCGCCGCGCGGAACGCTGCACGCGGGCTGGACCCCGCTGATCCGCGCCGACAGGCTCGCCGAGCGGCTGGGTCTGAACGAAGTCTGGATCAAGAACGACGCCGCCAACCCGACACACTCGTTCAAGGATCGAGTTGTCTCGGTCGCGATGGCGCGTGCGCGCGAGCTCGGTTTCGAGACCGTCGCCTGCGCGTCGACCGGCAATCTGGCCAACGCGGTCGCCGCGCACGCGGCGGCGGCCGGGCTCGAGTCGTACGTGTTCGTTCCCGCCGACCTCGAGGAGCAGAAGGTCCTCGCGACCGGGATCTATGGCACCAACCTCGTCTCGGTGCAGGGCAACTACGACGACGTCAATCGCCTCTGCACGGAGCTTTCCGGAGACCACGACTGGGCGTTCGTGAACATCAACATGCGCCCGTACTACGCCGAGGGGTCAAAGACCCTGGCCTACGAGACGGCCGAGCAGCTTGGGTTTGAGCTCCCCGACCGGGTCGTGGCTCCGATCGCCTCGGGCTCGCTGTTCACGAAGATCGCGCGTGGGTTCAAGGATTGGATCGAGATCGGGCTGCTCGACGGTCGCCTGCCGACCTTCAACGGGGCCCAGGCAGCCGGTTGCTCGCCGGTCGCGACCGCGTTCGCCGACGGCCGCGACTTCTGCAAGCCGGTCAAGCCCGACACGATCGCCAAGTCGCTCGCGATCGGCGACCCCGCCGATGGCCCCTACGCGCTCGACCTTGCACGCACCACCGGCGGCTCGATCGACCAAGTGACCGACGACGAGATCCGCGAGGGAGTCAAGCTGCTCGCCCAGACGACCGGGATCTTCACCGAGACCGCCGGGGGCGTGACGACCGCCGTCCTGGCCAAGCTCGCGGCTCGCGGCGACATCGACCCCGACGAGCGAGTGGTCGCCTACATCACCGGTGAGGGGCTCAAGACGCTCGACGTCGCCCGCGGCACGTTCGAGGCCTGGGAGATCGAGCCGACCGTCGCGTCGTTCGAGCGCGCAAGTGAGCACATCGCCGCTCTCGCATAGGATTCAGTCCGATGGCGGTCAGCGTCAAGATCCCGACCCAGCTGCGGGCGGCCACTGACGGCGAGTCACAGGCCAGCGTCGACGGCACCACCGTCGGTGAGGTCCTCGACGCGCTCTATGAGCGCTACGGCGAATTGCGCAGCCGGATCGCCGAGGACGGCGGCCTGCGCCGGTTCGTGAACGTGTACGTCGACGGCGAGGACATCCGGTTCCTGGACGGGCTCGACACCGCTGTCGAGGACGGCGACGAGGTCACGATCCTGCCGGCGGTCGCCGGCGGCTGAGCCCGCAAAACCTGGAAATCCGTCGGCCCGGCCCGGATTTTCCAGAAACTGCATGCCGCGTTAGTCGGCGGCGTTCTTAGCCGCCGCGGCGCCCAGCCCGACGGGGCAACTGACCCCGGTGCCGCCAAGCCCGCAGTAACCCCAAGGGTTCTTGTGCAGGTATTGCTGGTGGTAGTCCTCGGCGTAGTAGAACGGCCCGGCTTGCACGATCTCGGTTGTGATCTCGGGATAGCCCGACTCCCGCAGCCGCTCCGCGTAGGTCGCGCGTGAGGCCTCGGCCTGCTCGTGGAGCTCCTCGTTACCCCACAGCAGCACTGACCGATACTGGCTGCCGACGTCGTTGCCCTGTCGCATTCCCTGTGTCGGGTCGTGGTTCTCCCAGAACAGCCGCAGCATCTCCATGTACGAGGTCGTGGCCGGATCGAAGACGACCAGCACGACCTCGGCGTGGCCCGTCTGGCCGCTGCAGACCTCCTCGTAGGTCGGGTTGGGGGTGTAACCACCCGCGTAGCCGACCGCGGTCGTGTACACGCCGGGCGCCTGCCAGAACACCCGCTCGGCCCCCCAGAAGCATCCCATTCCGACGACCAGCTGCTCAAAGCCCTCTGGGAACGGGGGCTTCATCGGCGTGCCCAGCACGGCGTGGCGCTCGGCGACCGGCATCTCGATATCCCGACCGGGCAGCGCGCCGGCGGCGTCGACCATCGAAATCTTGTCTCTTAGTCTGAACATGCAGCTAAGACTACGACGATCCGCTTACGCGCTAGGAAATTCGACCTTGGGGGTAATCCTCGAGCGATGACCGAGCCACTCACGGGAGGAACCAGATGCCACCTCGCGGCGTAAAGAAGGGCACGAAGCGGGCCCGCCAGTACGAGCATGTGAAACGGAGCGAGCGCAGCCAGGGCGCCAGCGAATCGCGCGCCGAGGAGATCGCGGCGCGCACCGTCAACAAGGAGAAGGCCCGCAGCGGCGAGTCTCAGACCCGGTCGCGGACCTCGGTCAAGGACATCTCGTCCGGGCGCCGCGGCGGGCTGCGGTCCAGCACCAGCGGGCCGAAGGGCAGGACGCGCGATCAACTCTATGCCGAGGCCCGCAAGCTTGGTGTCGAGGGCCGCTCGCAGATGAACAAGGCGCAGCTCCAGCGCGCCGTCGATCGCAAGCAGGGCTAGGGCAGCTGGGCGCCGTTGACCAGCAACCCGAGAGCTAAGGCAGTTGCGCGCTGTCGACCGGGAGCCCGAGGCGTTCTGACAGCTCCCGCGCGTCGACGTCTTCGCGGTAGCGCTCCTCGCCCGGCCGGTGGGAGAACAACACGACTCGGTCGGCCTCGAACGTCTGCAGCGCGTCCTGCGCCGCTTCGACGAGGTCGCCCTCGCCGGTGTCGGCGCTCGCTGAAACCCCGGCCGCGTCGAGGCGTTCGAGGCTCTCGTCGCCGACCGCGTGGGCCTTGCTGATCGCCTCGTCGGCATCCGAGAACCAGAAGCGCAGCGCACTGGAGTGCAGCGCCGGGGCGACGACCATCACCTCGGCATCCCGGGGCTCGACGCTGCCGGGGAGCGCTTCGCGCAGCTGGCCAGCCGAGATCGGCTCAGTGGTGAGAACCATCAGCTTCATCTTCACGTTGCTACCCACGCCCGCGCCGGGCGCAAACGAGGTCAGCCGTACAGGGAGTCGAACAGATCCGCGTAGCGATCGTTGATCACGTTGCGCTTGACCTTCAGCGTCGGCGTCAGCTCGCCCTCTTCGATCGAGAGGTCGTGATCGAGGATCGCGAACCGCTTGATCTGCTCGACCTGCGCGTAGTTCGAGTTCGCCCGATCGAGCTCCACCTGGACGAGTTGCTTGACGTCGTCGTGGTCGGCGAGTTCGCCGAGATCCTCGGATAGGCCGCGCTCCTTGGCCCACGGCACGATCTCTTCCGGATCGAGTGTGATCAGGGCGACCGGATACGGACGCCGGTCGCCGTACATCACTGCTTGGGAGATGAACGGCGACTGCTTGAGGTCGTTCTCGATGTTGGCCGGGGTCAGGTTCTTGCCGCCTGCCGTGATGATGATGTCCTTCTTGCGGCCGGTGATCTTCAGATAACCGTCTTCGTCGAGCTCGCCGAGATCGCCGGTGTGGAGCCAGCCGTCGACGAGCGTCTCGGCCGTCGCCTCGGGGTTGCGCCAGTACTCGCCGAACACGTTCGGACCGCGAACCAGGATCTCGCCATCGTCCGCGATCCTGATCTCGACGCCCGGCATCGCCTGCCCTACGGTGCCGAACTTGAGGTGGTCGAGGGTCGCGACAGTTCCCACCGCGACCGTCTCGGTCATGCCCCAACCCTCGAGCACCGGCACGCCGCAGGCGTAGAAGAACTCGAGGATCTCGGACGCGATCGGCGCCGCCCCGGTGACGGCCTGGACTATCTGCCCGCCGAACAGGCCCCGGACGCGCGCGTACAGACGCTCGTCCGCCGCCTGGAACGCATGCTCCATCTCGTCGGTGACCGGCTCGCCGTGCTGGCGCCGGCGGCGCACCTCGACGCCGAGCTTGATCGCCTGCGCGAAGCGCTCGCGATCGGACTCGCTCGCCTGTTCCTGCAGCTTCAGCGCCGCGGTGTAGAGCTTCTCGAAGATCCGCGGCACCGACGGCAGATATGTCGGTTGCGTCTCGATCAGTTCCTCGAGGATCCGCTTCGTGTCGCGGCCGTAGTAGATGATCATGCTGCCGAGGTCGTAAGACGCGATCTGAGCGGTGAGCGCGAACGCGTGCGCGAGCGGCAGGTACAGGTACGTCCGCTCGTCGGGTCCGACGAACTCGAGCTCTTGCACCATCTCGCAGACCGACATCGCGTTGCGGTGCGTGAGGACCACGCCCTTGGGGGGACCGGTCGTGCCCGACGTGTAGATGATCGTGTAGGGGTCAGCCGGGGCGACGGCCGCGACGCGATCGGCGAGCTCGGATCGATCGCGCCCGGCGCCTCGTGCGCGCAGATCCACCAGCGAAACGTCGCCCGCGTCGGCCTCGATCCCGATCGTCGTCATCAGCTCGGGCAACTCGCCGACGACTTCGTCGATCTTTGCCTTCTGAGAGGCGTTCTCGCAGAACACCGCACGCGATTCGGAGTTGCCCAACACCCAGGCGCACTCACGCGGGGAGCTGGTCGGGTAGATCGGCACCACCACCGCGCCCGCGACCGAGATGCCGTAGCTAGCCAGCGTCCACTCGATGCGCGTGTCGGCCAGCACGCCGACACGGTCGCCCGGCGCGATCCCGAGCTCGATCAGCCCGAGCGCGATCTCGTCGATTGCGTCGGTGACATCGGCATAGGTCAGCTCGCGCCACTCGTCTTGCACCTTGAACCGCGCCGCGACACGCTCACCGAACCGCTCTTTGGCCGACACGGCGAGCGCCGTGATCGTTGCGATCGCCGGCTTGGGATCAGACGTCGTCTCGCTCATCGCGTCTCCCTCTCGCTTACTCGATGCAGCACCGATCCTTTCACGTCCGAGCTTCGGGTTGCGAGCAGCACGCGAGATCGCTAAGAATTGTGGCTTCAGCAGCAGTGGCGCAAATGGCCAGGCGGGGCCTCTGCGAACCGAGCAAGGATGGAGGTTTGAAATGCCCACGTTGATCGGAGCCTCTACCGGGTGGACGATCGGGCTCGTCCTCGGCGTGATCGTGGTGCTCGTCGCGGCGGCGATCGTGATCACGATCGTGCTCCTGGCAAACAGGATCGCCGGGCAGGCGCGCACGGCGGTCGCCGGCGTCGAGAAGGTGCGCGAGCAGACGGACGCGCTCGCGGGCATCGGGCGGATCAATGACTCAGGCGTCAGGATCCTGCACTCCGCTCGGGCGCTGCGAAAAGTGGCGGTCGGCAAATGACGGTCGCATTCGCAGCGCTCTCAAATCACGGCGCGTGGGGGATCGCGTTGATCGTCGGGCTGGTCGCGGCGCTCGCGGTCGCGGCGCTGCTGGTTGTTCTGATCCGCGCCGTCGACGACATCGACCGGTCCGCCTCGGCGTTGCTCGAGGTCGCCGGCAAGGTCGCCGCCAACACGGCCAACATCCCCCAGCTCCGGGCGACAGCGCCTGTGCTCGCCGAGATCGTCGACGAAGCGGTGATCCAGGACGGCTATATGAACGCACTTACCGACGGGTACGGTGGAGCATGAGTTCGACGACGCTGACAATCCTGAGCGTCCTGCTCGCGATCGTGATCGTCGCTGTGCTCGCCGGGGCGCTGATCCTGATTCGCGCCAAGCTCGAGTCGACCTCGGAGAAGCTCGCGACCCTTGCGGGCGCGCTCGAGGGCGTCGAGGCAGAGCACCTGCGACCGCTGGAACCGGCTGTCAAGGCGATCAACGCACAGTTCGACGTGATTGTCGGCGCGCTTCCGGGGATCGCAGCGAAGGCCGCTGTGGTTGCCGACAGGAGGCCGAAATGATCCTCGAGTGGATCGGTGACGTGATTCTGCTGGTCGTCGTGCTGCCGGTCGTGGTCTACCTGCTGCGCGGGGTGCTCAACGCGGCCAACTCGATCGTGCCGAGCGTACAGTCGATCGCCCGCAGCGCGCAGGCGGGCTCGGGCGATCTCGATGCCGCGGCGATGCTGCTCACGACCCGGGACCAGGCGGTCAAGACGATCGAGTCGGCGGCCAACTACGGCGGCTCGCTCGACGTGATCCTCGACGACGCCGAAGGGAGCTAGACGATGCCGGCAGTTGGTGTGGTGATGATCGTCGCTGTCGTGCTGATCGTCGCGGCCGTCGTGTTCTACCTCGTGTCGACGATCTTCGCGCTGCGCAAGATCACGGCGGGGCTCGACGACGCGATCGCCGGGGTCGTCGGGATCATCGACAAGAGTGCGCCGGTCGCGGACGTGGTCGAGACGATCAACGGGCAGCTCGATGCCGGCGTCGATCTGCTCGAGGGCTTGCTGGTCAAGAAGGCGGGCCTCGAGGACGCCGTCGGTCTGCTCGAGGGGCTGTATTCGGGTGCCGGCGCCGCGGGCCTGCGCAGCTTCCCGGACAGCAAGGACATCAAGCCGCCGCGGATCGCCGAGGTCTACACGAAGGGCACGCTGACGCTCGCGCGCCTGGGTCGCGAGGCGCCGATCGCGGCTGCGTCGCCGAATGGGCCCGCGTTGCGCAATCCGGCGTACGGGAGCCTCGCCGCCCGGGGGCTCTATCCGGAGGTCCGCCAGACGAGGCCGGAGGTGATGCCGCGATCGCCGGTGATCGGCACCGACTCGCCGGTTCAATACGACCCGACCGAGGAGGTTGGCGGGCCGCGCAAGCGGATGCCGGTCGCCGCCGAGAGGAGCTCAGGTGCAGACACCAGCCCCGTTTGAGTACGAACGCGCGGCGAGCGTCGACGGCGCGATCGCGTCGCTCGCCAAGCCGGGCGCACGAGTGATCGCCGGCGGCCACAGCCTGCTGCCGATGATGAAGCTGCGGCTCGCGAGCCCTGAGCTCCTGATCGACATCAACGACCTCGCCGAGCTGTCGTACATCGAAGAGGCCGGCGACGTGGTGCGGATCGGTGCGCTGACGCGTCACGCCGATCTGCTGCGCTCGCAGACGCTCGCGCGTCACTTCCCGATCTTCGCCGACGCCGAGCGTGTGATCGCCGACCCGGTCGTCCGCAACCGCGGCACGATCGGCGGCTCACTCTGTCAGGCCGACGCTGCGGAGGACCTGAGCGCCGTCTGCACGGCGCTCGGGGCGAAGGTCGTCATCCGGGGCGCTGACGGCGAACGGGTCGTCGACATCGAGCTGTTCCACGTCGGTCCGTACATGACGGCGGTTGGTGACGGCGAGCTGCTGACCGAGATCCAGCTGCCGCTGCGCCGCGGCGGCGGCAGCGCGCACGAGAAGGTCGAGCGGCGCGCCGGGGACTGGGCGATCGCTGCTGCCTCGGCGGCCGTGTGGATCGACGGCGGCACGATCTCGGACGCGGGCGTGGCGCTGAGCGCGGTTGGGCCGACGACGGTCAACCTCCCGCGCGCGGCCGAGCTGCTGCGCGGCTCGACGCCCACCGAGGAGCTGTTCGCGCAGGCGGGCGAGATCGCTTCGGCGGACTGCTCCCCGGTCGCCGACGGTCGCGGGCCGGCCGACTACAAGCGCCACCTGGCCGGCGTGCTGACAACGCGCGCTTTGCGCCGAGCTACCGCCCGCGCCCTGCAACAGGAGGCCGCCTGATGAACGTCACGCTCAACATCAACGGACAACCGGTCTCGCGCGAGATCGAGCCACGCCTGCTGCTCGTGCACTTCATCCGCGACACGCCGGGCCTGACCGGCACGCACTGGGGCTGCGACACCTCCAACTGCGGCGCCTGCGTGGTGCTGATGGACGGCGAGCCCGTCAAGTCGTGCACGATCCTCGCGGCGATGGCCGAAGGCCACGAGATCCGGACGGTCGAGTCGCTCGAGCGAAACGGACAGCTCGACCCGGTCCAGCAGGGTTTCCACGAGCTGCACGCCCTGCACTGCGGCTTCTGTACACCGGGGATGCTGATGACGACGCGAGCGCTGCTCGACAACAACCCCGATCCGTCGGACGAGGAGATCCGAACGGCTATCTCGGGCGCGATCTGTCGCTGTACCGGCTACAAGAACATCGTCGCCGCGGTCCGTTGGGCGGCCGAGTACGAAGCCGCGAACCGGCCCACCCAAACGACATTGGAGAATTAAGAGATGGCGATCGTCGAGAACCTCCCGAGCGCGACCAAGGAGCGTCCGATTGGCTTCGGGCGCCTGAAGCGCAAGGAGGACGCGCGCTTCATCCGCGGCAAGGGCAACTACCTCGACGACCTCCGGCTACCCGGAATGGTCCACGGTGTGATACTGCGCAGCCCGTACGCGCACGCCAGGATCGTCTCGATCGACACCTCGGCCGCGCTCGCGCACCCCGGCGTCGCCGCGGTGGTCACCGCCAAGGACCTCGAGACGCTCGGGCTCGCGTGGATGCCGACGATCTCCTACGACACGCAGGCGGTGCTGGCCGGCGACAAGGTCCGCTTCCAGGGCCAGGAGGTCGCGTTCGTGATCGCGACCGACGAGTACACAGCGCGTGATGCGTGCGCGCTGATCGACGTCGAGTACGAGCCGCTGCCGGCGGTCGTCAACGCACGCAAGGCGCTCGATCCCGACGCGCCGATCATCCGCGACGACAAGGACGGACAGGTCGACAACCTCGCCAGCCCAACATGGGAGGCGGGCGACGAGGAGGCGACGAACAGGGCGTTCGCCGAGGCCGACACGGTCGTGACGCGCGACATCATCTACCCGCGTTGCCACCCGGCGCCGTTGGAGACCTGCGGGATGATCGCCGCCTTGGACCCGGAAACCGGGCAGCTGGACATCTACAACGGCAACCAGGCGCCCAACGCCCACCGTACGGTGTACGCGCACGTCGCCGGGCTGGCGGAGCACATGATCCGGATCCGCTGCAACGACATCGGCGGCGGCTTCGGCAACAAGGTGCCGGTCTACCCGGCTACGTGTGCGCGATCGCGGGCTCGATCGTCGCCGGCGTGCCGGTCAAGTGGATCGAGGACCGCTCGGAGAACCTGATGTCGACCGGGTTTGCGCGCGACTACGTGATGCACGCCGAGATGTGCTCCAAGGACGGAAAGATCACCGGTCTGCGCGTTGACGTGATCGCCGACCACGGCGCGTTTGACTCGACCGCGCAGCCGACCAAGTTCCCGGCCGGCTTCTTCCACATCTGCTGCGGCTCATACGACCTGCAGGCGTCGCACGTCCGCGTCAAGGCGGTCTACACCAACAAGGCGCCGGGCGGCGTCGCCTACCGCTGCTCGTTCCGAATCACGGAGGCCGTGTATCTCGTCGAGCGGATGGTGAGCGCGCTCGCGCTCGAGATGGGCGTCGACCCGATCGAGCTGCGGATGAAGAGCTTCATCGCGCCCGAGCAGTTCCCGTACGAGACGACCACCGGCTGGACCTACGACTCCGGGAACTACGCGCAGACGATGAAGGTCGCGATGGAGATCGCGGGCTACGAAGAGCTGCGCCGCGAGCAGGCCGAGAAACGCGCGCGCGGCGAGCTGATGGGAATCGGCGTCTCGTTCTTCACCGAGGGTGTCGGCGCCGGCCCGCGCAAGCACATGGACATCCTCGGGCTCGCGATGAACGACGGCGCCGACCTACGTGTGCACCCGTCGGGCAAGGCGATCGTGTCGATCAGCGCCCAGACCCAGGGTCAGGGTCACGAGACGACGTTCGCTCAGATCGTCGCCGAGGAGCTCGGGATTCCGCCCGAGGACATCGAGGTCCGCCACGGCGACACCGACCGCACGCCGTACGGGCTCGGGACGTACGGCTCGCGCTCGACCCCCGTCAGCGGAGCCGCCGTCGCCGTCGTCTCGCGCAAGGTACGTGACAAGGCGCGGATGATCGCCGCGACGATGCTCGAGTCCAGGCCCGAGGACCTCGCCTGGGAGAAGGGCCGCTGGTACGTCAAGGGTGACCCCGAGCAGGGCGCGATGATCGAGGAGATCGCCGCCTACGCGTACAGCGGCAAGGAGATGCCCGAAGGGATGGAGGGCGGTCTCGACGCGCAGGTGATCTACGACCCGCCGAACCTGACCTACCCTTACGGCGCCTACATCGCCGTCGTCGACATCGATCCCGACACCGCCCACGTCAAGGTCAGGCGGTTCATCGCGGTCGACGACTGTGGCGTGCGGATCAACCCGATGATCGTCGACGGGCAGATCCACGGCGGGCTCGCGGAGGGGATCGGGATCGCGCTGATGGAGGTGATCACCTTCGACGAGGAGGGCAACTGCCTCAACAGCTCGTTCATGGACTACCTGATCCCGACCGCGCTCGAGTGCCCGGACTTCGAGCTCGGCGAAACCGTCACCCCATGCCCGCACCATCCGCTTGGCGCCAAGGGCGTCGGCGAATCGCCGAACGTCGGCTCGCCGCCGGCGATCGTCAACGCCGTGATCGACGCGCTGCACGAGACCCACGGCGTCGATCACGTCGACATGCCGTGCACTCCGGCGCGGGTCTGGGCGGCGATGCAGGGACGCGCCGAGCCACCCCAATGACCTACGTGACGGGCGAGGCGGAGGGGGAGGTCCGCGCTCTCGTCCCCGACGTCGAGACGCTGGCGCGCCGCCTCGAGCGCGTCGACTACCTGGTCGACGAGGGCCTCGCGACGTCGATGTTCCTGGCGCTGCGCCTGCCGCAGCCGCTGCTGCTCGAGGGCGAGGCGGGGGTGGGCAAGACCGAGGCAGGTAAGGCGCTGGCCGCCGTCTTGCAGACGCCGCTTGTACGCCTCCAGTGCTACGAGGGGATCGACGCCGCCGAGGCGCTGTACGAGTGGAACTACCCGCGCCAGCTGCTCTCGATCCGGCTCGCCGAGGCGCAGGACTCGGAGCTCGCCGAGCAGGACCTGTTCGGCTCCGAGTACCTGATCCGCCGGCCGCTGCTGCGCGCGCTCGAGCACCCCGGCCCGCGCCCTGCGGTACTGCTGATCGACGAGATCGACCGCGCCGACGACGACTTCGAGGCGTTTTTGCTCGAGCTGCTGGCGGAGGCGAGCGTCACGATCCCCGAGCTCGGCACGATCACAGCCAGCCATCCACCGGTCATCGTGCTGACTTCGAACCGGACCCGAGACCTGCACGACGCTGTTAAACGTCGCTGCCTGTATCAGTGGATCGACTACCCGTCGCGCCAGCGAGAGGTCGAGATCGTATGCCGGCGCGTACGCGGCGCGTCGCAGTCGCTGGCGGTGCAGGTGGCCGACGCGGTCGCTCGGATGCGCGAATCCGACATCCAGAAGCCGCCCGGGATCGCCGAGGCGATCGACTGGCTCGCGGCGCTGACGGCGCTCGGCGTCGAGCGACTCGATCGGCGTGCGGCCGAGCGGACACTCGGCTCGGTACTCAAGTACCGCGAGGACCAGGAACTGGGCCTCGCGTCGCTGGTGGGGGAGACGCGCGCTGGTGGGGGAGACGCGCGGTGAGGGTTGAGACCGTCGAGCTCGATCTGCCGGCGACCGCGGTCGCGTTCGGCCGCCGGCTTGCGCGCCGCGGGGCTGCCGGTCGGCCCCGAACGCGGGGCGCGGTTCGCGGATGCGCTCGCGCTCGGGCGCCCGATCTCGCGCCGGCGGCTGTACTGGATCGCGCGCGCGGTTTTCGTGTCCGAGCGCACGCAGGTGCGCGCGTTCGATTCGGTGTTCGCGTCCGTCTTCGGCTCGAGCGTCGACCGCGACGAGTCCGCGGTCGCTGACGTCGCCGCCGTAGCCGAGCCGGCACCGCCCGATGCGCGGGCGCCGAAGGGTGAGGCTCACGATCAGTCGCAGTCCGGTCCGGGCGCGCTGGCCGCGACCGCGCCACCGGTCGCCGAGGACCGTGCTGACCCTCCGGCGCACGAGGTTCCGGTTGCGCTCGCGGCCAGCGACGACGAGGTGCTGCGCAGCAAGCGTTTCGATGAGCTGGCGCCGCACGAGCTCGCGCAGCTCCATCGCCTGATGTCACAGCTGGCGCTCGCGACCCCGCTGCGGCGGACGCGACGCTCGGATCGCCGCCGCCACGGGAGCAGGATCGACATGCGCCGCACGCTGCGCGGGAGCCTGAGGACCGCCGGCGATCCGATCCGGCTGGCGCGCCGTGAACGCCGGCTCGTCCGCCGCCCGATCGTGCTGCTGTGCGACATCTCAGGCTCGATGGAGCCTTACGCGCGTGCCTACCTGCAGTTTCTGGTCTGCGCGGCCGGCGCTGGGCCGCGCGCCGAGGCGTTTGTGTTCGCGACCCGGCTGACGAGGCTGACGCGTGCCCTGCAGTCGCGCAACCCGGACCGGGCGATCGCGCGCGCTGCCGCGGCCGCCCCGGACTGGTCGAGCGGGACGCGAATCGGCGACGCGCTGAAGGAATTCAACGACCGCCACGGCCGGCGCGGGATCGCTCGCGGCGCCGTCGTCGTGATCCTGTCCGATGGCTGGGAGCGCGGGGACCCGAGCGTCGTCGGGCGCGAGCTCGAGCGGCTCTCGCGGCTCGCTTACCGGATCGTGTGGGTCAATCCGCGTGCCGCCGCAACCGGGTTCTCGCCGCGCACGGGCGGCATGGCCGCCGCGTTGCCCTATTGCGACGCGCTGGTCAGCGGTCACACGCTCGAGGCGCTCGAGCAGGTGGCGGCGGCAATCGCTGTGCCGCGCGGGATCGGCGCGTTCGCGCCGCCTCGGGTCGGCGAGATCGCCGAGGTCGAGGAGGAAACGTGGGCAAGCGCGACCCCTGTAGCGGGCAGCTCGGTCGCGATGCCGAGCGGGTACGGACCGAGCCGTGGGCGAACGACGCCCGGCTGGGGGGTCGGGAGTGACTGAGCGGCCGGTGAAGATCTGTATCTACCCCGGCTGCGAGCGCCCAGCGGTGCCGCCGCACCCACTGGGTGGACCCCAGCCCAGCTTCTGCGATCTGGAGGAGCACAACGCGCTGACCGCGCACCTCGAGCGCGAGCGGCGCAAACCCGAGCAGCAGGAGGAGAGATCGACGTGAGGAGGTTCCACGATGGCCGGTGAGGCATACCGGGCCGTGTTTCTGCGCGTCCACCCGACCGGCAAGATGGTGCTCAGCCTGACGACCGAATCAGACGGCCGGGAGCCTGATTACGCGCGGCTCGTCGCGGACGAGCTGGGGGTGCCGGCGCTCGACGTCAAGGTCGTCGCAGCTGACACCGACCGGTTCGGAAACGGGCACGGCTACAACACCAGTCCTTCGGATGGGACATCGGCGGCGGTCGTGAGCGCGACCGGAAAGATCCGCGCCAAGGCGCGTCTGCTGGCCGGAATGGCACTCGACGCTCCGGCAGACAGCCTGCAGTGGAATGACGGGACGTTCGCCTCGGCGTCTGACCCGGCAGCCGCGAGGACGATCGCCGATCTGGCGCTTTACGCACACGGCACGGGGGCGCTGCCGCCAGGCGTAGAAGGCGGTCTCGATGCGCAGACGGTGTACCGCGACTAGTCAGCCCGACGGCAGGTTGCCGTCGATTTCGACGATCACTTCGTCGGCTACTTTGAGCGCGCCGAACAGCGCCGTGTACGGCTTGATTCCCCACTCGGTCTGCTTGACCGTGGCTGACCCCGTCAGCCTTCCGTCCGCTTGCGTCCGAACCTCGAACGACACCGGAGCCGTGTTGCCGAACAGCTTCAGATCGCCGCGTACGTTCAGCGTGTTCGGGTCCGCGTGGTCCACTTGCGTCGATCGAAACTCGATCGTGCACCGCTTCAGGACGTCGGCTTCGATCGTCTGGCGGATGCTCGCCTTGTCCTTCTCGGTCAACGGTTTGATGCCGCCGTTGCCCTCGAGCACGTGTAGCGACCCAGAATCGGCGGACAGGTTGAGCTGGCTATCGCTCGCTTCGCGCGCCCGTCTCGAGGGTCGCGTTCCAACTGCCGACTTCGATCACCAGATCGTGTCCGGCCTTCGCCGCGCCCCCGGTGCGGCTCGTGCGGATCAGGAGCTTGGCGTTCTCAGGTCCCAGCGTGTGCGTGCCCGGCTGCATCGACATCCCCTCGATTCCGATTGACCCTCGACTGGCAGACCATACCTACGAAAGGATGCGCCGACGTGGTTGAGCTCGACCATCGCTTCACGACCTCAAAGCCGACCGACGAGACCTGGCAGGGGATCCTCGATCTCGAACGACTGATCAGCTGCGTGCAGGGAGGGAAGGTGCTAGAGGAGGTCGATCCAGACACGGTGAAGGCGGAGATCGACATCAAGATGGGGGCGATGTCGATGAAGTTCACCGGCACCGTGGCGCTAATCGAACGCGACGACACTCAGCATCGCGCTCTGGTGCGTGTGAAGTCACGCGAGGCCGGTGGCCAGGGCCACGCCAACGCGGATGTCACGTTCACGCTGTCCGACGGCGGCGGAGCCGTTCACACCGCGGCACAGATCACCGGCAAGGCCGCGTCGATGGGAGAAGGCGTCGTATCGAGCGTGCTCGACGCGCTGATCACCGATTTCACTTCCAAGCTGGCGACGATTTGAGTCGATGGCGCTGACGCGGACGATGCGCGAGATTCAGCCGGGCGAAACTCCGGTGGATGGCGGCACCGCCGTGCAGGAGAATCCCGACCGTCCCGTGTTCGCCGGCAACGGTCGCTACGACTACGTGTGTGTGAAGTGCGGGACGGTACTGGCCGCTGCGATGGACCCGGAGTACATGACCAAGCGGGTAAGGGTCCGCTGCGCGCGCTGTCGGACGGTCAACGTCGCCGCCGAGCACTCGGTCGAGCGCGCCCGGCGCCCACTCGAGCGAGGCTGAATCCGTGCAAGGTACTTTGCGGGCGTCTCGTAAAGTTGACCGTCGAACGCGATGATCAAAGCCAAGCTCGCAGCGCAGGTTGCCCAGCTTTCAGCCGACCGGGTGCCGTTCGTGCTCGCGACCGTCGTGCGCGCGCGGCGCCCAACGAGCGTCACGCCGGGCGACACGGCGATCGTCCGCGCCGACGGCACGATCGACGGGTTCGTCGGCGGACAGTGCGCCGAGGCCTCGGTCCGCCTGTATTCGCTGCGCGCGCTCGAGACCGGAGAGCCGATGCTGCTGCGTCTGATTCCCGGCGGCGGCGAAGGCGAGCAGCCGCGCGACGGGATCGATGGAGTCATCATCGAGCGCAACCCGTGTATGAGCGGCGGCGCGATCGAGATCTTCCTCGAGCCCCAGCTGCCGATCGCGCGGATCGTGATCTGCGGCAGCTCGCCCGCTGCCAACGCGCTCTCAGAGCTCGCGACGGAAGGCGGCTACGACGTCCTCGCAACGGCGTTGTACGACGAGCGCGAGCTGGCTGCCGTGACGGCGGTCGTCGTCGCGTCGCACGGTGACGACGAGGAACGGATCTTGACCGCGGCGCTGTCGGCCGGGGTCCCGTATGTCGCGTTGGTGGCCAGCCGTCAAGCGCGGGGCGGCCGTCCGAGAGTCGCTCGAGCTGCCGGCCGAGCTCGCCGCCCAGCTCCACACCCCAGCGGGGCTCGACATCGGGGCGCGGACGCCGGCGGAGATCGCGATCTCGATCCTGGCGGAGCTGATCGCGGTCCAGCACGCCGAGCCGGCCGTCGCAGTCGGCCAAACGACTGGGGACGACACTGCTGCCAGGAGCGAGGAGGCGCCGGCAGACAAAGGTTCGATGGTCGTCGAGGAGTCAAAGGGTTCGATCGCGGTCGCCGAGGAGCTTCCAAACGGGATCGAGGTCGCGATCGATCCGGTCTGCGGGATGAAGATCGCGGTCACCGAGTCGACGCTCCACCTCGACGTGGCAGGCACCCGGGTCTATTTCTGCGGCACGGGCTGCCGGCTCGCGTACACGGCGCCGCAGGCCCCCGATGCCGCCAAGCTCTAGCGCCCGGGTCACCGGATTGGTGCTCGCCGCAGGCGGCTCGACGCGGCTCGGTACGCCCAAACAGCTGCTGCCCTACGGCGCCAGGCCGCTGCTCGGCCACGTGCTCGGCGTTGCCCGTGAGTGCCGGTTTGATCAGCTGCTGTGCGTCGTCGGTGGCGGCGCCGACGACGTTTTGGAACAGGTCGACTTCGACGGCGTCGAGGTGGTCGAGAACCGTCAGTTTGGTCAGGGCTGCTCGTCGTCGATCGCGGCGGCGCTCCAAGACGTCGATCCGCGCTGCGCCACGCTGGTGTTGATGCTCGGCGACCAGCCGGGGGTCCGGGCCGAAACCGTCGACGTCCTGTTGCGAGCGATCGGCGACGCGCCACTGGCCGTGTGCGCCTACGAGGACGGGCGCGGCCACCCGATCGCGTTCGCGCGCAGCACGTTCCCCGACCTCGCCGCGCTGCACGGCGACAAGGGCGTCTGGAAATTGCTCGATCATCGTGCCGACGACGTCATCGACGTTCCGATCAGCGGGCCGGTGCCGCCAGACGTGGACACGTGGGAGGACTACCGCCGGATACTCGCGACCAGTGCGGCCCAATCCCCCGCCGTTTAGGTTTGTCTGTTTTCTGGAAGTACGTTCAGCGGAGTGGGGGCGACCTCGAGGTGGTCCCGGCGGGAGTCGCCCCTCCAAGCCCGCCGGGACGTTAAATCCGACTGTCGACTTCCCGGTGACCCTGACTCTGTAGGTCTGCAAACCGCGGTCTGAGCGAGGCGCGAAAAATAACCCGCCGGGCGGCCCGGGTGCAAACGCACCCCGTCCAAGCGCCCGGCGGGTTTGTGGGCGGGCGCATGCTAGGGTCCAAGCGGCCGCTCGGCCATACCACGTTTGAGGTATTGCGCCTGTGCGCCTCGACCCACACCTTCGTCTAGCTAACTCTCGACATTCGTCTGAAGCCGCACCGGCAGGCGTCGACGTAGGATCGCTGCTACCTCAACTCGCCGAGAGACCAGATGCGGGGGCATCCTGGACAGCAGACAACTCTCTCTGGGCGGGTTGAGGCCCTGCTGACTCCCGCGTCGCGCCGGGCCCTGAGCCACTAGCCAAGCTGCTCGCGTCGCGAACGCCGCGGTGCAGAGAGTGCTGAACGCGACCACGGTCAACGGCGTGGCCGCACGCCTCGCCCGCCACCTGCAGGCTCGCGACGTCATGGTCGCCGCGATCGCCAACTTGAGCGAGTCTCGGCCGCCGGGCACGCTGATCCTGTATGCGCCGGGCGCCCGCGGTCAGGCGGCAAGGCTGGCGCGATTGCTCGCCGCTCGCGACCCGACGATCGCGCCGATCGATCCGACCGCTCAGGCGGCCGCCGGGCTCGCGGTCAGGCTCGTGGTCGTGATCGCTTGATCCGCTCGAGCAGCGTCACGGTTCTGTTCAACGCCTTCAGGGTGCCGCCAGCCGGCGCGTAACTCACTCGGAATTCGATTCTCGCCTTTCGGTGGGCGCGCAACTTACGCATCAGCTTGCGGGTGGGCCTGACGTGGAGCGTCACCTTCCGGGCGCCTTGCACTCGCGCGGTGACCCGCTTGACGGACCTCCCCGACAGCGTCACGAGGCCGGGCCCCGGCAGGACGAGCACGAGCGTCGCGGTCCCCGTCTTGCGGTCGCGATGCAACTTTCCGATCGTGAAGCCATTGGCGCCGATCTGGGTGAGCTGGGTGCTGGCGCTGACGCTCGGGTTCACGGACCGGTCGGTCACCGTGATCTTGGCGGTTCCGTCAAACTGCGTTGCCTGGACGGTGGCGCTGTAGGTGCCATCCCCGTGGTTGTCGACCGCCCCGATCAGCTGGCCGCCGCTGGTCGCAAAGGCGACGTTCTCGTGCGCGAGCGGGTTGCCGTAGACGTCGGTGATGGTCGCCGTCGCGGTGGTGACAGATCGTCCGTCGGCGAGGATCGTGGGCGGCTGCAGCGCGAGGGAGATCACGTCGGCGGCGCCGGGATCGTTGGTCAGCGAGAAGTTGACCGGGGCCAGGGTGCCGACGTTGGCCTGCGCGTGATAGCTCCCAGGCGTGTGGCCGGCGGTCAACGGCTCGCTCGTGGCGATGCCCGCGCTGTTCGTCGACTCGGTGTCGGTCGTCGAGCCACCCGCGAACGTCGCGCCCGCCCCGCCGGCCGGCAGCGAGAAAATGACCGTCTGGCCCGCGAGCGGGTTGCCGAACGCGTCGGTGACGAGCAGCGCGAGCGGGTGCCCGAACCGCGCGCCGACCTCACTCGCCTGGTCGTCGCCGCTGGCGGCCGTGACGGCGCTCGCCGGGCCGACGGCATTGGACAGCGAGAGGAGGGCCGGCGCCAAGCCGCTGGCGGTCGCCTGGACAACGTATGCGCCGGGAGTCCCGTTGGCGGTGAACGTCGACGCGGTCGCGACACCGGAGGCGTCGCTGGCGTCGGTTTCGGTGTCCGTGCCGGTGGTGGCGAACGTGCCGCTTGCGCCGCGAGACGGCGACGAGAAAGCGACGTTGATCCCGCCGACGGGCGTCGGGTTTCCGTATCGGTCGGCGAGCTGCACCTCGAGCGGCGCTGCGAACGGCTGCCCCACCACGCCCGACTGTGAGCTGCCGCCCGCGATCAGAAGCTCGTGCGGGGGACCGGGCGTGTTGGTCAGCGAGAACGTGTTCGAAACGACGCCGTCGGTTGCCTGCACCTCGTAGTCACCCGCCACGGTGCCCGCCGTGAAGGTCTGGCTGGTGGCGATGCCCGATGCGTTCGTGGTTTCCGTGTCGCTGGTCGATCCGCCGCTGAACACGCCGCTGGCTCCGCTAGCAGGGGCGCCGAACGTCACGCTCTGGCCGGAGATCGGGTTGCCGAACTCGTCGGTGACCTCGGCGTCGAGCTGCGAGGCGAATGCCTGTCCCACCTGCGCCGACTGGCCATTTCCCGACTCGATCAGGATCTGTTGCGGCGGTCCCACGTTGTTGGTCAGCGTGAAATTGACAGGCTTCAGACCGGGAGTCGACGCCTGCACGGTGTAGGTGCCGAGCACGCCGTTGGCGGTGAAGGTCGACGCGCTAGAGATGCCGGAGCTGTCGCTGACCGCGGTGTCGGTGGCGGATCCGTTGTCGGTGAAGGTGCCGCTCGCACCGCTCGACGGGGCCGAGAAGTTGACGCTGGCATCGGAGACGGGATTGCCGAAGCTGTCAAGCACGGCCACCGCAAGTGGGGTCCCGAATGGTTGGCCAACCTGCGCTGACTGCGCGTTGCCGGAGTTGAGGACCAGCTGGGCCGGCGCCCCAGCCACGTTGGTGAGGGCGAAGTTGGCCGCAGAAGCGGTTCCCATCGTCGCCTGCACGGAGTAGGCCCCAGCCTGCGTGCCCGCGGTGAACGTCGAGCTGGTGGCGATGCCGGCGCTGTTCGAGGTGGCCGTGTCGGTCAGCGAACCACCGGCGAACGTGCCACTCGGGCCGCTCGACGGGGCCGTGAACATGACCTCGGCGCCCGAAACGGGGTTGCCGAACTGGTCGGTCACCAACGCCTCGAGGGGCGAGGCGAAGGCGCTCGTGACGGCGGCGCTCTGGCCGCTGCCGGAGGACACTGCGACGGCCGCAGCCGGCCCCGGGGTGATCGTGTACGAGTTCGACCTGACCTGGGTCTGATCCACGCTGTCGGCCACCATCAGCGTGTAGCCGCCGGCCGCAGTCGGGTTGGTCACGCCGGTGATCGTCAGGGTCATCGACGTCAGCGGCGGCACGTCGTTGGGGTAGCCAGGGTAGTCGGGTTCCAGGTTTATGTAGGCGATCGACCCGTCGACGTTGAAGCTGACGGAGTCAAGCACCACGTCGTGGTACACCGAGTTGTTTCTCAGTGAGTAGTTGCTGAGGTCCGGGGCGCAGGCGGAGCAAGCCTGCGGCGGGACCGGGAAGACGGTGCCGGAATGGGCGAAGACGATCACCTGGTCGCCGCCGACCAGGCCGTGGTCGAGCGTGAAGTTGATCGTGTAGGTGCTGGTCGCCCCCGCCTGGGCCGGGTTCACGGACGCGCTCACCCCGGTGACCGCCGACGCGGACGCCGCGGGAGCGAGCGCCATACACCAGAGCAGGAGGCACGCGGCCGCCGCAGCGGCAAACGTCGTGATCCGGACTCGCATGCCATCTACCACCGTCAGTTCTCCTTCTTGGTTGTTGAAATCCGCCCCGTCCGCGCTCGCCACCTGGACACCCCCAGCCGGTCTCCAACGGCTGACCGCGCGAACCGCACCTGCTTGACGGTGCTGCCCGGAAGCGCACAATGGTTGGCGTGTCCCCAGAGGTGGACGAGTCCGCGCGTTTCGTGATCGTGCGCACGAAGCTGGGCGTGCCGATGCCCCCGTCGCGGATGGTGCCCCGCCCGCAACTGCTGCAAGCACTCGAGGATGGGCGCCCCGCGAAGCTGGCGCTGGTCTGCGCGCCCACCGGATGGGGCAAGACGAGCCTGCTGGCTCAGTGGGCCGCAAAGGGCGAAGGGCACTTCGCCTGGGTGTCGCTGGAGCCCGCCGACAGCGAGCCGCTTCGCTTCTGGCGCTATGTGGTGGCGGCGCTCACGTCGGCGGAGCCGTCGCTGGCCGACACCGCACAGCGCCGCCTCGCCGCGCCGGTCGTGTCGATCGGCGACGACGTCCTGCCCGTACTCGTCAACGACATAGCCGCCATGCGGGAGCCGGTCGTGCTCGTACTCGACGATTACCACGTGATCGATACCCCGGAGATCCACGAGGAGCTCGGCTATCTGCTGGACCGCATCCCGCGCAACCTCCACGTCGCGGTTGCGACGCAAGCCGACCCACCGCTGCGCCTCGGTAGGCTGCGCGCGCTGGGCGACCTGGCCGAGCTGCGCGGCGACCAGTTGCGGTTCACCGACGAGGAGGCCGCGGCGCTGCTCAATCAGGTGCACAGCCTCGCCCTCGATCCCGACGAGGTGGCGACGATCCAGCGGCGCATCGAAGGCTGGGCGGCGGGGCTGAACCTCGCCGCGATCTCGCTCAAGCGCGGATCGGACCGTGGACGCCTGCTCGATGCGCTGCCGGCCGACGACCGGTTCCTGGTTGACTACCTGTGGAACGAGGTGGTCCTCTCGCAGCCTCGGCCGGTGCGGCATTTCTTGATGCGCACGGCGATCGTCGAGCGCCTCACGGGAGAGTTGTGCGACGCGCTGACCGAGCGGCCCGACGGAGCCGACACGCTGCGCGAGCTTGAGCGCGCCAACCTGTTCCTGGTCCCGCTCGATCCCGCCCGAAGGTGGTACCGATATCACCACCTGTTTCGCGGCCCGCTGCTCGGCCAGCTTGAGCGGCTCGCGCCCGAGCTGGTGCCCGACCTGCACCGTTGAGCCAGCACCTGGTTTGCCGCGCGTGGCCTGATGCTCGAAGCGGTCGATCACGCGATCGCTGCCGGTGACATGCACTACGCCGCCGACGAGCTCGAGCGCCACTGGCTCGAGTTCTACTCGGCCGGCCAGGTCAGCATCCTGCTGTCGTGGATCGATCGGCTTCCACCCGACGCGATCGCGGCTCACCCGGCGCTGGCGCTGGCGCGTGGCGGCGTAGCCCGGGCGGTGGGGCAGCTGGACGACGTCGAAGTCTGGCTTGCGCGGGCCGAACAGGCGGCAGCCGACGCCCCCGCCCGCGGCCTCGCGAGCTCGATCGCCGGCGGCGCTGCAATCTCGCGCTCGATGTACCGCCTGGCCCTCGGCGACGTGCCGGGTGCGATCGTCGCGGCACGACGCGCGGTGGAGCTCGAACCGGCCCGAGGATCGCGCGAGCACGTGACGGCCGGTTACTTCCTCGGCGTCGCGCTGTTCTACGAAGATCCCGAGCAGGCGCAGCCAATACTGCAGGAATTCCTCGAGGTAGTGCCCGACGGTGAGGAGGATGTTCGCCGTTATTTCGCGATGGCGCTGCTGGCGGAGGTGCACGGCGTCCGGGGCGAGCTCGAGGACACCGAGCGGCTCGCCGAAGACGCGCTCGAAGTGGCTCACCGGCAGGCGCTGGAAGAGCACCCGCCCACCGAGCAGGTGCACATCGCGCTTGGCATCGCGCCGCTGGCCCGCGACGCGCTCGATGCGGCTGAAGAGCACTTCGAGCGCGCGGTCGCGCTGGCGCGGCGGGGTGGCGACCGGGTCGAGAAGGCGCACGCGCTGCTGTGGCTCGCGCGCCTCCGCGTCCGCCAGCACGATCCCGGCGGAGCTCGGGCCGCGTTGCAGGCCGCTCACGATGAAATGCCCGAGCTTGGTGAACCCGGTCTCCGACCGCTCGTGCGCGTACTCGAGCAGGAGCTGGTCGGGGCTGCGCCCGCGCCGAGTCCCGTGCGCGAAGGCGACGCGCTGAGCGACGCCGAGCTGCGCGTCTTGCGGCTGCTGCCGAGCGACCTCAGCTACCGCGAGATGGCTCGGCACCTGTACCTGTCGCTCAACACCGTTCGTACGCACGCGCTGCGCCTGCGCCGCAAGCTGGGGGTCTCGAGCCGCTCTGAGGCGGTGACCCGGGCGCGAGAGCGAGGGCTGCTCTGACCGCCCTCGACGAGAAAATCGAGCCGGCGTCATCCGGGGAGCTTGAGCCCGTAGAAGCCAACGCTGCGGGGTAGGCCGCCCTTGGGCGTGTAGCTCACCCACAGCCTGAGGATCACCCGATACGTGTGGTGGCGCACCAGCCACCTGCCGTGGGCGTTGGGCGTCACCCGGACGCGGAGCGTCGTCGCCCTGTGGGAGGTGCGGTGAGCACGGGCAACCACGAACCTGCGCGGCGCGGGCCCCAGCAGAATCGCGGCGCGGGCGACGTTGTCCTTCCAGGCCGTGACCAGGGCGTCGATCGTGCCGGGGCCGGGAAGCGTGACCAGGAAGCTGATCATGCCATCGCGGTGGGTCCTGATCCGCGAGACCCTGGCGCGGTTGTCGGGCGAGGCCTGCACCGGCCCGGGCGGGCCGCCGGCAGCGGAGGGGGTGGTTGTGGTCGGTGGGGCCGGCGGGTTGGATCCGGTCGGAGGGTTGGATCCGGCCGGCGGGGTGGATCCGGCCGGCGCGGGGTCGACCGTGTAGGTGATGCTTGCCGAACCGGTCTGACCGTCCTCGCTGGTCGCGGTCACCGTGTAGGCGTGCTGCCCGACGGTCGAGGTGTCAAGCTGGCCGGTGCCATCGGTGGCGCCGTCGGGGTCCTTGCACGAAGCGATCCCCGGGCCGCTCGCCCCGTCCGTGCAGCTAAAGCTGGTCGTTACATGCTGGCCGACGGCGTAAATCTGCTTGTCGGCCGGCGAGTCGATCTTCGCCGACGGCGCAGCGGCCACGGTGTAGGTGATGCTCGCGGTCGCGCTCAGACCGTCCTGGCTGACGGCTGTGATGGTGTAGGTGTAGCGGCCGGGGGTCGAGGTGTCGAGCTGACCCGTGCCTAGGATCGCGCCGTTGGAGTCGGCACAGGCGACGAGGCCCGGTCCGCCGGCCCCTTCCGCACAGCTGAAACTCGTCGTTACGCGTTGGCCGACCGCAAACGTCTGGTCGTCAGCTGGGGCGTTGATCGAGGCCGATGGAGCGGCGACGACGGTGTAGTTGATCGTCGCGCTGCCGGTCTGCCCGTCTTCGCTGATCGCCGTGACTGTGTAGCTGTGCTGCCCGGTGGTTGAGGTGTCGAGTTGTCCGCTGCCCCCGGTGGCCCCGTTTGAGTCACTGCAGGAGGCGACCCCCGGCCCGCTCGCCCCCTCGGTGCAGCTGAAAGTGGTAACGACGTGCTGGCCGACCGCGAACGTCTGGTTGTCGGCGGGCGAGCTGATCGTCGCCGTGGGCGCGGCTGCGACGGTGTAATTGATTGTCGTGGTCGCGCTCTGGCCGTCCTGGCTGATGGCGGTCACGTCGTAGGTGTGCGCCCCCGTGGTCGAGGTATTGAGCTGTCCGGTGCCGTTGGTGGCGCCGTTTGAGTCAGCGCAGGAGGCGATGCCGGGGCCGCTCGCACCGTCGGTGCAGCTGAAGCTGGTCGTGACGTGCTGGGCGACCGCGAACGTCTGATTGTTGGCCGGTGAGGTGATCGACGCCTTCGGTGCGGCCGCGACGGTGTAGGTGATGCTGGCCGTAGCGCTCTGACCGTCCTGGCTGGTCGCGGTCACGGTGTAGGTATGCGTCCCGGCGCTCGAGGTGTTGAGCTTGCCGGCGCCCGCGGCGGCGCCATTTGAGTCCTTGCACGAGCTGAGCCCGGTTCCGTCAGCGCCCTCTTGGCAGCTGAAGCTCGTCGGCACCTGCTGGCCGACGGCGAACGTCTGCTTATCGGCTGGGGTGGTGATCGTCGCGGTCGGCGGGGCCGCGACCGTGTAGGTGAAGCTGTCGGTCGCGGTCCGCCCGCCGTTGCTGGTCGCGGTGACCGTGTAGGTATGTTGCCCGACAATTGAGGTATCCAGAGTGCCGCTGCCGCCGCTGTTTCCGTTGGAGTCCGAGCAGGAGGAGATTCCGGAGCCTTCCGAGTCGTCGCACTCAAATGTCGTCCGTACCGTCCCGCCCAGTGGCTCGATCCCGCTGGGGTATGGACTCAGGACGAAGTCGATCGTCGCCGACACGCTGGAGTAGACCGTCACGTCGCCGGAGTTCGAGTTCGCGGTCGCGAGCAGGTCGCCCTCGGGACTGAAGGCGATCGCATACGGCCCGCTGTCGGTCGCAAACGGTGAGCTCCTGAGCTCGGTCAAAGAATCGTCTGAGTTGATCGAGAACACCGAGACGTTGTTCGACCCCAGGTTGGCGGTCGCCAGCAGCTGACCGTTGGGGCTGAACGCGACGCCGCTGGGCCCGCTCGGCAGCGCGAACGGCGAATCCGCCACCTGCGTCAGGGCCCCGCTCGCGTCGACGGAGAACAGCGACATGTTGCGGCTGGGGCCGAACTCGTTGGCGGTGGCGAGCAGGTCGCCGCTCGGGCTCCAAGCCACCGACTCGGGCCCGCTTCCGGTCGCAAACGGCGATCCCGTCACTGGCCTGAGCGAGCCGACAGAGCCGACGCTGAACACGGATACCGTGTTGGCGCCCGAGTTCCCGTTCGCCAGGAACTGACCGTTGGGGCTGAAGGCGACCGACGACGCGACGCTGCCGGTCGCGAACGGCGAGCCGGGCACCACGAATGGGACCCCGCTGGAGTTGAGCGAGTAGACCGACAGCGTGTCGTTGTTCGTGTTGGCGACGACGAGCAGGCTCCCGTCGGGGCTGAAGGTGACGGCGTCGGGCAGCGGCGTGAAGAACGGCGACCCCTGCACCGGAGTCAGGGATCCGTCGGGGGAGACCTGGTAGAGGGCCATGAAGCTGCCGACGTAGCTGACGACCGCGAGCAGCCCGCTATTCGGGCTGAAAGCGACCGCGTCCGGTCCAGCGGGCAACGAGAACGGGGAGCCGGAGACCTGCGTCAGCGCGCCAGACGAAGAGACCGAGAACAGCGAGAACGAGTTTGAGCCGTTGTTAGCGGTTGCCAGCAGGTTGCCGCTGGGGCTGAACGCGACCGCCTCCGGGTTCGAACCTCCCGTGGCGAATGGCGAACCCCGGACTTGAGTGAATCCGGCAGCCGCTGCCGCGGAGACCTGGAGCAACCACAGCCCCAACAGCAAACTGAGCAACGCACACAAGCGCCACGGCTGCAGGGCCGATCGACTCGCCCGCCGAAAGCTCGCCTCAACAGTGCCCACGCCCGACAAGGTGCTGGCAACCGGGGTGACGCGTCAAGAGGTCGCGGCGATGTCACCCCGGGTGATTGATGCGCGATGCGCGGTCGTGATGGAAGGGAATCCGGGTGACCGAGCCGCCACCTGCGCCAGCGCCCAAGCCGCGCCAGCCGTCGCCGACGCCGATCGCGTCCAGTTGGTTGACGCCGAACCGGCGCGACTACTAGGTCGGCAGGGGAATCCGCCTACTTGATACCGCGCCCGGAGATTTCGTCATCCGTGCGCGCACTTCAACCGCCCGCAGCCCGGCCGGCTCGCGGCGGCGACTAGTGCCCCGAGTCAGAAGTTCGCGTGCATTCGAGGCGCCCCTGGCGGCGCCGGCATGGGCTTGCGGCCCGCTCGGCATCCTGCCTCGCCTGATTGGGCCGCGCCCATGTCATCCGGCTGTCCTCGAAGCTCGCTGTAGCGCCGCTACAGCGTCGCTTCTGCGTCCTTGCCCGTCATCCGCCAGTGACACCTCTCGGTGCTCACGAACTTCTGACTCGCGACACTAGGCCCGGTGGCTAGCTTCATGCCACCTTCTCTCTGAGCGCGCCCGGCAAGAATCGAACTTGCGACCTTCCGCTCCGGAGGCGGACGCTCTATCCCCTGAGCTACGGGCGCTCGTGGATCGTGCTGAGCTTAGAGCAGATGGAGATCGCGATCATTGCGGACACGCACATGCCGCGCCGCGGGCGCAGACTGCCGGACGCGTGCATTGAGCTCCTGCGGCGTGCGGACCTGATCATCCACGCGGGTGACCTGATCACGCTCGAGGTGCTGACGGAGCTGCGGATGCTCGGTGCCGTCGTGGCGGTGCACGGCAACGTCGACAACGCTGCAGTGCGAGCGGCGCTGCCCGCGACTGCGATCGCCGAGGCGGCCGGATGCCGGCTGGCGGTGATCCACGACGCGGGTCCGGCGGGCGGGCGGCTGGCGCGGATGCGGGCGCGCTTTCCCGGCGCGGACGCGTTGATCTTCGGCCACTCGCACCTTCCGCTCCACGAGCGCGACGAGCGCGGATTTCAGATCTTCAACCCCGGCAGCCCGACTGATCGCCGCCGCGCGCCACGACACACGATGGGAGTCGCGCGAGTCCGCGTTGGAGAGCCGAGCTTCGAGTTGGTGGCGCTCGACTGACACACTCAGCCCGCGATGGACCTATCGATCTTCTTCGCTGGTACCGGCGGCTCTGCTCCGACCGCGCGCCGCGGGCTGCCCGCGCTGCTCGTGCGCCGCGGCGGCGAGCGAATTTTGTTCGACTGTGGCGAAGGAACTCAGCGCCAGCTCGTCAGCTCCACCGGACTGACCGACGTCGACGAGATCTACCTGACGCACTTTCACGCCGACCACTGGCTTGGTCTTCCGGGGATGCTGAAGACGTTCGACCTTCGCGGACGCGAGCGGCCGCTGACGATCAATGGACCGGCCGGGATGACGGCGCTGATGGCGCTTGTGCTGCGGATGGGTGGTCGCGTCGGGTACGAGATCGAGATTGTTGAGTTGGAGGCCCGCGAGGTGGTCGCACGCGACGGATACCGGGTCGCGGCCGTGCCGGTCGAGCATCGTGGACCGGCGTTCGGCTATGTGCTGTTCGAGGATCAACGCCCGGGAGTGTTCGACGCCGAGGTTGCCCGCGCGCTGGGGCTCGTCGAGGGCCCCGAGTTTGGTCGCGTCCAGCGCGGCGACACCGTTCGGGGTGTCACGCCCGAGCAGGTGATGGGTCCACCGAGGCCCGGACGCAAGATCGTGTTGTCTGGCGATACAACTCCGTCCGACGAGCTGCGGGTGGCCGCCCATCAGGCCGATGTGCTCGTCCATGAGGCGACGTTCGCCGATGAGGAATCCGCGCGGGCTGTCGAGACCGGGCACTCGACGGCGAGCGGCGCCGCAACCGTCGCCCGCGACGCCGAAGTGCGGCTGCTGGCGCTCAACCACGTGTCGATGCGCCATCCGATCGGCCTCTTGCGCGACGAGGCGCGCGCGATCTTCCCCCGCACCGTGATCCCGCGTGACTTCGACACGATCGAGATTCCGCTGCCCGAAAGAGGCGAGCCGACTCTGGTCCACTTCAACGACTCCGAGGAGTCCCTGCGCGACGGGCAACGCGCGGAAGCCGAAGCCGAGGCGGCGCCGTGAACGCGGCCGCGCCCGAGCGTCTCGAGCTCGGGCGGCTGGCATATGAGCGCATCCGCCCCGAGGTCTCGCGGTCGGCGGGCGTCACGGCCCACGCGACCTCGACCGGCCTGCCCGCGACCGCGTCGGTGTGCTGCAGGCCGCCGCGAGATCACCCACGCGAGCCTCCCGGACGTCCTGTACACGCGCGGACCTGCACGCCAAGCGCGTCTGACCGGCCTATAGACGCTGTCCGGAAATACGCCGCGATTTCAGCCCTCACAGGCGGCCGGCACGCCGGCCCCCGACCGCTGTCGCTCAAGAGCCGGCTTAACGCGCACGAGCGCCCCGCGCCCGGTCGCACGTGCTGCGTAACGCCGGTCATAGAGGCTGTCGCAAAACTGGGGCGTGTGCGGGCGCGGTGTCGGAACGCGGCAGTCGTGCGGGCGTGATCTGTCGACTTGACTGCTAAAAGTGCGTCCTGAGCAGGGCTTTTACGGCTGATCGCAGCAGCCGGGGCCTGCGTAGGAGGTGGTGTTGGATGATGACGAGCGAGGCGGCGGAACGCGAGGCTGCTGGGGTTTGCGAGGGATCGGCCGGGGTCACGCGCTCGTATGTGCGCCGGTGCGGGATCAGTTGTTTTTGTTGCCGGTGTCGATGCGGGAGTGGCTGGATGAGGGGCATCTGGCGTGGTTCGTGCTCGATGTCGTCGCACGGTTGAACACGTCCGGGTTGCATCGTCGGCCTGGGGGCGCGCCGGGTCGTGCGCCATACGAGCCGGAGATGATGGTCGCGTTGTTGCTCTACGCGTACTGCTGCGGGATCCGCTCAAGCCGGCGGATCGAGGCGCAGTGCCGGACCGATGCGGCGTTCCGGGTGATCTGTGGCGGACTGGTGCCTGATCACGCGACGATCGCCCGGTTCGTCGTTGAACACGAGCGTGCGCTTGAGGGGTTGTTCGTGGAGGGGTTGCGGTTGTGCGCGGCGGCCGGGTTGTGTGATCTGTCGGTGGTCGCGTTGGACGGGACGAAGATCGCTGCGGACGAGTAGCTGGCGCGCAATAGTGACGGTGAGTGGATACGGCGGGAGGTGGCGAAGCTGATGGCTCTCACAGGCGAGGACGCGCAGCCTGCGGCGGACGGAACCGACGCGTTGCCGGGCCTGGAGCCGGTCGCCGAGATCTCCTCACGGGCCGGTCGCTTGGCACGGTTGCAGGCGGCGCTGGCGGTCATCGAGGCGCAGGACGCCGCTGCCAAGGCGCTGGCGGCTCGCTACGCGCACGCCGCGGCCGAGCGGGCCGAGCAGGGCCGTCAGGTGACCGGCCGCAAGCCCAAGAAGCAACCGCTCGTCGTGCTCGCGCGCGCGGAGATCGAGCATCGCGTTGCGCTCGAGCGTGTTGAGCAGATGCAGACCGCGCGAGCGGCGAAGCTCGCCGCCGCGGCGCCCGGCCAGACGCACAAGGGCCCGCCCTTCCTATGCCGGATCTGAGCAGCGACCGAGACGCTACGCCGGGCAGAGAGCAGGCTCGAGGCGGCCCGCACAGCAGCCGAGGGCGCACGTCGCAGCAGGCCGGGCGAACATGAGCGATCCTGAGAGCCGGATCATGACCACAAGGACGGCTGGGTGCAGGGCTACAACGCTCAGGCGATCGTCAACCCCAACCAGATCGTGCTCGCCTGCGAGGTCAGCCAGGACGCCGGCGACGTCCAGCTCTATGAGCCGATGAACGACAAGCTCACCCAATCGCTCACCGCCGCCGGGATCACCGCCGAGATCGAGCTGGAGCTCGCCGACGCCGGCTACTGCTCAGAGCACAACCTCACCGCCCCGGCCCCGACCGCCTGATCGCCACAACCAAAGACCACCAACAACGACGCGCCGCCCGCGAACTCGGACACACCGACGGTCCGCCACCCCCGACGCGACCCCCATCGAAGAGATGGAACACCTGCTCCGCACCCCCCAAGGCGCCGCCGCCTACAAACAACGCTCCAGCCTGATCGAACCGGTCTTCGGCGACCGCAAACACAACCGCCAGATCCGCCGCTTCCGCCGCCGCGGGCTGACCGCCGTCCGCAGCGAATGGGCGTTCATCCACCTCGCCGGCAACATGCTCAAGCTCTACCAGCACCGCACCGCCGCCGCGATCGCCTGACCGACCAACCCGGCCGCAACACCCCAAACACCTCACACCCCGGCCGAGAGCTTCGGGGCGATCGAGCCTGCCCGCGAGAAGCAGATGGCCGCCGGACCGCCGACCGCCGGGCACCCAAACGACCAGGCCAGCACGCAGACACGCCAAGCATCACACAACGCCCCGCACGTCAAGAAAAGTTTTGCGACAGTCCATAGGCGGCAAAACGCGACACGTTCCCGGGCGGGCGCGGCGCTCATGCACGTTGTGCCGCACGAACGCGGGCAGATCGACTCGCTCCCCGCTTCCCCAGCCAGAATCGGGCTCAAATCACCGTAGCGCGCAACGACGGTCGAGGCGGCCAACGCCCGCCGGGGCCACTGCTAGGCTCCCCATCACTAGAAAGTAACGCCCCTTTAACCCGGTCCCGTGAGGCCAGGAAGGAGCACGTTGGAAGCCGCCACCACGGTCGTCCTTGACCGCGACGATATGCGCCGCACGCTCGTGCGGATCGCTCACGAGATCGTCGAGAAGAACTCGAACGGCGCGATCGCAATCGTCGGCATCCATCGCCGCGGTGCCCACCTGGCAAAGCGGCTGCACGCGCTGACGAGCGAGCTGCTCGAGCCGCAGGTGCCGCTCGGTAGCGTCGACATCTCGTTCTACCGCGACGACCTCAACTTCCGGCCGAGCGCGCCGGTCGTGCACGCGACCGAGCTCGACTTCCCCGTCGACGGGCGGACGATCGTGATCGTCGACGACGTCCTCTACACGGGGCGCACCGTGCGGGCCGCGATCGACGAGATCTTCGACTTCGGCCGCCCATCCCGCGTCCAGCTCGCGGTGCTGGTCGACCGCGGTCATCGCGAACTTCCGATCCGCCCCGACTACGTCGGCAAGAACATTCCGACGTCCCAGGAGCAGCGCGTCAACGTTCGCGTCCAGGAAGTCGACGGGATCGACGAGGTGACGATTGGGCCCGCTAGCGAACGGAAAGTCAGGGCCGCATGAACGACCACCAGCGCCCCCGCCACCTGATCTCGATCGACGACCTCAACCGGGCGATGATCGAGCGGATCCTCGACCGTGCTGAGTCGTTCGCCGAGGTCTCGGGCCGCGAGATCAAGAAGGTGCCGGCGCTCCGCGGCCGGACGGTCGTGAACCTCTTCTACGAGGCGAGCACGCGGACCAGCTCGAGCTTCGAGCTCGCGGCCAAGCGTCTCAGCGCCGACGTCGTCAACATTCGCTCGGTCGGCTCGAGCGTCGACAAGGGCGAGTCGCTGAAGGACACCGTGCAGACGTTGTCGGCCTACGACCCGGCGGCGATCGTGATCCGCTCGCCTCACGCCGGCGCCGCGCAGCTGGTCGCGGGCTGGACGTCGGCGGCGGTGATCAACGCCGGCGACGGCAAACACGAGCACCCGACGCAGGCGCTGCTCGACGTGTTCACGATCCGCCGGCGGCTGAACTCGCTCGACGACCTCAATATCTGGATCGTCGGCGACGTTATGCACTCGCGCGTCGCGCGCTCGGACATCCTCGCGTTCACGCGGATGGGTGCCAGGGTGACCGTCTGCGGGCCGCCGACGTTGATCCCGCGCGAGATCGAGGCGCTCGGCTGCGAGGCGACGGCGACCCTCGACCGGGTCGCGGAGGCCGACGTCGTCTACGTGCTGCGGATGCAGCACGAGCGCATGCACGATGCATTCGTGCCCTCGCTGCGCGAGTACGCGGCGCGCTACCAGATCAACGACCAGCACCTGCGTCCCGGCCAGCTCGTCATGCACCCCGGGCCGGTCAACCGCGGCGTCGAGCTGTCGGCGGCGACGATCGATTCCCCGCAGGCGCTGATCGGCGAACAGGTCAAGGCCGGCGTCGCCGTCCGGATGGCGGTCCTGTACGAGCTGTTGGTCGGCAATCCGGTCCTGGCGGCGGTGGCGTGATGAGCACGGAGCGCCTGTTCTCCCGCGCAGCGCCACGGGCAGACCTCCTGATCCGTGGCGCCCACGTGCTCGACCCGCGCACCGGTCTCGACGAGCCACACGACGTTCTGATCCGCGGCGGCCAGATCGCAGAGCTCGCTGCGCCCGACACGTTGGCCCCAGAGCAGACGACGATCCAGGCGGGTGGCAAGCACCTGTTCCCGGGCTTCGTCGACCCTCACGTCCATCTGCGCACGCCGGGACAGGAGTACAAGGAGGACCTCGACAGCGGCACGGCCGCCGCCGCGGCGGGCGGCTTCTGCGCCGTGATCGCGATGCCGAACACGGTCCCGACCGTCGACTCGGCCGCGGTACTCGGCTCGCTCGTCCAGCAAGCAAAACAGCAGGCACGCGTCCCAACGGGCTTTCTCGCGTCGATCACGCGCGGATTGCAAGGCACCGGGCTGACCGAGATGGCCGAGCTGCGCGACGCCGGCGCGCTCGGCTTCACCGATGACGGCAAGCCGGTCGTCTCGGCCGGCGTGCTGCGCAAGGCGCTCCAGTATCAGCGGCTGTCGGGCGGCGTGATCGCGCTGCACGAGGAGGACCCGGCGCTGTCGGGCGACGGGGTGATGCACGAGGGAGCGGTCTCGGCGCGCCTGGGCCTCGCCGGGATCCCGTCGCTCAGCGAGTCGACGATGATCGCCCGCGACGCTGCGCTGGCCATCTACGAGGACGCCCGGATGCACTTCCAGCACCTGTCGTGCGTCGAGTCGGTCGAAGCGCTCGCACGGGTCAAGGCGGCCGGGGGGCGCGTCAGTGGCGAGGTCACGCCACACCACCTGACGCTGACAGACGATGTCGTCCGGACGCTCGACAGCCGCTTCAAGATGAATCCGCCGCTGCGCACCGAGCAGGACCGGCGGGCACTGGTCGAAGCCCTCAAATCGGGCGTCATCGACTGCATCGCGACCGACCACGCGCCCCACGCGCTGCACGAGAAAGAGGTCCCGTTCGAGCAGGCGCCGATGGGCACGACCGGGCTCGAGACCGCCTTCTCGTCGCTGTTCACCGAGCTCGTATTGCCCGGCGAGCTCGAGCTCGAGACGATCGTCGAGCGACTCAGCGACGGCGCGGCGCTGTACGGACTGCCGACCCCACGGATCACACCCGGCGAGCCGGCCAATCTGTGCCTGATCGATCTCGACGCCACCTGGGACGTCGGTGCGCGCGGCTACGCGAGCCGCTCGACCAACTGCTGCTTCTACGGCCGCCGGCTGCGGGGCCGGGTAGAGCTGACGGTCGCGGCCGGGAGCGTCGCCTTCCAGGCCGCGATGCTCGCCGCCGGCAAGTCGCTGAGCACTCGATGAGCCAAGCGACAGCCTATGTGCTGCTCGAGGACGGCGCGCGCTTTGACGGCCTGGCGTGCGGCGCCGACGCGCACGCGGTCGGCGAGATCGTGTTCACGACCTCGATGTCGGGCTACCAGGAGGCGATGACCGACCCGAGCTACGCCGGTCAACTGATCGCCTTCACCTACCCGCAGATCGGCAACTACGGCGTCAGCGCCGAGGCGATGGAGTCAGACCGGGTGCACGCGCGTGCGGCGATCATGCGCGCCGCGGTCGACCATCTCGAGGCCCCCGGCGCCGAGACCGGATGGCTCAGCTGGCTGGCCGACCGCGGCGTGCCGGCGATCACGGACCTTGACACGCGCGCGCTCGTGCGCCACATCCGCGATCAAGGAGCGATGCGTGGCGGCGTCTTCCCGGCGCGCATCAAACAAGAGCACGCCCGCGAGCTGATCGCCGCCGAGCCACAGATGAGCGGTCGTGACCTCGCGCGCGACGTGACCCCGCCCGAAGCCATAAAACTGCCGGGCCCAGGACCGCGGATCGCGATGATCGACACGGGCGTCAAGCGCTCGATCGTCCGCAACCTTCAGTCCCGCGGCGCCGAGGTGACGCTCCACCCGTGCTACGTCAGTCCCGGGGAGTTGTCGAAAACCCGACCGGAGGCGATCTTCCTCGCCAACGGCCCCGGCGATCCGGGGGCGCTCGATTACGTCGTCGCGACCGTCAGGCAGCTCGTCGGAGAGCTTCCCGTCTACGGGATCTGCCTCGGCCACCAGTTGCTGTGCCGCGCGGTCGGCCTGCAGACCTACAAGCTGCCGTTCGGACACCACGGCGCCAACCACCCGGTCAAGGACCTGACGACCGGGCGGATCGAGATCACGAGCCAGAATCACGGCTTCGCGGTCCTCGGCCCCGGCGGCAAGAAAACGATCGACGACGATCAGCCGGTCCGCTGGGAGACGGACTTCGGAGCGGCCGAGCTGAGCCACATCAACCTCTATGACCGGACCGTCGAGGGTCTGCGGCTGCTCGACGTTCCCGGCGCGACCGTCCAGTACCATCCCGAGGCGGGACCGGGGCCGCACGACGCCCTGTACCTGTTCGATCGCTTCGTCGGGGAGATCCGTGCCGCGGCGTGACGACCTGAACAAGATCCTGCTGCTCGGCTCGGGGCCGATCGTGATCGGGCAGGCGGCGGAGTTCGACTACTCGGGGACCCAGGCATGCCGCGTGCTCGTCCAGGAGGGGTACGAGGTCGTCCTGGTCAACTCGAATCCGGCGACGATCATGACCGACCCCGAGGTCGCGACCACGACCTACATCGAGCCGCTGTTGCCGGGCCCGGTCGCCCAGGTGATCGAACGTGAGCGGCCCGACGCCCTGCTGCCGACGCTCGGCGGCCAGACCGCGCTCAACCTCGCCAAGGCGCTTTACGAGGACGGGACGCTCGAGAAGTTCGGCGTCGAGCTGATCGGCGCGGACTACGAGGCGATCGACCGCGCCGAGGACCGCGAGCGGTTCCGCGACACGATGACCGACGCCGGCCTGAGAGTGCCGCGCAGCGCGATCGCGCACACGGTGCTCCAGGCACGCGAGGCGCTGCCCGACATCGGGCTGCCGTTCATCGTCCGGCCGGCGTTCACGCTCGGCGGCTCGGGCGGCGGCGTCGTCCACCACGAGGCGGAGCTCGAGCGCGTCGTCGCGCGTGGACTGGCGGCATCGCCGATCGGCCAGGTGCTGATGGAGGAGTCGGTGCTCGGCTGGGGCGAGTTCGAGCTCGAGGTGATGCGGGACGCGTCGGACAACGTGGTGATCGTCTGCTCGATCGAGAACCTCGACCCGATGGGCGTCCACACCGGCGACAGCGTCTGCGTCGCTCCGCAGCAGACGCTGACCGACAAGCAGTACCAGGCGCTGCGCGACCAGGCGATCGCGGTGATCCGCGCGGTCGGCGTCGAGACCGGCGGCTCGAACGTCCAGTTCGCGGTCAACCGCAGCACCAACGAGATCGTGGTCATCGAGATGAACCCGCGCGTGTCACGGTCGAGCGCGCTGGCGAGCAAGGCGACCGGCTTTCCGATCGCGAAGATCGCTGCCCGGCTGGCGGTCGGCTACACGCTGCAGGAGATCCCCAACGACATCACGAAGGCGACGCCGGCGAGCTTCGAGCCGGCGATCGACTACTGCGTAGTCAAGTGGCCGCGGTTCGCGTTCGAGAAGTTCCCCGGCGCCGAGCCCGGTCTGACGACGCACATGAAGTCGGTCGGCGAGGCGATGGCGCTCGGCCGCACGTTCAAGCAGGCGTTCGCCAAGGCGCTGCGCTCGCGCGAGCTCGATCAGCGCACCGCGGCACCACCCGACGACCAGGCGCTGCTCGACCTCGTTCAAATCCCCGGCGCCGAGCGATTCGACTTTTTGCTCGAAGCGCTCCGTCGCGGCGCCCCGCTCGACGAGCTGCACCGCCGGACGAGCATCAACCCGTGGTTTCTGCGCGAGCTGAGCGAGTACGTCGCCGATCCGGAGGCGGCGTTCGCCGGCGAGCGGACGTTCAAGGCGGTCGACACGTGTGCGGCCGAGTTCGCGGCGCAGACGCCGTATTTCTACTCGGGCTGGGAGCGCGTTGCGGCAACACGAGGCCGGCCCCAGCGAACGCCCGGGGATCGTGATCCTGGGTTCGGGGCCGAACCGGATCGGGCAGGGGATCGAGTTCGACTACTGCTGCGTGCACGCCGCGCAGACGGTGCGCGAGCTTGGGCGCGACGCGATCATGATCAACTGCAACCCCGAAACGGTTTCGACCGACTACGACACCTCCGACCGGCTGTATTTCGAGCCGCTGACGCTCGAGGACGTGATCGCGGTCTGCGAGCTGGAGAGACCAGAAGGAGTCGTGGTCCAGTTCGGGGGCCAGACGCCGCTCAAGCTCGCCGCCGGCCTGCACGACGCGGGGATCCCGATCCTCGGCACCGGCATCGACGCGATCGATCTCGCCGAGGACCGGGCGCGCTTCGGCGCGCTGCTCGACCGTCTCGGATACAAGGCGCCGCCGTATGCGACCGCGACCAGTGCCGAGCAGGCCCTGCAGCGCGCGCCCGAGGTCGGCTTCCCGCTGCTCGTCCGACCCAGTTACGTGCTCGGCGGCCGAGCGATGGAGATCGTCTACAGCGTCGATGGGCTGCGCGACTACCTGACGCGGGTCGGGGCCGAGCCCGGCACCACGATCTACCTCGATCGGTTCCTCGAGGACTCGATCGAGGTCGACGTCGACGCGCTCTGCGATCCCGACGGCCACGTGTGGATCGCCGGCATCATGCAACACGTCGAGGAGGCCGGCATCCACTCGGGCGATTCGGCCTGCGTGCTGCCGCCGCACGCGCTGGGCGATGAGATGCTGCGCCAGATCCGCGAGCAGACGACCGGCGTCGCGCGCGGCCTGGGTGTGGTCGGACTGCTCAACGTCCAGTTTGCGATCCACGGCGACGACGGGCTGCACGTGATCGAGGCCAACCCGCGCGCGTCGCGGACCGTCCCGTTCGTGTCGAAGGCGATCGGCCTACCGCTCGCCAAGCTCGCCTGCCGGATCATGCTCGGCGAGCGGGTCAGCGAGCTCGGGCTTCCGCCGAGCCGTCCTCGAGCCACGTGTGCGTGAAAGAGGCAGTGCTGCCGTTCAACCGCTTTGCGGGGGCAGATTCGCTGCTGGGTCCGGAGATGCGCTCGACCGGCGAGGTGATGGGGATCGCACTCGATTTCCCGACCGCGTTCGCCAAGGCCCAAGCGGCCGCCGGGGCCAAGCTGCCGACGCACGGAACCGTCTTCATCACGGTTGCCGACGGCGACAAGCCCGCGGCGACCGGAATCGCGACGCAGCTGCACGACCTCGGCTTCAGGATCATCGCGACCCGCGGCACGGCTCAGTCGATCCGCAAGATGGGGGTCCCGGCCGAGCAGATCAACAAGATCGGCGAGGGCTCGCCACACGTCGTCGACTGGATCGAGCGCGGGGCGGTCGATCTGGTGATCAACACGCCGGTCGGGACCGGCGCCCGAGCGGATGGCTACGAGATTCGCTCGGCCGCGGTCGCGCGCGGGATTCCGTGTGTGACGACGATGACCGGCGGCATGGCGGCCGCGCGGGCGATCGCCGCCGGCCGCCGGGGCGAGCCCGAGGTGATCTCACTCCAGGAGCTGCACCGCGACGGCAAGGTCAGTCCGGCGCCGCGATGACGAGCGCGGGCGTACAGCGCGTCACCGCTCCGTTCGGTGCCCGGATCGCGACGATCAACGAGCGCGAACGCTACGGGGCATACACCGTGTTGCGCTGCTCGGACCCCAGCGGTCCCCGGCCGCAGGCGGGCCAGTTCTACATGCTGATGGCGGCGGAGCGGTGGGGGGGCGGCGCCGGCGAGCGCCCGTTTCTGCCGCGCGCGTTCAGCGTCCTGCGTGCGCCGACCGATGCGGACACGCTCGAGTTCCTGGTCGAGGACGTCGGGCCGGGGACCAACCGGCTGTGCGAGCTCGGAGCGGGCGAGGGCCTCTCGCTGGTGGGTCCGCTGGGCAACGGCTTTCGCGCGCCGCGGGCCGGCCGCCGGGCGTTGCTCGTCGGCGGCGGGGTCGGGATCGCACCGCTTGCGATCTGGCAGGACGAGCTCGGCGACGCGGCCACGGTGCTGCTGGGCTTTCGCGATGCCCCCCACGCCGAAGGGGCGGGCCTGCTGCACGACGCGCAACTCGCGACCGACGACGCCAGCGTCGGCCATCACGGCCCTGTCACGGACCTGCTGAACGATGAGCTTGACTGCGACACGCACGCCGAGGTTTACGCGTGCGGGCCGCCGCCGATGCTGGAAGCCGTGCGGCTGCTGTGCGCGGGGCGCGAGATCCCAGCTCAGCTGGCGCTCGAGTCCGGGATGGCGTGTGGGTTCGGCGCCTGCTTCGGGTGCGTGGTGCAGACGCGCACCGGCCTCGTGCGCCTGTGCCTCGAGGGGCCGGTGCTCGACGCCGGCCAGCTGGGGCCCGAGGCGCTTGCGGCGCGGGGGATGGGACATTGACCACGCTGTGCGGCATCGAGCTGGCGGGCCCGATCATCAACGCCTCGGGGACGTTTGACGCGATCGCCGCGCGGCGGGCGTTCGGCGACGAGCTGCTCGAGCGCTTCCCATTCTCGGCATTCGTCTCGAAGACCGTCACGGTCAAGCCGCGCCAGGGCAATCCACCTCCGCGGCTGTGGGAGCTACCGGCCGGGATGATCAATTCGATCGGCCTGCCGAATAAGGGCGTCGAGGGGTACCTGGCCGAGGACCTGCCGCAGCTCGCCGATCTGCCAGTGCCGCTGATCGTCAACGTGATGGGCTTCAGTCGCGACGAGGTCGCGATCCTGGTGAGCGCGTTCGCGCAGCGCGACGAGGTGGCGGCGCTGGAGCTGAACGTCTCGTGTCCGAACGTCGAAACGGGACTAGTGATGGGAGCCGATCCCGACGAGGTGACGAGCCTGCTCGTCAGCGTCCGGCCACTGACCGAAAAGCCATTGATCGTCAAGCTGACCCCGAACGCGACCGACGTGGCAGCGGTCGCCAGCGCGGCGGAACGCGCGGGAGCGAACGCGGTGTCGCTGATCAACACGATCCGCGGGATGGCGCTCGCACCAGGCACGAACCAGCCGTGGCTGGGCGGCGTCTCGGGCGGCGTGTCGGGGCCGACGGTCAAGGCGGTGGCGCTGGCCCAGGTCCATGCCGTCTCAAACGCGGTCGGGATCCCGATCATCGGCATGGGCGGCGTCCAATCCGGCGCCGATGCGCTCGACCTGCTCCGCGCGGGCGCCACCGCGGTCGCTGTCGGCACCGAGAGCTTCAGAGATCCCTGTGCCGGGATCCGGATACGATCCGAGCTAGGGGCTCTGGGGTTGGAAAGTCAGATTGCTGGGCGCGGATAGCCCGTTACCTGGGCAGAGCAGCGTTCAGGCTAGGCACGGTGCCCAGTATTCGCGAAAACCCCCTGCAAACGATCAGTATTACCGCAACTAGGCTCGACAATGCTCAAGCTCAGGTTGAGGTCCAGCCAAATTTCGGCGTCTTGACCTTGATCGCCCGGCCGCAAGATGTATAGTCGCCGCCGATGCCGCCGGTCACTGAATCGTTCTCAAAACCACTCGCAGCACCCGAGCGCTCGCTCGTTCAACGCATGGAGGCGCTCCAGCGCGCGAATCATATCCGCAGCCGGCGCGCGCAGCTCAAGCGCGATCTGAAGGCCGGACGCCAACCTATCCACGAGCTCCTGCTCCATCCGCCGGATTACCTCCAGACGGCGAAGGTCTTCGACTTGCTGCTGGCGGTGCCCAAGTACGGGCGGGTGAAGGTCAACAAGATCCTCTCCCAGTGCCGCATCTCGCCGAGCAAGACGCTTGGTGGCCTCTCCGAGCGTCAGCGGGCTGAGCTCGTGACGCTGATGCGGCGTCGCTGAGCGCGCCGCATCACCCGTTGTGGCCAGGGTGTTCGTGATCACCGGCCCCTCTGGGGCGGGTAAGGGCACCTTGATTCGTGGTTTGCTCGAGCGCCTGCCGCAGCTCGAGCTTTCCGTTTCGGCGACGACACGCGCGCCGCGGCCCGGCGAGCAGAACGGCACCCACTACCACTTCATGGATCCGGACGAGTTCGCTCGCCGGGTCCGTGACGGCGAGTTCGTCGAGCACGCGGACTACTCGGGCGCCCGCTACGGGACGCTTCGCTCAGAGCTCGAGGGCCGCTTGCAACAAGGCACGCCGGTGGTGCTGGAGATCGAGGTCCAGGGGGCGCGTCAGGTGCGCGAGGCGATGCCCGAGGCGGTGGCCGTATTCATCGCGCCGCCGTCGCCCGAGGCGCTCCGGGCGAGGCTCGTGGGACGCGGCACCGACGCCGCCGAGCAGATCGAGCAGCGAATGCAGACCGCCGAACGCGAGCTCGAGGCGCAGCCGGAGTTCGCCCATGTGGTCGTCAACGACAGGCTCGAGGACGCGACCGACGAGCTCGCGCAGATCGTCCGCGGCGCCCTGGCAGGGAATTCGTGACGGGCCGCTAACCTAAAGAGCCCCGACGAAGGACTAACACGTGATCTCACCCCGTATCGACAAGCTGCTCGAACATGTCGACTCCGACTACGCGAGCGTGATCGTGGCCGCTAAGCGCGCCCGCCAGATCAACTCCTACTATCACAACCTCGGCGAGGGGACGTTCGACGAATTCCCGCCGCCGATGGTCGATACGCGTTCCAAGAACTACCTGACGATCGCTCTCGAAGAGGTCGCTCAGGGCAAGCTCAAGTACCACTATCGCTGAGCCCGGATCGGTGCGCCGCTCCACCGGCTTGCAGATGAGCAGACCGTAGGGAGCCAATGGCCCGGTTGCTGCTCGGCGTGACCGGTGGGATCTCGGCCTACAAGGCGATCGAGACCGCGCGCCTAGCGATCAAAGCCGGGCACGCGGTGCGCGTGATCCAGACCGAGGCCAGCAAGCGGTTCGTGGGGTCGGCCTCGTTTGAAGGGATCACCGGGGCACCGGTGCTGACCGGAGAGTTCGAGCCCGACCCGATGCGCGGTGCCTACCCGGGCGAGCCGGCGCCCGACCGCAGCCCGATCTCGCACTTGGCGCTGGTGCAGCGCGCCGATGCCTACCTGATCGCGCCCGCGAGCGCGAACACGATCGCGAAGCTCGCCCACGGCCTGGCCGACAACCTACTGACAGCGGCCGCCTTGGCGGCGCGCTGTCCGGTGCTCGTCGCGCCGACGATGAACAACCACATGTATCTGAACCCGGCGACGCAGGCGAACCTCGACCTGCTGAGCGCGCGCGGGGTCACGGTGATCGCGCCCGACGAGGGGGAGCTCGCGTCACACGGCGAGCACGGCGTCGGCCGCCTCCCTGATCCCGTCAGGCTGCTGACCGTGCTCGAGTCTGTGCTCGCCGGCGCCTCAGGCGCCCTACTTGGCATGCGCGTGCTCGTCACTGCCGGCGGCACGCGCGAGCCGATCGACAGCGTCCGCTTCATCGGCAACCGGTCCTCCGGGCGGATGGGGTTCGCGCTCGCCCAGCAGGCGGCGCGGCGGGGGGCCGAGGTGACGTTGCTCGCGGCCAACGCCTCGCTCGCCTCGCCGCCCGGCGTCAAGGTCTTGGAGGTCCAGACGGCGGCCGAGCTCGCGGCCGCGTGCGAGCGCGAGTTCGATCGCTGTGACGTCCTGCTGATGACCGCGGCGGTGGCCGACTTCAGGCCCCGCGAGGCGGCCGCCCACAAGCTCAAGAAGGCTTTGGGGCCGCCAACGCTCGAGCTCGAACCGACGCCCGACATCCTTTGTGCGCTTGCGCAACGTCGTCAGCCGCGGCAGGTGCTGGTCGGTTTCGCGGCCGAGCACGGCGAGCGTGCCATCGACGAGGGGTCGGCCAAACTCGAGCGCAAGCGACTTGACGCGGTCGTCGTCAACGACATCTCGCAGCCTGGGATCGGGTTTGACGCCACCGACAACGAGGTCACAATTGTGCTCGCCGGTGACCGACACCGGCGGGTGCCGAAGGCGGGCAAGCAACAGGTGGCTGGGGTAATACTGGACGAGGTGGAGCTGCTGCTAGCGGGGAAGGAGACAGACGATCGAGGCATCAGAACACACCCCGACTGCGCCGCAAGAGTTTGAGCCGTTCACCGCGGTCGGGCGAGCGATCGCGGACAACGTCACCAAGGCGGTGCAGATCCGTCGCCACACGCTGAACCAACTGATCGTGGCCCTGCTGGCCGAGGGTCACGTGCTGGTCGAGGACTATCCCGGCGTGGGCAAGACAGCGCTCGCACGCGCGCTTGCGCGCTCGATCGACTGCCAGTTTGCCCGCATCCAGTGCACCTCGGACCTGCTGCCGGCCGACGTGGTCGGCACCAACGTCTATGACCAGCGCGAGCAGCGGTTCGAGTTTCGCCCGGGCCCCGTGTTCGCCAACGTGGTGCTCGTCGACGAGATCAACCGCGCATCGCCGAAGACCCAGTCCGGGCTGCTGGAGTGCATGCAGGAGCGCCGCGTCACGGTCGACGTCCAGACCCACGAACTGGCGCGCCCGTTCCTCGTGCTCGCGACGCAGAATCCAATCGAGTACGAGGGCACCTACCCGCTGCCCGAAGCGCAAGTCGACAGGTTCATGATCCGGATCTCGCTCGGCTATCCGGACCACTCAGCCGAGGCCGGGATGCTCGCCGCGCACGAGACCGGCGACCAGGTCCTCGCACTACGGCCGGTCGCGACGGCCGCCGAAGTCCTGGCAGCACAGGACGCGGCGGCGCGGATCCGGGCCGCCGCGCCGCTTCGCGACTACGTCGTCCGGTTGCTGTGGCGGACCCGTGAGGACCCCCGCGTCGA
This sequence comes from uncultured Solirubrobacterales bacterium, assembly GCA_963768015.1. Taxonomy (GTDB): domain Bacteria; phylum Actinomycetota; class Thermoleophilia; order Solirubrobacterales; family Solirubrobacteraceae; genus Palsa-465. The sequence continues at coordinate 85,217 of CAVYGK010000013.1, forward strand.
CCTCGGTGCGAGCCCGCGGGCTGGTTTGATGCTGCTGCGCGCTGCCAAGGCGCACGCGATGATGGCCGGGCGCGACCACGCACTCCCGGACGACGTCCAGGAGCTCGCGCAGTCGGTGCTCGCACATCGGCTCGTGCTCGCTCCCGAAACCCCGCGCGCTGCCGCCGGCGACGTGATCGCCGACGCGGTGTCCGCGACCAGGGCGCTGTGATGAATGCGCCCCGGCTGCTCGCCAAGCGGGCTGCGGCCGTGGCGCTCGCCGGTGCGACGCTGACGCTGATCGCGTTCCTGTTCGACGCCGCGCCGCTGTTCGTGCCGGCGGTCGCGTTGATCCTGATCGGACTGGCGGCGCCGGCCTGGGTCTGGTGCAGCGCCCGTGGGGCTCACGCGCGGCGCAACCTGCATGCCGAGCGCGTGGTCGAGGAGCAGCCTTTGGCCGCCACGATCGAGGTACGACGCAGCCGGCTCGGGCTCCCCGGGGCCGAGGTGGTCGACCCATTCACCGGTTCATGCCTGGAGCTCGGCGGCCCGCTGTCGCCGTTTCGGGGCGGACGGATCGCGAACGTCCGAGTTGTCACCCGCTTTCCGCGACGGGGGCTGCAGGAGCTCGCACCGCCGTCACTGGTGGTCCGCGACCCGCTCGAACTGGCCCGCGTGGAATCGATCGGCGCGGACCCCCCTCAGCACCTGCTCGTGCTGCCACGCACCGAGCCCGTCAGGTGGCTCGATTCGGGCACCGGGAGGAGCCTGCGGCTCCCAGACGGCCAATCTCCGGCCGAGGCGTTCGCCGCCGTCGACGTCGACGGACTGCGCCCGTACCGGACCGGCGCGCCGGCGAGCCGCATCTACTGGCCCGGCGTCGCCCGCGGAGCCGGTCTGATCGAGCGTCGGCTGCGAGCCGACGGCGACTCCCGCCCGCTGGTGGTGCTCGATGCGCGCGACTCGAGCACGCGTCCGGCGCTCGTCGACGCCGCGGTCCGGGCGGCCGCGTCACTGACGCTCGAGTTCGCGCGGTTGGCCGGCTGCGGGCTACTGCTGCCGGGCGAACAGCGCGTCACGACCGTCGACCGCGAGCTGAGCACCTGGCCCGCCGCGATCGCACGGCTGGCGCTGGTCGAGGGCGGCCCGGACGCCAAGCCGCCGGCGCTCGGGCCGGCCGGCAGCCGGCTTGGACCAATGATCTACGTCGCGGCGCGGCCGCCCGAGCGTCTCGCGGCGCTCAACGGCGGCTGGGGGCACGGGCTGATCCTGCTCGTCGTGCCACTGCAGTCGCTGGCCGATGGCCGTCCGCGGGGCGTGCGCGCGCAGATGCGCGCGACGCTCGAGGTTTCCGGCTGCCGTGGCTTTTTGCTGGGCGCCCGCCGCGAAGCCGAGCGCGTGAAGGCCAGGGAGGTCAGCGCCGCATGAGCGCCGGTGCCCAGACGGTCACGGTCTCGTCGAGCTTCGAGCGCTCGACGCCGGGCGATACCAGGGACCTGTCGGACGCCACCCGGCGCCTAATCCGGCTGACGAGCTTCGCCGCGCTGGGCCTGTACAGCGCCATCCGCTGGGGCACGCTGATGAGCCCGGCGCCGACCTGGCGGCTGATCGGGTTGCTAGCGCTCGCGGTCGCGCTCGCTGCGTGGGCTCCGCCGCTGCGCCGCTACGGACTCTGGGCGTCGCTGCTGCTGGCGCTTTTCGTCTGCATGCTCGCATTCCCGGTGGCGGGCCTGCAGTGGCATTCGTTCATACACCTGCGGATCGCGGTCAGCGCTCGTCAGATCGAGAACGGCCTGTCGACGCTGCCCAACGCGCTGGTGCCATACGACGGCACCAGCCACGCGGTCCGCCTCGTGATCGCGCTCGGCGGCGCTGTGTTGTTGCTCGACGCGGCGCTGGTGCTCGGATTCGCGCCCGCCGCGTTCGGCGATGCCCGACGCGCGGCAGCCGCGCTGCCGTTGATCGCGATGGCGGTCGTCCCGGCGACGCTGGTCCGGCCAGAGTTTCCCTACATCCAGGGGCTGGTTCTGTTCGCGCTGCTGGCTCTGTTCATGTGGGGTGAGCGGATCCGACGCGACGCGCTCGGACCTGCACTCGCGTTCGCCGCGCTGGCGGGGATCGTGGGGGCGCTGGCGGCGCCAAGGCTCGACCAGCACAAACCGCTGCTCAACTACCGGAGCTGGACCGGGACATTGGCGCACGCTCACGTCGATGCGTTTGACTGGAACCAGAGCTACGGACCGCTGGACTGGCCGCACTCCGGACATCAGGTGTTCACCGTTCGCGCCCGGGTACCCGACTACTGGAAGGCCGAGAACCTCGACTTCTTCAACGGCATCGACTGGGTGCAAGGGACGACCTCGGCGCAACAGGCGCTGCCGCAACCCAGCAGTTCGTCGGTCGCGCAATGGACCCAGACGATCAAGGTCACGATCACCGACATGAGCACCGTCGACGTGCTCGCGCCCGGCGAGGCGGAGCAGCCGCGCGACGTCCCGGGTGGCGTCGTTGCGGGGATCGACCCTGGCCGCTGGGTCGCCAGCGAGGCGCTCGGTCCCGGCAGCAGCTACCAGGTCACGAGCTACTCTCCGCACCCGTCGGCGGGGCAGCTGAGTCACGCAGGTCTGAAATACCCGTACGCCGCGCTGAGCGACGATCTGGCACTCGCGATTCCGCTCCCGGGGTCGCTGCTGCAGCAGTACACGACCGCCACCTTCGGTCCCTTCCATTCGCCTCGCAGCACCCGCCTCTCACAAGGGGGCGTCCCGGTCAGCGGACCCAGCATCACGACGCTGATGCACTACTCGCCGTACGCGGCGGCGTACGCGCTCGCGCAGCGCCTCGCCACCGAGTCAAAGACGCCTTACGCGTTCGTCGAGAACGTCCTGCGCTACCTGTCTCACGGCTACGTCTACGACCAGAATGTGCCGCTCACGGAGTTCCCGCTCGCCACCTTCCTGTTCAAGAACAAGCGGGGCTACTGCCAGCAGTTCTCGGGCGCCATGGCGCTGCTTTTGCGGATGGGCGGCGTCCCGGCTCGGGTCGCGGCGGGGTTCACCTCGGGCACTTTCGATCGCGCCACCGGTCAGTACGTGGTGAGCGACATCGACGCGCACGCGTGGGTCGAGGTGTGGTTCCCGCACTATGGCTGGGTCCGGTTCGACCCAACGCCCGCGGTGGCGCCCGCCCGCGGCGGAGCCACATCTCCGGGCCTGGCGAAGATTCTCGCCGGCGACACGGGCTCGGCGGTGGCCCCCGTGCGCCACGCCGGTGGGCCGGCGACGACTCCGACTACCACCACTCACCACCATTCGAGCTCCGGTCTGCAGGTGCTGCTGATCGTGCCGGCGCTGGCGGTCGCAGTGGCCCTCGGATTGCTGGTGCGGAGCATCCTGCGACCGGCGCCGGACACCGACGATCTGCTCGCCGAGCTCGAACGGGCGCTGGCTCGCACCAGGCGCCCGGTGCACGCGCAGACGACGCTCGCCGGGCTCGAGCATCGCTTTCGCGACTCGGCCGCGGCGGCGGGCTATATCCGCGCGTTGCGTCTGGCTCGGTACGCGGGCCACGAGGAGGAGTCGCACACCGTCCACGGACGCAGGGCACTGCGCGCGCAGCTGCGGGAAGGCCTGGGGTTGACCGGCCGGCTGCGAGCGCTGTGGGCCCTCCCGCCCCGGCCGAACCTGCATTTGAGACGACGGCCCGAGCATTAAACTCGTGACGGTGGACGACGTTTACGACCTCTTCCGACGCGGCACTCTGCTGCTTGAGGCAGGGCATCACCACCAGGCGGCAATCCCGCTCGCGCGGGCGCGCGATCTGGCTCCGGAGCAAACGTCGATTCGGGAGGCGCTCGGCCGCGCGCTGTTTCACAGCCAGCGCTACGAGCAGGCGGCGGCCGAGTTCCAGGCGGTGATCGACCGGGCGCCCACGAACGACTACGCGCTGTTCTGCCTCGGCCGCTCGCTGCAGCTGCTGGGTCGCCATGCCGAGGCCCGCAAGCCGCTCGCGCTGGCGGCGTGCCTGCAGCCGGGGCGGCGCGACTATCGCCTCTATCGCGATCGGGCAAGGGCCCGAGCGGGCGAGGCCCAGGGCCGCTAACCGCCGCCGGATATACCGCGCATAAAGTCGGTTACCTGGGCGTTCACAACTCCCGTGGCGGTGCTACGCTGAAGACACAGCTTTCGTGCCGGGCGTTTCCCGGCGGCAGTTCTGAGAGTGGGCGCCCGCCCGCTTTTTTTGTGAGATTTATCGACGGAGGAGCACGTGGCAGCACTACAGACCGAGATCGAAGCGAGGCTCGCTTCAGTCGAGCCCGAGGTCGAGGTGCTGCTCGCGGAACTCATCTCCGGCTCGACCCTAAGGCTGTTCATCGACCACCCCGACGGCGTGACGCTGGCGCTCTGCGAGCGGGTGTCGGGGCACCTCGGCGACTACCGGGAACGGTACGCGCTCGAGGTCTCGTCGCCCGGCCAAGAGCGGCCGCTGACAAAGCCCCAGCACTTCACGCGCTTCCTCGGTCGGCGCGCGCGGGTGCGCCTGCGCGAGGCTCCGGCCGGCGAGCCTGTGGTGAGCCAGCTGGTCGACCACAGGCAGCTGACCGGCGAGCTCGTCGGCGCCTCCGATCAGGACGTGACGATCGCCGCCACCGATGGCGTAGTGACGATCCCTTATGAGCAGATCGCCCGCTCCAACCTCGTACCCGGAGACTGAGTCCCATGTCCAAGGAAATAGTTGAGGCCGTACGGGGCCTCGCAGCGGAAAAGAACATCTCGCACGAGAAGCTGATGGAGGCGCTCGAAGACGCGCTCCTGTCGGCGTACAAGAAGACCCCAGGCTCGGCCCCATACGCAAAGGTCGAGATGGACCGCGACAGCGGCGACTTCATCGTCTGGGAGCTGAAGATTCCGCCGGAGCTCGAGGAGCAGCTGCTCGTCGAGGCGACCGAGGACCAGCAGCCGACCGTCGACCCCGAGACCGGCGAGATGCGTGAGGCGCCCGAGCCCGAGATCGACCTCGAGAAGCTCAAGGAGTACGAGGATCAGATCGAGATCGAGGACGTCACGCCGCACGACTTCGGCCGGATCGCAGCCCAGACCGCCAAGCAGGTGATCCTGCAGCGGATCCGTGAGGCCGAGCGCGACATGATGTTCGAGGAGTACCGCGACCGCGTCGGCGAGCTGATCACCGGAATCGTCCAGCAGTCGGATTCGCGCTACACGCTGGTCCAGCTGCGCGAGCGCGTCGAGGCGCTACTGCCCAAGTCAGAGCAGGTCGACGGTGAGCGCTACGACCACTCGCAGCGGATCAAGGCCGTGATCAAGGACGTGTCGAACTCGACCAAGGGACCGAGCATCATCGTCTCGCGGCGCGACCCTGAGCTGATCAAGTCGCTGTTCGAGCTCGAAGTGCCCGAGATCGCCGACGGCCTGGTTGAGATCACCGGCGTTGCACGCGAGCCCGGCTACCGCTCCAAGATCGCGGTCGTCTCACACGTCGACGGCGTCGACCCGGTCGGAGCCTGCGTCGGGCCGCGTGGCTCGCGCGTCCGGATGGTCGTCTCCGAGCTGCGCGGCGAGAAGATCGACATCATCCCCTACAACGACGAGCCCGCCCGGTTCGTCGCCAAGGCGCTGTCTCCCGCTCGCGTGCGGGAGGTTCTGGTTGACGACGCCGGCAAGCAGGCGACCGTGATCGTGCCCGACGACCAGCTGTCGTTGGCGATCGGGCGCGAGGGCCAGAACGCCCGACTCGCGGCGCGGCTGACCGGGTGGCGGATCGACATCCGCTCGGAAACTGAGTTCGCCGCCGAGGAGGCCGAGCACGGCTACGACGAGGAGGACGCGCAGCAGGGCCGCTGCGCCGCGATCCTGTCAAACGGCCGCCGCTGCCCGAACGCCGCGCTGCCGGGCTCAAGGTACTGCGGAATCGAATCCCATCAGGCGCTCGCGAACAAGGACACTGACCAGGTCGAGGCGGTCGAGGAGCAGGCGGCGCCCGCAGCCCCGGCGCAAGCCGAGAATGGCGCTTCGGCCGACATCGACGCCGAGACGCCGGCCCATGACACGCCCGAGCCCGCAAGCGACACGGTCGAACAGGGCGGCTCCGACGAGCCGACGGCCGAGGGCGCGAGTTCCTAGGCCGACGTAAACTGGGAGGCCGATGAATAAACGCGTCCATGAGATCGCCAAGGAGCGCGGACTTCCCGCCAAGGACGTCCTCGCGCGCCTGAAAGCCGCGGGCATCGAGGTCAAAGCCTCGTCGTCATCAGTCGACGAGGACGTCGCCAAACGGGTGCTCGCCAACGGCGACGCGACCGCCCCAGCGGACGGCGCCAAGGCCGAGGCCGAGGACGCCAAATCGAAGGCACCCGCCGCCGAGCGCAGTAAGTCCAAGACCACCGGCGACGGCGGGGGCAAGCGCAAGGCACCCGCGGCCAAGGCGCAGTCACAGCCGGCGCCCGCGTCCGCGAGCGCGCCCGGGCAAGCTCCGGCAGCCCAGACAGCCGCCGCCGAGCCACCCGCCCCGACGCGCGAGCAGGAGCCGGTCGCCCAGGCTGAAGCAGCACGCGGCCAGAGCGCCGAACACGCCCACAAGCGCCCGACCCGCGACTCGCTCCAGGGCGAGCGCGCGCCCGGCAACGCCGGTGGCCGGCGCCGCGTCGTGATCGACTCCCAGGCCTCCCGGCGCGCGCCTGGCGGCGGCGGCGGTCCCCAGCAGAGCAACCAGCCTCCGCGTCGCCAGCGACGTGGTCGTCGGCGCCGCGGCGTCTACGACGAAGAGGCCGAGTCACGTCCCTCGCAGCCGGCTCCGTCCGAACGGGGCGCGATCCAGATCATCTCCGGGGCGACCGTCAAGGACGTCGCCGAATACCTCGATGTCCGCGTCCCCGAGATCGTCAAGAAGCTGATGGAGCTCGGCGAGATGAAGACCCAGACCCAGACGCTGTCTGACGACACGATCGGGGTCCTCGCCGCCGAGCTTGGCAAGGACGTGGAGATCGTCCACTCCGAGGACGAGGAGATCGCCGAGCCGGTCTTCAACGACGCCGACGAGGACCTCGTCGAGCGCGCGCCGGTCGTGACGATCATGGGCCACGTCGACCACGGCAAGACCTCGCTGCTGGACGCGATCCGCCAGACGCAGGTTGCCGCCGGCGAGGCTGGCGGCATCACCCAGCACATCGGCGCCTACCAGGTCCAGCACGACGGTCACATGGTCACGTTCCTGGACACGCCCGGCCACGAGGCGTTCACCGCGATGCGCGCCCGCGGCGCGAAGGTCACCGATATAGCCGTGATCGTCGTCGCCGCCGACGACGGCGTCAAACCGCAGACGCAGGAGGCCGTCGACCACGCCAAGGAGGCCGGCGTGCCGATGCTGGTCGCGGTCAACAAGATCGACAAGGAGGGTGCGCAGCCCGACCGGGTACGCACCGAGATGACCGCGCTCGGGCTACAGCCGGTCGAGTGGGGCGGCGACACGGAGTTCGTGGACGTTTCCGCCAAGACCAAGCAGGGCCTTGACGACCTGCTCGAGACGATCATCGTGATGGCCGAGGTCGAGGAGTTGCGCGCCAATCCGGATGCGGCTGCGTCCGGCAGCGTGATCGAGTCAAAGCTCGACCCCGGGCGCGGACCGGTGGTGACGATCCTCGTCAGCCGCGGCACGCTCGAGGTCGGCGACGCCGTCGTCGCGGGCGCCAACTGGGGCCGGGTCCGGGCGATGCACGACTTCATGGGCATCCGGATCGGTCAGGCACTGCCCGGCGAGCCGGTCGAGGTGCTGGGCTTTGACGGCGTCCCCGAGGCCGGCGAGCACGTCCGAGTCGTCGAGCACGAGCGCCGGGCTCGGCAGCTGGCCGGCGAGCGCCTGACGCGGCTGAAGGCCGAGTCGATTGCGCGCCGCAGCGGCAAGCGAGTCTCGCTCGAGGACATCTTCGGCAGCGGCTTGCAGGAGCTCAACCTCGTCTTGAAGGCGGACGTCGCCGGGTCGCTGGAAGCGATCGAGGACGAGATCGCCAAGTTGCCACAGGAAGAGGTCTCGGTGAACGTGATCCGACGTGCGGTCGGTGCTGTGACCGAGTCAGACGTGATGCTCGCGGCGGCGTCGGATGCCGTGATCCTCGCGTTCAACGTTCGCCCCGTCGGCGACGCCCGCGCGGCTGCCGATCGCGAAGGCGTCGAGATCCGGCATTACTCGGTCATTTACCGCGCGATCGACGAGCTCCGCAGCGCGATGCAGGGCATGCTGGCGCCCGAGGAGGTCGAGGAGGCGCTCGGGAGCGCGGAGGTGCGCCAGATCTTCCGTGCCTCGCGCGTCGGGACGATCGCTGGCTGCCACGTCACGGACGGCCAGATCACCCGTGGATCCAAGGTCCGCCTGGTGCGCGACGGGACCGTCATCTACGACGGCCAGATCGCGAGCCTGCGGCGCTTCAACGACGACGTTCGCGAGGTCGCGAGCGGCTTCGACTGCGGGATCGTGTTGCGCGACTATGCGGACGTCAAGGAAGGCGACGTGCTCGAGACCTACGCCACACGGCAGGTCGAGCGCGAACTCGCCTAGTCCGGGCGCCGTGCCCGGCTTTGTCGCTGTGATGGTGATCGAGCTCCACTTCCCCGATGCCGGGAGCCTGAAGGCGAAGCGCAAGGAGCTGTCGTCGATCAAGGCCCAGCTCCATGGACGGCTGGGCGCGTCGGTCTCGGAGACCGGGCACCAGAACCTGTGGCAGCGGGCCACGCTGACCGCATCGCTGACCGGCGGCTCGCTGCACACGCTCAATGCCGCCGCCGACGAGCTCGAGCGGTGGGTGCTCGCTCGCTGTCCCGACGGGGCGCGGATCGAGCGGCTGGTCGCGTCGGTGGAAGACCTCCGCGGATGAGCTCACAGCGCGAACAGCCGTGCGGAGGGTAGGATGCGCGGTGGCCGCATGCGCCGGGTGGACGAGGCTATGAGAGCCGTCCTGAGCGATGCGATTTCTAAGGGTCTGAAGGATCCGCGAGTAGGTTTCGTGACTGTAACGGGAGTCAAGACAAGTGTTGATCTGCGCCACGCGCGTGTCTACGTGAGCGTGCTCGGCGACGATGCCGCGCGCCAGGCGAGCATCGAGGGCCTGCGCTCGGCGCATGGCTTCCTGCAGCGTCGCGTCGCGACTGAGCTGACTCTCAAGCACACGCCCGCGCTGGAGTTCGAGTACGACGAATCGGTCGATCGGGGCATGCGGATCACGCAGCTGATCGACTCCGAGGCACCCGATGCCGAGTAACGGGGTCCGCTCAGATCGCGAGCTCGTGCTCAACGAGCTGCGCGACGCGCAAAAGCTGATCGTCGTCACGCACGAGAACCCGGACGGCGACGCGATCGGCTCACTGGTCGCGATGCAGGGGATCCTCACCGCGATCGGCAAGGACAGCCTGATGTTCGTCGACGAGCACGAGCTGCCGCTGCCGCCCGAGTACCGCTTTTTGCCGCTGGATGGGCTCGTGTCCGAGCCGCCTGCCGATATCGCGGAGCGGACGGTCGTGTTCCTCGACTGCGGCAACCTCGCTCGCAACCCGGCCGAGGCGTTCCGCCGTCCCGGCACCCACCTGCTGAACATCGACCACCACCACGACAACACCCGCTTCGGAACCGTGAACCTGGTCGTACCGGACGCCTCCTGCACGGCGGAGATCATCTGGGACCTGATGGCCGGGCTCAGGGTCAGGCCGACAGTGACGGTCGCCGAGGCGCTGTACGTCGGACTGATCACCGACACCGGGCGGTTCATGTACGAGAACACCGGGCGGCGCGCACACCTGATGGCGGCCGATCTCATCGACGCCGGGGTCAACGTCCACGAGATGTACCGTCGCGTCTACGAGGACGTCCCGTACGGCAAGCTCGCGCTGTTGGCGCGCGGGCTCGCCAACGTCGAGCGCTACGACGATGGGCGGCTGACGATCACCGCCTTGAGCGCAACGGACTTCCACGACTCCGGCGCCGAGGAGAGCTACTCCGAGGGCGTGATCGACTATCTCCGCGCGGTGCAGGGGACTGCCGTGGCCGCGCTCGTGCGCGACCGGATCGGCAACGGCACCGACGGGCAGCGCAAGGTGTCACTGCGAGCTTCCGACGGTCGCGTCGACGTGTCGGCGATCGCGCGCGCCCAGGGGGGAGGCGGGCACCGCCAAGCGGCCGGCTTCACGACCGGCCTGTCGCACGACGAGCTCGTCCGCTTCCTGCGTGATCAGCTCGCGGCGCAGCTCTAGACCGCGCTGTCGAGTTGGGATATTTGGGCACCTGTGGTTCCAAAATGTCCCGCTTGACCACGTCCTGCTGATCGACAAGCCCGCCGGCGCGACCTCGCACGACGTCGTCGCGCGGGTTCGAAAAGCGCTCCTGCGCGAGGCGAGGGTCGGGCACGCGGGGACGCTCGACCCGTTCGCGACCGGACTGCTGATCGTGCTCGTCGGGCGAGCGACGCGGACGCAGCGCTTCTTCATGGCGTTGCCCAAGCGCTATGAGGCGGTGGCCCGGTTTGGCGCGGTGTCTAGCACCGGCGACCCCGAGGGCGAGATCGTCGAGACGGGCGTCGTGCCGGACGGCGATCTCGAGCTCCCGACGGGGCGGATCAGCCAGCGCCCGCCGGCGTACTCGGCGGTCAAGGTCTCGGGGCGGCGCGCCTACCAGCTCGCCCGTGCCGGCACGGCACCCGAGCTCGCGCCGCGCGAAGTCGAGATCTACGCGTTCGACGAGCTATGGCGTCAGGACGACCGTCGTGCGTTTGCGATCGAGTGCTCTTCGGGCACCTACGTGCGCAGCCTGATCGCCGACCTCGGTGACGCCTACTGCGAACGGCTGCGTCGCACCCAGATTGGCAGCTTTGATGTCGCGGCCGCCGACCCGCAGCGGCCGATCGAGCTGGTCGACGCGCTCGACTTTCTGGCGGCCGTCGAGCTCGACGCAGAGCAGGCGCGCGCGGTCGGTCACGGCCGCGCGATCGACGCGCAGCCTCTGGCTCCAGGCCAGACCGTCCGCCTCACCCACGACGGCGAGCTGGTGGCGCTCGCCGAGCCCGGCCCCGAGCCATCGCAGCTGCGGCCGGTGGTCGGCTTCCGATAGATCAAGTGCCCGAGCCGGAAACTGGACGGCATTCGAGCGTCCGCCGAATGTCCGGCTCGGGACACTGGCTTCCGCCGCATGCAGGTGACGATGCTCGCAGAGGCGGAGCCCCGCTCCCGCCGGCTGGCGGTGGGTGAGTTCGACGGCGTCCATCTGGGGCACCGCGAGGTGATCGCGGGCAGCGACACGGTGCTGACGTTCGAACCGCATCCGCTGGCGGTCGTCCGTCCCGAGGCCGCGCCCAAGCTGCTGATGAGCCTCGACGCGAAGATCGAGCGGATCGAGCAGCTGGGCGTCCGCGAGCTGGTCGTGATCCCGTTCGACGACACGTTCGCGGCCCAGAGCCCGCAGGAGTTCATCGATGACGTGCTCGTCGGCAGGCTGCACGCGACGCACGTGTCGGTCGGCGAGAACTTTCGGTTCGGGTACCGGGCCGGCGGCGATCCGGCGCTGCTGGCCGGCGACGGCCGCTTCGAGACGAGGGTCGTGATGCTGGTCGAGGTCGACGGCGAGGTCGTCTCCTCCAGCCACATCCGAGCGCTGGTACTCGCGGGCGATGTCGAGCACGCGACCCGCTTTTTGGGCTCGCCGTTCCAGCTCCGCGGACAGGTGGTCAGCGGTGACCGGCGCGGGCGCACGCTCGGCTTTCCGACCGCCAACATCGTTCCCGACGAAAACCTCGTCTGCCCCGGACACGGCGTCTATGCGGCCCGCGCGGACGGTTCGTGCGCGGCGGTCTCAGTCGGGGTGCGGCCGACGTTCGGGACCGGCCGCGGGGTGCTGGTCGAGGCCTATCTGATCGACCGCGAGGTCGACCTATACGGCAAGATCCTGGCGATCGACTTCCTCGCCCGGTTGCGGGGCGAGCGGCGTTTCGACACCGTCGACGGGCTCGTCGAGCAGATGAGACGCGACGTCGAGGCGACCCGTCGGCTCTGCTAGCCTCACCGGCCGCATGCCCTTGACCCAAGAACGCAAGCAGGAGCTGGTCTCGAAGTTCGGAGACAGCGCCGCCGACACCGGCAAGACCGAGGTCCAGATCGCGCTGCTCACCGAGCGGATCAACATGCTGACCGAGCACCTGCGCACGCACCGCAAGGACCATCACTCGCGTCGCGGGCTGCTGATGCTCGTCGGGCAGCGTCGCCGGCTTCTGAACTACCTCCAGGGCAGCGACCTCGAGCGCTACCGCGCGTTGCTGCGCGAGCTCGGCCTGCGCCGGTGATCGAAGCCGGATCTCCAGCGCCGGAGTTCACGCTCAAGCGCGCTGACGGGAGCGACTTCGGCCGCGCCGATCTCGAGGGCCAGACCACCGTGCTGGTCTTCTACCCGTTCGCCTTCAGCCCGGTCTGCACCGACCAGCTCAACCTCTACCAGGAGGTTCTGGAAGACCTGCACGACCGCGGCGCGACGATGTACGCGGTTTCGTGCGACGCGACCTACTCGCAGACCGCGTTCAAGGAAAAGCTCGGCGTATCGATCGAGCAACTGTCTGACTTCGAGCCCAAGGGCGCCACTTGCCGCGCGTTCGGCGTCTACCACGAGGGCGGGTTCCCGCAGCGCGCGCTGATCATCACCGGCCCGGACGCGACCGTGCGCTGGAGTTATGAGGCGCCTTCGCCGCGCGATCTCCCGGGCGCAAACCTGATCTTCGACGCGCTCGCCGCCTGACGCCTCCCGCGACCGTGACCGAGCTGGGCTCAGCGCCGGTCCCTGAGCCCCGGCCTGACGATCACATCCGGGGGCCGGACGGCGCGCCGCTGCTGATCGAGTACGCCGACTTCGAGTGTCCGTTCTGCGCCGCGCTGCACCTGCGCCTCGACGGCCAGGAGGCGAGGGTCGTGTTCCGTCACTTTCCGGTCCGCTCGAGCCATCCCCGCGCCTGGGCGGCCGCGCGGGCGGCCGAAGCAGCCGCGCTCCAGGGGTGCTTCTGGGAGATGCACGACTCGTTGATGGCCGATCAGGCGCGGCTCGAGGACCCCCATCTGTGGGCGCGTGCGCAGCAGCTCGGCATCGACGTCGATCGGTTCGAGCACGATCGCCGCAGCGATGCGGTGCTCGAGCGCGTCAAGCGTGACTTTCGAGATGGGATTCGCGCCGGCGTGGTCACGACGCCGACCGTGTTCGCGTTCGGCGACGCCGGCGCGCGGCGGCTCGACCCCGAGACGCTAAGCGATCTCTGACAGCGGCTGTGGGGCCGGCGTGGTCTCGAGGTCCTCGAGTGTCGGCCGACGCCCACGGAGCGGCCGCTGAGTACCGGTCGATAGCGCGGCGCGCACGAGGTCGAGCTGGCGAGCCCTGAGCTCTGGGTCGACGTGCTGGAAAGAGCGCGCGGCTTCGCACACGCCCTTGACCATCATCATCACGTCGACACCGCTCACATCGGGGCGTACCGCGCCGGCTTGTTGGGCTCGGCGAACGAGCTCGTCCAGCGTGTCGATCAGCTCGACGTGCGCCGCATGGATGTCCTCGTTGGCGAGCCACTCGTCGTCGAGCGCGTCGAACAGCGCCAGGTCGGTCTGCTTGGTCCCGACCGACTGCTCGATCAACTCGAACATCGCCTCGCCGGGATCCGGGGACTCGAGTGCCAGGCGCCCGCGGGTCACCGACTCGCGCATCCGCTCGACGACCACCGCGGCGATCAGATGCTCCTTGGACGGAAAGTTGCGGAACAGGGTTCCGCGCCCGACCCCGGCGCGCTCGGCGATCTCGCCGACGCCGACGTCGAGGCCGCGCTCGCAGAAGATCGCGGTCGCGGCATCAATCAACCGCCCGCGGTTGCGCTCGGCATCCGCTCGCAGCGGTCGACGCTCGTCGTCCATGCTGGCCTCATTGTCCTCGATCGGGCACACGGATGCATCTATTCCCTGTCCGCGGCTCTATGCCGCGGGCACCGGAGCGCCAGCGCGGCCGGCGTTGAGCTCCATCTCGATCTCCTTGGTGTGGCTGCGTCGCAGACCGAACGCCATGATCCCCGCCCCGCTGGCGAGCATGATCGCCGCCGCCAGGAAGGCGAGGTGGTACCCCGACACGCGCGCCGCGATCAACGTCGTGCTGTGGCTCGCCAGCAGCGAGGCGGTCTGACTGGCGGCCACCGTCGCCAGGATCGCCAGTCCGAGCGAGCCTCCGACCTGCTGCGCGGTGTTGAACAGCCCCGACGCCAGACCGGAGTCTTCCTCGCCGACGCCACCGGTCGCCAGCAATGTGATCGGCACGAACACGAGCCCCATCCCGATGCTCATCGGCACCAGGCCGGGCAGCAGGTCACGGACGTAGCTCCCGTGCACCGGAAGCTGGGTCAAAACGAGCATCCCCGCCGTCGCGAGCAGTAGCCCGACGACCGAGACGCTGCGGACCCCGAGGCGCTTGACCAGTACCTGTGCGAGCCCGGCGCCGATCACGATCCCTGCCGTTACGGGCAGGAACGCGAGCCCGGCCCTCAGCGGACTGTAGCCGAGGATCTCCTGTACATAGAGCGACGCGAAGAAGAACATCCCGAACATCCCCGAGGCGAGCAGCAGCAGGACCGTGTCGGCGACCGCGATTGTCCGGATGCGGAAGATGCTCAGGCGGACCAGCGGCGCTGGGCTGCGCCGCTCGATCGCGACGAACGCGACCAGCAGTGCCACCGCCAGCGCACCCAGACCGAGCGTCCGGGCCGAGCCCCACCCGAAAGCCTGCGCCTTGACGATCGCATAGACGAGCACGACGAGTCCCGCGGTCACGGTGAAGGCGCCCGCGAGGTCAAACGAGCGCTGCGCGGTGCGGATCCGCGACTCGGCGACGTAGCGGATCGTCAGCATGAGGGTGACGATTCCGACCGGGACGTTGACGAAGAACACCCAGCGCCAGGAGGCCAGGTCCGTCAGCACGCCCCCCATCAGCAGTCCGACGGCGCCGCCGCCGGCGGCGATCGCGGCCCAGACCCCGAGCGCCCGGGTCCGCTCCTGCTGGTCGGTGAACGTGGTCGTGATGATCGCCAGCGCGGCAGGTGACAGCAGCGCTCCGCCGAGTCCCTGGAGGCCGCGGCCCGCGACCAGCATCAGCGATGACTGCGCGAGGCCGTTGATCAACGACGCGATTGAGAACAGCACCACGCCCGCGACGAACAGGCGCTTACGCCCCAGCAGGTCGGCGGCCCGCCCGCCCAGCAGCAAAAAGCCGCCGAAGATCAGCGTGTAGCCGTTGACCACCCAAGGAAGGTTCGCGGGCGAGAAGTGCAGACCGCGCTGGATCGACGGCAACGCGACGTTCACGACGGTCGCGTCGAGCACGACCATGAACTGGGCCATGCAGGCGATCACCAGCACGAGCCAGCGGTTGCTGGCCTTCGGGGTTTTCAGGGCGGCTGTAGGTGCGCTTGCGCTCATCTGCTTAACTCCTGACGGACGGGGCGTTTCGAGCTAACTGGACCAGACGGTCCGGTTACGGTATCACAACCGGACCGGACGGTCCGCTTCACCGGACCGTGGGGTCCGTTTCACCGGACTGCGATGCGATCCCGTGAGCTTGAACTGCGCTCATGCCCAGCACATCGGGAAGACGGTGCGTCGGCACGGCCCTGAGCCCTTAGCCGACGACCACCAGGGCCTTAGCTCCACGGCCGTACGTACGGCGCGCAGCGCTCAGCCGGACGCCGCGAAGCCGCGTCTTGACCGCCGATGACCCGCTAGCATCAGTGATGTTCGGAATAAATAAGAGAAACGAAGCACTCCGCCGACCGAAGGGCGGAGACGAGAAGGGAACTGAATATATGTCTGACGCCGTTTCGCGCGTCTCCGTCGAGATCGAGGGCAAGGAGATCTCGTTCGAGACCGGCAAGTTGGCCAAGCAGGCCTCCGGCGCCGTGGTCGTCCGCTCGGGCGACACGATGGTCCTCTGTACAGCTACCGCGGGCAACCTCCGCGATGTCGATTTCCTCCCGCTGACGGTGGACGTCGAGGAGCGAATGTATGCGGCCGGGAAGATCCCCGGCTCGTTCTTCAAGCGCGAGGGCCGCGCCGGTGAGAAGGCGACGCTGTCAGCGCGCCTGATCGACCGTCCGATCCGTCCGCTGTTTCCCAAGGGCTGGCGCTATGAGACCCAGCTCGTGGCGATGCCGATCTCAGTCGATCACGTCAACCCGTACGACATCCTGGCAATGAACGGCGCCTCCGCGGCGCTGATGGTCTCTCACATCCCGTTTGCGACACCAGTCGGGTCGGTCAGGATCGGCAAGATCGACGGCAACTTCGTCGTCAACCCCGAGGAGGAACTGCTCGTCGACGACACTGACCTGGATCTGATCGTCGCCGGTACCGAGGAAGCGATCCTGATGGTCGAGGCCGGTGCGAGCGAGATTCCCGAGGCCGAGATCCTCGACGCGCTCGACATTGCGCACGAGAACATCAAGCGGATCTGCGCCGCCCAGCGTGAGCTCGCCGAGCGGGCCGGCAAGCCGAAGATCGAGGTCGAGGTGCCGCAGGTGAACGCCGAGCTATACGAGCAGGTCAAGGCCTCACACGGCGCGGCGCTCGACGCCGCGACCCAGGTCGAGGACAAGCTCGAGCGCCAGGACGCGACCAAGGAGGTCGAGGAGGCGGTGCTGGAGCACTACTCCGGCGACCCCGAGGCCGAGACCTACGCCGAGTACCGCGCCAACGCCCAGCGCGCTTTCGACACGCTCGAGAAGACGCTGATCCGCGAGCGGATCGCGGTCCAGAAGAAGCGCCCCGACGGCCGCACTGCCGACGAGATCCGACCGATCTCGATCGAGGTCGACGTCACCCCCCGGACCCATGGTTCGGCGCTGTTCACGCGTGGCCAGACGCAGGCGTTGAGCGTCGTTGCGCTCGGCACGACCCGCGAGGAGATGCGGCTCGACACGCTGGGCCTGGAGACCACCAAGCGCTATTTCCACCACTACAACTTCCCGCCGTTCAGCGTCGGGGAGGCGGGCTTCATGCGTGGCCCCAAGCGCCGCGACATCGGCCATGGAGCGCTCGCCGAGCGGGCGCTGGTGCCGATGATCCCGACCCCGGAGGAGTTCCCGTACACGATCCGCGTCGTGTCCGACATCCTCGAGTCAAACGGATCGTCGTCGATGGCCAGCGTGTGCGGCTCGACGCTGTCGCTGATGGACGCCGGGGTGCCGATCAAGCGCCCGGTGGCGGGGATCGCGATGGGCCTGATCAAGGAGGGTGACGACTACATCATCCTGACCGATATCGCGGGCGTCGAGGACCATCTCGGTGACATGGACTTCAAGGTCGCCGGGACCGAGCGCGGGATCACGGCGCTGCAGATGGACATCAAGATCACCGGCGTGACGTTCGAGATCATGCGCGACGCGCTCGCGCAGGCGAAGGTCGCGAGGCAGTTCATCCTCGGCGAGATGGCCAACGTGATCGACGCCCCGCGTGCCGAGCTCTCCAAGCACGCGCCGCGGATCTCGACGATCCAGATCGACCCCGAGAAGATCGGGCTGCTGATCGGCAAGGGCGGCGAGACGATCCGTGCTCTGCAGGAGGAGTTCGAGTCGCAGATCGACGTCAACGACGAGGGCCAGGTGCTGGTCTACGCGGCCGACGGCGAACGCGGCGACGCGCTTGTCGATCGGATTCGCGCGATGACCAAGGAGGTCGAGGTCGGCGACGAGTTCACCGGCAAGGTCGTCAAGACGACCACGTTCGGCGCGTTCGTCGAGCTCTCGAAGGGCACCGATGGTCTCCTCCACATCTCAAACGTCGCTCCGGGGCGCCGCATCGACACCGTCGAAGAGGTGCTCAACAAGGGCGACGAGGTCGACGTCAAGGTGGTCGAGGTCGACCGCGAGCGGGGCCGGATCGGCCTGCGGCTCGCGAGTGACCCCGAGATCGAGGGCAAGAGCATCGAGGAGCTCGCACAGATCGCGGCGGCCGAGAACGGCGGTCAGCGTCGCGAGCGCCCGCCGCGGGATCGCGGTCGCGATCGCGGAGGTCGTGACCGGGACCGGGACCGTGATCGCGGCCGGGTCCGCGATCGCGACCCGGACCGCCCTCGGTCCTAGTCGCCCAGTGCGAGAAGAGCACCGCCTGACAACGCTCGAGTCGGGCGTCAGGATCGTGACGGAGGCAATGCCCTCCGTCCGGTCCGTGTCGCTGGGTCTGTGGATCGGTACCGGTTCACGCAACGAGTCAGACGACCAGGCGGGGCTCTCGCACCTGCTCGAGCACCTGCTGTTCAAGGGCACCGCCAACTACGAGTCGGTCGAGATCGATCAGATCTTTGACGGCATGGGCGCCGAGCTCAACGCCGGCACCGGCAAGGAGACCACCTCGGTGTTCGCCCGGGTGATCGACGCCCATCTTGCCGACGCGTTCGACGTGATGGCCGACATGGTGTTTCGCCCGTCGCTGAACGACATCGATTCCGAGCGTGAGGTGATCCTCGAGGAGATCGCGATGTACGAGGACGACCCGCAGGAGAAGGTGTTCGACCTGCTCGGCGAGGCTACGTTCGGAGACGATCCGCTCGGCCGGGCGATCATCGGCCGCGCGGCCGTGATCTCCGGCACGCCGGCGTCCGAGATCGCGCGCTTTCACGCCGGGCGCTACGGGCCGTCAAGCGTCGTGATCGCCGCCGCCGGCGCGGTCGATCACGATCAGCTGGTCGCGTTGGCCGCCGAGCGTGTTCCGGCCAAGGCGTCCGCCGCGCCGCCGGCGCCCACAACGCTGCAATCGCCGACGGGTCCGCAGCGGCGGTTCGAGCGCAAGGACACTGAGCAGTTTCATGTCTGCCTGGGTGGCACGGGCCTTTCACGTCACGACGACCGCCGCTTCGCGCTGCGCGTGCTCGACACGATCTTCGGCGGCATCTCGTCTTCGCGCCTGTTTCAGGAGGTCCGCGAGCGCCGCGGGCTCGCGTACGCGGTCTATTCGTTCACGAGCGCCTACCACGACACCGGCCAGGTGGGCCTGTACGTGGGCACCAGGGCCGACAACCTCGCCGAGGCAATGGCGGTCGTGGGTGCGGAGCTGGAGCACTGCATCGCGGAGCCGGCGACCGCGGAAGAGCTGCACCGCGCCAAGGAGAACCTCAAGGGCCGCGTGGTGCTCGCGCTCGAGTCGACCGGGGCACGGATGAACCGGCTCGGTTCCGAGGTGCTTGCCGGCGAGGAGCTGATGGCGATCGACGAGGTCGTGCGGCGGATCGACGCGGTTACGCACGACGACCTTGTCGCCGTGGCGAGCGAGCTGTGGGCACCGGAGCGACTATCGGCGGCCGGGATCGGACCCGACCAGGAGCGGTTCGAGGACGCGCTCGCCGCGGTCGCGCCGGCACTCGTCGAGAGCGCCGGATGATCCACGTCGCGGTCGCCGGCGCGGCCGGGCGGATGGGTCAGACCGTCTGCGAGGCGGTCGAAGGTGCCGACGACATGGAGCTCGTCGCGCGGGCCGATCCGGCGCTCGAGACGTCGGTCGCGGAGGCGCTGACCGCGCAGCCCGAAGTGCTCGTCGACTTCACGGTTCCCGGCACCGCGCTCGCCAATGCGCGCGAGGCCGTGCAGGCCGGGTGTCCACGTCGTGATCGGCACGACCGGCTGGGACGCGTCGGAGCTCGAGTCGTTCCGCGGCGCCGGCGCCAACGTCTTCGTGGCGCCGAACTTCGCGATCGGCGCGGTACTGATGATGCAGTTCGCCGTCGAGGCGGCCAGGCACATGCGCGCCGCCGAGATCATCGAGCTGCACCACGACAGCAAGCTCGACAAGCCGAGCGGCACTGCGGCGCGGACCGCGGCGCTGATGGCGGCCGCCCGCGAAGGCGGGCGCGAGGTGCCGGTCCACTCGGTACGGCTGCCGGGCTTGGTCGCCCACCAGGAGGTGATCCTCGGCGACGTCGGCCAGACGCTGACGATCCGCCACGACTCGATCGACCGTTACTCGTTCATGCCCGGCGTGCTGCTGGCGGTGCGCCGCGTCGCGCAGCTCGAGGACTCCCCGGTCGTCGGGCTCGAGAACCTGCTCTAGTGTCGGGGCACTAGCCGTCGTCGCGCACGGCCGACGTGATCGCCGCCTGCGCCAGCCCGACGAACCATTCGGTGACCTCGTCGCGGGGCACCGTCGGATGCTCGAGCCACCAGTTGGCCAGCGACTCGCCCGCGCCGACGAGCGCGTGGGCGACGCCGTCACTGGCCGGGGCCTCGAGCCCAGACCAAGACGCGCCTTGAGCCTCGAGCATTTGGGCGATCTCGCCGACGATCTGGTTGCGCAGCTGGGCCACCAGCTCGACCAGCGGCCGACTGGAGTAGAGCTCGTGAAACAGGACCGTCCACCCGTCGCGGCGCTCCTCGACGAAGCCCAAGAACTCGGTTATCACGGCCCGCAGGCGCACCGTCTGCGACGCGTCGGAGCGATCGGCCGACAGCAGCCTCTGGACCAGCTCGCGACCGTTGCGCTCGATGTAGGCGACGTATAGGCCTTCCTTGGAGCCGAAGTAGGCGTACAGCATCGGCTTTGAGACGCCCGCGAGCTCGGCGATCCGATCCATCGACGCATGCTCGTAGCCATCGTCGGCGAATACCTGGCCCGCGACCCCCAGAATCAGCGGCTCGCGGACCGAACGGGGGACACCCCGAGTGCCGGCTCGGCGGCCGTCGTGTCTGCCCTTTGCGTCGGTCCTTGCCTCGCTCGAAGACAAATCGCTTAGAAATCTACCCGGATGGATATTACTTATGAGTAGACAATGCCGGAGCGCGGAGCAAAGCCGAATGTCCACCCGGTCCAGCGCCGCGTGCTGAACGCACTCGCGGCGCTCAGCTCTCCGCTGCTGCCCGACGATTACCTCGAGCTCATCAACCCGCTCTGGTCGACGCGCGAGCTGCGCGGGCGGATCGAGTCAATCGACCACGAGACGCGCGACGCGGCCACCGTGCTGATCAAGCCTGGTTACCGGTGGTCGGGGCATCTGCCGGGCCAATACCTGCGGATCGGGCTCGACATCGAGGGGGTCCGTCACTGGCGCGCGTACTCGCTGACCTCTGACCCCGAGCGCCGCGACGGTCTGATCAGCATCACCGTCAAGAACGTCGACGAGGGCAAGGTCTCGCCCTATCTGGTCCGGAAAGGCCGGGCGGGGACGATCGTCTCGCTGGGTGGCGTCGAGGGCGAGTTCGTGCTCCCGGACCCGCTCCCCGACAAGCTGTTGTTCATCAGCGCCGGGAGCGGCATCACGCCGATTATGAGCATGCTGCGCCACCTCGAACAGTCCGGTCAGCTCGGGGACGTCGTGCTGCTGCACTCGGCGCGCCGCGTCGACGAGGTCATTTTCGGCGACGAACTGCGCGCGCTCGCCCGACGCCACGAGCGCTTCCGCATGCACGAGCAGCTGACCGCCGACCAGGGACGGATCGCTCCCGAGGACCTCGATCGCCTGTGCGAGGACTGGCGCGAGCGCGAAACGTTCGTGTCAGGCCCCGGCGACATGCTCGACGCGCTCGCCGAGTACTGGAAGCGCGAGGGCGAGGCGGACAAGCTTCATTTCGAGCGCTTTCAACCCAAGCTGGGGCTCGGTGAAGGGACCGAGGGCACAGGGGGGGCGATCAAGTTCCTCCAGTCCGGCACCGAGGCCGAGTCCGACGGCAAGACGCCGATCCTCGTCGCCGGCGAGGAGGCCGGCCTGGATCTCCCGTACGGCTGTCGCGAGGGGATCTGTCACACGTGCGTGGGCGAACTGTGTTCCGGTCGCGTGCGGGATCTCCGAAACGGGAAGGTCTACGGCCAGGACGGCGAGGTGATCCGCACCTGCATCAGCGCACCCGAGGGACCGATCGAAATCGCACTTTGAGTAGCCAGAGAGGAGTCAGATGACCACCGCGTCCCAGAATGGGCAGACGACCAATGCCGCCGTCCCGATCGACGCTTCCGCCGTCCCGATCGACGCTTCCGAGAACCCGCTACACCGCCTCACCCCCGAGCAGATCGAGCAGCTCGGCAAGGAGTTCGACGAACTCCACGAGCAGGTCAAGGCCGACCTCGGTGACCGCGACGCGCGCTACATCCGCTCGATGATCGCGTTCCAGCGCCGGCTGGCGCTGATCGGGCGCGCGGAGCTGATCTTCTCGCGCTGGCGCGCCCCGTGGGTGATCGGTGCGGCGACCCTCGGGATGGCGAAGATCCTCGAGAACATGGAAATCGGGCACAACGTTCTGCACGGCCAGTGGGACTGGATGAACGACCCGGTAATCAACTCTCGCGCATGGGACTGGGACACGGCGTCGACCGCCGAGGCGTGGCGGCACTCGCACAACTACATCCACCACACGTACACCAACATCATCGGCAAGGACCGCGATCTGGGCTACGAGATCATGCGGATCGACCCCGCCCAGAAGTGGCATCCGGTCTACCTGGCGCAGCCGTTCTACAACATCCTGCTGTCGCTGATGTTCGAGTGGGGCGTCGCGGTTCACGACCTCGATTTCGAGGCGATCCGCAAGGGCGAGAAGGATCTGAAGCAGGTCCGCAAAGAGCTCAAGGGGATCGCCGGCAAGGCGCGTACCCAGATCACCAAGGACTACATCGCCTGGCCGCTGATCAGCGGACTGGTGATGACCGCGATCGAGGCTGGCGTGCTCGCCGCCAAGCGCCGCGACGAGAGCCGTCCGCGAGGGCTCAGCCGCAAGGCGCGGCGCGCGATCCGCAAGCCCGGCCGTAACGGCGGCGGTGACAGCCTGCTGTCGCAGCTCGTCGCCCGCCGTTCGTTCCGCGAGCCGTTCAAGCGCACGCTGACCGCCGACGTGGCGGCCAACCTGATCCGCAACGTCTGGTCGTACGCGATCATCTTCTGCGGCCACTTTCCCGACCAGACGTATACGTTCACCGAGGAGGAAACGAAGGACGAGACCCGCGGCGGGTGGTACGTACGCCAGCTGGTCGGCGCGGCCAACATCGATGGCGGTCCGATGTTTCACGTGATCAGCGGCAACCTCGGCTATCAGGTCGAGCACCATCTGTACCCGGACATGCCCAGCACGCGCTACGGCGAGATCGCGCCGCGGGTGCGCGAGATCTGCGAGCGCTACGGGCTCCCGTACAACAGCGGGCCGTTCCACACCCAGCTCGGGATGGTGCAGCGCACGATCCTGCGGCTAGCGCTACCGGGCGGCAAGTCGCGACCGAAGCCGGGTCCGTACCACGGCCCGCGCTACCGCGGCAAGGGCGAGCGTGACGCGCCGGAGCTCGAGAAGACCTCGTAGCTGCGGGGCGGGCCGGTAGCACGAAAAACGACAGCCTGAGAAGCGCCCGCCGCTGAGAACTTGGCTATCGAAGGGGAGCGGGTCGGCGGAACCCACGGGATCTGGAAAATCTGCGGGGCTCGGCCGGATTTTCCGCGAAACGCTGGGTGAGCGCGACGAACATGGAAAATCCGGGGGCGGCATCCGGATTTTCCACGATCTGCATGCCATTCGAACGGCCACGCACCCTTTCGGTAGCCGCCGGAACGCTCCGGGGCGGGTTGGCTTCGGCTGCTGGAGCTAGCGCCGATCAACTCCGCCTTCGCCACCGATCGCCAACAATTCGAGCCGGTTGCCCCACGGATCGAGCGTGAAGAAGCGGTGCACGCCCTCGATCTCGTGGTCCCACACGACGCGCGCCCCGGCCTCGGCTAGCCGCCCGGCGAGCGCGTCGAGCTGGGCGGCGCCGACCCGCAGCGCCGGGTGCGCCTTGGGCGCCGGCACGAATGGCTCGGCAACGCCGACGTGTAGCTGCGCGCCGCCCAGCGCGAACCAGACGCCCCCACGGGCCTTGAGCGCTGGTGGCTTCTCGATCTCGGGCAGCCCGAGCAGGTCGCCGTAGAACCGCCGCGCCGCCTCCTCGCAGCCGGACGGCGCGGCGACCTGAACATGATCCAGCGCGGGCAGCTGCACCGCTGGGCCCAAAGATCTCACCTCCGCTACGGTTCCGACCCGATGTCGATCGAAGTTAGCGTGGTCAAGCGTCCCAGGGACCTGCGCGAGTTCGTAGCGCTCCCGTTCCGCCTGCATGCCGGCACGCCCTGGATCCCGCCGCTCAAGCTCGAGCGGTATGCATTCTTGACGCGCAAGCTGAATGCGTATTTCACGCACGGCGAGGCGCAGTACTTCCTCGCCCGGCGTGACGGTCGCGTGGTCGGACGAATCACGGCCCAGATCGATCACGGCTTCAACGAGTTTCACTCCAACCGGTGGGGGATGTTCGGGTTCCTCGAGTTCGAGGACGACCCCGAGATCGTCCCTGCCCTGCTGGCCGCGGCGGCTGACTGGCTACGTGCCCGCGGGCGCGAGCGGATGGTCGGACCGATGAACTTTCAGATCAACGACGAGGGCGGGGTGATGATCGAGGGGTTCGACCGCGAGCCGCTGATTCGCGAGCCGTGGAACCCGCCCTACTACCAGCGTCGCTGCGAGGAAGCGGGGCTGACGAAGGCGATGGACCTCTACGGCTGGGACCTGTCGATCAACGATCGCGAGCGGATGAACCCGGCCCTGCCGAAGATCGCCGAGCGCGCTCACACCAAGTACGGAGTAACGATCCGCAGGATGTCGCGGCTCCATCTGCGCCGCGAGATGGATGAGTTCGCCAAGGTCTATAACGCGGCGTGGTCGCACAACTGGGGCTTCGTTCCGTACTCGAAGGCCGACCTCGACGCGTACGCGATCGACATGCAGCTCGTCTACTCGCGCGACTGGTTCATGATCGCCGAGGCCGACGGGAAGACGGTCGCGATGGCGATCACGATCCCCGACATCCACCAGGTGTACAAGAAGATGAACGGTCGCCTGCTGCCACTTGGATGGCTCTACTACCTGATGCGCGGGCGGATCATCGACCGCCTCCGGGTGGGTTTCCTTGGTGTCCTGCCCGAGTACCAGCACACGGGGGTCGCGGCTGCGCTGTACCTCGAGCACTTCAACACCGCCCAGCGCAGCCGCCAGAACCACGGCGAGGCGAGCTTCATCCTCGAGATCAACACGTCGATGAACCGTGGCCTCGAGGCGATGGGCGGCAGACTCGTCAAGCGCTGGCGCGTGTACGAGCGCGAACTCGAAGCCTGAGTAGTCAGCTGGGTCGGCGACCAGCCGTCGCGGTCCTCCCGGCGCGCTAGGTTTTAAAGCGATAAGCGCTCTCTCACCGGAGGTCTGTGTGACCTGGACTACCAACGTGCTCGTCGTCGCCAACGTCACCGCGGCGTCGGCAGAGCTGCGTGGAGCGCTTCTGCAACGAGGCGAGTCCGGGAGTACCAACTTCACCCTGATCGTTCCCGCCGATGCGGTCGCGGGGGGCAGAGAGGTCGCGCGAGCTCGCCTCGACGACGCGCTCAAGGGGCTGCGCGAGGCCGGGCTGCAGATCGACGGGCGCGTGGGCAGCGGCGACCCGATCCTGGCGGTCGCCGACGAGTGGGACCCGCGCCGCTACGACGAGATCGTCGTCTCGACGCTGCCGATGCGAGTCTCGAAGTGGCTGCGCGCCGGACTTCCGGAGCGGATCGAGCGGATCACGGGCGCCCGCGTCACGCACGTCGTCTCACAGCCACCGAAGCCGGAGGTCGAGGCCACCCCGGCGCCTGTGCACGAGAAGCACGGCGTGATGACGCCTCTATCAGTCCTCACCTGGGGCACCCACCGTCAGCCGTAGCGGCCTCGCCGGCGCCGCTCTCGTGCAAGCACGACGGCCAGCAGCGGCGGCCGCCACCCGCGGTGCGATAATCGCCTCGATGCCACTGAACCTCGGCGCCATCCTGACCGCGATGGTCACGCCGTTCGACGATCGCGGGCGCGTCGACGAGGACGCGGCGGTCACGCTCATGCACCATCTCGTCGAGCACGGCTCCGACGGGCTGGTCATCTGCGGGACGACCGGCGAGTCGGCGACGCTGTCTGACGACGAGCAGTTCGCGATGATCGCGCTCGCCGTCAACGAGTTGGCCGGGCGGGCGACGGTCGTCGCCGGCGTCGGCTCGAACGACACCCGGCACGCCGTTCACCTGACTGCGCGCGCCACCGAGCTGCGGCCCGACGCTCTGCTGTCGGTCAACCCGTACTACAACCGCCCCAGCCGGCGCGGAATCATCGCCCACTACAAGGCGGTCGCGGCGGCCACCGATCTGCCGATCCTGCTCTACAACATCCCCCAGCGGACCGCGTCGGATCTCCCGAACGACCTGCTTGCGGAGCTCGCGCAGATCGATCAGATCTGTGGCGTCAAGCAGGCCAATCCCGCCAACCTCGCCAAGATCGACGGGATGGCGATCTACGCCGGCAACGACGACATGTTCGCCGACGTCCTCGACCTCGGCGAACCCGGCGGCGTGCTGACCTCGAGCCACATCTTCGGGGACGAGTTGCGCCGGATGGTCGACGAGCCCGCCAAGCGACGCGAGATCGAGGCCGGCCTCGCCGACGTCTTTCGCGACCTCGCGGTGGCGCCGCTCGCCTGCAGCCTCAAGGCGGCGCTCGGCATGATCGGGCTGCCCGTCGGAGCGCCGCGGCTTCCGTACGTCGAGCTGGATGACTCCGAGCTCGCGACCGTGCACGCAATGCTCGAGCGCCACGGGATGCTGTCCGTGGCGGCTGGATGACCGGCCGCAGCGAGCGTTCATAACGTGAACGGGCATAACCTGCGGGTCCTGCCGCTAGGCGGACTCGGCGAGATCGGCAAGAACATGACGGTCGTCGAGTCCGAGGGACGGATCGTCGTCGTCGACACCGGGCTGCGGTTCCCGACCGCCGACCAGCTCGGCATCGACCTCGTGCTACCGGACTTCGGTTATCTGCGAGGGCGCGTGGCTGACATCGAGGCGATCGTCATCACCCACGGGCACGAGGACCACCTGGGTGCGCTGCCGTGGATCCTGCGCGAGCTCGGTGGCGACGAGACCCCGCCCGTATACGGGGGGCCGTTGACGATCGCAATGGCGCGCTCGAAGCTCGACGAGCACGACCTCCACGACGTCGAGCTCGAGGATCTGGCGCCCGGTGACGACGTCGCGCTAGGTCCGTTCGGCCTCGAGCTGATTCACATGACCCACTCGATCCCAGACTCGTGCGCGGTGGCGTTGCGGACCGGGCTCGGGACCGTGCTGGTGACCGGCGACTACAAGTTCGACCAGACGCCCGTCGACGGGTCGCCGGCCGACGCCGCGCGGCTGGCAGAGCTCGGCAGCGAGGGCGTTCTGCTGCTGTGCGGCGACTCCACCAATGCCGACCGCCCCGGTTTCTCCCCCTCTGAGCGCGAGGTTGGCCCGCACCTCGAGGAGGTGTTCGCCCGAGCCGACGGCCGGATCATCGTCACCAGCTTCGCCTCCAACATCCACCGCGTCCAGCAGGTCGTCGATGCCGCCGCTGCGCTCGGCCGCAAGGTGGCGCTAGTTGGCCGCTCGATGCGCAAGAACGTCAACATCGGCCGCTCGCTGGGCCACATCGAAGTGCCCGAGGGGATGATGATCCAGCCGCACGAGGTCGAGGACTGGCCCGACCACCGGGTGGTCGTGATCTCGACCGGCTCCCAGGGCGAGCCCCTGTCGGCGCTGCGGCGGATGGCGTACGACGATCACCGCCAGATAACGCTGCACCGCGGCGACACGGTCGTCTTCTCGGCGACGCCGATCCCGGGCAACGAACGTGCCGTAGGGGAGACGATCGACCGCCTCTACCACGTCGGCTGCACCGTGATCACGCCCCGCGAGGCCCCGATCCACGCCTCCGGACACGGGTACGCGGAGGAGCTGAAGCTGATGCTGAACCTCGTCCGCCCGCGCTATGTCCTGCCGGTCCATGGTGACCACAAGCGCCTCCATCTTCACGCTCAGCTGGCCGACGCGGTGGGCATCGACCCGGCGGCTGTGTTCAGCGGCGAGAACGGGCTGCCGCTCGAGATCGACGCGCGCGGCGCCCGCTTCGGCGAGCCGGAGGAGGCCGGGATGATCTTCGTCGACGGCGTCGACATCGGTGACCCCGCCGACGTCGCGCTCCGCGACCGGCGGATGCTGTCGGCCGACGGAATCTTCATCGTCGTCGCGACCGTGTCCGAGCAGAGCGGCGAGTCGGTCGTGCCGCCCGAGGTGATCTTCCGCGGCGTGCCGTTCATCGAGCAGGCCGACGGCCTCGTGGCGGAGATACGCGACGAGGTCGAGGCTTCGTTGGCGCGAGCAGCGGCCGACGGCGTCCGCGAGATCGACGTGCTCCAGCAGGAGCTGCACGACGACCTGGCGACGTTCGTCTACGAGCGGCTGCGGCGCCGGCCGATGGTCCTGCCGGTCGTGGTCGAGGTCTGACCGTCTACCGGCGCCGGCACGGGCTTGATGCCGGACGCCGGGAGCCGGATCACAAACCGCGTCCCGGTGTGATTCTCGGGGCGCTGCATCTCGACCCTGCCGCCATGCGATTCCGCGACTGCGCGAACGATCGCGAGCCCGAGACCTGATCCGCGACCACCGTCGCGGGCGCCGCGGACAAAGCGTTCGAACACCCGCTCCTCGAGCGCCGACGGAATGCCGGGGCCGTTGTCCGCCACGATCAGGATCGCCTCCGTGTCGCTGGTGTACGTGTTGGCCACGATCTGTGTCCCCGGCGGGGTGTGACGCACCGAGTTCTCGAGCAGGTTCAGGACCAGGCGGTGCAGCTCGTCGCGGACGCCCGCGACGACCGCGGGTTGAGCATCGATCGACAGTTCGTGGTGCTCGGCCATAGGGCCCAGCTCGGAGGCCGCCTCGACCAGCACATCGGCGAGATCGGTCGGCCGGCGCGGAGGCAAACGGCGCGCGTCGGCGCGCGCCAGCAGCAGCAGGTCCCCGACCAGCCGCCGCATCCGTCGTGTCGAGCGGAGCGCCGCCTCGGCCGTCTCGGCCTGCTCGCCGGTCAGCTCCTCGTTGAGTAGCTCGAGGTTTGCGAGCACGCTGGTCAGCGGCGTGCGCAGCTCGTGCGAGGCGTCGGCGACGAACTCGCGCTGGCGGTCGAGCATCGCCTGGGTATCGCTGCGCGCCGCGTCGAGCGCACCGAGCATCCCCTGCACGGTACGGGCAAGCTCCGCGATCTCATCCTCTGCCTCGGGATGGGGAATCTGCCGCGTCGGGTCGCGGGTCCGCTCGATCTCGCGCGCGGCATCGGTCAGCTCGACGATCGGGCGCATCGCGCGGGCGGAAACGAACAGACCGGCGAGCAGCGCGGCGACGGTCCCGCCCAGCACGCCGAGGATCAAGAACACCTGGACCTCGGCGATCGTGTGGTCGACATCGGACATCGGCAGCGCGTACAACAAAATGACCCTGCCGGTCGGCTGCACGTGCATCGGGCGGACCACCGCGCGATAACCGCTGGTCTCGAACGTCCCCGACGTGATCCCAGGCGCGACCGGGAACAGCGACGGGTTCAGCGGTGCCTTGCGGCCGCGGATGTTGGTGTTGTCGCACAGCAGGATGCCGTCGCTCGCGTCGTAGATCCGGATCTGGGCCTTCTCGATCAGCGCGTAGTCGCGAAGGTGGATCCGCGGGCTGTCGCAGTCCAGCCCCGCATTGACGTCCGAGAGCTTGCCGTTCAGCTGCTCGAAGACGCGCAGCGCGTTGGCGTTCTGCTGGTCGTTGAACTGGTCTCGGACCTGGCGGTTGATCAGTGTGCCGACGATCGTCGCGAACACAGCCAGGATCACGAACGTCAGCGCCGCCGAGCCGCCGGCCAGCCGCCACCGGATCGGAACCGACCTATACGCGGAGAACGTAGCCCGCACCGCGGATCGTATGTAGGAGCCGAGGCTCGCCACTCGCTTCAAGCTTTCGTCGTAGGTTGGAGACGAACACCTCGATCGTGTTCGTCATCGAGAACGGGTCATACCCCCACACTTCATCCAGCAGCCGCTGTCGGGAGACGACGATCCGCTCGTTGCGCATAAGGTATTCGAGCAGCTCGAACTCGCGCTGTGTGAGGTCGACGGGGCGATCGCCGCGCGACACCTCGTGCGTGTCGGGATTCAGCTTCAGGTCGCCGACGCTGAGGTTGGCCTGGCCCCGCGGCGGGCGGCGCCGCAACAGTGCCCGCAGCCGCGCCAACAGCTCCTGGCGCTCAAACGGCTTGACGAGATAGTCGTCGGCCCCCGCGTCGAGTCCCTCGACACGCGATTCGACTGCGTCACGCGCCGTCAGCACCAGGATCGGAACGTCGTCCTCCTGGCCGCGCAGCCGCTTTGCGACCTCGATCCCGTCGAGGCCGGGAAGCCCCAGGTCGAGCACCACCAGGTCAGGGAGGAACGCGTGCGCCTGCTCGAGCGCCAGGATTCCATCCTCGGCGACCTTGACCTCGTAGCCTTCCATCCGCAGCGAGCGCGTCAGCACCTGCGCGATCGCGTCGTCATCCTCTACCACCAGGACACGGGGTGGGCGCTCGAAGTCCGCCATTTGCTGGGGGAGATGGTAGGGCCACAAACGGCGCGCTGCATGCGCTTTTACTGGCTCCTTACAAAGCGGCCGGACCGCCGACGGAAGGAGGAGCGCCGCGCCCGTCGAAGCCACCAGTTCGGACATGCCGACCAGTCACAAGCGTAAGCGGGCGAAGGGCTCGCGCCCACCGGCGCGCGCCAAGCGCTCGCTGCTCGCCGACCGGCCCCGGCTGCCAACCCTCGCGCTCGAAGCCCACCACCTCGACATCGTCGCGCTGGCGCTGATCGCGCTCGGCATCTTCCTCGGTGGCGTCGCATATGCAGGGTGGGCCGGCGGGGCGCTCGGCGATGGGGCCGTGCGCGCAACCAGGTTCGTGTTCGGCGCACTCGGTTACGCGGTACCGGCGGCGTTCGCCCTCGCGGGCGGGCTGATTCTCGCGCGCGAGCTGCACCCGCCGGCGCGACCGATGCGGACCGGAATCATCTGCCTGGTCGCGGCGCTGACGCTGGCGCTAGCCGCCGGGACGCTAGGTATAGGCCCTGGCCCGGTGCCCGCCCCGAACTACTGGCACCCGGCGAGCTTTGAGACACGGGGCGGGATCGTCGGTCAGGCCGAACTGTGGGCAGCCTCGCATCTGGTCTCGACGCTCGGCGCGAGCATCCTCGCGGTGTTCCTGTTCATCGCGGGGGCGATCCTGGTCACCGGCGCGACCTTGGCCGGCGCGATCAGGGCCACCGGCTCCGGGATGGTCGGCACCGGCCGCGCACTGCGCCGTTCGACCGATGATCTCCGTGCGACGGTCGCGCGCCGCCCGGCAACCGCCGCGGCGGGCGCGCCACCGCCAGAGCCGCTGTTCCCGCCCGAGCCCGACACGAGCGAGCTGATCGTCCGCGCGACCCACGTCGAGGCGCCGCCGATCGCCGAGTCGCCGGCCGAGCTAGATGACGAGCCCGAGTTCGATGATCTCAGCGAGGTCGACGGCGTCGAGGCGGCCGGCGACGCTCCGGCAGCCGGCCCACCGGCGCCCGTATCGCAGGAGGACCTGACCCCGCAGGGCCGCTACCGCGCGTCGATCACCGACGACCCGGAGTTCGTTTGGCGCGTTCCCGGCACGCGATTCTTGACCCGCTCGACGGGTGAGGCGGCTCGTCCCGACACTGCCGGCCAGGAGCAGGTCGCGCGGACGCTGCTCGAGACGCTCGGTCACTTCGGGATCGAGGCCAAGGTGATCGGACGTGTCACCGGCCCCCACATCACCCGCTACGAGCTCCGCCTCGCGCCCGGGACCAAGGTCGCGAAGGTTTCGCAGCTCAAGGACGACCTCGCGTACGCGCTGGCCGCGACCGACATCCGGATCCTCGCCCCGATCCCCGGCAAGCAGGCGGTCGGCGTCGAGGTCCCCAACAGCAACCGTCGAATCGTCCATCTCGGCGACGTTTTCCAGGCGCCGCCGGCCGACTGGTCGCCGCTGACCGTCTGGCTCGGCAAGGACATCGCCGGCCACGCGATCGGCGCCGACCTGACCAAGATGCCTCACCTGCTGGTCGCCGGCACAACCGGTTCGGGTAAGTCCGCGTGCGTCAACTCGATGTTGTCGAGCATCCTGCTGCGCGCGACGCCGCACGAGGTTCGCCTCGTGCTCGTCGACCCCAAGCAGGTCGAGCTCAACCACTACGAGTCGATCCCGCACCTGCTGACGCCGGTGATCACCAGTCCCCGCATGGCCGCCAACGCACTCCAGAACCTCGTCAAGGAGATGGAGCAGCGCTACTCGATCATGTCGCTGGCGCGGACGCGGAGCCTCCCGGAGCTCAACCGCGCCCGCGCCAAGCGCGGGGAGCCGCCGCTGCCCTACGTCGTGTGCGTGATCGACGAGCTCGCCGACCTGATGATGGTCGCCCCGGCCGACGTCGAGGACTCGATCATCCGTCTCGCGCAGAAAGCACGCGCAGTCGGCATCCACCTGGTGCTCGCGACCCAGTCGCCGCGCGTCGACGTGATCACAGGCATGATCAAGGCCAACGTCCCGTCGCGGATCGCGTTCGCGGTCTCGAGCCAAACCGACTCGCGCGTGATCCTCGACCACAATGGCGCCGAGTCGCTGCTCGGTCAGGGCGACATGCTGTTCTCGCCCGTCGGCTCCTCGAAGTTGCAGCGGATCCAGGGTGCCTATATCGACGAGGAGCAGATCCACGAGCTGACCGAGGCGTGGCGGCGCCAGGGCGAGCCCGAGTTCCACGAGGAGCTGCTGGAAGAGGTCGCCCCCGAGGATGGGCCCGCCGACGACGACGATGCCCTCCATCGCGACGAGGACCCGCTGCTCGAGGAGGCGATCGCGCTGGTCGCACAGATGGGGACCGCGTCGACCTCGATGCTGCAGCGGCGGCTGCGACTCGGCTACACGCGGGCCGGCCGGCTGATCGACATGCTCGAGCGCCGGGGGATCATTTCCGGCTTCGAGGGCTCCAAACCGCGCCAGGTGCTGATCACCGAGGCGGACGTCCCGCGGATCCTCTCGCACCTCGCCGAGGCCGACTCGGCACCCTCCCGGGCGCCCGCGGCGGTGCCCGACGCAGCGGAGAGTGCCGACGGTGGCGACGTTGATTTGCGGGACTTTTGAAGCCGCGCCGCGCCGGTAGCCTTGTGACCGATGGATGAAATCGGCGCCCGGTTGCGGGAGGCGCGGATGCGCGCCAAGATCGATATCAGCGAGGTCGAGGTCAGCACCAAGATCCGCGCGAAGTACCTGCGTGCGCTCGAAAACGAGGAGTGGGATCTGCTCCCGGGCGACGTCTACACGCGGAGCTTCTTGCGCACCTACGGCGATTACCTGGGACTCGACAGCCGGCAGCTGATCGACGAGTACAAGCGGCGCTACGAGCGCCCCACGGACCACGAAGTGCGGCCGATCGCGCCGCCACACCGCGACCGCGGCCCGCGAGGCCCTCTGATACCGCCGTGGCTGGCGATCGTCGGCGTGCTCGTAGCGGTCGTCGTGGCGCTCTACTTCGTCGGTATCAAATCGGGCCCCAAGTCAGGAACCACCGCCACCACGCAGACGACGACGGCCAAGCACCGCCATCATGCACACCACAATGTGGTCGGTGGCAAACCAAAGCCCTCGCTCGTGAAGCTGCAGCTGATCCCGACCGGCCAGGTCTATGTGTGCCTGGTCGACGGCAATGGCAAGACGCTGATCCCGGGCGTGATCTACGACACCGGGCAGACGATCCCGGTCAAGACCGCGCCGAAGATGCTGCTGACGCTCGGCAACAACTCGGTCCAGATGAAGGTCAACGGCGTCAGCGTCCCGGTCGCGGCGTCGTCGGCGGCGATCGGATACGAGCTGCTACCGGGGTCACATCACACGCTGGCGCCGGCCAATCAACCGCGCTGCGCATGAACTCGACCGCACCGAGCGCTCCGCGGGCGGGGATTCTGGTCACCGGGACCGAGGTGCTGACCGGGATCATCGCCGACCGCAACGGACCCTGGCTATCGGAGCGGCTGCGCGGGCTCGGGATCGACGCGGCGATGATTGAGATCGTCGGCGATCGGGCGAGCGACCTGCTGGAGTCGCTCGAGTCGATGCGCGACAGGGGGATGGCGCTGATCATCACCAGCGGTGGCCTCGGGCCGACCGCCGACGATCTGACGGCCGAGATCGTGGGGCGCTTCTGCGGACGCGAGATGGTGCTCGATGCCGCGCTCGAGAAGCGGATCGGCGAGATTCTCGAGCCGATGATGAGGCGCTGGCCGGGACTCGATCGCGACGCGATCC
This sequence comes from uncultured Solirubrobacterales bacterium, assembly GCA_963768015.1. Lineage (GTDB taxonomy): Bacteria > Actinomycetota > Thermoleophilia > Solirubrobacterales > Solirubrobacteraceae > Palsa-465. The sequence goes on from CAVYGK010000013.1 coordinate 119,448, forward strand.
GGAGATCGAACCGCAAGCAGGCCGTGATCCCGGAGGGGGCGACCGTGCTCGACCCCGTCGGCACGGCGCCCGGTCTGGTCGTCCCGCCGCGCGGCGGCGAGGGACCGACCGTGGTCGTGCTGCCGGGCCCGCCGCGCGAGCTGCAGCCGATGTGGGACACGGCCGTTTCAACCGACGCGTTCGCGGCCGCGACCGCCGGCGCGACCACCTACGTCAACAAGGTCATCCGCCTGTTCGGGATTCCCGAGTCGGAAATCGCAAACACTTTGCGGGCCGCCACCGAGGCCGGGCTCGATCTGGAACCGCTGGAGATCACGACCTGTCTGCGGCGGGGCGAGATCGAGGTCGCGACACGGTACGAGCCGCCGGCAGAGAGAGACTACGACGCGCTGCTCGAGTTCATCCGCTCGCATCACGCCGACACGTTGTTCTCCGAGGACGGCTCGACGATCGACGATCAGGTCGCCGGGCTGCTGGCCGGCCATACGCTCGCGGTTGCGGAGTCGTGTACTGGCGGGCTGCTCGCCGCTCGGATCACTGACCGGGCCGGGTCGTCGGCCTACTTCCTCGGCGGCCTGGTCGTGTACTCAAACGAGGTGAAGGTCGAGCTCGCGGGGGTCGACCCGGAGCTGATCGCGGGCTTCGGCGCAGTCTCGACCGAGGTCGCGATCGCGCTCGCGCGCGGGGCGGCCGCCCGGCTTGGGGCATCGCTCGGTATCGGCATCACCGGGATCGCCGGTCCGGGGGGCGGGACGCCCGACAAGCCCGTGGGGCTCGTGTGCATCTCGGTCTGCGACACGGAGGGTCGTTCGCTGACGCGTCGGACTCAGATGCCGGGCGGTCGCCGCGACATCCGCGACCGCTCGGTGACCGTCGCGATGCACATGCTGCGTCGGGTGCTACTGGGGGAGTCGGATCAGGCCGAGACCGGTCTTGCCTCGAGCGCCGAAAGACAGTGACCGCTGAGCGAGCGCGGCTGTTCGTCGCGCTCGAGCTCCCGGAGCCGGTGCGCGCCTCACTTGACCAGTGGCGCTCGGACCGCCTGGCGGACGTCGCCGGGCTGCGGATGGTCGAGCTCAATGGCCTGCACGTGACGCTGTGTTTCCTGGGCTCGCAGCCGGCGGGGGAGATCGGCGCGATCGCGGGCGCGTGCGGTGCGGTGGCGGGCTACGTGCGGCCGGTGCTAACCGTCGGCGCCCCTGCCTGGCTGCCGCCGCGCCGTCCGCGGGTGCTCGCGGTCGATCTCGACGACGGGCAGAGCGCGCTGGCCCGCGTGCAGGCCGAGCTCGCGACGGCGCTCGAGCAGGGCGGCTGGTACGTGCCCGAGCGCCGACCGTTCCGGGCGCACGTGACCGTCGCGCGGGTGGCGCGGCGAGCCCGTGTGGCTGCGGTCGATCTGCCGCAGCCCGCGCCGGTCAGCTTCGTCGGCTCCTCTGTTGTCTTGATGCGCTCGCGGCTCGGGCGCGCCGGCGCGCGCTACGAGTCCCTGCACGCGGTGGCGCTGGGTGGTCCGGGCGGCGCTCCCGCGAGCGACCCCGTGCCATCGCCGCCCGCTGACGCTACTGCGGAAGCTGCGAGTCGACCCACTTCTCCGGCGCCGCCCGCTGACGCTACTGCGGAAGCTGCGAGTCGACCCACTTCTCCAGCGCCGGACCGCTTTCACAGCTGACGATCAGCGCGTAGCGGATCCCGGGGCCGTGGTGGTAGCCGCCGTGATACAGGTACTCGGAATCGACCACTGCCTGCTGATGGCGTGGCAGCGGGATCGCGACCTCAGTGCGTTTGTCGAACTGATCCTTGCGAACCACGAGCGCGCTCGAGTCGTCGTCCGTGAGCTCGAGCCAGACGCGCACGACCCAGCCGTTCTGGTTGGGGTCGTTGGCGGCGTTGTTGTTGTCGAGGTGCAGCCCCCAGCGGCACTCGCGCATCGTGTTGGGCTTCATCCTCAGCAGCTGCACCCGTCCGAACCGGGCACCGATCGACTCGACCCAGCTGACGACTGTGGGGCACTTCTTCGCGTTCTCCGTCCAGACGCCGTCAAGATCGGGCTTTCCGTACGCCTCGAACCCCTTCAGCTCGAGCTCACCGGTGGCCGACGTGATCGGCGCAAAGGTGGTGGCGTCATCAGTCGAGTAGGTCGTATACGTGAGGCTCTCGTACTCCTCGCGCGGGATCTCGGGGCCGTCGTACTTCTTCAACTCCAGATAGCCGCCGTTGGCCTGAAGCTTGGGCATCCGGTAGTGCGGCGTCTGACGCTGCGTCAGCGACGGCCGCCGGATCCCGGTGGCATACAGGATCCGCTTGGTGTGCTCATTCTTCAGCTCGTTTTTCAGCGATTCGGTGAGAGGGGACACGGCTCTCCAGACGTCGTTTGCGCAAATGCTTTGCGGGCATTCTGGCATCAGCGGCGGCGCGAGGCCGGCAGGGGAGGGGATGTGGCGGCTCCGAGGCTGCGGAGGTTCGCGGCCGCTCGCGCTGCGAGGTGGGCCGCTGTCCGCCTTTAGCGGGCGGGGGATGTCTCGCGGCGCGCGGACAGTCTGACGACGGCGGCCGGGCGGCCTGATCCGCGGCAGAACGTCGAAAAACCGCACCGCCGGCTTGGTTTTTCCACAAAACGCGTTGTGAGCGGGACGAGCGTGGAAAATTCGAACGCGAGCCTGCCGCTTTTCCACGTTCTGCTGGGCGCGGGCATCCCAGGCAGCGATCCGTGAAGGAGCGATCCGTGACGATGCGTGAAGGAGCGATCCGTGAGCATCCTCGCGCACGCGCGCGTCGCACGCGCGCATCGACGCACGCGCGCGTCGACCCGTCCGCGCGGCGCGTCCGCGCGGCGTCCGCGCAGCCGGACAGAATTGGCACAGATTCGTCACAGCCGCGTCTTGTTCTGTTTGGAGGCGGGGATCTAGCGTCTCGTTCCGTCCGCCGTCCGCCTTACCTTGGTTGGTTGGAAAACGCGCATCAGACAAGGAGCCGAAACGAGCTATGAGCGAGAACGAGAGAGGCGCATCGAACGGCGCGTCTGATCCCAAGGCCGATGCCAAGCGTCAGGCGGCGCTGCAGGGCGCACTGACCCAGATCGAGCGCCAGTTCGGCAAGGGCACCGTGATGCGGATGGGCGACCCGGGCGCACGGGTCGCGGTCGACGCGATCCCGACGGGGGCGCTGTCGCTCGATATCGCGCTCGGGATCGGCGGCGTCCCGCGCGGCCGGATCGTCGAGATCTTCGGACCCGAGTCGTCGGGCAAGACGACGCTCGTCTACCACATCATCGCCGAGGCTCAGAAGCTCGGCGGCGTGTGCGCGTTCGTCGATGCCGAGCACGCGATGGATCCGCTGTACGCCCAGCAGATCGGCGTCGACATCGATGAGCTGCTCGTCTCGCAGCCCGACTACGGCGAGCAGGCGCTCGAGATCGTCGACATGCTGATCCGCTCCGGCGCGGTCGACCTGGTCGCGATCGACTCGGTCGCAGCGCTGACGCCGCGCGCCGAGCTCGAGGGACAGATGGGCGACCAGACGGTCGGCGTGCAGGCCCGGATGATGTCCCAGGCGATGCGCAAGCTGACCGGCAATCTGAATCGCTCTCAGACCCTGTGCGTGTTCACCAACCAGATCCGGGAGAAGGTCGGCGTCATGTTCGGCTCTCCGGAGACCCAGCCGGGCGGACGGGCGCTGAAGTTCTACTCGTCGCAACGGCTCGACATCCGCCGGATCGAGACCCTCAAGGACGGCACTGAGGCGGTCGGCAACCGGGTTCGCGTCAAGGTCGTCAAGAACAAGGTCGCGGCGCCGTTCAAGCAGGCCGAGTTCGACATCGAGTTCGGCAAGGGAATCTCGACCTCGGGCTGCCTGCTCGACTACGGGATCGAACACAACATCGTCACCAAGTCGGGTTCGTTCTTCTCCTACGGCGACGAGCGGCTCGGTCAGGGGCGTGGCAACGCGAAGGCATTCCTCGACGAGCATCCCGAGACGGCGCGCGAGATCGAGGCCAAGATCTACCAGGCACTCGACATCAGCCGAGACCTGGTCAAGGAGATCGAGCACGACGAGGCGCCGCTGGCGGCCGTCCAGGAGGCTCAGGACCGCGCCGCGTAACGCCGGCGATGGCCGACGACGAGCGACTACAGCCGGCGCTCGAGCTGGCGCTTGCGTTTCTGAATCGACGCGACCGCACGGTCCAGGAGCTGCGGCTGCACCTTGAGCGCAAGGGGGTCGACGCCGACACCGGCGACGCGTGCGTACAGACGCTGACGCAGGCGGGCTATCTCGACGACGCGCGCTTCGCACAGCTGTTCGTCCAAGACAAGCGCGAGCTCGAGGGCTGGGGCAGTGAGCGGATCGAACGCGGGCTGGCGGCCCGGGGGATCGACCGCGAGCTGATCCGCTCCGCGCTGTCGCATGACGAGCAGGAGCGTGCAGCAGGCGAGACCGAGCTTGACCGCGCGCTGGCGCTGCTCCGCCGCCGCTTCCCGTCGCCTCCACACGAGCGGCGTGAGCGAGACCGGGCGCTCGGGGTGCTGATCCGCAAGGGCTTTGAGTCTGAGCTCGCGCTCGATGCGCTGGCCGCCTACGCGCGCGCCGGTTGACCGGCAATCCTGCAGGGTTTGCGCCAAAAACCAGTGAGTACTACGATTCGGCTAGCGAACGAACGGTCCACGCGGCCGCAAAACACCAGCAAATCTCCAGAGATTGAGTTTCGGAATTCTTGTGTTGACGGCAAACTGCAGCGGACCACGCAAGTGGTCCAGATCGGCTATCGGCAGCTTCATATAGCCGCAGCAACCCGGTGACATACGTCGTCTGGAGTGGCTTCCGTTCGCAGTCCGCGAACGGACCGCTCGGTCGCTCTCCATAAGCAATCAGGGAACAGGGTCCGGTTGACTCCGGACCCAGTGAGAGGACAAAAGGATGGCAATCATCGGTGCCGCAGCGCTTATCGCGGCAGCAGTTGTGGTCGCGGCTGTGCTGTATAGCCGCACCCACAGCCCTGCGCCGGCGTCAGGCTCCGCGGTCGATCGCGACGCCGCGACGGCTCTGCAGGCTGCACTCGCTGAGCGCAGCTCTGGGCTGGACCGTCGCGCCGACGCGATGACCAAGCGCGAAGAGGCGATCGGGCGGCGTGAGGCCGAGCTCGAGCGTCAGCGCGAGGAGCTCGACGACGAAGAACATGGGTTGCATACCAAGCTGGAGCAGCTCGCAGGGATGTCCGCAGCGAAAGCCAAGCAGCTGTTGCTGCAGGAGGTCGAGGACCAGGCGCGACACGACTCGGCCCGCCTGATCCGCCAGATCGAGGAGGAGACCAAGCGCGATGCGGAGCGTCGCGTGCGCAACATCCTCTCGGTCTGTATGCAGCGTCTCGCCGCGGGTCACGCGGCGGAGACGACCGTCTCGGTGGTGCAGCTTGCCGCCGACGACATGAAGGGCCGGATCATCGGCCGCGAGGGCCGCAACATTCGGGCGCTCGAGAACCTGACCGGCGTGGACTTCATCATCGACGACACGCCCGGGGCCGTCGTTCTGTCGGGGTTTGACGGTGTCCGGCGTGAGATCGCACGCCTGACGCTCGAGAAGCTGCTACAGGATGGCCGGATCCACCCGGCGCGGATCGAGGAGACCTACTACCAGACCAAGTCCGAGCTCGAGGGCCACATCGTCGAGCTAGGCGAGCAGGGAGTGTTGGACGCTCGCGTGCAGGGCGTTCACCCCGAGCTCGTCAAGCTGCTGGGACGGCTGCGATTCCGCACCAGCTACGGGCAGAACGTGCTCGCGCACTCGATCGAGGTCGCTCACCTCGCGGCGATGATGGCCGAGGAACTCGGCGCGAGCCCCAAGACCGCGCGCCGCGCCGCGTTGCTGCACGACATCGGCAAGTCCGTTACGCATGAGATCGAGGGCCCGCACGCGCTGGTCGGCGGCGAACTGGCGCGGAAGTACGGCGAAACCGAGGCGGTTGCGCACGCGATGGAAGCTCACCACAACGAGGTCGAGCCGCAGACGATCGAGGCCGTGATCGTGCAGGCGGCCGACGCCCTGTCCGGTGCCCGCCCGGGCGCCCGCGGCGAGTCGCTCGAGCAGTACGTCAAGCGTCTACGTGACCTGGAGCAGATCGCGACCAGGCACAACGGGGTCGAGAAGGTCTACGCGATGCAGGCCGGCCGCGAGATCCGGGTGATGGTCGCACCGGGCGCGATCAACGACGACGCGGCGACGCTGCTGTCGTATGAGATCGCGCGCGAGATAGAGAAGGAGCTCGAGTACCCCGGGCAGATCAAGGTCACGGTCATCAGGGAGTCGCGCGCGGTCGAGTACGCACGCTAATCGCACGATTTCCCTGAAAGCGGTGAATAGAAGCACCGCATCTTGGGTAGACGAGAACCTGCGGGTCGCCTCATATGACCGGTGTTCGGCGCCTTCGCCCGCGGGCCGCCGAGAAAGGCCTTCATGCCCTCCATTACAGTCTCAAGCCGTCGTGGAGTTGGACGGCTGACCGCCGCGGTCGTGACATGCGCTGCGTTCCTCGCGCTGACGGCTTCGGGAGCGTCGGCCGCGCTCAGCGCCCACGGCCAGCTGCTGCGTCTCGCTCCGCATCTGAGCGCGAACGCGAATCAATCGAGCAACTGGTTCGGATACAACCAGGGAACCGTGGAGCAGGGCGACAAGCTCTTCAACTCGATCGCCGGCAACTGGACGGTGCCGACGGCCACCCAGCACACGGCGGGTCAGTCCGAGGCCTCGTCGGACTGGATCGGGATCGGTGGCGGGTGCGTCGACTCGGGCTGTACGGTCACGGACTCGACGCTGATCCAGACCGGCACCGAGCAGGACGTGAGCAGCACCGGAACGCCCTCCTACTCGGCTTGGTACGAGCTGGTCCCCGCGCCGTCGCTGACGATCAGCGGGATGACCGTGCAGCCGGGTGACCATATGCATGCTTCGATCTCCGAGGTCGTCAACGACTCCGACGTCTGGGACGTCACGATCCAGGACCTGACTCGCAACGAGTCCTACAGCACAACCGTGCCGTATCCGTCGACCCACGACACGGCCGAATGGATCGAGGAGACGCCGCTGGAGATCGGTACCAATGCCGGGTTTGCGGCGCTACCCAACCTGACCGATCCGGCGTTCACCAGTGCGACCACAAACGGCGCGCCCGCGAACCTGAAGTCGTCTGAGGAAATGGACCTCACGGACTCCAGCGGAGCGGTGATCGGCGCGCCGTCGGCCCCGAACGCGACGCTCGACGGCTTCAGCGAGTGCGCTTGGGCCAGCACCTGTAGCTGACCGACACCGGGCCCCGGCGCCGACACGCGCCGGGGCTCAAGCCGGCGTCACCGCATCGTGCGACTCTATGATCGCCGTGGTGCCACGGACCTTGATAAGCGGCGAGCGATGACCGCTCGTGTTTTGGTGATCGAAGACGAGCCGGGAATCGTCGATTTCCTCGAACGCGGTCTGCGCTCGTATGGCTTCGAGGTCGAATCCGCGGCTGACGGCATCGCAGGAGCGCGGCGCGCGCTGTCGGAGCCGTTTGACCTGGTGGTACTCGACATCATGCTCCCGCTCCGCAGCGGACACGAGGTGCTCGCCGAGCTCCACGAGGCCAAGCCGGCGCTGCCGGTGATCATCCTCACGGCGCGCGGCGAAGTCGAGGATCGCGTTGCCGGGCTCGACGCCGGTGCGATCGACTACCTGAGCAAGCCGTTCTCGCTCTCGGAGTTGGCGGCGCGGGTCCGGGCGCAGCTGCGGGTCGTCGCGCAGACACCGACGACCAACCTGACCGGCGGCGATGTCGAGATCGACCTGATCACTCGTGAGGTCCAGCGCGCGGGGCTTCCCGTGCGCCTCTCGACAACGGAGTTCGAGCTGCTCACCTACCTGCTGCGCAATACCGGCCGCGTCCTATCACGCGAGCAGATCCTGCGGGCCGTGTGGGGCTACGACTACGATCCTGGTACCAACGTCGTGGACGTATATGTCGGTTATCTGCGCCGCAAGCTCCGCCGGAGCGGCGAGTCGGATCCGATTGTGACCGTGAGATCGGTGGGTTATAGGTTCGATGTGCCCGCCTAGCAGGCACTGATGGCTGGCGCGCGACGACGTCGGTTCGCGCTGCCGAGCGGGCTCAGGTGGCGCCTGACGACCTCGGTCGCGGCGGTGATCATCGTCTCGGTCGCGGTCATCTTCTACGTCGTGTACACGGACACCGGCACCGAGGTGCGGGCCCAGATCGACCACGACATCGCGGGCGACACGACTCAGCTCGAGCAGGCTCTGAGGCAGCACGCGGGCCAGAGCGCCGCGCAGATCGCCGCGAGCGCGAGCGACTACGTGCAGGCCCAGCCTTATGGGTCCACGTCAACTCTGTTGTTCGTGCTCGTGCCCGGCGCCCGCGCGGCGTTCAACCACCCTGAGATCGTCGATCAATCGACCCCCGACGACGGCGAGACCGCCGCTCAGCAGGCGGTCGAGAACAAGCTCTCGCGCCGGCTCCTTGTGCCGCACCTCGGATACACCACCTTGAAGGTCCCCGACGTCGGGGCGACCCGCGTGCTCGAGCGCTCGATGCCGCTCGGGTCGCTGACGGTCGTCGTGGGAGCCGGCGAACCCCTGTCGATCGCCGACCGGGCGCAGGACGGAGTTGCGAAAACGTTCGTACTCGCCGGCGCCTTGACGCTCGCGCTCGCGTTGGTGGCGTCGTATTTCACCGGCGCGCGTATCTCGGCGCCGCTGCGCAAGATGGCCGGCGTCGCCAGCCGCGTCGACGCGGGCGAGCTCGAGCCTCGCATGGATGCCTCGGACGGCGGCGGCGAGGTACAGGTGCTGGCCGAGGCGTTCAACAACATGCTCGACCGGCTCACCGGCGAGCTGAAGGGTCAGCGCGAGTTCATCGCCGACGCGTCCCATGAGCTGCGGACACCGATCACGGTGATCCGCGGGCAGCTGGAGGTGCTGGCCGCCGAAAAGCACCCGTCGGCCGACGACGTCCGCCGTGCCGAGCAACACGTGCAGCGCGAGATCACGCGCATGAGCCGCCTGATCGACGACCTGTTGCTGTTGGCGCAGGCCGAGCACATGGACTTCCTGCGTCCCGAGCGGATCGAGCTTGCGACCTTCGTTGAGCAGCTGTGGGACGGGATCAGCCTGACGGCCGACCGGCGCTTCGAGCTCGGGCCCGTGCCGGCGGGAACGCTGTACGCCGATGCTGATCGCATTGCTCAGGCGCTGCGCAACCTGGCCGGCAACTCGATCGCTCAAACGCGCGAGGACAACGGCTTGGTCCGGCTCGAGGTCGACGTACCGTCGCCTGGGCAGATCCGGTTCGTCGTGATCGACGATGGTCCCGGAATCCCGGTCGCTGAGCGCCAGCGCGTGTTCGAGCGCTTCCACCGCACCGATCCAGCCCGCAGCCGCGCCGCGGGCGGCGCCGGTCTCGGCCTGGCGATCGTCCGCGCGATCGCCGAGGCCCACCACGGCGAGGTTCGCGCGGTCGACCCGGAGCCCGGCTCGCCGGGGGCCAGAATCGAGCTGGTGCTACCGGGGTTTGAGCGCTCCTACGTGAGCGTGCCGCCCGCGCGCGCGCCGGTGGTCTGAGCTCGATAAGCGGCGGTCAGGTCCGTGCGGATGGGCGGTCAAGCCCGCACCAGCTTCAGCGCGGCCAGCATCCCTCCGACTCCGAGAATGGTCCCGACCGCCCACGCGGCCAACGCGTCGCGGCTGGGCGTTGCCAGCTCATAGAAGTGGCGCAGGAAGGGGACGATCAGCGCCAGCGCGAACAGCAGCGCCATCAGCGCGCACAGCCCGGCTGCGACGAGCCGGCGTCGCCCGCCCTCGGTCTCGAGCCTGATCACCGCAGCGAGCCCGCAGACGACGACGATTCCGGTCGCGACGGTGCGCGAGCGGATCAGGTCGAGCCCGAATCCGTAGCGCGCGAGTAGGTACCCAGCCACAATTCCGACGCCGATCGCGAGCCCGGCCGGGATCGCGAACCGCGCGACCGACTGGAGGAAGCGGTCCGGGCGCCACGGTCCCGAGCTCGGCGCGAGCGCGAGCACGAACGCCGGAATGCCGATCGTGACGGTCGAGGCGATCGTGAACTGGCGCGGCAGCAGCGGGTAGGTGCCCGTTGGGATCGCGATCGCGAAGCCGACGAGCGCCGTGAACACCGCCTTGGTGATGAACAGCCGGGCCACCCGCTGGATGTTGCGGAGGATCTGTCGCCCCTCGGCGACCATCCCGGGCACGGCCCCGAAGTCGTCGCGAACGAGCACCAGGTCGGCCACCGAGCGCGCCATCTGCGTTCCGGACCCCTGGGCGATAGCGAGGCGCGCCTCCTTGAGGGCTGGGACGTCGTTCACCCCGTCGCCGACCATCGCGACGTAGCGACCGGCGCTCGCGAGCGCGGCGACGACCGCCCGCTTGCCCTCGGGCGAGATCCGCCCGACGGCCGGAGCGGACAGGACCGCGTCGCGCAGCGCGGCGGGCTCAGAAGGTAGGGCGTCGCCGTCGAGGGGGGTTGCCGAACCCGGGATGCCCGCGTCGTTGGCGATCGCACCCACCGTCGCGGGCGCGTCGCCGGAGAGCACCTTCAGGGCGACGCCTTGAGCCGTGAAGAACGCAACCGTGTCGGCTGTGTTGGGGCGGAGGTGCTCGGCGAGCACGACGAGGCCGAGTGGCCGCACCTGGTCGGGGAACCTCAACTCCGAGCCGCCGCCGGGGAGCGGCGCCTGCGTGCGCCCGAGTTCAAGCACTCGCCGGCCGGCAGCTGCCTCGCTCCGCGCCCGGGTCGCAAGCGCCTTATCGCGCGTCGCCGAACCGCTCCGGGGCGCCCAACACGAGCCGCTCGTCACCGAGGTCCAGCGCACTCCAGCGACGCCGCGAGGAGAACGGGACCTGCGCCACCACCCGGTCGTGGTCTGGCTCCGCCAGCCCGGCGTCGGCGATCGCTCGCAGGGTCAGGTTCGCAGACGGCGCGCTGGCCGCGTACCTGGCGAGTTCGCGCGCCAGGACTGTCTCGTCCGTCCCGGTGGCGGATACGAGCTCGACGACCCGCAACGTCGGCTGCGTCAGGGTGCCGGTCTTGTCGGTACAGACGACGTCGACCGACGCGAGCGACTCGATCGCGTTGAGCTGCTGCGCGAGCACTCCCCGCTGAGCGATCTTGAACGCCGACACGGCGGCGGTGAGGCTGATCAGCAGAATCAATCCCTCTGGCACGAGGTTGACGATTCCGGCGGTGAGCGTCTGCACGCGCTCGTACGCCGTCTCGTGGTGGGCGAACACCGAGACCGTCAGCCCGATCGTCAGCGGGACGGCAAGCGCGAGCAGCCACAGCAGCAACCGATCGTTCGCGCGCTCTAGCGGGGAGCGGGGGTGACGAAACGCGCGCGCGGTCGCGGTCAGCCGCTCGGCGCGGCTGTCGGGACCGACGGCTGTCGCCTCGAACAGCGCGTCGCCCTCGACCGCAAACGAGCCCGACCACACGCTGTCTCCGGCCGCGCGTACCGCCAGGTCAGACTCGCCCGTCAGGTTGGACTCATCGAGCGCGAGCCCGTCTGCCGACACGAGCCGCCCGTCGGCGACCACCTGATCGCCGGCCGACACACGCACGAGATCGCCCGCCACCACGTCCTCGACCGGCACCGTGCGGTCGGCGCCGTCTCTGACCACGACCGCCTTGGGGGCGATCAGCGCCGCAAGCTTGTCGAGCGCCCGCTTTGAGCGGATCTCCTGAAAGGAGCCGATCGCGATGTTCGAGACCAGGATCCCTAGAAACAGCGCATCGCGCCACGACGCGAACACGATCGTCAGCACGTCCGAACACCAGCAGGATCCCGTTCGGGATCGTCAGCGTGTTAGCACGGACGATGCTCGCGTAGGAGCGGCTCGAGCGTCGTCGGGGAGGCCTCCCGCGCGCCTCGAGACGAAGCGACGCCTCGGCCTCGGTCAGGCCGGTTGGCGTGGTCGCCGTGGCGGCCTCCATCGGCCGACACTAGCGCGCACGCGTGAGCTGTCCCGTCAACATCGTCCAGAAGGCGGGCGTCGTGTTCGACTGCGTCGCGACCGTCCGCGGACATCAGTTCTCGGTCGTCGTCACAGAGACGGACGGGCCCGGCCACGTGGTCTACGTCGTGACGTAGGGCCGACCTCGAGCCGCGGTTCGCGTCGCTGGCCCACGCGCGACAGTACCCTTGCCCCAGTGAGGCATTACCACATAACGACGTTCGGCTGCCAGATGAACGAGCACGATTCCGAGCGGATCAAGGGGATGCTCGAGTCGCTCGGCTACTCCGAGGCCGACGGTCGCTCCGACGCCGACCTGATCCTGTTCAACACCTGCTCGATCCGAGAGGCCGCCGACAGTCGCTTCGTGGCGCATCTCGGAGAGGCCAAGCGACTCAAGCGCGAGGATCCGGCGCGCGTGATCGGGGTGGGGGGGTGCTGGGCCCAGTCGGTCAAGGAGGAGGTGTTCGAGCGCTTTCCGTTCGTCGACGTGGCGTTCGGCCCGGGCCAGGTGCACAAGCTGGCGGAGTTCCTGACCAGCGACTCGCTGACGGCGCAGGGGTTCTTCGAGTTCGAGGGGTTCACCGGACACCTGCCCGCGAAGCGGGCGCGGGAGTTCCACGCCTGGCTGCAGATCTCGGTCGGCTGCAACTGCGTCTGTTCGTATTGCATCGTTCCCTCGACACGGGGACGCGAGGTAAGCCGACCGCCGGCGGAGCTCGTCGCCGAGGTGGAACGGTTCGCTTCAGACGGGGTCCGCGAGGTGACGCTGCTTGGACAGAACGTCAACTCCTACGGCCGTGACCTGCCCGCGAAGACAGGCTCAGCTTCGCGCAGCTACTGGCGAGGATCGACGCGGTCGACGGGATCGAGCGGATCCGGTATACGAGTCCCCATCCCAAGGACATGCGCGAGGACGTGATTCGCGCGCACGCCGAGCTGCCCGCGCTATGCGAGCACATCCATCTGCCGCTTCAGTCCGGCTCGAGCGCGGTCCTCAAGCGGATGCGGCGCACGTACACGCGTGAGCGCTATCTGGACCGCGTTGCGCTGGTTCGCGAGCACGTCCCCGACTGCGCGCTGACGACCGACATCATCGTCGGCTTCCCCGGCGAGACGGAGGCCGACTTCGAGCAGACGCTGGAGGTCGCAGAAACGGTCGGCTACGACGGCGCGTTCACGTTCATCTACTCGCCGCGGCGCGAGACGGAGGCGGCGACGATGCCCGATCAGGTACCCCACGAGCTCAAGGTGGCTCGCATCGAGCGGCTCGTCGAGGTGATCCAGCGCCGCGCACACGAGCGCGCACAGCGGTTCGTCGGTCGCTCGGTGGAGGTCCTGGTCGAAGGACCGTCCCGGACCGACCCGAGCCGCCTTCGCGGACGTTCACGGCACAACAAGGTCGTCAACTTCGACGGGCTCGCCTCGCCGGGCGACCTCGTCCAGGTCCAGATCACCGGCGCCACGAGCCAGACACTCAGCGGCGAGTGCTCGCTCGTCGCCCGCGCGACCGCCTAAGCCGTAACTACGAGCGATTTTCGGGGCCGTCCGGGCCGCATGCGAACATACGTTCGTGCGCTGGGAGAACCTGACGATGGACGAGGAGGAACGGGCCCGGCTGCCCGGCTACCGCGACGACGTCGTCGTCCGGCATTTCGAGGCGCCGGACTCGGTCCCGACCCGTTTCTACGAGGTGCGCGCCAAATCGATCCTTAACCGCGTGCCCGAGGCGTCGCGGATGCCGTTCCGATGGACCATTAATCCGTATAGGGGATGCACGCCACGCGTGCGTTTTTTGTTTTGCTCGCCCCACGCACAAATACCTCGACTTCGATGCCGGCCGCGACTTCGAGCGCGAGATCGTCGTCAAGGTCAACGCGCCCGAACGGTTGCGGGTCGAGCTCGCGCGACCGTCTTGGAAGGGCGAGCACGTCGCGCTTGGCACCAACACGGACCCGTACCAGTGGGTCGAAGGGCGCTACAAGCTGATGCCGGGAATCTGGGAGGCGATGCTCGAGGCGCGCAACCCATCGTCGATATTGACCAAATCGCCGCTGTTGCTGCGCGATCTCAAAGTGATGGCCGAGCTCGCGAGACAGACCGATTTTGGCGCCGCGCTGTCGGTGCCGACGCTCGACGAGCGGGCGTGGCGCGCGACTGAGCCGCACACTCCGCATCCGCGGGCGCGGCTCGAGGCGGTCGCCGAGCTCAACCGGGCCGGGATTCGGACCGGGATCCTGGTCGCGCCGCTGATGCCGGGAGTCAACGATGCCCCAGGGCAGGTGGCGAAGATCCTCGAGCTGGCGGCCGAGGCCGGCGCCGCGTATGTGCACGGGATCGCCCTGCATCTGCGGGGGGACGTGCGCAAGCTGTTCTTCGATTGGCTCGCAGAGCATCGTCCTGACCTGCTGCCGCGCTACCGTGAGCTGTATCGAAAAGGCGCTTATGCGCCGGCGAACGAGCGGCGACGGCTGGCAGGCCTCGTTGCGGACCCCGACCGGGCGCCCTCGCGTCGCGGTCTTGGCACGCAACAGCCGGGCCCGCAGCCGCTACCGTCAGCGCAGCCGCCCCGCCAGGAGAGCCTGTTCGAGGTTGCCGTGCGGGTGAAACCGTGAAGCCCTAGCGGTGGTAAGTAACGGTGGTAAGTAAGAGAGACAGTCGGACCAGAAACCAAAGCGATGCCCCGCAGATTCAAGCCACCAAACCGAGACCTCTACCTCGAGCGAATGTTCGAGACCCGAAGCGAGGCGTGGGAGCGCGCCGGGCTCGAGGTCGCCGAGGTCGACCAGAAGACGGTCAGGCGCGCGCAGATCGAAGCGGTGGTTCTGATTCCGCTGATGATCGGGATCGTGATCGCGTACAACCACCAGGAGCAGCTGCTCGGCAAGGGGCATCAGACCGCCGCGCAGATCGTCACCGTGGCCTTGCTGGTGCTGTGCGGTTGGGCACTGGCGCGCGATGTCGGCCGCGCGTTCGGACCCAGCTTCATGCGGCGAATGGATCCCGCGACCGCCGGGACGGTCGGTTTCCTACTGCGCCTGATAACGATCGCGATCACGTTGCTCGTCGGGCTGCATGTGGTCGGTGTCAAAACCCAGACGCTCGCCGTCGGCGGCGCCTTCACGGCGGTCATCCTCGGTCTCGCGGCGCAGCAGACGCTCGGCAACGTGTTCGCCGGGATGGTTCTGCTGACCGCGCGTCCCTTCAGGGTGGGTGAGCGTGTCCGCCTGCAGGCGGGCGTCGTTGGCGGCACCGTGGAGGGGACCGTCAGCTCATTGGGGCTGCTGTACACGACGCTGACCCACGGCTACGACCGGATGATGATTCCCAACAACGTGGTGCTCGCAGCCGCGATCGTGCCGCTCAAGGAACCCGACTCGGTCGACGTCAAGGTTCGGCTTTCATCGGGCGTCCCGATCACGCAGGTGCAGGCGATCCTCGACAACGAGGTCACGACACCGACGCGTTCCAGCGCAACCGTGTTGCTCGAGGAGGTCGACGGCGACGAGGTCGTCGTCCGCGTCCGAGCAACGCCTGAGCTGGCGCACGACGGCGCCGCGCTCGCGGACGAGATCATCGCCGCCCTGTCGTCGGTCACCGGCGAGCACAACACGCCCGATCCGGGCGCTGACGGCGACACTCGAATCGGCGACCCGTCCGCCGCTCCGACCGTATCGACTGCTCCCGGCACAGTTGGCGACCGGGAAACGGACGGCGACGGCCTCCACGGTCCCGGCGAGCGGCCGAGCATCCGGCGCGGCCCCGCACGCATCCGCGAATAGACCCCGCGGGCTCCGTGGGCCCACAAGAAACCGCACTGTCCGGGACGTTGTTCATCATCGGACCTAATTGCGGCCCATCCGGCCACCGAGATGATCTGCGACCACAATGCACCTCACAGCGGCGTCTCGCGCTACCAGCGCGGTACCGCGACGCTGCGACTGGTGATCGCGTGTGACCGCTGTGGCGCTGAACTGAGCGCCTTCGGCAACATCGACTATCAACCAAGCGCTCACTGCATCGCCACCGGGCCTGTCGAATCGACGGCGTACGAGCTCGGGCTCGAGCGCCAACGCGTTGAGCGTCTGCGGCTCGCGACCCTGATCCTCGACGTCGGCCGCGGGCAGATCCCAGCCGAGATACTCAACAAACCAGGACCGCTGACGACTGACGAGTGGACCGCGGTGCGTCAACAGCCGGAGCTCGGCGCTGCGATGCTGAGCGCGCCCAGCCTGTCAGACGTACGCGAGTGGATACTCACACGCCGTGAGCGCCCCGACGGGCGCGGGTACCCGCGTGGACTGTCTGGCGATGAGATCGCGCTCGAGGCGAGGATCCTGGGCGTCGTCGAGGCACACGTAGCGATGGTCTCGAACAGCCCCTATCGCGAAGCGATGCATCCGGCGCTGGCGGTCCAGGAGCTGCTGGCCAACGCCGGGACGCAGTTTGACCCAAGGGTCGTGGCCGCATTCGTGCGCGGCCGGCCACGTGAGCCGCTGGCACCCGAGGCGCGCGCCGCGTAGCCGGTCTGGCACCCGCGTCGCCTAGTCCGTCTGCAGGCCCGCGTCGCCTAGTCCGTCTGCAGGCCCGCGTCGCCTAGCCCTTGTCGAGGTGTCCGCCAGCCAGCTTCGCCGCGATCCGGTCGGCACCGAGCCAGCGGCTGACCGTCGCCGCGGGGCCGGGGGCGATTGACGCGATCGACGTACCCACCCGCAGCCCCAGCGGCGCGACGGCAATCTCGGCGCGATTGTGGGTGACCGCGCGGATCACGGCGCTCGCGACCTCCTCGGGTGAGCTCGTGCCGACGCCCGGAGGAAGACGCACGCCCGAATCGGCGAACATCCCCGCTTCGCGGACGAAACCGGGCAGGATCACTGACACGCCGACGCCGTCGCGCAGGAGATCGGTGCGCAGCGCCAGCGCAAACCCGCGTAGGCCGAACTTGGTCGCCGAGTACATCGACGAGACGGGCTGCGCGGCCTTCCCCGACAGCGACGACATGAACACCATGTGGCCGCGCCCGCGCTCGATCATCGCCGGCGCCAATGCACGTGCGAGCGCGATCGGCGCGCGGAGGTTGACCTCAAGTTGGGCGTCGATCTCCGGCTGCGTGAGCTCAGTGAGCAGGCCGGTCGCCGGCAGACCCGCGTTGGCGATCAGGATGTCTACGCCCCCGCCGACGTCGGAGACGAGCCGCTCCACGTCGGCGCGCGATCCGAGGTCGCATGCCACTGTTCGCGCACCCAACTCGCGGGCGAGGTCATCCAGCACCTCCGCGCGGCGCCCGGTAAGGGTGAGGTGAGCGCCGCGCGCCGCGAGCGCCCGCGCGATCGCGTGTCCCAGTCCGCCGGTCGCTCCGGTCACGAGCACCGTGCTGCCAGCGAGTGCTATGCGGCTGTGCCTCGGCACGGCGGGCCAGTCTAGTGGCGGGCCGATCCCGCGAGGATCTCAACCGAGGGCTAACCAGGGAAGACCGCAACCGTCGCGGTGAACCCGTGCAGGAAGCTCCTGCCGCCGACCGGGCCGATCTCGCCCGCGGCGAAGAATCCAGCGGCCGGGGCGCCGCCGAGCTCCTCGGCCACGACTGTGGCGTCGTGGTCGCACGCTCCGAACATCTGCTGACCGCGCCCGTTGCACGAGAACACCAGCGCGCCCGCAGGCTCACCACCGATCGCCTGCGCACGTAGACGCAGCTCGCGGCGCAGATCCTCGTCCGCAGAACGCGCATCGCGGGCGTGGAGCCGAACGACCTGCCCCGTCTCGACGCTGGCCCCGATCATGATTGCGCCGGTCTCCTCGTCGGCGCCCAGGACGCCGCGAACCAAAAAGTCACCCTGCTCGTACTCCGGCTTGCCACCGTCGATCACGATTCCCAGCAGCAGCCCGCGGGACACGAGCGCGCGGTCGGTCAGCGAGAGCTCACCGATCACCTTCTCGACCGTCTGCAGGGCTGGGCGCCCTGCCAGCTCGTAGATCACGTTGCCCTCGGCGGCCGTGATCGTCAGCTCGCGGCCGAGCGGCGTCGCGCCCTGCGACACGCACGGCAGCATTTCGATTCCCTCCAGCGACACGCCGACCGCGCCGTACTCGCACACCTCGCTGCCGAGAAACAGCGCCGCAGCGCCGTCGACCGTCCGCGCGCTCGCGAGTCCGCCCAAGATCGGCATCCCCGGTATCACGTCGGCGAGGCTCGCGAGCACCTCGTCGGCCGGGAACGAGTACGGATCGCAGAGCAGCATCAGCGCGCTCTGGGTACCGCATTCGGGCATCCCGTGCAGCACGCCCTGCTGCTCGTCGCCGTCTACATGGGCATGAAACGGCGTCACGGTTCCGGCGTCCAGCGAAGCCGCCCAGACCGCGACCGCGGTCCCCGACTCGAGCTCGCGGCCGCCGCCCAACACCCCGCCGGCGCCGCATCCGATCAGCGCCTCAGGTGCGATCGCCGTGTTCACGCCCTCGAGCGTCGCCTCCGGCGCGACCAGGTGGCCCCCGGTCGCGAACACGACCGCCAAATCGACCCGCCGATCAGGGCAACGTCGCAGCCGCGGTCCGAGCCGCATCGCTCGCTGCGGCAAGGGGATCGGGCTCCGTCGAGATCCCCGCTCCGACTGAGATGCTCACCGCTCCACGATACTGCTCCGGTGATCCGTGCAGCGGTGATCGCGCTCTTCGGACCGACCGGCGTCGGCAAGACCGCGGTGGCGATCGCGCTGTCGCGGCGGCTGCGAGCACGCGGTGAGGAGCCCGTCGCGGTGTCGGCGGACGCGCTCCAGGTGTACGCCGGACTGGAGATTCTGACCGGCGCCGCGACCGCCTCGGAGCGTGCCGCGCTCGAGCACCGGCTGCTCTCATTCCTGCCGGTCGATGCGACCTTCAGCGCCGGTCAGTACGCGGAGCTCGCGCACGCGGAAATGGATCAGCTGCTCGAGTCCGGGCGCCTGCCGATCGTGGTCGGCGGCACGGGCCTCTATCTCCGCGCGGCGCTGACCGATCTCAGCCTCAGACCGCCACCCGCCGAGGGCATCCGCGAGCGGTGGCTGGGGGAGCTCGAACGTCGCGGTCCGAAGGCTCTGCATGCGATCCTCGTGCGCCGCGCGCCTCGGGCGGCGGCCGAGATCGACCCCACCGATCCTCAGCGCATCATCCGCTCGCTGGAGCTGCTCGATGCGGGCGAACTCGAACCTCCACAGGAGCGATCCGAGCTGTGGAGCGCGACGATGCGCCACCCGACGCTGTTGATCGGGCTGACGATGGAGCGCGAGCAGCTCTATCGGCGAATCGACGAGCGCGTCGATCGAATGCTCGTCGACGGCGTCCAGGACGAGGTCCGGCTCGCGGCCGGGCGCGGCGCTTCGCAGACGGCGCGCAAGGCGCTCGGATTCGAGGAGCTGCTCGCCGGCGATACCGAAGCAACGAAACGCCGGACCCGTAACTACGCGCGGCGTCAGCTGACCTGGATGCGCAAGCTGGCTGCCGTAAACGAACTCGACGTCACTGGTCTCGATGCCGAGCAGGTAGCCGCCGCGGCGGAGGACCTGTGGCTCAGAACACCGGCACAAACGGAAACATGAGCGCCACCGCCACGACCACCGTAAGACCCCACAGCGCCACGAGCACGGTGCTCCATCTGCGACGCAACCGCCAGAGCTGCGAGGCCAGGTAGGTGGCGGCCACGTAGATGCCCGGCATCACGATCACCATGTAGTAGAGGTAGCTGGTCCGCTGGTCGATCAGGCTCGCAAGCGCGAACGGGGTCCAGGTGCCGACGAACCAGGTGACCGCCAGGATCGGAACCTCCGAATCCCACGGCATTCGGGAGCTGCCCCGCACGCCCACGGGCCTGACGACGCGGTAGGCCGCGAACAGCAGCCCCAGCATCCCGAACAGCATGATCGGCGGGCTGATCATGCCGAGGAACTTCGACACCGGATGGATCGCGTACAAGCCGTGGCCCGGCAGCGATGGGTTGATCCGCAGATAGACGATCGGCTTCAGATCGATCAGCCAATCCCACGGGTAGGAGGCGATCCCCGTCGGCCCGTGTGGGCTGGTCTGCTGCTCCGCGTAGGAGATGATGTGCGCCAGGTGGTCAAACGGACCGCCCGTGATCAGCTGCCCGCTCGCGTCGGCGTAAGGGGTCGCGATCAGGCCCATGACACCGAGCAGACCTATAAACACCCCCGCGGTCGTGAAGATGACGATTGCAAGCCGCCACAGCGCCGCGCGCGGACGCCACTGCTCCGGGCCTCCGCGCGTGCGCCGCACGATCACCCGTCCGAGCTCCAGCAGCACGAGCGAGATCAGGATGTAGGGGGCGACTTCTTTGAACGCCGCGCCGACCGCGAGCACCACGCCGGCGAGCAGCGGTCGCCCGCGGAGATACACAGCGACCGCCCATATCATCATCGCGACCGCGTAGATATCGAGCGTCCCGATACGCCCGTGGACCAGCAGCAGGTTGTCGCAGGCCATCAACGTGGCGGCGCAGAGCGCCGACCATGGGCCGCCGCCCGCCGAGCGGACGAGCGCATACATTCCGAGAATCGCGATCGAGCCGAAGATCAGGCTTCCGATCCGCCACGCAAACGGCCCGTCACCGAACAGCTCGATCGCGGCCGCCATGATCAGCTTGACGCCCTGCGGGTGCTCGGCGTTGGGGTCGGTTCCCAGCGGCGCGTCTGAATAGTGCGACCCCGGTGCGGGCCTGATCCCGGCGATCACCCGCGCCGCGTTGACGTAGTAGGCCTCGTCGAAGATCAGCGTGTGCTCTGACGCCTTCGTGCAGGGCGATTGGCACGGCTCGTCGAGCAGCGTCGCGCGGGCGGCAAACGACAGCACGGACACGACCCCGAGCAAGATCAGCGGCGTCGAGGCCGAGTAGCGCAGGCGCCTGAGCATGCGACACGCGACGGTACACATACACTGCCGCCGCGTGGACTTTGAGAAGTGGCAGGCCCTCGGCAACGACTACCTGATCCTCGAGCAGCGCGCCCTGGAATTCGAGCTCACGCCCGCGCGCGTGCGCAAGCTGTGCGCCGCGCACACGGGCGTGTTCGCCGACGGCGTGCTGTTGCTGTCAGAGCCCGACGAGCCGGGATTCGTCGCCCGCCTACGGATCTTCAATCCGGACGGCTCCGAGGCCGAGCTGTCAGGCAACGGGTCGCGAGAGGCAGTGCTCTACCTGCGACGCGCGGGCTGGACGACCAGCGACACGTTCTCGATCCAGACCGCCGCCGGCGAGATCAGGCCGACGATCACATCTGCGACGAGCTGCCGCCTCGGCATGCCGCGGGCGCGGCTCCAGAGTCCCGATTATCCGGCCGCGAGCGAGGACGGCCGGGGCGAGCTGACCGCGGGCGGACGCCGCTGGCGCTTCCAGCATGTCCAGGTCGGTAACCCACAGTGCGCGATCAGGGTCGAGAGCATCGGCGAGCTCGAGGGGCTTGACCTCAAGGCGATCGGGCCCGCGATCGAGCACCACGAGCTCTTTCCAAACCGGACCAATGTCTCGTGGTATACGCCGCTAGCCGGCGACCGCATCCGGGCTCGGATCTTCGAGCGCGGCGTGGGGGAGACCCACGCCAGCGGCACCGGCGCGACGGGAGCTGCGGTCGCCCACGTGTTGCGCGGCGGCGACTCGCCGGTGACCGTCGTGCTCGACGGCGGCGAGCTCGAGGTCGAGGTCTCAGACGACCTTCGCGTAACGTTGACCGGCCCGGCGGTGCCGGTGTTCCGCGGCACGCTCGCCGACCAGTTCGTCAAGGAGTTGCATGAAACCGAGTAGACGCCTCGACCAGATCCCGCCGTACCTGTTCGCCGAGCTCGAACGCAAGGTCGCCGCCAAGCGCGCCGCAGGCGTCGACGTCATCAGCCTGGGGATCGGCGACCCCGACATGCCGACCTACGAGCCGGTCGTCGTGGCGGCGCAGCGCGCGGTCGCCGATCCGAGTACGCAGAGTTATCCGTCGAACCGGGGCCTGGCCGTGTTTCGCGAGGCGGTCGCGGCGTTCTATGAGCGGCGCTTCGGCGTGATGCTCGATCCCGAAACCGAGGTGATGCCGGCGATCGGCGCCAAGGAGTGCATCTTCAACCTCAACCTCGCGTTTCTCGACCCGGGCGACCTGGCGCTCGCGTCGGATCCGGGCTATCCGGTCTACACCGGCGGCCCGGTACTCGCGGGCGCCGAGCCGTACCTGATGCGGCTCGTGCCCGAGGCTGGATTCGCGCCGGACTTCGACGCGATCCCGGCCGAGGCGCGCGACCGCGCCCAGCTGATGTTCATCAACTACCCGAACAACCCGACGGGCGCGATCCTGCCCGACGGGGTGTTTGAGCGCGCGATCGAGCTCGCGAGTGCGTCGGACGTGCTCGTCGTCCACGACAACGCTTACAGCGAGATCACGTTCGACGGCTACGTGGCCCCCTCGTTCCTGGCGACGCCGGGCGCCAAGGATGTCGGTGTCGAGGTGTTCTCGCTGTCGAAGGGTTACAACATGACCGGCTGGCGGTGCGCGGCGATCGTCGGCAATGCGGACGCGATCGCTCAGTACTGGCGGCTGAAGTCCAATATCGACTCGGGTGTGTTCGAGGCCGTCCAGCTCGCCGGCGTCGCGGCCTTGGCGCCCGAGATCGACGAACGCGTCAAGGAGATGTGCGCGCTATACGCGCGCCGCCGCGATCTGGTCTGCGAGGCACTGGCAAACGCGGGCGTTGAGGTCACACCGCCGAAGGGGACGATCTACATCTGGGCGCCGATCCCCAGATGGCTTCGCTTCCGCGGCTGAGTACTGCGAGTACGTGCTCGAGCGCGCCGCGGTCGTGATCTCACCGGGCGGCGCTTACGGGCCGAACGGCGAAGGCTTTTTCCGGATCTCGCTCACGACCCCCGACGACCGGCTGCTCGAGGCGGTGCAGAGGCTGCGCGAGCTGTAAGCGCGCTGAAACGGTCCGCGCCGCGGCTACCATCCGCAAGCGTGGCCGACGCAGCTAACCGACGCAATGGATCTTGGAGCGACGACCGCGCGCGCGGCCGTGCGCGCCAGCGTGCATTCATGGTCGCGGCCGTCGCGGCTGGCGACGACGGACACCTGGCTGAGCTCGACGAACTACTGCGCACTGCCGGCGTGGCGTCGGTCGGCGAGTTGATTCAGCGGCGCGACCGGCCGCACCCCAACTCCTACCTGGGTCCTGGCAAGCTCGACGAGCTGAAGGCGCAACTCGGAGCCGCGGACGCGAATCTCGTCGCCTGCGATGACGAGCTGTCACCGCGCCAGGAGCGAAACCTCGAGACAGCGCTGGGCGTTCCGGTAATCGACCGGACCGCGATCATCCTGGACATCTTCGCCTCGCACGCCCACACGGCCGAGGGCAAGCTGCAAGTGGAGCTCGCCCAGCTCGAGTACAACCTCGCGCGGATGCGGGGCCTGTGGTCGCACCTCGAGCGTCTAGGCGGCGGCATCGGGACCAGAGGCCCCGGCGAGACGCAGATCGAGACCGACCGCCGTCTGGCGCGCGACCGGATCGCGGCGCTCAAGCGGCGGCTGGCGCACGTCCGCTCGAACCGCTCCGTGATGCGCGCCGAACGCGAGCGAGCCCACCTGCCCCAGGTCGCGCTGGCCGGCTACACGAACGCCGGCAAGTCGACGCTGCTCAACGCGCTGACCGGCGCCAGCGTCCCGGTCCGCGATCGCCTGTTCCACACGCTTGACCCGACCACCCGCGTGCTGCGCACGGGCGGGCGTGACTATCTATTGACGGACACGGTGGGCTTCATCCGCAAACTCCCGCACCAACTGGTCGACGCGTTCGGGGCGACGCTCGAGGAGACCCGGCGTGCGGACCTGATCTTGCACGTCGTCGATGCTTCGGTCGACGAAGAGGAGCTCGGCGGAGATGACGCGCGCGGTCGAAGACGTGCTGGTCGAGATCGGGGCGGATGTCGCGCCGAGAGTGCTCGTGCTTGCGAAGGCCGACCAGGTCGATGAGCAGCGCCGCGGCGAGCTCGCGCGCCGCCACCCGGACGCGATGCTCGTCAGCGCCCAAACGGGCGAAGGCGTGACCGCCTTGGCTGAACGACTCGCGCGCGAATTCGAGCGCCGGCTGTCTATCGTCGAGCTGCTGGTCCCTTATGACGAAGGCAGGCGCTTGGCTGAGCTGCACGAGCTGGCCGGCGACCTCGAGCGCGAAGACACGCCCGAGGGCGTCCGGGTCCACGCTCGCCTGCCTGCCGGCGTCGCGGAGCGGTTTGCGCCGTTCGCGCTCACTTCCGGGCCAGCAGCTTGATGGACCTACGGATCGTGCGCCTTGACCCACGCGCGACGCTGCCCACCCGCGCCCATCTTGACGACGCCGGCCTCGACCTCTGTGCAGTTGAAGGGGCCGTGCTCGGCCCTGGTGAGCGGGCGTCGATCGCGACCGGGATCGCGGTCGAAATCCCGTCGGGGTGGGCGGGGCTGGTGCTCCCGAGGTCAGGGCTCGCAGCCCGGAACGGGATCGCGCTCGTCAACGCTCCGGGGTTGATCGATTCGGGCTACCGGGGAGAGGTAAAGGTGCTGTTGCTCAATACTGACCGGACGACGAGCTTCGAGATCACGCCCGGGGATCGGATCGCCCAACTCGTGTTGATCGCCGTCGAGCCGGTGACGCCGATCGAGGTCGACGCGCTCTCCACGAGTGTGCGTGGGAGCGGCGGTTTTGGATCGAGCGGCGGCTTCGGTTCCGCCGCGTCAGCCTGACGAGGGCGGGATAACGCCGTGCGTCTCGAGGAACTGCTGGGCGACGGTCGTCGGATTCTGGCCTGCGATGTCGACCGCCGCGTTCAGTTGGCGCATGACGCCGGTGGTCAGCAGTGAGCTGACCCGGTTGATTGTCGCCCCGAACGATGGTCCCTCGGCCGCGAGCGCCGAGGCGGAGACGACCGGGATGACATTGCCCCAGCCAAACACGTTTGCTGGATCAGCGAGCAGTTGGTAGTCACCACTCGCGAGCTGCCCATCTGTCGTCTGGACCTGGGCCGCCTGGACCGAGCCGTTGTCGAGCGCCGCATACTGCGATCCGACCGGCAACGAAGTGAACGCGTGCGGCGTAAACCCGTAGGTCTGCTCCAGTTCAGTCGGTCCGGGGGTGCTCGGTTCGAGCTCCGGTGGGCCGCCGAGGGTCAGCGTGCTCTGGACCCTCGACAGGTCGGCGAGCGAGCTCAAGTGGTTTGCCTGTGCGTAGCCGACCGTCACGCCGATCGCCCCGGTGTCGCTGAACGGGGTCATAGCGAGCAGATCGAGTCCGTGCGCGGTTGCATACCGTTGGGCGGCGCGATAAGCGGCTGAGCGGCTTCGAAACGGCTGCGTGTACTTGGCGAGAGCGCTGTTGAACACGTCGAGGTACTCCGGATACATCGCCAGTGAGCCGGTCTTGAGCGCCTGCAGGGTCACGTCGGTTGGACCGATGTTTTGGTCGAGATCGACGCTGAAGCCCTCCGCCGCGAGCGCCTGCTTATAGAGCTCGCCGAGCAGGAACTGCTCCGTGTAGTTCTTGTCGCCGATCGTGATCGTTGGCCTGCCCGTGCCGGGGAGAACCGTGGCCGTGGTGGAGGTGGTCGCGGTCCCGGCGCCCGTGCCGGTGGCGGAGGTACTGCTCGGCGATGAGCTGCTTGCGGTGGTGGTGGCGGCGTCTGGCCGGCTCCCGTCCCGGTGCCGGACACGGTGGTACCGCACGCCGAAAATGCCAGCGCGCTGAGGATCGAAAGGGCGACCACGATCGGCGGGACCCTGTATATGGGGCGTCGCAAACTCAGACCTCAAACCTTGACGGCGGTTCATGCTAGCCCGGCTGCGTGCCGCGCTTCTGCATATGCGGCGTCCTCCAGCCGGTCATCGAGCGGCGCCAGCGGGCTCTGAAGCCCGAGCGCGGTCGCAATCAGCCAGTCGGCGAACCAGGCGTTCTTGGGCAATAGCGGACCGTGGAGATAGGTGCCGATCACGTTTCCGCGCTTGACGCCCTCAAAGCCGCTGCGGCCGTCGTTGCCGTGGCCTTTCAGCACGCGCCCGAGCGGTCGCTCCCCGGACCCGAGCGTCGTACGCCCAGCGTGGTTTTCAAACCCAGCCAGCACACTGGTCGTCCCCGGCTCGAGCTCCACCTCGATCGCGACGTCGCCGATCAGCCGCGGTCCGTCCGAGCGCACCGTCTGCAGATCGACGAGACCCGCGCCTGGCAGCGTTTCGTCACCGAGTTCGTACGAGTGACCGAGCAACTGGTAACCACCGCAGACAGCGAGGACGACCGCGCCTCGGTCGGCCGCCGCGTGCAGGTCGGCGCGTTTGCCGTGCGCGAGGTCCTCGGCGCAGAGCTTCTGGTCCCGGTCCTGGCCGCCGCCGATGTAGTAGATGTCGGCGGCGTCTGGATCGAGTCGCTGCCCGAGGCTCGCCGCGCTCGCCTCAAAGGCGATTCCCCGCCACCGGCAGCGCCGCTCGAGTAGCAGGATGTTGCCTCGGTCTGCGTAGATGTTCATCAGCTCCGGATACAGAGCGCAGACGCGCAGCTCGCGGTCAGGCACTCAGCATCACCACCGTGCTTCCGACGTGGTCGGGTGTCTCGGCCACCCGCGTCCGGCCTGCCGGGCGCAGCCCGACCGCCATGGACTCGCGCTCGAGCTGCGGCGCGTCGAGAGCGTCGATTCGGACCTCGTCTCGCTCGCTCGACAGGCTGCCGTCGGCGGCCACGATCTCGCGGTCGCGGATCAGCAGGAACCCTCCTGCGTCGGCGCGCACCGCGATCGGGCAACTCGAGTACACAATGCCGTCGAGTTCGCGGACGTCGGGGAGCAACGCGTAATCGCCGTCGGCGGAATCGAACAGCTCGAGCTCGTCGGCGATCGCGACCGCGACCACGCCCGCGGGGCGCAAGTGCCCACGGGCGCAGCGCAGGAACGCCGCTCGCCCCTCGACGCCCGCGAGCAGCTGGATCGTCTGCATTGGCACGAGGCAAAGTCCGAAGCGCTGGTCGATCGCGAAGTTACGCGCGTCGGCGACGACGGTCGTCACGTCGAGCCCATCGGCGCGCGCCCGAAGCTCGGCGAGCAGCTCGCCGTCGATGTCCAGGGCCGTGACAGCGTGACCGGCGCGAGCCAGGTCGAGCGCGACCCGGCCGGTTCCCGCGCCGACATCCAAGATCGGGCCATCCTCGCGCGCGGCGAGCGTTCGCCACAACCGCAGGTCTTCGGTATAGCCGCCGCACTCGAGGTCATGCCAGACGACGCTCACGTCTCGACCGCCTCGCGTGCCCAGAACTGCGCCACGTGTCCACGCCGCGCCAACTCGTCGCGGAGCTCGAGCAGCGCCGTGTAAGTCGGGAGCGCGAACACGCTGCCGTTGTGCGCCGAGCCGAGCGCTTGGTCCAGCGCCGCCGCCAGCGGCGGGACCACGCGTAAGCGCTCCGGCTCGACGCCGGCGTACTTCAGTCTCAACGCCAGTTCGGCCGCCCTCGTCCCGGCGCATGTCACGCTGCGCACCCGGTCGGCGAGGAGCTCGAAGTCGGCGTCCCAGATCCAGGAGACGTCGCGTCCGTCGGCGGTGCGGTCGTTGAGGATGCCGAGCACGTCGAGCTCGCCGCCTTCGAGTGTCATTGTGCGCAGCACCTCGTTTGCGCCGGCCGGGTTCTTGATCAACAGAATCGAGAGCTCGGTCCCCGACAGGTTGATCCGCTCGGCGCGGCCGAACGCCGCGCCGACGCTCTGAAGACCCGCCACGATCTGATCGAGATCGAGCCCGAGCTCGAGACACAGCGTCGCCGCGCCGAGCGCGTTGTAGACGTTGTAGAGCCCCGGAAGCGGCAGCGCGACCTGCGCCGACCCGTCGCGAGTCACAAGCTCAAACCGCGCGCTACGCGTTCCGAGCAGCTCGATCCGGTGGGCGGCGACCTCCGGGTCCGGCCTGCGCTGCCCGCACGACGGGCAGCGATAGACGCCGAGGTGTCCCATATAGACCGCGTCATACACGTAAGCCGCGCCGCAGCGTCGGCAGTGCTTTGAGTCCGACGCGTGTTGCATCTCCGCGACCGCCATCGACGGATCTTCGACGCCGAAGTAGGTCACGCCCATCCGCTCACGCCCCAGGTCGGCGATCAGCGGATCGTCCGCGTTCAGCGCCAGGCGGGCCGACAGCATCGAACTGGCGAGCGCCGCCCAGCGGTCGGCGATCGAGTCGAGCTCGCCGTAGCGATCGAGCTGGTCACGGAACAGGTTGCCGAGCAGCATCGCGCGCGGGCGCAGCTCCGGGGCGACCCGGTCGAGCCAGAACTCATCGATCTCGAACAGACCGAGGTCGCCGTCGATCGCACTCCCACGGCGTGCGGCCGCCAGCAGCGTCGACGCGACCCCTCCGGCCATGTTCGCCCCGGCGCGATTGTGCACGAGCCTGATGCCGGCCTTCTCCAGGACCGAGGCGACGATCGCCGCGGACGTCGTCTTGCCGTTCGTCGCCGACACCACCGCGGCGCCCTGCGGCAGCCTGGCCGCCAGCCGCGCGATCGCATCCGGTTCGAGTCGCGTCAGGACCTTGCCGGGCAAGCTCGTGCCCCCGCCGCGGCCGGCGCGCCGCGCGAGTTCGCCGACAGCGCGGGAGGCGTAGATCTTCGCGTCGAACGCGGTCATGCGCTCACCGGGACGATCGTTCGGACCGCGGCCCGGCGAGCACTGACGCTCACCGGCAGCTCGGCGATCGGATCACCGTCGGCGTACATATCGAACGGACGCGAAGCGCCGATCCGAGCCTCGGAGCAGCGGATCACCTCGACGTTGGGCTGGCGCACGTGGGCGCCACGAAACACGCTCGGCGCCAGCAGCAAGAAGCGCAGTCGAGACACATGCGTGATGATCACGAGCTCCAGCGCGCCGTCCTGGAGTGACGCCTCGGGAGCCAGCATCATCCCGCCGCCGAAGAACTTCGAATTCGCGGCAGCGACGGAATAGCCGTAGAACGTCCTCGTCGCGCCGCCGTCGATCGTGACCGTGAACGTCGCCGGCTTCCAGCTCGCCAGCGCGCGAATCAGGCCATACGCGTACACGAGGCTGCCGGGCACCAGGCGCGCCTCGTTGGCGATCCGGTTGGCCTCCGAATCGAAGCCGCAGCTCGCGATCCCGACGTACCGGCGCCCGTTGACGTCGCCGAGGTCGACCGGTTCGACCTCGCCGGCTGCGAGCACATCGCAGGCCGCCACGGGCCGCAGCGGGATCCCGAGCATGCGCGCGAAGTCATTTCCGCGCCCGCCTGGGAGCACGCCGAGCAGCCCGCCGCATTCGCTCAGTGCTCCGGCCACCGCACCCACCAGCCCGTCTCCGCCGAAGGCGACCGCGGCTTCACCCGCGGCGGTCGCCTCGCGCGCGAGCTCGCCGGCATGGTCAAGGCTCCGGGTCTGCGCGGTGCGGTGCTCAAGCCCGCGCGCGGTGAGCGCTTCCTGCACCGCCGGCAGCGCGCGTCTGGCGCGGCCTCCGCCGGCCGACGGGTTGACGATCAGCAACAGCTTCACGCCACGACCAGCGAGTAGAGATCGGTCGCGATCGCGACCGGACCAGGTTCGTAGGCGGCCTCAGCCTGCTCCCGACTGGTCACGCCGCTGAGCACGATCGCGGCATCGATGCCGGCGGTGGCGGCGCCGACGAGGTCGGAGTCCAAGCGGTCTCCGACCATCAGCGCCCGACCTGGGCCGAGGCGGTCGAGCGCCGTCCTGAAGATCAATGAGTCCGGCTTGCCGACGATCCGGGCGGTGCGCTGGGTCGCGTACTCGAGTGCTGCGACGATCGCGCCCGTCGCCGGCCACTCGCCGTCGGCGGTCGGGAAGGTCCGGTCACGGCCGGCGGCAATCATCTCGGCGCCGCCGAGGACGGCCTGCGTCGCGTCCCGCAGTTCGTCGAACCCGAACTCGTCGTGGCCGGCGATCACGACCACGTCGGCGATGGTGGCGCGGTCGGTCCCGTTGACGATCCGGTGCCCGGACTCGGCCACGTGGCGGAAGATCGCGGGCGACCCGATCACGTAGGCGGTCGATCCCGGCAACCGCCCGGCGAGCTCGTACTGGATCGCGGCGCCGACCGTCACGACCTCCTCCAGCGACGCTCGCAGCCCGAGCGACCACAGCTTGCGTACGTAGTCCTCGGGCGACCGCCGAGCGTCGTTGGTCAAG
Organism: uncultured Solirubrobacterales bacterium; assembly: GCA_963768015.1. Classification (GTDB taxonomy): domain Bacteria; phylum Actinomycetota; class Thermoleophilia; order Solirubrobacterales; family Solirubrobacteraceae; genus Palsa-465. The sequence continues at coordinate 149,625 of CAVYGK010000013.1, forward strand.
AACGCGACCGCCTTGCCGCCTTTGCGGAGCTCCGTCAGCGCCTCAGGAGAGCCCGGGACGGGTTCGTCTCCGACCCAGACGCAGCCGTCGAGGTCGAGCAGAACGTGATCGTAGCCTTGAAGGAGAGGGGAGAGGGGCATCGTTCTGAGGGGGCGCTCGCGGCCTACGCGTGGGCCCGAGGGCCCAGGATCCGTAGCTCCTACGGAGACAGAGACAGCACTCGTCGCGGTCCAGAGACCGGTCGCGGCGCCGATACGTCTCGGACTCCCACGCATTGAACGGCGGAATTGAACATTGCAGCAGATCACGCGCACAGCGGACGGATGTCGCAGCAGGCGCTGCTAACGCTGTGGTACGACTACAAGCGCACACATGACACCAGTGCGCGTGATCGGCTGGTGTTCTCGTCGGCGCCGATCGTCAAGGCAATCGCTTACCGCAAGCTCCGTGAGCTGCCTGCACACCGCGAGGTCGACGACCTGATCTCGTGCGGACTGGAGGCGTTGATCCACTCGATCGACCGTTATGACCCTGACAAGCGCGCGACCCTGGAGCAGTTCGCCTGGACGCGCATCCACGGCGCGGTGATCGACGAGCTGCGCCGCTTTGACTGGGCGCCGCGCTCGCTGCGCCGGCTAGAGCGGGAGCTGAACACAGCCCTCGGTCAATGAGGACATGCCGGTCGCCAGCGGGGCTGTGCCGGTCACGCTACTGCCTAGGGTCGAGCCGGCCGCCGAAGGCGCGTTCTAGAACAGGGCTTCCTGGGCGCTCGGCGCAGGCGGCGCGAGGCACTCGGGGCCGTCGTAGCGCGCGTCGTTGACCGCGGTCCCGACCGCCGTCAGGGAGGTCCGCCTGGGGGGTAGGCCGGCCAGGATCTCGGTCAGGCGGTCGCGTGAGGTCGAGGTGTCGAGCCATAGCGCCTCGGCCTCGGGCTCGAGGATCACCGGCATCCGGTCGTGCAGGCTCGCGATCGCCGAGTTGGCCGCGGTCGTGAGAATCGTGCAGGTGCGCAGCTTGCTCTGATCCGGTGCGTACCAGATCGACCACAGTCCGGCGAACGCGAACGGGGCGCCATCGTCGCGCGTGATGTGAAACGGCTGCTTGGGACCGCCTGGCACCGCCTGCCACTCGTAGAAACCGTCGGCGACGATCAGGCAGCGAAAGCGCTCGAACGCACGCCGGTACGCGGCCCGCTCGGCGACTGTCTCGATCCGCGCGTTGATCATCTTCATGCCCGTATCCGGGCTCTTCGCCCACGACGGGACCAGACCCCAGCGCAGCAGCTCGCCACGCGATGCGCCCTCGCGGTCGGTCGTCACGACCAGCACGTCGTCTCCGGGCGCCACGTTGAAGCGTTGACGGATCTCGATGGATTCGCCGATCGGGAAGCGATCCCTGATCGCAGTGGGATCAGGCGTCGCGAGCGTGTAGCGGCCGCACATCAGACCGGCTCTGCGATCGAACTTCTGATTCGGGGCACCTGCTCAGCGGGTGCTGCGGGCAGCGATCTGCTCGGCGCGGTCTGCCTGCGCCCGTTTCTGGCGCCGTCGCCCGAAGAAGGCAAGCACTCCGATCACCACCAGCACCAGGACGAAGCCGTAGAAGATCGCAAGGTCGAGCGAGATGCCGCCAAACGGGAGCGCGACCAGGTTCACGATTCCGAAGGCGAGCGCCAGGATCGCGATGATCAGGACGATCACGATCAGGATCCCGCGGATCCGCGCCAGGATGCCGGCGCTCTTCGGCGGCGCGACCAGCCCCATGAACCGAAGCCCAAGCAGCTGCCGGTTGCTCGGTGACTCGACCCCGAGTCGCTCGGTCGCCTTCTTCAGGTCGTCGGCACGGCGCTCGGCGAGCGCCAGCGAGGCGTCGGCCATCCGCCGCAGCTGCATCCGCTCCTGTGGCTTCGCCGCGGCGATCGCCCGCTGGAAGTGTGCCCTGGCCTCCTTGGCGTCGTAGCGCTCAGCGGCGCGCGCACCCAGGATCGCCTGGGCCGCGGCCTTGTACCTGGTCTCGGCTTCGAGCTCCTCGTCGGAGCGGCTTTCGAGCTGCTGCATGGCGGCCAGTTGGCTGCGCTGCTCGACCCGCATCATCCGCTGCTGCTTTGGCATCGCAGCTGGAGTCTAGTAAGCGCGCGGCGGCCAAGCGAATGCATTCATCGCGTTGGCCTGATCACGTAGATCCGCTGTCCAGAGAGGACTTGGCCCGGGTCGGCGGCGGTCGCCGGCGGCGGTCTGTAGACGTCGATGTGACGACCGTTGATCGCGCCGCCGGTGTCCTGCGCGATGAACCAACCGCCGTGGCCGTCGTCGCGATAGGCGGGCACGTAGACCCGGCTGCCAAGCGGAATCACCGCGGGATCGACGGCGATCGACTGGTAGTAGTGCAGCCGTGTAGCGCCGCCCGGCGCAAACGAGACGTCGCGCAGCGGAACGTACTTGCGCCCTCGCCCGGCCGACCAGCCGCCCGCCGCGAGCGGGAACGTGACCCCTCGCAGGCTGTTGAGCCAGTAGCCACCCGCGCGCCAGTACGGCGCCCCGTTGAGCCACCCGTCCGACGGAGACGTCGGCGTGCCGAGCGCGGTCACCCAGCCTCCTTGGCCGAGCGACTCGATGTGGTACATGCGACCGTCGAGCCCGATCCCCTCGCCCTGCATCGACACCCCGGTCGCCGAATAGAGCCAGTCGATCCGGTGCATGCCCGGAAGCCCCGGCGCCTTGACGAGCTTGCCGACGAACTGCGATTCGGCAGAGGGCCAGTACTCGGTGATCCAGACGCCGGTCAGCCAGCTGCCGGGCTGGTACTTGCTCGGTGGCGGCGGAATCCGCCCGGTATTGCCGGTGGGCGCCAGTCCGCCCGGGACCACCGGCGCGCCGCCGTTTGTTGGGCCCGAGTGCGTCGCCGATTCGGCGCCCGACACGCTCGCCAGCGCTACCAGCGCCGACACGGTCGCGGTCACGGCGAGTCGACGTGTCGGTTGCTTGCCGGTCATACGGTCCCAATCGGTCCAGCACGCAGCCGGGCGGGCACCATCCGGCCGGTAAGACGCGGCGTAGCCTACCGGCGGGCGCGGCGACGTCCTTCCGCCCTGGACTGCGATCGGGCTACATAATGCGCCGGCGGGGCCGGCGTGGGCTACATAATGCGCGGGTTACATAACGCGCTCGCCCGTCCGGCGCCGAGGCGCTGCGGACCTTCGCGCGTTATTCCCGACTCGACCAGTACGCCTCGGCTTCGGCCTGCATCTTGGCGAGCCTCGTGTAATAGTCGGGAAACTCGTTCAGGTGGGCGCGCGATCAGAGCTTGCCCCTGGGTGAGCGCCGTCGTCAGAGGTCGTGCCGGTTGTCGACGCCTCGCTTCTGCATTGCGCGGTAGACATAGGTTTTCCACTGTCCGGACTGACAGCACGAGCTGGTCGGCGATCTCCTGGTTGCTAAGTCCACAGGCGGCCAGGGTGGCGGATTTGCGCCTCGCGGCGGGTCAGCTCGACTGCCACGCCCTCGAGCCCGTCGATGATTGGTAGCTCCCATCCTTGGCCGCTCGGATGCCCATCGCGAGCTCGCGCCGCCGCCCGGCGTGCGGAGTCAAGGCGGCCTTCCTCCACGAGCTGTTGCGCACGTCGTGTAGAACGGCGGTCGGATGACAGTGGCTGACCGGCGGTACGGGCTAAGCGGCGTTTCGCTCGAGTTCGGCGTAGCGCCCGAGGGTGAGCAGGACGGCGCGCATTTGGTTGCGCTGGGTGAGGACGACCTTGTCGAGTTCGCCATGTTCGAGTTGGTCGAGGAGGCGGTGCAGCTCTCGCATCGCTTCGCGGACGGTCGCAAGCTCGGCGTTTGTGACTCGGACGCTCTTCGCGGGTTCGGTCATCGCAATCGGGACGATAGGGGCCGTTGCGGACGGAGCGTTGGCACTGGCGTCGACGTTCTGTCCGTGCTGTCGGTGACACTGCGGTTCGTATGAGTCCTGTGGCAGCGCTTGATCCTTCGGCGGTACGACTCGGCCACGTGCGCGGGCGCTACTTCCGTGAGAACTTCGCGCAGGTCCAGTGCTCAGGACAACCGCCGGCGCACGGGCGCCGCGCCTCACGCGTTAGCAGTCTGATTGCGAGGGCGGCGCTAATCAGGGGCGAGGTCGCCGGCTGCTCTAGGGCGACGTGTACCCGACTTTGCGATGGCCTCGAGCGCGACCCATCCCGTGTTCGCGGTCGCCGCGGGCCGGGCTCACCGCGCCCGAAGGGTGTCGATCCCGAGCTCCAAGTGTCGGTGCCAATCAAAGCCGGGGCGGCTCTGGGTCATCGTGGCGCACAGGCCGCACATCAGCATCCCGATGTCGGTGGCGCGCACGTCTAGGCGCATCGTCCCGGCCTGCTGGGCGTGGGCGATCAGCTCGGCAGTGAGCGCGTTCAATTCGTCCACCTCGGTTTGCGCCTGGGCCCAGATCTGTTCTCCGACACCGACGAGCACCTGCTGCATCCCGGCGTCGCGCGCGAGCTCGTCCGCGTTACGGCGCAGCATGTCGGCGAATACGGCGAACGGCTCTGTGTCGCGCTGTAGCGCTTCGCGGGCGCCGGCGGCGAAGACCCGGAACTTCTGGCGCACGAGCTCTGCCATCAGCGCCTCTTTGGTGGGGAAGTGGCGGTAGACGGTGCCGACGCCCACGCCGGCGCGGCTGGCTACGTCGTCGATCTGGGCATCAATGCCGTGTTTGGCGAACACCTCACGGGCAGCTTGCAGAATGCGCTCGCGGTTGCGGCGCGCGTCGGCCCGGAGTGGACGCTCGGTCTCGCTTGCGTGCTCGGTCTCGCTGAATAGCTCGGTCACAGTCTTTCACCCGGATCGCTTGACAACCGGAATCGTAGTTCACTATAGTCGCTGAGGCAAACCGGAACCGGAGGTCAGCTTCCAATGACATCGCTCAGCCAGCCCCAGACGCCGCCGCTGTACACGCCGCGCGCCAAGAACTTCGCGCTCGTGCTGCTGGCGATGACCCAGTTCGTGATCGTGTCGACGCCTCGATCGTCAACGTCGCGTTGCCATCGATCGGCGCTCACCTGCACTTCGCGCGCGCTGACCTGTCCTGGGTCGTGAACGCCTACGTACTCACCTTCGGCGGGTTTCTGCTGCTTGGGGGACGCATGGCCGACTTACTAGGGCGTCGGCGCATGTTCATGCTCGGCTTGGTGGTGTTCTCGCTCGCCTCGTTCGCCGGCGGGATCGCCCAGTCCGAGGGCTGGTTGATCGCCGCCCGTGCGGTCCAGGGCCTGGGCGCTGCGATCGTCTCACCGGCAGCGCTATCGATCATCACGGTCACGTTCGCCGAGGGCGCCGAACGAAACCGCGCACTCGGAATCTGGGGCGCCGTCGCCGGCGCCGGCGGCGCCGCCGGGGTGCTGTTGGGCGGGATCCTGACCAGCGGTCTGAGCTGGCGCTGGGTGCTGTTCGTCAACGTCCCGATCGGACTGATCGCGGCGCTGCTCGCCCCGCGAACACTGCGCAAGAGCCGCGCCGAGGACGGGACGACAACGTTTGATCTGCCCGGCGCGGTCACGGTTACCGCCGGCCTGTCGCTGCTCGTCTACGCCGTCATCGACACCGTCAACTCCGGCTGGGGATCGACCGCAACGCTTTTGCGTCTTGGCGGGGCTGCGCTCCTGTTGATCGCGTTCCTCGTGATCGAACGACGGTCGCGCCACCCGCTGATGCCGTTCTCGATCTTCCGACTGCGGACGCTGAGGGGCGCCAACATCGTCGGGCTCCTGATCGGCATGTCGTTGTTCTCAATGTTCTTCTTTATCTCGCTCTACCTCCAAGACGTGTTGCACTACTCGCCGATCAAGACGGGGATCTCCTACCTGCCACTCGCGGTCGGGATCATCATCTCCGCCGGAGCCGCCTCACAGCTCGTCACCCGCCTCGGTTTCAAACCACCCCTGATCGCGGGCATGCTGCTGATCGCCGGCGGCCTTCTGTGGTTCTCACAAGTGCCCGCAAACGGCGGCTCCTACGCCGCGGACGTCCTTGGCCCGTCGCTGCTCGCCGCCGTCGGGCTGGGGTTTTCGTTTGTGCCGGTGACAATCGCCGCCGTGACCGGAACCAAGCCGCACGAGGCCGGCCTCGCCTCCGGGCTGATCAACACCTCCCAGCAGGTCGGCGGCGCGCTCGGGCTCGCGATCCTCGCCACGATCGCCAACAGCCGCACCCAAAGCCTGTTCCACGCCGGCGTCCACAGCACCTCGATCGCGCTCACCAAGGGCTTTGACCGCGCGTTCCTCGTCGGCGCCGGCTTCGCCATCGTAGGAGCGATCCTCACCGCCGTGCTGATCTCCTCGCGCGACAGCCACGAACACTCAAGGGCGGCCCGCACCGGCGAGGCCGCGGTCGCCGGCGCCGATACCGCAGCCCTTCCCGTCGTCGCGGGCTGAGCGCTTCAGTCGACAAGGTGCTCCTAGACGACAAACGGGGTCAGCCAGCCATACAGCGATCTCGTCGGCCAGAGCTCCGGCCCAGCCGGAGCTAAGCCCACTCCAACAAAGCACCCCGGGTGATGCCGTCGCCAGCCGCGTCGACGAACCTGAACCCGATGCGATCCCGCACAGTGATCCGGCAACACCAATGGAGGACAGACGCCATGAACGACGCCGCTGTGGACGAGCTCGGGCCCGTTGACTATCTGGTCGTCGAGTTTCCGGCCAACCAGGCCGATTTCTCAGATGCGATGGCCGCGGAGCTGTCCGCCCTGGTCGGTCGCGGCGTGGTTCGCGTGCTCGACTTGCTGATTCTCAAGAAGGACCTCGACGGGTCGGTGGAGGGCTTTGAGTCCCATGACTTCGGCGACACCGATCTCGCTGAGCTGCTCGAGCTGGAGACGGAGCTCGCGATGCTGCTCGCCGCGGAGGACGTCGAGGCGATCGGGCCGCGCTGGAGCCCGGATCGGTCGCCGGCGTGCCGATTTGGGAAACGTCTGGGCCGCCCCGTTCGGCGCCGCCGTGCGGCACTCGGCGGGGAGTTGGTGGCCAGCGGCCGGATCCCGATCCAGGCCATAGCGGCCGCGGGCGAGGCGCATGAGGAAGCGATGAAGGAAGGAGGCTGAGATGTTGGGTCGAGGTCGACGGAGTGGAGGGGGACTGTTTGGAGGGCGACCGGTCGCGCGGACTGCTGCGGTGGCCGGCACGGCTGCGGTCGCGGTCCGGGGCGTCCGCCGCCGCGGCGATCGGCGCGAGGATCGGCGCGACGATTGTGGGGACCGGCGCGAGGATCGCCGGGAACGACGGTAGAGACATCCTGCATTTCACACGCCGTGGGGCTCGGGGCGGCCGGCGCGATTTGGGCACCGCCCGCTGGTGCAACGAAACGGACTCGACACGCTCGTTAGCGCCAAACAGTCTGCCTAATGGTCGACCGAGAGAACGGCGTGTGCGCTCGAGGCTCCGGCGATCGAGGTAGAGCACATCCCCCTGGCACGTCGAGGACCTCGCCGGCGACGCCAGAGCAAGCGCAAGTAGCGCAGAGAAATCGAAGCTGGTCTACATAAGCCCGATTATCGAGCATTCAAACAAGCCGCAATAAGGCCCAGCGCGGCCCATCCCCGCCGCTGCTGCTATTAGCCCCTTTGCGACAGCGAGCCCGGTGCTCTGTCGACCAGGCGGAAGCGGCTTAATCCGGGTGCGGGGCTGGTCCAATGCGTACAGTTGCCTTTAGCTCAGCAGCCGCCAAAGCGAGAGGTCGGTCAAGGCGATGCCAACGGTCAGTGACGACAAGTCGTTCATCACGTTCACCGAGGAAGAGGCCGCGGCCTTCGCCGGGGCCGGCGGACCGGACCTCGCCTACTTGGACGAACTGATCAACAACTACGCGCTTGCTCAAGGTGGCGAGATCTTGGCGGTGTGGGAATGCGTTCAAGGGCCACGGATGGGCAAGCAGGTCAAGTGGAGCCCGAATCGCATCGCCGAGCATGTGGGGATCACGCAGTCAACAATGAACGAGATCCGACACGATGGCTGCTGTCTGGCCAGCATGGACAGCCAGCCTTCGGGCCCACGCTCGCGGTCGTGGTCGCCGATTAGAGCTCGGGCCGCTCAGACGCTCCCACCGGGTAAAAGGACGTCAGCGGGATGAGACGAGGGGTCTTCCGCGCGGCTGTGAGTTCCGGGTATCGCTCGGTTGCTGTCGCCCAGAGGCGCTCGCGCTCCGCGCCTGTCGTCTCCTGGCGACGACATCGATCGTTTCGGTCCCAACCTCGATTGCTGTCTTCGGATGCGCCTTGAGGTTGTGGTACCAGTCGGGGTTGTTTTGCGCTCCTCCGTTGGCGGCCCAGATCAGGTAGCGCTCCGCGATGGGCAGGTATGCGACCGGGTTCACCCTGCTTTGACCCGATTTCGCGCCGGTGTGGTGGAGCAGCAGCAGCGGCGTTTCATCCCACATGCCGCCAACGGTCCTTGGTTGGCACGGAACTCCGCGATGATCTCGGCGTTGTACTGAGCCGGTGTGTCGTACGCGTCGTGGCGGCGCCACCAGTACCCCGGTCTCATTGCGGCCGAGCGGCGCCAGGTCCAAGTAGCGGTAGGTCCCCATCAGCTGCTCGACCCCACGCGCGTCAGGTGTAGTGGGTGTGGTAGACGATACCGTCGTCAAAGCGCGAACGCGCTCAGTCCCGGCGCCTGCTCCCCGGGATCGTGGATGTGGCGGAAGTTGTACTCGGCGCCGCTTCGCTGCTGCTCATCAGGTGAAGGCAGCTGCGAAGTCGTACTTGAACTCGCCGCCGAGCGATGACGCCCAGGGGAATCGCCAGCCCATGCGCTGCTTGTACCGGCGAAGCTCTTGGAGCGGGGCGATGGACTTCGGCTACGAGGGTCACGTCGTGGCCGTTGAGATGCGGGGCGACACCGTCGAAGTGGTCGGCGACGAACGAGCAGGCGGTGCAGCCCGGTTACGCTCGTCAACATCGTGCCCGTAGCCGAACATGAAGTGATAGATGAGCAGCTGCGAGCGGCCCCCGAACAGGTCAGCGAGCAGACGCAGTGCCCTGGTCGTTGTCGAACCGGTACTCATCCTCGATCCTGACCCATGGCAGCTCCTGCCGCCGCCGTGACAGCTCGTCCAGGGCCTGTCGTGTGCTCCTTTTCCGCTTGGAGCAGCTCCAGCCGCGCCGCGCGCGGGCTGGCTTACGAGTTCCCGTCGTGTGGTGAGTGGCTCGACTTATCTCCCTTCTAGAGTCAGACAGTTGGTTGGCCGTGCGATCAACGTGTCTCATATCGAGACCGGCGGCGTGAGCCCGGGACCGGCGTCAGCGCGACGAGAATCAGCAGTCCAAAGCCGATCATCGCCAGCGTGTCGTGAGGTTCGAAAGGCGATGAGCTCCGCGGGTGTCTCGGTCAACGAACGCCCCCGACTTCATAACCGTACGGTGGGATCCGAGGCGCGGCAGCGCACTACTGGCGGTCGTATTCGTCGTGGCGGCGCAGCCAGCTCATGGCTGATCGCCTTCGTCGCGGCCCCTGGGCGTACGGTCGAGGATCGCGTAGTAGCCCATCAGAAACTCCGTTCCGCGGGCGTAGCTGGAGTAGCCGTGGTAGACGGTGTCGCCCTCGCGCGCGAACGTGCTGACGCCGTGTCCTTCGGAGAAATAGCCGCCGAGGGTGGTTCCGGTCGCGCTCGCGTTCTGCGTCGAGACGAGCGGTAGGGCTCAGGGACGGTCGGCTGCTCGTCTAGCAGCTTCAGCAGCGCGAGCTCGTTGGCCTCGAGCAGTGGCGCGGCTGCGTCGTGCGTTATGCCCTCCCCGGCCGATACGCCGTAATCGAAGTTGAAGTCGCTTTCGTGGCTAGACCCCCAGTTGAAGCTCCAGCCCATCCGCTCGCGATAGGCGAGCAGCTCTCCAGCGGTGCGCGTGAGACGCAGATCAGCGTGACGTCGCGGGCGTTGAGGTGGGCGAGTACGTCGTTGAAGCTATCGGCGGTCGACGAGCAGCTGGGACATCCGGCGTCGTCGTGGGGCCAACATGAAGTGGTAGACCACCAACTGCGAGCGGTCATCAAACAGCTCAGCCAAAGTCCTGGTTCCCTCTGCCGTCTGGAGCGTGTACTCCTTCTCGACCGGCACCCAGGGAAGTTCCCGACGCTGTCGGGCGAGCCCGTCGCCCATGCGTGTGAGCTCCTTCTCGCGCTGTAGCAGCGCGGCGCGCGCCGCGATCCATTCCTCACGAGTTGCGGTCCTGTGCTCTGGCATCGGCTGGCTCCTCCTTCGGCTCGCTGGTTGGCGCTATCTATATAGTTAGCAAAATGGCTAACGATGTGTTCGGTGCCCTCGCCCACCCACTCCGCCGCGACATCGTCGAGCGCCTCAGCCGGGGGCCGGCGGCGGTCGGCGAGGCAACGCGTAATTTCGCGGTCTCGAAGCCCACGATCTCCGGCACCTGCGAATGCTCGAGGAGGCAGGCGTGGTGAGCCGCGTGATCGACGGCAGAACCCACCGCCTCGTGCTGCGCCCGGAGGCGCTCGGCGAGGCCTCGGACTGGATCGAAAGCCAGCGCAGCCGCTGGGAGCGCCTGTTCGACGTCGTCGACGACTACCTCGAGGAAAGGAAGCAGGGACCGTGAACGACGAGTCGGGCCGCGTGGTCCGGATCGAGCGGACGTTCGCCGCTTCGGCCGAGGAGGTGTTCGACGCCTGGACCAGCCCCGACGTGATGCGCCGCTGGTTCCACTGCGACTCCGCCTGGGACACCCCAGTCGCGGACGTCGATCTCCAGGTGGGCGGGAAGATCCGCGTGGTGATGCGCAGACCCGACGGCACCGAAGTCGAAGCACAGGGCATCTTCACCCTGATCGACCGACCGCACCGCCTGGTCATGACCTGGACCTTCGACGACGATTCCTCGAACGAGCAGCTGCTCGAGCTCTCGTTCACGGAGTCCCACGGCGCGATCACCGTGCTGTTGGTCAACAGCCGCATCTCGACCGACGAACGCCGCGACGAACAAGCGAACGGCTGGCAAGGGTGCCTGGACGAACTCGACCGACTGTTGGCCAGCTGATTCGATACACGCACAACCGGGTTCGTACCGCTCAAAGCGGAAAGCGCGGGCGCCCAGCGCAGGCGTAAGAACAATCAACCGGCGTGACGCGGTCGGTCTCGAGCGCGTATTGACTTGCGGGAAGCGCTCGCGACGAGGCGCCTGCAGTCGCTGGCGTGTAGAGAGCGGCACACATCGCGCCGCGGACCGGTTCTGGCCCCGGACTTCTCCTCTGGGTCTTCAGCCGATGTCGAAGCGGCAGCTCACGGCTGGGTAGTGCCGCTGCCGGCATCGTCCCCCCGTCGGAGGCCTTACCTTCATGCTTGCCACCGACGCGAACCCTTGCAATCCAGTCAAGCGGGTGCGGGCTGAGGCAGGTTCGAGCCAAGCAGTCGGAGCACATCCCGCTCCGCAGGTACGGCGAACCTGAGGAGTTCGGTCGAGTTGCCGCGTTCCTCCTCTCTCCTTCCGCGTCATACATCACGGGCGCGATGATCCCGGTTGATGGAGGCGCGATCCGATCGATCTAGGACATCCTGCGCCAGGAGCGCCCGCACCAATGTTTCGCGGGGGTCAGCCTGGTCCGACGAGCCCCGGCTGTCCGTCTCCGCACTTCTTCGCCGCCTGCAGGAATACCGGCGAGCTCGGGTTGATGTTGAGGTCGGGGTTGAAGTTGTGATCGATCGATCCGTCGATGAGCGTGGGGTCGGGTAATTGCGGATACCGTTGGCGCGCATGCATGCCGCGGCCTCCAGCGACTTCTGGAACTCCTGCTTCTCTTGCGCCGCCGTTACCTGCCGTCCAGCGGAGCCGAATGGCCCGCAGACCCGCTCGGCGGCCTGAAACGCCGGCGAGCTGGGGATCAGATCCTCAATCGGAGTCGTACGCCCATTCTCGACTTTGATGGGCCGGAGCTGGAACTCGCCCTGGCCGTTGGGGTCCGGGAAGTCAGGGACCCGGTGCGATCGCATGCAGTTCGCGTACGCGAGCGCACTCGACATCAGTTTGGTTGGTGAGCTCGCGTGTCCGCCGCCGCCGCAGCCCGCAAGTAGCCCGGGAGCCAGGAGCGCGATCGCAACGGCACCGCGGGCCGGTAGACGGGCGCGCCCGCTGCGCTGCTGAGATCGCATAAGCACGAGGTCCGGTCAGTCGGTCGCGCTGATGCGGTTGTTGATCCTCATGCTGAGCCGACCTCCGGCAGGTTCCCGAGCGGCGTGCTGAGCTTCACGTGGCGCGGGCTGCCGCTGACGGCATGATACGGCTGTGGACTTGGCGGTGGTCGGCGTCCGATAATGGACCTGCCAATGCAAGCCGTCGCCGTTCGAGACCGCCATGCCGGTGTCGGTGGGCTCTCCGTAACGGACATGCCCCACCCCCACGCCGCCGAGAACGACGTCATCGTGCGCGTCCATGCCGCGGGGTTCACTCCCGGGGAGCTTGGCTGGCCGGGAACGTGGGTCGATCGCGCGGGCCGTGACCGGACGCCGAGCGTCCCGGCCACGAGCTCTCGGGCGCCGTCGCTGAGCTTGGCTACGGAACCACCGGCCTCAGCGTCGACCAGCGCGTGTTCGGTCTTACCGACTGGACGCGCAACGGTTCGCTGGCCGAGTACGCCGCGGTGGAGGCCCGCAACCTGGCTCCGCTTCCGGCAGACATCGAGCACACAGTGGCCGCCGCGCTGCCGATCTCCGGGCTCACCGCATGGCAAGGCCTGTTCGACCACGCTCGCCTCGCGACAGGCCAGACCGTCCTGATCCACGGCGCCGCGGGTGGTGTCGGTTCGATCGCGGTGCAGCTAGCCCGCGAGGCAGGAGCCCGAGTAATCGGCACCGGGCGGGCTGGGGACAGGGACGTCGCCGCCAGCCTCGGCGTAGATGCCTTCCTGGACCTACAGGCCGACCACTTGGAAGACGCGGGCGAAGTCGACGTCGTGTTCGACGTGATCGGCGGCGAGATCCTCGACCGCTCGGCTGCGCTAGTGCGTGCCGGCGGCACGCTCGTCACCATCGCCAGGCCGCCCACAGTTCAGCCCGTGGGTGGGCAGGCCGTCTTCTTCGTCGTCGAACCCGACCGTTCGCGACTCGCGGACCTCGCCCAGCGGGTGAGAGACGGCCGGCTCAAGCCGATCGTCGGGGCCGTACGGCCACTCGTCGAAACGCCCTCAGCATTCTCCCCCGACCGACGCACGCCCGGCAAGACGATCATCCGGGTGATCGAAGATTAAAAACGAGAGCGGCCGGGGGCGTCTGGCCGTGCCTCTTGGAGAGAACGATCGTTCTCGGTGGGCGAGTGTGCGTTCTCAGCCGAGACGCCTGCAAGTCTCCGGGCGAAAACGTGGCTCGTCACCTGCTTAGGGTGATGACGACGCGAGGCTAAGTGGTGAGATCGCGGATCCCGGGCCGCAAGCGCCCGGAGCGCCCGTATGAGCAGCGATCTCGTCGAGATCTTCCTTCTGTCCCTGGTGGCGATCTTCAATCCGACGCTGCTCGCTGCCGTGACGATCATGATGCTGATGCCGAACCCCAAACGGCTGATGCTCGGTTACCTGCTTGGCGCGTACACGACCAGCATCGCGTCCGGCTGCGTGATCGTGACCGTCCTGGGTGGCTCGAGCAGTGAGACCAGCAGCGCCAAACACACGATCAGCCCGGCGCTTGACCTCGTCATCGGGCTGCTCTCGCTATCGCTCGCGTGGGTGCTCCGCACCGAGCGCGACGAGCCGTTTGAGAAACGCCGACGGGCCAAGAAGGAGGCGAAGCTGGCCGCCAAGCGCGCAGCGGGCAAGCCGACCGAGTCGCTCCCGCTGCGGATGCTGGGAAAGGGCGATCCAAGGGTCACGTTCCTCGTCGGCGCGATCCTGAGCTTTCCCGGCGCCTCATTCCTCGCCGCGATGGATCGCATTCACAAGCTAGACGCGGGAACCGTCGCGAGCGTGCTGCTGATCCTCTATTTCTGCCTGATGCAGCAGATCATCCTGGAAGTGCCCCTGCTCGGCTACGTGTTCGCACCCGAAAACACAAGGGACAGAGTCGACCGGTTCAAGGCATGGATGTCGCGCAGAGGCCGCACCGTCGCCGTGATCGGCGCTGCCGTGGTCGGCTTGTGGCTAATGGTCACCAGCATCATCGCTCTGCTCTAGCGTTTGCGATTGTGCTCTCGGTCGCCCGTGATCAGGAGCGACGCTCGGCGACACGCAGCCGGTTGCCGTCGGGATCGACGACGACCACTCCCGCCCGGCGAGCCCTTCTTCATCGACTGGAGTCCCGAACTCATCGGACACCGTGCTGATGTCCTTGACATAGAGGTGGATCAAGGTGTCCGGCCGCGCATCGCCCTTGTGCTCAGGCAGGTAGATGCGGACGTTCACGTGCGATCGAGACGAACAGCGGGAAGCCGGGCTCGAACCGGTGCTCCCACTCTTTGACGAACTCCAGACGCTCATACCATGCGACAGGTCGCCCAGCGTCCTCGACATAGAGAACCGGCACGACTTCCTCGTCCATGGCCAGACCCTAACGAGTCGGGTCGTCAATACGAGAACGTGTGCGTCGCGACACCTCTTGCCATCGACCACAAGCCGAAGGCCCGCGTCACTCTTTAACCAAAACACGAAGCGGTGCCGATAGCCCCTGGGATGGATACCGGCCACTTCAGCCTTGCCCGGATCCGTCTCAATCTCCGACCGCCCGAGATCTTGCCGTGAGGTCTATAGTCGGCTTCCGGATGGGCAGGAACCACGTTACGTGGCGTTTTGGCCTTGCCGTTTTAGTGCTCGCGCCGCTACTGGCGGTTATCGGGACCGCGGGCTCGGCAGCCGGATCCTCGGTTCAGTACTGCTCCAAGGTGCCGATTGTCTACGGGATTCCACCTTGGGGCTTTCACACCGGTTCACCGATCACCGGCGCGAGCGGGAGCTACGCCCGGGGCCACGGCGACATCAACCTGAGCGCCAACACCGTCTCCGGGATCCTGTGCCAGGTCGACCGCGTCCCCGGCCAGCCCGACCGACTGATCCTGATGACCGTCGAGCACCACCTCGTCTACCACTCCCACCACGCGATGATGTGGGGCTACCCCGGGAACATCATGAAGATCATCGTCCGCGTGAAGAGCAGCACCGACCCGCAGTGCCAGGTCGGCACGATCGGCCGCGTGACGCTGTTCGCAAGCTATAACGGCGTGCGCAGCGACAGCGTCCAGTTCTTCTTCCCGGCCACCTGCGGGGACCACAACCACCTCTATCACGGGCCGCAGGTCAACAACCAGGTCCCGCCTCTCTAGCCCTGGCCTCGCCGCGATGCTCGCGAGCGGCCACCGCGTCAGCTGCCGGACAACTGCTTTCGATACAGCACGTGCGGGCGCCCGCCGAGCTTAAAGCTTTTCTCGTAGCTCAGACCGAGCTTGGCCATCACACCGCGGGACGCCACGTTCTCCTCGAGCGTGTACGCCACGACGCTGTCGAGCGGGAGCGCGGCCACCTCGCTCAGCGCGTGTCGGCCGAGTCGGGTGCCGATGCCTCGGCGCCAATGCGATCGCGCCACGGCCCAGCCGACCTCGACCTCGCTGGCGCCATCGACGATGCAATATTGCGCCACGCTCCAGCCGATACAGGCATCGTCCTCCCAGGCCAGTGACCAACCAAAACGATGAACCGTCCGGTGGGCGACCTTCCGGGCGACCATCTCCTCACACTCCTCGAGCGAGAATGGCCCGCTCGCTCGATACCAACGCGCGATCTCGGGATCGCCCAGCAGCCCGTGATGAATGGCCGCGGCATCGGTCGCGTCCAGTTGCCGGATCTCCATGCGTCCGAGCGTATCGAGCGGTCTGGCCGCCCAAGGCGCTCAGACCACCCGTCCCGACCAGCGATCAAGCGTCCGCGCCAGCGGCCATGACCGCACGGCTCCCCAGTCAAGGTGCTAACCCTTCGCGTCGGTGATGGCCGATTTCGACGAGCTCGTCTCGGAGGCGTGGCGTGCCCCGGTCGCCGGCTGGGACTTCACGTGGATCGACGGCCGCTCCTGGACCGACCCGCCACCGTGGAACTACGAGGAGATCGTCGCCGAGCGCGCGCGCCGCGCTCGGGCGATGCTCGACATGGGAACCGGCGGCGGTGAGCTGCTCGCCCGCCTTCCAACTAGGGCTCCGCTGACGGTCGCGACCGAAGCGTGGGCGCCGAACGTCCCGGTCGCGAGGAGGCGACTGGCTTCGCTCGGAATCGAGGTCGTCGAGGTAGAGACGGCGCCGGACAACGTCGATCAGCCGGGCGAGGGCGGCCGACTCCCGTTCGACGATGACGCCTTCGATCTGGTTATCAACCGTCACGAGGCGTTCGTCGCGTCCGAGGTCGCCCGCGTGCTCCAGGCGGGCGGGACGTTCGTCACGCAGCAGGTGGACAGCGGCGCGTGGAATGACCTCCTCGCGGTGTTCGGTCAACCCAGCCGCGACGAACAGTCGTGGCTCGGCCTTGCGATCGAGCAGTGCGAAGCCGCCGACCTATCCGTGATCGAATCCGCGACGGGCGTCGAAACGCTCGTGCTCAACGACGTCGGCGCGCTCGTGTACTTCCTGCGCGTGGTCAGCTGGGCGGTCCCGGGCTTCGACGCAGACGACCAAGAGGCCGCCCTCCGCCGCGCGGACGAGCGCATGCCGCTCCATATCCGCCAGCCACGCTTCATCCTCGTCGCGAACCTGCGCGCCTGAGTGGCCTATACGTCCACTTAAACGCGCAGGTCCGGGTTAGGGCGCGAAACGCGTCAGAGCATCCGTCAGCGCGTCTGCTACGCCCGAGCCGAGGCCGTGGCGCGCGCCCGGCACAACGGTCAACGAGCAACCGGGCCAAGCTCGCGACAGCGCCCACGGGATGTCGAGCGGAGCGCTGAGGTCAGCGTCGCCGTGGACCAGCACGCCGGGGATCCCGGACAAACGGTGAACTCCGTCCACCAGTGCCGCGTCGGGCAGGAACGCCGCGTGGCGCCAGTAGTGCGTGACCAGCCGCGCGAACCGCATTCGGAACCGCGCATCTTCATACCGCGGGTCAGACCGCCCGCCCAGCGACCCCAGGACGTGCGCGTCCTCCCATCTGCACCAACCGAGCGCTGCCTGCTCTCGGACCGCCGGATCATCGTCGGCGAGCATGCGTGCGTACGCGTCGACCAGGCTGCCGGACCTCTCCCCAGGAGGGACGCCATCGCGGAACCGCTCCCACGCCTCGGGCAGCAACCGCCCCATGTCACGGGTGACCCACTCGACCTCCCGAGCCGTGGTCGTCACGACTGAGAAGAGCACAAGCTCCGAGACGCACTCCGGAAACCGCTCCGCGTAGGCCAGTCCCAGCGTCGACCCCCACGAGCCGCCGAACACGAGCCAGCGCTCGAAGCCGAGGTGGTCGCGCAACAGCTCGATGTCGCTCACCAAATACTCCGTCGTGTTCACGGACAGTTCGACCGAAAAATCCGCTGCATCCGGCGCGCTCGCCCCGCAGCCGCGCTGATCGAAGAACACCACGCAGTACGCGCCGGGATCGAACAGCCGCCGCCACCCGGGCGAGCTTCCCGACCCTGGTCCCCCATGCAGGGCTACCGCCGGCTTCGCCGCGCGGTCGCCGTACATCTCCCAGTGGATCAGCTGGCCGTCGCCGACGTCGAGCATCCCCGACGCGCAGAACATCATTCACTGCCGATCTCGACCACCACCCGGACCGTGCCCGGCGGCCGAGCCTCGGCGATCTCCAGCGCCAGATCGAATTCCTCGAGCCCGAGTCGGTGCGAGACCCAGCTGCCGGCGTCGAGGCGCCCATCGCTGGACAGCCCGATCACCGCGGCCAGGTCGTCGAGACCTGACGCGTAGGCGCCGACGATCTGGAGCTCGTGCGCCATGAATGCGCTCGACAGCTCGAGCGTCAGCATCGAATCGACCACCGACCCGAGTACCAGCCGACCCCCGCGGCGCAGCAGCGCGACACCGACGGCCGGCGCGGCCACCTGGCCGCTGAAGTCGATCACGGCGTCCATGCGGCCGACGCTATGCCGAAGCGCCCGCGCGGCGCCCTCCAGTCCCTGGTGGACCTCGACGCCGAGCGCGTGGACCCGTTCCGCACTGGCTTCGCTCCGGACCACGGCCGCCAGCCGTACGTCAGGGTCAAGCGCGCGCGCGACCGCCAGCGCACCCGTGCCCAGGCCACCGGCACCGAGCACGCACAGCGCGCCGCCCCGCGGCAGGCGGGCTAGCCTGACAGCGTTATGGGCGGTCGCAGCCGCGTCAGCCAACAGCGCCGCCGCGTCCGCCGTCAGGCCGTTGGCCGGCAGCATCCGCGACACGGGCCAGACGACCTTCTCCGCGAACCCGCCGGGATCGTGGAACCCCAGCGCACGCACTTCGTCGCACCGCTGGTCCTCGCCACGCAGACATCCCGGACAGTGCCCGCAGGGCGCGAGTGGATGCAGGACGACCAGGTCCCCCTTCGCGACTTGACCGTCGGGTTCGTTCACGTGCTCGACGATCCCCGCGACCTCGTGACCGGGCCGGACGGGGTACGACGCCCCGCGCGGCAGGACCATCCCGCGCAGCAGATGAAGGTCCGTGGCGCATACGCCACAGGCGAGCACGCGGACCAGCGCCGAGCCCGGAGGGGCCTCGGGCTCGGGTCCGTCGCACAGCCGCGCTGTGCCAGGGTCCATCTCCACGAAGCGCAAGCTCAGTGCCTCTCGAGCGGCCTCATCAGCGCAGCAACTCGCGCGCGATCGTCATCTTCTGCACCTCGGCGGTGCCCTCCTCGAAGCGTTGAGCACGAGCGTCGCGATATACGCGCTCGATCGTGCTCGGCGAGAAGTAACCGCGCCCTCCGTGGATGTCGAGCGCACCATCGGTCACCCGCTGGAGCACCTCGCTCGCAAACAGCTTCGCTTTCGACGCATCGACGAGGGCATTGTCTCCCCCGTCCCACGTCCGTGCTGCGCGCATCACCAGCGCGCGCGCGGCGTCGACGTCGGTTGCCATCTCCGCGAGCTTGAACGCGATCGCCTGACGCTCGGCGAGCTTGCGTCCAAACGTCTCGCGGCACTTGGCGTAATCGACTGCCAGATCGAGCGCTCGCTGCGCCAGCCCCACGCAGCTCATCGCCAGCGAGATCCGGCTCGGCGCGAGGAAACCGCCGACCGCGACCTCGAGGCCATCCCCCTCCCCACCCAACCGATTCGCGACTGCGACGGGAGCGCGCTCGAACGTCAGGACGGCGTGATCGGTGCCCCGCACCCCCATCGACTCGGGCATCGGGCGTGCCGATACGCCCTCGGCGTCGGACGGCACCATCAGCGCGACCGTTCCTTCGGGGCCCCGGCTCCCCTCGATCCGTGCGATCACGAGCAGGTAATCGGCGATCGTCCCGAACGTGATCAGGTGCTTTGAGCCGCTGAGGTAGTAGATGTCGCCGTCGCGCTCGACGGTCGAGCGGATATCGGCGCCGGTCCCGGCGTCGGGCTCGGTGAGCGCGAAGGCCACCCGGATCTCCCCCGCGACGAGCGGCGCGAGGAACCGGTCGCGCTGCGGCGCGTCGGCGTGAGCGGCGATCGGCCTCCAGATCCCGTTGCAGACGTGCACGATCATCCGCAGCGAGCCGTGCGACGTCGAAAACAGCTCGAGCAGCTCGAGGTACGCCGTCAGCGGCAGCGCCCGGCCGCCGTACTCGGCCGGGGCCGTCAGCCGCAGATAGCCGCGCTCGCGGAGCTCATCCCAGAGCGCAGCGGGCACCTGACCGTCGCGCTCGATCCGCTGCGCCCACTCCTCCCCCGGGCCGCTCACGTACGCGCGGATTTCGTCCGCCAGCGCGGCCGATCCGCTTTCGTCGGCGACGTGAGCGACGGTCATCGGCCGTCAGGGTCGAGCTCGTACGAGAAGTCGGTCAGCAGCTCGCAGCCGTCGTCGGTGACCAGCAGCAGGTCTTCGAGTCGGACCGAGCCGACCCCGGCGCGCCACAGCCCCGGCTCGATCGCGAGCACGTCGCCGGCGACCAGTGGCTCGGCGCCGGTGCGGCCGACCGCGGGTGGCTCGTGGACCTGCAGGCCGACGCCATGGCCCAGCGAGAAGCGAAAACCGTCGTCGGAGCCGTCATCGCGGCCGGTGCGTTGCGTCGGGTAGCCGGCCTCCTCGAACAGGTCGCAGCAGTGATCGTGGAGCTCGCGACCGGTCACGCCGGGCCGGACAGTCGCGTATGTGTCGGCAAGCGCACGCCGCACGAGTTGCTCCTGACGGCGGACTTCCGTCGGCGGCTCGCCGCCCACCACAAATGTCCGGGTCATGTCCGCCCAGCAGGCAGATGCCGTGTCCTGCGGCCAAACGTCGATCACGATCGGGAGCCGGGCGGGAAGCGGACCGCTGCCGGGCTCATGACCGTGCCCCTGCCAGACCGACGCGACGATCACTTCAGGCGGCAGCATCGCGCCAGCTTTCCACGCCGCATCGCGCATCGCCTCCCGGATCAGCTCCGCCGTCAGCAGGCTGCCACCGAGCGACAGTCCATCGCCGTCGACGTCGGCCCCGCGCAGTAGCGACGCCGCCGCGTCGATCGCGGCCTCTGCCGCGACCTGCGCTCGGCGGATGCCCGCCAACTCCTCCGCGGACTTGCGGCGGCGGCGGTTCGACACGGCGTCGACGTCGATTCGCAGTGTGATCCCGTCGATCCGCAGGCGCTCGGCGATTGCCAGCGGAAAGTCGAAATCGACGATCGCCTCCGTCACACCGGCCCGCGCCGCGACGCGCGACGCGAGCTCGAGGTCGATCTCCTGGTAGCTCAGGCCCCTGTCAACCAGCTCATCGAGCCCCAGCTGCTCGACGTCGACAAGCTCGGCGTCGGGCCGGCAGGACTCGAGCCGCGCTCGCTCCAGGTCCGACGACATGATCCAGGTCCGCTCGCGGTCTTCGACCAGCATGAACGGGTCGCCGATCCCGATCGGGATTTCGTGGCGAAGCGCCGGACTACGCTCGGTGTCGCCCCACAACAGAAGCGCTGCCATTACGGCGCCCTCAGGTGCGTGCCGAGCGTCGCCGAGGCATCTCGATCGGGTTTGTGAACCAGCATCGCCGGAGAACCCTAGCGGGAGCGCTCAACGATCAGACGGCGCGCAACTTCGACCCACGCTCCGGTTTGGAACGGTCGATCAACCAAAGGGAGGCAGTATGAAGCGCACAGTGAGGTTGCTCGCCGCGGTCGCGATCCTGGTTGCGACCGCCACTGGCGTCGCGGCGGCCGCGTCGTCGCCGACGGTCGCAACTGATGCAGCTACAAAGGTCACACACTTCACGGCGACGTTGAATGCCACGATCAATCCAAATGGCAACGAGACCGGGTACGTGTTTCAGTACGGCCTCACGAACGCGTACGGCCTGTCGACCAACAGCCACTCGGCCGGGCGCGGGACGGCGCCGGTCAAGGTAGGGGCGGCGATCGGCGGGCTCAGCCCGGGGACCGTCTACCACTATCGCGTCGAGGCGCTGAACCGCTCGGGCGGGGGGATCGGCGCCGACCGGACATTCAAGACGACCGGACCACCGCCCGCGGGCGTGGTCACCGGCTCCGCGGTGAACGTGACCAGTTCGACGGCCACCTTGACCGGGAGTGTGGCGACGAACGGCGCCGCGACCACCTGGGCCGTGCAGTACGGGGTCACGCCCGCATACGGCTCGGAGACGTTCGGCCAGGTGGCGCCGAATTCAGCAAGCCCCGTTCCAGTGTCGGTGACCGTCACAGGGCTCGCGCCGGCGACCTTGTTCCACTACCGGCTGGTGGGCTACCACGGCACCAACGTCGTCTCCTACGGTGCCGACGGGACGTTCTTCACCGAGCCGCTCGTCCGGCCGACCCCCGGGGTGTTCGCGCACACCAGGCCCGCGGCGGCGCGCCATCGACCGTTCGTCTTCACGACCGTCGGCGCGGTTCTTGGGGCGACCTTCATACCCCCGGCCGAGCGCTGCTCGGGTGACGTCGGGCTGCGCTACTACACGCCGCGTCGTCAGATCGGCTTCATACTCGTGCCGGTCGGACCGAACTGCCTGTTCTCGGCCCAGGCGGCGTTCGCTCACGTGCGCGGCATCGGCCCGACGCCGATCAAGATCAAGGTCTTCTTCCGCGGCAACGGGTACCTCGCACCGGCACATCACACGGATCACGTGACGGTCCGCTAGCGCGGGTCCCGGCTCCCGGTCGGTCGGCCGGGAGCCGGGTCCACAGGGTCCGTGGGTAGGCTTGCGCGCCATGCCGGATAGCGGGCCGTGGGCGTCGCGCGCCGAGATCGTGTTGCTTGTGGCGCTTGCGGGCTGGGCGCTGTTCCCGCTCGTGCTGGTGCTGGTGCACGCCTCGCAGACGCACACGACGTTCACGGGCGCCGACGGGCTGATCGGAGCCGACGGCGTGCTGGGTGCAGATCAGCTGCAATACCTCGCGTGGGCGCGTGACGCGGGCGTACACGGTCTCGCCTCGGACCTGTTCACGTTGTCGCCGAGCGGCCACGTCTATCTCGAGCCGCTGTTCACGATCACCGGTTTGCTGTGGCGCGCCGGTCTGTCGCTGCAGCTTGCGTATCTGATCTGGAAACCACTCGCGGCGCTGGCGCTGTTGGTGGCCGCAGTGCTCTGGGCGAGGCGATTCTTCGCTAACCAGATCGGCGCCCGCGCTGCCGTGGTCGTGCTGTCGCTGTTTCTCTACACGCCGGTGGCCGCGCTGTTCGACTGGGCCCAGCTCGGCAAGGGCAGCGTCGATTTCCAGCTCTATCTGCTCGCCGATGAGCTACTCGCCGCGAGCAAGCTCTGGGGTTATGTCCCGAGCGCCCTCGGCCTGGCGCTAGTGCCGGTCGCGCTATTGGCGGTCGAGCGGGCGCTCGAGCTGCGGCCGCGCCAGGTGGGCAGGCGCGCGCCGGGGATCGGCCCCGCCGGGCGTTTCACATCCGGCGGCACGCGCCGGGCGGCGAGGTATACCCATGGCGGGGCGCTCCTGCTCGCCGCCGTTGCGTCGCTGTTCTCGTCCTGGCTGCACCCCTGGCAGGGGATCACGCTGATTTTGATCTTCGCCGGGCTCGCCGTCTGGCGTCGTCTGGAGGGGCTGCTCGCGCTCGCCGTGGCGGCGCTCGGCGCCGCGCTCCCGCTGGTCTACTACTACATCCTGGGCCACACCGACGCGGCCTGGAAGCTCGCCGCGAGCTACGAGGTGATTCCGCGCCTGTCGGCTGTCGTCCTGCTGGCCGGCTTTGGCCCGCTGGTGCTGATCGGTGTCTTTGGGCTGCGGAGGCCAGGCGGTGTCGTGATCGAGCAGGCGCTGCTGCTGTGGATTGTTGGCTGCTTTGTCACCTATTTCATCAACGACGCCTTTGCGCCGCATGCGCTCCAGGGCCTGAGCTTTCCCTTTGCGGTACTGGCGGTGCGCGGGTGGCAGCGGCTGCGGCTGCCGGCGGTCCTCGCCGCGATCGCGATCGCCCTGATCACGATCCCGGGACTGGCATACGACGCGCGCAAGATCATCCGTGTGACCGACAGCAAGACTGTGCAGTACTACCTGCCGCGGTCCGACGAGCAGGCGCTGAACTGGGTCGCGAGCGAGGCGCCGCCAGGCGGCGTGCTGGCGCCGACGCCGTTTGCGATCGTGATCCCCTCTCAGACCGGCCGTAACGTCTGGGTCGGGCACGGCTACTGGAGCGAGGACTACTTCGCCCGGGCTCGCCGGGCCGACGCGTTGTTCGGCGGTCACATGCGCCCGGGCCCCGCGCGGAGGTTCGTGCGCGAGACCGGCGCGGCACTGCTCGTCTCCGATTGCGCTCACCCCGCGAATCTGACGCGTACGCTCAGGCCGCTGATCGCCGCGGTCCACCGGTTCGGCTGCGCGCGCGTCTACGTTCTCGCGCCGGGCCGCTCGGCGAGCCGATAGACGAATCGCAGCCCCGACCACGTCTCATCGATCGCGCAGACCTTGTTGTCCACTAGCCCAGCGGCCAAACCGAGTTCGCGCACGGCGCCTTCGGTGACGTTCGTCACGACGCCGGATGCGCGCTTGGGCCAGGCGATCCACAGGCCGCCGTCGGGCGCCAGCGCGTCGTGCAGCGCCGGCAGGCGCCGCTCGAGCGCAGCGCGCCGCATGAAGAAGGCGACGATCAGATCGCGGGGGCCGCGTAACCGGTGGCTGACCGTCGACCCCGTCGGGCAGTTGCCCAATCAGCTCGTCGACGCCGTCCGGGCCATTCACGAGCGCCAGCCGCGTCCCGGGCTTGATCCCGAGCTTTCGGACCAGCGGGGTTCCGGAGTATCCGGCACTCACAGCTCGGCCTCGCCGGTGACTTGCGCGATCACCTTTGACAGCTGGCTTCCCTGCCAGGCGATCGGCGATCGGCCGGGCTCGTCGGTGACCAGCCGCGCCCCTTCAATTGCTGCCGCGTACTCCTCGCCGACCTCGCGCGGATGGCCCGGGTCGGCCTCGTCTTCGCTCGCGACGACCGCCGTTGGAACGGCGATCGCAGCCGAGCTCGGAGATCGCCCCAAATGGCCGCGACCGCGGCACCCAGCGCAGCGCATCGGCGAGCGCCTCCGGATGCTCGTGCAGCGCCAGGCGCTGGCGCATCACCTTCAGCACAGTGTCTCGCCACTGCTCGGGTACGTCGGGCTCGCCGTAAGCCGCGAGGAAGCCCTCGACTCCCCCGGTCCGGAGGCCATCGGACAGCGCGTCCCAGCGCGCGAGCCGGACGGGGTCGTCGTCGTCCCCCGGCTCGTAGGCCGGCGTTATGACAATCAGACCCCCGACGCGTTCTGGCTGGTGCAACGCCAGCCAGAGGATCGTGTGGGCGCCCATCGACGCACCCGCGAGGACCGCACGCTCGATGCCCGCATGATCCAGGATCGCTTCGAGATCGAGTCCGAGCTGCTCGTAGTCGTACGCCTCGGGCGTTGGCGCTGGTCCGGACCGGCCATGGCCGCGCGCGTCGTAGGCGATTACCCGGTGCCCAGAGCGCTCGAGCGCCGTCGAGCCCATCACGACGTAGCGCCGCGTGGCGGTCAGGCCGTGCAGGAGCACGACCGGCGCCCCCGCTTCCGTGTCGTCGCCAGAGAGGGTGACGCCGTCGCGCTCGATCACGAATTCGGCCACGGAGAGCGTGTCTACACGATCGTGCCAGAGAGTGCTCGCGACGTGGCTACCATCAAACGAGATGGACGTCACCGACAACAACTTCAAGAGCGCGGTAATCGATCGCTCCTACGACCTCCCGGTCGTGGTTGATTTCTGGGCCGAATGGTGTGCGCCCTGTCGCCAATTGGGCCCGGTCCTAGAGCGTGCGGTCGCCGAGCGGGCGGGCAAGGTCGAGCTGGCAAAGCTCGACGTCGACTCCAATCCGATCGTCGCGCAGACGTACCGGATCCAGTCAATCCCCGCGGTCAAGGCGTTCCGCGACGGCGAGGTGGCGTCCGAATTCGTCGGCGCTGTGCCGCCCGCCACGGTCGATCAATTCTTCGACGCGCTCGTGCCATCTGCGGCCGACGAGCTCGTCGCACTCGGCGACGAGGCCTCGCTGCGCCAAGCGGTCGAGCTCGAACCCTCGCGCGCCGACGCGGCGGTGCCGCTCGCGCAGCTGCTGCACGCCCGCGGCGACAGCGACGGCGCGCTGGCGCTGCTCGAGGAGGTGCCTGGCAGCTTCGCGGCTGACGGACTCCGGGCGCGGATCACGCTCGAGCAAGCGGGCACGCCGCCGGAACTCCAGCAAGCGTTCGACGCGCTCGACGAAGGCGACCAGGAGCGAGCGCTCGATCTGCTGATCGGGTTCCTTCCCAGTTCCGACGGCGCGCGCGACGACGTCCGCCGAATCGTGGTCGGGATCCTCGACGCGCTCGGCGTCGAGAGCCCCTTGGCGCGCGAGTCGCGCCGGCGCCTCGCCGCGGCGCTGTACTAGGCCAAACCGTCCCGGCTTCCGGGCTTGACTTAGGACCGGCTGGACGCACCGGGGCCTCTAGCATCGGGAAGGGTGGCTTCGAGCGACTCAGCGGCGGTTGCGCGCCGTCCTGGACTGATGGATCGGGCGCCTTCGGGCGTGCTCGTGATCGGGGCGATTGCCTCGGTCCAGTTCGGCTCTGCGATCGCGACGACGCTCTTTTCGCGGGTCGGCCCCGCCGGCGCCGTGCTGCTGCGATTGGTGGCGGCGACGATCGTGCTGCTGGCCGTCTCGCGGCCGCGTGCGCGCGGCCGCACGCGCTCGGAGCTGCTGCTAGTGGCGACATTCGGGCTGGTGCTCGGCTTCATGAACCTGAGCTTCTACGAGGCGATCCACCGGATCCCGCTCGGGATCGCGGTCGCGCTCGAATTCGTCGGGCCTCTCGCGGTGGCGCTGGCCTGGTCACGGAGGTTGGTCGACCTCGTCTGGGTGGCGCTGGCGGCAGCCGGGATCGTCGCCTTGACTCACGGCGGCGTACATCACCTCGACGGCTTGGGCGTCGCCCTCGCGCTGCTCGCGGGCGGCGCTGTGGGCGACCTACATCATCATCAATGCGCGTGTCGGCCAAGCATTTGAGGGCGGCACCGGTCTAGCGCTCGCGATGTGCGTGGCGACGGTCGTGATTCTCCCACTCGGCATCGCGCAGGCCGGATCGCATCTGCTCGAGCCGCGCGTGCTGGCGCTTGGCGCCGCGGTGGGGATGCTGTCGTCGGCGATCCCGTACTCGTTCGAGGTCGAGGCGCTCAGGCGGATCGCGAAGCCTGTGTTCGGGGTGTTGATGAGCATCGAGCCGGCGATGGCCGCACTCGCGGGTTTCATCGTGCTGGGGCAGACCCTCAGCGCCCGGGCCGTCCTCGGGATTGGGCTCGTCGTGATCGCATCGGTCGGAGCGGCGCGCCGCAGCCGCAAGCCGCCGGTCGACGCCTAGCCGAGGGCGTCAGATCACCAGCATCATCTGCTGGGCCGAGTCGACGAGCCCCGCGACCCGAACACCCAGCAGCCGCACCGGCCGCTGTGGCGCAAAGCGCCGTAGCAGCTCAAGCGCGACCGGGCCGACACGGTCTGCGGTCCCCACCGGATCGGGCAGCGTACGTGCGCGCGTGTGGGTCGAGAAGTCGTCGAGCCGGACCTTGATCCCGATCGTCCGTCCACCCCGTGATTGGCGCTCGAGTGTCCCGCACAGCTGCGAGACGAGCTCGGACAGGATCGGCTCCAGCGCCTCGAGCCCGCTGACGTCGTAGTCGAACGTGGTCTCACGCGATTCGGAGATCACCTTGCGCTCTTCGGTGACCGGCGTGGTGTCCTCAAACCGAGCGCGGCGCTGGAGCTCGGCGGCTAGCCGGGAACCGAACCGGGCCGCCAGCTCATCGGGTGCCGCGGCGGCGAGCCGCCCGAGCGTCTCGATCCCGCAGGCGCGCAGCCGGTCCGCCGTCTTCGGGCCGATCCCGGGGATCAGGCCGCAGCGTTGATCGGCGAACCGCTCACGGGCTTCGGCGCGCGTCAGAATCACGAACCCGCGTGGCTTCTCGGCGTCCGACGCGACCTTCGCGACCAGCTTGTTGGGCCCGATCCCGATCGAGCAGCCGAGCCGCGTCCGGCGCTCGATCTCGGACGCCAGCCTGCGCATCGCCGCGTGCGGTGCCGGCAGCCCGGTGAGGTCAAGGTACGCCTCGTCGAGCCCAATCACCTCGACCGACGGGGCGCTCTCACGCACGAGCGCCATCACCTCGCGCGACGCCTCGCGGTAGTAGGCGAAGTCCGGCGTCAGGTAGACGCCATCGGGGCACAGCCGCCGTGCCCGCGCGGCCGGAATCGCCGAGCCGACTCCGAAGCGCCTCGCCTCGTAGGAGGCCGTGGTCACCACGGCGCGCGGCCCGTTGCCGGCGACGATCACCGGCAGCCCCCGCAGCTCCGGCCGCCGTCGCAACTCGACTGAGACGTAGAACGCGTCCATGTCGAGATGTGCGATGCAGCGGTCCATCGCTGCGGAGGCTAGGTGACCACCCAGACGTCTACGACGAGACCCAGACCGTCCCGACGCCGCCGAATCCGAGTGCGGCGGCCGTGCTCTGGTTGAGATCCCAATCACGTCCACCGACGTACGGCCCGCGGTCGTCGACGGTCGCCGTCACGTTGCGACCGCCGTAGTGGAAACGGACCTTGGTGCCGCACGGGAGGCTGCGGTTGGCGACCCCAAGGCCGGCGTGAAAGCCGCAAGCCGTGTTGCCGGCGTCGTAGTACCACGACGCGAGACTCGCCGTGTAGACGGTGACGACGCCCGCAGGCGCGGTCGAGCGGGCGCCGTTGCCAGGACCCAACAGCGAGACCCGTAGTCGGCGCTGCATTCCGCTGGTGGCGTCGAAGCGCAGCTTGAAGCCACCGTGCGAGCCGGTCCGGCTCTTGGCCAGCGTGTGCCAGCCGTTGGCGAAGTGCCCTTGCAGCCGCACCCAGCGGTGCGCCTGGGCCGGCAGAACCCGGCCGCGGATCACGACCGGACCACCGGCAAGCACGTTTTTGGAAACGCGCGACACCTTGATCGCAGTCGCCACCGCGGTGGTCCGTGCCGCGGTCGTCGAGGGCTGGACGGCCGTGTGGACCTGGGCCACGGCCGGGTTTGCGTTGCTATCGATGACGGGACCGGACAGCGCGTAGGCCGAAGCCGGGACAGCCAGCATGATCGTTGCAATTGCTACATAGACTGAGCGCTTCTTGCGCAGCTTGAATCTGGGCCTCAAACCGAGGACCTCCTAGGTACGGTCGACCGGGCGCCTACGGAGTTAGCTGACGGGCTCGCGGGCAACCGTCGGCGCCGTTGGGCGCATCCGTTCGCTCGCTACGGTCGCGGCTGGCTATCGCCAGGCGTCCGATTCGCCCCGGACCGGGTCACGTAGTGCGACTCCCCGGTCAATGGGTTCCCCGCCCGCCCCGCACCGTGCGAGGCGATTCGGCAGGTCGAATTTGGAACGCTGGCGAGGTTTGCAGCGGTTATCTGAGGCTTGTGTGATTGTCGTCACAGATCTTCGTTGGTCATTACGTTGACCTCAAAGCCCGATTACGTTGCGCTCGAGGCACGATGCGCCCAGCTAAGCCTGCAAGAATCAGCCCGTGGCCAATCCCGACCGCCTGACCGGCCTCGATAGCTCGTTCCTGCACATCGAACGCGATTCGGCCCATATGCATGTGGCCGGGTGCATGGTGTTCGATGGCAGCCCGCCGAGCTACGACGAACTCGTCGAGGAGATCGTCGGCCGGCTGCACCTCGTTCCGCGCTACCGCCAGAAGCTCGCGTTCGTCCCGCTCAACCAGGGTCGGCCGGTGTGGGTCGACGATCCCCACTTCAACGTTGTCTTCCACGTCCGCCACACGGCGCTGCCAAGCCCCGGAGGCGACGAACAGCTCAAGCGGCTCGCCGGCCGGGTGTTCTCGCAGGCGCTCGACCGCAGCCGGCCGCTGTGGGAGTTATGGCTCGTCGAGGGGCTGTCCGACGATCGCTTCGCGGTGCTGTCGAAGACGCATCATGCGCTCGTCGACGGCATCTCCGGGGTTGACATCGCGACCGTCTTATTTGACTCCTCGCCGGAGCCGGTGCCCGTCGCGTCGCCTGATCACGAGTGGATTCCGCGGCCGCTGCCGAGCCGCGTCCAGCTGCTCGCTGATGCGCTGCTCGAGCGCGCGACCGTCCCGGCGGAGATGGTGCGCGGAGTTCGGGCTGCGCTGCGGGGACCGCGTCAGGTGGCCGGAAAGCTCGGCCACGCCGTGGGCGGTGTCGGCGCCGTCGCTCGCGCCGGGCTGAATGTCGCGCCGTCGAGCCCCTTCAACGTCCGGATCGGACCCCACCGACGCTTCACCTGGGTGCGCGGCGAGCTTCAGGAATTCAAGGACGTCAAGAATGCGCTGGGCGGCACCGTCAACGACGTCGTACTGGCCGCCGTGGCTGGCGCCCTGGGCAGGTATCTGAGGCTCCACAGCGAGCCGACCGAAGACGTCACGCTGAAGGCGATGGTGCCAGTCTCCGTCCGCGCCGACCTCGAGCGCGGCGCGCTCGGCAACAAGGTCGCGGCGATGTGGGCGCCGCTGCCGGTCGGGATCACCGACCCGGTTCAGCGTCTGCTGAAGGTCGCGGCCGCGATGGATGGGCTCAAGGAGTCCGGGCAAGCGGTCGGAGCCCAGGTACTGACTGAGCTGACCGGCTTCGCGCCGCCGACGATCATGGCTCAGGCCGCACGGCTGCAAGCGCGTCAGCGGCTTTTCAACGTCGTCGTGACCAACGTGCCTGGTCCTCAGCACCCGCTCTACATGCTCGGTCGTCGGCTCGAAGCGATGTACCCGATGGTTCCGTTGGCCGAGAACCAGGCGCTCGGAATCGCGATCATGAGCTATGACGGACAGCTCAACTTCGGTCTCAATGCCGACTACGATGCGCTCCCGGACCTCGAAGCGCTCGCCGATGAACTCCGCGCCTCGATCGACGAGCTCGTTGCCGCCGCGGGCGAGAGCCCCCGACCGAGCATGGCTCGCGAGCCGCGAGTCCGAGTCGTCGACTGATCGCGCGACTCGCTGCGAGCTGCGCGTCGTCCCTGACACGATCGCCTACGCCCTCAGATGTCCGCGCTCGAACGCGTAGTCATAGTGCTCGCGTCGTTTGCGATCGCGATCACCGTGATCGTGGTGCTGTCGGGTGGCCCGTTGACCGGCAGCGACGCCCCTGCGATCACAGGCCCCGTCACCCAGATTGGGACGCAGTTCCGCGATCTCGGCGACGGCACCCTGGCGCCGGGCGCAAGGCCCCCTCGCTACGACTCGCAGCCGCCCACGAGTGGCGCCCATGTCGCGGTCGCGGTCCATCACGACGACTCGACGCTGTCCGACAATCAGCTCCTGCAGGCGCTGGCGCTCGGCGACGTGGTCGTGATGTACGGGACCAGGACGCCACCGCCGGGCCTGCGCGCGCTCGCCGCCGCCGTCGCTGCTCCGTTCACGCCCGCGCTCGCTGCCGCCGGGCAGGCGGTGATCCTCGCTCGCCGGGCGGGAACCGCCGGGCTGCTGGGAGTCGCCTGGACCCGGCTCGTGCACGTGCGGACGGCGGCCGACCCGCAGCTGCGTAGCTTCATCCTCTACTGGCTCGGCCGCGGTGCCCCTCGCGCCGTCCCATAATGGAGTTGATGGCCAATCCATTTCAGATCGCGCTGTGCCAGATCGACGTGACCGTCGGCGATATCGCGGGCAACGAGCGCAAGATCGTCGACGGCCTCGAGCGCGCGCTCGACGCCGGTGCTGAGCTCGTCCTGTTTCCCGAGCTGGCGCTGACCGGCTATCCGCCCGAGGACCTGCTGCTAAAGGAGCATTTCCTCGCCGATGCGCGCGCAGCGCTGGAGCGACTCGCCGGCCGGACCGGCGACGCGGCGGCGTTGGTCGGTTTCCCCGAGCGCGCCGACGACGTTTACAACTCGTGCGCGGTGCTCGCGGACGGTGCGGTGCAGGCGATCTACCGCAAGGTCTTTCTCCCCAACTACGGCGTGTTCGACGAGCAGCGCTATTTCCAGTCCGGTCCCGGCGGGGCGTTGATCGACGTCGGCGACCTGTCAGTCGGGCTGACGATCTGCGAGGACATCTGGGAGCCGGGGCCCCCGGCGTCTGACGAGGCACTCGCGGGCGCCACGCTGCTGGTCAACATCTCGGCTTCCCCGTATCACGTCGGAAAGGGGGCCGAGCGCGAGCGGATGCTGATCCAGCGTGCCCGCGACAACGTCGCCGCGGTCGCCTTCTGCAACCTCGTCGGCGGTCAGGATGAGCTCGTGTTCGACGGGCATTCGCTCGTGATCGACCACGAGGGCACGGTCTTGGCGCGCGGTAAACAGTTCGCCGAGGAGGTGATCGTGGCCGCGATCGACCTCGCCGCGCCCCGTGGGGTCCGGCTTCGCGACCCCCGACAGCGGGCGGTCAACCACCGGTTGCGCCCGCAGGCACCGGTCATCGCCCAACTGCCGCCGACCTCGCCCCCGCTCTCGCGACCGCCGCTCGGTGGCCCTGTGGCCCAGCTGCTCGACCGCGAAGCCGAGGTCTACGCCGCGCTCGAACTCGGCTTGCGCGACTACGTCGAGAAGAACGGCTTCGCGCACGCGGTGATCGGTGTATCGGGCGGCATCGACTCCGCGCTGGTGGCAGTCATCGCGGTCGACGCGCTCGGGCCAGAGCGGGTGTCGGTCGTGGTGATGCCGTCGCCGCATTCGTCGCCGGAAACGCAGACCGACGCGCGCACGCTGGCGGCCAACCTCGATGTCGAGCTGCGCGAGCTGCCGATCGCCGACGCGATGACTGCGTACGACCGCACGCTCGAGGACGTGTTCGGTGGCCTTGACCACGATCTGACCGAAGAGAACCTCCAGGCGCGCATTCGCGGCAACCTGTTGATGGCGCTGTCGAACAAGTTCGGCTGGCTGGTGCTGACGACCGGCAACAAGTCAGAGATGGCGGTCGGCTATTCGACCCTGTACGGCGACAGCGCCGGCGGTTTCGCGGTCATCAAGGACGTCCCCAAGACACTCGTCTACGAGCTGGCGCGGCATCGCAACGCGATCGACGGCGTGATTCCGCAATCGATTATCGACCGTGCGCCGAGCGCCGAACTGCGACCTGAGCAGCGCGATTCGGACTCGCTCCCACCCTACGAGGTGCTCGATCCGATCCTCGACGGCTACATCGAGGACGATCTCGGCCGCGACGCGCTGGTGCTACGCGGTTATGAAGAGCACGATGTCGACCGCGTGATCGCGCTGGTCGACCGGGCCGAGTACAAGCGCCGGCAGGCCCCGCCGGGGATCAAGATCTCAACCAAGGCGTTTGGACGAGATCGCCGGGTGCCGATCACCAACCGCTACGGCGGCTAGGTGCGATCAAACGTCTAGCGTCGCGGACGGACGGCGACCGTCACGCGGGATAGCGCGCACAGGCGTCCGGCGTCGTCGGACAGCTCCACTTCCCAGACCCACGTCGTCCGGCCGCGGTGACGGGCGCGCGCTCGGGCGAACACGTATCCCTCAACCACAGGGCGTAGAAAGCTCGTCTGGTTGGACATGCCCATCGCCGTGTTGCCCGCGTCGTACACGGTCAGCGCCGTGCCGGTGGTCGCGAGGCTCTCGGCGACCGCCGCATAGATTCCGCCGTGCACCAGCCCCGCGGGCTGCTTGATCGCGTCGCTGACCGCGACCTTAGCCTCCATCACGCCGTCGCCGATCTCGGTCACCTCGAGGCCGTACAGGTGGTCGAAGCCTTGGTCGAGTTCGAACGGGAGCGCGTCGGTCATCGGCGGCACCTTAACGTGACCGCAACGGTGCGTCATCCCATCACGCACTCATCTACGCTTGTGCGTCCCCATGGCCTCGGTCGACAACCTTCCCCCCGATCAACGCGCTGTTCTGCAGCTCGTGCTCCAACGTGGGCGCAGCTACGACGAGATCGCCAAGTTGCTTTCGATCGACCGTGCCGCGGTCCGTCAGCGTGCGCTGCATGCGCTCGACAGGCTCGGACCGCAGACCGGCATCGACGATCAGCACCGCGCGCTGATCACCGACTATCTGCTCGGCCAGCTCCCACCGGCGGTCGCGCAGCAGACGCGCGATCGGCTCGCGAGCTCCCCATCCGAGCGAGCCTGGGCGCGCGTGGTCGCATCCGAGCTGATGCCACTCGCGTCCGAGCCGCTGCCCGAGATTCCCGTCGACTCCGGCACCACGGCCGCAGCGGCCGAGCCCGCGGCGGCACACGCGCCCGTCGCCGCCGTCACCGAGGAGGCGCCCGCAGCAGCCGCCCGGACCGCCCCGGGCGCTTCGTCCCCGGCGCCGCGCAGCTCGCGCGTCGGCGGCATGATCCTGATCGGCGTCGCAGCCGTCGCCGCGATCGTTGTTGCGGTCGTCCTGATCACACAGGGCGGATCCAGCAAGTCACCGGCCGCCTCAGGTGCTTCCACGCCATCAGCCGCTGCCTCGTCGACGACCACGACCCACTCGACCGGCAGCGCGAGCGCTCACGTCGTCGCCCAGATCAACCTGACGGCGCCCAAATCGGGTAGCAAGGCCGCAGGGATCGCCGAGGTCCTGAAAGAGGGCGTCAACAGCGGGATCGCGATCGTCGCCGATCACGTCACCCCCAACACGACCAAGCCGCCGAACGCGTACGCCGTGTGGCTCTACAACTCGTCCACGGACGCGCAGCTGCTGGGGTTCGTCAACCCTGGCGTCGGCAAGAATGGGCGCCTGTCGACAGCCGGCGGGCTGCCGGCCAACGCCGCTCACTTTCACCAGCTGGTCATCACGCTCGAGACCAAGGCGGATCCCAAGACTCCGGGCATCATCGTCCTCCAGGGCGCGCTGACCGGGCTCTCGTAGCCGTTCTGCGGCTCGGGGGGCGGGGCACACGTCCGCGCCGGACAGCGTCAGCCGGCTCCGACAGGATCCGCGCGAGCCCCTCTAGCGCCTCGTCGAGCCGCGTGCGAGTCGCCCGGTTCAACAGAAAGCCACCGGTCTTGGAGTAGCCCCGGAGCTTCTGCTGCTGCTCGATCGTGACCTCGGTCCCCCCGTCGACCGGCTCGAGCCGGACCTGGATGACTGACTCGTTGAGCACCCGTTCGAACGGCGTTCCGGCGATCTCCTGTTGCCAGGCGCGGGCCCACGGTGGCGAGGACTCGACGACGTGGAAGTCGATCCGCACCGGCCGCCCGCGCTTGGTCTTGAACACCTGCGTGAAGCGGTCCTGCTGGACGTCCTCCATCCGCCAGACGCCCGGCCACCAGCGTGGCATGTGGTGCGGATCGGCGATCACCTCCCAGATCTCCTGCTGGGAGGCAGCGAGCACGCGGCTGCGGTACGCGTTCGCCATCCTCAGGCCTCGTACCCGATCAGTGCGTGGACCGGGATCGGCGCCAACCGCTCGCGGCCGCCGAGAAAGCCGAGCTCGACCAAGAACGCGCAACCGACGATCTCCGCTCCCAGCGCGGTGACGAGCTCGCAGAGCGCGCCTGCGGTGCCACCGGTCGCGAGCAGATCGTCGTGAATCAACACCCGGGCGCCGCCGGCGAGCGCGTCGGCGTGCACCTCGAGCGCGTCGATCCCGTACTCCAGCACGTACTCGGCGCCGACGGTCTCGGCCGGCAACTTGCCGGGTTTGCGTGCCGGCACGAAGCCCACCTGCAGCTCGCGGGCCAGCGCGCCGCCAAGGATGAATCCCCGCGCCTCGGCTGCGACCACGAGGTCGATCTTGACCGCACTCACCAGTCCCGCGAGCTCGACGACAGCCGCGTCGAGCGCCGCCGCGTCGAGCAGCAGCGGGGTGATGTCCTTGAACACGATTCCCGGCCTCGGAAAGTCGGGAATGTCCCGGATGTGGGCACGCAGATCGACCGCGGTCACGGTTTACCTCACCGCTCCGCGCGAGGCTAGGTCGCGATCTTACGGAGGTCGCGGATCAGCAGCAGATGCTTGAGATGGGTCGTTACCGATGCCAGGTTCTCGAGCGCCTCGATCGCTTCCTTGCGCCGCTCGGGGTTACGGGAGCGCAACGCCGGCGCCAGGATGCTCTGGAGCAGCTGCGCCTCGCGGTCGGCCGAGCTTCTGAACACGCGCAAGTTGCGGCCGCCCACCCCGTAGCGGGCGAGCTCCGAGACCGCGCGCACGATCTCGCGCTCGGTCTCGTCGTAGTAACGGACCCCGGCCCTCGTCTCGCCCTTGATGACCCCGAACTCGACCAGTTCGCGCACCAGCCCGGGATCGGCGCCCGTTTCGTCGACCACGTCTTCGAGCGAGTACAGCGCCCCGGCGTCGCGGACTCGCACGAGCGCCCGACGCAGGCCGCGAGCGTCCGCGGCGGGCGCGGCGACATCGCGCTCAGTCCGGCCACCGGCGAGCTCCTGGCGGATCACCCGCAGCGGCAGAAACTCGTCACGCTGCAGGCGCAGGATCGTGCGCAGGCGCTGGATGTCGTTCTGCGTGTAGAGCCGATAGCCCCCCTGGGTGCGCCGCGGCGCGAGCAGCTTCTGGTCCTCGAGGTAGCGGATCTTCGAGATCGAGATGTCGGGGAACTCCTGGTGCAGCGCCTTGCAGACAGAGCCGATCGTGACGGCCTTCTGTCGCGGAGGTCGCCCGTCGGGCTCGGGCAGCTCAAGATCTGGCTTGGTTGTGTCCGTGCTCGCCATCAGCGACTCAGAAACGTCAGCTTGTACTTGCCGACCTGGAGCTCGTCACCGTCGGCGAGCCGGTGCGAGTCGATCCGCTGGCGGTTGACGTACGTGCCGTTGAGCGAGCCGCAGTCGTCGATGAAGTAGTCACTTCCGCGCCGGACGATCAGCGCGTGGTCGCGTGAGACCGTCACATCGTCGAGGAACACGTCGCTGTCGGGCCGACGCCCGACCGTCATCCGATCGCCGTCGATCGCAAAGCTCTCCCCCGCGCGCCCACCGCCGGCGCGAATCACGAGAGCCGCACCGCCCGCGACTACATCCTCCAATTCCACCACCTCGATCTCGCCGGTCTCGCCGACCTTATATGTGGCCGTGGTGGCTCCCGGCGACTGCTCACCGCCCGCCAGGAAGGCGCCGCACCGCTGGCAGTAGCTGGCGCCATCGTTGTTCGCGAAGCCGCACTCTGGGCAGTGCTGGGCCATCGCGCGTCAGGCCTACTCGGGCTCGGAGGCGGGCACCCGCCCAGCCAGGATGTCGGTCAATTGCTGGACGTCGGCGCCGGAGATCACCAGTTCGCCGGTCTCGTCCTTCTTGCGCAGACGATTGACCAACTCCGCGCGGAGGATGTCGATCTTGCCGTGCAGGATGCGCCGGCGGTATGAGATCTCCATCTCCTCGTCGGTCAGCTCCTTGATGAGGTCCTTCAGCTCCTGATCCGTCAGCGAGCCGAGGTCGGGAAACGTGTCCATGCAGGTAGCCTCCCCGCATTGCGAGGTAGTGTTCTATGCGCTCTGGCGAGTGTATAGCCTCGCCGCTCATAGGGTCAAGCTGAGCTTTAGGGTACGTTGGGATCGTGTGAACGGGCGCCCGTTTCGCGCTCACGGATCAGCGCCCAACCACTGCGCACGTACAGAACCGTCGCCGACAGCGAGAGCGCCAGCCCGACGTACAGAAACCCCAGCGCCAGCCAATGCACGCCGACCATCGCGAAGAACGGCGCGCCCATCGTCGGCGCTACTCCGATCCGCCCGAGCCAGTTGATCCGCAGCTCGATGCCCCGGCGTAGCGCGTAGCGGCTCAGCGCCAGCATCAGCAGCTCCCGCGCCACGACGACCAGGATCGCCCAGCGCGGCAGCAGCGAGAAGTGCCAGCAAACGACCATCCCGGAGACGATCAGGAGCCGGTCGATGATCGGATCCAGCAACGCGCCCAAGCGGCTGTATTGGCCCGTCAGCCGGGCCGCGAACCCGTCCAGGTAATCGGCCCACCCGATCACGGCGAACAGGATCGTCGCCACCGTGTCCATCCCGTCCAGGCTCGACAGGGCGAGCACCAAGAACACCGGGATCCCGAGCAGTCGGAGGTAGCCGATCGCGTTCGGGATCGTCCACGGATGCAGCGGTTGGCTGGAGAGCGTCTCGGCCGGCGGCGGTCCCGAACGGTCGATCCCGAACAGGCGGCGCTTGGTGATGCGCGGGCTCATGATCGTGCCTCGGTTACCGGACGGTGCACGCGTCCCGGGTCGCCTGGTCTCGCCTCTCAGGGCAGGCCGCGCCAGAGCTGGGCGACCTCCTCGGCGGCCCTCTCCAGATCGACCGTGCGGGCCTCGCGCCCTCGACGGACTTGGACCTCGACCTCATGCGACGCGAGCGTGCGCCGACCGACCGTCACGCGCAACGGGCAGCCGAGCAGCTCGGCATCCGTGAACTTCTCGCCGGGGCCGGCATCCCGGTCGTCGTACAGGGTGTCGAGGCCCGCGCCGCGGAGTTCGGCGTAGAGCTCGTCGGCGAGCTTGCGCTCTTGCGTCCCAGGCTTGCCGACCACGACCAGCTCGACATCGAACGGCGCGATCGTTCGCGGCCACGAGATCCCCTGCTCGTCGGCGTACTGCTCGACCGCCGCGGCGGCCGCCCGCGCAGGCCCGAAGCCGTAGGACCCCATCCAGATCAACTGGCTGCGGCCCTGCTCGTCGAGATAGGTCGCCCCGAGTGGCTCCGAGTACCGCGTCCCGAGCTTGAAGATGTTGCCTACCTCGATCGCGCGCTCGATCCGGACGACGGCGCCGTTCACGGAGTCGCCGGCGACGATGGTCCGCACGTCGACCGGCTCGAACTTGAAGTCGCGCCCGGGCTCGACTCCTCGCAGGTGAGCATCGACCTCGTTTGCGCCCGCGATGTAGGACCCGGGAACGACCCCCTCGTCGAGCAACACCGGCAGGTCTGTTCCGACGGGCCCGATGTACCCGGGTGGCCCAAGCCGCTCCGCGACCTCCTCGGGACCGGCGGCCCGAAACACCTCACCCAGCGTGGTCTGGAGCTTGACCTCGTTGACCCGGTGATCGCCGCGGACGATCACGATCTTCATCTCGCCGTCGCCGAGGATGATCGGGTACGCCTTCAGCAGCGCTCCGCCGGGGACACCGAGCGCGTCCGCAACGGCATCGATGGTCGTCATCCCAGGCGTCGAGACCAGTTCCGGCGCATCGAGCGAGCTCGGGAGCGTGACTGGCTGGGGATCGGCGCTCGCCACCTCGACGTTGGCTGCGTAACCGCCCGCCAGCGCAACCTCGTTCTCGCCCGCCGCGCACGGCGCCATGTACTCGTCCGAACCGTGGCCGCCCATCATTCCGACGTCGGCCTCGACTCGGTACCACTCCAGGCCGCACCGATCCATCATCCGGTCATATGCTCGCGCGTGCTTCTCATACGCGACATCGAGGCCCTCGCGATCGCGGTCGAACGTGTAGGCGTCCTTCATGATGAACTCGCGGGTCCGCAGCACGCCCGCGCGTGGGCGCGGCTCGTCGCGCTCCTTGACCTGGAAGTGGTAGAGGATCAGCGGTAGCTCGCGGTAGGACTGAATGGCGGCGGCGACGTGGCCAGTGACGATCTCCTCGTGGGTCATCGCCAGCACCATGTCGGCACCCTTGCGGTCCTTGAGCTTGAACAGCTCCTCGATCTCGTAGCGCCCGGTCCGCCGCCACGGCTCGGCGGGGTGCATGACCGGCATCAGCATCTCCTGGCCGCCGATCGCGTTCATCTCCTCACGGACGATCTGCACGATCCGCTGGTGGACCCGCCAGCCGGCCGGCAGCCACGACCACAAGCCAGATCCGACCTGGCGGATCAGGCCGGCGCGCACCATCAACTTGTGCGACAGCGCCTCCGCGTCAGCCGGCGGCTCGCGCTCGGTCGGCAAAAAGTAGGTCGACAGCAGGGTCATGCCCGCGGAAGCCTACCCGGCGCCCGTCGCACGCCCCTCGGCGGACAGCCGGTCGGGGTCTTCTCGGCACCCGGCCCGCACGTCGGAGCCGATCGCCCTTGAGATTCGGGTTTTCCGCGGCGGCGCGCGGGTTATGGTCTGATAGAACGGCAACGAAATTCAGCCACAAAGGAGCCGCACGATGGCCTACACGGTCCCGCCCCTTCCATACGACTACAACGCGCTCGAGCCTCACATCGACGAGGCGACGATGCGCGTGCACCACGACAAGCACCATCAGGCATATGTGGACAACGCCAACAAGGCGCTCGACGGCACCGAGTGGGCCGACAGGCCCGTCGAAGACGTCCTCCAGAACCTGTCGTCGCTGCCCGAGGACAAGCGGGGGCCGGTGCGCAACAACGCCGGTGGCCACTACAACCATTCGTTGTTCTGGCCGTGGATGTCGCCCAATGGCGGCGGCGAGCCCGACGGGGCGCTGCGTGACGCGCTCGACGCGGCATTCGGCTCCTTCGACGACTTCAAGGCAGCCTTCAAGGCCGCTGGCGTCGGGCGGTTCGGGTCCGGCTGGGCGTGGCTCGTGCCCGATGGCTCGGGGTTGGCAATCGTCTCGACCCCCAACCAGGACAGCCCGATCTCTGACGGCAAGACGCCGCTGCTCGGCGTCGACGTCTGGGAGCACGCCTACTACCTCAAGTACCAGAACCGCCGCCCGGACTACATCGACGCCTGGTTCAACGTGGTCAACTGGCCGAAAGTCGCCGAAGGGTTCGCCGCCGTCAGCTGATCGGCCGCGTTACGCGCGCTGCTCGAGTTGCTCGAGCAGCGCCTCGCGCCTCGTGAACGCCGTTGAGGTCGCCTTTGGCGTCGTAGAGCTCCCACGCCTCGCGTGCCTGCGTGATCGCGTCCTCGGTCCGTAGGGAGGCTGAAAGCACCCGCGCGAGCTGCGCTTTGGACTCGGCTTGCACGATCGGGAAGTCCGTCTTGAATGCGTTCTGGACGGCACTGTTAGCCCAGCGTTCGGCCGCGTCGAGATCGCCCTCTGCTAAAGCGATCGCGGCGCGCACGCGGTGCGTGATCGCGTAATTGATCACGTCCTCGGGCGCGCTCAGCTGGTCAGACAGCGTGATCGCCGCGATGGCGCGATCCGGGACTCCATGGCGCTGGTAGAGGTCTGACAGCATCGCCTGGCTCGTCGACCTGAACGCGGTTTCGCCAGCGTCGCCGAGAATCTGATCTCCCCGCTCGGCGGCCGCGATCGCCGCGTCGTAGTCGCCCACGGCCTCTTCGATCTCGCCCAGACGGAGCCAGCCCCAGCCCTCTAGCGAGCTTCCCTGCGAAGCGCACGTCGCGATCAACCGCGTCGCCCAGGCGCGCGCGCTATCGAAGCGCTGCCGGTAGGCGTCTACAACGCTGCGGTTCATCTCCATGAACAGCCGCAGATAGGGGCCCTGCGCGTCGCGCTCGATCTCGTCCAGCTCGGCCGCCATCGTGCGCGCGTGCGACGGCCCGAACCGATTGGTCGCCAGATACCACGCCAGCGCGCGCGCCCGGAGCCCCTCGTCCCCCACAGCGCCGGCGTGCGCGGCGGCCAGACGGGCCTCGACAGCTGCCGGTGCTCGCCTGGCTCGCCAGCCAATAACGGGTAAACCCCACCATGTGTGCCTTCGCCAGGCCGAGCTCATCCTCTCCCTCCTCGAACTCGGTCATCAGCCCCGGCAGTTCCGCATCGATCATCGCCGTCGCTTCCTCTGGGCGTGCGCGGTGCAGCCAGTTGAGCCGGGTGAGCCGTACGATCGGGTCATCGCTAGATCGCCGCTCCGCCACCTTCAACAGCTCGTCGGCGTGCGCGATCTCGCCGGCTTCGAGTACCAACTCGGCGAGGTCGGTAGCAATCCGGGCGTGAATCACGTCCCCCTCGTCAGCCAGCTCGAGCGCGCGCTCGAGTAGGTTCGTAGCGGCCGCGTCGTCACAGCGCTCACTTGCCTTTCGTGCCGCCGCGTGCAGGTGCGCGGCAGCGTCGCGTGCGGCGCCGGGGTCGACATCCCTGCAGGAGCTCGTGGCAGTAGTGGACGGCTTGCTCGAGGTGCCAGCCGGCGATCTCGTCGACCTCCACTAACTCGGCGGCGTGCTGTTCGAGCCAGCGCGCGAACCGCTCGTGCAATTCCGCGCGGTCGGCCTTCGGACAGCCCGTCGTAGGCCGCATCGCGGATCAGCAGGTGGCGAAAGCGAAATGCGTCATCGTCGGAGATCGTCGCGGGGTGCGGTCTGATCAGCTCCTTGCGTACCAGCCCCACGAGCCGAGACTCGACCTCTGCAGCGAGCCGCTCCCCGGCCAGCGCCCGCACCGCGAGGCGGTGAAAGACCTCGCCCTCGACCGCGCCGCGCTCGAGCACTTCGCGCTCCTCGATCGCGAGCCGCTCGAGTCGCGCCGCCAGCAATGCCTGGATCGTCGCAGGGACCGCGACCGTACCCGCGCTCGCGCGCGAACGCGACCATCTCCTCCAAGAACAGCGGGTTTCCGTCGCTTGTCGCGATCACGCGGGCACGCGCCTCGGGATCGAGTCCGTCACCGAGCTGATCCAACAGGTTCTCTGACTCCTCCGCCCCCAGCGGCTGTAGCAATACGGCCGAGGCGTTGAGCTTGCCACCTCCCCACGCCGGCCGGTCCTCGAGCAGCTCGGGACGGGCGGTGCAAAGCAGCAGGATCGGCGCTCCGCGCGAGAGGTCGATCACATGGTCCAGCAGATCCAGCAGCATCGACTCTCCCCACTGCAGATCGTCTACGTGCAGGAGCACCGGCTTCTCGGCGGCCAGTGCCTCCAGCAGTTTGCGGACCTCCCAGAACAATTCCTCCGGCGTCGCCGAGCCCGTCGCCGTCATCCGGTCCAGAACCACCGTGGCGCGCTCCCGAGCGGGCATCAGCGCCTCGACCAGTGGCCAGAACGTGATCCCTTCGCCGTAGTGCAGGCAGCGCCCCCGGAGCACGGTCGCATCTTCCGCCACTCCGGCCAGCAGCTCGGCGACCAGCCGGGATTTTCCGACCCCCGCCGCGCCCATCAGTGTGAACAGATGACACTCGGACTCATCCACGACGCGCTGCCACGCCCGCCGCAGCTGCGCGAGCTCGCGCTCGCGGCCGACCAGCGGCACCTCCAGGTGGCGCGCCACTCCGGGCGCCGCCAGGTCGACCCGGAGTAGCCGATAGGCGGGCACCGGTTCTGACTTGCCCTTCAGCGCCAGCGGATCGAGCGCCTCGACTTCGACGGCGTCACGGACCAGCGCCAGCGTGTCTGCGCCGAGCACGATCTCGCCCGGCGCCGCCGCCTGCTCGAGCCGCGCCGCGACGTTGATCGCATCGCCGATCGCCAGGTTCTCGCCCTCCCCGGCAAAAACCGCGCCCGTGTTGATTCCGGTTCGAAACCGCAATGCGACCCTCACCTCGCTCGCGATCGCCGGCAGCCGCTCACGGATGTCGGCCGCCGCCCTGACTGCCCGCAATGCGTCGTCCTCCTGCACGCGCGGGATCCCGAACACCGCCATCACCGCGTCGCCAATGAACTTCTCGACCGTGCCGCCGTGGCGCTCGATCGTCGCGCGAATCTCGGCGAAGTAGCGGTTCATCACGCCGCGCAGGACCTCGGGATCGAGCTCCTCGCCGAGCGCCGTCGATCCGGTCACGTCGCAGAACAGCGCCGTCACGATCTTGCGCGTCTGCCTGGCTGGCGCTGCCACCGGCAGCGGCGCCGTGCAGGCGCCGCAGAACTTGAACCCATCAGGATTCTCGGTGCCGCACCGCTCACAGACGGGCATCGCGAGCCGCCCCCGGTTGGTTGTCTGTCGTCAGGCGCGGCTGAAACGCCGCCCGGCGACCGGCGACTGCTCCTCGTCGAGGCTCTTGGGTGGCCTGACCTTGGCGACGAGCTCGGCGTCCGCGTCCCCGTCGTCGGCAGCGGCCGCTTCCAGCGCCGCCATCCGCTCGGGCGTCATCGCG
Organism: uncultured Solirubrobacterales bacterium; assembly: GCA_963768015.1. GTDB lineage: Bacteria > Actinomycetota > Thermoleophilia > Solirubrobacterales > Solirubrobacteraceae > Palsa-465. Next base: position 192,972 of record CAVYGK010000013.1, read on the forward strand.
GTCTCGTCCTCGTTCTCCGCCAGCCACTGCTCGGCCTCGGCGACCGCGCGCTCGTCGCGGATCACGCGCTTGCCAGCCGCGTAGTACTTGTCGATCTCGGCGAACAGCTCGTCGACAAGGTTCTCGGTCTTGAACTTCCGAATCATCTCGCCCTTCGAGTAGATCGCCCCGGCGTCCTTGGCACCGGTGATCCCGAAGTCGGCGTGGCGGGCCTCGCCGATCCCGTTGACGACGCAACCGAGCACCGAGACCTCGATCGGGTCGTCGTAGGCCCGCAGCCGCTCCTCGACCTCAGCCACGACGGCGTCCATGTCGAACTGGAGCCGGCCGCAAGTCGGGCACGCAATCAGTACCGGTCCGCGCTCGCGCAGCTTCAGCGCCTTGAGGATCTCCCAGGCGACCTTTACCTCCTCCTCGGCGTGGAAGGTCGACAGCGAGATCCTGATCGTGTCGCCGATCCCGTCGGCGAGCAGCGTGCCGAGACCGACCGCGGATTTCAGTGAGCCAGACCACTTCGTTCCGGCCTCCGTGACCCCGAGGTGCAGCGGGTACGGGATCCGCTCGGACAGCAGCCGATTGGAAGCGATCGTGTTCGGAACGCTGGTCGACTTCATCGAGACCTTGAAATTGGTGAACTCGAGCCGCTCCATCAGCTCGACGAACTCGACCGCCGCGGTGACCAGCGCCTCGACGGGGTTCTCGTACTCCAGCTCGCGCAGGTGCTCCGGAAGCGAGCCTGAGTTGACGCCGATCCGCAGCGGCGTCCCGAGCTCGTTGGCGCGCTTGGCGACCAGCGCGACCTTGTCGGGGCCGCCTATGTTGCCTGGGTTCAGCCGCACGCAATGCGCGCCGGCGTCGAGCGCCTTGAGCGCCAGCGTGTAGTTGAAGTGGATGTCGGCGATCACCGGGATCGGCGAGTCGACGACGATCCGCTTCAGTGCCTCGACGTCCTTGTCGCGCGGCACCGCGACGCGGACTATGTCGGCGCCCGCATCGGCGACGCGCAGGATCTGAGCCATCGTCGCCTCGAGATCCGCGGTTTCCGTCTTGGTCATCGTCTGCACGGCTACCGGGGCGCCGCCGCCGATCGGCACGGTACCCACGTGGATCCGGCGTTCTGAGGGCATGGGGCCAGTGTAGAACGGTGCCCGCCGACGGAGCGGCTGTCGCCGTCCGGGCCGTCGGACCGCGTCGCGGTCAGCCGTCGCCGTCTGGGCCGCCGGAGCCCGTCGGGGCGTCGTCACCGGGTGCCTCAGCGGTGCCCGGAGTTGCATCCTCGCCGTCCGCGCCGGCGGTCACCACCTGCCGACGGCGCCGAATCGCGAGCGCGCCGAACGTGACCGCTGCCAGAACCAGCAGCACAAGCACGATGATCACCGGCGTCGGCAAAAACGACCCCGACCCGCTACTTGGGGGGTGAAGGTCCCCCCGTGCGCGATCGCAGCCAGCCGCGCCCGGTTGATCACATCCGGACAGCTGGTGTACTCCTTGGTCTCGGGCGACATCGTCTCGAGGGCGTGGGTCAGCTCCGCCAGGGTGTAGTGACCCGTCAGCCCGCTCGGGTGCTCGAGGCAGTCGGTGATGATCGGGTTCTGGCCAACAGCGGCGAGCGCCGGCGCCGCTCCCGAGCAAGCACACCGAGAGCCCAGCCATGGCCAGGACGAGCGCGACCGCGACGCGGTGACTGCGATTCACGGCCGCAAGCTTATGCGTCCGGGCGCTGGATTAGCACCGACGGCTGCGCCGCCACGCCACCCAACAGCTGCGTGGCGCTGTTCCCTAGCGCCGCCGGACTGAGCTGCACGGGTGCGGCGAGACCGAGTCGGATCACCCGGTACCCGTCGACCAGCTTCGACGAGATCAGTCTCGTGCCGGATGGGAACGGCGACTGGAGTTGCTGCTCTGAGTCGGCGACGATGTCCAATTCCGAAACGCTGACCGGCGCGCTCGACTGCGGTGTCATCCCCGGCCCGGACCAAGGGATCCCACGCAAATAGATCGACAGCGGCCCGCCCGCGAACTCCCCGTCGTAGGCGACGATCGCGCGCGTCGAGGCCGCGTGACCGAGCGCTGTCGCGACCCCGCGCCAATCGGACTTCTGAAATTGGCGATCTGAGTCGATCTTGATGCCGGCGTACACGAACAGCGCCAGCAGCGCGATCGCCAGCGCCGCGCCCGCGACCGGCGCGCCCCGCGTCGTGCACGCGGCTGCGATCACGATCGCGAGCGGGATCCAGGCGGGCATCAACCCGCGGGCGATGTAGTCGTCGTGGCCGACCAGGGCCAGTAGCAACGGCACGATCAGCACCGCGGCGGCGAGCACCGCAGCGATCGCGGCTCCGCGCAGCTCGCGCTGGTCGCCGCCGATCACCAGGAGCGCGATCACGATCGCGGCCAGACCGGAGGCGATCAGCAGGCCGTACGACAGGATCCCGCCGCCGCTCTCGTACAGCGTGTTCATCGCAAACGCGACCGGGACCTGCTGGATCCGCTCGGACAGCGGCACGCCGGCGATGAACTGGGCGGGCTGGTCGAGACGCGGGACCAGGTGCGGGATCAGCGCTAACCCGACGACGCCCATCAGCGCCGAGCGCCAGCACGCTTGCCCGGTTGCGCAAGCGGTAGACGAGCATCAGTCCCTCGGCGGCGATCAAGAACCCGGCGAAGTACTGGGTCAGCAGCGCCAGGATCGAGAACAGCGCCCACCACCACAGGTCGCGGCCGACGCCACGACGGTTCCAGGCGCGGGCGAAGAACAGCAGCGAGGCCGCGCACAGGACCATCAGCAGCATGTACTCGCGCGCCTCCTGCGAATACCAGATCAGCAGCGGGTTGACGGCCGCGAACGCCGCCGCCACCAACCCCGCGCGGCGCGATACGAGCTCGCGACCGGACAGGTAAATCAACGGCACCAGCGCGGTCCCCAGCAGCGCCGACAGCGACCGCAGCCCCAACTCGCTGGTCCCGAACACCTTCGCCCACGGCCAGGCCACCACGAAATAGAGCGGCGGGTTCCACTCAAACGAACTCCAGGCGCTCAGCATCGAGCCGAAGCCGAGGTGCAGTTCGTGCACGGCTTGAGACTCGTCGAGCCAGTAGCTCTGATTGGAGATGTTGACGAACCGGAGCACCGCCGCGACGACCGTGATCGAGACCAGCATCCACGTCTCGGCCTCGAGTCCGAGCGGCCGCGATGGCCGGTCCGTCCGGGCAACGGCGACGGCCCCGGTGCGGGCCGGCAGCAGCATGCGGGCGGAGTGTACATCCGGCCGCTGCGGCTAACTCAGCGCCTGTTGGACCGCAACCAACCGCCCCAATCCGCCGTTAACCTCATCCGCTTGCCTGAAAGCCAGTCCAATAGATCACGGGGGCCGCGGTCACGCGCGGCCCGGCTCGGTGTCGTCGCGATCGCGCTCGCCGCCGTGCTGTCGGCGTGCGGCAGTTCGGCGCCGACGCTGCCGCCCCTTCACCCAGACCGGGTGGGTCCGGAGGCGATGTTCACGCCGGCCGGCGAGCTGATGCCGCCCAACGACCCCAACAAGGCGCTCGACGAGCTCAAGCGCCTCGGCGTCGACTCGGTCCACATCTACATGCACTGGGCGGATATCGCCCCGGACCCGAGCTCGCGCACCAAGCCGAGCTTTGACGCCTCCGATCCGGCGGCGTACCCGGCGGCCGGATGGGCGCCCTACGACGCGATCGTCCACGACGTCAAGGCGCACGGCATGAGCCTGATCGTGGACCTCGTGCCGCCGCCCCCCGACTGGGCCTCGGCGCCCGGCGCCCCGGATCCCAGCAAGCAACCCGAGTGGCGCCCGTCGGCGAGCGAGTACGAGCAGTTCGTACGTGCCGTGGGCACCCGCTACAGCGGCCACTACGTGCCGCCGGGCAGCTCCACGCCGCTCCCGCGCGTCAGCCAGTGGTCGATCTGGAACGAGCCCAACCAGGGGATCCAGCTCGCCCCCGAGGTCGAGAACCACACTCAGATCGAGGTCTCCGGCGACCTCTACCGCGGGATCGTCAACGCCGCCTGGAGCGCGCTGCACGCCACCGGTCACGGGAGCGACTTGATCCTGATCGGTGAGATCGCGCCGGCCGGGGCGACGTTTGCCGGCGAGCCGGGCCTGTTCGGCAGCATGTCGCCGCTCCGCTTCCTGCGTGCGCTGTATTGCGTCGACTCGTCCTACAAGCCGCTGACCGGGACGGCGGCCGCGCAGCGCGGCTGTCCGACGACAGCCGCCGCCTCAAGAGCCTTCCCCGCCGATAACCCGGGCCTGTTTCACGCCAGCGGGTTCGCCGACCACCCCTACACCTTCCCGGGACTACCCCCGAACCAGGCGCCCCCTGACGAGCCCGACTATGCCGAGATGGCCGAGATCCCCAAGCTCGAGCGCAACGCTGGACACCCTCCAACGCGTGTACGGCTCGAGCACGAGGTTTCCGATCTATTCGACCGAGTACGGCTACCAGACGACTCCGCCCGCCGCCGCCGCCGGCGCCGTCAGCCCGACGACCGCGGGCTATTACCTCAACTGGTCTGAATACATAACGTGGCGCGACCCGCGGATGCGCTCCTACGACCAGTACCTGCTGACCGACCCACCGAGCGGCGTCTTCGCGACCGGATTGCGGTACGCCAACGGGACCGAAAAGCCCGGCTACGCGGCCTTCCGGATGCCCCTCTATCTGCCGATCGTGTCGACCCACAGCGGTGACCCGCTCGAGGTCTGGGGGTGCGTACGTCCGGCCCACTCTGCGCAGCTCGCCACCCACGACACGCAGCGGGTCATGATCCAGTTCCAGCCCACTTCGGGGGGCGCGTTCAAGACCGTCAACACCGTGACGATCACCGATCGCTACGGCTATTTCGACATTCTCCAGAAGTTCCCGGGCAGCGGCGCGGTGCGGCTCGCCTGGTCCTACCCGCGCGGCCCTGAGATCTTCAGCCGCACGGTGACGATCACACTCCGCTAGCCTGACTGACGGCCCGAAACGGCGACCGTCGCCGTACCTGCCAGCCTCGCGACGGCGCCGCAACTCTGACTGCCTGGAGCTGTTACTCAACTATGCCCAAACTCTTCGCGAAGCGACTCAGCGCCCGCCGCTGCACGACGATCGCGCTCGGCGTACTCCTCGCCACAGCCGGCGCCGCGGCGCTGCCCGCGATCTCATCGGCGAACTCGTCACAGGTCGCGATCTTCCAGGACAACTCCGACCTCGTCGATCCTGCCGGCGCGTTCGCTCAGTTCCGCGAACTCGGAGCAAACACCGTGCGCGTGATCGTCCCCTGGTCGCAGATCGCGCCGAGCCCCGGCTCGAAGAAGAAGCCGAACTTCAACGCCACTGACCCGAGCGCCTATCCACGCGATAACTGGGCACCGTACGACGCGATCGTGCGCGAAGCGAAGCGTCTATGGGCTGACGGTCGATTTCACCGTCACCGGAGGCGCTCCCCGCTGGGCCGAGGGCGGCAACCCGCCGAGCAGTTACCCGTTCTTCGCCTGGCTCCCGAACACCGCCGCTACGGGCAGTTCTTCCAGGCGGTCGGCGAACGCTACGACGGGCACTTCACCGCCGCCGGGCAGAGCTCCCCGCTTCCCGCGGTGCACTTCTGGGCGATCTACAACGAGCCGAACTTCGGTGAGGACCTCGGTCCGCAGGCGAGCAACGACTCCACCGTGGCCTCAGGGCCCGCGATGTTCCGCGGCCTGCTGAACGCCGGCTGCAGCGCGTTGCAGCGAACCGGCCACGGGCACGACACGATCGTCTGGGGCGAGCTCGCCGCCGAGGGCTTCGAACCCGGCCCGAACCCCAGGAGAACGGCAGGACTGCCTGGGTAACTACGGTCAGACCCGGCCGCTCCTGTTCCTCCGCGACCTGTACTGCGTCAACTCGAGCTTTCCAACAGCTGCGCGGCGGCGCCGCGCGGCGCTATCGGCTGCCCCACCAACGCCGCCGGTTCGCGTAGGTTCCGCAGCCAGAACCCCGCGCTGTTCAACGCCGCCGGCGTCTCCGATCACCCCTACCCGCAGGGCGAATCGCCGGCGAGCAGCGCCGGCAACAAGGTCGACTTCGCGCGCTTCAACGATCTGGGCAACCTTGCGCGAGAACTCGACCACCTGACGCGCATCTACGGCTCGGGCAAGCACTTCCCGATCTACAACACGGAGTACGGCTACATCACCCGCCCGCCGAAGGGCGCGCCGTACCCGTCGCCCGCCACGGCTTCGTACTACATCAACTGGGCGGAGTACCTGAGCTACAAGAACTCGCGCGTCAAGTCCTACATGCAGTACCTGCTGACGGACCCGCCCCCGAGCACCGGTGCATACGCGGGCTTCGCGAGCGGCCTGGAGACCTACAACGGCGCAAAGAAGGCGACCTTCTATGCGTTCCGGATGCCGCTCTACATGCCGCTTACCTCGTTTCGCCATAACCAGAGCGTCGAGGTTTGGGGCGATGTCCGGCCGGCTCCGTTCGCGACGCTCGACGGCTTCGGTCCCCAGCACGCCCAGATCCAGCTGTTGAGCCACGGCACCTGGAGCACGATCGCGACCGTCACCGTCGCCAGGTCGACGGGCTACTTCGACGTCAGGATGAGGTTCCCGTCCAGCGGCACCGTGCGCCTGGCGTGGACCTACCCGACCAATGATCCGTTCCTGACGGCGCCGACGGCGCCGAACGTCGAGGGTCAGACGATCTACAGCCGCACGTTCCCGATCAGCGTCCATTGAGCCGGCATAGATCCGCACTTCGGGGTGCGGATCGTGAATACTGAGGTGATGCCGCCTGGCTCGCCTGAGCTGCTCTCGCGCCTGACCGAGATATGTGGTCGCGAGCACGTGCTCACGCATCCGCACGAGCTCGCGACCTACGGCTCCGACGGGCTGCTGCACTACCACCAGCATCCGTCCGTCGCCGTGCTGCCCGCGACCGCCGAGCAAGTCCAACAGGTCGTACGGGCCTGCTATGACGCCGGTGCTCCCTGGGTCGCGCGGGGATCGGGCACCGGGTTGTCGGGGGGCGCGCTACCGCTCGCCGACGGGGTGCTGATCGTGCTTGCGCGGCTGCGGCGGATCCTCTCGATCGAGCTCGACGACGGGCTGGTCGTCGTCGAGCCAGGCGTGACGAACCTCGCGGTTTCGAAGGCGGTGGCGCCGAGTCACTTCTATCCGCCGGACCCGTCGAGTCAGATCGTCTGCTCGATCGGCGGCAACGTGGCGGAGAACTCGGGCGGCGCCCACTGCTTCAAGTACGGGTTCACGACCAACTACGTGATCGGGCTCGAGATCGTGCTCGCCGACGGCAGCGTCGTGCAGCTGCGCCGCGACGACCCGGGCTATGACCTGCTGGGAGCGTTCGTCGGCTCCGAAGGAACGCTTGGCGTCGCGACCAAGGTCTGGCTGCGCGTGATCCCGGCGCCCGAGAGCATCCGCACACTGCTCGCGTTCTTCGAGGACACCGGCGCCGCGGGCGACGCGGTCTCGGCGATCGTCGGCGAGGGACTCGTGCCGGGTGCGATCGAGATGATGGACCGTCTGTCGATCGAGGCGGCCGAGCAGGCGACCGGGGCCGGTTACCGCCTCGACGCCGGCGCGGCACTGGTCGTTGAACTCGACGGTGCTCGCGAGCAATGCGTCGCCGGCCTCGAGCGCCTGATCGATCTGTGTGCCGATGCCGGCGCGCTCGACGTCCGCATTGCTCAGACCGCCGAGGAACGGGACCTGATCTGGCGCACTCGCAAGGCCGCGTTTGCGGCGATGGGCAGGATCGCGCCGGCCTACTACGTCCAGGACGGCGTCATCCCGCGCACCCGCCTGTCGGAGGTGCTGCGAGAGATCGACGCGCTGGCGGCCGAGTACCAGCTGCGGGTGGCGAACGTGTTCCACGCCGGCGACGGCAACCTGCACCCGCTCGTCTGCTACGACTCCGACCGCGAGGGCGAGGCGCAACGCGCTGAGACCCTGTCAGGCCTGATCATCAAGGCGTGCGTCGACGCCGGGGGCTCGATCACCGGCGAGCATGGCGTCGGGGTCGACAAGAAGGCATATATGCCTTCGATGTTCGAGGAGGCCGATCTCGAGGCCTTCCAACGGCTGCGCTGCGCTTTTGACCCGCGCGGGCTCGCGAACCCGGGCAAGGTGATGCCGACTCCGCGCCTGTGTGGTGAGGTGCCGGGGCCTTACCGCGAGCACCCGCTCGAGCGCGCCGGAATCGCGGAGCGGTTCTAGTGCCGCTCGCCACCCAGGCAAGACCGGCGACGTTCGAGGCGGCGGCGGCGATCCTGGCGGGCGCCACCGCCGACGGCCGGACGGTCCGCATCCGCGGCGGCGCGACGAAGCTCGGCTGGGGGCTGCCGATCGATCCGCCGGACATCGAGCTCTCGACCGGTGGGCTGAACCGGATCGTCGAGCACAACGCGGGCGACCTGACGGCGGTGCTCGAGGCCGGCGTCCCGCTCACCGAGGCGCAACGCACGTTCGCCGCGGCTGACCAGATGCTGGCGCTCGATCCGCCGCTGAACATCGCCGAGGACGCCGAGCCTGCGGCGACCGTCGGAGGTGTGTTCGCGACCGGCGACGCCGGGCCGCTGCGCCACCGCTACGGCCAGCCGCGCGACCTGATCGTCGGCGCGACGATCACGCTCAGCGACGGCGCGATCGCCCACTCGGGCGGAAAGGTGATCAAGAACGTCGCCGGCTACGACCTCGCGAAGCTGTTCACGGGGTCATACGGCACACTCGGCCTGATCCTGTCGATCAGCGTTCGTCTCCATCCCCTGCACGAGGCGGGTGCGACCGCACTCGGCGCGGCGGTCGATCCCGGAGCGCTGGCCGAAGCGGCGATCGCGCTCGCGAGGGCGCCGCTTGAATTTGAGGCGCTCGACGTGGCCTGGCGCGCCGGCCGTGGGGGCCTACTCGCGCGCAGCGCCGGCCCGGAGCACGCACGCCGCGCCAGGCGGACCGGCCGCCTGATGGCGGACCTTGGCCTGCAACAAATCGAGGTGACCGACGACGACGCGCCACTCTGGGAGCGTCAACGCGCCGGTCAACGCTCCCGTGATCGCGTCATCGTGCGGATCGCTGCCCGCCCGACCGCGTTGGCGGCCGTTGTTCGGGCAGCCGACGCCTGCGACGGCACGCTCGTCGGCCGGGCCGCGCTCGGATGCAGCTACGTGGAGGTCGACCCCGAGCAGGTCGGCCAGCTGCGCCACTCGCTCGCTCAGGTGGCGACGACGACGATCCTCGACGCGCCGCCGGGGTGCCGCGTTCAGCACGACCCGTGGGGAGCTGTCGAGCGGCCGGCGCTCAACCTGATGCGCAGCGTCAAGGGGCGGTTCGATCCGGCCGGAACCTGCAACCCGGGGATGTTCGTGGGCGGTATCTAATATTTTCGGCGGGATCTGAGTGGCGGCGTTCGATCTTCAGCGCCCGCCGGAGCAGTCCGTGATCGACGACTGCGTCCACTGCGGGTTCTGCCTCGATACGTGCCCCACGTACGTGCTGTGGGGCGCCGAGGCCGACTCCCCTCGCGGGAGGATCGTCCTGATCGCCGAGGGGCTGAACGAACAGTCGACGATGTCGGACGAGATGGTGACCCACTTCGACCGCTGTCTAGGCTGCATGGCGTGTGTCACGGCGTGCCCCTCGGGGGTTCGCTACGACCGATTGATCGAGCGTGTCCGCCCCCAGGTGGAGCGACACCACGAGCGGCCCCCTTCCGAGCGGGCGCTGCGTCGCTTGCTATTCGAAACGTTGCCCCACCCCCGCCGCCTGCGCGCGCTGGTGCCGTTGCTGGCGGCGACTCGCAGGTTCGGCGTCGACCGGCTGCCCGATCGCCTGGCGATGCTTGCCAAGGTCGCCCCGCGCACCGACAATGTGCGCCACGCGCCGCCGCTCCCCGAGCGGACACCGGCGGTCGGCCCCCAGCGGGGACGCGTCGGGCTGCTGCTGGGCTGCGTCCAGCGCGTCTTCTATCCCGACGTCCATCAGGCGACGATCCGGACACTCGCCGCGGAAGGGTTCGAGGTGATCGCGCCGCGGGCCCCGGACTGCTGCGGCGCGCTCGAGCTGCACGGGGGCGCCGAACCGGCGGCGATCGCACGCGCCCGCGCCACGATCGCCGCGTTCGCGCAGGCGAGCAGCACTGGCTTTGACCACATCGTCGTCAACGCCGCCGGATGTGGCTCGGCAATGAAGGACTACGGCGACCTGCTCGGTACGAGTGAGGCACGAACCTTCTCGGCGCGCGTCAAGGACGTCTGCGAGCTGCTCGGTTCAGTCGAGCCCCGGGCGCCCCGCGGGTCGGTGCCCCTCAGGGTCGCTTACCACGACGCATGTCATCTTGTGCACGCGCAGCGCGTTCGTTCCCAGCCACGAGCCTTGCTGGAGGCGATCCCGGCGCTCGAGCTCGTCGAGGTGGCCACCGAGCGCGAGGTGTGCTGCGGCTCGGCCGGGATCTACAACCTCGTCCAGCCGCAGGCAGCCGCCGCGCTGGGCGAGCGCAAGGCTCGCAACCTGATCGCGACCGGCGCCCAGGTCATCGCCGCCGGCAACCCGGGCTGCGCGGCGCAACTCGACATGCATCTGCGCGAGCTCGGGCAGCCGATTCCGATCAAGCACCCGATCGAGCTCGTGTGGCGCTCGATCAGCGCCGCCGCGGGTCCCACGTAGCTCTGACGGCGGGTCCCCGGCCGTGAGTTATTTCGGACGGCTTCGGGTAGCTACTCCCCAGCGCGCCGTAGTGAAGGTAGGCACGACTAAGGAGAAGGCATTGATCGTTCTCGGCATCATTCTGTTGATAATCGGCTTCATCGCCAAGATCGCGATCCTGTGGGCAATCGGGATCATCTTGCTGGTGGTTGGAGCTGTTCTGTTCCTACTGGGCAGCATGGGGCGCGCAGTCGGCGGACGAAGGCATTACTACTGACCGCGGCTAGATAGATCTACGTTCGCCGCGCGGCTCCGAGCCGCGCGGCTTGCGTGTGGGGGCGTACGGCGGCTGGGCGAGCATTTTGGATCGAAAGCCGCTCAGGGCGGGGCATCCTGGATCGAAGGCCGCTCAGGGCGGGCATCCCGGCGGGGTGGACCTCTTCGATCACGTGCTTGCACCGGCGGGCCACCCCGTCCATTCCGTGGAAAATCTGCAGGCCTAGCACGGATTTTCCACGAACTGCCGCACTGGCGGGACGAACGTGGAGAATCGCCGGCGCTGAGGCTGGCCTGTGAATCTCCGGGGCTGACCAGCTGACAACGTGCACACGAAACCGGGCCCAGCCGTCGACTGGGGCTCGGTGGGCGCACTCGGTTGTCAGCTGGGAGTGACGAGCTCCTCGGTCGCAGGGGCGGTGTGTGCCGCCGGAAGGAGCCTCCCAGCTATGAAGCTGGCCTTCGCGCTCATGGCAGCAATCAACGGTTCCACAGGCTCCTCGGCCACGCTGTCGCACGGGCTCCAACTACCGCACCAAGCCTCACCGGCCTCGACCCGGCGGCAGGTGTAATTCTCAATCTTCATGGGTGGCGGCGCAAGGCCGCCCGCGACGCTGTCGCTCAAAGCCGGCTTAACGCGCACGAGCGCCCGGCGGGCCGGTCGCACGTGCTGCGTAACGCCGGTCATAGACGGCAAAACGCGACACGTTCCCGGCCGGGCGCGGCGCTCTTGCACGTTGTGCCGCACGAACGCGGGCAGCTCGGCTCGTTCCCCGCTTCCCCAGCCAGAATCGGGCTTCAAATCAGCGCAGCGCGCAAGAACGGTCGAGGCGGCCAACACCGTGGGCAGGGGTAGCCCGCGCCGTAGGTTGAAAAGCCGAGTCGGCCCGGGCGCCACCCGTCAGCGTCGTCTCGCGACAGACGGCGAGCATCTGTGCGACGGCCTCCGCTCCGCGGCTTTCCACGAAATGCAGCATGCCGCTTGCGACAAATCCGCCGGCGAGTCTTGGATTTGTCGCGGCGTGGGCAGTCGCGAGCCGGGGCCCGGCCGAGTTCACCCGCGGCGTCAGCGAATGTTCAAACCGCCGGAGCTCAGCGACGAGATGTCGTTGCTGAGGCCGACGAAGAACAGCATCAGGATCAGCACGAAGCCGACCACACCGGCCCGTTCCATGACGACGAACGGAATCCGGCGACCGCGGATCTTCTCCGCCACCGCCCAGAAGATGTGGCCGCCATCGAGTGGCAGGAATGGGAACAGGTTGATGATCCCGAGTGAGAGCGAGACGAGCGCGAGCAGCTCGAGCGCGCGTGTGGCGCTGGAGGCGAACGACTGCTGCGCGACCGTGTACACCCCGACCACGCCATGCAGCTGCTTTCGCTCCTTGGGTTCGAAGATCCGGGCGATCGTCGACAGGGTCTGCGATGTCACCGACCACAGGCTCGATGTCGTCAACCCCGCAGCCTTGACGGCACCCGGATAGATGATCCTGTCGCCGAACTCGAACCCGAGCTCCATCCGGCGATTGGCGGCGTTGTAGCGCGGCTTGACCTCGAACGTCAACCGCTGACCGTTGCGGACCACGACGACCGTGACCGGCTTGGCGGCCTGGCAGTTGGCCGTCGCCGTGCCGGCGCAGCTGTCGGCCCCGATCTGCGCGCGCAGCCGCTCGTACGAGCCCCCGACGCCGTTGACCGACACGATCCGATCTCCCGGCTTTAGCACCCCCACCGCGGGCGTGCCCCGCTCGACGGCGGCGACTTGCTGCGACGGGCCACCCACCTGTCCGGACGACAGAAACAGCGCCCAGATGATCAAAAACGCGATCAGGATGTTGACCGCCGGGCCGGCGCTGATCACGAAGATCCGCTTCCAGACCGGCTGGTTGTAGTACGCGCGAGGGCGGACGCTCTCGGGTATGTCCTCAGCCGGGTTCATCCCGGTGATCTTCACGTAGCCGCCCAGCGGGATCGGGCCGATCCCGTACTCGGTCTCGCCGCGTCTGAACTTGACCAGCAGCGGACCGAAGAACAGCGAAAAGCGCTCGACTCGCATGCCGACCGTTTTCGCGGCCGCGAAGTGGCCCGCCTCGTGCAGGATGATCAGCGCCGCGAAGCCCAGAAACGCCAGGACGTAGGACATCGGACCCTAGTGTGGCAACTCACCGTAATAAAACCTTAGGCGGGGGCGCGCTCCTGCACGAGCTGACCGGCAACGCGACGGGCCTCGCGGTCGGCGTCCGCCAACGTGTCGAACGAGTGCACGCGCTCGGATGGCAACTCGGCGAGCGTCTCCTCGATCACGGCGGCGATGTCGAGGAACCGCAGCCGCGCACCGAGGAAGGCGTGCACCGCCACCTCGTTGGCCGCGTTGAGCGTGCACGGCGCGGTGCCGCCGGCGAGACCTGCGTCGCGCGCGAGCGCCAGGCAGCGAAACGTCTCCAGATCGACGGGCTCAAACGTCAGCGCGCCCAGTTCGACGAGGTCCAGCCTCGCGACCGGGACCTCAAGGCGCTCGGGGTAGTGCAGCCCGTAGGAGATCGGGACACGCATGTCCGGGTAGCCGAGATGGGCGAGCGTCGCGCCGTCGCAGAGTTGGATCAGGCTGTGGATGATCGACTGCGGGTGCACGACAACATCGAGCTGTGCATACGGCGTCCCGAACAGATGGTGGGCCTCGATCACCTCCAGGCCCTTGTTCATCAGCGTCGCTGAATCGATCGTGATCTTGCCGCCCATCGCCCAGGTCGGGTGCGCGAGCGCCTGCTCGACCGTGACGCTGCCGAGCTCGCTGGCGCGGCGGCCCCTGAACGGGCCCCCCGACGCGGTCAGGATCAGGCGCTGCACGCTTTCGCGCCGCTCCCCGGCCAGCAGCTGGTGTAGCGCCGAGTGCTCGGAATCGATCGGGATGATCGCGGCGCCGGTGGCGTCTGCGAGCTGCATCACAAGCTCGCCGCCGACGACCAGCGACTCCTTGTTGGCGAGCGCCAGGTCGATCCCCTCACCGAGTGTCGCGACCGTCGGCACGAGGCCCGCGGAACCGACG
>CAVYGK010000014.1:0-201358 GCA_963768015.1 uncultured Solirubrobacterales bacterium
CAAAGGGTGGCACGGCCGTCCGCGTGGACGTTCACGACGACCTATGGGTGGTAACACTGAAACCGATGACGGGGGTACGCGCGCCCGTTGCCCTGAACAGATCCGCCGCAGTGGCGCTGGCGATCGTGATCGTCCTTGCCTGGCTCGCGGCCGGCTGCGGGAGCCAGGCAAAGCCGGTTCGCCGTCGGAGAACTCCCAGGCCCGGAGCCGGTCACAACCTCCGGCCAGGCCAGTCCGTGTCGTGCGACCGCAGTCGCAACAACTTGCATCCCGGATCACGCGCGCGCAGGCGATCATCGACAACCCGGCTAGCAGCAGCAGCGAGCTGGCGAACGCAGGCCTATTCGAGGAGCTCGCGACGGGACAGCTGGCGGGCGAGTCGCCGCCGGCCAGGCAAGCGACGCTCGCGGCGCTCCACGGCGCCGCGGCGAGCAGCATGCGTACTGACCTCGCCGCGTCAGCAGCGTTGTCGAAGATCACCCCGACGCGCAAGCGGCTGCCGGCGTGGCGGATCATCCAGCCGCCTTCCGCACAGACCCTGCTCGGGTACTACCGGGCGGCGCAGGCGCGGTTTGGCGTGCCGTGGGAGTACCTGGCCGCGATCGAGCTGATCGAGACGCACTTCGGCCGGGTCGTGGGCTTGAGCTCGGCCGGGGCGCGTGGGCCGATGCAGTTCCTGCCCAGCACGTGGTCCGAATATGGGAGCGGCAAGATCGACAACCAACGCGACGCGATCTTCGCCGCGGCGCGCTATCTGGTCGCCAACGGCGCACCACACGACATGCCAGACGCGCTGTACCACTACAACAACAGCTCGGACTACGTGCGAGCGGTGCAGGCGTACGCGAGCTGGATGCGCGCCGACACGCTCGCTTACGCCGGGTACTACGGCTGGCAGGTCCTGTATCCGCTTGGTCGACGCACGGTCCTGCTTCCGGTGGGGTACCCAAAGGCACGGTCGTCGCGCGTCAACGTGAGCCTCAAGTAGTTACCGGTAGGCCTAACTGTCAGATCCCCGACCGATTGTGTGTGGCCGGCGTGGCTCGGGTAGCGCCAACCCGTCGGGCCCGGGTGATCGCCCGAGCCCCGCGGCGAACGAGGAGAGCCACATGGATATCGCGAAGGCAATCGGCGCACGGTTTCTGGTGATCATCGTGGCGGCGCTGACCACCTGCGTGGGGGCGGCCACCGTATCGGCGGCATCCAACGGAGCTGCGGCGCCGGGTGGCCCAGGCGCCCAGTCCTACCTCGACCTCGCTCGCAAGGACTGCTTCGGCACGGCCGCCAACACGACGTCGAAGGTCTGGTACTCGGTCGCCGACGGCGTGCTGTCCGACACGTTCAGCCCGTCGATCCAGAACAGCAACGTCAACACGCTGCAGTACATCGTCACCGACGGGAGCACGTTCGCCGACATGCAGCAGCGCGACATGACGTATACGGTCAGCTCGCCGGACCGCAGCGGGATGGTCTGCCGGGTGACCAGCCGCGATCCGAAGCACGGCTTCGCCCTGGTCACGGACTACCTGACTGACCCGGCGCGCGACAGCGTGGTCATGCACACGTCGCTCGAGCCGCTCGCGGGGGCCCCGTCAACGGCCATCGACCACCTCAAGGTCTACGTCCGCTACGACGCGCAGATCGACAACACCGGCGGCGGCGGCACTACCAACTCGCTGCCGAACAACGCGGTCATCGACCCGGCCACCGGCGCGCTGGTCTCCTCCGACACCACGACACCGAGCGGGCCGTGGGCCGCGCAGGTGGTCGGCGCGCTGCTCGCCAACCAGAGGTTCACGAGCGCGTCGAGCGGCTTTGTCGGCACTCCGAGCGACGGACTGAGCCAACTCGACACCTATCACAGCCTGCGCGACGTCTATCAAACGGCCACCGACGGAAACGTCGTCCAGACCGCTCAGATCCACGACCCGACGCAGCCGTTCACGCTCGCGCTCGGGTTCGGACCCACCGCCGCCGACGCGATCGCCACCGCGCAGCGCAGCGCGACGACCCCGTACACGACCACGCTGAACGACTACACGAGCGGCTGGCACGCTTACGACGCGAGGTTGCACCAGCCGCCCGCAGCGCAGGCCCGTTCCTACTGGCTCGCGGCGAACGTGATCAAGTCCGCCGAGGACAAGACCCACCTGGGCGCATTCGTCGCCGCCCCCGCCGATCCGTGGGGACAGTCGATGCTGGCGGTGACGACGCACGCCGGCTACACGTATCGGTCGGTGTTCGCGCGCGACAGCTATGAGACGTTCACCGGCCTGATCGCCGATGGCGACCTCACCAGCGCGCGGCAGATGGTCGAGTTCCTGTTCGACCGCGCGCAGCAACCCGACGGGAGCTTCCCGCGCGACTCCGAACTCGACGGATCAGTCGCTCCCGACACGTACGGTCTGTATGAGATCGACGAGGACGCCTATCCGCTGCTGATGGCATGGGAGGCCGGCTTCGCCGGCGACAAGTCGCTCTACGACCAGCACCTCCGGCCGGACGCCGACTTCATCGTCGAGCACGGTCCCGCGTACGGCGAGGATCGCTGGGAGGAGCACATCGCCTACTCGCCGTCGACGATCGCGGCCGAGATCGCCGGGCTGACAGCTGCCTCCCACCTGGCGCAGGCGGCCGGCGATCCTACCCGCGCGCTGCTCTACCAGGCGACCGCCGACTACTACCTACGCAATGTGAAGTCCTGGACGGTCACTGACACCGGGCCGTACAGCGACGATCCCTATTTCATCCGCCTGTCGCCGACCGGCGACCCGAACGCCGCCGAGACCTACAACCTCAACAACGGCAGCCTCAACAACGTCGACCAGCGCAGGGTCGTCGACGCCGGCTTTCTCGAGCTGACCCGACTCGGCGAACTCCCGGCCGACGACCCAGATGTCACCACGTCGCTGAAGATCGTCGACCAGATCCTGGAAAGCCGGACGCCGTCGGGGCCCGGCTGGCACCGGTATGGGGTCCAGGCCAACGGTTCGACGGACGGCTACGGCGACTGCTATCAGCCCGGTCTGACCACCTGCTCGCCCAGCGGCGCCCCGTCTTACAACGGTGTCGGGACGGGTCATTTGTGGCCGATCCTCGACGGCGAGCGCGCCGAGCAGGAGCTGCAGAGCGGCGACCGGCCCGGAGCCGAGAACCTCCGGGCGACGATGAACAACATGTCGTGGGGCATCGGCCTGATGCCTGAGCAGGTCTGGGAGGACCCCGGCATTCCGGCCGCGCCGTACGGCTCAAATCCGGCTACCGCGTCGATCGGGTTCACCGACGGCAAGGCGGCTGGCTCGGCGACGCCGCTGATCTGGGCCGAGGGCCAGTACGTGCGGCTGGTCCGCGATCTGCAGACCGGCACGCTGACAGACCAACCCGCGATCACGCGCGACCGGTACATCACCGGCGGGCCGCCGACCAACGTGCCCGTGACGATCAGCGCGCCATCCAGTGGCGCGACCGTCAGCGGCTCGACGACGGTCACCGGAACGACCGCACCCGGAGCTCAGGTCGCGGTCGCGAGCGGCCAACCGGGGTCGCCCGCTGACAGCACGACGGTTGTGCAGACCGCCGCGCCGAATGGGCAGTTCTCCGTCACCGTGCCGACGCCTTCGGGCAGCGATCTGATCACCGTCGCGGTCAGCACCGGGCCGCACGCGTCCGGGTGGGCGCAGGAGCCCGTGACCGGCTCGTGAGCGCGCTCACCCACCCGGCGCCGCCAGACGTCAGGCACCGGAAGGCGGTATGACAGAGGAGTAGACTGCGCACGTCCAAACGCCGCTCGATGCCGGCGTGACGGGCGAAGCGAGGGTAGAGCGCGAAGGAGGCGGTGGGGGAATGGGAGCTCCAGAGATCGTCCTCTGGATAGTCGGATTTGTCGGTGTGTCCGGATTCGTGTCGGCCGTCACCACGAGCCGGCAGCTGAGTCGCCAGCAGCGGTTCTTTCGGCTGCGGGCCAAAGAAGACGCGGACATCGTCCTCACGACCTCGGCCAGGCAAGAGGGTGGCGTCGGAATCAAGTACATGCGTTCGGTGAGCGCGGCCGGTAACTGGGCGGCGGCCACCGAGGTCGCCCAGGTGCTGGGGTACGGCGCGACCCGCCGGCGCCTGCGGATCGCGGTCAGCGCTGAGGTGGCCTCGTCGCCGAACGGAGATCTCGTGCTGATCGGTTTGCCGGCTACGAATCCCGTCAGCGGCTTGGTGCTCGAGCACCTAAACGCGCGCTACCCCGAACTCGGGCTCCGGATCGTGGAAAAGGAGCCTGGTGACGGAGGCTGCTGGATCAGCCTCGCCGAGTACTCGGAGTGTTACGAGGTTCGCCACCAGGCAGCCACTGACATTCCCGACCGCGACCTCGCCCTGATCGTCCTGTGGGTCAACCCGCTGACCGTCCGAAAGCGCCGTCTGATCTGGTGCGCGGGGTTCACCGCATACGGAACCTCCGCCGCGGCCAGGTATCTGGTCTACCGCATGCTCGACGATCGGTTGGCTCGTCTGCGGTCGGAACACCCCACGCTTCCATCGTTACGGAACATCAGGAGGTGGGTCTGCTTTGCGATGGTGATCGAGACCAAGCTCGTCAGTAACCAGGTGGTCGAGATCCGCGAGCGTGCGTTCGTCCCGCTCGAGGATCCGGGCTCGCCACCGTTCGGACCGGCACCGGTGTCATCCGGGACCGTTGACCAGTCTGAGCAGCCCGCCCCGGCAGACAGGGCGAACGAGGCCGCGGTCAACGGAGGACAATCAGTAACACCGCTGAGGTCCACTGGCAGCACGCCCGAGGCGTGAGTTGTGGCCGGACTCGTGGTCACGGCCGAGTAACTGTGACCAGGTTTTACGCGGAATAGCGGCCTTGACTTTCCTGTAACCGATCTAGGACACTAGGTGAGCGGTCGGTGACGGCTGCTGGGGCATCGTTATTGGGGCAAAGGGGGAGGGACTGGTGGGTTCACTGCTACGCGGACAAGGGGCTGACTGATGGGGCTCGCGGGTATAGCGCTGATCGCGGCGGCGGCCGTGCTGTTACTGCTGGTTGTCATCGAACTGATCGCGAGGGCGGCCGGTGGCCGGTTCTTCTCGACCGTGATCCTCGGACTCGATGGTCGTACCTCGACGTCGAAGACATTCATCCTGCTGTGGACGCTGCTTGTCGGCTGGGCGCTCGTCGCGCTGCTGATCGCCGGGGAGTTCGTACACACGCACGCGTGCGTCCACGCGGCGAACGCCACCAGGGCGTGCGCCGGTAGTGAGGTCGGGCTGTTTCAAGCTGGTTGGCAGCACTTCCTGCACACCGGGCTCTCCGGCAGCTATCTGGTCCTGCTCGGCGTGCCCGCGACGGCGGGCATCGCCGCCAAGGGAATAACCCAGGCGCAGGTGAACGGGACCGGCTTCAAAACAACCAAGCCGCCCGGCAAGAGCGATCCGTTCGGCCGGATCGCCGAGATCTTCAGCGCCGACGACGGAACGACTGACATCGGGGACTTCCAGTACATGATCTTCAACCTGGTAACCGCCGTCTACTTCGTCGCCCAGTTCCTCAATCCCGACGGAACCGGGCTGCCGACGATCCCGGACACGTTGCTCGGACTGACCAGCGTGTCGGCCGGCCTGTACGTCGGCAAGAAGGCCGTGTCGCGCTCCCAGCCTGCGGTCACGGGAGTGTTCCCGCTGCCGCTCCACGACAGTCAACCGTTCAGCGTGTTCGGCACCGCGCTGACGGTCGATCCGTCTGCGCCGACTGACGTCAAGCCCCAGATCACGATCGACGGAGTTCCCGCCACGGCCATCGTCGCGTCGAATGGAAACCTGCTCGCGAAAGCGCCGCCCAACCTTGGGCCCGGCGGTACGCCGATGACTCGACAGTTGCAGGTACTGAATCCCTATGGAGGGATCAGCGCCAACTTCCCTGTCCAATGCCTGTAGGCCGGGCGGCCAAAGGAGCGAGATGACCGCAGTCACACAGACAGACTCAGAGTTCGTGTTCGGGGACCCGTCGCAGGTCGAGGGGTTCGAGGCCGCCGCGGCGCCGATCCATCCCGCCGGGCCACTGGGTCCGCTGGCCGACCTCCCGGGCACCTGGAAAGGACACGGCTTCAACACCATCTGGCGGCCGCATCACGGCGGCCAGGACCGCTTCTTGGAGCTCAACCTCACGACCGAGGAACTGGTGTTCACAAAGATCAACGGACCGATCCCGAACCGCGGCTTCCTGATGCCCGACATCGACATGTTCGGGATCACTTACATGCAGCAGATATCGGAGACCAGCAGTGGCGCGGGTCTGCACATCGAGCCAGGGATCTGGGTGCACGTGCCGCCGACGACAAATCCGAGCGAGCCCTCGACGGTCGTGCGGATGGGGTCGATTCCCCACGGCACAGCGATCCTCGTTCAGGGAACCTTTCAACTGCTCAACGGGGGCCCTCCACACATCCCGGAGAACAACATCATTCCGTTCCCGATCGGTACACCTCCACCGGGTAACTCGGACTTCCCGTCAGCCGAGCAGGTATTTCCGGAGCTGAACCTGTCAGTCCCAACGGCGTTCCGCGTCACGTCGCCGGGCGTGACCCAGGAGCTCGTCAAAAACCCGAACAGCTTCCTCGAGGCCGGGCTCGCCGGCAAGACAATGAAGAACCGGACCTTCATCCAGATCTCGACCAAGCACAGCCCGATCAAGGGCGGCGGCACCGCCAACACCGCTTTCCTCGCGGATGCGGTCCAACCCTCCGGGTGGGAACGCGATCGCGACTGAGGTCGACGCGATCTTCTGGATCGAGACGATGGCGGCCGAGCACGGGGGGCCGGACGCGCTGCAGCTCCAGTACACGCAGCTCGTGCAGCTCGACTTCAACGGGCTCCGCTGGCCGCACGTGACGGTCGCGACGCTGGAGAAGCAATGAGCGTCGTTGCGCCGCCGTCGCGGCAGGCCGGCAGCTTGCCGTTCCCGCATCAGCCGCCGGGGACCGTCAACGGCGAGATGCCGTTCGATCACCTGATCGTCGTGATGATGGAGAACCACTCGTTCGACAACCTGCTCGGAGCCCTGCCGCTGACGCGCCGGGATGTCGACGGCCTCGAGTTCGTCGACGGCAAGGCGCAGAACTCCAACCCGGGTGCGAGCCACATGCCGGCGGAGGTTTTCTCCTTCCCGTTCCAGAACACCGCGCAGGCCAAGAACGTCTCGCAGAGCTGGAAGGCAACACACGAGCAGATCGCCGGCGGCCAGATGAACGGGTTCGTCAGGTCCGTCGGCGCTACTGAGCCGATGGGCTACTACACGCCCGAGCTACTGCCGTTCGCGTACTCGCTCGCAAACACATTTGCCGTTGGCGAGCGGTGGTTCTGCTCGGTGCCGGGTCCCACGTATCCCAACCGCCGCTTTCTGCTCGCCGGAACGGCCTTCGGGGGCACGGTCACCGGACCCGACACGCTGCTCGATCCTCCGCCCCCGCACGGCACGATCTTCGACCACCTGTCCGCCCAGAACGTCAGCTGGTGTGACTACTTCACGGACATACCGATGACCGCGGTGATCCCGTCGATCATCCTCAAGCACGCCGATCATCACGCGCCGATCAGCAAGTTCTTCCACGACTGCCAGGCTGGCAACCTGCCGGCGGTGAGCTTCGTTGATCCGGGCGTCGGCCTGATGTCTTCAGTCGGCTCGGCGCTCGCTTCGTTGCCGTTCCCGGTCAAGGAGATCCTCCAGGTGCTCGGAGCCAACTTCCAAGACGCGACCCCTGGCGAGACCGAGGAAGATCCCCAGAACATGTACTACGGCGAGGCCTGGGCGCACTCAGTCGTCGAGGCGATCCTGCAGTCGCCAAAGTGGTCGCGCACGCTGCTGATCTACACCTACGATGAGCACGGCGGCTACTTCGACCACGTCGCTCCGCCACGGGCGATCCCGCCGGACAACATCCCGCCGTCGCTTGCAACCCGGAGATCCTCCCGGCGGCTACGACATGTACGGCCCGCGCGTACCCGCGATCGTCGTCTCGCCGTACTCGAAGCCCGGCGGGGTGACCACGGTTGTCCACGACCACACGTCGATCCTCGCGACGATCGAGGCGAAGTGGAACCTTCCGTCGCTGACATTGCGCGACGCGAACGCGGCCGATGTCATGGACTTCCTTGATCCGAGCGACGCGGCTCTGTTGCACCCGCCGTTCATCCAGATGCCGCCGACGCCTCCGGGTCTGTGAGCAGGCTTGAACACGCGGTCTGTGAGAGCTTTAGCACGGTTTGGCGCTCGCAGGCCGTCCACTACAGAACAGCGGCTTGCTCTGCGTAGACCGGCGTGGTTAGGGTCGGCTTGTCTTGTTACGACCGGGGTCTGACAAGTTCCCGGCACCGGGAATCAGGGGAAAGCGTAGGGGGAGAGCGGGCATGATCAAGCCATCTGCTCGGCTGGTAAAGGTCGAGATCTCTGTGGCGGTTTTCACGGGCGTGTTGGGGGTTGTCACAGCCTTCTGGCATGACTGGATCGAGGCGCTGACCGGTTGGGATCCAGATCACCACAGTGGCAGCATCGAGTGGTTGATCGTTGCCGTGCTGCTGGCAGTTGCGATCGCCGTCGGACTACTCGCGCGGCGCCACATGCGAGAACTGAAACGGCCGCTGATCCTGCCGCAGAGCAGTAGCCAGTAGCGATGCCGGCGGCGAGGTCGCGCGGCCGTAGACCAAACTGGCCGACGATTAACGAGCAACTCCGGGAGTCGAAGGTGATTCACGGCTCGGCGCTCGAGCGCCTGGTCCGTGACAACCAGGATTTCAAGCTCCTGGATCCCGACGAGGCGGACGACAGGCTCCGCATCCCGCCCTGGCTGCGGGTCTATTGGCGAAAGCAGCACCCCGAGACAGCACCAGCACCGGGAGACCCAACCAAGGGCTATCCGCTCGCGCTGCGCGACATCTACGAGTGGATGGTCACGCATCAGGACCTCGAGCCGGAAGAGCACTCAGGAGGTGAAGATGCCGACTAACGTCCGCCTCTCGGGTGCGCCGATTTCGCCGCGCGAAGAATCCGACATCCGCTTCAACTACCACGACCTCCGCCAGATCATCTCGGCGTCGACGAAGCTCGGTGGGACGCAGCCGATGCACTTCTCCAAGGACGGTGGCCACACGTGGTCGCAGTCCAGCCTGCCGCCATTTGGCGCCCCCGATGTCCGTCAGGGTGACCCGACGATCGACTGGACCTCCGACGGCACCGCGTGGTCGATCACGATCGGGATCAGCGCCAGCCTCGCGCTATCGCTGCGGTGCTTCAAGTCGACCGACGCGGGCGCGACCTGGACCTTTGAGTCGACCCTGCCCGGCGGTCAGACTGCGATGGACAAAGAGGCGCTGTGGGTCGATCACCACCACTCGTCCCCGCATCGGGACAACATGTACGTGATCTGGCACAACGGCGGACCGTGCTTCGTGGCCGCTCGCAACGGACCGGGAGGGACCTGGAGCGCTCCGCAGCAGATCAGCGGCGCCGAGACGACCGGTACCGCGATCGGGAGCGACATCAAGACCAACTCGCACGGCGACGTGTTCGCTTTCTGGCCCGATACCGGCAGCCAGCGGCTGTTCGTCGCCAAGTCGACCGACGGCGGCGGTAGCTACGCGACCCCGGTCGAGATCGCGCCGACCTCCGGCTCGTTCCAACTGTTCCTGCCGGCGCAAGACAACCGCGGCGTTCTGATTTACCTGTCCGGCGCGGCGTACCGCACCGCGACCAAGGACCACGTCTACGCCGTGTGGACCGATCTCGCGGGTGGGTCCGGCTGCAATTCACCGGGCGACACGCCAGGGTCGAACGTGAACGCCGCGTGCACGAGCAGGATCTGGTTCTCGCGCTCGCTTGACGGGGGCGCCACCTGGGAGACGCCGAAGCAGATCCACGACCAGACCGCCAAGGTCGATCAGTTCTTCGCGCGGATGGCGCTCGACGAGACAAACGGCGACCTGATGGTCGTCTACTACGAGACCGGTGCTGGCTCCAGCCGGCTGACCGCCAACCTGTTCATGCAGAGCTCGACCGACGATGGCGTCACGTGGTCAAAGCCGACCAGGGTCACGACCCACGACTCAAACGAGACGATCGCGGGCGCGCAGCTGAACTTCCAATACGGCGACTACATCGGGCTGACCGGACACGATGGTCACTTCTTCGCCTGCTGGACTGACCGGCGTAGCGGCGGCTTTGAGGAGATCTGGGGCGCGCCGATGTACCTGCGTCCACACCGGCGTCATGACTGGGAGGGTCGCGTCCACCTGACCGGGAAGGTATCGGGGATCAGGTATGACCACTTCGGTGACTTCGACGGCTTCGTACTCGAACTGTTCGACGGCCACGAGCACGAGTTCGTCAGCCACGAGGACCGGGTCGAGGAAGTGGTCCGCGAGGCGTGGGAGGACCGCATCCTGACGACCGTGATTCCCGAGCACGACGATCACTCGCGCGTCGAGGCGATAGTCCTTCGACGCTGAGTCGAGAAGGTCAGTGCGATCGGCGGCGCCGAACGCGCGGCCAGTCGAGCCTGCGACGGCCGGCTCGTCGTGCCTGCTCTCGAGACCTGGCCTCTTCCTCCCGGGCTAGCTCGCGGTCCTCGCTCAACCCGACTTCGAAGAACACGAGACTGATCGCGAGCACGCACCCCAGCCCGATCAGCGCGATCGCCAAGGCCTGACCCGTGCCACCGCCGATCACGGCCAGGCTCACGATCCCGAGCACGACGAGCGCAGCTGCCAAGCCGAACCCGATGATCCTGTTCGTAGTACTCACCACTTCAGTTTCGCGCACGCTGAGCTCGACGCCGGTCGGCGGGACTGATCGCGCCTGCCTATGAGAAGCTGTGCCGGACCGTACGGCTATGAACAGCTGGGACATCAGAACACTCAACCTTCGTCCGCACGCGCCGGAGATCCTGTCCGACACCAGGGATGCGCGCGCGATCGCCATCGAGATCCCGGCGGGCGAGGAGCTCCAGGACCACCAGGTCCACGAGCGCGCGTGGGTGACGGTCATCGGTGGGGAGGTCGAGTTCACGACGGCGAACGGAGACAAGGTCGCGGGAGGCCCCGGCCTGATGGTCGAGTTCGAGCCAAGCGAACGGCACGCGGTGCTGGCGCACAGTGATGCGAGGCTGCTCCTGCTGCTGATGCCGTGGCCCGGTCCGGGCCATCCCGGGTCGATGACGCTCGAGGAGAAGGCGACGGTCAGGCAACGCGCTAGCGACCGCGCGGCTCAGCCTTAGCGTGTAAACCGGCGCGGGTCGGGCGGCTCTGTCTTAGCGTGTAAGCCGGCGGGTCGAGCGGCTCTTTCTTAGCGCGTAAACCGGCGCGGGTCGAGCGGCTCAGGGTCGCAAACCGGGGGTTCGCCGGTGATCAGCCGCGCCAGTATCAGCCCGCACAGCGGTCCCAGCCCGACGCCCGACCCCTCGTGGCCGCAGCTCGTCCACAGTCGCTCGCCGAACGCGCCAACCGCGGGCAGCCCATCGGGAAGCCATGCCCGGAAGCCGCACCAGGCGCGCGCCACCGGCAGCTCCGCCAGCGCCGGCACGAACCTGGCGGCACGTGCGAGCATCGCCTGCGTCACGGCATCGTCGATCCGGTCGTCGAACCCGACCCGCTCACGGCTTGAGCCGACCAATACCTCGTCGCCGTCGAGCGTCTGCTCGATCACCGACGCGATGAACCGCCGCGCATCGGCGCTGGCCGCCGCCTCGGCGTACGAGTCCTCGATCAGCTTGTGGCGGATCAGGTCGCGGGGCGCTTTCAACGCAACCAGCTGACCTTTGCGCGGCTCCACCGGCAGCCCCGTCAGCGAGCAGGCCCAGGGACCGGTCGCGACGATCACGTGCTCGGCGGTCAGCTCGCGCCCGTCGGCGAGGGTGACCTCCCCCGTGCAGACCGCAACGACGTCGCCACCGATCAGAACCGGCAAAGGCTCGAGCAGCGACCGGGTCAGGCCGACCGGATCGACCTGCAGATCATCGGGCTCGACCAAGCAGCGGATCCCGTCGGCGAGCGCCGGCTCGAGCGATGCATTGATCTCACCGGACGGATGGTCCAAGACCAGCGCGCCCTTGCGGGTCACGCGCGCGGCCTCAAACAGCCGCCCGAGCTCGTTCCACAGGTCGCGACCCAGCAGCGCAAGCTCGCGCTCGACGCCCGGCAGCTTGTCCGACACCAGCACGTTCCCCTCGCCGCGGCCGGTCGTCCCCGCACACACGCCGGCGCGGTCGACGACCAGCACGTCAAGCCCGCGCGCCGACAGATAATGCGCCGCGGAGGCGCCGCAGATGCCGGCGCCGACGACGATCGCGTCAGCCGAGCCGGAAGCCATTCGGGAACGGATCGGTCGGGTCGAGCACGTAGCGCGCGCGGCCGGTGATCCACGCCCGGCCGGTAATCTCGGGCACCACCGCCGGCACGCCCCCGACTGAGCACTCGTCGACCAACTCGCCCGTAAACCGCGACCCGATCAGCGACTCGTGTATGAACGGTTCCCGCAACCCGAGCCGCCCGCGCGCATAGAGCGCGGCCATCCGGGCGCTGGTCCCGGTACCGCACGGCGAGCGGTCGATCCAGCCGGGATGGATCGCGGTCGCGGCACGACCGTCCGCGCCCGGCGGCGCCGGCGCGGTCCAGATCACATGCCGGCAGCCACGGATCGCTGGGTTCTCAGGATGGACCGGTGGCGGGACCGCGGCCATCAGCTCGAGGGCCGCCTCGATCAGTCGCGAGGCGTTCTCGGGCCTGACCTCGATGCCGGTCGCGGCCGCGTCCGCGATCGCGTAGAAGTTGCCGCCGAACGCCATGTCGTGCGTGATCCCGCCGGCGACGGCGTCGAGCCCGACCACGAACGACGGCACGTTGCGCAGCGTCACGCTCCGCGCCCGCCCGTCTTCGGAGACCTGCACGCGGGCCTCCACCAGGCCGGCCGGGACGTCCAGGCGGATCACGGTCTCGGGCGAGGTCACCGGCACCATTCCGAGCTCGACCAGCACGGTCGCGACCCCGATCGTCCCGTGCCCGCACATCGGCAGGTAGCCGCTGACCTCGATGAACACGACTCCCCAGTCGGCGTCGTCGCGCGACGGCCGCTGCAGGATCGCGCCGGACATCGCGGCGTGCCCGCGCGGCTCGTTCATCAGCAGGCTTCGGAGCTCGTCGTGGTCGCGCTCCAGCAGCTGTTTGCGCTCGAGCATCGTCGCCCCGGGAAGCTCGCCGATGCCGTCGATGATCACGCGCGTCGGCATCCCCTCGGTGTGGGAGTCGATCGCCTCGTAGCCATCCGATGGGATTGGCATCACGTGGATCAGCGTATGCGACGCCCACTTGGAGGGGGGTGTGTCATCTCGTTGGTGGCTATGGCCACCGCGAGGTGACAAGCCTCGGTCAAGAGCGTTGTGTTAAGCCCGCGCCGCGTGTTGCGGCACCACCACTATGCCTGTACTCTGTTTGCCCAGCGAAAATGCATTTCGATAATCGAAACCGAAACGCCGGGCGGAATGATGCTGCAGCACCCGCCCCCGGGTCTCGAGAGCGGGCCGGTTCTCGCTTGACACCCTCGCTCACCCCTCCTAGGGTGCCGAGCCTCGTATTGACTGGGAAGAGGGGTTGAGATGGGTCGCAGCCGTGCCACCGTGTCCGATGAGGATGCAAACGATCGTCAGCAAAGTCGCGCCGGACGACGCGCGCTCGCAGCAACCGTCCTGGTTGCGCTCGCCGCGCTCGCGCTGAGCGCCTGCGGGGGGTCGAGCGGCGGCTCCGGCAGCGGCGGCGCAGCTTCGGGCTCGCTCGCCCACCCGGGGGTGTACGGCACGCTGCCTCCGGCCGGCACCCCGACCCACGGCGGCACGGTCACCTATGGGCAGCTGAGCGGCAACCAACCGAACTACATCCTGCCGATCACCCCGTCTGGCAACGCCAGCACCTACAACTACCAGTGGCAGCAGATGATGTATCTGCCGCTGTTCAACAACCAAGCCTACGGCGCCTCTCCGCAGATCAACTACGGGCTCAGCCTGGGCAACAAGCCGGTGTTCAGCGACGGCGACAAGACGGTGACGATCCAGCTGAAGACGGGCTACAAGTGGAGCAACGGACAGCCAGTGGACGCCCAGGACCTGCTGTTCGACATCGCCCTGATCAAGGCCGCGGTGGCCGAGAGCGAGGCCAACTGGGCCTCGTTTACGCCGGGCTACTTCCCCCAGAGCCTGACCAGCATCAGCGCGCCCGGACCCTACACCGTGGTCATGCACCTCAACCGAGCCTTCAACCCCGGTTTCTTCCTCAACGACCAGCTCGCGCTCAACCTCTTCCCGCTGCCCAGCACAGCCTGGAACGTCGCCTCTGCCGGTGGGCCGCATCTGAACTGGAACGTCCCGGCCAATGCGAAGAAGATCTACGCCTATCTGGGGAAGGCCGGGGGCGAGGTCGGGACCTTCGGTTCAAACCCGCTATGGAAGACCGCCGACGGGCCGTTCGTGCTGGCGAGCTTTAGCCCCGTGACCGGCTCCTGGACTGCGAACGCCAACCCCGACTTCGGCGGGACCCCCAAGCCGTACCTCAGGTCCGTCCAGGGCGTCACCTACACCGGGATCACTCCGATGCTGAACGCCATGCGCACCAACAGCCTCGATGTCGGAACGATCGACTATTCGCAGTTGGCCGACGTCTCGAGTCTCAAGTCTCAGGGCTACAGCGTGTTCGGCCAGCCCGACTTCGGCTGGGCCGGGGTGATCTGGAACTTCAAGGACACCACCAACCACTTCGACAAGATCATCTCCCAGCTGTACTTCCGCCAGGTGATGGCGATGCTTGAGGACGAGCCGGCAATCGTTACGGGCATCTACCGCGGTGCTGGAGGCGTGGCTTACGGCCCGATTCCATCGGTCCCCACTACGCCGTACACGCCTTCCAATTCAGTGAAGCCGGCCTACCCGTACAACCCGGCCAAGGCGGTCGCGATTCTCAAGGCCCACGGTTGGCACGTGGTACCCAACGGCACCACGACCTGCGCCAGGCCGGGCAGTGGCCCGAATGAGTGCGGCGCCGGCATTCCGGCTGGCACGCCGATCTCGTTTACGTGGTACACGGAGACTGCGGCGTCGGGTCCCTACATCGCCCTGACCGACGAGGCGGTCACCTCCGAGGCCAAGCAGGCCGCCGGCATCAACATCCAGCTGTTCCAGAAGACGTTCAACTACATCGACTCGAATTTCAACGACGCCGATCCGTCGGTCGCCAAGTACACAAACACGTGGGGAGTGGAGGACTTCGACGGCTACACCGACAGCTTCTATCCGACGCAGAACTCGATCTTCAACACCGGCGGCTCGTTCAACAGCGGCGCCTACAACGACTCGAAGATGAACCAGCTGATCAACGCATCGGTGTTCGGGTCGAACCCTGACGCGGTCTCCCAGGAGGCGACCTATGAGGCCGAGGCGCTTCCGGCGCTGTTTGAGCCCAACGCCGATCAGATCTACGCCGTGTCCAAGCGAGTCGGGGGTCCGCCGGAGTCTTACCTCAGCCTGACCCAGTACGGGTTCTGGCCGCAGTTCTGGTGGGTCAACAAGAAGTAGGCTCCGGCAGAGACGGGGAGCGCCCGAGGAGATGCTCGGATACATCATCCGCCGGTGTCTCGTCGCGATCCTGATCACAATCGGGATCGCGGCGATCACTTTTGAGCTACTGCACCTGATCAGCGGCAGTCCCGTGCACGAGGTGCTAGGCCGCGGCGCGAAGCCGGCCCAGATCGCCGCGTGGAACAAGCAGCACGGCTATGACCGGCCGCTGATCGCGCAGTTCCTCAGCTACCTGGGCAACCTCGCGCACCTCAACTTCGGCTACTCCTACAAGCAGGGGCAGAGCGTCGCGCAGCTGTTCAAGGAGAACGCCGGGCGCAGCATCTACCTGTCGGGGTCGGCGCTCGTGCTTTCGCTGCTGATCGCAATCCCGATTGGGATCGCGCAGGCCGTGAGGCGTAACAGCATCGGCGACTACGCGATCACGACGCTCACGTTCGTGCTCTACGCGATGCCGGCGTTCTTCCTCGGAATCATCTTGATCGACATCTTCGCCCTGCACCTGAACATCTTCCCCCCGCTAGCGCCGAGCTCGATCACGACCACCGCTGAGGCGATCACACACCCGCGCGACTACTTCCTGCCAATCGTCACACTGACGGCCGTCAACATCGCGTCGTTCAGCCGCTACATGCGCTCCTCGGCGCTCGACAATCTGGCCCAGGACTACATCCGTCTGGCGCGGGCGAAGGGGCTCTCGAACCGAGCCGTGCTCTACCGCCACCTGCTGCGCAACGCGTGCCTGCCGATGATCACGCTGGTTGGCCTGTCGATCCCTGACCTGCTCGCCGGCAACCTGCTGGTCGAAGTGCTGTTCAACATCCAGGGCCTCGGGCTGATGTTCTTCAACGCGCTGCAGAACGGCGACTACCCGGTCCTGCTGGCGTACACGGTGCTCGGCGGGATCCTGACGGTGCTCGGCAACCTGATGGCCGACGTCGCGTTGACGGTCGCCGACCCGAGGGTGAGGATTTGAGCGACGATCTCGAGAACCGCGTCAGACCCCTCGGCGCCGTCGACGTCGCGGCGCCGTTCGGTGACGATCCCGCCCGGTTCTTGGAGGAGGCCGAGGGCGGCGAGGTGCAGGCGATCGCCAGCGGTTGGCGGCTGGCGCTGCGGGAGTTCGCAGAAAACAAGGTGGCGGTCATGGGCGTCGTGATCATCGTGTTCTTCGTGCTGTTCTGCTTTATCGGGCCGCTCGTCTACCACACGAACCAGTCGCTCACTCAGCCGCTGAACGCGAATCTGTCCCCCGGGCAGACCAGTCCGATTAACGGTCAGGCGTATCCGCTGGGGACCGATGAGCACGGGTTCGACGAGCTTGGCCGGATCATGCTCGGTGGCCAGACAGCGCTTGCGATCGGCTTCTTCGCGGCGCTGATCTCGATCGTGATCGGGACCCTGTACGGCGCCGTCTCCGGGCTCTCGGGCCGGCTGATCGACGGGGTGATGATGCGCTTCGTCGACATCGTGTACTCGATCCCGTTCTTGTTTATCGTGCTCGTGCTGGCGACCAAGTTCAGCGCCACGGTGCTCGAGGAGAGCCTGCTGCTCGGCTTCTTCTCGTGGCTCGTGCCGGCGCGGCTGATGCGCGGCGAGGTGCTGACCTTGCGCGAGCGCGATTTCGTCTGGGCGGCGCGGGTGATGGGCTCAGGACGTTCGCGCCTGGTCTACAAACACCTGATCCCCAACGCGCTCTCAGTCGTGATCGTCAACGTCACGTTCTTGATCGCCGACTCGATTCTCGCGCTCGCGTATCTCGGCTTTCTCGGCTTCGGCCTGCAGTACCCGGCGGCTTCGTGGGGAGACATGCTCGGCAATGCCGACACATACATCTCCAACGGCCAGTGGTGGCTCGTGTACCCGGTCGGGTTCTGCCTGGTGGCCGTCGTGATGGCGTGCAACCTAATCGGTGACGGGTTGCGAGACGCGCTCGACGTGCGGTTGAGGCGGAGGTAGCGATGGCTGGCCGAGAGAGCGCTTGACGTCACCAACCTGAGCACGCACATCAAGCTGACGCGATCGACGGTTCAGGCAGTCGGGAACGTCGACCTGGCGATCGATCGCGGCGAGACGCTCGGCCTCGTAGGCGAGTCCGGGTCCGGCAAGTCGATGCTCGGGCCTCTCGATCCTCGGTCTGCTTCCGAACGGCGGCGAGATCATCGAGGGGTCGGTCAAGCTCGAGGGGAGCGAGCTCGTCGGCCTGTCCGACAAGGAGCTTCAGCGCCTCCGCGGCAACGAGGTCGCGATGATCTTCCAGGACTCGCAGTCATCGCTGAATCCGACCAAGAAGATCGGTGAGCAGGTGGCCGAGCCGGTACGGCTGCACCGCGGTGCGTCGCGCAAGGAGGCGCACGATCGCGCACTCGAGGTGCTCGAGCTTGTCGGCCTGCCGCGGCCCAAGGAGCGACTCGAGCAGTATCCGCACCAGCTCTCGGGCGGCTTGCGCCAGCGCGTGATGATCGCGATCGCGCTCGCGTGCGAGCCGAAGGTCCTGCTGGCCGACGAGCCGACGACGGCGCTCGACGTGACGATCCAGGCCCAGATCCTGGCGCTGCTCGACGACCTCGAGGAGCGGCTCGGGATGGCGACGCTTCTGGTGACCCACGACATGGGCGTCGTCGCCGGGCGCACCAACCGGATCAACGTCATGTACGCGGGCCGGATCGTCGAGACGGCCTCCACCGAGGAAATCTTCGGCGCCATGCGGCATCCGTATACGCAGGCGCTGCTGGGTTCGATCCCGAGGCTCGATCAGGACAACACCAAGCCGTTGGTCAGCATCCGCGGCCTGCCTCCCGACCTCACCGATCCCCCGCCGGGTTGCCGCTTTGCGCCACGTTGCCCGCGCGCGACCGACCAGTGCCGCGCCGAGGAGCCACCGCTGACCGGCAGCGATCCCAAGCACCTGTTCGCGTGCTGGCATCCGGTCGACGGGCCCGTCGAGCTGCCCAAGGTGTTCGTCCAGGGGAGCTCCGAAGCCGCCGCGACGGCCAGCAGCAACGGCCACCTGCTCGAGATCGCCGACGTCGTGCGCGAGTACCCGGTCACTGCGGGGGCGATCCTGCAGCGCAGGGTCAACTCAGTGAAGGCCGTTTCCGGAGTTTCGCTGCACGTCGATTCGGGCGAGGCGCTCGGGCTGGTCGGCGAGTCCGGCTGCGGCAAGACCACGCTGGGGAAGCTGATCGTCGGCGTCGAGAAGCCCGACTCGGGTCGGATCGAGCTCGCCGGACGCGAGGTCTTCCGGATGCGCGGGAGGGGCCTGCGCCGGGCGCGCCGGGACCTGCAGATGATGTTCCAGGATCCGTACGCGTCGCTTGACCCGCGGATGCGGGTGCAGGCGATCCTACGCGAGCCGCTGTTGATCCAGAACGTCGGCAGCCGCAAGGACCAGGACCGCAAGATCCGCCAGCTGCTCGACGAGGTAGGGCTTCCCGGCAACGCGCTCGAGCGCTATCCGCACGAGTTCTCCGGTGGACAGCGCCAGCGGATCGCGCTCGCCCGGGTGCTGATGCTCGAGCCCAAGGTGATCGTCGCCGACGAACCGGTCAGTGCGCTCGACGTCTCGATCCGCTCCCAGGTGCTCAACCTGATGAAGCGCCTCCAGGCCGAGCACCAGCGCGCCTCGGTCGTCATCTCGCACGACCTGGCGGTCGTGAAGTACCTCGCGGATCGGATCGCGGTCATGTATCTCGGCAAGGTCGTCGAGCTGGGGACCGGCGATGACATCTACCGCCGGCCAGCGCACCCCTACACCGAGGCGCTGATCAAGACGATCCCGGTGCCCGACCCGGCCGCCGAGCGCGCCAAGACAGAGGCCGGGATCCGGGGCGAGCTGCCGAGCCCGATCGACCCTCCGTCGGGGTGTCGCTTCAGGACGCGCTGCCCGCGCGCGCAGGATCTCTGCGCCGCGGAGGAGCCGGTTCTGCGGCGGTTCGGGCCGACACAACAGGCGGCGTGTCACTTCCCGCTGCACGAGCCGGACGTCGTGGCCGTGGCCGGGGCTGACGGCGCGTCCATGACCGACGCCGCGAGCTCCGGCGACGGCGCGACGCCCACCTAGGGGATCGTCGAGGCGGGCGTCTGCAGCGGCCCGTGTCCGGCCTGCGCGTTGGCGATCGCCGCGCGCGCGTCGGCCGGCGTCAAGAAGCCAGCGGCGACCGCGGCGTTTGCCGCAGCTGTGTACTTCGACACGTAGCTCGCGAGCGTCGGATACAGGGCCTGGAGCGTGGATTGGCTCAAGTTCGGTGAAGTAGCCCGACAGCAGGCACAGACCAGCCGAGCGGACCGCAGCGTTGTCGATGCTGCCGGTGCTGAGCGCGGTCAGCGCGCTCTCGACCTCGCTCACGATCGCGCTCGGCGTTAGGTCGCCAGAGCTCGGCGTCGAGAAGTTGAGCGGTGAGTAGTCCTCGACCGGTGCCTCGGCCTCCGGCAGCCGGATTCCACCCAAGGCGATTCCGTACTGGTCGGTGGGGACGAGGTCGTAGAGGCCGAAGAACACGGGGATCGTCGAGATCGGCTGTGCGTGCGGCGCCGGCACGCCGTTGGCGACCCAGTTCTCCAGGGCGGCCATCGCGGCGTCCTCGACCTCGAACAGCGGCATGTTGTTGACCTGGTTGACGCCGTCTAGCGGGGTGCCGGTGCCTTCGATCGGGGTGCCGAACACGCACCGGGGGATCGGAACGGTCGGCTCCTCGCGCGCGATCGTCTCGAGCTCGTAGGTCGCTTCGTGCGCATCGATGTGCGCCGCGCCGGGCAGCTCCCAGGTGCGCAGATCGGCGTTGTCCGGCTGCCTCGCGGCGGCTGCGTCGAGCTCGACGATGTCGCCCTGCGTGTTCAGCTGGATGAACGGCGCCGCGTTGTCGGTGCGAATCAGCGCCGGGAACGGGCTCGTCGACAGCAGCCCGTTGCCCAGCGGCGCCGCCGTGACCGCGCGACCGACGGCCATGAAACCGTCGAACGCGTGCGTGATCGGCTGGATCGCGTTCACGTAGGTGTCGATCCGGAAGGCCGACTGCGAATCGCCGGTCGCGATCAGATGCTTTGGCGTCAGGCCGCCCAGCAGGGTGGCGCTCTCGGCTCTGACCGCCTCCGCCGCCTGCGTGAAGATGTCGTATGACTGGCCGTCGTTGCTGTCGCCGAGCGCCCCATAGCGCTCGGGGTCCCACGTCTTGAGGTCGTTCATGCCGGCCGTCTGCGCGGTCACGCCAACGTAGGCGTAGCCCTGACTGAGCAACTCGTTGTAGAGCTCAGACCAGACCGGGTCCTGGTCGCCGCCGGTGGTGTCGTTGAGCCACTCGAACACGACCGTGCCGTTGAACTTCGCGGGGTTGGTCGGATAGCGGACCAGTAGTCGCGTCGTATACGGCACGTTGGTCTGCGCGACTGACACGCTCCATCTGCCGTCCGGGGACCAGAAGCCGTTCTGCCGGTACACGGTCGCGCCGCCCGAGAGCTCGAATTCGCGTTCCACGTAGCCGAGCGCGGCGAGGTTGATCGACGGCGCCCCGGCGATCAACGGCGTCTGGGGGACCGCGTCGTACGGGTACCCGTGCTCGCCGCTGGTGGCCGGGATCGGGGTGATCGTCGGCGCGGTCGCCCGCGCGTCGGCCGCCCAGAAGAGCATCGCCCCGACGCTCGCGGCCGCTAGCAGGACACCGCGCACTGCCGTCGAGTTGCGGCTTCGGTGCGTCATAACACCCTCCAGTGAGTCGCGGAACGCGGAATCTGTAGCACTCTCTCACCAGTTCTGGCGGCGAAACTGTAACACTCGCATACCACTTTGTCCAGGGCCTGTCCGGCACCGTCACGCGGCGGTGCCAGAATCGCCTCCAGGATGGAATCGGCAGCCCAGGGGCAGCGCCTATATCGAGGCATCTCGCCGTCTGAACGCCAGGCTCAGCGGCGCGAGCGCCTGCTCGACGCCGGACTGGAGCTGTTCGGCACCCGCGGCTATGCCGCCACTTCGATCCGCAGCGTGAGCGCGGCGGCGGGGCTCAACTCCCGCTACTTCTACGAGTCGTTCAGCAGCAGGGAGGATCTCCTGTACTGCGTCTACCGGCGGATCGTCACCGACCTAGCGGTGCGCGCAGCCGAGGCGGTCGCGAGCGCCGACACGATCGAGGGCAAGGCGCGCGCGGGCCTGCGCGCCGGATGGATCGCGATGACCGAGGACCGGCGCAAGGCGCGGATCGTCGCGCGCGAGGTCGTCGGCGTGAGCGACCGCCTCGAGCGCCTGCGCCGCGAGACCAGGCGCGCGCTCGCGGACCTCACGGTTCAGGGGGCGATGTCGGTCGCGCCGAGCGACATCCGGCTCCGCCTCGACCCCGTGCTGGTCGCGCGGGCCCTGATGGGCGGCGTGGTCGAGGTTCTGGCCGACTGGATCAACGGCGACGTCGACGCGTCGGTGGACGAGGTCGTCGAGCATTTCACGACGCTGTTCACTGCCGCGGCGTACGCGTCGGTCGTCGAGCCCTAGAGACTGTCGCTCAGAGCCGGCTTAACGCGCACCAGCGCCTGACGCCCGATCGCACGTGCTGCGTAACGCCGGTATAGAGTGTGCAAATGGGGCGTGTGCGGGCGCGTGTAGGAGCGGCAGTGAGTGAGGGCAGTGATCTGTAGACTTGACTGCTAAAAGTGCCTCCTGAGCAGGGCTTTTACGGCTGATAGCAGCAGCAGGGGACTGAGTAAGGAGGTGGTGTTGGATGATGAAGAGCGAGGAGGCGGAACGAGAGGCTGCTGGGGTTTGCGAGGGATAGGCAGGGGTAACGCGCTAGTATGTGCGCAAGGTGCGGGATCAGTTGTTTTTGTTGCCGGTGTAGATGCGGGAGTGGCTGGATGAGGGGCATCTGGCGTGGTTAGTGCTCGATGTCGTAGCAGGTTGAACACGTCAGGGTTGCATCGTCGGCCTGGGGGCGCGCAGGGTAGTACGCCATACGAGCGGGAGATGATGGTAGCGTTGTTGCTCTACGCGTACTGCTGCGGGATACGCTCAAGCCGGCGGATAGAGGCGCAGTGCCGGACCGATGCGGCGTTCAGGGTGATCTGTGGCGGACTGGTGACTGATGACGAGACGATAGCTAGGTTAGTAGTTGAACAAGAGCGTGAGCTTGAGGGGTTGTTAGTGGAGGGGTTGCGGTTGTGCGAGGCGGCAGGGTTGTGTGATCTGTAGGTGGTAGCGTTGGACGGGACGAAGATCGCCGCGGACGCGTCGCTGGCGAGCAATCGTGACGGTGAGTGGATAAGGCGGGAGGTAGCGAAGCTGATGGCACTCACCGGCGAGGACGCGCAGCGAGCGGCGGACGGAACCGAAGCGTTGCAGGGCCTGGAGCGGGTAGCAGAGATCTCCTCACGGGCAGGTAGCTTGGCACGGTTGCAGGCGGCGCTGGCGGTCATAGAGGCGCAGGACGCCGCTGCCAAGGCGCTGGCGGCAAGCCACGCGCACGCCGCGGCAGAGCGGGCAGAGCAGGGCAGTCAGGTGACGGCCGCAAGCCAAGAAGCAACCGCTCGTCGTGCTCGCGCGCGCGGAGATCGAGCATCGCGTTGCGCTCGAGCGTGTTGAGCAGATGCAGACCGCGCGAGCGGCGAAGCTCGCCGCCGCGGCGCCCGGCCAGACGCCCAAGGGCCCGCCCTTCCTATGCCGGATCCGAGCAGCGACCGAGACGCTACGCCGGGCAGAGACGAGGCTCGCGGCGGCCCGCACAGCAGCCGAGGGCGCTCACGCGCAGCCGGCCGGGCGAACATCACCGATCCTGAGAGCCGGATCATGACCACCAAGGACGGCTGGGTGCAGGGCTACAACGCCAGGCGATCGTCAACCCCAACCAGATCGTGCTCGCCTGCGAGGTCAGCCAGGACGCCAGCGACGTCCAGCTCTATGAGCCGATGAACGACAAGCTCACCCAATCGCTCACCGCCGCCGGGATCACCGCCGAGATCGAGCTCGAGCTCGCCGACGCCGGCTACTGCTCAGAGCACAACCTGACCGCCCCCGGCCCCGACCGCCTGATCGCCACAACCAAAGACCACCAACAACGACGCGCCGCCCGCGAACTCGGACACACCGACGGTCCGCCACCCCCCGACGCGACCCCCATCGAAGAGATGGAACACCTGCTCCGCACCCCCCAAGGCGCCGCCGCCTACAAACAACGCTCCAGCCTGATCGAACCGGTCTTCGGCGACCGCAAACACAACCGCCAGATCCGCCGCTTCCGCCGCCGCGGGCTGACCGCCGTCCGCAGCGAATGGGCGTTCATCCACCTCGCCGGCAACATGCTCAAGCTCTACCAGCACCGCACCGCCGCCGCGATCGCCTGACCGACCAACCCGGCCGCAACACCCCAAACACCTCACACCCCGGCCGAGAGCTTCGGGGCGATCGAGCCTGCCCGCGAGAAGCAGATGGCCGCCGGACCGCCGACCGCCGGGCACCCACACCGACCAGGCCAGCACGCAGACCACGCCCAAGCATCACACCAACACCCCCCGCACCGTCAAGCCACAAACGTTTTGCGACAGCCTCCATAGGCGGCAAAACGCGACACGTTCCCGGCCGGGCGCGGCGCTCTTGCACGTTGTGCAGCATCGAAGCGGGCAGATCAGCTCGCTCCCCGCTTCCCCAGCCAGAATCAGGTTCAGATCAGCACAGCGCGCAACAACGGTCGAGGCGGCCAGCGCCACGCGCCGGCGGATAGCG
This sequence comes from uncultured Solirubrobacterales bacterium, assembly GCA_963768015.1. Classification (GTDB taxonomy): domain Bacteria; phylum Actinomycetota; class Thermoleophilia; order Solirubrobacterales; family Solirubrobacteraceae; genus Palsa-465. The sequence continues at coordinate 24,298 of CAVYGK010000014.1, forward strand.
CGCGACGTATCGCGGGGCTATTTTCAGAACAGCGTCCTAGGGTCGGCTACTGGCTGATCCCCATCGCGTCGAGGATGAACGTCTGGATCGCCGCCTCGTAGGCGAGCCTGGCGCTGCGGCCCGACGGGCCGCCGTGGGCGCCGACGCCGACCTGTGCGCGGAACAGCAGGCGCGAGTCCGACGTGTCCGTCGAGCGCAGTTTCGCCACCCACTTGGCGGGCTCGTGGATCGACACCCTGGCGTCGTGGACGGCGCCGGTCACGAGCAGCGCCGGCCGACGACCGGTGGGCGCGTTCTCGTACGGCGAGTAGGACTGCAGCAGCCGGTAGTCGTCGGGCTTGCGCGGGTCGCCCCACTCGTCATATTCGGTGATCGTCAGCGGGATCGACTCGTCGAGCATCGTGTTCACGACGTCCACGAATGGCACCTCGGCGACCACCGCCCGCCAGCGGTCGGGCCGCATCGAGTACACGGCGCCCTGGAGCAGGCCGCCGGCCGAGATCCCCCGCGAGACGATCCGATCGCCGTCGACCAGGGGCGGTCCGTCGCTCCCGGCCAGCCAGTCGGCGGCCGCGACGAAGTCGCTGAACGTCGTCGGCTTGGACTCGAGCCGCCCCTGCTGCCACCACTGCCGTCCGCCCTCGCCGCCGCCGCGGATGTGGGCGATCGCGTAGACGACGCCACGGTCGAGCAGCGACGGCAGGCTGCGGTCGAACTCGGGATCGATCGTCACCTCGTAGGCGCCGTAGCCGTACAGCAGGCACGGCGCGCTCCCGTCCAGGGGCGTCGAGTCCAGGCGGGCGAGCGTGACCGGGATCGACTTGCCGTCGGCGGCGGGAGCGCTCACGCGCTCGGTGCGATAGCGAGTCGGGTCGTAGCCCGGAACCTCGAGTCGCTTCAGCAGTCGCTTGTCCCCCGTGCCGAGGTCGAGCTCGTACCAGGTCGGCGGCTCAATCAGCGACTCCTCCGCGACGATCACGGCGTCGCGGTAGTCCTCCGAGTGGTCGACTCGGATCGAGCCCGCGGGGAGACTCGGCGCCACCTCGCGTGCGTTGCCGCCGCCGTGATCGGTGATCACCAGCCGCTGCTCGCCGTCGCGGCGGACCGTCAGCAACAGGTGCTCGGCCAGGACGTCGCAGCGCACCAGCCTCGTGTCAGTCCTGGCGGGCGCGATCACGGGGCAGCGGACCGGCTGCCAGCCGGCGCGCCGCGGCTCGTCGAGCGCCGCCCGCATCAGGGTGAACTCTGGCTCGCCATCATCCGTGACCACATACAGACTGCGCCGTCTCGCGCATGGTCGACGCGATATTCGATGCCGCTGCGGCGCGGCTCGACGAGCACCGGATCGTCCAGCGGTCGGGTCAGCGAAATCAGCCAGGTCTCCGTCGTGTCCCGGGACTCGGCACTGACGATCGCGAGTTCGCCGCTTCGCGATCCGTGCAGCGTCAGATCGAATCGCTTGCCGCGCTCCTCGAACACGAGCGCGTCGTCGGCTGCCGGCGTGCCGACCTCGTGTCGCCAGATCTGAAACGGCCGGAAAAGGTCGTCGAGCACCAGGTAGAACAGGTGTCGCGACGCGGCGCCCCAGGCGAGTCCTGGAAACGCGCGGCTCATGACCTCCGGCAGGTCCTGGCCCGTCTCCAGATCGCGGATAAGCAGGTCGTAGAACTCTGCGCCGCTGGTGTCGGCAGACCAGCCGAGCAGCGCGCCGTCGGGGCTCGGCTCGCGGTCCCCGGTCTCGATGTATCCCGTCTGAGCGGCGAGGAGGTTCTCGTCCAGGAGGACGTTTTCGGATGACCGTGTGTCTTTGGAGCGCAGCAGCTGCACGTTGTCGCTGTTGTGCGGCAGCCTGGTGCGATACGTGTATCCGCGCAGCGGCCAAGCGACCGAATACTCGTCCGCGGCGGGGAAGCGGCCGGCGGCTTCGGCCGCGAGTTTCGCGGCCAGCTGCGCCAGGTGCTGCGTTTGGCCGTCGTAGTAGGCGCGCTCGGCGATCAGGTAATCGCGCAACCGCGGGTGATCGGTGTCGCGCATCCACGCGTAGTCGTCGGCGACCACCTCGCCGTGGAGCTCGCGGATCGAGCGCTCGCGAGGCGCGATCGGCGGCTGCTGGTCGTTAGGCTGGCCGGTCATCGGGATCGACCTTCTAGCACCGGCCCGCGGCGCGCAGCAGCTCGCGGACCTTCTCGACCGGGAGCCCGTATTCCGTGTTGCCATCCCGCCCGGTGACGGTCGGCGCCGCCAGCATGCTGTTGAGGACCGCCTCCTCGGTCGCCTCGACGACCGCGGCAAAGAACGGGTTCAGCGCGGGTCCGGTGAGGGCGCGCGCCTGCTCCGGGATGTGGTCGGGCTGCGGCCCTCGCCCATCGGTGCGCCGACCCCGCAGGCCTGTCGCCATCGCGACGAAGATCTCGCCGCTGCCGTGGCCCGCGATCGAGCCGGTCCGGGCCAGACCGAGCCCCGCCCGCCTCGCCAGGCGCACGCACGCCGCCGCGTCGAGCGGCGCGTCGGTCAAGACGACCACGATGCACGACCCCGCGTCGGGCCCCGTCGCCCAGCTGGCCTCCCGTCCGTCGACCGGGAGCAGCATCCGACCTACCGGGACCCCATCGACGGTCAACCGCTGTCGCTCGCCGAAGTTCGACAGCAGCAGCACCCCGACGGTGTGCCCGGACGGCGTCAGCCGCGACGCGGTCCCGATGCCGCCCTTGAACCCAAGGCAGCTCATTCCCGTCCCGGCCCCGACCGCGCCCTCGGGCGGCGCCGGTCCGCCGGCGCAAGCGCGGGCGGCCGCGAGCGCCTCGCGGACATCGTCGGTGCTGACCTGCATGCGCCGCGCGTCGTTGAGGAAGCTGTCGTCGCACTCGGCGACGATCGGGATGATCACGTCGTCGGCGCCGATCGCCGGCTCCTCCTCCATCAACAGCTCACAAGCCGCGTCATATACGCGCCCCACCTGCATCGTCGAGGTCAGGAATACCGGCGTCTCGGCGAGCCCCCACTCCGCAGCACCGAGGAACCCCGTGCATTCGCCCGCGCCGTTGAGCACGGCGCCGCCGGCGGGGACAGGGCTGCGGAACAGGTTCCCGCCCGGGTCGACGACCGTCACGCCGGTGCGTGCGATCCCGCGGCCTTGCGGAGGCGGCGGCTCGTCGCGCCAGACGGTGGCATGGCCGACGCCGACACCGGGCACGTCGACGATCGAAGCGGTCGAGCCACTCGGCAGGATGCCGATCGTGATCCCCAGGTCGGCGACGCGCGTCACGAGGTGATCATTACGCACCGGCCGCCGGCGGGGTCGGCTCGTTGAGCTCCCGGCCCGGCCACGGAGCGCTGTCCGGCCTGCCGGTCGTGTGGCACGAGGACTGCCTCCTGCACGAGCCCGAGGGCGAGGTGTGGCTGGGTGTCTGGGAGAAAGGCACCGAATTGCCCGACCGCGCGCTCGTGCTCCTCCGGGCGCTCAGATCCGCCGGCGCCGAGATCATCCCGGCGACCGGCCACGACAACGCCGCGATTCTCGAAGTCCACGATCCAGCGCTTGTCGATCACTTATCGACGGTCTGGCGTGACTGGGAAGCGGCGGGCTATCCGTCCGAGCACGGCCGCCGTCGGGTGGTGCCGTACATCTTCCCGACGGCCGAGCTGCTCACCGGCCTGCCGCTGCGATCACCGCCCGCGCTCCATGGACGCGTGGGGAGGTTCTGTTACGACACGATGACGCTGATCGGGCCCGGGACCTGGGCGGCGGTCAGGGCCGCCGCTGACGCCGCGCTCACAGCTGCCGACCTCGTGGACGCCGGGGCCCCGGTCGCCTACGCGCTATGCCGGCCCCCCGGCCATCACGCCGGTCCGTCGGGCTACGGCGGCTCGTGCTATCTGAACAGCGCCGCGATCGCCGCGCAGGCGTTGCGCCGGTCGGGCGCCGCGCGGGTCGCCGTGATCGACATCGACGCACATCACGGCAACGGCACGCAGGCGATCTTCTACGTGCGCGGCGACGTGTTCGTCGGGAATGTGCACGTCGATCCGGGCGCCGGGTGGTTTCCGCACTACGTCGGTTACGGCGACGAGCGCGGGGCTCCGGGCGGCCTGAACGCCAACCGCAACCTGCCGCTGGCGCCCGGGACCGACGACGGCGGCTGGTTGGCCGCGGTCGAGGTGCTGTGCGACGAGGTCCGCGCGTTCGGTGCCGATGCGATCGTCGTGTCCCTCGGCCTCGATGCCGCGGCGTCCGATCCCGAGAGCCCGCTGCGGGTGAGCACCGAGGGTTACCGCCGGGCGGGGGAGCGGATCGGGCAGCTGGGACCGATGGTGGTAGTGCAGGAAGGCGGTTACGACTTGGACTCGCTCGGTGGGCTGGCGGTCGCCGCCTTGACTGGGTTGATTAGCGCTGAGTAGGGTCCGCCGATGCCCAGTCGCGCTTGGAACAGCGATCCCGTGGTCGTGACCGTCGCGCCGACCGGCGCCGACGTCTTTCGCGAGAACAACCCCAACATCCCCTACACGACGGCCGAGATCGCCGAGCAGAGCATCGACGCGGCGCGGGCGGGAGCGACAGTCGTGCACCTGCACGTGCGCGAGGACGACGGAACTCCGAGCGGGCGCCCGGAGCTGTTCAAGGACGTGATCGCGCGGGTCCGCGAGGGCAGTGAGCTGATCACGATGGTGTCGACCGGCGGCGCCAACGACATGACGATCGAACAGCGCACGACCGGGCTCGAGGCCGAGCCCGACCTGTCCGGGGTCGAGTCCGGGTCGATGAACTTCGGCGACGAGACGTTCATCACGCCGCCGCCGGCCGCCCGCGGGATCATCGAGCGCGCCACGGAGGCGGGGATCGGGCTCGAGGTGGAGGCGTTCGACGTCGGCCACGTGGCCACCGCGGTCCGCTGGCTCGAGGACGAAGTGATCCCTTCGCCGATGCGGATCAATCTGGTGTTCGGAGTGCCGGGCGGGATCGACGCCTCGCCCGAGGCGCTGGTCGCGATGCTCCGCCCGCTCCCGCCCGAGACCTTCTGGACGGTGACCTGCGTCGGACGCCACCACCCGAGGATGCTCGCACTCGCGCTGCTGTATGGCGCGCCGTGCATCAGAACCGGGCTCGAGGACGCCGTCTACATCAGCCGCGGGGTGTTGGCGCCGTCCAATGCGTCATTGGTCAGCGCCGCGGTCGAGCTGGCGCACGCGGTCGGGCGCGAGGTGGCGACGCTCCAAGACGCGCGGTCGCTGCTCGGTCTCGCCGTGTCCGGATGACGTCGCTGACCGAAGCGCTGGGCGCCACCCGGGTGCTCGAGCCGTCCGGCGCGCTGCCGCAGGCGGCGCTGCGCCTCGACGCGAAGCCGCCCGTCAAGCCGTTCGAGATCGAGCTCGAAGTCGACACGCTCGCCGTCGACTCGACCAGCTTTCGCCAGCTCGTCGACACAAGCGACCGTGACCCGGCCAGGGTCGGCGAGGCGATCATGCGAATCGTCGGCGACCGGGGCAAGATGCACAACCCGGTGACCGGCTCGGGCGGGATCCTCACCGGCTCGGTCAGCGCGGTCGGAGACGACTATCCGGACGGACCGGTGATCGGCACCCGGGTCGTCTCGATGGTGTCGCTGACGCTAACCCCGCTGCGGCTGCAGGGTGTCGGCGAGGTCGACTGCGGCAGTCCCCACGTCCCCGTCACCGGCACCGCATACCTGCCGTCCGGAGCGCCATGGATCGCCTACCCGGACGGGATCCAGTTCGACGCCGCGCTGGCGGCGCTCGATGTCTGCAACGCCGCCTCGCAGACGCGCGCGCTGATCGACGCCGACACGCGCACCGTGTTGGTGCTCGGGGGCGGCCACGCGGGGCTGGTGGCGCTCGCCGCGGCGCGCGACTCGCTCGCACGCGGTGCCCGTCTCGTCCTGATCGACGCCGACGAGCGCATCTGCGAGCGTGCTCGCCGGCTCGGCGTGTGCGACGTCGCGATCCGCACCGACCTGCGGGATGCGCTCGCAGTCGCTGCATGCAATTGAAGAACGCCGGCGTCCCTCGCGCCGACCTGACGGTCGTGGTGGTGAACTCCGCCGACTGCGAGGCGGCCGCGATTCTGCTGACCGCCGACCACGGCACGGTGCTGTTCTTCTCGATGGCCACGTCGTTCACGAAGGCCGCGCTCGGGTCCGACGGCCTCGCCTCGAATGCAAGGATGCTCGTCGGCTCGGGCCACGCGCCCGACCGCGGTGCGTACGCGCTGGAGCTGATCAGTCGCGACGAGCGGCTACAGCGCGCGCTCGCGGGCGGCTAGATCACGCATCCGCGGGGCCGAGCAGCCGCCCGGCAGGCCTCGATGTGGAACAACGTCGCGTAGCCGAGATCGTCCGCGTGCACGCGCTCGTCGTGGCCGTGGACCGTGGTGCTCCACACGTCGAGTGGCGTGTGGCGCATCGGCCAGAACCCGTAAGCGGTCGAGCCCCACGAGGCGCGGGCGTAGTGGGAGTCCGTGAACCCGACGCACAGCGTTGGCAGCAAGATCGCGCCCGGGTCGTGCGTGGCGATGAACTGCGAACACGCGTCGTAAAGCGGTGAGTCCAACGACGAGATCGTGCCGCCGACGATCTGGTCGGGGAACTCGATCTCGTAGGGGAGATCGGTCCCGAGCGCGTCGACGAGCTCCGCGCGCAGCTGCTCGAAGGTCGTCCCCGGCAGCACCCGGCAGTCGCAGTCGACGCTTGCACGCGCGGGGAGGACGTTGAGCGCATCCGAACCGTGAAGCCGGGTCGGGGCGATCGTCGTGCTCAGCAGCGGCGCGATCAAGTCCTCGAAGCCCGGGGTGAAGCGCCGAGACCTGCGCGATCGCCCCGTCCAGATCGGCGTCATCGAAATCGTCGCCGAGCAGCGCTCGCAGCATCGTCCGCGTCGCCGGGAGCAGACGCCGGCGGGGGCGGAACCGCGCCAGGCGACCGATCAGCTCCGCCAGGATCGGCACCGCGTACTCGGTCTCATATGGATCACTCGCGTGTCCGGGCGAGCCGAGCGCAGTTACCCGCGCGGAGGTGGCCGCCTTCTCGCCGACGCTCAGCGTGACCACAGTCCGCCCGTCGGCCAGCTCGAGGCGCTCGGCGGCGCCTTCGTTGAGCACGTAATCGGTCGCCAGGTCGGGCCGGGCCTGCACAAGCCACGACATCCCGACCTCTTTGGTCCCGTCCTCCTCGTCGGCGACGATCGCGAGGATCAGGTCTCCGTCGAGCTGTTCCCCGGACCGCGCCAGCGCCGCCATCGCCACCGCCCGAGTGACCACCTCGTTCTTCATGTCGAGCGCGCCGCGGCCCCAGATGAAACCGTCTTCGTCGATCTCGCCGGCGAACGGCGGGTGGCGCCAGAGCGCTGGCTCGGCGGGTACGACGTCCGTGTGACCGAGCAGCATCAGCGATGGTCGATGGCGTCGTCCGGGCAATCGTGCCACTAGGTTGGCGCGCTCCGGCTCGCGCGCGACGAGCTCGCACTCGATGCCGTTGGACTCCAGATAGCGCGCCAGCAGCTCGGCCGCCGGGGTCTCGCGTCCCGGCGGGTTGGAGGTATCGACCCTCAGCAGCTCACGCAGCAGCGCGACGGCCTCGTCGCGGAGCGCGACCGTATCTGCGGAAACAGCGCTCACGCGAGCGCCTCGAGCAGCGCGTCGTTCCAGGTCGCCAGCGCCCGCGCACGCTGCGTGTAGCGGTGAAGCGGGTACTCGAGCGTGTAGCCGATCGCCCCGGTCGCCTGCTGGCAGGCCGCGCACGCCTGCGCGATCGCCGGGCCGGCGTGGGCGAGTGCGTCGGCGTCCGGAGCCTCGCCCGGCGAGCAGCAGCACGCCGCGGACCGCGGTCGCCGCATCGGCGAGCATCTGCTGTACCGGCGCCAGCCCCGCCAGCGTGCTGCCGAACGCGCGGCGCTGACGGACGTAGTCGACGGTCAGATCGAGCGCTCCCTGTCCGAGCCCGGCGAGGTAGCCGACGCCGGCCGCCAGCCACGCGCCGAAGGCGGCCTCCCACGCCGAGGCGTCGGTGCGAATCGGACCGCCGAGCTCGAGCACACGATGCACGTCGAGCCCCTCGGACGAAGCCAGCCGTTCGCTTCGCACGATCGGCCGGCGGACCGTCTGGCCATCGACCAGAGCCACCGCCAGACGTGCGGCTCCCAGCGTCCGCACCAGGTCACCTGCCACCGGGCTGCCGCCGAGCAGGCGGTCGATCTCGTCCACGGGCACCAGCCGCCGGCCGAGCTCGACGGCGCCCGAGTCCCGCGCAGGCGACCAGCTCGGGCTCGACCGCGAGCGTGTCCCATCCCAGCTCGCCGAGAACGCTCGAGAGCTCGGGCGGCGCATGATCGCCGCGCGCGCCAGGAACCCAGTCCACGACAAGCCTGCCGGCGTGACGCCCCAGCACCCCGGCGACGCTGTCGGCAAACGCCTGCGCCTCGCTCAGACCTGCGACTGCCGGCACTGGGCCAGCACCTCCTCAGTGTGTTCGCCCAAGCCCGGGATCGCCCGCCGAGGGGGCGTCACGACGCCGTCGACCTTGAACAGCGAACCGAGCAACTTCACTTCGCCAACCCCGGGATGCTCGATGCTGTGGACGAGTCCGTTGGCCTTGACTTGCTCGTGTTCGTAGAGCTGGTCGAGCACGCGGACCTCGGCCGCCGGAACGCCGGCCGCGCGAAACTTGTCCACCCACTCGCGCGCGGGGCCGGCCGCGATCCGGCGCTCGAACTCCTGTACGAGCGCCAGTCGCCGCTCGCGCTCACGCTCGTTGGCGGGCGGCGCCTGCGGGTTGGCCGCCCACGGATCGTCGAGACCGAGAACCGCCGCGGCCGCCAGCCGCTGGCGCTCGTGCAGGCAGGCGAGCACGAAGAAGCCGTCGCCAGCCGCGTAGGCGCGGTAGTAGGGCTCGAGCTCGTCGACCGCGCGCTGCTCGTCGCACGTGACGAGCCAGATCCTCGGCCGTTGCGATCGGCGGATCCAGCGGATCGCTCGTCGCGGCGCGGGCGATCGAGCTGCTCGACGGACACGAATCGCTGCGCCTGTACGGCGAGTGCGGCGCCGAGCAGCGAGACCTCGATCGCGGGCGTGCCGTCGCCCGTCAACGCGCCATTGCGGAGCCGCCCGACGAGTCCCGCCAGCACCGCGGCCGCCGCCAGTAGGCCGGCGGTGAAGTCGGCCATCGCGATCCCGCCGGCGCGCTTGGGAACGGAGTCCGACGCCTCGGCGTTTGACAGCAGCAGGCCCGACAGCGCCTGCGCCACGAGGTCGAACGCGGTCAGGGGCGCTTCCGGACCATCGCTGCCGAGCGCCGAGACGCAGCACCAGACGGCGTCCGGGTTGATCTCGCGGACGGCCTCCCGATCGAGGCCAAACAAGGCCGCTCGCCCGGGAGGCATGTTGTGCAGCACCGCATCGGCGGTCCGGATCAGCGCCTGACTCGCCAGGCGGTCCTGCTCGTCTTTGAGGTCAAGCACGACCGAGCGCTTGTTGCGGTTCAGCGCGTAGAAGTAGCGGCTCTCGCCGTCTGCGAACGGCTCGTAGTGGCGCCACGCATCGCCGCCGGGCGGCTCGACCTTGATCACGTCGGCGCCGAGGTCGGCGAGCAGCATGCCGGCAAACGGCCCCGCCACGTACTGGGCGTACTCGAGCACCCGGATCCCATCCAGCGGCAATGGCTTTGATGGACTCATCGGGGCGGAAACCCAAGCTCGCGCCGCGCGATCACCGTGCGCTGGATCTCTGCCGCGCCGCCGGAGATCGTCGTCGCAACCGCCGCGCGCTGGAACGCCGCGACCCGGCCGCGCAGCGTCCCGGAGCCTTCCTCCAGCAGTCCGGCCGGCCCCAGCAGCTCGACCGCGAACGCGGCGACCTGCTGCATCAGCACCGCGACCGACAGCTTCGCCATCGAGCTCTGAGCGCTCGCCGGGCGTCCGGCCTCGAGCAGCTCGGCGGCGCGCCGGCCGTGCAGCCGTGCCGCCTGCGCGGCCCCCCGCAGCCTGACTCACCGTCCGCCGTGCGCGCGGCGTCTCGGGCGAGCGGCGCCAGCTCGTCCAGCAGCCAGAACACCGTGCCCACCTTCTCGCTCGTCACGCGCTCGTAATCCAGCGTGCCCATCAGCACCTGCCAGCCGCCGTGCAGCTCGCCAACCAGCTGCTCGGCGGGGATCTCGACCTCGTCGAGCTCGAGCTCGCCGATCGTCCCGCCACCGAGCGTGCGATGCGTGCTGACCGTGATCCCCGGCGTGGTGAGCGGAGCGACCAGCACCGAGAGTCCGCGGTGGCGCTCGCGCTCGGGATCGGTGCGCACCGCGAGGTACACCCAGTCGGCGTAGTCGGCGCTCGAGGTCCAGATCTTCCGGCCGCTGACGATGAACCGGTCGCCGTCACGCCGCGCACGGGTCCGCAGCGAGGCGAGATCCGAGCCGGCATCGGGCTCCGAAAACCCCTGGCAGAACAGGATCCGTCCGGCGGCCACTTCCGGGACTAGACGTTCCTGGAGCTCCGACGACGCGAACCGCAGCAGCGCGTTGCCGATCGTCTTCACCGACAGCAGGTAGCCCGACAGCGGCAGCCACCGGTAACCGAAGCGCTCCTCGCACGCGAGCGTGTGCAGCGAGCTCAGCCCGCGGCCGCCGAGCTCACGCGGCCAGTGGATCCCGATCCAGCCTCCATCACCGAGCGCGCGGTACACGGCGCGCGAGTCGCCGTCGGAGGGCATCCCCTGAAAGCGCAGCTGGGGTTCTGCGGCGACCAGCTCCGCCAGCGAGCACGCAAACGCGTCGGCCTCCTCGGCGAGCCCGTCGATCTCGAGCACGGTCGCAGCGCCCGCGGTCAACGCCGGCTCCCGGGGATGCCCGTCTCCCGATCGATCAACGCCGGCCCCCGGGGATGCCCATCTCCCGATCGATCTCCCTGGCCGCCGCGAGCAGCCCGCGCGTCAGCTCCTCGCGAAACTCCGGCGTGGCCCGCTGCGCTGGCAGTGAGACATTGATCGCCCCGGTACCGGGCCCGTCGATCCAGCGCACCGGGACGGCGATCGAGACCAGCCCGATCTCGTACTCCTCCTCCGAGATCGACACCCCGGTCTCGCGGATCTCGGCCAGGTCGGGCGCCAGCTGCTTCCAGCTCGTCAGCGTCCGGTCGGTCCGCCGCTCATAGGGCTCGTCGCCGAGCGCGCTGCGGGCCACATCGTCGGGCAGCTGCGCGAGCAGGCACTTGCCGAGCGCGGTGCAATGCGCGGGCAGCCGCATGCCGACCATCACCTGCGGCGTCAGCAGCCGGTCGCCGGTTTCGCTCAGCAGATAGACGATCTCGGCACCTTCGAGGATCGCCACGTTGACGGTCTCCTGCATGTCGGTCGCGAGCCGCAGCAGGTAGGGCCGGGCAAGCTCGGGCAGCCGCATGCCAGCCAACAGCGCCGGCACCAGTCGTGCCATCTCGAGCCCGAGTCGCAGCCTTCGGGTGACCGGATCGCGGTCGAGCCAGCCCCGCTCTGTGAGCAGCGCCGTGAGCCGGTGTACCGTGGGCATCGGCAGCCCGAGCGCGTCGGAAATCTCCTTCTGCGACAGCTCCGGAGCGGACGATGCGAACAGCTCCAGCACGTCCAGGCCACGGGCCAGCGTTCCGACTGAATTCTCAGTGACTGAAACTTGCTTCCGCATATTGGTAGCAGGTACTCTACGATCCGCATGAGTCCTCGTCAATCCCAGGCGGCGGTCGCCGACGCTGCCGAGCGCCAGGTGAAGCTGATCGACAACGACTGGGTCGCGCTGCCCGACGGCGTGCGACTCGCGGTGCGGATCTGGCTGCCCGAGGACGCGGAGACCTCGCCGGTGTCGGCGGTCCTCGACGCCGTCCCGTACCGCAAGAGCGACGGGACCGCGATCTACGACGCCGCCTGGGGGACGTACTTCGCTCGGCACGGGTTCGCGTACGTGCGCGTTGACCTGCGCGGCAGTGGTGACTCCTCGGGGGTGATCGAGGACGAGTACACCGGGCAGGAGCAGCGCGACATCGAGCACGTGATCGCCTGGATCGCCGAGCGGCCGTGGTGCACGGGCGCGGTCGGGATGATCGGCGTCTCCTGGGGCGGGTTCGCCGCCCTGCAGCTCGCCGCACGGCACCCGGAACAGCTGCGTGGTGTGGTCGCGATCCACGCCAGCGACGACCGCTACGCCGACGACGTCCACTACATCGGCGGCTGCGTCTCGGCGATGGACATGTCGCAGTGGGCGACGTCGATGCTGGCCTACATCAACCAGCCGCCAGACCCGCTGGTCGTCGGCGACGGCTGGCGCGACGCGTGGCTGGAGCGCCTCGAAAACGCGAAGCTGTTCATCGAGCCCTGGCTCGGCCACCAGCGGCGCGACGACTACTGGCGGCACGGGTCGGCGTGCGAGGACTACAGCGCGATCCGCTGTCCGGTGTTTGCGGTCGGGGGCTGGAGCGACGGCTATCGCGACATGGTGCTGCGCGTCGTCGAGCACGTCTCGGGTCCGGTGCGCGGCCTGATCGGACCGTGGGGACATACGAGTCCCGAAGAGGGAAAGCCGCGTCCGGCGATCGGCTTCCTCCAGGAATGCGTGCGGTTCTTCGCCGCCAGCCTCGACGATGCCGACAACGGGTTTTTCGACGAGCCACGGCTGATCAGCTACATGCAGGAACCGGTCGCGCCCGCCGGCTCCTATGTGGAGCGGCGCGGACGCTGGGTTGCGGACCCGCACTGGCCGTCGCCCGCGGTCAGCGCCTGGCAGTACGCGCTGGGAACGATCGCGCTGGAAGATCCGGCGGCGGTCGCGGCCACCGATGCGGCCCGCAGCATCCGCGGCCTGCAGACGACCGGGATCGACGGCGGCGTCTGGTGCGGCGACGGCAGCCCGGCGGACTACGGGCTCGACCAGCGCCGCGAAGACGGCGCCTCGCTCTGCTGGGACAGCGCGCCGCTGCCCGAGCGCATCGAGCTGCTGGGCAAGGCGGAGGCGCAGCTCGAGGTCAGCGTTGACCGTCCCCAGGCGCTGCTGGCCGTCCGGGTCTGCGACGTCGCCCCCGACGGCACCTCGACGCTGGTAGCGCGCGGGTTGCTCAACCTGAGCCGCCGGGACGGACACGACCGCAGCGTCCCGATGCCGGCCGGCGAGGCCGTCGTCGTACGTGTGCCGCTGCAGGCGATCGGCTACGCGATCCCCGCCGGCCACCGCGTCCGGCTGGCCGTCTCCAACACCTACTGGCCGATGGCGTGGCCGTCGCCGGAGGATTCGACGGTGACCGTCCACTGTGGGCCCCGCAGCATCCTCTCGCTGCCGCGCCGCCGGCCGTCGGCGCTCGACGCCGAGCTGCGCCCGTTCGATGCGCCCGAGAGTGGGACTCCGCTCGCTAGCGAGACGACGGTCGTGACCGCGGGTGGACGCCGCGTCAGCCGCGAACTTTCGACCGGCGCGGCGGAGCTCGAGTTCGACTGGCACCCGTCGCGCCGGCGGATCGTCGCGACCGACACCGAGATGGGGGAGGAGAACGTAACCAGCTACCGGATCGTCGAAGGCGATCCGCTGTCGGCCGAGGTGGTCTGCCGCGTGGTCGTGACGCTCGACCGCCCGGACTCGCCCGAGCATGCCGCCTGGCACACGCGCACCGAGGCCAAGAGCACGATGACCTCAGACCGCGACCGCTTCACGGTCACGACGACGCTCGACGCCTACGAGGACAACGTCCGCATCCACGCCCGTACGCAGACGCTTCACTTCCCCCGCGACGGAGCCTGATGACGATCACTGAGCCATCCACCCAGACCCCCGGCCGCGCGACGTTGCCTTGGTCGTGGTACTCGGACTCGGCGATCCTGGCGCTGGAGATGGAGCGGATCTTCCGCTGCTCGTGGCAGTACGTCGGGCACCTCGGCGAGCTACAGGGTCCCGGCAGCTACTTCCCGTCGGACACCGGTCCGATCCCGGTCGTGATCACGCTCGACCGCGACGGCGTCCTGCGGGGGTTCGTCAACGTCTGCCGCCACCGAGGTGCAATCGTCGCCACTCGGCCGGCTCGCAGGGGAACGCTCCAGTGCCCTTATCACGCCTGGACCTACGATCTCGACGGTGGCCTGCGCGCCGCGCCGCGCGGCGACGATGATCCCGCGCTGGACCGAGGCTGTCTCGGTCTGCGGGAGGTGACGGTCGGCACCTGGGGGCCATTCGTGTTCGCCAACCCCGACTCGGCGGCCGAGCCACTGGCCGACGCGCTGGGCGACCTTCCCGAGATCGTCGCCGCGCACGGCTTCGACATCGAGGCGCTGACGATCAACCGTCGCGTGCACTACGAGATCCGCGCGAACTGGAAGATCGCGATCGAGAACTACCTCGAGTGCTACCACTGCCCGCTCAATCACCCTGGCCTGGTCGACGTGATCGACGAACGCCGGCTGGAGCTTTCAGCCGGCGGTCTGCGTACGAGCCAGTTCTACCCGGCCCACCCGCGATCGCTCGACGGCCGAGGACCGATCGACGCCCGGGGAGAATTAGGTGAAGGGCAGAACCATCTCTGGTTTCCGACGCTCAAGTTCAACGTGCTTCCCGGCCACCCGAACCTGTCGATCGGTCCGCTGTGGCCAACCGGCCCCTCAAGCTGCGCGGGCTACCTCGACTACTGGTTCGGCAACAGCGCCGGCGAGCAGTGGATCGATGAGCTGTTCGTGCTCGACACGCAGGTCGGGGCCGAGGACACGGCACTCGTCGAGGCCGCCCAGCACGGCACGTCCTCGGGGATGATCGACCACGGATGGGTGCTCGGTGGCGCCGAGTCGCTCATCGGCTACTTCCAGGACTACGTGCGCGAGCGGCTCAACCGATCGCCGTCGCGCATGTAGGCCGGCGGGTTCGCCCGGCTCGTTCCGGTCCTGGCGCCGGTGTGGTGCACCAGCAGGAGCGGTGCCGCCCTCGAACATCCCGCCTACCTTGCCGCCGTTGGCGCGGAACTCGTCGATGATCTGAGCATTGAAGTCGGCCGGCGAAGTGGACATCGGACTCCGCGATCTTGCGTTGGGCTGTGCCGGCAGAGTCTATGGGGGCGTCGCCTAGTTCCTGAGGCGCGGACCGGGGTCGTGCTGTCGCTCCCAAGTCCAAAGCGGCAGCCGGGTTCTTCATGGACCGAGCGCGTCACCGTACTTCTTACACGGTCCGCTCTGTGCGCGCTGGAAGGCGGGCGACTGGGGAATGGGGCTGCTGACGGGGAATTGGATATTGCCTTGCGCGTTCGGGTCCGGGAAACCCGGGACCCCGTTCGCGCGCATGCACGTCGCGAGCTTGAGTTCGTCCCGCACTACCCACGCCGGCGTCGGGGGCGGGCCTGCCCCGTCGCGGGGCAGGTACTTCTTGCACGCGTTCTGTGCGCTCTCGTACGCCGGTGACGCGGGATTGATGCCGCTGTCCGGGGTGACCAGACCGTCCGGGAAGTTTGGGACGCCGTTCGCGCGCATGCACCCGGCGAACTGAATCCCGCTCGAGGCATTGGTACTGGCCCCGCCCGAGACGCCGACCGACCCGCAGCCGGCGATCACAGCTCCGCCCAGCACGGCGATCGCGATCCACAGCGATCTCGCGCGGGACCTGCGAGTCATGCTCGTGCGGTCGCCAGCTATGAGAGACCTGTGGTAGCGGCCCTGTAACGGCGCGTGCGCGGTCATGTCAGCCGACGGGACCGAACCAGGCGGCGCCCCATCCGGGGATCGCGATCCCGACACTTGCGCACGCCTTCCTTGCTGTGATCGCCGCCGGGGCCGCGTTGTTCCAATTGGGCGGGATGAGGCCGTAGCCGAGTGAGGGGTCGGGGAAGTTCGGAAAGCCGTGCTGGCGGATGCACCGCGCCTTGAGAAACATCTGGTGCAACTGCTCCCCAGTAATCGGCGGCGGGGCGGGGCCACCGGGCTGCAGCTTCGCACAGGCCGTTTGGGCGGAGATGAACGCGGGCGAGTTCGCCTCGGCCCCGAGCCCACGGACGTTGAACCCACCGCCCGGCGACGGATCGGGGAAGTTCGAGACCCCGTGCGAGCGCATGCAGTCCGAGTACTTGAACCCTTGGGCGAATTGACCCGCCGACGCCGCCTTGCTGCTCGACTTCGAGGACCCGCAAGCGCCGATTGCTATCCCACACGTGATGGCGGCGAGCGTGATCAGCACCTTGTGGCCATTCGGGCTGGCCATCGGCTCAGTTGTAGCGGACGCCAGATAACACCGACGTAACGCCCTCGCGCTAGCGCTTCGATCTAATCTCGACAGCGCTCGATCTAGCCATGGTCGCGTCTCTACGGCGCTCTAAATTCGGTTCCCGGTTTGGCGGCGGCGACGCCTTAGTTGCCCGAAGGAGTGGGCGTGAGGGGGTGTCCGTGTGCGTGAAGGTGGACGGGTAGGGACTCACTCGGGCGTTTTTCCTTGGCTTCGCGATCCGCATAGCGGTCGTAGATCGCGTTGATCTCCTCCATGATCGAGGCGAGCTCTTCGGCGGTGAGGTATCTGACGGTGTCTGCCACGAACGCGGCGCGCCGCCAGCTCACCGGGTAGGTCGCCCGCCGCGCCCACCAGTCACGCATCTGCTCGTAGGTTCGTGCTAGGACGGTCCGCTCGAGCGCTTCGCCGGCTGCGGCTGTCTCGGGGTCTGTCGCCATGCCGGTCTCGAAGGTGGACGAACTACTGGTCAGGCGCCAGGGACGGATACGGCCGCGGCCTTCCCCCGCCTCCAAGAAGCCATACTTGGCAAGGGTCTGGAGGTGCCACGACATGTTCCCTGGGCTTTCACCGAGCAGCTCTGCGGCCCGGGTGGCAGTGATCTCTCCGTCGCGCCGAACCGCCTCGAGGAGCGCCACGCGCAACGGATGCGCGAGCGCCCGCATCGTTTGCGGGTCCGTGATTACCCGCCTGGCAGTCTTCCTGCTGGGGCGCCGATCGGTCGTCATGCGGATGCCGACCGCCGCCGGCGTTGCAGGGGACTAGCTGTCGCGCTGCGAGGCACCGCGAGCCTGAGACCAATGTCGATCAGGAGCCAGCCGGTTCGGCGTCTGGTGGACTCGATCGCGGCCTGCCGTGGGTTGCTGCGAATGGCGGCCGCTTCGGCGCTTCGCTGAAGCTCGGCGAAGCGATCTTGGGCCAGCGCTCGAACCAAAGCAGGGTGGTACACGGGACGCCTCCTTCACAAGTAGTCTTGTCACAAGATTACTTGTCACAAGGTATCTTGTCAAGCGGAGATCGCCGGAAAACGACGGAGCGATCGCCGTCGCGCATGTAGGCCAGCGGGTTGACCCGGCTCGTTCCGGTCCTGGCGCCCGTGTGGTGCAGGAGCAGCAGCGTGCCGCCCTCGAACATCCCGCCTACCTTGCCGCCGTTGGCGCGGAACTCGTCGATGATCTGAGCGTTTAAGTGGGCCGGCGAAGTGGACATCGGACTCCCCGATCTTGCGTTGGGCTGTGCCGGCAGGGTCTATGGGGGCGTCGCCTGCGGGCCCGCGTGCGCGAGCCCGCAAGCGGGGTAACCGCCCCGGATTCGGGCTAGATGTTCGTCGTACTCAGAACGTAGAACCCAGACGTCGGCTCTCCGATCACGAACAGGAACCGGTCACTCGGTGGACCAGTGATCTGCTCGACGCAACGGACCTCGCCGGACACATCGATCGTCGTGCCGTTGACGGCCCAGTTGGCGGTCAGCCGACCGTCGTGCAGGTTGAGTGACACGGACCCGGGAGACCCCCCGCTCGGTGCCGTGTTCAGTTCGAATACCTCGGCGTTCGTGTCCGAGACGACGTCGTTTGCCGGCACCCCGCCGGCCTGGATGCCGCCGGTGATCCCGCTCGAGCTCTGGTCGACCATGTTGGCCATGAACTCGAGCGAGTACTGGACGGCCTCGTTCCCGCCCGCCAGGTAATCGTGGATCACCTTCAGGGCATGCCGAGTTTCGCTCGACAGTGGCATGTGTAACCCCCGCTGCAAGTCCCGAATTTCGGGACGGTTGGACGAATGAGCGATCACCCCTGGATTAGAGCGCTCGATCGCTAGGACCGATTGTTGGCCTCTCAATGGTACGTGTCAAGTAGCGGATCGGTTCCCGAGTCAGCGGTCCCGGCGGGCTTGAGCCGTGGGCCCTTAGTGCCTATTGCCGCACCGGCGGCGGCTCCGACGGCGTGTCGTACAGCTTCGTCCACCTCGTCGCGCCGAACGTGTCGGTGGTCGAGATCTTGATCAGCTCGGTCGCCTGCGGGGTGCCGCAGAAGATCGTCAAATCGCCGGTCCCGAGAACGCCACCGGCTCCGATCGGGACGTCGACCCACGAGCCCTCCAGGATCCCCTGGTTCAGGGTCCCGCGAAAGACGTTGGCAAACGAACGACCCTGATCCCGGCTCAGCCCGAGCCACCACACCTGGTCACCGGTCTGCCGGACGTAATAGGTGCCGATGTCATTGCCGTGCCACGCTCCGCTGAGGTTCGGACCAACGACGCCACTCCCGCGGGTGCGCCCGAAGTCCTGGATGACATCGATCGAGTAGAGCGGATGGATCTCAGGCGGCACCCGGTCCTCGTGCCCGGCGTCGTCGGCGACCACGCCGGTGACCCGAGCGAGCACGCCCTTGGTGAGGGTGAGCTTGGTGTCGAGCTCGGGACCGAGCGTGAACGTGATCGAGGTCGAGTCGGCTTCGAGATTGCTGTCGATCGGCTGTCCGTTGACCAGGATGCTGTGGCCGCCGTGCTCGTACCAGGCCGGGAGCAGGTACACGGGCGCGTCCGCGCAGTGCGAGTGGTCGTTGGCGCGCGCGTACATCGGCCCTTCGCAGTGAAAGCGCTGGAAGTAGTCGTACAGCGTGAGGATGTGCTCTTGCGCGAGCAGGATCGTCCCACCGGGTTCGGTGAACTGCTGGTCGGTCCAACCGTGGGTCCAGAAATCCGGCTCGAGCATCGCGAAGTCCGGATCGAAGTCGAACGAGAAGTCACCATCGCCGTTCCAGGCGGGCTGACCGATCCAATCCTTGGCGAGGAAGGAGCAGTACAAATCGGGCGTTCGGGGCAGAGTCGGGCCGGTCGTCTTTTGCACCCAGCCCCACATCACACTGAAATCGCGGCACGGCGGGTTGTTCTGCCCCAACGGAACGTCGTAGCGCTGCACCTTGCTCTCGACCTCGGTGATGTTCTGCGGCGACAGTTCGTAGCTACCGATCGTCCACGTCGAACCGCCAAACGGCCCGGTGGAACCGGCGTCGATCTTCTTGAGTTGGACGGGCAGTTCGAAGCCGAGCTCGACGGCCGGGACGATCTCGAACGTGAGCGTCCCCGAGTTCGCGCTGCCGCCGCGCGGGACGTCGAGCCAGTCACCCGTTACGGTCAGCCCGTCGGACTCGAGCTGACCTTGGAACACGTTGGTGAACACCAGGCCGTTGTGAAACCCGTCCTGGTGAAGACCGGCCCAGGTAACAGACCCGTCGCCGAGCTGCCGGATGAAGTAGATACCGCCGTCGTCGGCCGAGTAGGTGCCGGTCAGATCAAACTCGGCGGCCACGACGACGGCGATACCGCTAGCTCTCGTTCTTCTTGCGCATCCAGCGAGCCATCAAGCGATGTAGGCCAAGTCCGACCTTCTCGACGATGCTTCCCTCCGGTGGCGCGGCGCCGAGCTGTCGGGCGAGACCGAAGTTGTCCCACTCGACCCAGGACTCGACCACCTTGCCGTTCTCCCAGCGGTCGATGCTGATCCCAGTCACCGAGCCATGGGCGCCGGTCGGCGCGAGCCCGGCGAGTTCGCCGCGGTGTGTCCCCTCGCTGTGCCAGCGGAGCACGACCTTGTCGCCGGCGGCGATCACGTCGTCGACGGTGATCCGCAGGTCGGGGAACGCCGCGCGGTACATGGTCGCCATCCGCTTGAGTTGCTCCGGCCCGTGAAGGTCGCGCATCTGTGCGGGGAGGGCTGGATCGTGGCTGGCGGCGTTCGGTGCGACGAGCTCGTCGATCAGCTCAAACTTGCCCTCGTTGAAGCTCTGCTCGAGGAGCTGGCGGGTGGCCTCCGAGAGGTCGCTTGGTCCCGTCGCTGCCGCGGCGGCCGCCTCCGTGTCGCTCGTGTCATCACTCGACATGCGCCCACCTCCATTGAGTTGTTAAAGCGAGCCTACGCCCGGCCTGGCTCACCGGTCAAGAGGGCGGCGCGGGGCGTTTACTGACCTCTCGGCAGCAACGTGAACACGCCACCTTGAATCGGCCGGACGGCGCGAAAGTGGCGTTCGTCAAACGTCAAGATCCGGCGTGTCCGGAGCTTGCGGGCGATCACGACAACCGACAGATCAGCCAGCCCCAGCCTGAGGGCCGAGTACCGGTGATTAAGCTTCAGCGCTTCCTCGTAGTCGCGAGCATCGAGTGCTGGCGCCTCGTAGCGCCGGGCAGCGAGATCCTCCAGGAATGCGTGCTGCGCGCGCGGTCCGAACCGCCGACCGAGCAGGTAATCGATCTCGGCGGTCACGTGGGGCAGATACCGGCTCCCCTTGAGCTGACGCTCGAATGGATTGCGACGCCCTGAAAGATCTCTGCCTGTCGTTCCGGGGCTCCGAGGAGACGTTTCCGTTCGGCTTTGAGACGTCGGTGTTCAAGGTCGCCGGCAAGGTGTTCGCCATCTCCCGCTTGGCCGAGGACCCGGTGCGGATCAGCTTGAAGTGTGAGCCGCTGCTCGCCGAGCAGCTCCGCACCGTCCACCCGGCGATCTCTGCCGGCTACCACCTCAACAAGCGCCACTGGAACACGGTCGTGATCGACGGCTCGCTGACCGACGGGATGATCGCCAACATGATCGAGGACTCCTACGACCTCGTGGTCAGCAGGCTGCCACGGGCAAAGCGGCGAGCGCTGGGCTGGCGTGACGGTAGCTAGCGCCGGTGGCGCATATCGGCGACGGGCGCGCCGCGCGTCATCGGCGCGCCGCCGCGGCGATCCGCTCACCGACCATGACCATCAGCTCGTCGGCCCCGGTCGTCACGCGGATGTGGCCCGGCAGCCCAAACTCGGTGCCGGCGCGGACCAGCACGCCGTCGCGTGCCAGCTGATCCGACACGCGCAGGTCGTCATTGTCGAGTTCGAGCAAGACGAAGTTCGCGTCCGACTGAAGCGCGTGGATTCCCGACTCGCTTAGCGGCCTGACCAGCGCCGCCCGCGCCCGCTTTACCTGCTCGCGCCGAGCGGGCAGGAGCTCGGTCCGGCGCAGGCTGGCGATCCCAGCCGCGAGCGCCGCGCGGTTGACGTTGAACGGCTCGAGGACCGCGTTCAGGTGCGGTGCCAGCGACTCGTGAACGAGCATGTAGCCGAGCCGGAGGCCGGCGAGCCCGAAGATCTTGGAAAACGTGCGCAGGACGATCACGGGCCGGCCGGCGCGGATGTCGCCGAGCCGCTCGATGCGCCGCCCGGGCTCGATGTAGTCGCGGTAGGCCTCGTCGGCAACGGCGATGCAACCGTCGGGCAGCGCGTCGAGAAACGCATCCCAATCGGCGTGGTCGAGCCGTAGCCCGGTCGGGTTGTTGGGGTCACAGATCCACGCGAGCTTGGCGCGGTGCGCGGTCGCCGCGGCGGCCACCGCCTCGAGGTCGAGCGCCAGCGTCTGATCTGAGTCGACGCGATGGACCGTCGCGCCGGCGGTCGCGCACACCTGGGCGTAGAGGCCGTAGGTGGGGCGGGGGATGACCACCGCGTCGCCGGGGTCGACGAACGCGCTCACCAGCGCGAGCGTCAACGCCTGGATCCCGTGGCCCGGGATCACCTGCCCGGGCTCGGCGCCGGCCCAGTCGGCGACGACGTGCCGGAAGCTCTCGTAAGCCTCGTCCGGGTACGCCCAGACAGCCTCGAGCTCGGCAGCCGTGTCATCGAGCACGCCCGGCAGCGGCCCGAACAGGTTCTCGTTCCAGTTCAGGCGGATGAGCTCGTCACGGCCGAAGCGGGCCTTGATCTCGGTCGCGCTCACCCCGGGGACGTAGGGCCCCACGCCCAGCACCGAGGGACGCAGCAGCTGCTCGTAACCGGTCACGGCGTGGGCGCCGCGGCGGCGATCAGGGTCCGCACCACGACTGCCGCGGGACCTCGCTGCGCGAGGGCCCAATCCAGCTGCTCGCCGAGCCCGCCCGGCGTCGCGGTCCGGACCGGGACCCCGAACGCGGCGATCACGGCGGCCATGTCGCCGCTGCTCAGCTCGACCGAGGTGGTCTGGCCGAACGCATCGCGCTGGTACTCGCGCAGGATCCCGTAGCCGCCGTCGTCGACAACCAGCAGCTTGGCGCCGAGCCCGTGCTGGGCGGCGGTGCCCAACTCGCCGAGCGCATACTGAAGCCCTCCGTCGCCGACCACCGCCAGCACCTGCCGGTCGGGGTGGACGATGCTCGCGCCGAGCGCCGCGGGCCACCCGTAACCGAGCGTGCCCGAGCCGAGCGGATAGAGGAACTGCTGCGCTGCGCCAAGTCGCAGGTGTGGGCCGGCCCAGTAGGCGAGGATCGTCATGTCCCAGCTCGTGATCGCGTCCGGCGCGAGTGTCCGCTCGACCGTTCTCAGGAGCGCAAGCTCGGTGTCTTTGTCCTGTGCGTCGAGCCCGGCCTGGATCCGGCGACGTAGGGTCTCGACGCGCG
This sequence comes from uncultured Solirubrobacterales bacterium, assembly GCA_963768015.1. Classification (GTDB taxonomy): domain Bacteria; phylum Actinomycetota; class Thermoleophilia; order Solirubrobacterales; family Solirubrobacteraceae; genus Palsa-465. The sequence continues at coordinate 46,900 of CAVYGK010000014.1, forward strand.
CCGCGGCGTCCCCGGCCGGCCGTGGCGTCACCTGCGTGATCAGCTCCCGGAGCGTCAACCGGGCGTCCCCGATCAACGCCAGCGCCGCATAGGTCGCGCCGACGCGAGCGGCTTCGGCGTCTAGGTGGATCACCCGTCCCCGCAGCTGCAACTCGTACTGGGCCGTCGTCTCGGCACCGAGCTCGGTTCCGACGCACAGAAGCACGTCCGATTCGGCGAGCAGCTCCTGCAGCGCCGCCTCGTCGCAGCCGCAACCGGCGGCCAGCGCGTGGTCGTCATCGAGCGCGCCCTTCGCCATGTACGTGGTGGCGACCGGGGCGTCGAGCAGCTCGGCGAGCCGGCGCAACTCGGCCTCCGCGCCCGAGCGGCGGACGCCGCCGCCGGCCCAGATCACCGGCCGCTCGGCCTGGTCGAGCAGCTTCGCCGCCGCGCGGACCGCCTGGGCGCCGGCGGATCTCGTCGTCGGCGCCCCGTCGAGCTTGCTAATCGCCGAGCCGTCAACGGGTGCCTTGAGCAGATCGACCGGTATCTCGACGTACACGGGCCCGCTCGGCGGGGTCGCCGCGACCCGCCATGCCTGAGCCAGCAGCTCGGGAATCGAGTCGGCACGCTCGGCGCGCGCAGCCTGCTTGACTAGCGGCCGGAATGACGCGAGCTGGTCGGGCAGCTCGTGCAGGTAGCCACGCCCGCGCCCGACCAGGTCGCTGGGGATCTGGCTCGAGATCGCCACCACCGGGACGTGCGAGCTGGCCGACTCCATCACCGCGGTCAGCGAGTTCAGCGCGCCGGGGCCGGTCGAGAGCAGCAGCGGCGTCGGGCGCCCGGAGCTGCGCGCGTAGCCGTCGGCGGCAAACCCGGCGCACAGCTCGGTACGGGTTCCGTAGGTCGTGATCGGGCTGTCGCGCAGCGCTTCCCAGATCGCGAGCGAGTGAATCCCGGGGACCCCGAAGGCGGTCCGCGCGCCGAGCGCGGCGAGGCTCTCGGCAACCAGGTGGCCGCCGAGCCGCTGCGTGGACACGCCGCTGGCCGTCATGCCGACTCCATCAGCGTGTCGAGCGCCGCACGATCGAGGCCGAGCTGCTCGGACGCGAACGACACCACCAGCGTGCTCATCCGCTCGGCGGTGCTCCAGCGGTAGCCGATCACGGTCTCAAAGCCGAGCCCATCGACCAGCGCGATCAGCCGCTCGGCGACCTCGGCGGCCGTCGTCAGCGGCCTGAACTCGCCACTGTTCGTTCCCGCGTCGACGACATCGAAGAAAAGTGAGCGCCACCTGCGTGACAAGTCCTCGAGCGCGGGCAGGCGCTCGGGCGAGCGCAGCACCAGCGTCCACATCTCGATCCACAGCACGTACTCGTCGCGCCGCGACTTGGGCTGCGAGTAGGGGATCGAGAGATCCAAAAGCCGCGCTAGACGGGCGGTCGCGTCTGGTCCGTCGGTGTTCTCCAGGCGCGACAGCAGGCGGTCGGTGGCGAACCGCAGCGCAGCGACCAGTACCTCCTGCTTGGAGTCGAAGTAGTAGTGGATCGTGCCGGTGGAGGTGCCGGCCGCCCGGGCGATGTCGCTGATCCGCGTGTCGGCAAAGCCACGGTCGACGATTGCGCGGCAGGCCGCCGCAAGGATCTGGTCGGGCCGCGCGGGATAGCGCAGGCGGCTGCGGGTCCGGCGGTTGGCGGCACGCGTCGCAACGGACATTCCGCCGTCACGCTAACTGACGCGTCAGTCAAAGTCAAAGCTCCGAAACACCAGCCTTTTGCCACAAATACGGGGGAAAGGGCTGGTCTTTCGGCTAAGTGCGAGCGGCGACTAGATGCCCGTCGGCCCGACTCGGGGGTCTTCGCCAACGCGCGATCCAATCAATGGCCGGTTCGCCGCCAGGCGAGGATCGCGGCGAGCGCGCGGGTGTTGAGCACGTCGGCAGCGGTCGCCCAGCCGCGGCGTGCGGTCGCGACCGAGAACGGCATATTGCCCAGGCCGACGACCGAATGGGCGTCGGTCGAGCAGACGATCTGCACTCCGGCCCGCAGCGCGTCGCGGACGTGCTCGCCGCTGAGGTCGAGCCGGAGCGGAAGGCCGTTGACCTCGAGGGCGACGCCTTCTCGCAGTGCGAGCTCGAACACGCGGTCGAGGTCGAGCGCGTTCTCCGGGCGCCGGTTGATGTAGCGGCCCGTCGGGTGGCTGAGGCAGCGGACAGCGGGGTTGCGCAGCGCCTCCTCGACGCGCTTGGTCATCTCCCGCTGGGGCATCCGCTGGCCGCCGTGGACGCTCGCCTGGACCCAGTCGAGCGAGGCGAGGACGTCGTCGGGAAGGTCGAGCCGCCCGTCGGGCAGGATGTCGCACTCGATCCCGCGCAGGATGCGGAACGGCGCCAGCATCTCGTTGGCGGCCGCGATCTCGTCGGCCTGGCGGCGGATGTCGTCGGCGGCGAGTCCCTGCACCGCGCCGACCGCGGGCGTGTGATCACAGATCGCGAGGTACTCATAGCCGCGCTCCAGCGCGGCACGCCCCATCTCCTCGACACTCGCGCGACCGTCAGACCAGGTGGTATGACAGTGAAGATCGCCGCGGATGTCGTCGAGTGACAGCAGCACCGGCGGCTCACCGGCAAACGGCGCCTCGCGCAGCTCCGGCGGGCACCACGGGATCCCGAGCGCCGCGTAGACGCCCGACTCGTCGGGCGCGTCGGGTAGCGGTTCGAGCGCCGCGACATAGGCCGGCGATCCGGTCGCCCGCACCAGCGCCGTCCCGAGCCGATCGCGCGGTGCGACCACGAGCTCGACCGGCACGCCCTCGACCGTGACTCCGACGGCGCGCTCAGCAGAGCGCTCGATCACGGCCACAATCTGCGGGAGCGCTGCAAAGCGATCGAGTGCGACAGGACCGACGCAGACGACCGCCAGGTGCTCGCATGAGTCACGCCTGCGGCGGACGTCGCCTGCAGGCTCGCCTCCGAGCGCCAACGCGATCCTCCCCACCAGCTCCAGCGCAGTGCTCAGCAGCAGACCCTGCTGCGGCCGGGGCTCACCCTCGCGCGATAGGGCCTCAAGCAGCCGGGCCTCCGTCTTGGCGCCGATGCCTGGCACGTCCCGTAGACGCCCCGCCACGGCAGCGTCGCGAAGCTCGTCGGCGCTGTGGACCTCCAGCGACCGCGCGAGGTCGATTGAGCGCTTCGCACTCAGCCCCAGATAACGTCCGAGACCGATCAGGTCCGGGGCCAGCTCGCGCTCGAGCTCGGCCAGTTCGGCGATCTCGCCGGTCTCGATGAGCTCCCGCAGGCGCGCCTCGATCCCCGACCCGATCCCGCGCAGCTCCCGCGCCCGCCCTGCCGCGACCAAATCCCCCACCGGCATCGCCGCGCCCCGGATCGTGTCGGCGGCGCGACGGTAGGCGCGTGCCGTGTAGGGATTCGCGTCCTGGAGCTCGAGCAACGACGCGAACGCGTCGAGCTGGTCGGCGATCTGCGCATTTTCCACCGAGGGTAGTTTCGCCGCAGCAGCCGATGTAGGGTTGGCACCGCACCGGCCACATGGCGTTCGACCTCGTCATCGACATCGAGAACACCCCTGGGGCGCTGGCCCAGGTAGCGAGCGCGATCAGCGACGCCGGCGTCAACATCGCCGGGGCGACCTGTATCGGGACGCACGAGCGCGTCGAGCTGCACATCCTCGTCAAGCACGCCGAGGCCGCCAAGCATTCTCTCGCGATCTCGCACCTTGCCGTCACCGGCGAGCGCGAGGTCGTGGTGGTTGATGTCGAAGACCGCCCCGGGGTGCTGGCAGACCTGGCGCGCAAGATCGCTCAGGCGGGGGTCGATCTCGATCTCGTCTACGTCGCGACCAGAAACCGCGTTGTGTTCGGGGCGGCCGACCTCGCCGGGCTGCGGGCGGCGCTCGACTGAGGTCCGCCGCGCCAACACGCGCGCCGAGGATCACGGTCGTCGGATCGGCGAACATCGATCTCGTCGCGCGCTGCGAGCGTCTGCCGCGCCCGGGGGAGACGCTCACCGATGCGACGTTTGAGCGTGTGCCCGGTGGCAAGGGGGCCAACCAGGCGGTTGCGGCTGCCAGGCTTGGCGCACGGGTTCGCTTCGTGGGGCGCATCGGCTCAGATGATCTCGTGCTGCGGTCACTCGAGCGCGAGGGGGTCGACGTCAGCAGCGTGGTCCGTGATGACGGGGAGAGCGGCGTGGCACTGATCCTCGTCGAGGCCAGCGGCGACAACGTGATCGTCGTCGCGCCAGGGGCCAACCGCCGGCTGAGGGCCGACGATCTCAACCTGGGTGAAGCCGACGCGGTCATGTGTCAGCTTGAGATCCCGCTTGAAGTGGTGGAGATCGCCGCTGCGCAGGCGCGCTTCTTCTGCCTGAACGCGGCGCCCGCGCGCGGGCCACTGGAGCTCGAGCCCGACCTGTTGGTGGTCAATCGCTACGAATACGAGCAGCTGGGGCCGCGTCGCGGACTGGTCGCGCTGACGCTGGGGGCCGACGGTGCGCTGCTGCTCGACGGCGGCAGGGAGGTCGCCAGGGCGCGGCCGCCGCGCGTCACAGCCGTCGACGGCACCGCTGCGGGCGATGCGTTTTGCGCCGCGCTCGTCGTCGCGCTGCTCGACGGCGAGGCGCAGGATGAGGCGCTGCAAAGAGCGTGTGCGGCCGGGGCGCTGGCGGCATCGCGGCCGGGTGCCCAGCCGTCGCTGCCGACCGCGGCGGAGATCGACGCCGCGCTCGGCGAGTCAGTTGACTGACTACTTCAGACCGTTCTGGCTCGCGTCCGGACAAGCGTTCGCGTTCACCTAAGGGGTCACTTCCACGCCTGGCCGCCGATCCAGCCGTACCACGACTCGACCTCGATCCACGCGCTGACCCGAGTCTGGTCGCGCGCCGCGTAGGGACCGCCGGTGTAGTGGCGCGCCAGGCGGTCGATGTCTTCGAGCTCGGGGTCGGGCTCAATCGACGTCACGCGGCCGCGAAGCGTCACCTGGCGGTACCACTCGTCCTGACCCATCGCGGTCAGCGACACGCGCGGATCGCGGCCCAGGTGCGACAGACGCTTGCGAGTGTCTGCCATGTTGACGAGCACGCGCCCGTTGTCCCAGACGTACCAGGTGGCGGCGCTGTGCGGGCTTCCGTCCGCCGTCAGCGTCGCGATCACAGCCGGATTTGGCCGCGAGAGGAATTCGTCCAGCTCTTGGGGCAGTGGTGGTTTTGGCATTGGGCAGTGATACCCGATCCGGCCAGGTGAGACCATTCGGGAGGGTATGTGCACGTACGAGACTGACAGAGTCGTTCCCGGTGACCCGGCAGCTGTGCTCGATCTGCTGACTGACCCAGCCCAGATCCCGTGCTGGGCGCCGGTGCCGTTCGAGTTGCTGGAGCTAAACGGACACCGCCTCGTATCCGGAAGCCGGGCGCGGGTGGGCGGCCGGCTTGCCGGCCATCGCGTCGAGTTCGATGTGAAGGTCACTGAGTCCGACGATCAGCGGTTCGCGCTGGTTGCCAGCGGACCGGTCTCGATGAGCGTCCACTATGTACTCGTTCCCGATGTCGGGGGCACGCTGGTGAGGGCGGCGGTGTCAGTCGATGGCGACGGCGTGCTGGGTACGATGATCGCCGAGGCGTCCTGCGCGATGCTCCGCGCCGGAACGCTCGACGCCGCGCTCGACAATCTGGCGCAAGGGCTCGACGCCGCGAACGTTCGCGATCACGCGGCCAGTCGGACCACGTTCACGTAGCCAGCCGGACCGGGTTGCGCAGCTCACCGACTCCGGCGATCCTGACCACGACCAAGTAGCCGGGGCGCGAGCGTGACCTCATCGGGAGGCACGATCCCGGTTCCCGTCAGCAGCACGCTACCGGCGGGGACCGGGTTGTGGCGGCGGAGGAATCCGATCAGCTCCGGAATCGTGCGGCGCATGCTGTCGGTCGTCGCCCGCCCCTGAAAGACGATCTCGCCGCCGTCGCCGACGATTTGCAGGCCGAGACGTCGTTTGCGATCGTCACGGCGATCGGCTCGCCGTCGCCATTCAGCACGACCGCGAGCTCGGGCTCGGGCACCGTCCAGCTCGCATCGGAGCGCACCCCGATCGCCTCGCCGGGGCCGACGGTCCGCCGTCCGCCCGCATCCTTGAGGAACAGCTCCGGCCGCTCGGCGGCGTAGACCAGGTCGTAAACATCCGCGACCTGGCTCTCCTGCAGGCGCGCGTCGCGGCTTCGCTCGTAGGTCACTCCGGCCGCCCAGGTCTCCGGCGCGACCACCGGCACAAGCAGGGTCCAGGGCGGCGGTGGCGTACACGTCATCCGATCCGCGATCGAAACACGCGCGATCGCTGGTCCGAGCTCGTCGCCCTCGAGCACCGCGATCACGTCGTCGCTGTCGAGAATGCTGAGTTCGTCGCCGGCAAGCAGTCCAACGTGCGCGCGACCGCCTTCGCTTCTAACGCGGGCGATCCGCTGCCCGACGAGCTGATCGCGCATCATCAATAGGTCGCGCGGCCGCCCGAGAGGTCGAACACGGCACCGGTGGAGAAGCTGCACGCGTCGCTGGCCAGGAACGCGATCAGGGCCGCGACCTCCTCGGGTTGGCCGACGCGCTTCATCGGGATCCGCTCGACCATGTACTCGAGGTGCTGCGCACTGACGTCGTCGAGCATCGGCGTATCGATCACCGCCGGGGCGACGCAGTTGACCAGCACTCCCGTCTCGGCGAGGTCCTTCCCGATCGACTTCGTGATCGCGATTACCGCCGCCTTGGACGCCGAGTAGGCGGCCGCCATCGGGTTTCCTTCCTTGCCGGCGATCGAGGCGACGTTGACGATCCTGCCGTAGCCGCGCGGCACCATCACGCGGGCGGCTGCGCGGTTGGTGAAGAACACGCCGTCGCAGTTGATCGAGAACACCCGCCGCCACTCCACGTCGCCGACGTCGAGCGTCGGCAGCGAATCACCGCTCACGCCGGCGGCGCAGACGGCGATGTCCAGCGGTCCGAGCTCGGCGCCGACCCGAGCGACGGCCCCGTCGACGTCCTGGGAGCGGCTCACATCGCCGTCGATCGCCAGCACGCCGTCGAGCTCGGCGGCCCGCGAATCGAGCGTCGCCACCCGAGCTCCACCTGCCTGCAACGTCCGCGCAACCGCGGAGCCGATCCCCCCGGCGCCGCCGGTGACGAGCGCCGTACGCCCAGCGAAGTCGTAGGTCGCGCTCATCACAGGTGAGTGAGGGTCTCGGAGATGACGGGCGCCCGACCGCGAAGGAAATCGAGGTCGCAGCCCTCGTTCGCCTGCAGCACGTGATCCTCATACAGCTGCCGATACCCACGCTGGTCCTTGCGCGGCGGCGGCGTCCAGCCGTCGCGCCGGCGCTCGAGCTCGCCGCCATCGACCAGCATGTCGAGCGTCCGCGCCTCGACATCCAGGCGGATCCGGTCGCCGGTCTGTGCCAGCCGAGCGGTCCCCCGACCGCCGATTCGGGCGCCACGTGCAGGACGACTGCTCCGTACGACGTGCCGCTCATGCGCGCGTCGGAGATTCGCACCAGGTCCGTCACGCCTTGACGCAGGAGCTTGTCAGGGATCGGCAGCTGCCCCACTCGGGCAATCCGGGTGCCCCGACGGGTCCCGCGTTGCGCAGGACCATCACTGAGTCCGCGTCGACATCGAGCTCCGGGTCGTCGATCCGCGCCGCGAGGTCATGGATGTCCTCGAACACGACCGCGCGGCCCTCGTGGTCGAGCAGACGGCGCTCGGCCGCCGAGATCTTCATCACGGCGCCGTCGGGGCAGAGATTGCCCCGCAACACGACCAGCGAGCCGCCCCGATCAAGCGGCTTGGCGCGCGGCCGGATCACCCGCTCGTCGATGATCTCGGTCGCGGCCTGGTCGAGGTTCTCGCCGATCGTGTGACCGGTCACGGTCCGCGCGTCGAGGTCCAACAGATCGCGCAGCTGGTCGAGCACGGCCGGGAGCCCACCGGCGTAGTAGAAGTCCTCCATCAGGTGGCTTCCGGCCGGCTTGAGGTTCACCAGCCGGGGCGTCGTCGCGCAGAGATCATCGAACAGGGCCAGCGGGAGATCGATCCCGAGCCGGCCGGCGTAGGCGATCAGATGGATGACCGCGTTGGTCGAGCCCGAGATCGCGTGCAGCGCCCGGATCGCGTTCTCAAAGGCGGCTCCGGTCAAGATGTCAGCCGGACGGATGTCCTGCTCCACGAGCGCGACGATCTGACGGCCCGCGGCCTCGGCGAGCTGGGCTCGACGTGAGTCGACCGCGGGGATCGCCGCGCCGCCGGGAAGCGTGAGCCCAAGCGCCTCGGTCACGCAGGCCATCGTCGACGCGGTTCCCATCGTCATGCAGTGACCGTTTGAACGCGACATCGAGTTCTCGATCTCGGCGAACTCGGATTCGCTGATCCGGCCGCTGCGCAACTCCTCGTGGTAGTGCCAGCAGTCAGAACACGACCCGAGCTCGTTCCCGCGCCAGTGCCCGTTGAGCATCGGTCCGCCGGTGACGACGATCGTCGGGATGTTCGCCGAGCAGGCGCCGAGGATCGACGCCGGGTTGGTCTTGTCGCAGCCCGTCAGGAGCACGACGCCGTCCAGCGGGTAGGAGCGGATCGACTCCTCGACGTCCATCGCCATCAGGTTGCGGTACAGCATCGTGGTCGGCTTCATCAGCGACTCACCCAGCGACATGACCGGAAACTCGCGCGGGAAGCCGCCGGCCTGAAGGACGCCGCGCTTGACCGCCTCGGCCAGGCCCCGCAGGTGGACGTTGCAGTTGACCAGCTCCGACCAGGAGTTGCAGATCCCGATCAGCGGCCGCCCGCGGAACGTGTCGTCGCCGACTCCCGTCGACTTCAGCCACGCGCGGTGCAGGAATCCGTCGAGGTCGCGGCGCTCGAGCCATTGGGCGCTGCGGCGCCCGTCGCCGTGCTCGTAGCCACCGCTTCGCATCGTCGCCATCTGTCTCCTCTCGTTGCCGTCTGCGCTATGAATGCTCCAGCACGATCTTGGCGACGATCCCGCGCCGATCGTCCATCAGCCGCACGGCCTCTCCAAACTCGCTTGCTGGGAAGCGATGGGTGACGATCCGGTCGAGCTCGAGCAGGCGGTCGGCGACCAGCCCGACGACCCGTGACCAGACCGCGGCGGGCCAGCCAAGGCTGCCGATCAACGCCATGTCCTTACCGGTGAGCAGATCGGAAGGGAGGGTCAGCGAGCGGCCCTCGCCCGCGATGCCGAGCAGGACCGCTCGCCCTCCGGGCCGGCACAGCTGGGCGGCGAGCGCGATCGCAGACGGCATGCCGGAGGTGTCGACGACGAGGTCGAGCTCCGCAGGGCTGGGTGTGTCGACGCCGGCCGCCACGACCTCGGTCGCGCCGAGCGTGGTCGCCAGCTCCAGCTCCTCCTCGCGCACCCCGTAGGCGACGATCCGTGATGGGGAGTAGAGCCGGAGCAGCGTGAGCGCGAGCGAGCCGAGCGTGCCGACGCCGATTACGCCAACCGTCTCGCCCGGTCGTGGCCGTGCTTTCTCGAGGCCGTGGAGCACGACCGAGGCCGGCTCGATCAGTACGCCCGCGTCGAACGAGACATGGTCGGGCAGCCGATGCACGACCCGCGCCGGCACCATGACCAGCTCCGCGTAGCCTCCGGGTCGTGTGAACCCGAGCGCCTCGATTCGCTCGCACCATTGCGTCTCGCCACTGCGGCATCGGCGGCAGCGATTACAACCGATCAAGCTCTCGCAGACGACACGATCGCCCACGCGCACGGACTCGACGTTCGTTCCGACCTCGACAACTGTGCCCGCCCACTCGTGTCCTGGGATCAACGGATAGTGAACCCACCGCGGGTCGGTGAAGACGCCGGTCATCATCTCGACGTCGGTCCTGCAGAGCCCGGCCTCACGACTCGAGACAAGCACCTCGTCGGCACCGACGACGGGCGCGTCGACCTCGCGGTAAGAGACCTGGTGTGGCCGCTCAACGACGACCGCCTTCATCGCGAAACTATTCTAGGTGCGGTGAGAGGATCACTGTTCTGGGATCAGGGACGTCCGTGATCGATGCGGTCGCGCGGAGCAACGCCGAGTGCGCCTGAGTGGGCGTGCCGGGGGCGGTTGTCGTCGAACCAACTCCCGCAACGTTGACGAGGACGTCCAGGCCGCCATGTACCTGACCGATCAGCCCGATGACCGACGGCTCATCGCTTACATCGACCCTCACCGGCTGGATCCGAGCGCCCGCGCTGGCGGTCGTTTCGGCGCCCGCCAGGTCGACGTCCGCCACTACGCGAAACTCGCCATCCCGAAATCATCGCATCCGCTCAGCGAAGAGCGAGACGCGGGCGCAGGATCGCGCGCCAGCCGCGCCGTGACCGGGTGCCCCGCAGGTGCTGCTCGCGGAGGCGCAGCAGCGCGACCGCGTCTGCGGTGCAGATGAACGGATTAGCGACGACGCGTCCATCCTGCAGCGACAGGGCCGCGACCGCCTCGCCGTCGGCGATCGCGAGCAGCACCTGGCCCTCGAGTACCGGGGCGTCGTCGAGTGCTGCGATGTGCTGGACCAGGGCGGTCTCGTCGATCCCGGCGACACGCAACGCGATCGTCTGCTTGGGGGTGGCAGGCACGCAAGGCGACGGCGCGTTGTTTGACCCGAGCCGGCGGAGCTCGGCGGCACGCCGCAGATCGGCGGCGTGTTCTGAGGCGACAATGGAGGTGATCGGTGTCATCTTGTGCTCCTTATTTGACGACACCATCATGCGCCTAAGCCGACGTCCGCACATCGGGCAAAAGGAGCGAGTTAGCGGGGGGTAGGCCTTACACGGGAGCGCCGGAGCCTTAGCGCGGTCGTTACTCTGGCGCGCAATGAAACCGGTGGCCCTGATCCACGCCGGCGCCGGCGCACGCTCCCGCGAGATTGATGAACTCCAGCACGAGTACCGCTCGGCGCTGCTGGCGACGCTTGGCAAAGCACGGGAGGTGCTCGAGGACGGCGGCAGCGCGGTCGATGCGGTTCAGGCGGCGGTCATGTTCATGGAGGACGAGGTCGAGTTCTTCAACGCGGGGCGCGGCTCCGCACTGTGCACGGACGGAACGGTCGAGATGTCGGCTGCGATCATGCGGGGCTCCGACCGTCAGGCCGGGGCGGTCGCCCAGGTTACGCGCGCGCGGCATCCGATCGCGGCCGCCCGCGCATTACTCGACGACAGCCCCCACGTCCTGCTGGTCGGCGACGCGGCCGATCGCCACGCGGCGAGAGCCGGCGGCGAACAGCGCGAGCGCGGCTACTTCGTCACCGAGCGTCAGCGCCGCCGCCTGGCGACCGAGCCCTCCCGGTTCGAGCATGGGACCGTGGGTGCCGTGTGCCTCGACGCCGACGGGCTGCTGGTGGCCGGCACGTCGACCGGCGGGATGCGCGGTCAGCTGCCCGGGAGGGTGGGTGACTCGCCACAGATTGGCGCCGGCACGTGGGCGGACGCAAGCGTCGCGATCTCGTGCACGGGCGACGGCGAGGCCTTCATCCGCACCGGCGCCGCCCGCCAACTGGCCGGACTCGTCGCTTTCGGCACGCCACTCGGGCAGGCCGCGAAAACCGTGCTCGACGACGTCGTTGCGCTCGGGGCGAGCGGCGGCCTGATCGCGCTCGACGCGCACGGCAACGCGACGCTGCCGTTCGTCGCCGAGGCGATGCCGCGCGGCGTCTGGCGCCACGGCGAGCAGCCGGCGGTCTTCGCGTAGCCGCTTACGGCACGGTCACGCCCTGCAGTTCGACCGGGCCAAGCGTCGGGTTGAGCTCGGTGTCCTGCGACACGCCGGGCGGCGTGATCGTGTCCATGACCTCGGGCACGCTGTTGGGGTTGACCGAGCAGATCGGCGCCGTGTCGCCCACGGGGCACACACCGAACGAGTACTGGCCGGCCGGCTGGGTGAAGTTGCGCACCGGCGGGCTGCCGGCGCCCTGGCCGGTCAGCGCGACGGTGAACACCCAGCCGGCGCCGACCGTGCCGAACGCGGAGGTGGGCATCACGAGCGTCACCGTCCCGGCCGGCTGGTCCTCGATCATCTGTGGTGTTCCGAGCGAGTTGCCCGACGCATCGACCCAGATCGGCGATGCGAACCCCTGTGCCTCGAGGCGTTCGCTCCAGGCGTCGGCCGCGGCGATCGAGTAGTTCATGACCCCGTAAGCGGCGGCGGTCGACGTCGCGGTCGCTGCCGGGTTGTGGACGTAGACGTCGAGCAGCTGGGCGCCGAAATCGGAGCCGAACGTCGTCGCGAGGTTGCGGATCTGAACGGTCAGGTACACGTCGGTCGCGGTCTGGTTGACCGTCATCCCGAGCAGGTCGAACGCGCCGGGCTGGAAGGCCGACGCAGTTGGGTACTGGTACGTCCCGGGACCGTTGTCGTCGCCCGCCGGGTCGGTGACCGACAGCACCTGCGTACCCGGCAGCACGAAGTAGCTGACGTTGTCCTGCGCGTAGCCGGTGCTGCGGCCGAGGGTCGCGGTGACGGTGATCGTCGTCTCTCCGAAGCTCGTCGGCAGCGTCAGCGTCCAGTCGCCCGACGAGTCCGCGCTCGCCGAGGCGATTGCGGCCGCGCCGCCGGCCGAGCCGACGGCCTCTGCGTCGACGGTCGCGCCCGGCGTCGTCGTCCCGGTGACCGTGACCGTCGAGGTGGTGACGCTCGAGCCGGGCGTCGGCGAGGTGATCGTTACCGGCAGCGGGCCGGGCATCCCGTTCGTGACGTACCGGTGGGTGACGATCTGCGGCGTTTCCAGGTTGCGCCCGTAGCTCAGATCGAGCGCCAGCCGCGCGTATTGGGCCTGGGCCCAGGTCAGCGGGCTGGCGGACCCGGCGGGCTCGCCTGTCTGGAAGCCGATCGACGCGGTCGCCGGATCGGTGCCGTAGGGCGAGGCTGCGAGCGACGGGTCCTCCCAGGCCTGCTCGGGTTCGAGGCCCTGGCCCGACTGCATGTTCTGCATCGATTGGAGCAGGCTGCGCGCGAACGAGAAGTCGCCCGCGGCGACCTCGTACTCGCCGCGCTCGCCGCTCAGGACCGGCCACAGGTGGCCGGTGCCGGTGTCGGTCGGCGGCCATGGCGCGCCGCTCGTTGAGCAACTGCTCCCGCTGGGCTGATAGCAGTCGCCGTAGCCGTCGACGGACTCGGTCGGGCTCGTGCCGTAGCGGTAGAACCCGATCCCGCTCGGCGTCGAGCGTTCAATGTACTTGTCGATGATCGGCAGCGTCGCGGTCACGTCCGGATCGTTGGCCGGGAGAATTCCGAGCCGCACTAGCTCGAGGAACCCGGCGTCGAGGACGCTCCGCTGGTCGTAGGTGCCGCTGCCGTTGCCGAGGCTGTAGGAGATCGCGGCATTCGGATCGCCGGTCTTCGAGACGCGGATGAAGTAGGGGTTGGGGCTGTCCGGCCCGGTCGTCGTGACCGTCCACCCCTCGACGTTGCGCGCGAAGTCGTCAGCCGTCGCCTGGTAGACCCGCGCGCGAATGCTGTCGCCGTGGACCGTCGCGATGTGTGCGGCGGCGGTCAGCCCGGCGATCTCGGCGGCGATCGTCGACGGCGAGTAGCCGCTCTGCTCCTCCCAGCGCTCGACGCCATCCGACGGCCCGTGGGCGACCAGGAAGTCGGCCGCCGGGATCACGTGCTTTTGATAGAGCTTCGAGTTGCCTGCGAGGCCGGATTGCCAATCCATCAGGATCGGGTAAGAGGTCTCGTCGAGTTGGAGGCCGCCGGTGTCGGGCGCCGGCTTGCCGTTCTCGAGCGAGTTGCGGGGCATCGAGCCGTCGGACTGTTGCTGGCGGTCGAACAAAAAGCGGGTCGCGGCGCGCGCGGTCTGGATGTCGCCGGCGACCAGGAGGCCGGTGAACGCCTCGTACAGGTCACGCGCGAACACCTCGCGGTAGGAGCCGAAATAGGTCGGCTGGCCGTTGGTGAGGTTGCCGGCCGGAACGGCCTGTCCCCACGGGGATGCGAGCCCGGCCGCGATCGCGCCCGGGTAGGTCTTGTCCTCGCTGGCCTTAACGACGTTGACCGACTCGTAGTACTCGCGGATCGCGGACGCGCCGAGGCGCGGCGACGGGCGCCGCAGCCGGGAGTCGTAGCGCAGCCACTGTGCCTCGTACGCCGCCCAGACGCGACCGAACCGCTGGGCGACCGAGTCGCCCGCCGTGGTCAGTGCCTGCTGCTCAGTGGTGCCGAACCCGAGCGCGAGGTTCACTGTCCGCCTGGGCGGCAAGCGAAGCTCGGCGGTCAGCGCGACGTGGCCGTCGGGCGCCGAGTCGTAGGTCGTCAGCTGGTGGCTGGTGTCGAGCATCGACAATCCGTCACTCGTGGTTCCCGCGTAGCCGACGCTCGCGGTGGAGAAGCCGTTTGAGGATTCGAGCGCCTCGTAGGTCGGAACTGCGTAGTCGCGGTTGACGGCGTCGGTGGTCGTATTGGTGTTGAAGGCGACGGGCACGGGGTCGCCGTTGACCGTGTCGAGCGTCGCGCTGTTGCCGCCCGCGTTCTCCGCGCCGCCACCGCCGGTGCCGCCGGCCAGCGGGTCGAGGCGCACGTACAGCTGGTCCTTGCGCGGGCCGCGGAAGCTGGTCCGCATCAGCACCGCGTCGTTGCCGGGATCGGCGATGTATGTGGTCGTGATCCGGTAGTGGTGCGCCGCGCTGCTGGCGACGATCGTGCACGACATCCCGGTCGGGTCGGGCACCACGCGGTAGGTCATCTGGTTGTTGCGCGTCTGCAGGTCCGTGAACGTCTTACCGTCGGTGACCAGGTACTGGAGCGTGTGGACGTTGGTGGCGTCAACCGTTGGCCAATAGGTGTCGGAGAGGACGCCGTCGGCGACGGTGAACCAGACCTTCGAGCTCGTGTTGCGGGCCGTGCCGACGCAATCCTTGCGCGCGAGGTCGAAGTAGCTCTCCACGCCCGGCGACCCCGGCGCGGTGCCGGCGCTGACTGCCGCCGCCGGTGCGAGACAAGCGATCAAGGCGCCCAAAACCGGAGCGACGATCAGAACGCGGAGCTTCATGGCCACCCTTACCTCCCACCTTGCCCCTGTAGCAAGGCACCGCGGACACGGACAGACCCGAGTCTCATGCCCACGGGCGTCGATTGTCAAACCTCGGACATGGTGAGCTGGGCGCCTGGGCTGGCCGACCTGGACCTGGGCGCCGGCCGCGGCGATCGGCGGCGTTGATCGCGCCGGGCGTCCTGTACGCGGTGTTCGGGATCATCGGCTTCGAGGCCGCCGCGCCGCTCGGCGAGGAGGCCCGCAACCCCAAGCGGGTCGTGCCGCGGGCGGTCCTGTGGGCCTGCCTCGGGATCGGCGCGTTCTACCTGCTCTGCTACTACGCCGCGACGGTCTGCTTCGGCCCGGCGCACATGATCAATTTCGCGACCTTCAACGCCGGCGACCCGTGGACCGGGATGTCGAACGAGGTCTGGGGGCTCGGGTTCATCATCGTCACGGCTCGCGCTCGTCAACTCCGCGATCGCCGGTTCGAACGCGAGCAGTGTGGCGACGACCCGCGTCGGCTTCTCGCTGGGTCGGATCCGGATGCTGCCGCGGATCCTGACCCGGATCCATCCGGTGTTCGAGACGCCGTCGGTCGCGGTCAACGCACAGGCGGTCCCGGCGATCAGCTGCGCGCTGATTTTGGGCTTCGCGCTCGGCGCGCCGCCGTCGCCGGGCGCGTCCCGCTGGATGTAGATGGTCACTGACCCGTCGTCGTCGGTCGCGAGCCCTGCGGTGCGGTTTGCCGTCGCTCGGGCACAACCGGTCCACTGAATCGACTCAGAATTGGCTCTTATCACTGTGCCGCCTCGCCCCTACATTCGGGTGCTCGACCACCCTGCTCCGAGGAGACACCATGCACACCACGCCGATCCCTGACCGAATCGACGGCTCGCCCGTCGCGACACGTTGGCAACTTGACCCTGCCCGCTCGAAGGCCGAGTTCCGGGTCCCGCACTTCTGGGGCGTCTGGACCGTCAAGGGACATTTCGATCGCCTCGCCGGCTGGCTTGAAGTCGATCACCGCAATCAGAGCCGAATGCTGCTGACGATCGACGCGGCCAGTGTCCGTTCAGGCAATCCCATGCGCGATCGCCATCTGCGTGCGTCCGACTTCTTTGACGCAGACGACCACCCCGAGGTGCGCTTCGCTTCGACCAACGTCACCGAGGCGGGCGACGGCACGCTCCGCGTCGAGGGCGAACTCTCGGCGGCGGGCAAGCGCGTCGAACTGCACCTCCAAGCCAGCATCGAGCAAAACGGCGATCAGCTGGAGATCGACGCGAGCACGCAAATTGACCAGCGTGAGCTCGGCATGACCTGGAGTCCGCTCGGGATGACCAGGGCCCCGACGACCCTGCGGGTGCACGCGCTGCTCCAGCGGGAGGGATGACCAAGCGCTCGGCCGCGCCGTCCAGAGCCGAGCGCTGGGCCGCGCCCTCAGGCGGCGAGCCGGCGCCGCGCCTTCTGCACGGACGGCAGCGCTTGCTTGGCCTTGGCCAGCGGCCGGGCCCGCAGGTCGACGCTCGCCGGCTTGGCGGCGATGTCGATCTCCTCGCCGGTCGCGGGGTTGCGGCCCTTGCGCTTCTTCGTGGCCGGCTTGATGCGGACCGTCAGCTGGACGAGGCCGCCGATGCGGACCTTCTGAGCGTTACCTAGCTCTGCGAGCACGATCTCGTCGAGCGCTTCGAGCGCCCGCTTGGCATCGGCTTTACTGAGGTCGGACTTCTCGGCGACGGCGGTGACGAGCTGCGACTGGGTTAACGGCACGGCACTCCTCTTTCAATCGAATCGTGGGATGTAGGCCAGATTCAAACCGCCATGGCGGACGGATGCAACTCCGATCGAGCGGGGGCGTGCGGCGCCGCAACCGCACGCCCGCCCGATGCGCCCCCTAGCCTGCCGGCCTGGCCCCCCAGCCAGGCACGGCTGACCCTTCCGTCGCAGTGAGGTGCCCCCACCCGCGTGGAAGTTGGCCGGCGGAGCTCCGCACAAGCTCCGCCGGCAATCACGCGAATCCCCCCTGCCACGTGCTCCCCACGATGTGCAGGACATCGCCTGCACTCGCGCAGCTGACGTCGTAGAACGGCGGCTGTGAGTCGGGCCGGAGCCCGACGCTGTCGAGGAACGGCTCGTCGGCATCCCTCGGTCCAAATCGCAACGACTCGCGCCAGCTGCCGTCCGGGCGCCGGGTCGCGTGGAACAGCTGGTTGTCGGCCCCCACCGCGACAACCTCGAGCCCGTGGTGCACTCGGGCGCAGCCGACGCTGAGCGCGAAGCGCGGCGCGCCTCCGTACTGCTGCCCGCCCAGCACTCCGAAGTAGCGCTGCCAGGTCCCGTCCGGCCAGCGAATCGTGTGGTACAGCAGGCCGTCGGAACCGACACCGACGATCTGCAGGCAATCCCCAACAGCAGCGCAGTCGATCGCCACAAACCGCGTCGGCGTGTCGTGTAGCTGGCCGCGGCTGAGCCGGCTGAACGCCTGCCACTCGCCATCGGCCTCGCGCCAGGTGTGGCACAGCTGGCCGTGCTCGTCGAGCACCACGAGGTGCAAGAGGTCGCCATCGCTGGCACAGGCCGCGGTTGTGAACGTCTCGGGTCCGTCGAGCCGATCGCCGTTGACGATCGAGAACCGGTCCTGCCAGATCCCGCCGGGCATGCGCACCGTGTGGTACAGGCGCCCGTCCGAGCCGTGGCCGAGGACGTGCACGTAGCCGCGGGTCCCCGCGCAGGTGACCGCGTAGAACTCTCGCGGGCCGCCGTCGTCGATCCGCTCCCAGGTCGCGGCGAACCGTCGCCGCAGCGCCGCGAACGGCCGCCAGGCGCCGTCGACACAGGTCGTCTCGTACAGCTCACCGCCGGTCCCGACACCGACGAGCACGAGCGCGCCCCCGACGCTCGTGCAGCTCGCCCCCACGAAGCCCGCTGGGCCTTCTTCGTCGCCGGTGCCGAGATCGAACAGTGGCCGCCAGCTCTGGTCTCCGTCGCGGAAGGTGTGAAACAGCCGATCCCTGGTTGTCGTTGCCGCGCGTGCGGCGGTGTTCTCAAGAGTCATAGTCGGGGGCATCGCGTCTCGAATCGTGTGTCTTCACTGACGCTGAGCACACTAGGTGCGGGCAGGACGAAGCGCACCCCGCCCTAGGGTGTGGCCTTCACACCTCGACGTTGCCGGGCGCTATGCGGGTGTGGGGCGTTGGCGAGCGGAGGCCAGGCGTCGCCAGAGCGAGACCACGCGTTTCCAGGCGGACGCCAGGCGGCCCTTGCGCTCGGGCCAGTGCTCGTTGAGCTCCCGCTGCTTGACCCCCAGCTGCTTGTAGCGGGCGTCGGCCCTCACCCGAGGCGAATCGTCAGGCTTGCCATCCCACTCGAGGCCGTCGACGATCACCGGAAAGACCAACTTCGGCGCCTCGATGCCCCAGATCGTGTCGAGGTGGCCGAAGCCCGGGACACCGACGAAGTCCGAACAACAGCCGTGAAACTCGCGCATGAAGTCGGCCGCCTTCCGCTGCCCCTGCCAGCGGAACATCCGGTTCTCGTCGCCGGCGATGAAGGTGATACGCGGGCGGTCGGCTTCGTCCGGCAAGTCGTCGGGATTCGGCCGGGCGAGGTAGTTCGCCGGGTCCAGCGGGTCGCGAGGCGTCGCGGCGACGACGTGGCCGTAATTGCTGCTGGCGCAGATCTGGTCGAGGAAGCTCATCGGCGTCGCGCCGAGCTCCCGGGCCGACCACTCGTGCACGGCCGGGTCGATCCAGTCGCGGCCCTCCGCGTCCTCGTGCAGCAGCAGCGTGTCCCATCCCGACCCGTACATGAAGTTCGCGACCCGGCAGGCCGGGTTATCGCACGGCCGCTCGAGCCGTTGACCGACCGCGCCGATCGCCCTGCCTACTGGCGTGTCCGCGCGCAGGCCCCATTGCGCGTCCGCCCACGGCGTCAGCCGCTGCACGATCGGCACCGCGACGCGCTGCTTGACCCAGGTGTCCCACCTGACGTCCACGAACAGCGACACGGCGCTCGAGACGACGTGCGAGACCTTGCCATCCAGATACCCCGCGGTGCACGCCATCAGGAAGCTGACCGAGCCCTGGCAGTGGACGACCGCACGCAGCTTCTTCGCCTTGCTCTCCCTCAGAACGAGCTTGACCGCGTCCGGATGGTCGATCCGTGCGGCCTGGTCGAGCGTGTAGCTGTTGGGCGGAAAGTCGATCGAGGCGCGCCAGTTCTCGACCCATACGTCGTAACCCTGCGCGAGCAGAAGCTCGGCCAGCGTTTCGCCGACTGGCTGGCCGTAGAACATGTTCGCCCGCACGCCCGAGCCCGGGATCAACAGGACCGGTTCGCCGCTCGGCTCGCCGGTGCCGGCCAGCTTCAGCCGCTGCACGTTGAGCGGGAAGTCGAGATCCTCGACCGCGAACGGATACACCCTGCGCTCGATCTGGGGGCGGCCAGGCACCGCGTGCCAAGCGAGGTCCCGCTTCGGGGGGTCCCAGTCGGGCTGGGGCCGGTTGACCGGGAAGCTCGGCCGCGAGAGGTTGATTGGCGGCCCGATGTAGGCGCGCGTCAGCCGCCTGAGAAACCACCACTGGTAGCGCATCGCGGCCGACCAACGCTGACTGAACGACCCACGCGTTCTTTTGAAGCTGATCATTTGCCGCGCAAATCGGGGCAGGTCGATCCGCAAGACGCCGACCGCGAGCAGTTCCCTGCCGTTGTCGGGCCGGGGCCTCTTTGTAGATGCGCGTGAACAGCGTCGTCGAGTCGTACCAGGCGTCGAAGCCCGGGTTGTCCTCGATCAGCTTGAAGCCGTCCAGCGTGAGCCGCTCTTCGGAGGGCTCGAGGTGAAGCTTGAGCTCGTAGCGCATCCGAAGATGCAGCGCGTCCGACAGTTCGCCATTAGCCGGCACGAACAGCCAGAACTTGCCGCTGTCGACGCTTGCCTTGCCGCCCGGCAGTCCGGGGCAAGTCAGCGTTCCCCCTTCCGCCCGCCCACCGTAGCCGGGGTTGCGGATCCACTCGTCGAGGTCGTCCATCGAAACATCGAGCGCCATCTGGGCGTCGCGGCCCGCGTCGGGCATCAGTGCCTCGTTGAAGTCGGTCACCCCATTGAACGCGAGCGTCCCCGCGAACGACTCCGTCCAGCGTACCTCTGTCATAGTGCCGCTCCTCGTTTGGTCACACCCTGTCCGCCGCGTGGCCCGCGATCTTGTGCGACAGCGCGCCGATCGTCAGGCTCGGGTTGGGACCGATCGGTCCCGGCATCACCGAGCCGTCCGCGACGAACAGTCCCGGACACCCGAACACCTCGCCCTCTGCGCTGACCACGCCCTCACTTTCGTTGCGGCCCATCCGGCAGCCACCGAGCGGGTGCGCGGTGGTGCCGCGCCCCGGGAAGAACGGACGGCGCCAGCCGCGGTCCGCGAGCTTGCCGCCGAGCTTCGCGGCGAGTCTGCCCGTGTAGCGCTCGACGAACCTGAAATAGCGATCGGATTCGCCGTTGGGATCCCAGTCGAGCGTCAGCAGATCGCCGTCGAGCGCCATCGTGCCGCCGGGTACGTCGCGGCCCATCGCCAGCAGCGGCAGCATCGACCCCGACGCGTGGGCGTTGCCGACGGCCTTGATGTACTCACCGCCGACGTTGCCCTTCAGGCGCCCGCGCAGCCAGCGGAGCGCGACGCCGCTCATGTTCAACAGGTCCTGGGGCGTCTCGGTGAGCTGCCACATCATCTCGAGACCGCGGGGGTAGCCGCCGTCCTCGACCCAGGTCCGCTGACCGCCCTTGTCGACCTCGGCGTAGGTGGTGATCACCGGACCGCGGCTGGGGACCAGGTCGCGCCACGTGCCGTCGCTGCGGCAGTCGCGCGCGAACTTGAGCAGGTCGCCGTTGCTCGAGAAGCCACGTCCGAGCTGGCTGCTGAGACGGGGAAGTAATCGGCTGGCGAGCAGCAGGCGCGTTGACCCGAAGGTCCCCGCTGCGACGATCACGACCTTCGCCTGCACGGTCCGCTCCCGTTCGGCGGAGTGGTCGAGCAACCGCAGGTCGGACTCATGCTCTTCCGGGTCCTTCGCGTGTGCGCGACGACAGACCTGCTCGCGCGCGGCCCCATGCTGGCGGTAGCGCACCTCATAGGTGCCGTCGGGCAGCGGCCCGACGATTTCGGTCACGTCGCAGCAGGTCCTGATCTGCTTGCCGTCGCCGAACCTACTGACGAACTCGCTCAGGAAGTTGTAGTCGAGCGTGTTCTTGGCGCCCTCGTTGCAACCGAAGTCGCATTCGCCCGACAGCGTGCAGGTGCGCCGCGGCCGGTGGTGAAGGTTCGCCGTGTCGACGTTGCCGTCGGCATCGAGTAGCGGCATCCCGGGCTGCGGCGGGTCGTCGCCGGGCCGCTGCGCGAACGTGACCGCGATCGGCGCCGGAGCCGCTTTCAGGCTTGCGTTCTGCAGCGCCGTTCGAAACGCCTCTGTCTTCGGCACGGTGTACGCGTCGTAAGGCATCTCCACGGGTTTGAGCTTGGCGAGCACCGCCTCATACCCGGGCTCCAGCTCCGTGTGGGTGACCGGCCACTCGCGCCAGCCGTTGGCCTCATCGGCGCCAAACGTCTCCGGCGGCTTTGTCAGCATCACGTTGGCGTAGATCAGCGAGCCGCCGCCGAGCCCGCTCGAGATGACCGCCGTGACGTGGTCGAACTTCAAGATCTCGAGCAGCCCGAACTTGTCGCTCGCCGGGTCCCACACGTTGTCGCGCATCTGCCACGGTGTGCGGCGGAACGAACCGGGCGGGTAGGGGAGACCGCGTTCGAGCACCAGCACACGCCCGACCTCGCGCTCCGCAAGCCGGTGGGCGGCGACCGCGCCGCCGAACCCGGAGCCGATCACGACCGCGTCAAACGTGTCCTCCGGGGCCGTCATGAGGTCAGCTCCGAGGGTTTCGCGGCGGCGTCGTCCGCGAACTGCGCCTCGAGTAGCGTCGCGTCGTCGACGACCGGCCCCATCCCGAGCTCTTGCGCGAGCCCGCGCGCCTCGCGAGCGAGCCCCGCGATCCGCGCGCGGTCGTCGGGTTGGCCGCGGGCCGCGAGTGCGCGCGCTTCGTCGAGCGTCGTCAGGGCGACGCACGGATGCGCGCGTGCGCTCTGGCTCTGCGCCCTGGCCTCGCTGATGTGGGCGAGCGCCGTCTCGTAGTTGCCGGCGATCGTCGCCAGCCGTCCCAGCGACCGGTCGACGGGCCACAACGCATACGCGCCGGGGGACACCACCCAGCGCCCGCTGTAGGGCTCAAGCCAGGAGTAGATCTGCCCTGCGCGAGCGGCGTCTCCGATGTCGGCCGCCACCACGCCGGTCAGCGCCAGCATCAGGTTGTGCGCGCTGTCCTTGGGGAAGCCGGCGAGGCCGCGGGCGGTCAGTCGCTCGAGCTCCGCCCGCGCCTCCTCGGGGCGCCCTGCCTGCACCAGCGCAGCGGCCAGACCGCTGCGAAAAACGACCATCTCGGGGTGAGCGGACACCATCGCGTGCAACAGCGGCTCGAGCTCGGCGAGCCTCCCCTGCATCAGGCGCAGCAGCAGGATCTGGGCCGCGCCGGCCAGCTCGCCGACGGTCCCGTGCACGCGCCCCGCGATCTGCGCCGACTCGGCGTTGCTGCGCTCGGCTTCGGCGAACCGGCCGGCGCCGGCGGCGCGCAACGCGCGATGCAGCGGCATGAACACCATCGCCCGTGGCTGGCGAAGCTCGCTCACCATCCGCTGCACCCGCGCGATCTCCTGGTCGACAACTGCGAACCGTCCGAGTTCGAGCAGCACGCTGACGCGCCAATTGCGCGTCAGCAGCTCGAGCTCCGAATCGCCCAGCTCCTCGCTGAGGACGAGCAGCTCGTTCGAGGTCTCGAAGTCGTCCCGTCCGGAGTCGGGGCCCCAGCGCGCGAGCAGGTAGCGGCCCAGCACGTATGCGAGCGTCTCCTTCGAGTCCCGGCTCCGGAGCCGCTCGTGCTCTGACCGCGCGAGCGCGAGTGCTTCGTCGGCGAGCAGCCGGCGACGCTCGAGCTGGTCACTCCAATGCAGGGCCGCGGCCAGAAACCCCTTGGCCCGCGCCAGCAGACCCGGATCATCACCCGACTGCAGCCGTTGCACGGCGACCTCGGCCAGCTGTACGAGTTCCTCGTCCACGCCGGCCGTGAGCCCCCAGATCCCCAGCGCCAGCGTCGCGCGGGCCAGCGCAGCCGGATCGTCATTGGCCATCCCCAGCTCCGCGACCGTCTTGAGCGTGCGCCGCGCGCCGTCGGTGTTGCCGGCCCGAGTCTGCGCCTCTCCGAGCGACTGCAGCAGCGCGATCCGCTGATCGGCGTCGTGCCTGCAGAGCGCCTCGGCGCGCGCGTACAAGCCGACCGCCTGCTCGTAGGCGAACGTGGCCATCGCCCAATCCCCGGCCCGGCGCGCGTAGTCGACGGCGCGCTCGTGATCGCCGACGACGGCACCCTCGAGGAAGTGGTGGGCGACCTCGGCCAGACCCTCGCCGGCAGGCACGTCGAACCCAGCCAGCAGCGCCTCGCCGACTGCCCTGTGGAGCTTGGCTCGCTTGCCTTTCGGGAGCGCGTCGTAGATCGTCGCCTGGATCAGCCCGTGGTGGAACGCGTATCCGTCGGCCTGGTCGCGCAGCGGTCGCACCAGGTGCAGCGCGACCGTTTGGTCGAGCAACTCCAGCAGGTCGATCGAGTCGATCGCCCCCGCCCTCGCGAGCGTCGTCGACCGGAACCGCTCGCCGATCACCGACGCGAGCTCGAGCACCGCACGGCCGTGGTCAGACAACGGCGCCAGGCGTGCGGTGATCGCATCGCGAACGCCGGCCGGCAACGGCAGGCCGGACGAGACGCTCGCCAGCTCGCCTTCGAGCTGCTCGGGACCTAGCAGCGGCAGCAGCTCGGTCACGAACAGCGGGTTGCCGGCTGTCACGTGGTGGATCCGGTGGACCACGGCCGGCGACGGCGAGATGTTGTTGCGGAGGCTGATCAGGCGCGCGACTTCCTCGGGCGCGAGACCCTGGAGGCTGACCGACTGGGTCGGCCGGACGAGCTCGCTCAGCTCGGGGATCGTCCGCGCCGACGGTGACAGCGCGACGTCTCGCTGCGCGGCGAGGATCAGAATCCGCTTGTCGGCGATCGAGCTCGCGACGAACGACAGCGCCAGCAGCGACGCTTCGTCGGCGGCGTGGAGATCATCGAGCACGATCAGCAGGCCGGACCGCTCGGCGGCGGCGGTCAGCAAGGCGAGCAGCGCGTCGTAGAGATGAAACCGGCCTTCCTTGACGCCTTTGCGGTCGAGCCACCGTCGGCCGACCTGCAGGTCCGGGACGATCATCCGCAGCCACGCTGCCTGCCTGCCGATCGACCCGAACAGCTCGCGCGCGTCGGGCCAGGCGGCGATTCCCCTGATCACCTGCAGCCAGTGCCAGTACGGGGGCGCGGCTTCCGCGCTCAGCCCGACTCCCCACAGCGCCGGGACGCCGCGCTGCTGGGCCAGCTCCGCGAGCCCGCGCGCGAGCGTCGTCTTGCCGATCCCTGGCTCGCCCGCGAGCAGGACGACGCCGCCGTCTCCGGCGTTGGCGTCGTCGAGCGCGCTCGCGAGCTGCTCGGATTCGGCCAGGCGTCCCACGACCCGGCGCCGGCTACGGGTCGGGCGCGGCGTCGGGCGCCGGTCGTCGACCGTCCGCCGCCGCGCCGGCTTTCCGGTCAGCGCGGCCGACGCGGCCGCCGCGAGGTCGAGCGCCGAGGCGGGCCGTTCGTCCGGTGACTTGGCGAGCGCCGAGCCGACGACGGCGTCGAGCGCCGCGGGGAGCTCCGGGACGTGTTCAGTGACTCGCGGCGCGGACGCCTCGAGGTGGGCGTACAGGACCGCGACCTCGGATTCGCGCTCGAATGGAACCCGACCGGTCAGGCACTGGTAGAGCAGACAGCCGAGCGAGTAGATGTCGGCCCGCGCGTCGAGCCGCTGGCCGCGGATCTGCTCCGGCGCCATGTAATGGACCGTTCCGAGCGGACGCTCGGTTGGCGACAGGGTCGTATCGAAGCGCTTGCCGAGACCGAAGTCCCCCAGATACGCGTGCGGCGTGGCCGCCGCCGCTCCGGCGCGGTCGACCAGCACGTTGCCGGGCTTGACATCGCTGTGGATCAGGCCGACCGCGTGTGCGGCCTCGAGCGCGCTCGCGAGTTGCTCGACGAGCGCGATCGCGACCGGCGCCGCCAGCCGACGTTCGGCGCTGATCATCGCCTGCAGGTCGCTGCCGGCGACGTACCGCATCGCGATGTAGTAGATGTCGTCGATCTGTCCGGCGTCGTGGATCGGCAGGATGTGCGGATGGTCGAGGCTCGCCGCGAGCGTCGACTCCTGCAGAAAGCGCTCGCGGATCGCGTCGTCGGTGGCCAGGTCGGCGGCCAGCACCTTCAGCGCGACGTCGCGTCCGAGGCTGACCTGGGTGGCGTGATAGACAGTCCCGGTCCCGCCGCGACCGATCGCGGCATGCAACCGGTATCCGGCCCGCTCCATCGCCGCCTGCACATCGCCTCGCCCCTCCACGTGGAAAATTCTCGCACGCAGGGAAAGGGTTGGTGGTGCGACCGCGTCAATGCACAGTCATACGATTGAGGTTCGAACAGAGGCACGGATGGACAGACCGAGTCCGACGCAACTGAAGGAGATCATCGCCGCCGAACGGACGGGTAATCCGTTTCTGGTGTGGCGTACCGATGACGGCGAGCAGCATCTGCTGCTGCTGGAAGCCGATCGCTGGCGAGTGACGATCGGTCGCGACCCGGGTGCCGATGTGTCACTGACCTGGGACCGCGAGGTGTCTCGCGCGCACGCGCTGCTCGAGCGTATCGGGCAGGGCTGGACGCTCGTCGACGACGGGCTGTCCCGTCACGGCTCCTACGTCAACGGCGTTCCGGTGGCCGGTCGGCGCCGGCTAATCGACCGCGACCGTCTCGTGTTCGGCTCGAGCGAAGTTCTCTACCGGGAGACCGCCGACACCGGTCCGGACCCGACCGCCTCGGTCGTGATCTCGCTGTCGAAGCTCGAGCTGTCGCCGATGCAGCGCAAGGTGGCGGTCGCTCTTTGCCGGCCCGTGCGCGAAGCTGACGGCGCGATCCCCGCCACCAACCGCCAGATCGCCGACGAGGTGTATCTGAGCGTCGACGCCGTCAAGGCACACCTGCGGGTCCTGTTCGAGCGCTACGGGTTGACCGACCTGCCCCAGAACGAGAAGCGCACGCGGCTGGCGCTGACGCTGTTGGCCTCCGGTGCGCTGGTTCCGCGCGATTTTTAACTAAACATGCCGATTGTGGCGGTGTGAACGACACACCCAAAGGTGGCTGGTCTGCGGCGGCATGCCCCCCCTACGTTGCCACTGAGCGAGGGGAAGGGTGACCGTGTCAAGTGTGGGGCTGCAACGGCTGATTGCGAGTCTCCGCGCCGGGCTTCGCTGGGTGGTGGAGGCCGAGCCGGTCCGCAGTCCGGTTCGCAGGAAGCATCGGCGGGGAGAGCGAACGATCGGCACCCCGCGAGTCCGGTTCTGGATCGCGATCGGGAACAAGCTGCTGGTCACGCGAGGCCGACGCCGCGAGCTCCGGCGGACCGACAGGCCAGGTCTTGAACGACGCGATCCGCCAGTTCGCCGGATCGCTGCCCGGCCCGCTGACGAAGATCAGCCGCAACGGCACGATTCACTTCCTCGGGGGCTCGCAGGCCTTTCCGGAGAACGGCTACCCGTACCCGGGCGGCGGGCTGATCGCGACGGTCGGGGTCACGAACTCGGGCCGCGTGCTGGTCGCGGCCGCGTACGGACCGCCGTCGCTGTTCAGGGACCAAAGTCGACCGCCGGCCTCTCGATGGCGGGCGAACTGCTCGGTTCGGTGACGACGACCGAGGGCGCCCAGTGACCTCCGGATGTTGCCGGGCGGTGAGCGGTACGACGGTCTGATCGTCCGCGAGCAGCGCACCGAGCACGGTTCGACGCGGTGCGCCTGGCTCGGCTGAGAGACCGATGCAACCGCCGCTGCGGGGTCGTCATGCGGTGATGCAGGTGGTAGATTGCGGGTTCACGGCCGGTACCGAAAGCGGGGAGGCGGTCGCGTATGTCCGGGTGTTTTGGGAGGCGTCAGGGCAGGTGCATGCGGCCGGGCTCACGGCGTCTGAAGGGGCGCTGGTGGTCGTTGGTTGCCGCCATCGTGGTCGTGGGCGTGCCGGCGGTGACCGTCGCGTCGGCGGGTGGCGCGACGACGGCAATCTCGTCGTTCACCAAGACCGGCCTTGACGAGCGGACCGGCTCGACCGCGACCCCGGACAGGCGGGGAGAGACCGCTCCTGGACGCACGCTGCACTGGGTGCTGTCGTACCGGAACACCACCGGCGGCGACGCGAGCGTGAACATCACCGACCGGATCGGGGGAAACCAGACCTTTGTGCCGGGCTCGCTGCGGACTCCGCCGGACCTCGCGGGTGAGTGGTCGACCGATGCGGGCACGAGCTATCTAAGGACCGAGCCGCCGTCCGGGGTGGACGCGGTGAGAGCCACAGGGGTCAACGGGCCGGGTTCGACCGGTAGCCGGAGCCCGGTGCCGCCGCCGGCGCGAGGGTTCACGGCCGGGAGTTCTCAGGGTGATGGCTGGGAGGCGTTGTTCGTCGGCGAGAACGTCTACAACGTGCACCACCACGACGGGCCGGAGAACAGCAACCTGACGATGCTCGACTGCCACGTCAAGTCGTCCGGTCAGCTCTGCCCTGGCTATCCGGCTCTTGGGCGCTATGTGGGCGCGATGGCGGGGACTCCGTTCTCGACCGGCCCGGACACGCTGGGCACGGCGTATGCGCCGAGCGCCGACGTGGACGCGGCGAGCGGACATATCTACTTCCCGGTCGGGGTCAGCGGTCAGGGCTCGATCGGCGTGCTCTGCGCAGACGTGCGCACGAACAAGTCGTGCGGGTACACGGAGCTAGGTGTCTCGCCGATCCCGAACCGCGTCGAATCCGGGGAGTGGCACGCGGCGATCGACGGCGGGGCGGTGATCGGGAGCCGCTACTACCTGATCGACACCCAAGCGAACGTGTACTGCTTCGACACCGCGACCAACACGGCGTGCGGTAGCCCGTACCCCCTCAAAGCTGTCCCGGGGTATCCGACGAGTGCGACATTGCGGACCGCGCTTGACTCGCGGCTGCAGGCGTTCGATGGTCGCTACGTGCTCGCCAACATCTCCGAGCCGAACGGAAGTCGCGATCTGAGCTGCATTGACACAACGACAGACGCGCTGTGCCCGGGCTTCCCGGTCAGGGGCTATGCGACTGACTACATCATCGCCGGCGGCCCGACCCAGTTCAACGCGGTGCTCGCGCCGATCCTCGATGCTGCGGCGAACGTCACCGGCGTCTGTGGCCTGGCGGCCACAAACGCCACGAGCGCGCCGTTCAAATGCTATGCCGTGCCGGGCGGCACTGCGGTGCCGACGCCGTGGCCGCAGCAGGTCCCGGGCAGCACGGTGACGCGGGCCGGGCTGGGGAGCATCACCAGCATCGGCACCAAGCTGTACTTCCCTTACTCGAACGAGACCGCGGGATTCCGAGCCACGTACGCGTGCTGGAACTTCGCCACCGGTGCGCCGTGTAGCGGGTTCGTACAGGCGAGTTCGGGTGCGAACGTGCGCGCGTACACAGTCCGCCAAGACCCAGATAATCCGGGGTGTCTGTGGGAGCTGGGCGACGCCGGCGTGTTCGAGGTGTTCAGCGCCACGTTCGGCGGGACCACCTGCAATGAGGGGAGCGCGGTGATCAAGCTCTCGCCCGAGGCCTACTACTGCGACGGCAGGTCCGATCACGTCCACGGCTGGCGCGACCTGCTGCTCGACGGCGTGGGCGCGAGTGACTACAACCAGGTCGCGGTGTCGATCCTAGATGCCGACGGCAACCCCGTGCCGGGCTGGACCGACCGAATCTTCCCCAGCGCGCAGCAGTCGATCGACATCTCCTCGATCCCGTATGCGGGGTCCACCAGGACGCTCCAGATCGCAGTGTCGATCGACTGGGGGACCCACGCGCCCACGCCGGCGACGGTGTTGGCGACATTCGCCGGCGACCCGGTCCAGGTCTGCTTCAAGACCGTCGCCGGGCCGGCGAGCTGCAACGACGACCAATCGATCACCAACCATGCAAAGGCGGTGACCGACGGCAGCAACGGCATCAGCGACGCGCCCGACGGCAACGACTCCGGCGACGCAACGTTCCTCGAGCGGCCCGAGCCCGCCACCGCCCACTGTCAGGCGAACCTGTCGATCACGAAGACCGCCTCCGATCCGCGGCCGCCACCGGGCGGGCAGGTGATGTACACGCTGTTGGTGAGAAATCACGGGCCCGACACGGCGACCGACGCCAAGGTTTCCGACCCGATCCCTTCCGGCCTCGAGGTCCGGTCGGCCGTCCCTGACCATGGCACGTGCACGATCACCGACACCGTCGACTGCTCGCTGGGCACGATCCCCAGCGGCGGCGCGGTCGAGATCCTCATCACGGCGACCGTTTCTGACGCCGCCACCGGCTCGATCGACAACTGCGCGACCACGAGCGCGTTCCAAGCCGACCCCGACCCCGCCAACAACAGCGACTGCTACGCCGTTGCCATCTCCGACCGTTCATCGTCGATCACGGCGGACATCCAGGTGGTCGACCACGTCGACCACCATTTCGCGAGCTCCGGCGAGCCGTTGACCGACATCTTGGAGGTGACAAACCACGGGCCCGACACCGCGCCCGATGTGACCGTAACCGATACCTCGAGCTTGCCGCTGGACGTGCTATCGATAAAGCCGACGCGCGGCAGCTGCACGCGCAGCGAGCCGCTCACTTGTCACCTCGGTCCGATCGCGGACGGCGAGACGGTCACGATCAGAATTCGTGCGATCCCCAGAGGGCGCGGCACCGAGATCGACTCGGCGATTGCGACCGCCGGATGCACCAAGTCTGGCCGCTGTGACCTGAACACTCACCCCGCCGCCGACGAGTCGCGCGCCACGACCAGAATCATCACGATCCACCCACCGCGCTTTACCGGGTAAGCCTCCGCCGCGCTCAGCCGAACTCGACGCCCTGCGCGAGCGGCAGCTCGTCTGAGTAGTTGATCGTGTTCGTCGCCCGGCGCATGTACGCGCGCCACGCGTCGGAGCCCGACTCGCGGCCGCCGCCGGTCGACTTCTCGCCGCCGAAAGCGCCGCCGATCTCGGCGCCCGAGGTGCCGATGTTGACGTTGACGATCCCGCAGTCCGAGCCGTCGGCGGCGAGGAAACGCTCGGCCTCGCGCTGGTCGCGCGTGAAGATGCTCGACGACAGCCCCTGGGGGACGTCGTTGTGGATCGCGATCGCCTGCTCGAGCTCGCGATAGCTCATCACGTACAGGATCGGAGCGAACGTCTCACGGCGGACGACGCCCGTCTGGGACGGCATCCGGACCAGCGCCGGCTCGACGTAGTAGGCGTCGGCGAAGTCCTCGATCTCACGGCGGTCCCCGCCCGCGAGCAGCGAGCCTCCGTCGGCCCGCGCCTCATCGAGCGCCGCGACCATCCCGTCGTAGGCGCGCTCGTTGATCAGCGGTCCGACGAGCACCTCGCCCGACATCGGGTTACCGATCGACAGCCGACCGTACACGTCGCCGATCCGCTCGACGAGCTCGTCGACTACGTCCTCGTGCGCGATCACCCGGCGCAGCGTCGTGCAGCGCTGGCCGGCGGTGCCGGCGGCGGCGAACACGATCCCCCGCGTCGCGAGCTCGAGATCGGCCGATGGGGCGACGACCGCGGCGTTGTTGCCGCCGAGCTCGAGTAGCAGGCGCCCGAGACGGTCGGCCACGCGCGGCGCGATCTCGGCGCCCATCCGCTCGGAGCCGGTCGCGCTGACCAGTGCGACGTCCGGACTGTCGATCAGCACCTGGCCGGCGTGCGCGTCGGCGATCACCAGCTGATGGAGCCCCGCCGGAGCGTCGCACTCGACGCAAGCCTGGTCGAGCAGCGCCGCGCACGCGAGCGAGGTCAGCGGCGTCATCGGCGACGGCTTCCAAACGACGGCGTCCCCACACACGAGCGCGACCGCGGTATTCCACGACCAGACCGCTGCCGGGAAATTGAAGGCCGAGATCACGGCCACCACGCCGAGCGGATGCCACGTTTCCATCAGTCTGTGCGAAGGCCGCTCTGACGGCATCGTCCGGCCGTCGAGCTGGCGCGAGAGGCCGACCGCGAAGTCGCAGATGTCGATCATCTCCTGGACCTCACCCAGCGCCTCCGATGGGATCTTGCCGGCCTCGATCGTGACCAGCTCGGCGACGTCGGGCTTGTGCTCGGCGAGCAGCGCGCCGAAGCGCTTCACCAGCGCGCCGCGCACCGGCGCAGGCACCGTGCGCCAGGTCACGAACGCCTCGTGCGCGGCCGCGATCGCGGCCGCCACCTCGTCGCGACCGGCGCCCGGGACCTCGAACAGGTCCTCGCCGGTGATCGGCGAGCGCGCCCAGACGCGCGGGCCTGGCGGGAGCGACGGGTCGACGCCGCAGCGCTCGAGACAGGTACGCGCCCGCTCACGAAGTTCGGTGGTGGTCGAGATCGCGGTCATGACACTCCTAGATTCATTTTCGATACCAGCGGGGCGATGTGTTGCGCGGCGGCTTCAGCGCCGCGCGGACGACGATCATCTCCGGCTCGGGGCTGAGCACACAGCGGCGCAGAGCTTGCTCGAACTCGGGTCCGAAACCGTCGACCGACGAGGCAGCGACACCGAACGAGGCGGCGAGCGCCACGAAGTCCGGCCGCGCGAGATCGACCCCGAACGGCTCGTCGCCGGCGCGCTGCTGGTCGTACCGGAGCATCCCGTAGCCGCCGTCATCGACCAGCACGATCGTGACCGGGATCCGGGACTCGACGACCGTCGCCAGCTCGCCGCACGCGTACATGAAGCCGCCGTCGCCAATCATGCAGACGTCAGGGCCGACGCCAGCCAGGCAGGCGCCGAGCGACGCCGGAAAACCGAACCCCAGCGTGCCCCAGCCGAGCGGGTAGGCGAGCTTGCGCGGGATCGGCGCGCGCCAATAGCCGCCCAGCCAGTAGCCCGGTATGCACATATCGGCCACGACGACTGTGTCCTCGGGGAGCGCGCGCTCCATCGCCTCGAGCAACTCCGCGGCCTGTGGTTCGTCGGCGACCAGCGAGTCCGCGACCTCGCCGCCGATCGCGGTCAGGCGCAGCTGGAGCTCGTCGAGGTTATCGCGCGGTGCGATGTGCGGCAGCAGCTGCTCGAGCACCGCCCGCGCGTCGCCGACGAGCGTCAGCTCGGCGGGGTAGTTCTTGGTCGCGTCGGCCTCGTCGACGTTGATCGCGATCAACCTCGGCGGCGCGGGCATCAGCCAGTTCTGCGTCATCGAGCCGTCGAAGTCGCTCCCGACCGCGAGCACTAGGTCGGCCTCGTCCCACAGCGCCCCGACCGCCGGCTCGTGCACCGGGCCGGGCGCCATACACGGGTGGTTGGCCGCCAGCAGACCCCTGCTGGTGTAGGTGGTGATTACCGGCGCGGCGAGCCTCAGCGCCAGCTCGCCGACCAGCGGGCCGGCGTCCGCTCGCATGGCACCTCCGCCGGCCCAAATCAACGGCCGCTGCGCGCCCGCCAGCAGCTCGCTCGCGCGCGCGATGTCAGCCGTCGGCACGTCTCGCGCGGCCGCTGGCGCGGGCGTCGCGACCGCACCAGACGACACCGGCTGTGAGAGCAGGTCGGTGGGCACACCGAGATAGACCGGACCCGATGCAGCCGCGAGCGCCGCCGACGCACACTCGAGGGCCGCGGGCGCGATCTGCTCGGCTTCATCGACCACCCGTGCGTGCTTGGTGACGGGCACGAACATCGCCGCCTGGTCGCGAGTCTCGTGCAGCACGCCGCGGTAGACGCCGGGGCGGCGCAGGCCGGCCGGGATGTCGGTCGCGATCACCAGCACCGGTGATCCAGAGGCCATCGCCTCGCCGGTCGCGCCGAGCGTGTTCGCGGCGCCGGGGCCGGTGGTCACCAGTGCGACTCCCAGCCTGCCGGTCGCACGCGCATAACCGTCTGCGGCGTAGGCCGCGGTCTGCTCGTGGCGGACGCCGACAAGCCGGATCGGCGAATCGTTGAGCGCCTTCCAGATCGCGAGGTTGTGGACGCCCGGTAGTCCGAACACGAGCTCGACCCCTAACTGCTCGAGCATCTCGACTAGCCGGGAGGCTCCGGTCTCGGTCGCCGGCGGCGTGCGCGTGATCTGGACCACGCCGCCGACGTTAGCCCAAACCGCTATGTCTGGCAGCGCGGATTGCGCTCGATCGGGCTCGTGAAGGCGCCGAGCGAGCTGGGTGTCACGGACCCATACTGCGCGTCGCCGCGGCTGGTCGGCTGTGCCTCGGCAAACGCGCCGGGGAACGTGCCCGCGGTGGTCGACGTCGGCCAGTCGGCGCGATACGAGCTGCCGTCGTAGTCGAGGTCGCCGATTGCGTCATAGAACACGTCGCAGCCGGTCACCTCGTTGGGCGGTGCGGTGCCGCCGTGGGTGTCGCCCGCCCTGTAGCATGGCGTGTCGTCGGGCTCGAGCGCCGGGTTCTCTGCGCCGGTTTCACGGGCCCATGACAATCGGTCCACATGGTGTCCGTGAATCCGGGCACGGGTACTGGCTGCGGTCCGGTGACCTGGTTGCAGGGCTCGAAGTGGCCGATCTCGAACTCCGTGTTGATCTCGTAAGGACCGACGCCCCACGGCACGATGTTTGGCGCCGACGCGGTTGAGTACTCGGGCTGGAAATTGAACGGCGTGCCGCTGCAGTCGGCCGCGCTGGTCGTCATGAAGCCGTTTGCCGCCGAGGCGATCATGTACCCCGATTGCCCGGTTGTCAGATCGCGTTCGGATGCTTCGAGCGCGTGGCCGCCCCCGGGCAAGGCCGCGTTGAACAGATGGATCGAGATCACGTCGCCCGGATCCATCAGCAGCGTCTGGTCGTTGGGCGTCGAGGATGCAACGTCTGACTCCTGCGGGCTCGGCGGGCCGGTCGGGATCCCGTCGCGCTGGATGAACGCGAAGTTGACCGGCTCGACGCAGTTGTTGTTGCAGTTGCCGGCCGCGTCGCACTCGAGGCTGTCGATCGTCAGCGCCGAGCACCAGTGCGTGTTGTCGCAGCTCGTGTTGTCGATGAACGGCGCAAACCCGGGCGGATAGAACTGAAGCTCGACGAACGCCGCGCCCCCGCCGGGGCTGGTCGCGCTCGGCGCGTTGGAGTCCGACTCGGGCGTACACGGCTGCTGCGGGGCCGAGTTTGGGTCACAGACGGTCAGCGAGATCCACGGCGCCGGCGTCAGCTCGAAGTAGTGCGTGACGTCGCTGCCCGGATGGGTGACGGTCGGCAGCGCGGATGGATCGGTCCCCAGGCGCTCGACGAACCTGAAATTGTCGGCCGATCCGGGGCGGTTGGACAAGAACCGGACCGAGGGCTCGTCGTGGCCGATGTACCAGCCGTTGTCGTAGAAGCGGCCACCCTGAAGCCCGCGGATATCTGCGCAGTCAGCGGTTATCCGCAGCTGAGCCTGAATCGAGCTAACTGGCTATCCGGTTCCGTCCCCCTCGGGGTCTAGCGTCGAGCTGTGACGGTGATCGACCAGTACCCGCGCGCGGGGATCGACTACCCGCGCAACTGGCATGAGCTGCTGGCGTGGTTCGGTGACGATGCTGCGTGTCTGCGGTACCTGGAGCGGCTGCGGTGGGGCCGAGGCTTCACGTGTCGGTTCTGCGGCGCGGTCGACGGCGGTTGGTGGCAGATGCGCGACGGGCTGCGCCGCTGCGCACTGTGCCGATCGGAGACCTCGGTCACGGCCGGCACGATCTTCGCCGGCACCCGTACTCCGCTCGTGAGCTGGTTCGCGGCGATCTGGTACATCGTCAACCAGAAGCAGGGTGTCTCGGCGCTCGGGCTTCAGCGAGTGCTCGGGCTGGGCAGCTACGAGACAGCCTGGACGTGGCTGCATAAGCTCCGCCGCGCGATGGTGCTGCCCGGTCGCGAACTGCTGTCTGGCGCGGTCGAGATCGACGAAACCTACGTCGGTGCGCGGCATACGAGCGTTGGCGGGCGAAGCCCCGGACACAAGGCGATCGTCGTGATCGCTGTCGAGGGCGACCTGGCGCCCGAGCGCGTGCGGATGCGACGGATCCCCGACGTCAAGAAGGACACGCTGACCGACTTCGTACTCGACCACATCGCCCGCGGCAGCGAAGTCCGCACCGACGCCTGGACCGGCTATGACGACATCGGCCGCTACCGCTTCAAACACGTCGTGACCAACGTGTCAGGCACCGGCGACCCCGCACACGTCGCCCTCCCGCACGTGCACCTCGTCGCCTCGCTGGTCAAGCGGTGGGTCCTCGGCACCCACCAAGGAGCGATCAGTCACGCGCAGCTGGACTACTACCTCGACGAGTTCACCTTCCGGTTCAACCGCCGACGCGCACGGCACCGAGGCCTGCTCTTCTACCGACTCCTCGAGGGTGCTCTGGCAGCGGATCCCCGGCCGTACAAGCAGCTGATCAGCAAATCTGCCGCCTGACCAGTCTCCGCGCGGCATCGGGGGAGCGAAGCGGATACCCAGATCGAGCTGAAGCCGTCGCAGTCGAGCTGCCCGACGGCATTGGGCGCCACGCCGGCCTGCGCCGCAGCGGGCAACATCAGCGAACCGACGATCGCTACCGCCAGTGCCCAACGCTTGCCGCGCATGCTGATCTCCGATCGTTCGCGTGGTGCCTGCGGGAGTTCTCTATCACGCGCGCCTGCGCGATGTCAAAGGTCTGACGCGCGCGTCGAATGTCACAACTCTGACGCTCGTGTTTGCGGCGCTCCGCGATGGGTAGCGGTGGTCGCGGTAGAGGTAAATCCGGGAGGGAGAAGACATGGCAGAGCGAGTTGTCCGCGCGATCGGCGAAACGACGCCTCGGCGGCGGATCGGTCTTGGGACGGGCTTCACGGTCCTGATTTGCCTGGCGGTGATGCTCGCCGCGGGGGTATTCGCATCCGCGCCCTCGGCGCGGACCCTCCACCGCACGGCTAAAACCAACACGCCGGTCGCCACGACCGCACAGAGCACGCCGGCGCCGAACCGGGCGCAGATCAACGCCGACGTCACCAATCTGATGTCGAAACTGTCGGTCGCCGACAAGTTCGGGCAGCTCACAATGGCGGGTCCGACGACGCCGCTGACAACGCTCGAGCAGCAGGCGTGCAACGGACAAGTCGGCTCGGTGCTCGATCTCACCGGCGTCGCCAGCATCAACGCGGTCCAGACTGCAAACCTCGCGCAAGGCTGCCATCCCCGGATCCCGCTGATCTTCGCGCTCGACGTGATCCACGGCTACAAGACGATGTTCCCGGTGCCGCTCGGCGAGGCCTCGAGCTGGGACCCGGCGCTGGTTGCGAACGACGAGTCGGTGTCGGCGTCTGAAGCGACCGCCGACGGTCTGAAGTGGACCTTCAACCCGATGGTCGACATCGCTCGCGACCCACGCTGGGGCCGCGTAGTCGAGGGCGCCGGCGAGGACCCGTTCCTCGGTTCGGCGATCGCCGCCGCCAAGGTGCGCGGCTACCAGGGCAACAACTTCGGCGCATTCAACAAGATGGCGTCGACGATCAAGCACTTCGGTGCCTACGGTGCCCCGGTCGCCGGCCGCGAATACAACACGGTCGACATGTCGACGCAGCAGCTGCTCAACGATTACCTGCCGCCGTACAAGGCGGCGGTCGACGCCGGTGCCGCGACGATCATGAGCTCGTTCAACTCGCTCGACGGGGTCCCGAACACCGCCAACCCGTATCTGCTGACGCAGATCCTGCGTGACGAGTGGGGCTTCGGAGGCACGGTGATCAGCGACTACCAGGCCGTCCAGGAGCTCGAGGACTTCGGTTACGCGAGCGACGGCGCCGACGCGGCGCGGCTCTCGTTGACCGCCGGGCTCGACATCGAGATGGCGGTGCAGGTTGGATGCAAACAGAACCGTTGCACCCCGGTTGAGTCCACCTACGACTGCTACGGGCCGCAGCTGCTGCACGAGGGCAAGATCACGATGACGCAGCTGAACGACGCGGTCCGGCACGTGCTGACGCTCAAGTACCTGGCGGGCATGTTCGCCCACCCGATCGCCGACACGAGCCGGTTTGCCACCTCCGAGCTGACGCCCGGCAACCTCCAGGCCGCGAAGAACTCGGCCGACGAGTCGCAGGTGCTGCTCGAAAACCACAACAACGCGCTGCCGCTGAGCACGAGCACCAAGTCGATCGCGGTCGTCGGCCCGCTCGCCAACGATCCGCTCGACCAGTTGGGTCCCGACGTGCCGATCGGCTACGACACCAACTCGGCCGATCTGACCGCCCCCGCCCCGACCGGGGACAACATCATCACGGTCCTGCAGGGGATCAAGAACGATGACCCGGGCGCGACGGTCAATTACGCGCAGGGATGCGACATCACGACGACGACGTCAAACGGCGTCCCGGCCCCGTGCACCTCGACCGCCGGCTTCCCGGCCGCGGTCGCCGCGGCCAATGCGTCCGACGTGACGGTGATCGTCGTCGGCGAGCCGGCGGCGGACAGCGGCGAGGCTTCGTCGCGGAGCCAGCTCGGGTTGCCGGGCGACCAGCTGCAGCTGATCCAGCAGATCGCCGCGACCGGCAAGCCGTACGTGGTCGACCTCATGAACGGCCGCCCGCTGACGATCGACTGGCTGAAGGCCAATGCGCCGGCGGTGCTGGAGAGCTGGTACCCGGGCACCGAGGGCGGCCAGTCGGTCGCCGACATCCTGTTCGGCAAAGTCGACCCGAGCGGCAAGCTGCCGATCACGTTCCCGGTCAATGTCGGCCAGATCCCGATCTCGTACAACGAGCTCCCGACCGGCCGGCCGTGTGACCCGAACAACAAGTACACGTCGAAGTACCTCGACGTGTCGAACACGCCGCTGTATCCGTTCGGCTACGGGCTCTCGTACACGTCGTTCTCGATCTCGGCGCCGCACCTGTCGTCGACAACCGTCGGGCCAAACGGCCCGCTGACGGTCACCGCGACGGTCACCAACACCGGGTCGGTGAAGGGCGCCGACGTCGCGCAGCTGTACCTGCACGAGAACTACACGAGCATCCTGCAACCGGTCGAGAAGCTCGAGGGGTTCCAGCGCACCGTCGAGCTGAACCCCGGGCAGAGCGAGACGGTGACGTTCACGCTCGGCCGCCAGAACCTCGGGTTCTACAACGAGATGGGCCAGTTCGTGGTCGAGCCCGGTCCGTTCAACCTGTGGGTCAGCGACGACATCCCAGCCCCCGTCGACGACTGGCTGCCCGGCGAGCCTGCCGAACATGGTCTCGTTCAACGTCTCGTAGTGGAGGATCAGGAAATGCGTATCCGCCCGCTGATAACGGCCTTTGTCGCGACCTTCGCACTCGCGCTCCCGGCCGCGGCGCTCGGGCATCAGTGTCCTCTGAGCGCCAATCAGCGGGCGGTGCTGCACGGCATCGCCGCCGATACCTGGAAGTTCTATGCCGCCGACGTAGACCCCAACACGAACCTGCCGCTCGACAACCTCGGGCCCGGGACGGTGCGGGGGACGTACACGTCGGCGGCCAACATCGGCGTCTATTTGTGGGCGGTGGTCGCCGCTCATGACCTCGGCCTGATCGACCGCGACAAGGCCGACTGGCTGATTACCGCGACGCTCGACGAGGTCGTCGAGCCTGAAGCGCTACGACGGCTTTCTGTTCCAGTGGTACGACACCAACAACGGCAACGTGCTGCTCAACCCGGGGCAGGGGGACTGCGCCGCAACGGGCGGAACACCGACAACTGCTCGTTTGTCTCGGCGGTCGATAACGGCTGGTACGCCTCCGGGCTGATCGAGGTTCGCGAGGCGTTCCCGGAGCTCGCGGGGCTGGCCGACAGACTGCTGGACCCGATGAACTTCTCGATCTTCTACGACAACCGCACGCAGACAGCCTGCAACGTCACCGCGGGGCTGACCAACCCGCATACCGGGGTGATGTACGGCGGCTACTACGCAGGCGTCGGGCCAGCCCCCTACCACATCGACACGCTCTACAGCGATCCCCGGATCGCGATGTACATCGGGATGGGCAAGCATCAGATCCCCGGCGACGTCTGGTGGCGGACGTGGCGGACACTCCCTCCCCAGCAGTGCTCGACCGACCCGGACTTCTCCTACCAGGGCCAGTGGCCGCCGGTGGGTTACTGGCACACCTACACCGACCCGCAGTCGGGCAAGAAGTTCAGGGTCTGGGAGGGCCACTACACCTACCCCGGCACGAACCTGACGTTCGTTCCGACCTATGCCGGCGGGATGTTCGAGGGACTGATGGCCAACCTCGTCGTGCCCGAAACGACCTGGGGACCGCACAGCTTGGGCCTCGACGATCTGCGCTGGCCGCAGGTCCAGATCAAGTACGCGACCCAGGTGCTGCACTACCCGGTGTGGGGCATCTCGCCTTCGAGCACCGCCGACGACACCGGCAACTACGGCGGCTTCGGCGTCGAGGGCCTGGCCTTCGCGAGCAATGGTGGCACGGTCCCCGGCAATGACGGCCTGGCGCTATGCAACACCTGCGCGACTGAGACGACCGTCAGCCCGCACGCGTCGGCGATCGCGCTGCCGGTTCTGCCCCAGCAGGCGTACGCGAACCTCGAGACGCTGCGCCAGGATTACCCCGGCATCTACACGAGCGACGGCGGCTTCTACGACGCCGTCAATCCGACCACGGGTTCGATCGG
Organism: uncultured Solirubrobacterales bacterium; assembly: GCA_963768015.1. Lineage (GTDB taxonomy): Bacteria > Actinomycetota > Thermoleophilia > Solirubrobacterales > Solirubrobacteraceae > Palsa-465. Next base: position 86,731 of record CAVYGK010000014.1, read on the forward strand.
CCACCGGCGACTGGTGCTCGACCAGTCGATGATCATGGCGGCGATCGACGACGCGCTCAATAACGGCGCGCTCCAGCGCCGGTTCGCGGCCGACCCGCTCTCGTGGGCGGCGAAGCTGTACCTCGTCGATCGAGCACATGTCGATCCACTGACGCATAAGGTCTCCGGCCGCGTCAACGCGAGTCGGAGGCTCTGCCAGGCGTGGACGCCGAATTGCGGCGCCGCTGACGTCAGCCTTAGGTTGGCCTGCAAGACTACCGCCCCGTGTCGGGTGCGACGACCGACCGCTACTCCGGGAGGCGTGGCGGGTTAGGGACACAAGTGCAGCTGGTGCGAGCGGACACCGGACCGGGCCGAGGTCGTGGCGTGCGCTGCGCGGTGCTGTCATGCCTGCTCGTAGTGGTCGGTTGGCTGGCGGCCTGCGCAACCGCCAACGCCTCCCCGTCCTTGAAGCGGGTGAGCTACCACGGTTACGCGATCCGCGTCCCCGCCGGCTGGCCCGTGTACCGGCTGGCGGCCAATTCGACCGTGTGCGTTCGCTTCAATCGCCACGCCGTCTACCTCGGCCGGCCCGGCAACCGCCAGCGCTGCCCGGCCGTCGCCCTCGGCCGCACCGAGGCGATCCTCGTCGCGCCGCTGAGCGCGCCGCGAAACGCGTTGCCGTCCGGCGGTTCAGTCGCCGAGCGGACGATTCGGTCGCGACACCTCGCCGTTACCGCGACCTGGAACCACGATCCAGCAGTCGTGAAGCGCGCACTCGGCGGCAGGCTGCCGCCGCCGCCCCCGCGGCCCGTGGTGATCCGGGCGACCCGAATGCCGCTCGCGCGGGCCGCGTCGCGGGCGCACGCGACCGGGACGGTCTACAACGGGCTCGGCTTCGACGCTTGCTCGGCGCCCAGCACGAGCGCGATGACCGCCTGGGGCGCGTCGCCATACCGCGCGCTCGGTGTCTATATCGGTGGCACCAACATGGCCTGCTCGCAGCCAAACCTGACCTCGACCTGGGTCGCCCAGGAGTGGGCGGCCGGGTGGCACCTGATCCCGACCTACGTCGGCTTGCAGGCACCGAGCAACTCGTGCGGCTGCCAGGCGATGTCGACCAGCACGGCAACCGCCAGCTCCCAGGGCACGGCGGCCGCCGAGGACGCCGTCGTCCACGCGCAGGCGATCGGGATCGGCGCCGGCAACCCGATCTACGACGACATGGAGAGCTATAACCGGACGTCGACCAACACCTCGGCCGTGCTCGCGTTCCTGTCGGGGTGGACGACGCAGCTGCATGCCGAGGGGTACGTGTCCGGGCGTCTACAGCAGCGCCACCGCGGGGATCACCGACCTCTCAGATCAGGCCGGGACGACCTATGCCGAGCCCGACGACATCTGGATCGCGGACTGGAACGGCGCCGAGACGACCAGCGACGCGTATGTGCCGAGCGGCGACTGGGCGGTCAACCAGCGCCTGCACCAGTACCGGGGCGGCCACAACGAGACCTACAACGGCGTCACGATCAACATCGACAACAACTATCTCGACGGCGCGACCGCGTTCGGCGGTGCCGGCGTCGTCGCGGCGGCGCCGTTGCTGAAGGTCAGCCCAACCAGCACCGGCGCCGTCCACGTGTCGGCCAGCTGGCAAGGGGGGACCGGTCTGAGTTCGTGGCTGATCCTCGGCGGCACGCAAGCGGCGTCGCTTGGATACGTGAGCGAGAACAGGCCGAATGGCGCGGTGACCACGGTGGCCGAGGGCAGCAGCTATCCGTACTACCAAGCCGAAGCGCTCGGCGCCACCGGCCAGGTGCTCGCCAGCTCGGCGGTCGTCGCGACCACACCGCACGTCGCGCTCTATGGACGCAGCGCGTTCGTGCCGTCCCAGGGGCTGGTCGGCGTCCCGTCCGGGTGCTTCACGGGCACGACCTGCAGGGTCGCACTCGGCATCTACGTAGGCGGGAGGCGGATCGCCCACAGCGGCCGCGAGTATCTGGGTAGCAGCGGCAGCCTCCTGTACTTCTCGCTGTCGCCGCCCGACCGCCGGATGCTCGCTGAGGCCCGTGGTCGCCGGCTCCCGGTGACCGTCAAGGCCAGCGACGTCTCGGGCGCGACCGCCACGACGAGCATGAACCTGGTCCCATTTCAGACCGTCGGCAGCGGTCCGCACCGGAGCTTGAGCCCGGCCTCGACGCTGAGGCGTGATCGGGACCTCGGACTTCGTCTACCGCGGCTTCTCGGGAGGGATCCTCGCCGGCTGCAGCGGCGCCTCGCCGTGCCTGGTCAAGACCACGGTCACCGCGGGGCGGACGACGGTCGCGGCCGCCGGCCAGGAGTTCATCGGCGCAAACGAGGCCGGCTACCTGACCTTCAGGCTGACGCCCGCCGGACGCGAGCTGTTGGCCAAGGCGCCCGGCAACCAGCTCGGCGTCCGCGTGACGCTGACCGACGGGGCCGCCACGGCGCACGCGTCGATCGCGCTGTCGAGTTTCAACTGACGCTCCGTCGAGCTTCGATTCGACCCGAACTTGATGAGCAACTGAGCAAAGGTCGAGTTGGCGGTCGGTTCTCTGACATGACCGCTCGGCCGCGCAGTTCGGGCCGTTTTCGCTCTCCGCCACCGGGGTACCGAATGCGGCGTCAAAACTGCTACGCACTGCCCGCGGTGCTCTAGCGGCCGGAGGGCGAGCGGGAGGGAAGGGAGACGTATGTGGCTATAGGCCCGGCGATCACAGCCGAGCACGTCGGCTGAGCCTGCTGCGAGCGGGCGACAGCTTTCGCGTTTTGGCGTTCGCCGGGTACCGATGCAGCGCGGCCAGGCCGGGCTGTTTACAGGTCTTTAGGTAGGGAGACGAGGCAATGCTTGATGCTTGTGTCCGGCGATCCGCTCGAGTGGGAGCGCGCTGCATCCTCACGGGCGCCTTAGTGGCGGCGATGCTTGCGGTCACCGGGGCGGTGATGCCCGGGGCCGCCGCCGCGCAGACACTTGCCCGTGGGTGAACTCGACCGCGCCGATCGCCCAGCGAGTGGCGCAGCTGATGAGTCAGATGAGCGTGGCACAAAAGGACTTCCTCGTCGAAGGTCACGGCACGACCAATGAGGGACCCAATCCGTCGCCCAACCCGTACGTGTTCTGGATGCCGGGTAGTCAGCCAGGCAATCCGCTTGACGGCCTCTGCATCCCCAAGCTCGGCGAGGAGGACGGACCCGCCGGCGTCGCCGACGGCCTGATCGGCGTGACTCAGCTGCCCGCCGGCGTATCGGTCGCGGCGAGCTGGGATAACTCGCTCGCCAGGCAGTACGGGCAGGTGATCGGGAGCGAGGAACTCGGCAAGGGCGCAGACGTCAATCTCGGCCCGACCGTCAACATTGACCGCGACCCGCGATGGGGGAGGTCATTCGAGGCGTTCACCGAGGACCCGTTCCTGAACGCCGCCTTGGCCACGAACGAGATCGATGGCGTCCAGGGCACGGGCGAGATGTCACAGGTCAAGCACTTCGACGCCTACAACCAGGAGACCAACCGCAACACCGAGGCCGACAACGTGATCGTCAGCCAGCGGGTGCTGCACGAGATCTACATGCCGGCGTTCGAGGCGGCGGTCACGAAGGCCAACGCGTCGTCGGTGATGTGCGCGTACTCGACCGTCAACGGGGACTACAGCTGCCAGAACCCGTACCTCGAGACCACCACGCTCAAGGAACTGTGGGATTTCCCCGGGTTCGTCACCTCCGACTACGGGGCCCTACACAACACCTCGGGTGCGGTCGATGGCACCGACCAAGAGCAGCCGTTCGACACCTACTTCGGCACGCCGCTCCTGACGGCCGTGGAGACCGGCGCGATCTCGCCGCGGGTGCTCAACACGATGGTGCAGCGGATGCTGACCGAGATGTTCCGCTTCAACCTGTTCACGCTCCAGCGCCCGGCCACGCCGACGGCCACAGTCACGACACCCGCGAATCAGGCGGTTGGCACCCGCGTGGCCGAAACGGGGACCGTGCTACTTAAGAACCTGGGTGGCACGCTGCCGCTGTCGGTCAAGAACGCCGGGAACGTTGCGGTGATCGGACCGTCGGCCTCGGCCTCCCCGACCAACGGAGGCGGCGGGAGCGCCTACGTAATTCCGTCCTCGACGGACACCCCGCTGCAGGGTCTGACGGCGGCGGCCGGCGGCGGGACCCACATCAACTACACGCAGGGGCTGCCGACGGATACCTCGCTGCCGGCGATTCCGTCGACGGCGCTTTCGCCGGCGTATCCCGCCGGCGGGACGGGGTTCGGCGGTAGCTACACCGGCACGCTGACCGCGCCCGAGACGGGGACTTACATCCTCGCGTTTACCAACCAGTGCGGCTGCTACACGCCAGTGACCCTGACCCTGAACGGGCAGCCGCTGATCGTCAATCCCGGGACACCGCCGGTGAACACGTATTCGGCGTCCGTCAACCTGGTCGCCGGCCAGACCTACACGCTGTCGATCAGCGGCGGCGGCGAGTCGAGCAACCTGAGCTGGGGCACGCCCTCGTTCCTGGCCCCCGGCCTGAACGCAGCCGTGACCGCAGCCAAGTCGGCTTCGACAGCGGTCGTTGTCGTGTCCGATGACACTGAGTCAGAGGCGACCGACCGGCCGAGCCTCGACCTGCCGTCGGCTCAGAATGAGCTGATCGCAGACGTCGCCGCGGCCAACCCGCACACGGTGGTCGTGATCGACGCCGGCGCACCGGTGGCGATGCCGTGGGTGGGCCAGGTGGCATCGGTGGTCGACGCCTGGTACCCGGGGCAGTCCAATGGCACGGCCCTGGCCAACGTCCTGTTCGGCAAGGTCGACCCCAGCGGGCATCTGCCGGTCACGTTCCCGACGAGCCTCTCGGACGATCCCCACGTCGACGCCGGCGCAGTTCCCCGGCATCAACGGGCAGGTCCTGTACTCCGAGAGGCTCGACGTCGGATATCGCTGGTATGACGCCAACAACGTGACACCGCTGTTCCCGTTCGGGTTCGGGCTGTCCTACACGAAGTTCGCGTTCAGCCATCTGAGCGTTGTGCGGACCGCCGCGGGCGGCGTCAACGACGTCGATGTCTCGGCCACGATCAAGAACACCGGAGGCACCGCCGGCGCGGACGTGGCCCAGCTCTACCTGGGCGATCCCGCCGCGGCGCACGAGCCGCCCCGTCAGCTGGTCGGCTTCGAGAAGGTGTCGCTGATGCCGGGCAGCGCCGCTCGGATCCACTTCACGATCACCCCGCGCGACACGTGGTGGTGGAGCCAGGCGGCGAACGGCTGGACCCAGAGCCCCGGCACCTATCAGGTCTGGGTCGGGGACTCGTCGGCGGTGGCCGACCTGCCGCTGCAAGGGTCGTTCGTGTTCAATCGGACGCCCGCGGCCCGACAGGTCATGATCCATGCCCCGAGCCGGATGCAGTTGGGCATCGGGTCGACGGTGACCGTGCGGCTGACTCGCTCCGGGAACGAGACGCTGCCGAGCGTCCGGCTCGCGCTGCAGGTGCCCCAGGGCTGGACGGTCACGCCGCTCGGGCCGACCGTGTTCAGCAACGTGAGCCCGCAGCAGGCGCCACGCAGCAGGTTCATCGTGACGCCGCCCACCTGGGCCCCGCTGACCGACTCCGTCGTGCATGCGACGGCCAATCTCAGCAGTAGTGCGCAGCGCGAGGCGGGGGTGACGATCCCGCTTCGCGGCTGACCGGCGAACGCCGCGGCCCCAGCGCGCCTGGGGCCGCGGCGTTACTCCTCGTGCTGGCCGGATGGTGCAGACTGCCCTCACCCTCGCCGAGGGCAGGCTTTCACCCAAGCCCCTCACCCTCGCCGAGGGCAGGTTTTCACCCAAGCGATAAGGAGAGCACGTGGCCAAAGTCATCTACACCGCAGAGGCCCACGTCACCGGCGGCCGGGCCGACGGCCATGGCGAGAGCTCGGATGGCAACCTCGCCGTCGACCTGCGACTGCCGAGCGAGCTGGGCGGCAAAGGGGGCGGGACCAATCCCGAGGAGCTGTTCGCGGTCGGGTTTGCGGCGTGCTTCGAGAGCGCGCTCGGAGTGGTCGCGCGGCGCCGCAAGCTCGAGGCCGGCGATGTCGCGATCGACTCCAAGGTGATGCTGCTCCCGACCGACGAGCGCGGCTTCAAGCTCGCCGCCGAGCTCGACGTCAACCTGCCGTCGGTCGAGGACCCGGCCGAGGCCGCCGAGCTGGTCCGCGAGGCCCACCGCGTCTGTCCCTATTCAAACGCCACGCGCGGGAACATCGACGTCACGCTCACGGCCAACGGGCGGCCGGTCTCCGACGCCTAGCGCGGACCAATACGACACTCGTGCAGGCCCGCGACGACGAGCGCGTCGCGCGGCCAACTGGTCGGCCCTCCTACGATCGGGTCGTGTTCTTGCTCGTGACAGGCGCTAGCGGCGCCGGCAAGTCGACCGTGCGTCGCCGGATCGCGACCGAGCTCGCCCCCGAGGTCGAGTGTGTCGAACTCGTCGAGGTGGTGGGGCTACCGACACCCTCGACGGTCGGCTGGCGTCAGCAGGCGACCGAGGCGGTCGTGCAGCGAGCGCTCGAGCGGCAGGCCGAAGGTCGCCACCTGCTGCTCGCGGGCGATCCGGTGGCGGCGGGCGAGGTCCTCGCGGCGCCGTCGGCCGACCAGTTGGAGGGCATCGCGGTCTGCTTGCTCGATCTGACCCCCGACGCGCAGGCGGCGCGCCTTGCCAAGCGCGGCGATGATCCGGCCCCGCTCGTCCATCACCAGAACTTCGCGAAATGGATGCGCGCACACGCGCGCGATCCGCGGCACATGCCACACGTCCTGACCACTGACGGTTGGGAGGCGATGCGCTGGGAGCGATGGACCGGCCGTGGCCGTCTCCAGGACAGCTGGTCGATGCACGTGCTCGACACCTCGAACATGTCCGAGCCGCAGGTCGCAGACGAGGTCTTGGCCTGGTGCTACAGCGCGCTCGCCGGCGAAGCCCCGGTCATGTTCGCCAGCCCTTATTGACGCGGGTCGGCGAGGCACCGCGGGTGCGGGCGCACCCGACTCATTCGCGCAGGATCCCGCCCCAGTCCGCCGGGTCGACATCCGCGAGCGTCTGCGAAAACGTCCACTGGTGGCCCCACGGGTCCTCGGCGTTGTACTGGCGCTCGCCGTACATGTGGTCGGTCGGCTCCTCGAGGATCTTTGCTCCGTGCGCTCGCGCGTGCTCGCAGTGCGGCTCGCGTCCTCGACGCGCACCATCACCGAGTGCGTGACCTCGCCCGCGCGGGGCGGTACGCGGTCAAAGCGAACGTCACCGATGATCACCGCGCCGCCTTCGCCGACGTTCATCTGCGAGCGGTGGTCCTCGCCGATCTGGAGGCGCTCGGCGAAGCCGAACGCCTCGGTCAGCCAGCCAACCGCCGCGCGCACATCCGGGTAGATCAGGACCGGGATCGCGGTCGCGTTGGGGATCGACCGGTTGCGCTCCATGTCGTGACCAGCTTACGAGGACCCGCGCATTCACGCTGAACCGGCTGCTAGTGGTGCGGGGTCTCCTCGGGGAGCTCGTACCAGCGCTTGCGCTCGCCGATCCGCGAGCGGAGCTTCCAGCCGCGGCTCTTGGGGGTCTCGTCGGCCGTCCGCTGCAGCGTCGCGACGGCGGCGCGCGCATCGACCGGTCCCGTGATCCCGCGGTCACCGGCCTCGAGCAGGTGGCCGATCCGCTCGAGGTTCAGCGTCACTGTCCTCCACCAGCCCCAGTCGTCGCCGAGTAGCGAGGCGAAGATCCGCAGGTCCATCGACTGCGCGTCGTCGGACTCGGCGAGCGGGAACGTGACCAGCAGGCGCAGGCAGTCGTCCGCGTCCTTCTCGTTGAGCTCGATGATCTGCAGCTTTGAAAGCAGCAGATCCATCGGTTCAAGCGTGTAGGGCAGCCGCGTCAGCCGGTCGGCGAACTGGAGCGTGTGGCACATCGCGACCTTGTCGACCATCACGTCGATCGCCAGCCCGGTCTCGGGGTTGGCGAAGTACAGCTGCTTGTTGCCGTACAGCGCGTTGAAGTTGCGATCGGCTTGGAAGTCGCGCTCGGCGAGAAACTCCGACAGCTGCTTGCGCGCCGAGCCCAGCGACGCGAAATCGAGGTCCTGGGCGGCACGCGTGCGGTGCGGCAGGTCCGGGGTCAGATAGCGGATCGCCAGCCCACCGAGCATCCTCAGCGGGATGCCGCGTTCGGACGCCTCGTCGATGAGCCCCTGCGCCGTCTGCAGCAGATTGGACTCGTCGACGGTGTCAGCCATGGTCAGCGTACGGTAGCGGCTGTTAGGGTCCCGCGCATGGGGTTGACGGACGCCGAAGCGCGCGTCTGCCAGACGATCGGCGACAGGCGTGAGCAACTCGTCGAGTTGGCCGCCGACCTGATCGGATTCGACACGACGGCGCGCGTGGTCGGCGACCCCCCGCGCGACGAGGAGCCGCTCCAGGAGTACCTCGCCCGCCGCCTGCGCGCCGCGGGCGCCGAGGTCGAGCTCTTCGAACCAGCCGGCGCGGCGCTCGAGGGCCGGCCGCTGGTGCCGCCGGGGCTCGACTTCGCCGGGCGCCCGCAGCTGATCGCCACCGGCCGCGGTCGCGGCGGCGGCCGCTCGCTGGTGTTCAACGGCCACATCGACGTCGTCTCGGCGGAGCCGGTCGACGCCTGGACGTCTGACCCGTTTCGCGCCGAGGTCCGCGACGGCAAGCTCTACGGCCGCGGATCGTGCGACATGAAGGGCGGGATCGCCGCGATGGTGTGCGCGGTCGAGACGCTGGCCGAGCGCGGTGTCGTGCTCGCCGGCGACCTGCTGGTCGCGACCAACACCGACGAGGAGTCGTCGGGAGCCGGCGGCACCGCGCTCGTCGACCACGGCCTGCGAGCCGACGCGGCGATCGTCACCGAACCGACCAACTTCAAGACCTGGATCGCCTGCCGCGGCTCCGAGTACGGGACGGTCAGGGTCCCCGGGCGCCCCGGCCACGCCGAGGTCAGACAGCCCGACTGGCGCAACGGCGGCGCCGTCAACGCGATCGAGAAGGCCGGCATCGTGCTCGAGGCGATCGCCGCGCTGCGGCGCGAGTGGGCCACCCGCGACGGCCTCGACGATCCGTTTCTGTCACGACCGGCGTTGCTGCCGACGATGGCGCGCAGCGGCGAGTGGCCGGTGACCTACCCGGCGCGCTGCGACCTCACGATCGCGGTCATGTACCTACCGGCCCAGGCCGACGAGCGCGGCTGGGGGAGCAACGTGCGCCGCGAGGTCGAGCAGTGGATCTTGCGCGAGTCCGCCCGCGACGACTGGCTGGCCGAGCATCCGCCGACGATCGACTGGTGGCCCAACAGCGTGATGCCGTTCGCGGTCGAGCCCGGCGAGCCGATCGTCGCCGAGCTGGCGCGCGCCGGCGACGACCTCGGGCTCACCGGCGGGCTGGGCGGGCTGGACTCGTGGTACGACGGCGCGACGCTGACCCAGCTTGGGGGGATCCCGGCGGTCGGCTATGGGCCGCCCGGGTTCGACGCCGATGGGCTGAGCGTCGCCCACATGGTCGATGAGTACGTGCCCGTCGACGGGTTGGTCAGCTGCGCGCAGGCGCTGGCCGTCACCGCGATGCGGTTCTGCAGTTGAAGGGGCCGCGCATGCGCGGCCCCTCGGGCGCGCGCATGCGCGCGCCCGCCCGGCGCGCATGCGCGCCGGGGGCGGGGCTGCATGCAGCCCCGCCTACCCAACCCAGCCGTCAACAACGCTGCTGACAAAGCGCTCCAGATGCCGGCGCCCGCGTTCGGGGCTCGCCGCCTCCAGCTCCGCCGCGAGCCGCTCGTCGGCGCATTCGAGCTCGACGAGCTCGGGGTGCAGCGCGAACATGATCCACTCCCCGAGTTCGTACAGCGTCAGCCCTCGACCCGCTGAGAGAGCTCGACGCCCTTCTCGCCGATGTCGACCAGGTAGCCGCGCAGGATCCCGGCGTTCGCCTCGCTGCCGGGGTTGATGCACAGGGTGTCGCCGATCTTCCGCTCTCCACCGGCCTCGTGAATGTGGCCGTGCACCGACAGCACCGGTTGGTAGGTCTCGATCAGCTTCCGCACCGCGGTCGAGCCGACCGGTCCGCGCAGGACGTCGCCGGCGGAGACCGTGGGGCGGAGGTTCTCGTCGAGGATCGGCGCCGTGTCGAGCCCCGAGTCATATGGAGGGACGTGGATCATGAACACGGCTCGGCGCGGGTCGCGGACCTGCCGGGCGAGCGCGTCGAGACGCGCGTACAGCTCGTCCTCGGTCTCCTCGCGCGGGGTCTGCCAGGGCGTGTGGTTCGACCATCCCGACGCGAGCAGCTGCAGACCGCCGGGCATGTCGACCACCTTGCCGTCGGCGTTGACCGGCGCCCACCCGGCCTCGTTGAGAACGTGATCGATCACGAACTCGTCGTCGTTGCCGGGGATCAGGTACAGCGGCACGTTCCCGTCCCCGAGCCGGTCGGTCGCGAGCTGCATCCAGGCGGCCACGCGCTCGCCCATCAGCCGCGCGAGCAGCTCGTTGCGCCCCGCCTCGTCGGTCGAGAGGCGTTCGGCCTCCGCCGAGGACGTCACGAACGAGTAGTAGCCGACATCCGCGATGTCGCGCTCGAGCGCGGCGAGCTCTTCGTCGCTCCGCGCGGTCCGGTGGACGCCGAACAGCTCCGTCTCGTAGCGCCCGTTGTTCTGCACGATCGGGACGATCGCCTTGCCGGTCAGGTCGCCCGCCAGCAGCGCGACGTCGGCCTTGTAGACGTTCAGCTTGATCGCGTTGAGGAACTTCCGCCACGCCTTCTCGGCGGCATGGAAATCGCTGGCGATGTATAGCCGGGTGGCGATCGCCGGCTCCTAGTCGGGCGGGAGCTCGGTGAACAGCATCTTCTCGTCGACGCCGGCGCGCGATGCCCGGTATCTCATGACGATGTAGATCACCACCCCGATCAGGTAGAAGATCGCCGCGTCGATGATTCCGTTCGTCTCCAGGTAGGTGAGCGTGCTGACCCCCGGGGTTCCGTTGATCACCGGTTTGAACACGGCGAAGATGTAGACCCAGAGCGGGAACACGAGCCACAGAGCGCCGATCCACCAGAGGTGCTTGCGGAACGGCGCGTTGCGGATCAGGTCCGGCCTTCGGAAGCGCACCAGGATCGCGTTGAGACCGGGGAACGTCCAGGTGAAGATGGCCATGAAGATCGAGAACCAGGCCGTACCGGCGAGGTCGAGCTTGTGGTCGGAAGTGGCCAGGAAGGTCGGGAGCGCCTTGTAGCTCTGGAAGAACAGGAACACCAGCGTCAGCGCGAGGGTGACGAGGATCGCGTTGAGCGGCGCGCGCAGCCGCTCGTTGACTCGCCCGACCCACTCGGGGGCCTGGCGGTCGAGGCTCCAGGCCAGCTGCATGCGGCTGATGAAGTTGATGTACACCGGGCAGAGCAGGAAGGGGAAGATCGTCCCGCCGAGGCTGATTAGCGCCCACAGCGGCCAGAGCGAGTGGTTCGCGACCACGGCCAACAGCGGCATCGCGTTCGGCTGGCCCATCGGCAGGACCTTCAGCCCGCCGGGGAACGCCCCAGTAGCTGAGCCCCCAGGCCACGTTCGTGCCGTAGCCGAAGTGGGTCGAGATCGCGTCCACGTACACGGAGTTCGCGAACACGCCGATTATCAGCGCCCCGACCAGCGCGATCATCACGCCGCGGCGCACGTTGCCGCGTACCTCGCCGGCGATGTAGGCGGAGTATTGGAAGCCGATGTACTGGAACAGCAACACGGACAGGAACAGCGGGAACACCGTCGTCGAGAAGATGTTCGACAGGAAGCTCGAGTTGTTGGGTCCGAGCACGCCTGCCTTGACGCCCGAGGCGGCAATCTGGTTGGCGGTGACGCCGCCGGTGTAGTGCGGCAGGTTGTGCACGAAGCTCGACTTGTGGGTCGCCGCCAGCCCGAAGATGAACATCAGCACGAAGCAGGTCACCCCGAACGCCGCGAGCGCGGTCACGACCTTGTGGAAGGTCCGTGTCGGCAACACGGCGATCACCGCGATCACCAGCAGCACGACGATCGAGGCGATGAATCCCGGCGTGCCGGTGATCGTCCCGGTGGAGTCGGTGAACCATGTGTTGGCGTGGTTGAAGAAATGCCCGCCGGCGCCGATCCCGATGATCCGCGCGGTGATCTGAAGGTTGCGCAGGACGAGCGGCACCTCGAACGCGATGATCAGGACGGAGGCGATGACCAGCGTGAACGACTCCATCCACCCGAGCGAGGAATGCATGATCCGGCTGCTGAACACGTAGTCGCCGCCCGATCGCGGCATCACCGAGGTGAGCGAGGAGAAGATCAGCGCCAGCAGTACGCAGAACAGTCCGGCGATGATCGCCGCCCACCCGTAGGCCGAAAACGGCCCGGCTTTCCACGCGTGCACGTCCGGGAGCGAGTAGAAGATCGGATACAGCGTCAGCCCGACGCCGACGAACGCCGCGACATTGAAGAACAGCGCGTTAGTGACGCTGACGTTGCGGACCAGCCCCGAGGACTGGCGCACGAACAGCTTCGGTGTCGTGCTCGCGGCAGCGGCGCTCGGCTCAACAGACGATTCGGCCACGGTCTCCCTCCAACCTGTTCAGTCCGTCAGCGGTGAGCGCAAAAGTACCACCCGGCACGTTGGCCGAAAAGGCCAATGCTTTACAACAATTGGTACAGCGCGGCTCCGCGGCTGTCAGCGGGTCGGCTCAGGGCCGTCAGCGGGTCGGCTCAGCGGCCGTCAGCGGGTCGGCGGACGGGGACGCCAGCGCACTCGCGTAGTGCTCCGCGCGGCGGTCGGCGAACGCGTCGTTGTGCGCGCCGGTCCGCTTGTCTCGAGCCTGTGCAAGGTCGCACTCGGCGTGCAGCGTCTGCACGCCACGTCCATCGACCGGGCCGGCGAGGAGCGTGCCGTCGGGGGCGGCGATCACGCTGCCGCCCTCGAACTCGAGCCCGCGCTCGGTCCCGGACCGGTCGCAGACGGCGACGAATGCTCGGTTGAGGTAGGCGGTGGTCGACCCGAGGGAGTGCAGGATCGGGCGGCCGTTCGGCGGCTGGGGATCGCGCGGCCAGTTGGTCGGGATCGCGATCAGGTCGGCGCCCGCGAGCGCCAGCCCGCGCGTCAGCTCCGGGAACTCGATGTCGTAACAGACCGCCAGACCGATCGCGCCGTGGCGAGTGTTGATGACGGGCGCCGGCTCGTCGCCGGGGATGAACCACAGCGGCTCCTCGCCCCACAGATGCAGCTTGCGATAGACCGCGATCACGCCGTCGGCGCCGACCAGCGCCGAGCTGTTGAACAGCCGCCCGTCGGGAGCGAGCTCGCAGAAGCCGCCGATCACGAGTGCGTCGCCGCGGGCTGCCACGGTCGCCCAGCCCGCGAGCACGTCGCCGTCGACGGTCGTCGCGGCGGCGCGAGCCTCCTCGATCGAATCGAACACGTAGCCGCTGTTGCAGAGCTCAGGCAGGACGACGATCTGGGCGCCGTCGTCGATCGCGGCCGCCAGCGCGTCGTGCGCGATTTCAACGCTGCGAGCGGGATCGAGCACGTCGGGGGCGGTCTGGCAGCAGGCCACGTGCACCTTGGCCTGGAGGCTACTCCCGAGCGTGGTGTGCTGGACGGCATCAAGGTTCCGTGGGTCGGAAAAAAAAAAAAAAAAAAAAAAAAAAAAGCACGACCGCGCATCAACGGTTCCGTGGTCGGTCGATTTGCCGATACCTAAAGCCGGAGTGATTTGCGATATAAGGGAGGGGAAGCACGGACGGGACCGTCACGGACTTCGGCGTCATGCGCGTCCTGACGTTCACAGATCCCGACGGGCACTCGCTTGAGCTCGCGCACTGGGTCGGCGGCCGCGACCCAAGCGAAATCGACCCTTCTCTTGCCACCGATCGGGAGCGCCGCGCGCAGCGGGCAGCTGCGTCTATGGACGGCCCTCCGTATGACCGTGCTCCGGTCCGCGTAGATCGAATCCCAGCAGCGCCGCTCGCTAGTGCTGAGCGGTGGCGCGTTCGGGCGGTTCGCTGCCGCTCCTAGCCCAGGCTCGCTCAGATGCTCGCCGTCTGTCGTGAGACGGCGCTAACGGTGGTGCCCGCGCCGACTCGGCTTTCGACGTGCGGCGCGCGCTACCGCCGGGGTGTGGCGTTGGCCGCCTCGAGCGTCGTTGCGCTTGTGCTGATTTGCGCCTGATCCTGGCGGGGGAAGAGTGGAGCGAGCCGAGCTGCAGGCGTTCGTGCGCGTTAAGCCGGTTTTTAGCGACAGCCTAGCCCCGAGCGGAAGTCCGTCTCGTCGTGGACGCTTGTCGCCGCTGGTGGTACGGTCGGTGCCCTAGGGATAGGGTTGGTTCTTGTTGTCGGGGCGCTGCTCATTAACCCGATAGGGCCCCTCGATACCGAGTTCTTACCGCTTGCGGCGCCGCCCTCTTCTCTCCTTTCTGCCCCTCTCGCGCGCACAATAGCTACCCGGCGCGGTCTCGTTTGGGCGCGCCCGCGGCCCCGCTCCAAAGGGAGTGTTTTGAGAAAACCTCCCCTTCCGCGTTTCTCGCTCCTCCCCTCGCTCACACACTCAAAAAGACGGGGAAGGAACCCAAATTCCCCAGCCGAAAAACCCCACGTGGCGTCCCCCGGAAATTTCCGAAATCCGCCCGCGAAACCCCCAGGGTGGCCCGCGTCCAAATTATCCGCGAACCTGGACCCCCTTCGTCCCCCCAGTCCCCCCCCCCTCCGGCCCCCCCCCCCCCGAACCCCAACGCCCCGAAAAAAAAGCGCCGCCCCCCTTTTGGGCCTAAGCCGCCAATTCCCCCCGTCAATTTGGGGGGACCTCCAACGGAAGCAAGCCTAAGCCAACTTGCCTCCACCGGTCTGGCCTCTCCGGGATTCTGCTGTGGACCTCCAGCCCGGCCGGAGGGGCGGCCCGTGGCTGAGTCCGCCGCTAGACGCCGGCGGACGCCGTGTCCGTGCGGTGGTCGTGACGTCCGGGCTCGCGGGGCGCGGTGAGGATCTCGAGCAGCTGCCCGACGTTCTGCTCGCGCGCGATCGGGTCATGGAGTGGGAGGTGGGCGTTGATCGTGTACTGGTTGCGGCGCCCGTTTCGCTGGCGCGTGATGTAGCCGGCGGCGGCGAGCTCGACGACGATGCGATGCGCGGCCCGCTCGGTGATCCCGACGCGCTCGCCGATGTCGCGCAGGCGAACGCCGGGATCGCGGGCGATGCAGACCAACACCTGGGCGTGGTTAGTGAGAAACGTCCAGTCGGGTGTCGCGTCATCAGCCATCAACTCTAGACTAGCATTTCTAGACTCTATTTCATGCTACGGTAGTCCTATATCGAAGAGAGGACCCGAAGATCCCCTCGCACCGAACTGAGGAGGTCCTCACAATGCGCTCTGACACACACAGCACACGGTCGACTCGCCCGCCACAGGGGTGACCCGCACGATCAGCGGCCCCGTAGAGCGACGAGCCGCCGGTCGCGGCGCCGAACACAGCTCGCGCGCGGGAAGCCGCCGCGCCGGCGAACGGCACTGAGACACGAGCCGAGCACTTCCGCCGCAAGGCCCTCCGCGGGCGACTGCACGGCTACGCGATAGCGGCCGTCGCGCTGGTCGCGGTGTTGATCGTGCTCGCCGCGTCAAACACCGCGCCAGTCAAGGTCAACTGGTTGATCGGCAGCTCCCACGTCTCGCTGGTCTGGCTCGTGCTGGTGACGGCGATCGTCGGCTGGCTGCTCGGGCTGATGGCCAGCGCCAGGTTCAACTGGCGCACCCGGGCCCCGCGGCACCCAAGCGGAGCGCGGTCATGACCCGCTCCTCGCGGGTCACGCATGCAATGAGAGCATGAAGAACGAGCGGGCTACACGCGGTCGGTCAGAGCAAGCGTCGATGAAGCTCCTCATCTTTGAGGACAACGGCGGCGACTACTGCTGGACGCTCGTCGCTGCCAGCGGCGAGCGCCTCGCTCAGTCCGCGCGCTTTGCCTCCTATCAGGAGGCCACACGAGCCGCACGCATCGCACGCGCTGGCGCGGCCTCGGCGCCGATCGAAGATCACGCCGCCGACAGCGGGACTGCGGACCTGTCGGCCCGACGGAAGATCGCGATCGAACGCGACGACCTGGACGCCGAACGCTGGCTCGACGCAGGCGGGCGCGACAGCCCCGAAGCGATAACCCATGACCAGCGCATCACCTCAACGCAGGAGAGAGAAGCATGAAGCGAAGCCTTAGGAGATGACATGGTCACAGTCATCATCGTCGTTCTGCTCGTCCTCTTCCTGTTCGGCGGATACGGAATCCGCCGTCGCGGACGCCGCGCCACCTAAGGGTTCTAGGACCCTAGCGCCCGCACCGCGCGGTTGGGCGGATGAACGCGACGCGCCCTCGGCGTACCGGTACGCGCCCCTGCTTGCACCACGCGTGGCGAGCCTTAGAAGGCTATCGGCGCCGGATCGTCGACATACCTCGCCGCATGAAAGATGACTCAACCGTAAACCTTCAGGCCGCCACAGCCGTGCTAAGACGGAGACTGTTTTGTCGCTCAAGCTTGACCCGCTGACCGTTGGCTCGATCGAGGCCAGCGAACGTGACCTGCGCTTGTCGTCATTTCGACGGCGCGCGGGGCTGAGTATCCTCGGCGCTCTCGTTGTCAGCGGCGTACTGGCATTCGTGATCGCCGGCCGCGGCCGGCAGTTCATCGCCGCGCTCGACACTGTTCCGATCTCGCTTCTGGCGCTCGCGGCGTCGCTGCAGATCGTCGCGCTGCTTGCTCGCAGCGAGGCATGGAACGTCTGCGTCCGCGCCGCCGGCGGGACGGTCAGCCGTCGGGTGCTGTTCCGGGCCGCCGCCTTCGGCTCCCTCGCGAGCGTGTTGAATGGATCGTTCGGGATGGCCGCGCGGATCGCTTCGCTACGCCGAGCCGCTCCGCGGACCACTCCTCGTGTGCCCGCGCTGATGGCCGCCGAGGTGCCGATCATCACCGTCGAACTCGCGCTGGTAGCGATCTTCTCCTTCACGCTGGTCGCACCGCTCGGCGTCCCCTGGTGGGTACCGGTGATCATTGTCGGGCTCACAGCCAGTGTCGTCGCGGCTCTGCGTCGGGTCTCGCAGCGCCATCGAACCGGGCTGTGGGCGGGGCTGGCGATCTTGCGCATCCCGGGCCGGGGCCGTCTCGTCACGTTCGCAGTGTTAGCCGTATGCGCGCAGGTCGCGCGCAACTGGTTGATGCTGCGCGCGATCGGCGTGAACGTCTCGATATTTGACTCGATGGCCCTCCTGATCGTGATGTTCACAGTGGGGCAGCTTCCGATTGGACCGAGTACCGGGCCTGCTGCAGCTGTCCTTATCCTCGGCGCCAACGGCGTCGCCGCGGTCGCCGCCGCGGGCGTGCTACTGACCGTCACCGGCATCGTTGGTTCCCTCTGCTACGCCGCCTGGGCCATCACTGACCGAATCGCCGCGGGCCGGCTCGACGTGAGTCCAGACGTTGCGGTGCCACCGGTCGCGGTGGCACCAACTTAGCCCTGAACACTCCGGGTACCTAAAGATCTCGGTTTGTCAGTCGAGCGCACGGGTCGCGTGCTGACTTGGGCTGGTGTCCTGGGAGCCGGAGGGCGGACCTCGCGTACCTGTTTCCGCCGCTTGTGGACGGCTGCGTGGGCTATTTACGTTGAGCCGCGTCTGCTGCTCGTGCAAGTCCCTTCATAAACGAGAAGAACCCGGCCGACTGTCCACGGAACAGTCCGTCTGCGGTCAGGAACTTCAGCGCTCCCATCGCCGCGCCCTTCGTCCCGGTCGGTCGGACGATCGACACCCGCGGGAACTTGCGGCTCAAGAACACCGTCGGTTCGGGCATGATCAGGTTCTCCTGAAACTCCTGGCCGCCGAACGGGGGTGAGTTGAGATCCGGGAACACAAGCCCGTTCGTCGGGTCGGTCAGCGGCGGCGCATTTCCCGCCTTGTCGCTCCAGGTCTGGAAGTGCATCGTCTCCGTCGGACCGATGCTGAGCAGGACGCGCAGCACTTCGGGATCGGTGACACGCTGGGCCAAGGACGGGTAAAGGCTCGACCCGCCCTGCTCGATCGTCGCGAAGTGAAACCCAGCGGTGTTGGCGATTGCCTGGAGATGATTCGCGGGCGTCAGATCGGCATTGGTTCTCGGGATCGCCGGAAACTGTCCGTTCAACAACCCGGGCACGGCGGGTGCGAATGTGCCGCCCAGATCGGGGTTCGCGTTCGAGGCGCGATAGCGAGTCCACCAGGACGTGTCGACCGTCAGGTGCATCAGGTTGGTCAGCCGCTTGATCTGCTGGGCGCCGCTCGCTGTGCTGCTGGGCAGCGTCCGAAAGTGCTCGAGGTTGACGGATTTTCCGCCCCGCGCCTTCAGGTACGCATTGATGAACGTGAAGTGGCTGAACTCGTCGTCGGTGTTGTCGTGGACGTACTGCGCCATGTCCGAGTCGAGCATCTCCAGCGCGGTCGTGTAGGCGCTGTTGCCCGTGCCGCCGGGCACTTCGCTGTCTTGGATGCCGCCGAACTCGTTGTACTGCTGCCAGAGATCGGCCTCGAGCGTCTCGAGCGCCGCGAGAAACCGAAGGATCGCTTCGTCGCCGGACGTCAGGCTGGCCCGCGCCGACGCCAATGGAACGTCGGCGAGCATTCCGAGCCCAAGCGCGCCGGCCGAGGCGCCGGCCCCGGCCAGGAATCGCCTGCGGCTCGTGAGATCAGTTAATGACACTTCGTGACTCATTGCGGTGCTCCGTTTCATCGGTGGAGCGACGCTGTTGCAAAAAGCGTCGCGCTGACTGTTGCTATGCGAGGGCGGGTGCTTCACACACGCTGGCGCGATTCACATCAGCATTGAGACCGATGCAATGATCGTCCGCCCCGTCGGAGCGCCGGAGACCTACACCTCGAGATTCGGCAAGCGCTAGATCACGTCATAAGTCAGGTCATAGGTCTTACCCCCGGGCACCCGAGTTACAGTTCGTTACTTACTCAGTGACGCACGCGCCGCGTGATCCTTCCCCGTGTGCCAAAACATGGGAAATCCACACCGTTGGCGTGGGTCTCGGAGGAACGCCGTTCAGGCGGGGGTCGCCATCCGCTGTGCGAGCGACTGCGTGTTGGCGTTCTGGCGTAGCGCGCGCCCGATCACGAGCCGCTGGATCTCGCTCGTGCCCTCGAAGATCGTGTACAGCTTGGCGTCCCGGTACCACTTCTCGACCGGAAAGTCCTTGATGTAGCCCCAGCCGCCCATCGTCTGGATCGCCTGCTCGCAGGCCCGGACCGCGACCTCGGAGGACTTCAGCTTCGACATCGAGCCCTCCGCGTTCTCGAACGGCTTGCGCTGCGCGGCCATCCAGGCAGCACGCCAGGTGAGCAGGCGGGCGGCGTCGATGTCGGCAGCGAGGTCGGCGAGCGGGAACGCCACCCCCTGGTTCTCGATGATCGGCTCGCCGAACGCTTCGCGCTCGACCGCCCAGTCGCGTGCGAACTCGAGCGCGGCTCGGGCAATGCCGATCGCCTGCGCGGCGACCATCGGTCGCGTCCGTTCGAACGCTCCCAGCGCCGCCGAGCTGCGACGGTGCACGGCCCGGGCAGCTCCAGCCTCGTCCTGGGGCGCGATCGGCTTGCGGCCCTGCTCGGACTCGCGGCCGCGGGCGATCCGCTCGTTGAGCCGCTCGAGCCCACCGAGCAAATTCTCGCCGGGCACCCGGCAATCCTCGAACGCGATCTCTCCGGTGTGCGACGCCCGGCAGCCGAGCTTGTCGAGCTTGCGGATCATCGTCAGCCCGGGCGTGCCCTTGGGCACGATGAACACGCCCTGGCCGCGATGGCCCGCCTCGGGGTCGACAGTTGCGACGACCACGTGGACGTCGGCGATCCCGCCGTTGCCGATGAACACCTTCTGGCCGTCGATCACCCAGTCGCCCCGGTCGCGGCGCGCTTGGGTCTGGATCGAGCGGACGTCGGAGCCGCCACTGGGCTCGGTCACCGCGAGCGCGGCGAGCTTGATGTCGCCCGGGGTGCCGAAGCACTCGGGCGCCCAACGGAGCAGCTGCTCATCCGTCGCCGCCTGGCGAATCGCCGCCAGCGCGAGCGCCGGCATCACGATCGACAGTCCGATCCCGGCACAACCCCAGAACAGCTCCTCCATCAGGATCGGCAGCGAGAGGCCGGTCGGGTCGACCGACAGCTGCGCGTAGAGCTCCCACCCGTACAGCCCCTGTTGCGCGGCTTCCTCGAGCACGGGCCACGGGAACTCCTGCGCTTGGTCGTACTTCGACGCGACGGAGCGGATCACGTCGCGTGCGAACGTGTGCGTCTTCTCACGCAGCTGGACGTGATCGTCCGTCAGGTCGAGTGAGAAGCCCGTCATTGCGGTGGAGACGCTCATCTCGGGTGGTTTCTCGATACCCGCGGGTAGGACCACCTAAAAGCGGTAATTAGCTCCGTCTAGCGGACTAGACAAAAACGACCACTGTCTAGTACGGTAGACAGCACGATGATCATGACGCTTGACCCAGAGGTCCTGTCCGCCGCCCAGGCTGCTCGCGAGCGGGTGCTCCAGCGCCAGCACGAGCTCGAGCGCGCGCGGGCCGACCTCAACCACGAGATCCGCCGCCTGCACGCGGCCGGCGGATCGATGCGCGAGATCTCCGAGCAGCTCGGGGTCTCTCACCAGCGCGTGCACCAGATCGTGGCCGAAGGCGAGTCAGATGCACTGCTGCGGCGGCTCGGCGACCGGTTGCAGCACAGCCTCGGCGGTGGGTTCGCTCACCTGACAGACGAGGCCCGCGGGGTGTTTGTCCACAGCCACCACGTGGCGAGCGCACTGGGCGCGAAGGCCGTTGCGCCGGAGCACGTGCTGCTCGCGCTGTCGCTTCCGGAGGCGGGTGTCTCCGCACGGGCATTGACAGCGACGGGCGCCACGCACGACGCGCTGCACGCCGCGATCGATAGATCGAGCAAACGAAGCGGGCGACACCGCAAGCACGTGTCGTTCAACGGATCGAGCAAGAACGTGGTCAAGCTCGCGTTCCAGGAGGCGGTGCACAGCGGCGACAACCAGGTCGGCACTGAGCACCTGTTGCTGGGGCTACTCGACAGTCACGACGACCGTACGGAATCGCTGCTTGACGAGCTCGACGTCGCGCCGGACGCGATCCGCGACGCGCTCGCGGCGGCGTGACGGTCTGTACCTGAGGCGACCGACCGTCGTCGAGGTGGCACGCGCGAAGGTGTGAGGCCGGTCAGGCTTCGTCGCGCTCGAACCGCAGTTGCTGACCCTTGCCGAACAGCTCCTGCTCGACGTCTCGTCCGAGCACCAGCCCGACGTTGCGTGGCGGCTGCACGCGGTCGAGGTTCTCGCGAAACGCCTTGATCCACAGGATCTCGAACCGGCCGGCGTCGTGGATTGCGAAATCCCCCGGCTTGAGCGTCCCGGTCCCGACGACCTCGCCCGACAGCACGGTACCGGGCGACTTTCGTGCGGCCGCGCGATGCGCGGCGCTCAGCTTCGCGTCTCGCGGTGCGCCGATCCAGAAGGTCTCGTCGATCGTCATCGCGAGTCCGGTCGGCGGCAGGTCCGGTTGCGAATCGAGCTGCTTACGACGCAGGAACGCCACGCCCGGATTCTTCCATCCGGGGGGAGTCCTCGCCTTGCTCCTGCACCCAGTCGTCGATTCGCTTCCAGCTCTCGTAGAGCCAGGCGACCTGCTGCCCTGGGTCGTCGGGGCGTTCGTCGGCGCGCGTGAGCCACATCTTTGTGCTGAGCGTGCGCCCGAGCGGGGCCGCGCGCCACAGCTGACGTGGAAACGCTGCCAATCCGAGGCCTCTGTGGGCGGCGAAGATCACGTCGGCGTCGGGGTTGCCACGCAGCGCCGCGAGCGCGCCGCTCGGTCGCGGCGGCAGCACGTGCTCCATCTGCTCCGCCTGCGCGGCCTCGTTGCGGCGCCCCTTCCGCCAGAGCTTGCCGATCGCGGCCCTGCGCCGCTCCGGCGTGAAGTTGCCGCCTTCGGGAAACAGCAGCAGCACGCCGCGCTCTCCCAGCCCGCCGGACACCTCCTCGATCCGGGCTTCGCAGCGGGCCGGGTCGGCGGTGTTGAGGATCGCGTGCGGGAGCCGATGGCCGATCAGGTCGACGCACGGGTCGAGCACGATCGTCTGTTTGAACACCACGCTCGGCAGCCGGCGAAACCGCGTCAGCAACTGATCCAGCAGCACGATCGTGTCCCCGGGACCGGCATGGCGGCTAAATAACAGCAACGGACGCTCGGCGGACAGCGCCTGCACCGCGTCGGCGCCACCACCAGGTGCGAGCCCGATCTGTAGCAGCGCATACCACTGGCGTGTGAAGCTGCGCACGAACCAGCGCAGCAGTCGGAAGTGCGCGCGCTGGAACGGCTCGGACGACATCATCAGCCCGGCGCCGCTCGCGATCCAAAGCGCGCCACAGGCGACCAAGGTCACGAGCTCGAGCGCGAAATAGCGGACCGTCAGGCGCGTGAAGATCAGCGGCTGGGGGTGCCCGCTGGCCGTCGACCAAAGCCAGGCGGCCCCGATCAGCAACGGCGATAGCGCCAGGCAGACGATCGACATCAGCAGCCAGCTGGTGATCGTCACCGGCCGGCGGATCGCGGCGGGCGGCATCAGAGTGCTCGCAGGTAGCTCAGTGAGGCCTCATACGAGGACTCGATCTGGCGATCGACGGTGCGCGCGATGCGCTTTACCTGCAACTGTCCGGCTACGTCGTTGTAGGCCGGGGCGACCGAGCCGCCCGTCGGCAGCACGTGCAGCGTCACCTCCGCCGGCATCGAGGTCAGGTCGTTCGCGAACCGGTGGCGCCGCGCGACCTCGAACGCGACCAACCCGACCTCCCACGGCCAGCGCGGCGAATGAAGCGGCTTCTCCAGCCGCCCCACCTGGAGCACATAGATCGTCTTCGCGCCCAGCGCGACCGCGCGTGAGACGGGAATCGAGTTGA
This sequence comes from uncultured Solirubrobacterales bacterium, assembly GCA_963768015.1. GTDB lineage: Bacteria > Actinomycetota > Thermoleophilia > Solirubrobacterales > Solirubrobacteraceae > Palsa-465. The sequence continues at coordinate 109,736 of CAVYGK010000014.1, forward strand.
CGATGCCGCCGTCGATGTAATGCTCGTCGCCGATCCTGACCGGTGGCAGCACGCCGGGAACCGCGCAGGACGCGAGCACCACGTCGGCGAGGTCGCCGTCGCTGAACCAGTGTTCGGCCGCGCGCTCGATCGAAGCCGCGACGCACTGGAACGGGATCGCCAGCTGCTCGACGCGTTGCACTGGCAGGGCCGCGACGAGCCGCGCGCGTGCCTCGCTGAACGACCGCAGGTGGGTGCCGGTCCGCGCCAGCGTCGTCACCTGGCGAAGAACGGTCGTCGCCGAGGTCCCGCCGAAGTTCGACTCCACCCAGAGCTGGGCGAGACGATCTACGCCTTTGGGCGTCGGATCCGCCGCGAACAGTGCGCCGTTGAGCGCGCCCACCGACGTGCCAAGGACGACGTCGGGCTCGATTGTGCTCTCGGCCAGGGCCCGAAGCATCCCGACCTCGTGGGCGCCCAGCAGGCCCCCGCCGCCGAGCACGAACGCCACCTCGCGATGACCATTTTGCGAGCCCATACCCGGGTCCTACCCGTTCTACGGGCTCGGGACCACCGCGCCTACACGTGCTCGATCCTCTACGCCGCGGGCGCTTTCACCGACGCAACGTAGCCGCGGACATCGGCCGCCGGCTCTGAGTAGGCGTCACCGAGCTCGGACTCGACCACCGCCATGTACTCGGTCGCCCATTCCGGGAGCTCGTAGTCGATCGAGTTCAGAAACTCGAGCGTCGCCGCGAGCCGGATGTCGGCGATCGTCACGTGGTCGCCGCCGACGAAGCGCTTGTCGCGCAGGAAGAACTTGTGGTAGGCGTCGAGCGGGCCGGCGAGCGCCGCCTGAGCGTCCTTTTGGGCCTGCGCCTTCATCTCGTCGTCGGCGCGCGACGTACCGACTTCGCCCGCGTACTGGGGGAAGCCGAGCGTCGGGTATGTCGCGCGCGCGACGAGCGGATACATGGTCCCGATCAGGTAGAACATCGCGCTGTCGACCATCGCTCGCTCGCCCGGATCGGTCGGGTAGAACTGGTCCAGACCGTGCCGGTTGCAGAGGTACTGCATGATCGCGCAGCTCTCCCAGAGCGAGCCGTTCGGGAGGCCCGCCGTTTCGATCAGCGGCGTCAGGTCGGCCGGGTCCTTGGCCAGGAACTCGGGCGTGCCCTTCTTGCCCCAGACGTCGATCTCCTCGAAGTCGAGTCCGGCGGCGCGCACGAAGATGCGGACCGACAGGTTGTTGACGCTAGGGGTGAGAATGCTCAGCGTGTTTTCGGCCATCGTGATCCTCCGTTTAGGACACTGTCTCTTGCCTGTAGGGCTGCTTCGGCGACCGGTCTTCTGAAAGCGACTGGCGCGACCGTTTGACCAGCGCCTCGATCGCGTCGGCCAGGTGGACGCGACCGATGTTGTAGTCGCCGCGCTCCACGCGGATCCGGTGCGCCTCCAGCAGCACGTCGGCGTGCGTGAAGCCGTGCGGCGGTTCGAACCGATACGACGCGAGCTCGATCAACAACCCGAGCGGATCCTCGAAGTAGATCGAGTCCATGAAGCCGCGGTCCTTGACGCCGCTGTGGCGGATGTTGCGCTCGTCGAGGCGCTCAACGGCCTGGAAGAAGGTCGCCTGCGACACGGCGAACGCGAGGTGGTGAACGCAACCCGGGTCAGTCGGAGTGCGGTCGGACTCGGGGACCCGCTCCTCGTTGGTGAACACCGTGATCAGGCGGCCGTCGCCCGGGTCGAAGTAGAGATGGCTCTCGGAGGGGTTGTCGAGGTTGGGCTGCTCGAACACGAACGGCATCCCGAGCACCCCCTCCCAGAAGTCGATCGACGTCTGCCGGTCCGCCCCGACGATCGTGATGTGGTGAACGCCCTGGCTCTGAAGCTTCTGCACTGTTGTCACCTCTCGAGCAGTTTCGATTTGTACTCACTGCGGCCCAGGCTCCCCCACGGAACCAGGTCGACCTGAGTCTGGACGACCAACGCGCTGCGCAGCCGCGCGCCGATCTGCTCGGCCAGCGCCTCATTCGGCGCGGCCCCCTGCGCTAGCTCGACGCTGACCGGCAGCGGCGGGTTCTGCTTGACGCCGGGCGACGTGGGCCGCACCAGGATGTGCCCGCTGACGGTCGGCGCGAAGCCGCTCACGACCTCGCGGACCGCGGACGGAAAGACGTTGACGCCTCGCACGATCAGCATGTCGTCGGTGCGCCCGACGCACCGGATGCGCGGGCTCGTGCGGCCGCACGGGCATAGAGCCGTGCTGACGGCGACGTGGTCGCGGGTGCGGAAGCGCAGCAATGGCGCGGCGCGGTGTCGCAAGTGGGTCAGCACCAGCTCGCCGTGGGCGCCGTCCGCGAGCTCGATCGCAGCGCCGGTCTCGGCGTCGACCAGCTCGGCATGCACAAACCCGCGCGCACCAAGGTGCATGCCCTCCTGGCGCTCGCACTCGCCCCACAGCGAGACGCCGATGTCTCCGATACCCATCGCCTCGGTCACCTGGGCGCCCCAGCCGGCTTGCAGGCTGTCCCGGAAGGCGGGCTCGCCGCCACCCGGCTCGCCGGCAACCAGCACCCGCTCGACGCTCGAGCTCGCGAGGTCGATGTCGCGCTCGGCTGACCACTCGATCAGGTGCGCGGCATAGGACGGCGTGAGCGCCGCGGCGTGGGGCTTGAGGTTTTCGATCGCCGCGACAAGCCGAGCGGTGTTGCCTGTACCGACCGGAATCTGGCACAGGCCGATGCGCTCAAACGACGACAGTGCCGCGCCGGCGACGAACGGCCCAGCGTTGTAGGTCGAGACGATCCGCTGCCCGGCCGCGACCCCGGAACCCGCGTAGCTGCGCGCCGAGCCCGTGATCCAGTTCTCGAGGTCGGAAGCCGTCAGCGGGATGTAGCTGGGCGTGCCGGTCGTGCCGCTGGTCGAGTAGATGCGGACGATCTCGTCTGCGGTGGCGCAGAGGTGGGTTCCGATCGGGTTATCCGGCGTGCACGTCGCGCGCAGCTCGCGCTTCTCGGTCAGCGGCAGCCGCGCGATGTCGGCAAGCCCGCCGGCGTCTGATGCCGCTTCGATGCCCGCGGCGGTGAGCTTGTCGCGGTAGAACGGTGAGCGCTCGAGCAGATATTCGAGCTGCTCACGGTACGCGGCGTCGTCGAGTTCTAGCTGCTCGGCCCACGGACGAGTCTCGGTCAGGGCGTCAAGCATCCCGCGATCAGGGGTCAAGCATCCCGCTGATAGTGGATCGCCTCCTCGGCGGCGCCGGCCATCACAAAGCCGACCGGCAGCTGCTGCTCCTCGGCGAGGTGCGCGAGCAGGCTGGCGGTGCGGGCGAGGATCGGCACCGCCTTGACGGCGCTCGAATCAAAGCCGAGGTCGAGCATCACGGCCGCGATCGGCATCGAGACGTTCATCGTCAGCGGCCGTCCCCAGGCGCTGGCGACCGCTTCGCGCAGCCGGCGCGCGAGCAGTACGTGCGGGCCGCTGACCCCGCGCTCGTCGGCAAGCGCGAGAATTCGCTCGGCGCGCGGATCGAGTGGGCGGTGGACCGGGTGCCCAAAGCCGGGCACCTTGTCGCCCGACGCCTTCGTGGCCTCGGCGAAGTCCTTAGCGACGTCGGCCGGATCGCGCCCGATCTCGGCGACCTCCCGTTGCGCCCGCTCGAGCAGCCGCGCGCACTCCTGCGCGGTGCCGAGGATCACCGGGCCACAGCCGAGGATCCCGGCCGCGACCGCGCCCTGCAGGGAGTCCGGGTCGGCCGCGAGCGTCATCCTGGCGGCGACGTTGGTGGGCATCATCCCGTGCTCGGCGATCGCCACCAGCAGCAGGTCGAGGAAGTAGCGCTGCTCTTCGGTCGGCTCGGTGCCGGTCAGCAGCAGGTGAAAGTAGGCGGTGAAGCTGAGGCGGCCCATCAGGTCTCCGGTCAGGTCGCGGCCGCGCACCTCGACGCGGTCGGGATAGGCCTGACTGATGTGACTGATGGGAGGGCCGGCGCTGCCGATCTGCATGCCGCTCCGGCGACGCTAGGCACCGTGCGCGCGGCTGTCAAGTAACGGTTGATGTAGCCTGCGCGGCCACTCACGAGGAGGGGGCTGTGATTTGTAGTCGCTTGGGGCTAGCTGGCGTGGTGGCGGCGATCGTCAGCGTTCGGGGCGCCAGCGGCGAGCGCTGCCGTCCTGTCGGGCAGGGTCGAGACGGGAGCCCGTCCGCTGGCGGGCGCGACGGTGACGCTGTACGAGGCCGGAGCTGCGACCGCGCGCCGAGCCGCCGGCGCGGTGACCGGTGCGCACGGCGCGTTCACGCTCCGCTACGCGCGCGCCGGCGTGCTCTACGCGATCGCCACCAAGGGCAGGACGGTGGCGCTGATCGGAGTTCCCGGTGCGTCGAGGATGCTCATGATCAACGAACTCAGCACGGTCGCGTCCGCCTACGCGCTGGCCCAGTTCGCCCACCGCGGTGGCTTCAGCGGGTCGGCGATCACCAATGCCGCCGCGACTGTGTCGAACCTCGTCGACCCGGCCACCGGCCGACCCGGGCAGGTGGTCGCGCAGCCGCCCAACGGATCCGATACCCGCACCCTGGCGACGATGCGAACGCTGGCCGACATCGCTTCGGGCTGCACGTTGGGCAGCGCGCGCAGCTGCCACGCCCTGTTCGCGGCCGCGCGACCGCCACGTTCTGGTGAGCCGCGCAACACACTGCAGGCGCTGCTCGACATCGCCCAGCATCCGACCAACAACGTTGCGCGACTGTTCGGATTGCACAAGGGGCACGCCTATCCAGGCGGCTTGCGCGCAGCGCCGAGCGCCTGGGTGCTGTCGCTCGTCTACGACCGGGGCGGCTTCGACGGTCCCGGCCGGATGGCGTTCACCTCAAACGGCGATGTGTTCGTGACCAACAACTTCGAGCCGCCCGGCGCGGACGCCGGGCTCGGGCTGATCGCGCTGAGCCCGACCGGGGCGCCGATCGACTCGAGCCCGATCACGGGCGGCGGGCTCGAGGGGGTCTGGTGGGGGATCGCGGTCAACCGTCACAACAACATCTGGACCTCGAACTATGTCGGCGCCGACACGACGCCGTTCTACAGCCCCTCGTTTACGGGCGGCGACGCGGTCTCGGAATTCACCGACGGCGGCACGGCACTATCGCCGTCGAGCGGCTTCACGAACGGCGAACTCCGCGCGCCGCAGGGGATCGCGATCGACCAGCACGGCGACGTGTTCATCGCCAACCACGGCGGAGACAGCATCACCGAGTATCCGGGCGGAGATCCTGCCTCGGCGTTCACGATCAGCGGCGGCGGAATTTCGAAACCGTTCGGGATCGCCGTCGACGCCCAGGGCAACGAGTGGGTGACCGACAACGCCCTGTCGTCGCTGCCCGGCGGCGTCAGCGAGATCACCCCGGCCGGGGATGTTGTCCGCACGGTCGAGGGCGGCGGCCTGAGCTCGCCGCAGGGGATCGCGACCGACCAGTTCGGCGACGAGTGGGTCGCCGACTTCACGGGCAATGCGGTCACTCTGATCACACCCAGCGGGACGATCGCCCCGCTGTCACCGGTCAAAGCCTCGAGCTTGGAGGGCCCGTGGGGGATCGCGGTCGACGGCCGCGGAAACGTCTGGGTCGCGAGCTTCCCGGGTGCGACGCTGACCGAGCTGTGCGGCGCGAATACCGCCGCCTGTCCGCCGGGTGTGAAGACCGGACAGGCGATCTCGCCCGCGCGACGCGGCTTCTCCAATGGCGGCTTGGAGCACCTGACCGCGGTTCAGGTCGACGAGTCGGGCAACGTCTGGGTGGCCAACAACTGGTCGAAGCTGAAGCCGATCACGGGCGGCAACGGGCTGGTCGAGTTCATCGGGCTCGCGGGGCCGGTCAAGACGCCGCTGGTCGGGCCTCCGCAGCGTCCGTGACGCCACCGCTGCAGCGTCCGTGACGCCGCCGCCGCAATACGCGCTTGGGGCGCGCCGCGCCGGGTAGTCTCGCGGCCATGGACTTCGGAATCGCATACTTCCCCACCCACGACGCGGTAGGCCCGGGCGAGATCGCGCGCCTGGTGCAGGAGCGCGGCCACGAGTCGCTGTTCTTCGCTGAGCACACCCACATCCCCGCCAGCCGCGAAAGCCCGTATCCCGGCGGCGGCGAGCTGCCGCGCAAGTACAGCCACACATACGACCTGTTTGTCGCGCTCACGGCAGCTGCCGAGGCGACCTCGACGCTGCGGATCGGCAGCGGTATCTGCCTGGTCATCGAGCGCGACCCGATCACGACCGCCAAGGAGGTCGCCTCGATCGACCACCTGTCCGGGGGACGGTTCGAGTTCGGCGTCGGCGGCGGCTGGAACCGCGAGGAGATGAGCAACCACGGCACGGATCCGCGCACCCGGATGCGGCTGATGCACGAGCGGGTCGACGCGATGAAGGCGATCTGGACGCAGGACGAGGCCACCTATCACGGCGAGTTCGTCAACTTCGACCGGATCTGGTCATGGCCGAAGCCCGCGCAGCGGCCATACCCGCCCGTGCTGGTCGGCGGCAACGGGCCGACCGTGGTCGACCGCGTGCTGGCGTTCGGCGATGCGTGGTTTCCGAACTTCGGACGCACCGACGATCTGATCGAGCGGGCCGCCGAGATGCGCTCGCGCGCCGAGCGCCCGATCGATTTCATGGTGATGGGCGTCCCGGCCGATCCCGGCGCTCTGGAGCAGCTGCGCGACGCCGGCGCGCGCCGGGTCACGCATTGGATCCCGTCTGGCGGTTTGGCGGTCGTCGAGGCGGGGTTCGAGCGCTGGGAGAGGGCGATCGCGCAGCTCAACGGGGAGGCCTAAGAACGGATGACGTCCGATAGTGGGATCTAAGACCGTTCCGAATGACTCAATCCGAGGCCCGAGAACGGTTCGCCCAGGCCCGGGTGGCGCGGCTCGCGACCGCCGACGCGCACGGCCGGCCGCACCTGGTGCCGGTGACGTTCGCGGTCGAGCAAGAGCAGGACATCGTCTACATCGTCACCGATGCCAAGCCCAAGCGCACGACAGCGCTGAAACGGCTCGCCAACGTGCGCGCCAACCCGGCCGTGTGCCTGCTCGTCGACCACTACGAGGAGGACTGGGACGCGCTGTGGTGGGCGCGCGCCGACGGCCGCGGGCGGGTGCTCGAGCCGGACGAGCCCGAGGCCCAAGGGCACGCGGTCGCGCTGCTGGCGGCGCGCTATCCCCAGCAGACAGCGACCGGCGCCGTGCTGGCGGTCGACGTCGAGCGCTGGACCGGATGGTCGGCGAACAACCCGTGAATTCGTCGCCGGAGTGCGGCAGGATCTCTCACTGGGATGATCCTGCCGGCAGCGATCTCGGTCTCACCCGGAACGTTTCTGGCGATCGTCGTCGCGTCGGCGGTCGCGGGCACGATCGCGGCGACGGTCCGCGTCGGAGGGCTCGCGCTGCCTGCGGTCGTGTTGGAGCTAGCGGCGGGGGTGCTGCTCGGCAAATCCGTGCTCGGGTTCCATGTGACCCCGTTCGTGACGTTTTTCGCGGACCTCGGGCTGGGTCTGCTGTTCTACTTCGCCGGCTACGAGATCGACCCGGCGCGGATCCGGGGCCGGCCGGTTCGGCTGGCAATCGTCGGGTGGGCGATGTCACTGCTGATCGCCTACGCGGTGGGCGGCATCCTGGCGGCGGCCGGGATCGTGCTGTCGCTGCTGTACACCGGCTCGGCGGTATCGACGACGGCGATCGGAACGCTGATCCCGGTCCTCAAGGATGTCGGCCAGCTGCGCACCCGGCTGGGTACCTACCTACTGGGCGCCGGTGCGGTCGGCGAGTTTGGACCGGTTCTCCTGATCACGCTGGCGCTGTCGGCGGAGAGCACGGTCCACAACGCGCTGATCCTGGTCGCGTTCGTGGCGGTCGTCGTGCTGGTCGCAGTGGCCGTCCAGCGCTCGTCGTCGATGACGTTGCCGCTGTTCGAACGCACGCTCGAGGCGAGCGCGCAGGTCGCGGTGCGCTGGATCGTCGTGCTCGTGTTTGCGCTCGCGTTGCTGGCCTACAAGCTCGGCCTCGATCTGCTGCTTGGGGGGTTCGCCGCCGGCGTGATCACGCGCCAGCTGCTCCAGGACCGTGAGCTGCCCGCGTTCGAGTCAAAGCTGACCGCGATCGGGTTCGGCGTGTTCGTCCCGTTCTTCTTCGTCGTCAGCGGGATGAAGCTCGACGTCCACGCCTTGTTCTCGAGCGTGGGCGGGGTCGCGAAGCTGTTGCTCTTCTTGGCGCTGTTCCTGGTCGTACGCGGCACGCCCGCGCTGCTGCTCTACGGCCGCGTGCTCGGCAAGCGCGAGCGGTACGCGCTGGCGTTCCTGAGCTCCACCCAGTTGCCGCTGGTCGTCGCGATCACCGACCTCGCGACGAGCTCCGGCCACATGCGGCCGTCGACGGCCGCGGCGCTGGTCGGGGCGGCCGCCCTTTCGACGTTGATCTTCCCGATGATCGGCCTCCGGCTCGCGCGGGCTGCGGATCGCCCGGCCACACTCGTCGGCGCGCCGTAGGTCAGTCGCCTTCGGAGCTCGTCCAGCTGGTCGCGTTCGGCCCACTCCAGCAGCGGCTCGAGCGAAAACGCGTGATCGTCGATCCCCGCGTGCAGGTCACCCAGCCTCGCGAAGCGGTCCGGTACGGTCGCGATCGTCAGCTCGCGCGGGTCGACGTCGTCGAGCTCGTCCCAGCCGATCGGGGTCGAAACGGTCCCCTCGACCACGCCCCGGACCGAGTAGGCGCTCGCGATCGTGTGGTCACGGGCGTTTTGATTGAAGTCGACGAACGCCTTCGCGGGGTCACGGTCCTTGCGCCACCAGACCGTCGTGGCGTCGTCAGGGGCGCGGCGCTCGACCTCACGCGCAAACGCGAGCGCCGCGCGGCGCACGTCGGCAAAGCCCCACCGCGGCTCGATCCGGACGTAGATGTGGATGCCGCGGCCGCCGGAGGTCTTCGGCCAGCCGGTGATCTGCAATTCGTCGAGCACCTCGTGTGCCGTGTGCGCGACTCTCTGCACGCGGTCAAACGGGCAGTCGGGCATCGGATCGATGTCGATCCGCCACTCGTCGGGCCGCTCGACGTCGGCGCGGCGCGAGTTCCAGGGATGGAACTCGACCGTCGACATCTGCACCGCCCAGATCACGCTCGCGAGCTCGGTGACGCACAGCTCGTCGGCGTGGCGGCCGTAACGGGGGAAGGTCAACCGGACGGTCTGCACCCAGTCGGGGGCGCCGGACGGGATGCGCTTCTGGTGCACCTTGTCGCCGTCGACCCCGCTCGGGAAGCGATGCAGCATGCACGGCCGCTCCCGCAGCGCGCGGACGATCCCGTCGCCGACGCTGATGTAGTAGCGCGCGAGGTCGAGCTTCGTCTCGCCGCGAGCCGAGAAGTACACCCGGTTCGGGCTCGAGAGGCGCACCGTGCGATCGCCGACCTCGAGCTCCACCGCGTCGTGCTTGCCGGCGGGAGTCATCGGCTCAGCCGGCGTCGCGTCACCTGGCGGGCAGCTTGACGACCGTCACGAAGAAGTTGTCGATCTCGCGGACCACCTCGAGGAACTGCCGCAGGTCCACCGGCTTGGTGACGTAAGCGTTGGCGTGCAGCTCGTAGCTACGCAGGATGTCGGCCTCGGCGTCCGACGTGGTCAGCACGACGACCGGGATCGCGGTCAGCCGCGGGTCGGCTCTGATCTCGGCCAGCAGTTCGCGGCCGTCCTTGCGCGGCAGGTTGAGGTCGAGCAGGATCAGGTCGGGGATCGACAACTCCGGGTCGCGGAGTTGCTCGAGCGCGTACACGCCGTCGCTGGCGACACGCAAATCGTTGTTGACCTTGTTGTGGGTGAAAGCCTCGCGGACGAGCACGACATCGCCGGGGTCGTCCTCGACGAGCAGGATCACGATCGGTCTCGGCTCAGTCACGCGACCATCGTGTCAGAGCGGTCTCGGCTCAGTCACGAGACCATCGTGTCAGAGCTCGCCGCCGGGAGCGTGAAATAGACGCGGGTCCCGCCGGAATATGTGGCGTCGAGCCAGATCTCGCCGCCGTGGTACTCGATGATCTTGCGGCACATCGCCAGCCCGATGCCGGTGCCCTCGTAGCGGTCGCGAGCATGCAGGCGCTGGAAGATGACAAAGATCCGGTCTGCGTACTCCGGGTCGATGCCGATCCCGTTGTCGGTGCAGTGAAACAGCCAGTCGTGCTCCCGGCGCTGCGCTTCGATCTCGATCCTCGGCGGCGCGTCGGAGTGAAACTTGAGGCCGTTGGCGATCAGGTTCTGGAACACCGCGCGGATCAACCCGGGGACGACCGCCAGCCGCGGCAGCTCACCGATCACAACCTCGGCACCGATCGCCTGCGCCGGTCGTTCGAGGTCGGTCAGGGCCGCGCGCGCCAGCACCCCGAGGTCGACCTCCTCGTGCGCGGCGCTCGTCCGTCCAACGCGTGAAAAAGACAGCAGGGCGTTGATCAGCTGCTGCATGCGCTTCGCGCCGTCGACCGCGAACTCGATGTAGGAGTCGGCATGCTCGTCGAGCCGTCCCGCGTAGCGGTCCTGGAGCAGCTGGCAAAAGCTCGTCACCTTCCGCAGCGGCTCCTGTAGGTCGTGGGAGGCGATGTACGCGAACTGTTCGAGCTCGGCGTTGGAGCGCTCGAGCTCGCTCGCCGTCGCCGCCAGCTGGTCGCGTGCGTCGCGCGACGCCTCCAGCTCCCTGACAAGCCACCGGCGCATCCCATCGACGTCGTGGGAGACCTGCGCGATCTCGACTGGACCCTCGACCAGCAACGAGCGTGAAAGCTCCCCTTCCGCGACCTGCCGGGAGGCATCGGTCAGCCGGCGGAGCGGCTTGTTCACCGCGTGCCGGAGGGTCTCCGCGACCGCGATCACCGTCAGTCCGAGCGCAACGGCGATCGCGATCAGCACGATGTCGGTCGTCCTCGACGCCGCCATGAGCTCGCTTTTTACCTTCGTCAAACGGGCATTGATGTCGCGCTGCAGCACGGCCAGCGACGCCCGGATCGCGTCGAACAGCCGCTTGCCGAGTTCGGCGTCGACGGTTGCCGTCGTCCGGGGATGGCCGGGGACGACTCGCGCGATCGCAGGCGCGGCGACCTGCTGATCCCAGGTTTGGACCCGTCCGACGACCGTTGCGAGCGCGGCCGAGGTGCCCTTCACGTTGGTGCGGTGCAGCGTTGCCAGTGCCTGCTGCTGAGCGATTCGGCCCTGCGTGTAAGGCGTCAGGAAGCTCGGCATCGCCGACAGCTCATAGCCGCGGATTCCGGTCTCCTGGTCGACCAGCGCGGTCGTCAACTGGAGCCCGGCCGCGTTCGCGGGCTCGACGCGGTTGACCAGCTCGTCACGGACGCTCGACTGGTTGGACAACGTAAGGATTCCGACCACGACCGCGATCAGCACGATCACCGCCGGCAGGATCGTCGCCAGCCCGACCAGTTGGGTGACGCTCAGGCGCCGCACGGCGGCGGGCAATCGCGTGGTGTCAGTTGTGACGGGATTGCGCGTCGGGGCGGTGGACGATCGCGTGGTCTCGGTTTCCACGGGATCGCCCGGCGGGGCGGAGGACGGTCGAGCCGTCTCAGGCGCCACGGGCACCGCGCGTCACGGCGAGCAGCGCGACGTCGTCATCAAGCGGGCCTCGGTTGAGCTGTTCGACGCGATCGATCAGCCGTTCGGGCTCGGCTGCCGCGGGTGACTGCCGGAGCATCTCGAGCAGGCCGTCGATGCCGAGGCGCGCGTGCCCGTTGCCCACGCGGCCCTCGTAGATCCCGTCCGAGTAGAGCAGCATTGACCAGCGGTCACCGATTTGCACTTCCGTCGGGGTGAGGGCCGACGTGCCGTCGATTCCCAGCGGCGGCCCGACGGGATGCTCTGCGACCAGGCGCGGGACGCCGTCCTCGCCGAGCAGCACCGGGGGCGGATGACCCGCCAGGACGGCGGTGGCGTGCCCGCGCGCCAGGTCGATGCTGAGCGAGGCGAGCGTCGTGAAGATGTGGTCGCGGTGGCGCTCCTGGACGAGCAGCCGGTCGAGCGTGTCGAGCAGTGCCAGCTGCTGGACGCCGGCAAGGATCAGCGTCCGCCAGGCGATCCGCAGCTCGACGCCGAGTGTCGCCTCGTCCGGACCGTGGCCGCAGACATCGCCGATCACGATGTGCAGCTCGTCTGGCGTGCTCTGAACGACGTCGAAGAAGTCGCCACCCAGCACCTGCCGCCGGTTGCCGGGGCGGTAAGCGCTGATGATCGAGATCGACGGATCCTCGACCATCGGATGCGGCGCCAGGCCGCGCTGCACGCGGGCGTTTTCGGCGTTCTGGGCGCGCAGTACCGCGAGCTCGCGCTGGAAGCGATCAGCGAGCTTGCGCTGCACCGAATGACGGATCGCGCGCGCCAGGCTATGACCGCTGATCGTTCCTTTGATGAGGTAGTCCTGCGCGCCTTCGCCGAGCGCCTGGATACCGCGTTGCTCGTCGGTGTCGCCGGTGAGAACCACGACCGGCATCTCGGGCTGCGCCTCACCCAGCCGCCGCACCGCTTCGAGCCCGAGCGCATCCGGCAGATTCAGATCGAGCAGCACGCACTCGATCTCTCCGGTCAGCGCCTCGTGTGCTCCGGCGAGCGTCGTGGCGCGGTCGATCGTGAGCGTCGGCCACGCACCGAGCAGCAAATCGGAGACGATCAGCGCGTCCTCGTCGTCGTCCTCGACTAGCAGTACGCGGCGCGGGTCCTCGGTTCGCCCAATTTCGATCGTCCCGGGGCGAGACGGTTCGTAACGACGCTGCGCCGCTCCTCGCATCAACGGTGCTCAGCATATGCGACCGCGCCGCGGGGTACGCCTTCGGCTCGGAGGGTCCTATCGTGGAAATCGACCAGCGAACGGAAGGGAGCCAACCATGGTTAAGCGCTACCTAGGCAGCCTCAAAGTGTCGGAGATGGGCCTCGGATGCATGGGAATGTCCGCCTTCTATGGCTCGGCGGACGAGGGCGAGTCGATCGCCACGATCCAGCTCGCGCTCGAGTTAGGAATCGACTTCATCGACACGGCCCAGCTGTACGGCCCGTTGACCAACGAGGCGCTGGTCGGCAAGGCGATCAAGGGTCGCCGAGACGACTACGTGATCGCGACCAAGTTCGGGCGGCGAATGGACAACGCCACGCCAGGGGACATGTCCACGGTCGGCCAGCTCGACGGTTCGCCCGAGCACGTACGCAGCTCGATCGACGGGTCACTCCGGCGCCTGGGCACGGACCATGTCGATCTCTTCTACCAGCACCGCGTTGACCCGGATGTCGCGATCGAGGAGACCGTCGGCGCGATGGCCGAGCTCGTCACCGAAGGCAAGGTGCGGCACATCGGCCTCAGTGAGGCGGCGCCGGAGACAATCCGTCGTGCGCACGCCGTCCACCCGATCACCGCCGTTCAGACTGAGTACTCGCTTTGGACGCGCGATCCCGAGGCCGAGGTGCTGCCGACCTGCCGCGAGCTCGGGATCGGCTTCGTGCCGTATTCGCCGCTCGGCCGGGGCTTTCTGTCCGGTCGTTTCAAGTCACCCGACGAGCTCGACGCCAACGACTTCCGCCGCAGCGGGCCGCGCTTCACGGGCGCCAACCTCGATCAGAACCTCAAGCTGGCCGCGAAGGTCGCGGAGATCGCCGACGAGAAGGGCGTCACCCCGGCGCAGCTGGCGATCGCGTGGGTGTTGGCGCAGGGCGACGACATCGTTCCGATCCCCGGCACCAAGCGCCGTACCTATCTGGAGCAGAACGCGGCGGCGGCCGACGTCGAGCTGACCAGCGATGATCTGGAGCGGATCCAAGCCGAGCTGCCGAAGGTCGCCGGCAACCGCTACGACGAGGCCGGGATGGCGGGGGTCGACCTCTAGACGCGAGTGTCGAACGTCTCGACGCGGTCGAGCTCTAAAGCTTGACGGCCAGTACCCCGATGGCGACCAGCGCGACCGCGATCCACAGCGTCGAGAGCGCCCCATCGAGCGGCTCGATCAGTCGCGCCTTGGTCAGCTCGATCGTGGTGCCGTCGGTCAGTGTCTGCACGCCGGTGACCGATGCTGTGCGCCGTCGCAGCGTGCGCGCCGGCGTGCTGAGACGGCGCTGAGCCGCACTGAGCAGGCAGCATCCGGCCGCGACCAGTACGCCGGCCGGCGTGATCGCGAGGCTCTGGGCGAAAAAGCCCGTGAACGCCGGAAAGCCTCCCCACGCGAGCGAGAACCAGAGGTCGTTGTGAAACCGGCCGCCGGCGAGCTCGAGGTTGTAGGCCGGAACGAGCGCGCCGCCGACGATCACCAGCGGGATCAGCAGCGGCGAGACGGTGATCGCCCCGACGACGCCGATCGCGACCGCGCCCGCGAGGCTGGTGGCCGCGATCACGATCAGGGTCGTTCGAGAGAGCTTGGTCTGCAACGGGCGACCGTTGAGCTCGTCGAGGGCGTGGGCGGAGAACCCGACCGCGAGCAGGAATGCGGCCAGCGTCGCCAACAGGCGGTCCCCGTACACCTTCGATGCCGCCGCGGCACCGAGCACGACGTAGCTCAAATGCCACACCGTGTATGGCGGGTGCAGCAACGTCAGCAGGTCGCGCCAGCCGCCGCTCGCGAGCGCGTAGAACGCCGGCCGCTCGAGCTCAGGATGGTCGCTGGCCATTCCGGACTCCGGACATCACCAGACCCGACCCAAAGCTCATCCGTCGTTGCTGTACGTCTGCGATTCCCGCCGCCTCCCAGAGCGGGGACAGATCGGGCTGCGCTTCGTACAGCTGCTCGATGTTCGGTCCCAGGAAGTGGCCGACCGCGACCCAAGGCTTGGAAGCCAGCCGGCCGAGCAGCGGCAGGCCGACGCGGGTGTAAAGGCGCCACAGAGCTCGCGCAATCGGGTTTGACGGCACCGCGAACTCGACCATCGCGATCCGGCCGCCGGGTTTGACCACCCGCGCGAGTTCGCGCATCGTCGCCGCGCGGTCGTCGACGTAGCGCAACAGGTAGGTGAACGAGAGCGCGTCGAACTCGTGATCGCCGAACGGGAGGTGCTCGGCCTCGCCGGTCACGAGGTCGATCTTCGTCGCGAGCAGCGGGTCGCGGCGCAGCCGTGCATGTGCGGCGGTCAGCATCGCCTCGCTCTGGTCAAGCGCGACGACCCGACAGTTGCCGCGGCGGACGAGCGCCTCGGCAACCATCCCGGTGCCGGTCGCGACGTCGAGCACGCGGTCAGTCGGACGTGGGTCGATCGCACTGACTAGCGCGCGGCGCCAGCGCGGGTCCTGACCGAAGCTCAGCAGCGCGCCCATCCGGTCATACGCGCCCGGCAGCCCCTCGAACAGCTGCAGCGCGTGGCGTTTGCGAGAGGTCTGTGCGGTGGCCTCGGTCAACACGTTGCATTTTCGCGCGCTCGCGCATCGCGCTGCGCGGTGGGCGTAGGCTGGCGCACCGGAAGAGTGCTGATCGACTAGGGGGTGCCAGATGTCTGCTTCGGAGCGCGTCGAGATCCCCGGCAGCGAGCGCGAGCTCGTCGCCGGCCACCAGCGCGTGGGCGACATCGACGAGCAGGCCGAGATCGAGGTCAGCGTCTACGTCCGCCCGACCGGCGACCTGGGCTGGGTCGATCGCGAGGCGCAGGCGCCGCCGCTCGAGCGCCGGCACGTCAGCAGGGAGGAGTGGGCGCAGGAGTACGCAGCCGCGCCCGAGGACGTCGCGGCAGTGGAATCGTTTGCAGCCGACGCCGGGCTCGAGGTGGTCCAGTCTGACCCGCCCCGGCGGCTAGTGGTCCTGCGCGGATCCGTTCAAGCCGTGGCCGACGCGTTCGGCGCGCAGTTGGCAGGTCTGTTTTCGCCCGGCGAGGGCCCGCCAGTTACCGCGCTCGTACCGGGCCGCTGACTGTCCCCGCTTCGCTTGCGGGGGTCGTGACCGGCGTGTTCGGGATCGACGACCGTCCTGCCGCCCGCGCGCACCTGCGGCGCATGGCGCTTGACCCCAGCTCTTACACGCCGGTGCAGGTCGCGGAGGCATACGCGTTCCCGTCGGCTGCAAACGGCGCCGGGGAGACGGTCGGGATCCTCGAGCTGGGCGGCGGCTTCTCGAGCTCGGACCTGGCAACCT
Organism: uncultured Solirubrobacterales bacterium; assembly: GCA_963768015.1. GTDB lineage: Bacteria > Actinomycetota > Thermoleophilia > Solirubrobacterales > Solirubrobacteraceae > Palsa-465. The sequence goes on from CAVYGK010000014.1 coordinate 125,844, forward strand.
ATTTCAGTGGGCTCGGTCTGGCGAACCCGTCGGTGACGGCGGTGAGCGTCGACGGCGGCCAGAACCAGCCTGGAGTCGACACGAACGCCGACGGCGAGGTGATGCTCGACATCGAGGTCGTCGGCTCAGTGGCCAACGGCGCCATGATCGCCGTCTATTTCGCGCCCAACACCGACCAGGGGTTCATCGACGCGCTGTCGACCGCGGTGCACGACGCGACCAACAAGCCGAGTGTGGTGTCGATCAGCTGGGGCCAGTCCGAGGACTCGTGGAGCGCCCAGTCACGTACACAGATGGAGGAGATCCTGACCGAGGCGGCCGGCCTTAATGTCACGGTCACGGTCGCGGCCGGGGACAACGGGTCAACCGACGGCGTCAGCCGACGGCGAGCAGCACGTCGACTTCCCCGCCTCGGCTCCACACGCGCTCGCCTGCGGCGGCACCCGGCTCGATGCCTCGGGGACGACGATCAGCTCGGAGACCGTCTGGAACGATGTTTCCGACGGCGCCACCGGCGGCGGCGTCAGTCGCCAGTTCGCGCTCCCGAGCTACCAGTCGACGGCCAACGTGCCGGACAACGTCGATACCGGCCAGCCCGGCCGCGGCGTCCCGGACGTCTGCGGCGACGCCGATCCGCAGACCGGGTACACGATCCGCGTCGACGGCAACGACGAGACGATCGGGGGCACGAGCGCGGTGGCGCCGCTGTGGGCGGGGCTGGTCGCGCGGCTTAATCAGGAGCTGGGCGCGCCGGTCGGGTTTGTCCAGCCGCGCCTCTATCCGCTGCTAGGAGATCCGGGCTTCCACGACATCACGCAGGGCAACAACGGCAAGTACTCGGCCGGCCCGGGATGGGACGCCTGCACCGGGCTCGGGTCGCCGGATGGCAGCGCGCTGCTTACCGAGCTCGGCGGTTAACGCGCCTGTCACACCTCACCCCCCTGGCGGGTCTTCACTACAGACGGATTTCCAACCCAGCGGACGGGTAAACAAAAAGGAAACCCCCTCTCGAAGGAGGACTCGGAACCATGCAACCGCGTATCGAAAACCCCGTGATCACGTTTCCGCGCGCGATGAAGGCGCTCAATCAGCTGTCAGCCTCAACCCGGGAGGCGGGCCTTCCGGAGACCACGCACCTGCTGGTGATAACGCGTGCAAGCCAGATCAACGGCTGCAGTGTGTGCCTCGACATGCATACGCGCGAACTCAGGGCAGCGGGCGAGTCCGATGAGCGGATCCTCACGCTCGCCGCGTGGCGTGAGACGCCGTACTTCAGCGACGCCGAGCGTGCCGCGCTGGCGCTGACCGAGGCCGCCACTCGGATCGCCGATAGCTCCGACCCGGTCCCGGACGAGGTCTGGGACGAGGCCGCGCGCCACTACGACGAGAAGCAGCTCGGGGCGCTCGTGCTGGCGATCGCCGGGATCAACGCCTGGAACCGCATCAACGCCACGACCCGTCAGGTCACGGGCGAGTGGGTCGAGCAGTTCATCCAGCACCCCGCGGCCGCGTGACCAACAGGTTGCCAACGATCGACGTGCGCGCCTGACGAACGCGTCACGACCGCCCACCCTGCGCGCCGAGACCGTCGCCGTCCGTGTCCCACAGCCGCCACCGCAGCCCAGATGCCCGCGCGACTGGACGTGAGACGGCGGCGCGCACGGCCTCTTCGGTGCCGACGATGATCAGTTGGTGCCGAGCGCGCGTCGCCGCCGTATAGAGCAGCTCACGGGTCAGGATTCGCGATCCGGGCTCGGGCAACAGCACGGCCGCGGCGTCGAACTGTGAGCCCTGGCTCTTATGGATCGTCATCGCGTACACGGTCTCGATCGCCCCGAGCCGGCTGGGGCTGTACTCGAGCACTTGACCGCCGCGCTCGAATGCGGCCAGCGCCCGCTCGCCGCTGCGCACGATCACCCCGGTATCGCCGTTGTTGAGCCGCAGCTCTGGGTCGTTCTGAGTCACCAGCAGCGGCCGCCCGACGTACCAGCGCTCGCTGTCGACCGAGTCGGCGAGCCAGCTCTCGAGGCGCACGGTCCAGCTCGAGACCCCGTATGGGCCGCGCCGGTGCGCGCACAGGATGCGAAAGCCGGCGAGTGCCTGCAGCGCGCGCGTCGCCTCACCGTTCCGTGCGGCGTCGATCACCGCGGCCGCGGCGCTGAGTGCGCGGTCGCGGACCGGGGACAGGGCGCGCTCATCGGTCAGGTCGGTCTCGATCCACTGGACGCCGTCGGACGACCGCTTCAGCAACTCGACGACGCCGTCCTGGTCGCCGTGCCTGATCGCGGTCGCCAGCTCGGCGATCGCGCCGCCGAAGCGGTGGACCCGCTCGAGCACGACGATCCCATCACCGACCCCGTCCTGGCTACGGGCCGCGTCCAGCGAGGCGCCGGTCGCCGCAGATAGCCGGCGCGCGGCCTTGGGGCCGAGTACCGGGGCCACCGCGGCCGGACCGACGATGTCGCCGAGCACCGCGCCGGCCTCGATCGACGCCAGCTGCGCCGGATCGCCGACCAGCACCAGCCGTGCGCCGTCGCGCAGCGCCTCGATCAGCCGTGCCATCAGCGACAGCGACACCATCGAGGTCTCGTCGACGATCACGACGTCGTGGGGGAGACGATGGTTGCGGTCGTGGCGGAAGCGGCTGTTGCTGCCCGGTCGCCAGCCGAGCAGGCGGTGAAGCGTCGTCGCGTTGCAGTCGCGCAGCTGCGCGCGGACCGCGTCCTGGACGTCGAGCTCGGCGGCCTCGCCGGCGACCGCCTCCTGCAGCCGCGCGGCGGCCTTGCCCGTCGGCGCGGCGAGCGCGATCAGCGGCGGCGTGCGGCCCGCTGCGAGCGCCTGCTCGCACAGCAGCGCGATGATCCGCGCGACGGTCGTCGTCTTGCCGGTGCCTGGGCCGCCGGCGACGACCGCGAAGCGCTGCGTCACGGCCGCGGCCGCGGCGAGGCTCTGACGGCCCTCGTGATCTGGGCCGAACAGGCGCCGCAGGCCGGCACCGAGCAGCTCGAGGTCGACGTCATCAGCGCGAGCAGCTCCGATCGCCCGCAGCGAGCGCGCGACCTGCACCTCCTCGGCCCAGTAGCGATCGAGGTAAAGCCAGGTCCCCAGCAGCCGCAACGGCCGCGTCTGCGGCGGGTCAGCGCTTGCCAGCGGTGATCCCGCCACGCGCTCCACCCACTGGCCTGGCTCTGGCCACGCGAGCTTGTCCAGATCGACGGGCTCGTCCGCGTCGACCGCGGCGGTCTCGCGGATCCGCGCGAGGTCGACCAGCACGTGACCGAGCCGCGGCGCCCGCACCGCCAGCGCGGTCGCCAGCAAGACCTGCTCGTCCTCCTCGTTGGCGAGCGCCCCAAGCTGCCGCGCGACGTGCACGTCGGCGGCCGACAACACGCCGGCGAGATTGAATTCGCGCAGCAGGCCCGAGGCGTGGCGGACGAACCGCGCCTCGAACGGATCGCGGTCGGTCGTCGCCGTCATTGCCGCATCCCGGTCGCGTCGAGCACGTCGCTAAGCCTTTGCACCAGCCCCGACGGCGGCCGCCAGCCGAACACGCCATCGAGTGTGCCGGCCGCGGTCATCCCGCGCAGGAATAGGTAGACGAACCCGGCGATGTCGGTGTCTGGGTCGTGCTCGGGCACGCGCCAACGCAGATAGCGGTGCAGGGCAACGAGGTACAGCAGCCCCTGGAGTGCGTAGTGGTGGCGCTGCATCTCGGCCGCCAGCACGCGCGGCCGGTAGGCGAGCGAGGTCAGCGGCTGGCCGAGCTCGCCGAGCCAGTTGGTCTTGTAGTCGAGCACCGCGAACCGCGGCCGATCGGCCCCCGGCAGGCGGACCACGAGGTCGAGGCTGCCGGTCAGATAGCCGCGCACGCTGTGACGCAGCCCGGCGTCGTCGCGTAGCCGCTGCGCGTAGCCGGCAAGCGGGTCGCCGGCTCCGAGCAGCTGTTCGAGCGCCGCAGCGACCTGCGAGAGCTCGGCCCAGCCACGCGGCTCGTCGCCGCCGGCCAGCGGCAGCTCGAAGCCGAGCTCGTCGAGCCTGTCGGCGCGCGCGAAGTCCCGTAGCGCGAGCCCGTCCAGCAGCGGCCCGAGCGGTGTCTCAATCGCCGCCCGAAGCCCCGCCACGACCGCCGCCGGGTCGCCGATCTCGACGCTGCGCCACGCCTGCAGCTCGTCGATCCGGCGGTGAGCTCGGCCTCGAGGTCGGGGGCGGCGAAGTCAGTCGCCTCGAGCACGCGGTGTACGAACGTCCCGACCTCGGCGCCGAACGGCATCGCGGCGAGCGCGAGCGGTGGACCGTCATCGTCGGCCGGCCCACCGCCGACGGGTTGGGCGCCGGCGGGTTCACCGCCGACGGGTTCGTCGCCGGCGGGTGGCGGGGCCACGGCCTCCGGCCCCGGTGGCTCGTCGCCGATCAGCGGCTCCTCGGGCTCGCTCGTGACCCACGCTTCGTGGACCGCGGCGGTGATGTCGCTGTAGGAGGTCCGCCGCCAGCGCAGGTCTAGCCCGCGCTCGAACACCGAGGCGCTCAGCTCCGGAACCTGATCGTGGGGCGGCTGCCAGCCGGTCGGCACGCCGAGCTGTGCGCGTTCGACGCTGATCGCCCCGTCGGCGCGCTCCGCCACCGCCCGCAGCCGCGCCAGCAGCTGCGCGTCGCCCGGCGGCGACGGCGCCTCGGGCGCGATGTCGCCCTGCTCGTCGCGCGCGAACAGCAACCGGGTCAGCGGCGACTTGTGCGTGTCGTAAGAGCCCGCCCACCAGACGATCACCTGGTGGCGAGCGCGCGTCAGCGCCACGTACGCCAGACGGAGATCCTCACCGCGCTGCTCATTTATGAACTGGAGCTTGTGCCGTTCAAAGTCGCTGCCCTCGAGCGACACGTCGATCGTCCGTTCATCTCCCGCGTCGGGGTCGTGGAAGAAAACCGGCATCGGCTCCTCGGGGATCCAGCCGGGCTCCCACAGAAACGGGCACGTAAGTGATCGGGAACTCGAGGCCCTTGCTGCGGTGGATCGTCAGCACCTGGACCGCTTCGGCATCTGACTCGAGCCGGCGGCTGCGCTCCTCGTCGGCGGTGTCCTGGCCGGCTTCGGCGATCCGGTTTCGCAGCCAGCCGGTCAATGCCGTCACCCCGAGCTGCTCCTCGGTCGCGGCCACGTGCAGCAGCTGACCCAGATGTCGAAGGTCGGTCATCGCTCGCTCACCGTCATCGAGTGCCAGCATCCGCGCGGGCAGCCGCTCCTGCGTCACGATCGTCGTCAGCAGCGACGCGACCCCTCGTAACGCGCAGCACGCGCGCCCACTCGTGCAGGCGCTGATGGACCTCCTCCCAGGCAAAAGAGTTGTCTTCGTCGGCGAGCGCGAGCTGGCTCGCAGTCCAGCCGATGAACCGGGTCAAGGCCGCAGCGCGTGCGCGTGGCATCGAGGCCGGGCGCTCGAGCGCCTCGAGCAGCGCCAGCCATGCACGTGCGGGCTCGGTCGCGAACACGCTGCCGGCGCCGTTGATGACCGCCGGGACGTCGGCGTCATCGAGGGCATCGCGGACCAGCGCCGCCTGTCGGTTCGTGCGCACGAGCACGGCGATGTGGCCGGGCCGGACCTCGACCGGGGGCCCGAGGCCGTGGTCGGGCACCGTCGCACGCGAGTCCAGCAGCGCCACGACGTCGGCGGCCAGATCGCGCACGACGTGCTGGGTGGCGCTCGGCTTGGTGACGAAGCCCCGAAACGTCTGCGAGACGCCGGGGTCGTCGCGGAGCACCACCCGGACCCGGAGCGGCGCGCTGACCGGTGCTCCGACGAGCCTCGATCCTTGGTGCGCGGGAGCCGCCTCCACTTGTCGGTACGCGATCCCGGGATGGCCCAGCTTGACGCCCGACAGCAGCGCATCGTGCGCGTCGATCAGGCGCTGATCGCTGCGCCAGTTGATCGGCAGGGTCGAGCGCGACTCGGCCGCGGCTGCCGCTTCGAGATACGCGTAGACGTCGGCGCCGCGGAAGGCGTAGATCGCCTGTTTCGGATCGGCGATCAGGATCAGGGTCACGTCCGTGTCGGCGAATGCGGAGCGCAGGATGTCCCACTGAGCCGGGTCCGTGTCCTGAAACTCGTCGACGAGCACGACGTCGTAGCGGCTACGCAGCTGACGCGCCGCGGCCTGTGAACCGGGTCCGGTCAGTGCTTTGCGCAGTCGGGTCACGAGGTCGTCGTAGGTCATCACCGCGAGCGCCCGCTTGCGGGCCTCGAGCTCGTCGCGCGCCACGTGCGCGAGCCGGCCGCGCATCTGTGCATCGTGGGAGTCGCCGGCGACGATCCTGACCGTCGGGTTGTCGATCGCCGCCCGCGCGATCCGCATCGCCTCCGCGAGCTTGATCGCCGGCGAGCGCTCGGCGCTGAAGCGCCGGACGTAGAGGTCGTCGACCACCTCGGTCGCGAGGTCGGACAGGTCCTCGACGAACGTCACGTCGGGCTCGAGGTCGCCGGCGATCCCGAGCCCGCTCAGCATCTCCTGGCAGAACCCGTGGGTGGTGGCGATCGTCGCCGCGTCGAAGCTCGCCACCGCGCGGGCGAGCCGGTCGCGACGCCGCTCGACTTCCGCCGGCGTCCCCTTCAAGAGCAACTCCACGACCGGGTCCTGCTCGGCCAGCAGTCCGTCGATCGCACTCCCGAGCCCCCGCTCGGCGCTCACGAGCCGCTCGCGGACGCGCTCGCGCAGCTCGCCCGTCGCGATCCGCGTGAACGTCACGAGCAGCAACCGGTCGAGCGGGGTGCCGTCGGCCACGTAGCGCGCGGCCAGGGCGGCGATCGTGTACGTCTTGCCCGTGCCGGCGCTCGCTTCGAGCACCGTGACTCCGGTCGGCAGCGGACCGCAGACTTCGAACGCGGCAGGTGTCAGCTCGACGCTCACCGGGCGCTCACCTGTTCGAACGCAAGCAGCCCGTCCCACAGCCGGCGGGCCAAGCGTCCGATACGCGAGCCTTCGGTCTGGTCCCAGCCATCCCCGAGCTCGTCGTCGTCGGCCGCGATCGCCAGCAGCTGATCGAACCGGAGCTCGCCGCCGAGCACCAGCAGGTGCTCGAGCTCGCGATCCTCGCGGTCGAAGTTCCAGCCGCTCTTCCACTCCCTTTCCGCCGCCTCGATCGGGTCGAGGCCGACTGCCGCCGCCTCGGCGTACGCGGCCGAGGTCTGGCAGAAGATCGGCAGCGGCTCGCGCATCCCCCGGTCGTAGAGGTCGATCAGCGCCTCGAGCTGGGCGGCCGCGATCTCGGCGCGAACCTCAGACCGGTCGGCCAGCGGTCCGAGCACGGAGATCCGGACGTCGTTGGCGCCGCCGGCCCGCCCGATCGTCGCGGCCGACAACGATCGCTCGGGGTGCGTGGCCGCGACGGCGAGCAGCCTTGTCCAGGCCGCGAGCCGGTGCTTGGCCGCGACCCTCGAGTAGGTCGCGTTGACCAGCACGTCGCCGCTGACCCCGGCGACGGTTCCGTTCAGCACCCGCCCGTCGCGCAGCTGGACGCGCACGTCGAGCGGTTCGCCCACCGGGCCGCCGTTCACAAACGAGCGCGCATCGCTCACGATCGCGCTGGCGATCGGGTACACGGAGTCGAGCACCGGCTTACCGAGCAGTCCCGGGGGGAGTTCGCCGCGCGCGATCTCGGCCCGGCATGCGTCGCGGCCGTCAACGCCTGCCAGCAGCGCCTCCACAAGGCGCTGGCCGACGCCCCATTTCTGAAGCCCGTCGAGCTCGATCGAAAGCGCGTCATCGAGCTCGTCGACGCCCCCGCGGAGGCTGATCCCGAGCCGCTGGCGCAAGAACGCACGCACGGGGTGCTCGACGAACCGGACCAGGTCGTCGAGTTCGACCACGCGCTCGTTGCGCGCCGGCAGCGGTGCGGCGAGAAACGGCGGCGGGGAGCGGCGCTCGCCGATCAGCGCCAGCGCGCCGTCGAGCGTGATCGGGTCAAAGCTCCACGTGCGCCCGCGCATCAGTTCGCCAGCCGCGAAGTTGCGGGGGTCAAACGGCTGCAAGGGGTGGCGGACCAGCACCTGGTCGCGGGCAGCGGCGTGATCACAGCGGGCGGTCGCGTCGACCGTGTCCAGCAACTCGCCGACCGGAACCGCCGGCGGCCGCAGCGTGTTCGTGCGCTCGTCGTTGCCGGTGTAGGTGATGATCAGCCGCTCGGTCGCCGCCAGAAGCGCGTCCAGCAACAGCTGGCGGTCCTCGCTGCGGGGATCGCGCTCGCCGATCTGAGGATGCTCGAGCATCAGGTCGTCACCGTCGCGGGGCGCCTTGCGCGGAAAGGTGCCGTCGTCGAGCCCCAGCAGACAGACGACGCGATGCGGGACCGACCGCATCGGCAGCAGCGTGCAGACGGTCAGATGGCCGGTCCGGAAGTTCGCGCGCGTCGGACGGCTCTGGAGGCGCTCGAGGATGTACGCCCGGACCTCGGCGGGGGCGAGCCGCGTGTCGTGGCCGTCGCCCGCCTCGGCCACGATCTCGTCGAGCACCCTGCGAAGCTCCGCGTGCTGCCAGGCGTCGCGGGGGCTGGTAGCGGTCAGCGCCTCGGACGCGTCGGCGATCGATGCCGCCCATTCCGACAGCGGCTTGGCCGCGCTCAGTCCCTCAACCGCGTCGCCGAGGCGCGCGACCAACTCCGCGAAGCGCCCGGCGAGCTCAATCGAGCGGCTGTCGACGTCGTCGAGCGGCAGCACGTCCTCGAACAGCCGCTGCCCATCCTCGGTCATCGTCACGCCGAGCAGCAGCCGCCGCAGCCCCGTCTCCCACGTGCCGGTGTCGACGCGCCCCAGCTTGTAGCGCTCGCGCTGAGTCGCGTCGAGCCCCCAGCGGATCCCGGCCTGCGAGATCCAGTCCTGGAGCCGGGTCAGGTCGTCGTCGTCCAAGCCGAACCGTCGCCGCACCGGTCCACGGTCGGCGAGATCCAGCACCTGCGAGGCCGTCAGTCGCTGCTGCGCGAGCTCGAGCAGCTCCGATACAACGCCCAGCACCGGGTTGGTCTGGCGCAGCGACCGATCGGCGAGCCTGACCCGAAGATCGATCGGCCGCGGGCCGTCGCCCGCCGGTTTCGGCACGGCGCCGTCCCCGGTCGGCGGTGGCCCCGAGCTGCCCCGGATCGGCTCGGTGCCGTCGGTCTCGGCCGCCTCAGCGGCGCCGAAGGTCGCCTGGATCAGCGGCGCGAACGTCTCGATGTCCGGGCACATGACGATCACGTCGCGTGGCTCGAGGCTCGGGTCCTCGGCCAGCGCGTGCAGCACCGCGTCGCGGATCACCTCGACCTGGCGCGCGCGGCCGTGACACGAGTGGACCTCGATCGAGCGGTCGTCGGGGTCGAGCGGTGCCCGGGCGTCTGGCCTGTCGGGCAGCGGGGCGCCGGGGGGCTCGCGGTCGGCGGTCACGTCGTCCTGAATCCGGCGCAGAAGCGTCCGCGGCTCGCGGCGTGACGCGGCGCGGTCCGAGCCGGCGCTGCGCCCCGAGCCGGCGCTGCCCCGCGAGCCGGCGCTGTTCCCCGAGCCGGCGCTGTTCCGCGAGCCGACGCTGTTCCCCGAGCCGACGCTGTTCCCCGAGCCGACGCCGCCCTCGTCGACTGAGCTGACACCCGGGCCGATCACCAGCTGGAGCTCGCGCGAGTCGCGACCCCAGGATTCGAGCAGCCGGTTGGCGGGCAGCGTCGCGGTCTGATCGGCGGCGCGGCGGATCGGGGTGCCGTCGGGCGGCAGCCGCTCGGCGACTCTCTCCCAAAGCGCCGCCGACGGATGCAAGAGGAACAGGTGCACGTCGCGCTGCTGCCCGAGCGCCCGCAGCACCTGCAGGTGGCCGGTCGGCAGGCGCGTCAGCCCGAACAACGAGAACCGGTCGGGCAGCCCGACAATTGCGTGGTCGGCCGCCAGCCGCTCGCACGCTTGCGCGCGGCGCTCGGCCGGTCCGGGGATCCCGATCCTGGCGCGCAGCCGGCGCCACAGCTCTGCCTGCCAGATCGCCCCCTCGCCGAGCGGCTCGCCGATCGCGTCGAGGTCGGCACCGGTGGCCCAGGCCTCGAGCATCCCGGGCCGGTACAGCGCATAGCGGTCGTATAACCGCGCGATGTGGCGGACGACGCTCAGTCGCCGGGCTTGCTTGACCGGATCGGGACCCGCGCCCAAGTGCCCGAGGTAGGCCGCCAGGGTCGCGAGCCAGGGCTCGTCGACGCAACGGTCGACGACCTCGAGCAACGGCCAGACCGCGCGCTCGGGCAGCCACGGATCGTCGACCGGGTCGGCGCCTGAGGCAGCGGCCACCGCATCGGTCAGCAGCCGGTGCGGCGATGGGAACAGGACCCCGGCGCAGATCCCGTCCGTGCGGCCTGGGGAGGCGCCCAGCACCGACGACATTCGCTGGGTGAGCCAGCGCTCCATCCCGCGCGTCGGCACGGCGACGACCTCGGCCGCGAACGGATCTGCGAGCGGCTGCGCGCACAGCGTCGCGAGGGCATCGGCGAGGCCGTCGGCGCGGTGAGCTCTGTGGATGTGAAGCACGGGAGGCGATTGTCCCAGCTTCGACGGTCGCGAAATCGAGCTCGTCGCCCGCGGGTGAACACTTTTTCATGGCCCTGGGCTTGATTACGTCCGCGACAACAGTTACTCTACGTTTCGCTAAGGAGTGTCACTTTGATGATCACTGCGATCGACATCCACACCGAGCTAAGCGCCGACTGCCGGCTCGCTATGCCCTGGACGTCGATGACCGTCCTTGGCGCGGGTACGGCACGCGGCAACGACTTTGCCCTCGCATGGAGGTATGCCCGCTAGAGAAGTCGCAGGCATAACCCGATCGCCGAGGGCGACCCGAATGGGTCGCTTTTTTTGTGCCCAAACTTCGAATTTTGAGGTGATGTCCCGATGACGAAGCCCTGAACTTCATTCCACTCGATAGACGTACCCCGTCACTCGCCGTACTGACACCTGTGTGACAGGCCGCGGTCGCCCGATGAATTTTTCGGGCGTGACGGGGTCACAAATCCTGACACAACAAAACCCCAACTCGAGGGAGAAATAACCATGCAGTTCGATCGTGACGAGTTCGCGTTCCTCAGTCGTGGAGGGCGCGTGCCTCGCTCGAGCCGTGCCGGGCCCAGCCACGCGGGGCCGGAGTACGCCGACTACGGCCATGCTCCCGCCCGGGAACGTGGCAGCAGGCCGTCCCGGTTTGTGGCGACCGTCAGGCGACGGGTCAGCTCGGCCCGCGCACTGCGGGCCGGGGTCCGGGCGACCTGGACCGTGTTTGGTGAGGGGCAGGACCGGTGAGCTCGGATCTGGAGGGCCGTCTTGGGGGCGGCCCTCCAGCCCGGTCGCTCGTCGCGAGTCGTCTCGCGAGCGGCCCTCCAGCCCGGTCGCGGGTGGTGCTGTGGCCGCAGCGGGTGTCTAATGTCCTCATGCCCCCATGGGATGACGACGACGATTGGGTCGGGACGCCGCCTGAAGGCCACTACTCGCGTGACCGCGCCAAGCCCGAGTTCTGGCAGCGCCCGTGGCCGCTGGCTGGTGCCGGGATGGCGCTCCTGCTGGTGATCGTCGTGATCGTCCTGATCCTCCGCTGATCGTGCTGGTCGGCCGGTGAGGCGTCGGCCGCCGGCGCGGCCCGTTCTATGCTCGGTTGCTCGCCGGACGGGCGCGAATGACTGCGCGATCGGCGATCATGTCTCGGGGGGCGCAGTCGTCGCCCACCTTCATACACCGTCCATGCCACGCGCTCCAGACCTTTCGGGCCATGCCCTGAACGACCGCTATGAGCTCCACGCCGTGATCGGCGAGGGGGCGTTCGGCCGTGTCTATCGGGGCTGGGATCAGCGTTTGGAGCGGCCGGTCGCGGTCAAGCTGATCAAGCCGTGGTGGGCCGAGGACCCGGAATGGGCCGACAGCTTCGAGCGCGAAGCGCGGATGCTCGCCCGCATCAGTCACCCCGGAATCGTCCAGATCTTCGACGTCGGCCAGGCCGACGAGGGGCTCTACTACGTGTCGGAGCTGGTCGAGGGCGACAGCCTCGCCCGCCGTCTTGCGAATGGCCTTCCAGACCCGTGGGATGCCGCCGCGATCGCCGAGCAGATCTGCCGCGCGCTCGCACAGGCGCACGCCAAGAACGTGATTCACCGCGACATCAAGCCCGCCAACATCCTGATCTCGCACGACGGGCGGGTGAAGGTCGGCGACTTCGGCGTCGCCCGCCTGGCCGAGGGCTCGAGCGATGGGGCCAGCGCCACAATCGTCGGCACACCCCGCTACATGTCGCCCGAACAGGCGCGCGGCCTACGCGCGACGCCCGCGACCGACATCTACAGCGTCGGGGTCGTTCTGTACGAGATGCTCGCCGGGACGCCGCCGTTCACGGAGCGCTCCGCAGTCGAGCTCGCGCTGCGCCACCTCCGAGACCAGCCACCACCCCTGCCGCGCGGCACACCCAGGCCGCTCGCCGAGATCGTCGGCCGGGCTCTGGCCAAGGATCCAGCCAAGCGCTACGCCGACGGCGCTGAAATGGCCGATGTGCTCGTCCGCGCCCGCGCCGGTGCGTCGCACACACGATCTCGCGTGCCGCGGCGCGCTCGGCGCAACGCGCTCGTCGCAGCCGGCGTATCGGGTGCCATCCCGGACACGCCCGCGCGACGCCCGCCCCGGCCGCCGCGTGGAGACAGCCACCACGAGCCACCGACACGCAGGGCGCCGAAGTTCAACCCGCGCCGCAACCTGAATCCCGCCGGGCGCCGCCGCAGCATCGCCGCGCTCGCGTTCGCGTTCCTGCTCCTCGGCGCGATGATCGCGGCGGCGATCGTCTTCAGCCCAGGCGCCCGAGTCCGCACGCCGAGCATGCTGGGTCTGAGGCGTTCAGGCGCTCAGGCACGTGCGAACCGGCTCGCGCTACGGACGACGTTCAGCTGGCGCTACAGCGCGGCTCGCAAGGGCACCGCTGTCGGGCAGGCTCCCCGTCCCCGCACGAGCGTCCGGGAGGGCTCGATGATCCACGTCTGGTTGAGCGCCGGGCGGCGCCCGGTTAGCGTGCCGCAGCTGGCGGGCGACCAGTTCGCAAGCGCCCAGGCGCAACTCGCGCAGCGTGGCCTGACCGTGGTTGAACACGTGGGCCCTGCCCCCGGCGTCCCTGCCGGCACGGTCACCAGTCAGTCCCCGGCGCCGGGCACGAAGCTGGCGCCGCCAAAGAGCGTGTCACTCGAGGTCGCCGAGGTCCCGGAGTGGCGGGCGCTGACCGCGTTCAGCGGCAGCGGACAGCCGACCAGCACCCAGGTCCGGATCCGCGGCTCGCAGTGGCGGGTCGTCTACACGATGTCCTACCAGGGCACCTGCACGTTCATCTTCTGGTGCTCAGGCCCACAGGCCGAGGTGGACAACCTCACCAGCGGTTCGTCCGTCACGTCGTTCGGCCTCAACGATGGGGGGCGCCAGTCGCGCGTGTTCAACACGGGGCCCGGGGAGTACCGGGTTTCGGTCTCGCCGGGTTCCGACTCTGCGGGCTGGCAGGTCTGGGTCGAGGACTACTACTAGACCTCACCAGCCGGCGGTGCCCGGCTGCTTATTGGTCGACCTCACCAGCCGGCGGTGCCCAATGGGTTGACCTCACCAGCCGGTGGTGCCCGGCGCGCCCTTGAACGGGCCGACCAAATCAGACGTGATCCAGCCGCCGTAGAAGTCACCCTCCTGCGCAGCGGACGCGCTCCTCGCCGAGCCACGCGCCGTCGACCCGGCCGGGATAGAACGCGACGTGGTCGCGCAGCGCCTCGTAGGCCGTTGACGGCTCCGGGTAGCTCCACGCGACGGCAAGCCGCGGGCGATCGCCGACGATCGCGTCGAGGTAGTGCGCGACCCCCTTGAACTCACACCAGGTCGCGCGCGCTTCGCTGCGCTGCAAGAGGTCGAGGCGAACGTCTTCGGGCGGAATGTAGATCGTCGGCGGGTGGCTGGTCTCGAGCACTCGCAGCGCCTGGGTCGAGTCGGCAAGCAGCTCGCCGCCAAGCTGCACCCGGACGCGGCGCTGGCAGGATTGGATCGCCGGAGGACGCGGGTAGTCCCAGACGCTCTCGGTGCTATCGACGCTCTCGCTCATATCGCGGAGGCTGCGCGCATAACCGAACCATAGGTTCGCTTATATGGCCAGGTCCGGCAACCGGGCCAGGTCAGGGCAACCTGCGCGTTTAAGGGGAACATGTGTCCCGTCTGGCGCGCAGGTTCGCGCAACCCGCGCGTCGAAACGAACCATAGGGTTCGTTTAAACGCGCACGTTCGTCAGTCAGTCGTCGAGCTCGTCCAACACCAGCGAGACCGTCTGCTCACGGCCGTTGCGGAGCACGCGGGCCCTAACCCGCTTGCCGATCCGCTCGTGGGCCATCAGCCCCTGCAGTGCGGTTGCGTCACTAACCGGTTCGCCGTCGAGTTCGAACAGCAAATCGCCGGTCTGGATGCCCGCGTGCTCGGCCGGGCTGTCGTCGAGCACCTGGAGGATCTGGACGCCGCTGCGTTGACCAATGCGCTCGGCCGCCGAGGCGGGTAGCGGCTTTGGCGCGACCGCAGCCCCGAGGTGGGCGCGCCGCACCCGTCCGTCGCGGATCAGGGTCGAGACGATCGTGCGGGTGACGTCGTTGATCGGCACCGCCAGTCCGAGCCCGATGCCCGCCACCGCCGTATTGATGCCGACGACCCGCCCACCGCCGTTGACGAGTGCGCCGCCCGAGTTGCCCGGGTTCAGTGCGGCGTCGGTCTGGATCACGTTCTCGACCATCCGCCGCGGGCCGCCGCGCGCGCCGACCGGCAACGAGCGGCCTATGCCGCTAACCACGCCCGCGGTGACAGAGCTCCCGAAGCCCTGCGGGTTACCGATCGCGACGACGAGTTGGCCGACGCGCAGACCACCGGCGTCGCCGAGCGTGGCCGCGGCGAAGTCGCCGCCGTCGGCGCGCAGGATCGGCCAGATCCGACAGCGGGTCGGCGCCGACCACCGAAACGTTGGCTTCGCGCCCGTCGCTGAAGCTCGCCACGCCGCGGCGCGAGCCCTCGACAACGTGCGCCGAGGTGATCAGGAACCCGTCGGGGGAGATGACCACGCCGCTGCCGGCGCCGTACCCCGTGCCACGACGCGTGCGCCGTCTGACCTGAAGGTTCGCAACGCTCGGGCTGAGCTTCTCGGCGACGGCGATCACGATCCGCGAATAGGCGTCGAGCGCCGCGTCCTCGGCGAGCGCTGCTTCCGCCTCTTCAACCACCCCTGGTACTCCATTTACGCTTGACATGCAATAATCGTACAACAAACGTTTCGACTCAATCATTTGGAGTGAAAGTATGTCTTCTGATTTGAACTACGGCCATTTGGCCGACACCACGATCAGCGTCGCGGCGCACCTCGAGGCTGAGCTCGAGGAGGCGCTCGCCGAGCATCGGCTCTCGCGCCCGAGCTTCCTCGTGCTCGACGCGCTCGAGCGCGCCGAGGGGCAGACGCTCAACCAGCGCGAGCTCGTTACCCGGGTCCGGCGTACGTCCGGAACCGTCTCGGTAAGGCTCGGTCGGCTGGAGCGGGCGCGGATGATCGAGCGCGAGCCCGATCCCGACAATCGCCGTAGCGTGACGGTCACGCTGACGGAGCGCGGACGCAAGCTCGTCGAGGCGGCGAGGCCCGCCTACGAGGAGCGCGCCAAGCGCCTCGCCGCGGGGCTTGGGGACGAGAGCGCATCGACGGTCTCGCAGGCGCTCGACGCCTGGCTGGCGTTCTTTGAGCCAGACGAGCGGGTCGCGCCCCGGCTGGGAATCGCAGTCGCGCCGGCCGCCGTGGCCAAGCGGATGCGCAGTGCCGTCGGTCTGCCCGACGAGCACGGCGTGATCGTGCTGCGGGTCGGTCGCGAGAGCGCAGCCGACGCCGGCGGCGTGCTACGGGGTGACCTGATCACGCAGGCCGGATCGAACCCGGTCCGGTCGATCGGCGACCTCGACCGCGCCGTCCGCGCCGCGAACGGATCGCTCGACCTCAAGGTGCTACGCGGCGCCGAGGCACACGAGCTTCAGGTGACGCTGGCGTAGCCGCAACGTCTCAAGCTTGCTGGCGTAGCAGCAATACCTCGAGCATCCGGTGATGCTGGCCTGGCGGCAGCCGCTGGGCCAGCTGCAACCCGGGTCTCCTGATGCGACCCCGCGTCTAGTGCAACACGATGCGCAGCACGATGATCATCAGGCCGAGGAAGGCGCCGAACGCGCTTTGAAACGCCAGCTGGCGCCCCGTCAGCTCGGCCCGCTTCCCGATCAGGACCTCGATCGCGACCACCATCGCGGCCGAGGTCCAGATCCCGACGTTGACACCGGTGTTGAGCGACACGCCCAACGCCCAGCAGATGAGCAAGGCAAGGAACGGCACCGCGGATCCCAATAGGACCGCCAACTCGCGTGTCGCTGCATCGGCCATCCCGGGGAGCGTGACTGGCTCCTGCTCGGCGATCCGGTGCCCAGTGAACTCGGCGTACGAGTACGAAAGCCAGTACAGCATGAGCGCGATCGCGACCGCGACGATCGTCTTCGGATACGTCTCGTGCTGCGCGCTCTCGGCCGCCAGCAGGGCGCCGACCGCGATCGTGCCGTAGACGAGGCCAGCAGGGTTGGTGGGCATCGCGGTAATTCTGTTGTCGGGAGCGGACAGGCTCGCGCGCCGTTGATCAGCCGAGCCCGACCGGGATCGCGGGGGCCGTTGATCAGCCGAGCCCGACCGGGATCGTTCGCGGGGTCCGCCGCCCAATCGCCGCCAGCGGGCCCGTTCCGCAGCGCATGAAATACGGGAGCTGCGTCAGCGTAGCCCGCACGACCGTTTCCCGCGGGCCGCGGACGACGCCTCCCGATGTCGAGCGCCAGCACCCGATGCGTGCCCCCAGTCGGTCGTTTCGTCGCCCAGGCGCCACCAGGCGATCTTGCGGCCGCCGACGGACAGCTCAGTGGGCGAGCGACGAGGGGAAGGAGAAAGCGCAGACGGCCAGCCCCGTGACGGCAGCGAACCCCCACACCGTACGCATAGTGCCGAACCAAGTCCGTACCCTGCCCGTTCGTGGACTCAGAGCCGCACGAACTCGTGCCCCGCCATAGCGACGGCCGCGCATTTAGCCACGAGCGCAACCCCGGCTTCAGCGATTGTGCGCCCTCGGGTAGGGTCCGGCTGGACGCGCTCGCGTCCTGGCTTCAAGACGTCGCCTACGCCGATGTCGAGGACGCCGGGCTTGCCGACGCCGCTGTCTGGGTCGTCCGGCGAACGCGGATCCGGGTCAACCGCTTCCCGCGCTTCGGCGAGCGCTTCGAGCTGACCACGTTCTGCAGCGGCCTCGGCCGCATGTGGGCCGAACGTCGGACCGATGTCGTGCCGTTCGGCGAGCGGGATCCCCTCGTCGAGGCGGTCTCGCTGTGGGTCCACCTCGATCCCGAGGACTGGCGACCGGTCGCTTTGACTGAGCAGGAAATCGCGACCTACGGCGGCGCCGCCCCGGACAGGCGAGTGAGCGCCCGGCTCCATCACCCTGGGCCGCCGGCCAGCAACGGCGGCATCTCGTGGACGTTCCGTCTAACCGAATGCGACATCGCCGACCACGTCAACAACGCCGCTTATTGGGGACCGTTCGAGGAGGAGCTCCTCGGGGGTCCTGACCCGGCGTCGATCGATGTCGAACTCGAGTACCGCTCCCCGTCGCAGGCCGGAACCAAGCGCGTGCTGCGCGACGGCGACCTGCGGTGGATCGTCGGCGACGATGGCGAGGTGCACGCGTCGATCCTGATCCGGGACGGCCGGCGTGGCTGACGCCGAGGCGGTTCTGCGCGCCGCGCGCCGGCCGCTCGTGCTCGGCATGGGCGGCGGCGGCGACGTCGTCGGAGCATTGGCGACGGCCGAGTTCGCTCGGATCTATGACGGGGCCGAGCCGATCGTCGGTGGCCTCGCTTGGGAACGACGACCGATCGACCCCGTTCCCGGCCCGCGCCGGATCGACGAGATCGAGGGCGCACAGCCGCTCGCTCCGGGTCTGCTGTTGGCCGGCCCGCAGACCCGGGTGCGCGGCCGCGGGGTGTACTTCGCCGAATCGCGGACGGCGGCGTTCCTGAACCGCCCGACGGTCCTCGTCACGATCGACGACGGACCCGCGGCGATCGCCGACGGAGTGAGCGCCGCGTTCGAGAGCCTGCGCGCCGATCTGTTGGTGATGATCGACGTCGGTGGCGATGTGGTCGCGAACGGCAACGAGCCGGGTCTGCGCAGCCCCCTGTGCGACGCGATCATGCTCGCCGCAGCGACGCGCCTCCAAGACGCCGGCGTGCCGGTACTGCTCGGCATCTTCGGGGTCGGCTGTGACGCTGAGCTGACTAGCGACGAGGTGCTCGAGCGAATCGCCGACGTAGCCGCCGCCGGCGGCCTGTGCGGCGCCCGGGCGCTAACAGAGCCGATCGCTGAGCGGCTCGAGCAGTGCGTCCAGCTCGTCCCGACCGAAGCGAGCGCGGTCGCGGTCCGCGCCTTCCGCGGCGTCCGCGGACCGGTTGCGATCCGAGCCGGCGTCCGCACGGTCGATCTCAGTACCGTGGCGACGATGACCTTCTACCTCGATGCCGCGGTGACGTTTGCGACCGTCGGGCGACTGGCGCGAGCGGTCGCCGACGCCGACAGCCTGCAGGCCGCCAACGACGCGCTGAGCGCATTGGGCGTCACGACTGAGCTCGACATCGAAGTCGAGCGCGCCGGGGCCAATTAGCCGTGCGCGCGGTCGGCATCGTCGAGCCCGGCGGCCCGGATGTCGTGCAGGTGATCGAGCGGCCGGTGCGCGAGCCCGGCGCCAACGAGGTCCGGATCGCGGTCCGGGCTGCGGCCGTCAATCCGACGGACATCGGTCTGCGCACGGCTGGTGACGCAAACACGCCGCCGCCGTGGACGCCCGGGATGGACGCGGCCGGGACGATCGAGTCCGTCGGTACTGGGGTCGAGGAGCTGCACTCCGGTCAGGAGGTGATGGCGGCGGTCACACCCCGTCGTCCGGAGGGCGGCGCCCAGGCCGAGCTGATCATCGCTCCGGCGGCGTCGACGGTCCCGGCTCCCGATGGCCTGACGCTCGAGGAAGCCGCGACGCTGCCGATGAACGGGCTGACCGCAATGCGCGGTCTGGAGTTGCTCGGGCTCGGGGCGGGGGAGACGCTATTGGTAAGCGGGGGCGCCGGGCTGTTGGCTTCATACGTGATCGCGCTCGCCAAGCTTCAGGGGCTGCGCGTGATCGCTGACGCGGCGCCGGCGGACGAGGCGCTGGTGCGGAGCTTCGGCGTCGACGAGCTCGTGCCCCGCGGCGACGGGATGTCGGGTGCGGTGCTCGAGCTGGTCCCTGATGGCGCCGACGCGCTGTTCGATACGGCGCTGCTGGGGCGCGAAGCGTTCGGCGCGATCCGCGACGGCGGCGCGATCGCGGTCGTGCGCGGCTGGGATGGCGGCGATACCGAGCGGGGGATCGACGTCCGGCCGGTGTGGGTCCGAGAGGTGCTGCAGCGCACCGAGTGGCTGCACCAGCTGCGTGAGCTCGCCGCCGACGGGACGCTCAAGCTGCGAATCGCGGGCGAGTATCCGCCCGAGCGTGCGGGCGACGCGCAGCGCGCGATGGACGCGGGAGGCCTGCGCGGCCGCGCGCTGATCGTGTTCTAGGGGTTGAAGACGATCTTGCCGACGACGTCGCCGTCGAGCAGCGCCTGAAAGCCGGCGCGCGCGTCGGCGAGCGGCATTGTCGCGTGGATCGTGGGCCGGATGTCGCGTTCCAGGCAGAAGCTGATCAGGCGTTCGAGCTCGTCGCGCGTCCCCATCGTCGAGCCGATCACCGACAGCTGCAGGAAGAACACTCGGTTGAGCTCGGCCGGCGGCGCCGGGCCCGAGGTCGCGCCGCTGACGACGAGCTTGCCGCCCGGCTTCAGCGCGCGGACCGAGTGTGTCCAGGTCGCCTGCCCGACCGTCTCCATCACCGCATCGACGCGCGCGGGTAGCCGGGCGCCGGACTCAAACGCCTGGTCGGCGCCGAGCTTCACCGCCTCAGCGCGTTTGTTCTCCGAGCGGCTCGTCACCCAGACGCGCACCCCGGCAGCACTACCGAGCACGATCAGGGCGGTCGCCACGCCACCCGTCGCGCCCTGCACGAGGACCGTCATTCCCGGCGTCACGCGTCCGCGCGTGAACAGCATCCGGTAGGCGGTCAGCCAGGCGGTCGGCAGACAGGCGGCGTGGTCGAACGACAGCTCCGGCGGTTTGGGGAGCACGTTTCGCTTCGGCACCGCGACGCGCTGCGCGAGCGCTCCCTGGTAGCGCTCGGACAGCAGCGACCGGCGCGGGTCAAACGTCTCGTCGCCGCGCCAGGCGTCGTCGCTGATCACCGCGTGGATCACGACCTCGTTGCCGTCCTCGTCGATTCCGGCGGCGTCGCAGCCGAGGATCATCGGCAGCTTGTCCTCGCCCAGGCCGACGCCGCGCAGCGACCACAGGTCGTGGTGGTTGAGCGACGCGCTCTTGACGCTCACCGTGGTCCAGCCGGCGGGCTGGTCGGGGTCCGGTCGTTCGCCGATCTCGAGGCCAGCGAGCGGATCGTCGGGATCGATGCGGGCTGCGTAGGCGGCGAGCACGTCGCGCTAGAACCTACCCGCTATCTCAGGTCAGCGGCGCGGCGGCTCCCATGCGGCGAGCAGCTGCTGCGCCTGATCAGGTGTCACCGGAGCTGTCGCGAGCGGTGCGGGCTCGGACGGGTGCGCACGGATCCCCTGTAGGAAGATCTCGAGGTAGCGCCGCCACAGGTCGGGCTTCACGTCCCGCGCGGCGTCGATCACTGCGCCGATCATCAGCTGCGAGATCGGAATGTCCTGGGGCACGAAGTCGCTCCGAAGCTCGCCCTCCTGTCGGGCACGCTCGATCAGCTGTGCTGCCATAGGCAGCATCCGCGCGCGCATCCGGGCGCCGTGCACGAGCGCCCGCTGAGACCCGAGCACGACTTCCTTGAAGCCGCGATCCGCGGCCTGAAGCTCGAGGGCTCGCGTCATGAAACGGGTCAGCCCGTCCCACGGATCGGGGTCGTCGAGTGCCTCCTGCATCATCGCGGCGAGCTGTTCGACCTGCTGGTCGAAGAGCTCCTCGATCAGCCGCTGTTTGTCGGGGAACCGGCGGTAGACAGTGCCGACGCCGACGCCGGCGTGGTGCGCGATGTCGTTCAGCGTCGCGCCGAGGCCGTGCAGCGCGAACAGCTCGCGGGCTGCGTCCAGGATCCGCTGCCGGTTGCGCTCGGCGTCGGCGCGGAGGGTCTTTCGCTCGTGCTCGGTGGTCGTCACAGGAAAAATCGTAGCGAATTGGATTGACACTATCCACTTATGTGGTACGCTTCGCTTGAAAACGGATACGACATATCCACTTGCCACACAGGGAGCACGCGATGACAACGCAATCGAATCCACATCACCAGCGGCGTTGGGCGATCCTCGCGATCCTCGGGATCGCGCAGCTGATGGTCGTCCTCGACGCGACGATCATGACGATCGCCCTGCCTTCGGCCCAGAAGGCGCTGCACTTCACAAACGACAACCGCCAGTGGATCGTGACGGCCTACTCGCTGGCGTTCGGGAGCCTGCTGCTGCTGGGCGGCAAGCTGAGTGACGTGTTCGGCCGCAAGTGGACGTTCGTGACCGGCCTGACGGGCTTCGCGCTCGCTTCGGCGGTCGGCGGTGCATCGCAGTCGTTCGTGATGCTGGCCGTCGCGCGGACCTTCCAGGGCGCGTTCGGCGCGCTGCTCGCACCGGCCGCGCTGTCGCTGCTGACGACCACCTTCACGGAGACCGGCGAGCGCAACAAGGCGTTTGGGATCTTCGGCGCGATCGCCGGTAGCGGGGCGTCAGTCGGCCTGCTGCTGGGTGGCATCCTGACCCAGTACCTGAGCTGGCGGTTCAGCATGTACGTCAACGTGGTGTTGCGGTGATCGCTGTAAGCGGGGCTTGGCCTGCTGCACAACCAGGCCCGGCGACCAAGCCGAAGATCGACCTACCAGGTGTGCTGACCGTGTGGGTGGCCTGTTCGCGATCGTCTACGGCTTCAACCACGCCCAGACGGCGAGCTGGTCAAACTCGCTGACGATCGCGTGCCTCGCCGCTGGCGTGCTGCTGCTGGCGGTCTTCGCGGCGATCGAGCGCCGCGTGCGCAACCCGCTGTTGCCGCCGCGCGTGGTGCTCGACCGCAACCGCGGCGGCGCCTTCATCTCGATGCTGCTGGCGGCGGCCGGGATGTTCGGGGTGTTCCTGTTCCTCACCTACTACCTGCAGACGATCCGCGGCTTCTCGCCGGTTCAGACGGGACTCGCGTTCCTGCCGATGACCGCCGTGATCATGGTCACCGCGGTGGTCTCGACAACCAAGCTGCGGGGCCGCTTCGGCCCGCGGCCGCTGGTGTTCGTCGGGCTGGCGCTCGGCGCGACCGCGATGCTGGCCCTGACCGGCCTCAGCGTCAGCACGAGCTACGCGACGGGGATCCTGCCGGCGCTGCTGGTGATGGCCGTCGGGCTCGGGCTCGTGTTCTCGACCGTCCTCAACAGCGCGACGCTCGGCGTCGAGCCGCGTGACGCAGGCGTCGCCTCGGCGACCGTAAACGCGGCGCAACAGGTCGGCGGCTCGCTCGGCACGGCGCTCCTGTCGACGATCGCGCTCAGCGCGACGACGAGCTTCATCACCGGCGCCGGCACGCGCCCGACGCCGGCGCTGATCGCGCAGGCTGCGGTACACGGCTACACCACCGCGTTCGCCGTGTCGGCCGGGATCTTCGCGGTCGCCGCGGCGGTCGCGGGGCTGCTGTTCGCCGGCAAGGCCCAGCAGCCGGCGGCGATCGGCGAACCGGTGCTCGCGGCCTGAACGCGCGACTGGGTCTCGTTTGGACACAGGCCCCCGGTCAATCGGCCGGGGGCTGTCGTCGCCTCAGAAGCTGTCGTCCCAGTCGCCCCGGGGATGCTCGATCGCCGCTCGCGCAGCGGCGATTCGCGCGATCGGGACCCGAAACGGGGAGCAGGAGACGTAGTCGAGGCCGGCCTCGTGGAAGAACTCGATCGACTCCGGGTCGCCACCGTGCTCGCCGCAGATACCGAGCTTCAGGTCCGGCCGCGCCTCACGACCGACCCAGGCACCCAGCCGCACCAGCCAGCCGACACCGGGTTTGTCGATCGTCTCGAACGGGCTGCGATCGATGATCTTGCGCTCGAGGTAGATCGGCACGAACTTCGACTCGACGTCGTCGCGCGAGAAGCCCAGCGCGGTCTGGGTCAGGTCGTTGGTGCCAAACGAGAAGAAGTCGGCGAACCGCGCGATCCGGTCGGCGACGAAGCACGCGCGCGGCAGCTCGATCATCGTGCCGACGGTGTAGTCGGTGCCGACCTTCAGCCCCTCCTGGTCGCCGACCCGCACGACGAGTTCGCGCATCAGCTGAATCTCGTGCTCGTAATCGACGAGCGGGATCATGATCTCCGGGTGCGGCGGATGGGGCGCGCGCTTGGCCGCCCGCAGGATCGCGTGCACCTGCATCTCGAAGATTTCCGGATACAGAATCCCCAGCCGGACGCCGCGGGTCCCGAGCATCGGGTTCTCCTCGGAGATCTCCTGTACGCGGGCCATCACACGCTCGAGTTCGGGTAGATCGGGCGACTGCTCGATCCGGGCGTGCTCGAGCTGGGCCGCAAGGTCGGGCAGGTTGGGCAGGAACTCGTGCAACGGCGGATCGAGCAGCCGGATCGTCACCGGCAGGCCGGCCATCGCGTTGAAGATCCCCTCGAAGTCCTGCTGCTGGAGCGGGAGCAGCTCGGCCAGCGCGCGCTGACGGGCCTCGGGCGTGTCGGCCATGATCATCGCGCGCATCTTCGGCTGGCGATCCTCGGCCATGAACATGTGCTCGGTCCGGCACAGGCCGATCCCCTCGGCCCCCAGCTCCCGCGCCCGCCGCGCGTCCTCGGGGGTATCGGCGTTCGTGCGCACGCCCAGCGACCGCACCTCGTCGGCCCACGCGAGCACGGTCTCAAAGTTCTTGTCGACGCGCGCCTCGACCAGCGGCACGTCGTCGACGGTCACCCAGCCCTTGGTGCCGTCGATCGCGATCCGGTCGCCCTCGTGCAGCTCGGTGCCGTCGACGGTGATCGTCTTGGCGTTCAGGTCGATCGCGACCGCGTCGGCGCCGACCACCGCCGGCCGTCCCATCCCGCGGGCGACCAGCGCCGCGTGCGACGCCTTGCCGCCTTCGGAGGTAAGGATCCCCTTCGCCGCGTGGAAGCCGGCGACGTCCTCGGCGTCGGTGAACGGGCGCACGAGGATCACGTCGCGGCCCTCCTCGGCCGCGGCGACCGCGTCGGCCGCGGTGAACACGACGCTGCCCTTTGCCGCCCCCGGAGAAGCGTTGACTCCGGTCGCGAGCACATCGAAGTCGGCGTTCGGGTCAAACGTCGGATGCAGCAGCGCGTCGAGCGACCCCGGGTCGATCGTCTCGAGCGCCTGCTCGCGGGTCAGGAGCCCCTCCGAGACGGCGTCGACGGCGAACCTGACCGCCGCCTGCGCGGGACGCTTCGCGCTGCGCGTCTGGAGCATGTACAAGCGGCCTTCCTCGACCGTGAACTCCGTGTCCTGCATGTCGCGGTAGTGGCGCTCTAGCGTGCGCAGGATCTCCATCAGCTGTGCGTGCACGTCAGGCATCCAATCGGCCATGTCGGCGATGTCTCGCGGTGTCCGCACGCCGGAAACCACGTCCTCGCCCTGGGCGTTGGGGAGAAAATCGCCACTCGGCTCCGGAGCGCCGGTGACCTCGTCGCGCGAGAAGGCGACGCCCGAGCCGGAGGTGTCGCCCTTGTTGCCAAACACCATCTGCTGGACGTTGACCGCCGTCCCCCAGTCGTCGGGAATCCGGTTCAGCCGCCGGTAGGAGACCGCTCGCTCGCCGAGCCAAGAGTCAAACACGGCGCGGATCGCAAGCCGCAGCTGCTCCGTCGGGTCCTGCGGGAAGTCCTCGCCGGTCTCCTCGCGATAGATCTCCTTGAAACGCGCGGTCAGCTCGCGCAGCGCGTCGACGTCGAGCTCAGTGTCCTCCGTGACACCGCGAGCCGACTTGGCCTCCTTGATCGCGTCCTCGAACCGCTCGCCCGGAATTCCGCGCGAAACGTTTCCGAACATCTGCACAAAGCGCCGGTACGAGTCCCATGCAAAGCGCCCGTTGTCGGTCGCCCGCGCCAGCCCCAGTACCGACTCGTCGTTGAGACCGAGATTCAGCACGGTGTCGAGCATCCCGGGCATCGACTCTCGCGCGCCGGATCTCACTGACACGAGCAACGGGTCGTCGAGGTTGCCGAGCTGCTTGCCAGCCTGACTTTCGAGCCGCTGCAAGGCGTCGGCGACCTGCTCAGCCATCCCGTCAGGCTCGGTGCGATTGTGGCGCATGTACTCGACGCACGCCTCGGTCGTGATCGTGAACCCCGCCGGCACCCTGTCGGGACCCAGGACCCGGGTCATCTCGGCGACGTTCGCGCCCTTACCCCCCAGAAGCTCCCGCATGTCTTTGGAGCCGTCGGGGAAGTCGTAGACCCACCTCGACATCAGACCGCGATCCTACCCCCTGTGCCCCGAGTCAGAAATTCGCGTGCATTCGAGGCGCCCTGGCGGCGCCGGCATGGGCTTGCGGCCCGCTCGGCATCCTGCCTCGCCTGATTGGGCCGCGCCCATGTCATCCGGCTGTCTTCGGAGCTCGCTGTAGCGCCGCTACAGCTTCGCTCCTGGATCCTTGCCCGGCATCCCCCAGTGCCACCTCTCGGCGCTCACGAACTTCTGACTCGGGACACCCGCGAGGGGTGGCTTAGAAGACGGAAGCTGGGTGCCGCGTCGCCTCGGCGAGCTCGGACGGATGCTCCTGTGCGTGCGCGACGAACGATCCGCGCCACGCTCGCCAGTAGCGGCGCATACGCTTGCCAAACGCCTTCGGGCGCTCCGCGTAGAGGCGCTCCCCGAGCGCGAACGCTTCGGTCCGCAGCTGCGCGTTGCGGTGCTCAATCAGTCCGTGTAGTGGGGTCAGATCGGCCGGTATGTCAGCGCTGATCTGGCGCAGCGCGATCTCCAGCAGCGCCAGGTCGTGGCTGTCGCCGAGCGCGTCGGCGAGCCGGTGGGCATCCTTTGCGGCGCCGCCGACGATCCCGGGCGAGGTCTGCTTGAGCAGCCGCAGCTGGTACCAGAGGTCCTTGCTTCGCTTGCGCCACTCGTGCATCTGCTCAGTGCCGGGCGATTTCTGAGCCGCGCGCATCGCGCGCCGCCCGCGCCGGTAGCTGCGCATAAGACCACCTGCGACCGCTTCCCAGCCACCCCGCTGCACCGGCACCTGCTCGATGCTGGTCACGTGCAGCCTCAGGTCCTTGACCACTTGGCGCGGGACGTCGGCGTCGAACAAGGCGCCTCGGGCCAAGTCGCGCTCGGCCCGTAGCCGCGCGCGGACGAGCTCAAAGGTGGCATCTGAGATCTGCCCGGCGTACCGGTCCGCCAACGCGTCGAGCGTCGACAGCAGCGCCTCGGCCTCGCGGCTTGCCCCGAGCTCGTGCGAGACTGAGCGCAGCCGCGCGTTCTCGTGGCGCCGGTCGCGCGGGTCGAGCGCCGGCGCGACGAGGCGCAGCAGCGAGCGCTCCTTCTTGATCGACTTGCGGGCAGTGTGGACCGCGCCCACGGGGTCATCCTTGACATTTGATTGAAGATCGTCGATCGCGCTCTGGGCCTGTTCGGCGGCGCAGCGACGGACGCTGTCCTGGACCGTCTCGTCTATGTGGAATTCGTATGGCACATAGGTCGGCTACCCCGCGATCGTGCCACTCAATCGCTCGCGCGGCGCGAGGTCCATGACCTCGGCGAGCAGCTCGTACGACCGGCGACGCGCTCCGTGGTCGTGCGTGATCGTGACGACGATCACCTCGTCGGCGCCGTAGGCGCTCGCCAGCTCCTCGACCCGGATCCTCACCTTGTCGGGCGAGCCGACGATCGCGCGCCGTCCGCGGACGTCGTCGGCCGGCGTCTTGCCCTCGCGCGCCAGGAATGCGAGCGCCGTCTCGGGCGGCGGGACTTCAATCAGCTGCCCGCGCCGCAGCAGCGTGAACGACATGCGGCTGCTCGATGCCAGTTCCTGTGCCTCTTCGTCGGTCGGAGCGCACAGTACCCACGCCGCGACCGCGATCCGCGGCGCCTGGATGTCACGCACCGGCTGGAAGCGGTCGCGGTACAGCTTTGCGATCTCGGCCCCGCCCGGGTTGATGAAATCGGCGAACGCGTACCGCAGGCCTAGCTCGCCGGCCCAGATCGCGCTCTGATCCGAGGAACCGAGCAACCACGGGACGGGCAGCTCAGGCCGCCCGGGGAGCGTCCGCGCGAGGTGGCGGAAGGGGTGGTCCTCGGGCAGGGCATCTTCGAAATAGGCCAGCAGCTCGACCAGTTGCTGCGGGAAGTCGTCGGGCGCGGCCTGGCGGCGATCGCGCTGCAGCGCAAAGGTGGTCAGCGGATCGGTTCCCGCGGCGCGGCCGAGGCCGAGGTCAATCCGCCCGGGATACAGCGCCGCGAGGATCGAGAACGACTCGGCGACCTTGAGCGGGCTGTAGTGAGGCAGCATCACGCCGCCGCTGCCGACCCGGATCTGTTGGGTAGCGCCGGCGATCGGCCCGATCAGCACCTCCGGGCTAGGCCCGGCAAGCATCGGGCCGCCGTGGTGCTCGGCGACCCAGTAGCGGTGGTAGCCGAGAGCATCCGCCAGCTGTGCGAGGTCGAGCGTGTTGTGCAACGCCTGGGCCCCGGTAGAGCCCTCGGCGATCGGCGACTGGTCAAGAACCGAGAGAAGCATCTGCGTTGATGGTAGAAAGCGGCCGATGGCGGCCACGACCACCACTCTGCGCCACGTGAACGCGACTCGCTACGTGACGCCGTTGCGCGAAGGCGGCTCGCTCCCCGGGCTGGTGGAGGCAGACGACGACGGTCTGTATGTGGCCAAGTTCCGCGGCGCCGGCCAGGGCCCCCGGGCGCTGGTAGCCGAGGTGATCGTCGGCGAACTGGGACGGGCGCTCGGGCTGCTCGTGCCCGAGCTGGTCGGCGTCGAGATCGACGCGCGGCTCGGCGCTGCCGAGCCGGACCCCGAGATCCAGGAGCTGATCGAGGCCAGCGGCGGTCTCAACCTGGGCGTCGACTTTCTGCCCGCCGCGCTGCCGTACACGCCGGCGGGCGCTTGGCAGCCGGGCGCGGAGCTGGCGGCCGACATCGTCTGGCTCGACGCGCTCGCGACCAATGTCGACCGCACGCCGCGTAATCCCAACCTGCTGCTGTGGCACGAGCGGCTGTGGCTAATCGACCACGGGGCGGCGCTGTATCGCCAGCATCGCGGGCTTGATCCGCAGGCCGACGCGGCGCGGCCGTTCACGCAGATCGCCGACCACGTTCTGATGGCGCGCGCGGGTTCGATCGCAGATGCCGACCGCCGCCTGCGTCCACGGCTCGGTCGGCAGACGCTCGAGTGGGCGGTCGGCCTGGTGCCTGAACAGTGGCTGGCGGGCGGCGATAGCGCGGACACTTACGTCGACTACCT
Organism: uncultured Solirubrobacterales bacterium; assembly: GCA_963768015.1. Taxonomy (GTDB): domain Bacteria; phylum Actinomycetota; class Thermoleophilia; order Solirubrobacterales; family Solirubrobacteraceae; genus Palsa-465. Next base: position 154,455 of record CAVYGK010000014.1, read on the forward strand.
GCTACCGCCGCCTTGCCGACGGCGCGTTCGCGGAGGAGGCCGAGCGTGCCCGGACCGCCTAGCCCGTTCAGCTACACGATCCTGCGCGTCGTCCCGAGCGTCGAGCGCGGCGAGTGCATGAACGTCGGGGTCGTCCTGTTCTGCCGTCAACTCGGGTTCTTGGGCGCACGGGTTGCCGTCGACGAGGTGCGGCTGCAGACGCTCGCCCCGCACGTGCCGATCTCCGAGGTCGAGGCTCACCTCGACGCGCTCGTCCGGGTCGCCGAGGGCGCGGACGAGGCCGGGCCGATCGCCGCGCTTGACCAGTCCGAGCGGTTCGGCTGGCTGGCGGCGCCGTCGAGCACGATCGTGCAGCCGTCCGAGGTCCACACGGGTCTGTGCGAAGACCCGGTCGCGACGCTCGAGGGGCTGTTCGGGCGACTCGTCGCGCTCGGCTAGAGTGCCGCGCGGTGTCGGACTTCTTCGCATTCGAGCCGCCGCCGCCGCCCAGGCCCGAGGTGCAGCGCCAGCCACCGTGGGTCGCAGCTCCGAACGGAATCCTCCCGGGGGTGGTGGCAATGGAGCTCGTGCTCGCACGGAACGACCGGTATGCGGTCTGCATATCGCGCCTTGGCGCCTACCCGACCGGCTTCGAGTTCGACCTGCTTTCGCTCGCGGCACCCGGCGATCCGGATTCCGAGGAGCTGGATCCGATGCTGTTCGGTCCCGGCCGTCATCGAGGCCGTCGACACAGTGGACAGCTCGCCGACGAGTTCCTGCGGATCGGGGTCCAGTTCGCCGACGGCGCGAAGGCGACCAACATTCCCGGCGCGCGCCACTTCGGCGGCGATGAGCCCGACGGGCCGGTGCTGCACGGGGGCGGTGGGGGAGGAGGAGGCGGTCGTTGGCGCCAATCGGAGTGGGTTTGGCCGTTGCCACCTCCGGGGCCGCTGGCGTTCGTCTGCGAATGGCCGGCGACGGGCATCCCGGAGACGCGCAAGGAGATCGACGCGCAGCTCATCCTGGATGCCGTCGCGCGCGCTCAGGTGATCTTCGACGACGACGACGCGTCTGGCGGGTCCGGCTGGTCCGCCACGCTCCTCGGCCCGTAGCGAGCGTCAGCCGCGGCGCATCAGCCGGCCGACGGCGTCCATCAGTTCGGCCGTCTTCTCGTCGCGCTCCTCGGCGGTCTCGGCACCGATCACGCAGTGATGCGCGTGGTCATCCAGGAGCCCGAGCGCGACCTTGTCGAGCGCTGCGCGGGCTGCCGAGATCTGGGTGAGGACATCGATGCAGTAGCGATCCTCGATCACCATGCCCTCGATTCCCCGGATCTGTCCTTCGATCCGGCTCAGACGCGCGAGTAGGTCGTCCTTGGTTGCGGTGTAGCCACGGGTGGGAGTCATGTCGGTGGAGCATACCACTACCCCCTAGGGGTATAGTGAACGGATCATGGATGTGATCTGGCACGCGCTGCGCGATTCGTTGTTGATGGTCTGGGAGGTCTGGTGGGCGCTCGTGATCGGCTTCGCGATCTCGGCCATCGTCCAGGCCTGGGTACCGCGCCAACGCGTGCAGCGCGCGATGGGCGGGCGTGGGGCGAGTGCCACCGCGAGTGCGACGTTGCTCGGCGCGCTGTCGTCATCGTGCTCATACGCGGCCGTCGCGATCGGAAAGTCGCTGTTTGGAAAGGGCGCTTCGGCGACCAGCGCGCTCGCGTTCCAGTTTGCTTCGACGAACCTCGTTTGGGAGCTGGGCCTGGTCCTGTGGCTGCTGATCGGGTGGCAGTTCACGGTCGCCGAGTACGTCGGCGGGATCGTGATGATCGTCCTGATGGCGGTCATGCTGCGGCTGTTCGTAAGCCCGCGGCTCGAGGACCGCGCACGCCGGCACGCCGTCGGCGTCGATGCCGGCCACCAGCATCACTCCGCCAGCACCGGGCTCGGGTGGCGTCAGCGGCTACGGTCGGCGGCCGCCTGGTCGGACGTCGCGCACAACTTCCGCGCCGACTGGCAGATGATGTGGAAGGAGATCCTGCTCGGGTTCATGCTCGCCGGGTTCGTCGCCCAGTTGCCAAATCACTTCTTCACGGCGCTGTTCATCACCGGCGCGCCGGCCCCGCTCCAGGCGCTCGAAAACGCGATCGTCGGTCCGCTGATCGCGGTCCTGAGCTTCGTCTGCTCGATCGGCAACGTGCCACTCGCGGCCGTGCTGTGGTCGGGTGGGATCGGGTTCGCGGGCGTGCTGTCGTTCCTGTTTGCAGATCTGATCGTGCTCCCGATCGTGCTCATCTACCGCAAGTACTACGGGACCGGGTTCGCGCTCCGGATCACGGCCCTGATGTTCGTGACGATGGTCGTCGCGGCGCTGGCGGTCGCGGGGGTCATGCACCTCGCCGGGTTGATCCCGACCGGGCCGCGGCCGACTCGGGCCGACATCTTCGGCACCGTGACGCTCAACTACAAGCTGGTCCTGAACGCGTTCGCGGCGGTGGTGTTCACGGCGCTGATCTGGCTGACGCGCCGCCGCGGCGCGACCGACCCCGTGTGTGGGATGCGAGTCGATCGCGCGCCCGCGGTCACGCGCGACGATGCGCCCGGGGTCTACTTCTGCTCAGAGCACTGCGCTTCGGCGTTCGACGCGCGCTCGCGATCAGCCGACGGCGCCGGCGACCGGCGCCGGGTCGTCCGCGGCGCGCACGTCTGAGTCGCCCTCATGCTCGTGCTCGTCGGATTCGTCGCCGCGTGACTCGTCGTCGCTCGAGTGCTGGTCTGACTCGTCGTCGCTCGAGTGGACGATCAGCACCGGCACGCGATTGTGGTTGAGCGCGAAGTGGCTGACGCTGCCGAGCACAGACGCTGCGAGCGCGCCACGCCCGCGGGAGCCCATCACGAGCAGGTCGTATTCGCCGCTGTCGAGCCGCTCCAGCAGCGCCTCACGGATCGGCTTGCGCGTCAGGATCGAGGTCACTGAGACCGACGCCGGAATCCGAGCGACCGCCGCGTCGAGCGCCTTCCTCGCGTCGCGCTCGAGATCGACCGTCAGCCGCTCGATCGCTTGCGCGGTGGCCGGCGAGGTCGCCCAGAACGAGGGCCGCGGTACCGCCGTCAGGATCGTCACGCGGGCGTTGGCCGCGACCGCTAGGTCGATCGCTTCATCCAGGGCGTGCTCGGCGTGGACCGAGCCGTCTACGCAGACAAGGATGTTGTGAAACATGGGAGTCACCCCGTTTCGTGCGGAAGATGATTAGCATGCCAAAGATTAGCATGCCAAGAGCTTGGTATGCTGGGACCTGTGGACGGTGTGGATCAGTTCCTTGATTCGTTTGACGCGTTCGCGCAAGCGGTCCGTCGAGCGCGCGGTACCCAGGCTCAGAACCGCGACGAGTCGTTGAGCCTGTCTCAGTACGCGCTGCTACAGGCGCTCGCGGAACGCGAGACGGCTCGCGTCCAGGAGCTCGCGACCGAGGCGGGCGTCACCCCGTCGACTGCGACCCGAATCCTCGACGCGCTCGAGCGCCGCGCGATCGTCAGCCGTTCGCGATCCGCCGAAGACCGGCGCGGTGTGACCGTCGCGCTGACCGACCGCGGTCGCGAGGCGCTCGTCGGCGAGCACGCCTGGCTGCGCGGCCGCCAGCGCGCTTTCTACGACGGGCTGCCGGCGACCGAGCAGGAGCTGGCGCCCGACCTGCTCGTTCGGCTAACGGCGCTGATCGACGAGCTGGCCGCCGGACCCACGTAGACCCCGCCCGGCACGCCCACGTCAGCCGCCTCGCCGGGCGCGCCCGCGTCAGCTGCACTTTGAGCTGGTGGCATCGATGAATCCCTTCACCGAGTTCAACGCGTTCTTCGCGGCTGCGACGACCGCCGCGATCTGCGTCACCGATGGATTCGACGGGAGCGCCTTGACATCGGCGGTGAGCGTTGCGACCGACGAGCTCATGGCACTGGTCTCACTCGGGAAGTCGCTCTTCGCCGAGCTGACGGCTGCAGCCGCCTGAGTTTGGATGTTCTCGAGGCTCGATGCGAGGGTGGAGATCGGGCTCGAGGGACTCAGCTTGGACGCGCTCTTGACCGATTTCTCGAGATTGGCTCGATCCGTGCAGTAACCAGGCTTGCTACTTGCACCGCAACCGGCGAGCGCAACGAGCGCTAGCGCGGCAAAACATCCCACCGCCAAGCGCGTCCATGCACGAGCTCGATGCCGACGCGATCTCGGGCGCCTTGCGTGCATTCTGGTCGCGATGCTATAGCGCGACGAGCTTGGCGTTCAGAACGAGCGCGACGAGGTCGGCGTTCACAAGAGCTAAACATGAGCGCCACCTGGGGGCTACACCGCTCAGCAATTCTCGACCTATAACCCATTGCGACGCTCGCCTGACGCCTCTCCTCCTCGGGCGTCAAGGCGAGCCTCCTCTTCCAGCGCAAAGAGAGCGCGCGAATCGCGGAGCGGTCAAAGACGGGGGGACGAGGGTCTCGGAGGGCCAGCCAGGGATCCCGTAACGAAGACCACGTAGTCCCCACGAGACTCGCCGGGTGCCGTGTGCGGGCCCCGGCGAGTCGACCTTATCCGCGACGGGGCCAGACGACCGATCGGGCATGGCCGCGGCCCGGTGGACGTCGAACCGGAAAACTGAGTGGTACCCCCCGGCCGGGGGGTCTTGGACGCGTTCGCGTTGGCTCACAGCGGTTGGTGTCGCAGTTTTGATCGAGTGACTTCCGCGCTTGCGGTTCAGCCTGCACAAAAACCACAGTTCTCGCCACCCGCGCGAAGGGGAGTGGTGGCGGCCTCGGTCGGCGTCAGCGTCCCGGCGCGCGTCGTTTCGAGTGCCGAGGTCGGCGCGCGGCTCGGGGTGGAGGACGACTGGATCGTGCGCCGGACCGGGATCCACTCGCGGCGGATCGCCGATCCGGCTGAGCGCCTCGACGACCACGCCGCGCGGGCCGCGCGCCAGGCGCTCGCGCGCGCCGGGGTCGATCCAGGCGACGTCGACCTCGTGATCGTGGCGACCTCGACCTCGGACGAGCTGATGCCGGCCGCGGCACCGTTGGTCGCCCACCGGATCGGCGCCACACGCGCCGGCGCGTTCGACGTCGGCTCGGCCTGCACTGGATTTCTTTCGGCGCTCTCGGTCGCGACCGCCCAGATCGAAGCCGGCCGCGCCCGCGTCGCGCTCGCGGTCGGCGCCGACCTGATGTCGCGCATCACTGACCCGGACGACCGCGCGACCGCGGCCGTGTTCGCCGACGGCGCGGGCGCCGTCGTGTTGGAGGAGAGCCCGCTGACCGGGCGAATCGGGCCGATCGTGCTAGGAGCAGACGGCGCCGGCGCCGAGCACATCAAGGTCACGCGCGCCGACGGCGTGATCCGGATGCGGGGCCACGAGACGTTCCGAGAGGCCGTCGCCCGCCTGACGCTGGCGACCTTGCAAGCCGCGAAGGCGGCCAACGTCAAGCTCGACGACATCGACCTGTTCGTGTACCACCAGGCGAATGGCCGAATCCTGGCGGCGGTCGCCGAGCGTCTCGCGCTGCCCGCCGAGCGGGTCGTCGACTGCATCGGCGACTACGGCAACACCTCCGCCGCGACCCTGCCGTTGGCGCTCGCATTCAGCGAGCGCGAGGGGATACTCGAGCCGGGTGATCGCGTGCTGCTGGGCGCGTTCGGCGCGGGCTTCACCTGGGGTGCGACCGTGATCGAATGGGGGCGGCCGTGAGCGTCGCCGTGCTCGAACGGACCGAGGAGCGGACGACTGCGCTCGACCGGCTGGAGCTGCTCTGTGACCCCGGCTCGCTGCAACTGATCCGTTCCGATGTGACGTCGCTGGCGATGGGCGACCGGGCCCGGCCGGGTGACGGCGTCGTCGGTGGCTCGGGTTTGATCGACGGCCGTCCGGTGTTCTGCTACGCGCAGGACAGCTCCTATGCGGGCGGATCACTCGGAGATGCACACGCGGGCACGATCGCGCGCGTGCTGGAGCTAGCCGACCGCGGCCGGGCCCCGGTCGTCGGCTTCGTCTCGTCGGGCGGCGCGCGGATGCAGGAGGGAATCGCCGCGCTGGGCGGGTACGGGAGGATCTTCCACCGGACCGTGAAATTGTCGGGGCGCGTTCCCCAGATCTCGATCGTCAGCGGTCTGTCGGCCGGCGGCGGCGCGTACTCGCCGGCGCTGACCGACTGGACCGTCATGACGGCCGAATCGAGCATGTTCCTGACCGGACCGATGGTCGTGCGCGAGGCGCTGGGCGAGGATGTCGACGCCCAGCAGCTGGGAGGGACGCGCGTGCACGAACGCAACGGCGTCTGCCACTTCGTCGCCGACGACGACGTCGACGCGGCGCGGTTGGCGCGCGGGCTGCTCTCGTATCTCCCGAGCCACCGCGACCTTCCGGTCCCGCGCGCGATCCCGAGCCCGGCGGGTGGGGATGACCCGAGCGTCGCGGTGCCGCGCGAGGCCCGCAAGGTCTACGACGTTCGCGACGTGATTCGTGCGCTGGTCGACGACGGCGAGCTGCTCGAGATCTCGCCCCATTGGGCGCGCAACCTGGTCACCGCGATGGCGCGGATCGACGGGCGGAGCGTCGGCGTGATCGCCAACCAACCGCGCTATCTCGGCGGCGTGCTCGACGCGGCCAGCTCTGAGAAGGGCGCGCGGTTCGTCAATAAGTGCAACTCGTTTGGGATCCCGCTGCTGGTGCTGGTCGACACGCCCGGCTTTATGCCCGGCACGCGCGAGGAGGCTGCCGGCGTGATCCGCTACGGGGCGACGCTCGTGCACGCGTTCTCGGATGCGACCGTGCCCCGTGTGACGCTGATCGTTCGCAAGGCGTTCGGCGGTGCGTTCATCGCCATGAACTCCAAGGATCTCGGCGCCGACTACGTGTTCGCCTGGCCCGAGGCGGAGATCGGGGTGATGGGGGCCAAGCCCGCTGTCGGCGTGATCCACCGCCGCAAGCTCGCGGCCGCCGACGACCCCGAGGCCGAACGCGAACGGTTGGCTGACGAGTACGCGTACCACCAGCTCCGTCCGCAGGTCGCGGCGACCACCGGCTACATCGACGAGCTGATCTGTCCGACCGACACGCGCCCGCGCCTCGTCTGGGCGTTTGAGTCGCTCGGAGGTGCGCGGTGAAAAACGGCGATGTGCTGCTCACCGGGACGACCGGGTTCGTGGGGATGGAGCTGCTGGCGAGGTATCTGGACCGCAGCGACCGGCAAATCGTGACGCTCGTGCGGGCGGCGGACGACTATGCCGCGGCCGCTCGAATGGACGGCGTGCTGGTCAACCTATACGGCTCCCGCGCCGCCGCCCGCTACCGCCCGCGGGTCGAGGCGTTCGCCGCGGACCTGACCGTGCCCGGTCTTGGGCTCGACCCAGGGGTTCGCGAACGGCTGGCGTGCCGGGTATCGACAATCGTTCACTGCGCTGCCTCGGTGTCGTTTGCGATGCCGCTGCCCGAGGCGCGGGCGATCAACCTCGAGGGCACGCGGCGGATGCTCGAATTCGCCGAGGACGCGCGCGCCTGCGGCGGCCTGCGCCGCTACGCCCAGGTCTCGACCGCGTACGTGGCCGGCGACCACATCGGACGGTTCGCCGAATGCGACCTCGACGTCGGGCAGGCGTTCAACAACTCATACGAGCAGTCGAAGTTCGAAGCCGAGCAGCTCGTCCGCTCGCACACCGAGCTGCCGTCGACAATCCTTCGCCCCAGCATCGTGGTCGGCGACCGCCGCAGCGGCTGGACGTCCGCCTTCAACGTCCTCTACTGGCCGCTGCGCGCGTTCGCCCGCGGGCTGTTCACGGCGGTGCCGGCAATCCCGTCGGCTCCCGTCGACGTGGTGTCGGTCGACTACGTGGCCGACGCAATCCACGCGCTCGCCGAAGCCGAGGGTGGCGTCGGCGAGACCTATCACCTGACGGCCGGGCCCGATGCGAGCACGATCGCCGAGATCGCCCAGCTCGCGAGCCGCTACTTCAGCCGGCCGCCGCCCCAAGTTGTGCCACCGGCGGAGTTCTCGACCGCTGACTGCAGCGCCGCCGAGGCTTCGGCGCTGAACGCCGGACGCGAGTACTTCCCGTACTTCGCGACGCCGACCGTGTTCGACCAGGTGGCGACCTCGGCGCGCCTGGAGCCGCTGGGGATCAGCGCCTCGCCGCTGGGTGACTACATGGAGCGACTGCTGGACTTCGCAACCCGCAGCCGCTGGGGTAAGCGTCCGATCGCGCGCGTTGACGCGCTCGGCTGCGATCGATGCTCGCCGACCTCGCCGATATCGCGCATTTCCGGCCAGACGACCCCGACGAGCTCGTCACCGCGTCGCTCGCCTGCCCGGTCTGCCTGCGCAGCGAGGACGTCGAATGGCACGGAGCGCTGCAGGGATACGATCCGTCGGTCCAATGCTGGTGCCCGACGTGCGAACAGCGGTGGCGTGTCTACCTGATGCCCGAGCAGGCGCTGCGGCTTGGGTTGATGGATCACGGTTCCTAGCAGCGAGCGGCTCATGAGCCCGGGGGCGTCGGCGGACGCGCGCGCGAGCGTCGGCATCGATGCCGTCGAGCTGTTCGTCGAGGTCCTGTCTCAGGCCGACCCCGGAGCCGAAAGCTCAGATTCGTTCTACGACCGGCTGTGCGACGCGGTCTGCCGGCTGGCACGGATGCGCCGCGCGATCATCTTCAACTACGACAGCACGCTGCGTCGCGTCCGCGCCGCCGGTGCGTACGGCATGGACGTGCAGCAGTTCGCGGCCGCGCACGTGACGGTCGAGTCGGCACCGATCGCCGCCCAGGCGCTGCGCGAGGACAGGGTAATCGAGGTCGACGGCGACATGGCCCGCGAGGTCCCGGCCGAGTACGCGACGCTGTTCCCCGAGCCGGTGCGGCTCGTGTGCGCGCCGATGACCGCCGCCGGGCGCGCGACCGGCGTGATCCTCGCCGATCGCCTGATGTCGAGCCCGCCGCTCGACGAGTCCGACCGCAGCCTGCTGTGGACGCTCGGCAAGGCTGCCGCCCTGGCGTCAGTCGTGCGAATCTTCTCGGCCCAGGGCGAAACCGCGCGCCAGCTCGAGCATCGGATCGATCTCGCGCGCGAGATCCACGAAGGGGTGATCCAGCGGCTGTTCGGCGTCTCGATGGCGCTCGACGGCGACGGCGAGCTGCCCGCCGCGGCTCGCGAGCGGTGCGCGAGTGAGACACAGGCCGCGCTCGGCGAGCTGCGCGCGGCGCTCCAGCGGCCGCTGGGCCGGGCGCCGCGGGCGACGCAGACGACGCTGACCGCCGAGGTCGAGCGGCTGTCGCACGCCCGCCCTGAGCTCGGTCTGGTGCTCGAAGCCCAAGCGGAGGTGCCCGCCAGCCTCGAGCCGCTGGCGCAGTCGGTGCTGCGCGAAGCGGTGCGTAACGCCCACAAGCACGCACGGCCGACGCGGGTCGAGGTCCGTGTGCGCGACGCCGACGGTGCGTTCGTGCTTGAGGTCGTAAACGACGGCGTCACCTCGGCGGCGCGCCACGCCGGGATGGGGCTGCGGCTAGCGGCGCTCGAGGCGCTGCAGAGCGGTGGCGTGGTGGAGTTCGGCGAGCGCGAGCCCGGCAGCTGGCAGGTGCGCCTCGTCGTGCCTCCGGGTGACGGCGATGGCTGAACGGGTTCGCCTGCGGGGTGAGCGCGGTGGCTGACGAGGAGCGCAGCCCCGAGCGCCTCAGCGTGCTGGTGGTCGATGACCACGACGTCGTGCACTGGGGGTTTCGGCTGATGCTGACCCAACAGCCTTGGGTCGAGCGCTGCGTGAGCGCTCACACCGGGTCCGAGGCGCTCGCGCTGGCCGCGCGCTACCGGCCGCACGTCGCCCTCGTCGATCTGTTCATCGGCGAGGAGTCCGGAGCCGAGATCTGCGAGCGCCTGCGCGCCGCCGAGCCCTCGACTCGCGTGCTTCTGTTCTCCGGCGCCGGCGAGATCTCGGCCAGCGCGGCGCGTGCCGCAGGCGCGTCGGGGTTCGCCTACAAGGACTGGCCGGCGCGCCGGATCGCGGGGGCCGTGCGGCTCGTCGGTCTGGGCGGGACCGTTTTCGAGCGACACGAGTGGCAGGGAGCGCTGGGCCTGTCCGAGCGCGAGCGGGATGTGCTCGAGCTGATGGCCTCGGGCGCGACCAACCCCGAGATCGGCGAGGCCCTGCACCTGTCAAAGCACACCGTCAAGGAGCACTCAAGCGCGGTCTACCGCAAGCTCGGAGTCCGCAACCGGACCGAGGCCGTGCAGCGCGCGCAGCGCCTCGGGCTGCTCGCTTAGCGGACGACCAGTAGCTACTGCTCGACCTCCCGGCCGTCACCACCCCACATCGTGTGGAAGGTGCCCTCGCGGTCGACGCGTTTGTAGGTGTGGGCGCCGAACAGGTCGCGCAGCCCCTGGATCAGGCTCGCGGGGCCACGCGCCCGGCGGTAGCCGTCGTAGTAGGCCAGCGACGACGAGAACGCGGGCGTCGGGATGCCGAGCTCGGCGGCCCTGCCGACCACGCGCCGCCAGGGGTCTTGGGCCTCGGCCAGCGCGTCGGCGAAAAACTCGGCCAGCATCAGGTTCTCGAGCCCCGGATCGTCCTCGTAGGCCTCGCGGATGCGGTCCAGAAAGCGCGCCCGGATGATGCAGCCGCCGCGCCAGATCGTCGCCATCGAACCGAGGTCGATCTTCCACCCCTCGTCGTCGGCCGCGGCGGCCATCTGGGCGAAACCCTGCGCGTAGGAGATGATCTTGGAGGCGTAGAGGGCGTGCTCGAGGTCGTCGACCAGCGACTCGTCCGCGCGCCCGTTAGCGGGCCCTTTGAGCCGCTCGGCCGCCGCGACCCGCTCGTCCTTGAGCGCGCTCAGGCTGCGCGCGAACACCGCCTCCGTGATGCCGGTCAGCGGGATGCCCAGCTCGAGCGCGTTCTGCGCCGTCCAGCGGCCGGTGCCCTTCTGCTCGGCGGCGTCGAGGATCACGTCGACGAGCGGCTTGCCGGTCTGCTCGTCGGTCTTCGACAGCACGCGCGCGGTGATCTCGATCAGGAACGACTCGAGCTCTGACTCGTTCCAGCGCTCGAACTGCTCGGCGATCGCCGGCACCTCGAGCCCGGCCGCGTGGCGCAGCAGGTCGTAGCTCTCCGCGATCAGCTGCATGTCGGCGTACTCGATCCCGTTGTGGACCATCTTTACGTAGTGGCCCGCGCCGTCCGGACCGACGTACGTGCAGCACGGCGTGCCGTCGACGTCGGCGGCGATCGCCTCGAAGATCGGCTTGACCGATTCGTCGTAGGGCTCGCGGTCGCCGCCGGGCATGATGCTCGGCCCGTTGAGCGCGCCCTCCTCCCCGCCGGATACACCGACGCCGAGGAAATGGATTCCCCGCTCGTCGAGCTTGGCGTGACGGCGCTGGGTGTCGCGGAAATTGGCGTTGCCGCCATCGATCAGGATGTCGCCGCGCTCGAGGTGCGGGGCGATCTCGTCGATCACGGCGTCGGTGGCGGCGCCGGCCTGGACCATGCTCATCAGCACGCGCGGCGGTTGCAGCGCACTCACCCATTCCTCGGTCGTTTCGTATCCGTTCAGCGGGCCCTCGGAGCCGTGCTCGTCCATGAACGTCTGCATCCGGCTGGTGGTGCGGTTGTGCACGGCGACCGGGATCCCGTGATGGGCGACGTTGCGGGCCAGGTTCGCGCCCATCGTCGCGAGACCGGTGAGTCCGAAATGCCTGTCTTGTGAGCTCATGACGTCCAACTTATCGGCGGCGCGGGGGTTCTGCTCTCTCGCAGAGGCGCCAATCGACGTCGAGCAGCGGCGATCGTTGGGGCGGCCAGCGCGGGCGCAGTCTGAGACCGCGCCCGCCTGGCTCGCGGCAGCGGACTCAGCCCTGTGAGCCGTTGGAGTAGGCGCCGGCCTCGATGTCTTGCACGAGGGTCGGGCCGGTCGGCTCCCACCCGAGCAGCTCGCGCGTGACCGCGCTCGAGGCGGCCATGTCGAGACCGACGAACTGGCCGAGGAAGCCGAATCTCTCGTCGGCGTCGTCGGGCGAGATCGCGGTCGCCGGGAGCTCGAAGCGACGACCGATCGCCTCGGCGATGTCGCGCATCGGTATGCCCTCCTCGGCGACGGCGTGGAGCACCGAGCCGGCGTGGCGCGTGCTCGATCCCAAGCCGGATGAGGTGGGCGGCGTCGCCACGGTAGACCGCTGCCCAGCGGTTCTCGCCGTTGCCGACGTAGCCCGCGGCGCCGTGGCTGCGGTCGGCGTCGACGATCCGGGCGATGAAGCCGTGGTCGCCGGTGCCGTGGACCGTGGGTGCGAAGCGGACGCTCATCGACCGCACGCCCCGCTCGGCGAGCGCGAGCAGGGCCAGCTCCGAGGCGGCGCGCGGGCTCACCTCATCGGTCGGCATGTCCTGCTCGGTGGCGATCCCGCCGGGCTTCAAGCCGGCGACGCCCGCGGCGACGGCGAGCGGCCGGCCGCTGCCAGCGAGCACCTCGCCGAAGACTTCGATCGCGGCGCGATCGGACGCGGCGGCCTCCTCGAAGCGGCCGGTCCAGGCGATGTCGTGGCGGAAGGCGAGGTGGACGACGCCGTCGGCCTGCTCGGCGCCCGCCCGCAGGACGTCGATGTCCTGGACGTCGCCGCGCAGGACCTCGGCGCCGGACGCGGCCACCCCGTCGGCGGCGGCGTCCGAGCGGGCGAGGCCGACAACCTCGTGGCCGTGGGCGAGGAGTTCGGGAATGACGGCCGATCCGATCCAACCAGATGCGCCGGTGACGAATACACGCATGATCAAACCTCCTGGGGGCGGGGCGCCGTCCGCTCGAATATGCTGCGCGGACGACGTGATGTCAGTGGGTGTCATCAGCTTAGCACAGCATGTCAGCGACTGTCATCGCGTAGGATGGAGAGCGTCATGAGTCGATGGAAGCCAGACGCGGCCGGCCGGCTGCAGCAGGCCGCGTTCGAGCTCTACGCCGAACGCGGCTACGAAGAGACGACGGTCGCCGAGATCGCCGAGCGCGCCGGCCTCACGGAGCGCACCTTCTTCCGCCACTTCGGCGACAAACGCGAGGTGCTGTTCCGCGGCTCCGGCGAACTGGAGAGGCTGATCGTCGACGCCGTCGGAGCCGCGCCTGCGTCGGCAACGCCGATCGAGGCGGTCACGGTCGGCATCGCCGCAGCCGGCGCGATGTTCGACGCGACGCTCCGCCCGTATTCGCTGCAGCGCCAAGCAGTGATCGACGCAAACCCCGAGCTGCAGGAGCGCGAGACCGTCAAGCTCGCCTCACTCGCGGCCGCGCTAGCCGAGGCTTTGCGCCGGCGAGGCGTCCAGGACCCAGCCGCCGGGCTCACCGCCGAGGCGGGGGTCGCGGTGTTTCGGGTCGCGTTCGAGCACTGGGTCCACGACGACTCGGATCGCGACTACGCCTGGTTCGTGCACGACGCGATCGCCGAGCTGCGGACCGTGACGGCGGGCTGACACCGGATACGGTGATGCAATGAACTACCGCACGCTCGGAAACACAGGTACGAAGGTCAGCCCACTGTGCCTCGGCGCGATGATGTTCGGCGACTGGGGCAACCAGGACCACGACGAGAGCATCCGGATCATCCACCGCGCGCTCGACGCGGGCATCAACTTCATCGACACCGCCGACGTCTATTCGCGTGGCGAATCGGAGGAGATCGTCGGCAAGGCGCTGGCCGGCGGCAAGCGCGACCACGTGGTGCTCGCGACCAAGGTCCACGGCACGATGGGCGATGACCCGAACGAGTTCGGCAACTCGCGGCGCTGGATCGTGAAGGAGATCGACAACAGCCTGCGCCGACTCCGCACGGATTGGATCGACCTCTACCAGATCCATCGCCCCGAGGCCGACACCGACATCGACGAGACGCTCGGCGCGCTGTCGGATCTGATCCACGCCGGCAAGGTCCGCTACATCGGCTCCTCTACGTTTCCCGCCTCTCAGATCGTCGAGGCGCAATGGGTCGCGCGCGAGCGCGGGCGCGAGCGATTCGTGTGTGAGCAGCCTCCGTACTCGATCCTGGTCCGCGGCGTCGAAGCGGACGTGCTGCCGACCTGCCAGCGCCACGGGATGGGCACGATCGCCTGGGGCCCGCTCGCGAGCGGCTGGCTCTCTGGGCGCTACCGGCTCGGCACCGAGCCACCGCCGTCGCATCGGGCCGACCGGCTGCCGCAGCGCTTCGACATGTCGCTGCCCGCCAACCAGCGAAAGCTCGAGGCGGCCGACGCGCTAGCGGTGCTGGCCGAGGAGGCGGGGATGACGCTTATCGAGATGGCGCTCGCGTTCGTCATGCGCCACCCCGCGGTCACGGCACCGATCATCGGCCCGCGGACGATGGAGCAGCTCGAGTCGCAGCTGCCGGCCGCAGAAGTGACGCTGTCAGATGAGGTGCTCGATCGGATCGACGAAATCGTCCCGCCGGGCATCAATGTCAATCCGGTTGATGGCGGCTGGGCGAACCCGGCGCTCGACCCGCGAGCGCGTCGCCGCGCTGCCGGGGATAGTTGCATGACGCGGAGTTGACTGACGCGAAGTTGACTGACGCGGAGTTGAGTGACGCGGAGCCCTCGCGGACCGCGCAGCACGTTGCGGCGGCGCGGCTGGCGTTCGAGCGTCTCCCGGCGCCGTACGGTGATCCCGAGGCGGACGCTGCGTTGGCCCGCGACGTCGCCGGCTCGGGCGCCGGCGTCGAGAGCGAGCGGATGGGGCGGTATCTCGAGGGGCGCACCGCGTTCTTTGACCGCGTCGTCGTGCGGGCGCTCGAGCGCGACACCCTGCAGGTCATCTCGGTAGCGGCGGGTTACGACGGGCGCGCGCTGCGCTACGCCAAGGCCGGCGTGCGCTGGTTCGAGGTCGACCTCCCCGCGACCCAGCGCGACAAGCTTGCTCGCCTCGAACGCCTCGGGATCGATGTTGCCGCGATCACGTTCGTCGGGTTCGATCTTCGGTCACGCGGGCTGTCCGACGCATTGCTCGCGGCTGGGGTCGAGCCCGATGCGCCGACACTGATCATCTCTGAGGGTCTGCTCGTCTACCTCGAGGTGGCGGTCGTCGCGTCGCTCGCGAACGACCTGCGGGCACTGGCCACGGCCGGTACCCGGCTGGTCGTGTCGTCGTCGCTGGCGGCCACCTGGGACGAGCCCGAGCGGCGCGCGCGGTTCGAGCGCCGGCTGGCCGAGCTCGGCGAACCGACGCGCAACCGGCTCGATCGCCAAGGGTTGACCGAGCTCTTGGACGACGCGCGCTGGCGGGTGGTCGAGCTCTCCGACCGCGCCCAGCGGGCCGGCTTCATCGTCGCCGCGCCGAAGTGGGCGCCGGCGCCCGCCGGCGCGAGCCCGACGCTCAGCCGGGTGGGCGCGTACATGGAACGGCTCTACTACCGCGCCGGCGACGACGGCCTCGCCGGTCACCTCGAGACCACGTACGGAATTTCGGTTCGGCGGATGTACGAGATCGACGTCGGCGTGTGGCGGGTCGGCCGCGATCGACGGCCCCGACTGGGTCGCGCGGGTGTTCCCCGCCGCGCGGCCGGCGGCGGTCGCGGACGCCGACGCCGACCTGCTCCGTGCGCTCGCGCGCAGCGGCTTTCCCGCCGAGCGGTGTGCGCACGAGCTGCCGGTCTCAGAGCACTGCGGTCAGGCCGTGCTGGTCACCGAGTACGTGCACCGGCGAAGGGCGCCCCGCTCGGCTGCGCCGTTCAGGCAGCTCGGTGAACTGCTCGGCCGGCTCAACGGTCTGGCTCTCGACGGGCCTGTGGCGGATCGTCCCGGCGGTGCCTGGCATCATCTCGCCTACACGGGTGGCCCGGAGGAGGAGCTCGCAGCCGCGCGTGAGCTGCTGGATGGCGCCCGCCACCGCGTGCCGGCGACCGCCACGAGCGACTACGACGAGCTCGCGGCGGCACTCGCGTCGGCCGACGGCGGCGACGGGCTTCCCGAGGCCCTGATCCACGCCGACTTCGTCCCTTCCAACGCGATCGCCGCTCCCGGCGGCACGCCCGTGATCGTCGACTGGGCGGGCGCAGGACGGGGGCCGCGGCTATGGTCGCTCGCGTTCCTGCTCTGGGCGGCCGGGATGGAACGGATGGCCGACGTCGACGCCGTGCTGGCCGGGTACCGCGACCACGTCGAGCTCGAACCGGACGAGCTCGCGCGCCTGCCCGATGTCCTGCTCGCACGGCCACTCGTGTTCACGGTCTTGGCGTTCGCGAACGGCAGCCAGAGCGCGGGGGAGGCGCGGGAGAGCCTCGAGCGTGCACGCCACCGGATCGCCCGGATCGCCGCCCGTTGCCAGCTCTGAGTAGATTGGCCGCTTCCCGCACCTGAACAGAAAGAGGTCACCGTCCATGGCTGATCGCGCCGCCATCGTCACCGGAGCGTCCCGCGGCATCGGGCTCGCGCTCGCCGAGCTGCTCGGCGACGAGGGCTACGGCCTCACGCTGAGCTCGCGCATACCCGAGCGCCTCGCGGAGACCGCCGA
Source organism: uncultured Solirubrobacterales bacterium (assembly GCA_963768015.1). GTDB lineage: Bacteria > Actinomycetota > Thermoleophilia > Solirubrobacterales > Solirubrobacteraceae > Palsa-465. The sequence goes on from CAVYGK010000014.1 coordinate 170,925, forward strand.
AGCGCTGCGCGGCAAGGGCTACGAGGTCGAGTACGTCGCGGCCAATGTCGCCGACGAGGAGGCCATCCGCGCCGTCGTCGCGCGCCACCGCGAGCGCTTCGGACGCCTCGACGTGCTCGTCAACAGCGCCGGCGTCGGCGTCGGCGCCGGCGCCGGCGAACACCAGACGAAGTTCATCGACCTGCAGCTCGGCGTCAACCTGCGGGCGATGATCATCTTCTACCGGGAGTGCCTCGATCTCCTCAAAGCCGCGGGGGCCGAGCATCGCAACGCGCTGGTCGTCAACCTCGCCTCGATCGCGGGCAAATCGCCGCAGCCGTGGCTCTCGGTCTACTCCGCGACGAAGGCGGCGGTGGTCTCCTACAGCCAGGCGATGAACAAGGAGCTGAACGGCGACGGGATCAAATCCGTCGCGTTCGCCCCCGGGTTCGTAGACACCGACATGACGGACTTCGTCAAGGACACGGTTCCGCCCGAGGAGATGATCCGCCCGAGCGACATCGCCGAGGCGCTGCGCATGCTCCTGCGGCTGTCGCCGCCAACCGTGATTCCGGAGATCATTTTCCAGCGCGTCGGCGAGACCGTCTGACCTGGCGAGTCAACCGAGCGCGGCGACGTTGCTTGCGGTGGACGAGATCTGGGCGACGTGGATGCCGGTGTCGTGCGGGGTGTCGGTGCCGCGTCGGGGGCCGCCGATCCCGAGTTGGCCGTTCTGATTGCCGCCCCAGTCCCACAGGCGGCCGATGCTGTCGATCGCGTAGTTGGCGTACCCGCCGGAGTTGATGGTGACAAACCGGATGCCGCTGGGGACCTTGACGCGGACCGGTCGCTTGGAACTGTCGCGCTTGCCGTCTCCGAGCTCGCCACGGCGGCCGTTGCCCCATGTCCACACGGTTCCATTGGCGAGCACGACGATCGTCTGGCCGTTGGTGGGGCCGCTGCCGCCTTGGGACACCCAGCCGGACCGGGGCGGGGAGCCTGACGTGGACCGGGACGGCGCTGTTCGCGGTGGTGCCGTCGCCGAGTTGGCCGGCGGCGTCGTAGCCCCAGTCGTAGTAGGTGCCATCGCTGAGCAGCGCCCCCGATCCCTCCCAGGAGGAGGTGAGCGCGGTCACGCGTGCGCGCGGGGGCAGGCCGATGACACGCGCAGGTGTGGTGCTGCTCGTCGTGGAGCCGGTGCCGAGAACCCCGTCCTCGCCGTCGCCGCAGGCAACGACCGTCCCGTGGGCGTCGAACAGCGAGTGCGTCCGCGCGCCGGTCGCGAGTGACACTTCGCGCAGCGACAGTTGCGACCGGGCGGGTCAGGATCAGCCCGGTCAAGCAGAGATCGCCGTCGACGTCGAGGCCCCATCCCCAGGCGTCTCCGCGCGTGTCGATCGCGAGCGCGCCGTCGAACGGCATCGGGTTCGCCAGTCGCGCAATCCGGACCCCACCCGGGAACCGAACCTGGACGGCTCGGGTCGAGTACAAGGGCGTGGTGCCATTGCCGAGCTCGCCATAGCTGGCGACGCCCCACGCCCACACCGATCCGTCCGAGGTGAGTGCGTAACCGTCTGAGTTGGATGTCGCGATCTGCACGACCTTCCCGACGATGCCTCCGACAACCGTTGGCCTGCGAAGTTCGAGCTGGGCAATCTTGCCGCGATTTCCCACGACTCCGAACCTGGACACCCGCGTGCTCGACGGCGCTGCGCCTCTGTCGACTTGCGCAATTGCCGTGCCGCAGGCGATGACCGCGAGCGTGGCCACGAGGCCGAGGAGCGCGCCGGCTCGCGCGCGACGGAAAGAGGTCAGCCACGCAAGCTCTCCGCCGTTCGGGCGTCGGCGGGGAAGAACGCCTCGATGCTCAGCTCCGAGATCGTCACATCCCTGCCGGTGCCGAACGTGGTCACGGTGCTGAAGAACCGCAGTCCGGTGTCGAGGTGGAGTTCCACCATCACGGCGCTGGCGTCCGGCGCGTCATCGGACACCGGGCCCGGGTAGGCGAACAGCTCGTCGTAGAGGTCCCCGAGCTCCGGATCGCCCGTCAGCTGAATCTCGCGCGCGAGCCGGTTGAGCAGGTGACCGCGCCATTCGCCGAGGTTGACGATTCGCGGCGCCAGCCCGTCCGGGTGCAGCGCCACCCGCATGCAGTTGACCGGTGGCACCAGCAGTTCGTCCGCAACTCCATCGAGCAGCGGCCCGAGCGCGCCGTTGGACATCACCATGTTCCAGCCACGCTCGACGGCGAACGCTGGATAGGGCTCGTGTCCGGTGAGGACGCGGCCGACCGCCTCGCGAATTGACGCCAGCTCCGGATCGTCCAGCGACCGCGCTCCGTACTTCGGCGCATAACCGGCCGCCAGCAGCAGCTGGTTGCGCTCGCGCAGCGGCACTTCGAGTTGGTCGGCGAGGTGCAGGACCATCTCTGGGCTCGGGCGAGACCGGCCGGTCTCGACGAAGCTGAGATGCCTCGTCGAGACCCCCGCCTCGAGCGCCAGGTCCATCTGGCTCAGGCGGCGGCGCTGGCGCCAGTCACGCAGCAGAGTGCCGACCCGGTTGTCTGTCGCGGTCATGCTCATGAGCGTACCCCCGCCGGGAGCAGCCGGCTGAGCAGCGCGACCACGATCAGGATCGCCGCCAACACGGCGAGGCTGAGCTCGAACGCGTGGGCGAAGCCCTGCGATACCGCGCCGAAGAACACGACCCCGACCAATGCCACACCGAGCGCATTGCCGACGTTCTGCGCGGTACCCAGCACACCTGCCGTGCCACCCGCGTGCTCGGGCTTCATGCCGGTCATGATGATCGTCGTCAGCGGCGTGATCCCGAGGCCCATCCCGGCGCCGACCAGGATCAGGCCGGGCACCAGCACCGCCACCGATCCTCCGACCCCGACGGTCGCGACGGCCGCCAGCAGCGTCAAATGGCCCGTCGCGAGCGTCAGCGCGCCCACCGTCAGCACCCGCCGGCCGTAGCGCTCAGTCAGCGCCGGCGCCGGCATCGACGTCGCCAGGTATGACGCCGCCATGATCGTGAACACCAGTCCAGAACTGAGCGCGCTCATCCCGCGCCCGAGCTGCAGGTACAGCGCCAACACAAGGAAGAACGACGCCTGGCCGCACCAGAACACGAGCTGGGCCACGAGGCCTGACCGGACGTGGCGTGCGCGGAACAGGTCCGGGGTCAGCAGCGGCGCGCCGCCGCGTTGCGCCAGCAGGCGCTGGTGGCGCCAGAACACCGCCAGGATCATAGGCGCGGTCGCGAGCGACAACCACGTCCACAGCGGCCAGCCGTCGGCGCGGCCCTGGACGAGCGGCAGCACGATCGCGACGAGCCCGGCGGTGACCAGCAGCGTTCCGAGCAGGTCGAGCTTGCCGGTCCGCGGGGCGCGCGACTCGGGGATCGCCCGCGGCGCCATCGCGACCGCCAGCGCGCCGATCGGGACGTTGATCAGAAAGCAGCTGCGCCAGCTGAGTCCGGCGGGATCGGCCTGGATCAGCGCGCCGCCGATCAGCTGACCCGACACGGCCGCAAGCCCCATCGTGATCCCGTACGCCGACAGCGCGCGGGCGCGGTCGGCGCCGTCGTACAGAACGCCGATGATCGACAGCACGTTGGGCATCAGCAACGCCGCGCCGGCGCCCTGGACGAGGCGAGCGCCGACCAGCACGGTCGCGTCCGAAGCGAATCCACAGGCGGCCGAACTGACCGTGAACAGCGCCAGTCCGACGGTGAATACCCGGCGCCGACCGTAGCGGTCACCCAGCCGCCCCGAGGTGATCAGCAGCACAGCGGTCATGAGGCCGTAGCCGGCCACGATCCACTCGATCGACCCTGTCGAAGCGTGCAGGCCGGACTGGATCGAGGGCAGCGCGACGTTGACGATGAAGAAGTCGAGAACGACCATGAAGGTGCCGGCGAGGACGACCGGGAGCGGCGCCCACCGGCTGGCGCGGATCCGCTGCAGCAGGCCGGCTGCGACGGTCGGCCGGAGTGACGATGTGTAGGTGTCAGTGCTCATGTCGAGCACGGTCGCATGGCGGCGGCGGTCCGTCGATTACCCGACAGGTAACGCGTTAGGGTTGCCCGACCGTGAAGCGCCTCGTGTTGATGGCTGTCGGACTCGCGTTGACCGCCGCCCCGCCGGTAGCGGCGCCCGCGTGCCGCCGCGCCCGCCCGACTGCCAGCGCCCGGACCCGGCCGCTGTTTGAAAGCGCTGACGGGATCCACGTGGTCTCTCAGTCGCGACTTGACTCGCGGCTGGTGGCGCTGACGGTCTCGACCAGCGCACTGAGCGGGAGCGCGAATATCCGGGTCCTGTTGCCAACCGCCTATGCCTCGCATCCAAAGCGGCGCTATCCGGTGCTGTACCTGCTGCATGGGACCAGCGGCGGGGCGGCCGATTGGACGACGAAGGGCGACGCCGAGCAGACCACTGCCGGGCGACCGCTGATCGTCGTGATGCCCGACATCGGTCAGCACTACGACGGCGGCGGCTGGTGCGCCGACTGGTACAACGGCGGGAGGTTCGGGCGACCCCAGTGGGAGCGGTTTCACATCTACCAGCTGATCCCGTGGATCGACCACAACCTGCGCACGATCGCCAGCCGCGACGGTCGCGCGATCGCCGGACTGTCACAGGGAGGCTTTTGCGCGCTGAGCTATGCGGCGCGCCACCCCGACCTGTTCAGCGCCGCGCTGTCGTTTTCAGGCGCGCCCGATATCGCCTACAACGATGCGGCGCAGGCGCTCGTCACGCCGATCATCAACGGCACCGAGCTAGCGCTGGATGACGTACCGGCCAACTCGATCTTTGGTCCGCGCTCGACCCAGGAGATCAACTGGGCGGCCCACGATCCGACAACGCTGGCGGCGAACCTCCGCGGGATGCGTCTGTGGCTCTACACGGGCAACGGCAAGCCGGGACCTTTCGACTCGACGCCGAATTCCGTGGCCGAGGCGATCGAGGCCGGCGTAGAGAAGCTGACGATCATGTTCCACGACCGGCTGCAAGTGCTTGGGATCCCGAGCACATTCGACGATTACGGTCCGGGTACCCACGCGTGGCCCTACTGGGCACGCGATCTGCGCTGGTCGCTCGGACCGCTGATGGCCGGCTTCGCGCACCCGCCTGCGTTGCCGAACACGATCAGCTACATGAGCGCGGACCCGGCGTACCGAGTGTTCGGCTGGCGCGTGACCGTGAGCCGCAAGGTCCGAGAGTTCAGCGCGCTCGACGTGGCGAATCGCGACGGCTTCACGATCACGGGCAGCGGCCACGCGACCGTTGTCACGCCGTCGTTCTACAGGCCCGGGGCCGAGTATCGCGTCTACATCGACACGCGCAAGTTCGGCGAGGCGGGCGCGGCGCGTGCCGACCGGCACGGCCGACTCACGTTTCACATCGCGCTCGGGCCGTCCAACACCGTCCAGGAGTACCCGAACGACGGGCCGCCGGTCGCCACGAGGGTCTATCGGACGAGGGTCAGGATCGCGCAGATCCTGCTCTCGCACTGAGTTCTTACCGCGCTCCTACGAACTTAAGACGCGCCGTGGGGATCGTGGACCCAGGCCATCCAAAGGAGGTGAACGAAATGAGCCATCGGTTCAAAACGACCCTGACGACGCTCGCTGTAACCGGGGCGCTCGTCGGTGGCGGCGCCGCGATCGCGAACGCCGCGACCTCGTCGAGTTCGACGTCGACTACGTCCAGTGCGTCGTCGACCGGCTCGACAGCAGCCACTCGAGCGCCCCGTCTCGCGCGCCGACGCCAGGCACTCACAGCGGGCACAACTGCCCCGGAATGAGCGGATCCGGCTCAGGCTCGAGTTCGGGCTCAAGCTCGAGTTCGGGCCCCGCGCCCAGCTCGAACACGGTCCCATACTGAACACCGCATCGCTCAAACGCTCGGCCGGCGACCCGACGGTGGCCGGCCGAGCGCCATGCGCCGGTCGCGCGGGCACCGGTCAAGGTTCTTGCACCGTCATCCGCGCGACCAGCCCGTCGCGCAGCTCGTACACGTGCACGACCTCGCCGTCGCTGAGCACCTCGCCCGCCCGCGAACGCACGACCTGGCGGACCCGGACGGCGAACTGCCCGTCGGGAAGCAGGCTGATCGCAAGTACCTCGAGCCGCGGGTCGATCTGCTCCCACTGCCTCGTCCAGTAGTCGCGGACGGCGCTGCGCCCTCGCAGGCGCCCGCCCTCCCAGGCGTTGGGCCAATCGACGTCGGGGGTCATCGCCGTCAGGAGCGCGTCCAGGTCACGGGCGTCGAAAGCTTCGTACAGGCTGCGCAGTTGGTCGGGTGTGTTCATCAGTCGACTGTACGAGCGCCGCGCCGCTGGTGACATGCCGCGGCGCTGATGACACACAGCAGCGCGCCGATGAGTGGTTTGCTGGCCAGCCAGCCAGCCCGGTAAGATCGCCGAGCGCGGAGACCGAGCCTCAGGAGGAGCAGTGACATCAACCGGGACCGACCTCGACCACGTTTGGGTAATCGAGCGCGAGCTGTGGCTCGATGGACCGCCGCACGAGTTGTTTGCCCGCTTGCGCAGAGAGTGTCCGGTGCACTGGACCGCCGGGGTCACCGAATACCCGAAAGAGGCGGGCTATTGGTCAGTCACCCGCGCCGACGACATCCATACCGTCAGCCGCGACTGGAAGACCTACTCGTCGGAGCTCGGCGGCATCACCGCGATCATGGACGCATTCCCGCTCGAGCTGATGCGGGCGATGTTCATCGGCATGGATCCGCCGAAGCACGACCGCCTGAAGATGCTCTTCCAAGCGGGCTTCACGCCGCGACGGATCGCGGCCCACGAGCCGGCGATCCGAAAGATCGTCACCGGTGTGCTCGATCGGCTCGATGGGCGCGACGAGTGCGACCTGGTCACTGAGGTCGCCCAGCCGATCGTCTCGCGAGTGATCGGGAGCTTCATGGGTGTCCCGGAAGAGGACGACGCGATCTGGGCGCGGTTGATGCAAGCCTCGCTCAGCGCAGGCGATCCGGACATCGCGCCGGACGGGATGGAAAGCATCATGCAGCACGAGATCCCGGAGATCTTCCGCCGCTGTCAGGCGATGATCGCCGAGCGTCGCGAACGCCGGACGGACGACCTGACGAGCGTGCTCGTTCACGCCGAGATCGACGGCCAGCAGCTCGAGGAACACGAGATCGTGATGGGTTTCTTCCTCCTGATGACGGCCGGAAACGACAGCACCAAGGCGACCTACTGCAGCGGCATGCGGGCGCTGAGCGAGCACCCAGACCAACGGCAGCTGCTGCTCGACGACCCGAGCCTGATCCGGAGCGCGGTCGAGGAGTCCCTGCGCATGTTCCCGGCATTTGCCCACTTCCGCCGCACCGCCAGCTGCGACACCGAGCTCGCGGGGCAGAAGATCAGTGAGGGAGACAAGGTCGTGATGTGGTACGTGTCGTCAAACCGCGACGAGGATCGCTTCCAAGACCCGGACCGGTTCGATGTGCGTCGCGATCCCGAACACCAGGCGTTCGGCGCCGGCGGCCGGCACTTCTGCCTGGGTGCGGCGCTCGCTCGGCTCGAGCTCAACGTGATGTTCGAGGAGACGCTCGCGCGCTACCCGCAGATGGAGATCGCGGGCAAGCCGATGTTCGTCGAGTCGGGCTTCATCAACCAGCTGAAGACGCTCCCTGTCAGGCTCGGCCCGCGCGCCGACGTGTGAGCGGACAAAGCGGCATTACGGGCAAAAGCGCGCTCATCTGAGCGATCATCGGCGCGTGGATCTTTGGCGCGCCTCCGAGCACGAGCCGCTGACCGCGCGGCCGTGGGACCCCGCCAGCGTCGAGCGGTCGATCGCAGACATCGTCGCCGACGCCGAGCAGGCGGTGCGGGCCTGGCGCTGGCCCGGGCACCCGCTCGACGATCTGCGCGAGGACGAGGTCATCTGCGGCCTGTATCTCGGAGTCGCCGGGATGGTCTGGGGCCTGCACCAGCTCGGGTCGACGCTCGACTGCGCATCGGCAATGGCGGCGGCGCTCGCGCATTACCGGGCCGACCCCGACTTCGGCAGCGAAGCTCACGCGCCGAGCCTCTGGATGGGCGAGACCGGCCTGCTGGTCGTGGCTGCGAAGGTCGGCGCACCGTGTGCCGACTCCCCGCGGCTGCGCGAGCTGGTGCACGCCAACCGCGAGCACGAGACGTGGGAGCTGATGTGGGGCTCGCCGGGCACGATCCTGGCCGCTGCAGCGTGCGGGCTCGAGGACGAGTGGCGCGACAGCGCGGGCGTGCTGTACGAAAACTGGAACCCCGCCGACGACCAGTGGCCCTACCACCTGTACGGAAAGCGCAACCCCTACCTGGGTCCCGCGCACGGGTTTGCCGGCAACGTTCGCGCCCTGCGCGGGTTTGTCGCAGACGACGTGCTTGCGGAGCGGGTGACGCGAGTGCTGACTAGGCTCGCCGAGCGACGAGGCGGGCTGGCCAACTGGCCGACGCTAGACGCGCCGTTTGCCGAACTGGCCGACCAGGTCAGGGTTCAGTGGTGCCACGGCGCTCCCGGGCTGGTGGCCGCGCTCGGCGAGCTGATGCCGATCGAACTGGCTGCCGCCGGCGGCGAGCTGACCTGGCAGGCCGGCCCGCTGCACAAAGGGCCCGGCCTGTGCCACGGCACCGCCGGCAATGGCTATGCGTTCCTGCGGCTCTATGCCCTGACCGGCGATCCGCGGTGGCTCAGGCGCGCTCGCAGTTTCGCGATGCACGCGGCCGAGCAGGTGACGGCCCAGCGCACCCTGACCGGCCGCGGCCGCTACACGCTGTGGACCGGAGACCTCGGCGTGGCGTTGTACCTTCGAGCCTGCATCCAGGGCGTCGCTGACTTCCCGACGATCGACTACTTCTGAGCGGCCGTCAGCGCCAGTGGGCCCACGGCGACTGGTCCTCGATCGCCTGGTCGTCAGCCCGGATCACGTGCAGCACGGCGTTGATCAACGCGAGGTGGGTGAACGCCTGCGGGAAGTTGCCGAGGTGGCGGCCGCTGTGGGCGTCGATCTCCTCCGCGTACAGACCGAGCGGACTCGCGAATGCGAGCAGGCGCTCGCACAGGGCCCGCCCGCGCGCGATCTCACCGATCTCGCATAGGGCGGAGACGAGCCAGAACGAGCAGATCAGGAACGTGCCCTCGCGGCCGTGCAGGCCGTCGTCGGTCTCCTCGACGCGGTAACGAAGCACGAGGCCGTGTTCAGTCAGCTCGTCGGCGATCGCCAGCACGGTCGCGCGAATCCGCTCGTCGTCGGGCGGCAGAAAGCGCATCAGCGGAAGCAGCAGTAGCGCGGCATCGAGCGCGTCAGTGTCGTAGTGCTGGACGAACACGCCGCGCTCATCGACCCCGTGCTCGAGCACGTCGTCGCGGATCGCGTCCGCCTCTGCGCGCCAGTGCTGGGTCCGTTCGGCATCCTCACGCAACTCGGCCAGCCGGGCGCCCCGATCGCACGCGACCCAGCAGAAGACCTTCGAGGACGTGAAGTGCTTGGGCTCGCCGCGGACCTCCCAGATGCCGCGATCAGGCTCGCGCCAATGCGCGATCGCCTCCTCGACCTGGCGACTCAGGATCTCCCACTCGCGGTCGTCGAGCGAGTCCCGCGACCGGGTGTGCAGATAGACGGAGTCGAGCAGCGCACCCCAGACGTCGTGCTGCTTCTGGCTGCAGGCGGCGTTGCCGATCCGGACCGGCCGTGCGCCCTCGTAACCGTCGAGGTCGGGCAGCAGGTACTCGGTGAGCTCGCGCTCGCCGTCGACGCCGTACATCACCTGCAGCTTGTGCTCGCCCGACGCGACGTCGGCGATGAAGTAATAGAAGTCGTTGGCCTCCCACTCGAAGCCGAGCGACAGCAACGCCCAGAGCATGAACGTCGAGTCGCGGATCCAGCTGTAGCGGTAGTCCCAATTGCGCTCCCCGTGGGGCGTCTCGGGCAGCGACGTCGTGGCCGCGGCCAGTAGCGCGCCGGTCGGCGCGTAGGTCAGGCCCTTCAGGGTCAGGGCACTGCGCTGGAGGTACTGGCGCCAGGGATGGTCCGGGAACTTTCCGCGATCGAGCCAGTGCTGCCAGTGGTGCGCGGTCCAGACGAGACGGCTGTAGGCCTCGTCCATCGTCGTGGGCGCGGCGTGCTTGCTCCAGGAGAGCGCGCAGAAGACCTGTTCGCCCTCCTTGATCATGTGCCGCGCCTTGGCGCCCGCGCCCTCGAACCCGAGCAGCAGGTCGGTGGTCAGTTTCAGCTCGACGCTGCCGTCGGAGCTGACCGTGACGCCTTGGTGGTAACCCTCGCCGAGGTAGCTCCACTCGGCGGGCTCGCGGCCGTAGTTGAACTTCGGCTCGCAATGCAACAGCAGCTGGACCTCGCCGTTGACGCAGCGGACTGTGCGCAGTAGCACGTGGTCGGCGTCGTAGTCGGTCGGGGCGCGGCGGTGCGTGTGCGAGCGCTCCCGCTCGTGGTGCCATGGGCCGATCAGCAGGACGTCGCGGATGATGACCCAGCCGGTGCCGGTTCCCCAGCTGGTCTCCATCACCATCGTCCCGGGCAGGTAGCGGCGAGCGGCTGGGACGCTGACGCCATCGGGGCTCAAGCGGAAGTAGCCGGCGTCGCGGTCGAGCAGGGCACCGAACACGCTCGGCGAGTCGACCCGGGGAGACAGAGCCACTCGACTGCGCTGCTCGGTGCGACCAGCGCCACCGTCTCGCAATCGGACAGGAACGCGTACTCGGCAATCGGCGGATAGGGGCTGAGGACCTGGCTCACCTCGGCCTGAAGATCCGGGGCGAACATCTCCGGGGGCTGGACCGGCGCCGGGCTCAGCGCGATGGGTTGGACCGCGTCTTCACGCATCTGCCCAGTATCGCGGCTGCCTGCGGGTTGTCCAACCAGTGCAGCGGCGCGGTCAGCCGCCGAGGCCGCCGAAAATCGCGAACTGGCGCCAGAACGGCCGCCCCTCGTACACGGCGCGGAGGTTCCCCTCGACGGTCACCGTGCTCCCCTCCGGCACCTCGGCGCGGAGCCGCTCCGCCAGCTGGTTGGCGCCGTCCTCGTCGTTGGCGCCCACCAGCACGGCGCTCGAGCGATGCATCGCCGGAATGCCCTCCTGCTTGAGCCGCTCGACGAGCTCGCTCGCCTCGCCGCGCGAGCCGCACTGAACTCTGACCTCGAACTCGGGAAAGCCCTCGGCGGCAGAGTCGGCGTCCTCGCTCGCGATCAGCTCCTGATGCTCGGCCGTGCGCTCGGCGTCGGTGTCTGGCAACGGCTTGTCGGGATCCTCCCACTCGTCGGCTGCGGGGTGCCAGCGCATCAGCTCGAACTCGGGCTGCCAATTGTGCTCGGCGGCGATCTGCTCGATCGTGGTGCGCACGTCATCGGCCTGCCCGCGCGTGCCCGCGTAACAGAACACCTCGCCGCCGTCGTGCGACACGACCACCCGGTCATGGATCGATCCCGAGTCGCCTGACTCGCGTTCGTGCTCCTCGAGCGCACGCGTGAGCGCACGGGCGTCGCCCGAGTTGTGCAGGTCGATCCGCAGGCGCCAGTCGTCGTTCACAGCCCTGGACTGTAACCCCTCACAGCACGCGACCGCGGTTCACGCGAGCTCGAGCCCGAACGTCTCCTTCAGTCCGCGCTGGCCTTCGTCGCTGACCGACACAGCGCGGCCCATGCTTGGCGCGCTTTACCCAGCCCAACTCGAACATCCGGTCGGCGAGCGCCGCACCGAGTGAGCCTGCCAGGTGGTGGCGCTGCTCGCTCCAGTCGACGCAGTAGCGGATCAACGGTCGCGGGCGCGAACGCAGGGACGCGAAGTCGATCCCGAACTGCTCGAGCTCGGCCTCGCCCCGCCCGGTCAGCCGGTAGTCGTAGTCAGATCCGGGCGCCGACAGGCGGTCCTCGATGCGCGCTCGCTGCGGTCGAACAGCCCGTCGCCTCCGCTCAGCAGGCCGCGATCGAGCAGCGAAGCCATCAGCTGCGTTCCCACGACGCCGCCGAGGTGGTCATAGCAGGTCCGCGCATAGCGCACGGCGTGCGCCCTGGTGCCCTCGCGCAGGGAGCGGACCGGCGCGGGCGGCGCAACCTGCGCCAACGACTCGATCATGTCGGCCACCTCCTGACCGGCGAGCGCGAAGTAACGGTGGCGGCCGTGGCGCTCGACGGTCAGCAGCCCGCCATGGACGAGCTTGCCGAGGTGGGCGCTGGCGGTCGACGCCGCGACGCCCGCCTCGTCGGCGAGCACGCTCGCGGGCAGCGCGCGACCGTCTCCGAGCGCCAGCAGGATCCGTGCGCGCGCAGGGTCGGCAACCAGCGCTCCGATCTTGGCGATGTCGGCGTCGCCTTTCATTGACTAGCGAGCTTAGCGCGACGACATTTCGGCTGGAGACGAAATGTATCGGAGCGACGCGTTCTATGATGAATTGCGTACATGGGCTCGGGCAATCGCGAATTCGGACCAGGGTTTTCTGCCTCCCACGGCGCTAGCGCGCCCGGGGGAATGCGAGCGTTCCGTCGCGGCGGTCCAGATCGCAAGCCGCCGCCGCTGATGGACCCGACCCGGGAGCGCGACCGCAACCGGATCCTGCGTCTGTTCAAGCCCTACCGCGTGCGGCTGACGATCGTCCTGTCGATGATCGTCTTCTCGGCCGGTATCTCGATGCTCCAGCCGTTCCTGCTGCGCGACGTGCTCGACGACGGGATCGCCAAGCACAACACGACTTTGCTCACGCAGCTGGTCGTGGCGATGATCGTGATCGCGATCGCCACGAGCGTGTTCAGCGTCTGGCAGACGTATTTGTCAAACGTCGTCGGCCAGCGGGTGATGCACGACCTGCGCGCCTCGGTTTACCGCCGGCTGCAGCGGATGTCGCTGGCGTTCTTCACGCGCACGCGCACCGGCGAGGTGCAGTCGCGGATCGCCAACGACATCGGCGGCTTGGACAACGTCGTCACGACAACCGCGACGACGATCGCCCAGAACGCGACGACGGTGATCGCCGCGGTCGTGGCTATGTGCCTCCTCAACTGGCAGCTCGCCGTGATCTCGCTGATCTTCTTGCCGCTGTTCGTGTGGCTCACGCGGCGGGTCGGGAAGGTCAGGCGCAAGATCACGACTGAGCAGCAGCGCCGTCTCGCCGACCTCAGCGCGCTGGTCGCCGAGTCGCTTTCGGTGTCGGGGATCATGCTCGGCAAGACGATGGGTCGCGGCTCGGATCTCGCCGAGCGCTTCACCGGCGAGTCGAAGGGGATCGCCGATCTCGAGGTCCGCTCGCGGATGGCCGGCCGCTGGGTGATGTCGACGATCCAGATGACGTTCGCGGTCCAGCCGGCGCTGATCTACTGGCTGGCCGGCATGCACTTCGCCGGGCACTCGATCACGATCGGCACCGCGGTGGCGTTCGCGACGCTTTCGACACGACTTCTGTTCCCGATCCAGTCGCTGCTGGGCGTCGGCGCCGACGTCGAGGCTTCCCTGGCGCTGTTCGACCGGATCTTCGAGTACATGGATCTGCCGATCGAGATCGTCGAGGCCGAGCACCCCGTCGAGCTGCGCCCCGACGAGCTGCTCGGGCGAGGTCCGGTTTGAAAACGTCGCGTTCCGCTACGGAAAGGACGACGACGATCCGTGGACGCTGGAGGACATCGACCTGGTCGTGCCGGCCGGGACGCGGACCGCGATTGTCGGCGAAACCGGTGCCGGCAAGACGACGCTCGGCTATCTGGTCGCCCGGCTCTACGAGCCGCAGCGGGGGCGGGTGACGGTCGACGGCGTCGACGTCCGCGACGCCTCGCTGGCATCGCTCGCCGCGACCGTCGGCGTCGTCTCGCAGGAGACCTATCTGTTCCACGCCAGCGTGCGCGAGAACCTGCGCTTCGCGCGGCCCGATGCGACCGACGAGGAGATCGAGAAGGCGGCGCGAACCGCTCACATCCACGAGCTAGTCGCATCGCTGCCCGAGGGTTACGACACGATCGTCGGCGAGCGCGGATACCGCTTCTCCGGCGGCGAGAAGCAGCGGATGGCGATCGCCCGCACGGTGCTCCGCAACCCGCCGGTGCTGGTTCTGGACGAAGCGACGAGCTCGCTCGACACACAGACCGAGTACGCGATCCAGGGCGAGCTCGAGCGGCTCGCGGAGGGGCGGACGACGATCACGATCGCTCACCGCCTGTCGACCGTCCGGGACGCCGAGCAGATCGTCGTCGTCGACAAGGGCCGGATCGTCGAACGCGGCACCCACGAGGAGCTGCTCGAGCGCGGCGGCGCTATGCCGCGCTGGTGTCTCGTGACGTGAGCGAGGAAGCTGTCGAGGGCTAAGCCCGCTCAGCCGCGCCCGACCGGGAGCGCCGCCGGCAACACCCGCACAGTTGCTTGCGCCGCGTTGTTGGCGAGGTTCGGGTCGTCGGTGGCGCTGCCGACGACGGCGCGGTTGATGAACGTCGATGCATGCGTCGTCACTCGCGCGCGAACGGTGATGTTGGCGTGCGCGCCGGGCTTGAGCGTGCCCAGCTGGCAGACCAGGGGAGCGCCTGCGCGGCAGCTCCCGAGATCGGTGTGCACGGAGATGATCGCCGTCGACCCGAGCGCCGCGTCGTCGACTACGACACGCTCGGCGTCGTCGCGGCCGTGGTTGGTGACCGTGATTCGATAGGTGACTACGCCCCCGGCGCTGACGATTGCCGGCGCCGCGCGCTTAGTGATCGAGAGGTCGGCGTACGGGGCGCTGGGCTGCACCGGGTCGGTCGTCGGCGGTGCCGGAGGATCGGGCGGCGGTGGCTCGGGCGGGCCGGGCGGCGGCTCGGGCGGGGGGTTGCGCGTGAACGTGTCGGTGAACACGCAGCGCTGCGAGGGCGCGCTCCTGGTCAGCCTGACGGCGACCACCCCTTGGTCAAACGGCACCGGTACCCCATTGCACTCGACCAGCGTTATCGACCAGCCTCCGGCGGGGCTGTCCGCGGGGTGCTGCTCGAGGATCCGGTAGCTGCCGAGCCGCAGATGATCGGTCGCGTCGGCCGGACTGAGCGGCACGGCGTCGGCCGGCACCCCGATCCTCGAAGTGAGCGCGGTTTGCAGGAAATCCGCCGGTGGTCCGCTAACCGACGACACCTGGAAGTTCACCCGGCCGATGTTCCCGAGGGTGATCTTGGCGAGCGAGATCACGCCACGAGGGATGAACGTGTTCGTGAACAGACACGTCGTCGCCGCGCCGCTGACGATCGTGACCTGTACCGGACGGGTGGTCGTGTCGCTCTGGCCGTTGCAGGTGACGCTTCGCAATCGCCAGGTCCCGTCCGGTGACGAGGGTGCGCGCTCGCGAATCGAGTAGGTGCCCGGGGCGAGCGTCAGCGGCGATGGCTCGGCGTCGACGGGCACGTTGGGTTCAGTCGTCGTCGCGGTCGCGTGATCGGCAGCGCCCGAGCCCGACGTGGGCGTGACCACATACGAGAAGCCGCCGACGCCACCGCGCGTCAGCTTTTGGATCGTCAGGCCGCCCGACGGCGGCACGTAGCTGTTGGTGAACGTGCACGTCACGTGCTCGAGCGCGACGAGGTTGATCGAGACCGTTGAACCGCTTACGTCGGAGGTGCTCGTGCCGGGGGCGCCTGACGGGGTCACCGCCTGACAACTGATCGAGTCGAGGCGATAGCCGTCGACCGGGCCCTCGGTCGCGGTCCAGGTCACGCCGCCGGCGCGATAGAAATCGGTCGAGCCGCCGTCGGTCAGCTGGAACCCGCCCGGATTGAACGAGATGTCGCCCGTGAACGGAAACGAGGGGTTGGCGCCGGCCGGGGCGCCGACGACGCGCTTGACGATTGTGATCAGCCCGGTGGTCGGCGGCGGTTTGACGTAGAACGCATAGCAGAACACGTGCGTGACGCCGGCCGGGAAGAAGATGTACTCGACGTTGTCGCCGTTGAGGTTGTCCGTCGCGCAGCGGAGCGTCCCGAAGCCATACTCGGGACCCGGGAACTTCTGCGCCAGTACCGGGTCAGTCGGGGTACCTCCCTGGAGCCACAACTGGCTCTCAGTGCTTGCCTGCTGGCGCTCCTCGTTGGTGAGCTCGATCGTCGTCGCGCCGGCGAGCGACTCGCCCGGGACCGGTTGCGCGTTGGTGTCCAAGAGCGGCGTCGAGTCCTGGGTGACGATCGACGTCGAGAACGGATTGGTCACCTTCGAGAGCGAGCCCCAGACACCGGTCACGGCCCGACTCTGATAGCCGGTCCCGAGCGTGAACTCCCAACCCGGCAGCGGGTGGCAGTCGGTCTGCGGCGGGATGTAGTCCTCGTATTCCGGGTCGATCAGCGCGCCGGAGTTGCCGTACTGCGTGTCGGGCCCCAGGTCCTCGAGGCTCTCGACGATGTCATTGCGGGCACGGTTGGCGAAGATGTCGCTGTAGGAGGGGCACCAGCGGGCGGCAAATGTGACGTAGTAGCCCGAACCGGAACTCTGGGCCCAGGCAGGAGCCGTCCCGTAAGCGAGGATCGCGGCGCATGCGAGCGCCATGACTGTCAGCGCCCGGAGGACCGGTCGTCGGGCGCCTGCCAGAGCCAGGATGGTTCGCGTGCCCACCGCGGTGACTACGCTACCAGCGCCAGCCGGGGACCGCGTAATTTCGCTGTCAGATGGACGGCGCGTGCTTTCAGCGCGTCAGGCCGCGCGAGATCACGAGCCGCTGGATGTCCGAGGTGCCTTCCTCGATTTCCTCGAGCTTTGCGTCGCGCATCCACTTCTGAACCGGATACTCGCGCGAGTAACCCCAGCCACCGAGCGTCTGCACGGCCGCCCAAGTGCACCACATCGCGGTCTCGGACGCGTGCAGCTTGGCCATCGCCGCCTCGGTCGTGGCGCGCTTGCCGTCATCCAGCAGCTTCGCGGCCCGCCAGGTCAGCAGGCGCGAGGCGTCGACTCGGACCGCCATGTCGGCGAGGCGGAAGGCGACGGCCTGGTGCTGCGCGATCGGCTTGCCGAACTGGGTGCGCTGCTTGGAGTACTCAACCGCGTACTCGAGTGCCGCGCGCGCGAGTCCGGTCGCCGACGCGGCCAGCGTCACGCGCGAGCGGTCAAAGGTTTGCATCAGACCGACGAACCCCTGACCCTCGTCGCCGAGCCGGCGGTCTGAGGGCACGAACACGTCGTCGAGGAACACCTCGGTGTTGGGAATCGCGCGCTGCCCCAGTTTGCGGATCGGTGGCCCGCAGCGCAGCCCCTCGTCGTCGGAGTCGACGAGGAACGCGGTGATCCCCTTGTGGCCGCTGCCGGGGTCGACGGTCGCGAAGATCACGTAGTAGCTCGACACGCCGCCGTTCGAGATCCACGCCTTCTGGCCGATCAGCACGTAGCCGCCGTCCTGACGCTTGGCGCGCGTCCGGATCGAGGCGGCGTCCGAGCCGCTCTCGGGCTCGGTGATCGCGAGCGCCGTCAGCGGCGGGTCGTCGCCGGCGAGCGGCGCCAGCCAGCGCTGCTTCTGCTGCTCGTCACCCAGCACCAGCACCGGTTCGGCGAAGAAGCCGTTGGAGGTGATCAGGTTGCCGATCCCGGCGCAGCCGTGCGACAGCTCCTCCTGGACGATGCACGAGGTCAGGCAGTCAGTCATCCCGGCGCCGCCGTACTCGGCCGGCAGCATGAACGACGTCAGCCCGAGCTTGGCGGCCTTGCGCCACACCTCCCACGGGACCTCGACGTCGGCCTCGTCGACCGCCAACGACACCGGCCGGATCTCGCGCGCGGCGAACTCGCGGCACAGCTCCTGGATCGCGCGCTGTTCGTCGGTCAGCTCGATCATGCGGCCGCCAGGGTGCCTTCCAGCACCGCTTCTTCGAGCGTTCGCGGACCGAGCACATCGCCGGCGCGGACGGCGCCCGGGTGAGATTCGAGCGCGGCCCAGAGCGCGTCGTCGGGGACGCGCCCCTGGGCGAGCACGAGCGTGTGATGGCCCGGGAGCGGGGAGATGCGGCCGGAGAATACGTGGCGAAGCTCGCCAGCCGGCGTCAGCTCGTGATGGTGCAGGATCTCCACCCCTAGCTCGTCGAGTCGCGCCAGGTACAGGTTGCGCTGGTACTGGTGCAGCGTCTCCCCTGGGACGGGGGCAGCGCAGGCGAGGGTCACCTGTACGTGAGCGCCGGCGAGTCGCTCGGCGGCGTCGAGCCCGTCCCAGCCCCCGCCCCAGTCGGCGACCAGCGCCGGCCCCTGGATTCGGGTCGGGTTCCGGATCGCCGTCCATGCCTGGATGGCGCCGCCGGACTGCGGCGGTTCGTATGGCCTCGCACCGGTCGCCAGCACGACCTTGTCGTAGCCGTTTGCGAGCTCGGCGTCGGCCTCGCGATCGACCTGCACGTCGACGCCTGCTTTGTCCAGACGGGCGCTCGTCGACCGCTTGTAGCGCTGCCAGAGCTCCTCGTGCGCGGGGGCGTTGCCAGCGAGCCGCAGCTGCCCCCCGAGTTCCGGCTCGCGCTCGAGCAGCGTGACGCGGTCGCCGCGCGCGGCTGCCTCGAGCGCGGCCGCGGCGCCGGCCGGCCCGCCACCGATCACGAGCACCGTCCGGGGCTGCTCACGTCTGCGCGGCGGCCCTCAGCGACCGTTCGCGGCCGGTGCGCGCGTTTACCGCGCAGCCAATCGGGATCCCGGCGTGGTAGTGACCGATGCACGATTGGTTACAGCCGACACACTCGATCACTTCGTCGGCGCGACCGTCCACCGCCTTTGCCACCAGCTCGGGATCGGCGATCAACGCGCGCGTCATCCCGACCATGTCGGCGACACCGTTGCTGACCAGGCTTTCGGCGTCGGCGAGGTCGACGACGCGCGTCGCCGCGATCAGCGGTACGCCGGGAAGTGCGGATCTGACCTCCGCAGCCGGAAGCGCGATCGCGTTGAGGGGCGCGGGGGGCGGCGGGGCGATCCAGGTCGAAGCGGCGGGGTACGCGGAGTTGCCCAGAACCAACGAGACGAAGTCGACGAGCCCGGTCGCGTGCAGTTGTGCGGCTATCTCAGCCGTCGCGTCGGGCTCGAAGCCGCCGGGCACGAGCTCGTCCGCTGACAATCTGACGCCGACCGCGAGCCGTTCGCCGGCCCGGTCGCGAACGGCCTGCAACACCTCGATTGCGAACTTGAGCGGCTCCTTTCCGTAGGCGTCGTCGCGTCGGTTGGTGAGCTTCGCCAAAAACTGCGCGACCAGGTAGCCGTGGGACATCGCCACCTCGACGCCGTCGACCCCGCCCTGTTCGGCATACGCCGCCGCCTGCGCGTAGCCGGCGATCAGCTCCTCGATCTCGTTGACCGTGAGCGCCCGCGGTTCGGTCTTGAAGCGCAGGCTGGGGACCGCTGATGGCGCGAGCGCGGGTCTGCGGGGCGCGCTCGAGATCTGCTCGCGGCCGCCGTGGAAGAGCTGCACCAAGAGCCGCGCACCGTGTTCGTGCAGCGGCTCGCACGAGCCGCTCGTACGCGCCGACGATCTCCGGCAGAAAGCCGCCGACCGTGTGGGCGGTCAGCAATCCGCTCTCGTGGACGGCGGTGGCTTCGAGGAAGATCGCGCCGACGCCGCCGCGGGCACGAGCTTCGTGGTAGGCGACCAGGTCGCGGTCGGGAGGTAGTCGTGGATCAGGCCGGTCTGGTGCGAGGTCGAAACGACGCGGTTGCTCAGCTCGATCGGGCCGACCTGGATCGGCGACAACAGATGGTTGAGGCCGTCAGGAGTGCTCACGCGCTCTCGACCGGGACACCCGTCGGCTCTGCCGAACGCTGCGGCGATCGCTCGCGCGCAGCCGGTCTCGAAAGCCGCGCTCTGGTCACCGGAATCAGCGTGAAAACGATGATCGCGGACAGCATCAGAATCGGCACCGTATCGCTGGTTGCCTGCGAGATCGTGGCGGCCGCCGGGGCGCCAATCGTCTCGCCCGTCGCCCAGGCCAGGTTGAGCAACATCGCCGCGAACGCGACCGCGATTCCCGCCCGCTCGGCAGAGTCCGTGATCACCGACATCGCGGGGATCGTGTAAGCGGTCAGCGGGCCGCCGAGCACGATCACGCTCAGCGCCGCGAGCACGACCGGCGAGCTCGGGAGCGGCATCAGGATCAGCAGCGCCGCCGTCATCACGAGGCCGACGCAAAGCGGCCCGCCGGCGCCACGTCTGTCGACGACGCGACCGATCGGCCGGGCGATCAGGGTGCTGGCGACGGACGCGAGCACGAACGTCAACCCGATCGCGATCCCGGAGGCGCCAAACCGCGACAGCCGCAGTGGCAACAGCGTGCTCAGTGCGCCCAGCGTCGCGGCCTCGAGCACGATCAGCCACGCACCGAGCACGATCCGCGGGTTACGCGTCAGCGCTCGCACCGGCGTGCGGGTCCTGGGCTCGGCCTGCTGCGGCTCGGGATGCTCGAGCGTCCAGAACGCCAGCGCCAGCGCGATCACGCCGACGGCCGTGAACACAACCTGTGTCCCGACCGCGACGGCCGCCGTCCCGAGCACCGGTCCGAGGATCGTGCCGAAGATCGCAGCCCCGATCACCGTGCCGAGGATCTCCCCACGGCGCTCGCGCGGGGCGACCGCGATCACCCACGCCAGGCCGCCGCCCCAGACGAAGCCGCAGGCGGCGCCCTGGATGAAGCGCAGGGCGTCGAGCGCTGACGATGTTGGTCGCGAAGCCGAACGCGGCGATCGAGACGCTGAAGATAAATAGCCCGACGACCGTCGTGCGGCGCACGCCGGCGCGCGTGGCGAGCCACACCGCGAGCAGCGAGCCGGGGATCATCCCAGCCGGATACGCGGCGACAAGGAGGCCGATCGCAGGCTTTGAGGCGTGCAGCGTGTGCTGGTAGTGCGGCAGCACCGGCGTGACTGCCGAGTACAGCATCGCCTCGAACAGCAGCAGGGCGCTGATCACGGTGACCGTCGCCCGAGCAGAGCCCAGGTCGGTGCGCTGCCCGCGCGTGGCGCGTGATCTCAGGGCGCTGACGCGTGATCTCAGGGCGCTCACGGTCGCTGCTCCACGAGCGCTGTGGCGAGTCGCCGCAGCTTCGGCTCCAGATCGCTCGTCTCGCCGGTTGCGAGCTGCTCGATCAAGAGCCCGTCGGCGGCCGCGAGCAGCAGCTCGGCGTCTTTGCGCGGCTCGTTGGAGGACGTCTGCTTCAAAAGCTCTGCCAGCGTGTCCAGGTAGGCGTCGGTCCAGCGCCGCGCGACCGCCTGCAGCACCGGGCGCCGCGCCGCCTCCAGCAGCAGCGCGTAGTTGGCGACCAGCGAGCCGCGGCTCGCCTGGGGGCTCGGGTCGCACGGCTCGAGGATCGCACTGATCGCGAGCGCGAGCGGATCGGCGTCATCGGGTAGCGGATCGGAGACGAACTCCCGCAGACGGGCGACGTCGCGGTCGGCGGCGAGCTCGAGCGCTGCCGTCAGCAGGTGCTCCTTGGAGTCAAACCAGTACGTGGTGGAGGCCAGCGGCAGCCCGGCGACCTCTGCGACGCGGCGGTGGGTGACGGCGTCGGGGCCGACCTCGGCGACGATGTCGAGCACCGCCTCGAGCAGCGCCTCGCGCCGCGCGGCGCCGCGCGGGCGGGGATCCTGTGGGCGTCTGGCGGTCGAGGCTGTCATTGGTACAAGTGTACCAAAGTGGTGGTACAAACGTACCGTTGCGACGGCGCGAGTCCCCGACCACGTGGGTGACCCGGACCGCGCGGGTGACCCGGGCGGGGCGGCCGACCCGCGCGGCGCGCAGGCGACGACGGCGCGGGCACCGGCGCGGCGACCGCCCGCCGAAACGGGGTGCGACGCGGCCCACCGACCCTTTGACGTCTAAGGGTGGCATCCCGTAGTGGCTATAGCCACCGCGAGATGCCACGCCCCCGTTGCGAGCAGTTAAAGCCCGCGTTGCGAGGCCGCTAAAGCCCCCGTTGCGAGCCCGCGAAAGCCCCCCGGTTGCGAGCCCGCGGCGCGCTGGCTACGACCCGACGAGCTGCGCGAGCTTCGCGGGCGTGTCGTCGTCGGGCAGCGGCGAATACAGAACGAGGCGCTGCTCGGGCGACTCCTGCGGGTTGAAGACCGCGTGCTCGAACACCATCCGCCCGACGACGGGGTGGATGATCTCCTTGCGGCCCTCGCCGGAGCGCGCGACCTCGTGCTTCTTCCACACCTTGCAGAACTCGGGGCTCGACTTCTTGAGCGTCGCGATCAGCTGTTCGAACTGCGGATCACCGATGTGGCGTGCGCTGTCGGCGCGGAACTTCGCCGCCAGCAGCCGCGTGTTGCGCTCCCAGTCCGGAAACATCTCGCGCCGGGCCGGGTCCATGAAGTGCATCCAGACGTGGTTGCGCGCCGCCTTCGGGACCGCGCCGAGGTCGCCGAAGATCGCGACCAGTGCCGGATTCCAGGCGAGGTAGTCCCAGCGCCGGCCGATCACGAACGCCGGATTGAGCCCCAGGTTCTTGATCAGTCGCTTGACCGTCGGCGAGACGCGCTCGTCGGTCTTGCACGGCGGCGGCTCCTCGCCGCGACCGAGCAACACCAGATGGGTCCGCTCGGCCGGCGTCAATCGCAGCGCGCGTGACAGCGCCTCGAGCACGTCGAGCGAAGCGCGCACGTCGCGGCCCTGCTCGAGCCACGTGTACCAGGTGGTGCCGACCCCGGCGAGGTGGGCGACCTCTTCGCGGCGCAGCCCGGGCGTCCGCCGCCGGCCGCCGTTCGGGAGCCCGACGGCATCCGGCGTCAGCCGCGCGCGGCACTTGCGGAGAAAGTCGGCGAGCTCCGCGCGGCGGCGCTCGCCGTTGACCAACGCCACCTGTCCAGCCGCCGGAAGCTCGGTCTCCAGCTCGGTGGGGGGAACGTCCACTACCAGGATAACTCCTTCTCTTGTACCTGGATAAGCATGATTGCATCATACCCCCATGACCGCGACCAAGAACTTTCTGAGCTCCCGGTTGAGCAGCACCACCGCGCTCCTGGTGGTCGTCTGCCTGGCTCAATTCATGGTCATTCTCGACGTCTCGATCGTGAACGTCGCGCTGCCATCGATTCGCGAGGGGCTCGGTTTCTCGACGACCGGACTGCAGTGGGTGGTCAACGCATACACGCTGACGTTCGCGGGTTTGCTGATGCTCGGCGGGCGCTCGGCGGACCTGCTCGGTCGGCGTCGGGTGTTCCTCGTGGGCACGGCGATGTTCGCGCTCAGCTCGCTCGCCTGCGCGCTGGCGAACTCGCGCGGGCTGCTGATCGGTGCCCGCACGGTCCAGGGGATCGCCGGCGCCGTGACCTCGCCGGCGACACTGTCGATCATCACCGGCACGCTGCCCGAAGGGCCCGAGCGCAACCGCGGACTGGGGCTGTGGGGAGCGATGGGAGCGCTCGGTGCGTCGTCGGGCGCGCTGCTCGGCGGCATCCTGACCCAGGGCCTCGGATGGCAGGCGATCTTCGCCGTCAACGTGCCGCTCGGTGCGCTGGTCGTGGCGCTGGGTCTGATCGCGATCCCGCCGATCAAGCCGGTCGAGGGCCCGCGGCATTTCGACGCGCTGGGCGCGACGCTGATCACCGCCGGCCTGGTCGCGGTCACGTTCGGGATCGTGCGGACGGACACGCTCGGTTGGGGCGCAACCGGGGTGCTCGCCCCGCTGGCCGCCGGCGTCCTGCTGGTGGCTGCGTTCGTGTACGTCGAGGCGCGGGTCGCGCGGGTGCCGCTCGTGCCGCTTTCGATCTTCCGGCTGCCGCAGCTGCGCGCCGCAAACATCGTCGTGCTGCTGATGTATGCGGCCAACTTCCCGGCCTGGTTCTTCATCACGCTCTACCTGCAGCAGGTGCTGCACTACGACGCGATCGTCGCGGGGCTGTGCTTCTTGCCGATGACGCTTTCGATCTTCACCGGTTCGACACTCGCGCCCCGCGTCGTGGCTCGCTTCGGCGCCCGCCGCGTGATCACAGCCGGGATGACGTCGATGCTGCTGGGGATGCTGTGGCTGTCGCGGATCGGACCGGGCGGCACCTATCTCGAGAGCATCCTGGGTGGCAGCGTGCTGATCGCGCTCGGGATGGGCTTCTCGCTGGTGCCGTCGACGATCGTCGCGATGCAGGACGTGAGCGGTCCGCAGAGCGGGTTGGGCTCCGGATTGCTGAACACATCCCGCCTGATGGGCGGGGCGCTGGGGCTCGCGATCCTGAGCACGATCGCGAGCAGCCGCGCCAGCGGCGCGGTCGGCGTCTCCGCCGCTCGTGCCGTGACCGACGGCTTCGATCTGGCGTTCGCGGTCGCCGCCCTGTTCTGCGCCGGCGGAGTTGTGGTCGCGGCGACGAAGCTGCGCTCCCGGGCCGCCGGCGACGCGGAGGTCACGCCGGTGCCCGAGCGGATCGAGGTCGAGGAAGGCGAGGCCTTGGCGGCTTAGGATTTGGTGCCGTGGGCGTCACGGGACCTGTCGCCGGTGAAGGACTATTCGAGCGCGAACGGGAGCTGGCCGCGGTCCAGGAGCTGCTGGACCGAGCCGGTGCGGGGAACGGTGCGGTACTCGTCGTCGAGGGCGCGGCCGGGATCGGCAAAAGCGAGCTGCTGGCAGCGGTCAGCGAGATCGCGCTCGAGCATCGGTTCGGGCTGCTGAAGGCGCGGGGATCGGAGTTCGAGGCCGAGATGGCGTTCGGCGTCGCGTGCCAGCTGTTCGAGCCGTTGCTGCGCCAAGCGTCAACCGCCGAGCGGCGCCGGCTGCTGGGCGGAGTCGCGCGGGTCGGCGCCCGCGTGTTGGGGCTCGAGCAGGGCGAACCACCCGTCGACCGTTTCGCAGCGATTCACGGGCTGTACTGGCTGCTCGCGAATCGAGTCGAGCTTGGTCCCGTCGCGATCGTGATCGACGACCTGCAGTGGGTGGACGACCCGTCGCTCGCATGGATCGGGTATCTGGCGCGCCGGACTCGCGACCTGCCGCTGCTGGTGGCGCTCGGCGTGCGCTCGGGCGATCCGGGCGGCGCCCGCGGCGAGCTCGAGCGGCTGATCAGCGACGACGGGGTCGAGCGGATCGCGCTCGGGCCGTTGAGCACCGCCGGGGTGTCCGCGATCGTGCACGCGCAGCTCGACGAGCACGCCGACCAACAGTTCTGTGCCGTGTGCGCCGAGCTGACCGGCGGAAACCCGTTGTTCGTGCGCGAGTTGCTCGCGGCCGCACGGAGCGAGGGTTTGCCGGCGCGCGCCGACAGCGTCACGGCGCTCGAGCTGATGGCGCCGACGGCCGTCGGAACGTCGGTGCTCACGAGGCTTGCGCGGATGGGTCCCGAGGCGGTCGCGCTTGCCCGCGCGGTCGCGGTGCTGGGTGTCGGCGCGGAAGTCGCGGCAGCGGCGGGACTGGCGGAGCTTGATCCGGCAACGGCCGAACTGACGGCCGATCGCCTCGCGGCCGCCGAGGTATTCGCGCCGCTGCGACCGCTCGAGTTCTTCCACCCGCTGATCGGCGCCGCGGTCCGGGAGGACATGGCCCCAGGAGCCCGGCGGTTGGCGCATCGGCGTGCCGCCGAATTGCTGGCGCACGGCGATGGATCGGTCGCCCGGGTCGCCGCGCACCTGCTCGCCTGCGCCCCGACCGGCGACGAGTGGGTCGTGGAACGGCTTGCGGCCGCCGCCCGCGACGCGATGGAGCACGGGGCCCCGGCAACCGCCGTCAACTATCTCCGTAGGGCGCTCGCCGAACCGCCCGCAGCGGGTGAGCGTGGGCGCCTGCTGTCGCAGCTGGGCGTAGCCGAATGGCGTGACAGTCAGCCGGATGCGATCGCCGACCTCGAACTGGCGCTTGAGGCGGCGGCCGATGACACCGCGACGTTCGTCGCGACCTGCTTCCAGCTCGCGCTCGCGTACGCGGTCGGCGATCGCGTCGCCAGCGCGGTCGAGGTGCTCGAGCGGGCGCTGGCGGCGGTCGAGGACCGCGACCCGGTGCTCGCGATCACGGTCGAGTCGGCGATCGCGCTCGTCGGCATGCTCGACGACGGAACCGCGCCGACCGCGTTTGGGCGAGCCGAAGCGCTGGGCGGGCGGCTCGACGGCTTCGCCGATCCGCCCGTCTACCTGCTCGTGATGCTCGCCAACCACGCCGCGCGAGATGGCAGCGCGGGAGCAGCGCGCGAGCTGGCGGAACGGGCGCTGGCGTGCGATCCCTACCCGCCGCCCGCCGATCTCGCGACGAGCTTGATTGGCCCGCTGACTTTGATCGAGGCATACGACCTGCAGGAGCGGTTCTGCGAGGACCTGCTGGCCGCGGCGCGCGGGCGTGGCGCGATCCAGGAGATGATCGTGGTGTGCCTGTTGCGCGCGTCGGCGTCGGCGAACCGGGGCGCGCTCGCAGAGGCCGACGCGGACGCGCGCTGGGCGTTCGAGCGCGCGGAGGGGCTGCAGCGCATGTGGGCCGCGTGCGAGGTGACCCGGGTGCTGATCGAGCGCGATGAGCTCGACCAGGCGCAGGTTGCGCTCGAGCAGGTGCCCGACCCGCGCGCCTCACGGTCGTTGGAGGTCGCCAGGTACCTGAGCGTGTGCGGGCGGTTGCGCGTCGCTCAGGGTCGCCTGGATGAGGCGCTCTACGACCTGCTGGAGTGCGGCCGCCGGTGCGAGCGTCTGCGGCTGCCGACAGTGGCCGGTGCGCCGTGGCGCAGCGAGGCGGCGGTCGTCCACTGGGCGCTCGGTGACACCGGCGAGGCACGCCGGCTCGCGCGCGAGCAGCTTGAGTTCGCCCGCGCCTACGGACGGCCGCGAAACCTGGGCGTGTCGCTGCGGACCGCCGGGCTCGTCGAAGGCGGCGATGCGGGGCTCGCGCTGTTGCGCGAAGCGGTCCAGACCCTGGAGGGGTCCGAGGCTCAGCTCGAGCTGGCCCGGGCCCTGACCGACCACGGCGCCGCGCTGCGGCGCGCCGGCCACCGGATCGAGGCGCGTGCCGCGCTCGAGCGCGGTCTGGATCTGGCCCATCACTGCGGTGGCCGACGAGTCGCCGCGCTCGCCCGCGCCGAACTGGTCGCCGCGGGCGCCAAGCCCAGGCGGGACGCGATCACCGGCCGCGACGCGCTGACGGCCGGCGAGCTTCGCGTCGTCCGTCTCGCCGCCGACGGATTGACGAATCGCGAGATCGCCCAGGCGCTGTTCATCACCACCAAGACGGCGTCGGCCCATCTCAGCCGCGCGTACCGCAAGCTCGAGATCACGCGCCGGGAACAGCTCGCTCAGGCCTTGGCCGCGAGCCTCGACGAGCGTGGCTCGGCGGCCGCCCCATTTCCTCAGCCGTGAGCGTCAAAAAATAAGTCTCGCCGCCCGATGCGGGGCCGGCGGCGGAGGTCGAGAGTGTCGGCATGGAGCGCAGTTCCAGCGTGCGCGTGGTCCTCGAGGCCACGCTCGACCGCTCGTCAGTCATCCGCGGCACGCTCACCGATCCCGGGGGCAGGGCGCGTGAGTTTCACGGCTGGCTTGAGCTGACGACGGCAATCGAGGCCGCCATCAGCTCCGGGCGGATCGACCCCGAGGGGCGCGAGGCGGGGGCGTGACGAGGGCCACCGGAGCAATGCCGGTGGTCCTCTACTCCTTTCAGGGCGGGGCTGTCAGTCAAGAACAAGCAGGGACAGGAGGACCGGATGAGTCGTAGACGTTGTGTCAGTGCCGTGCGCCTGGTGGCGCTGGTGATCGCGAGCGTGGGAGCCGCGGTCGGATTGATGCCTGGCGTCGCCTGGGCGGCCGGCCAGTTCACGCTCGACAGCAACCCGGCGTCGTTCGGAGCGGTCGTGACCGACAGCGGCGGCAACGCGTACGTGACGTGGGAGCATTCGCTGGGAACCGGCGGCATCGGTCCGGCGCAGCCGATGTTCTGCAAACTCGCACCGGGCGCCAAGCGCAGCACAAGTGTCACGTTACGATCACCGTCACCAAGCTGCACCTGGGCAAGATCGGGCATTTGAAGTCGACGGTCCCGGCGGGCTCGAGCCGCACGCTGTCAGTTGTCGCTCAACTCCGGCGCGGCCCACCTGCTGTCCGTCGACCACGGGCGGATCGGAGCGACGGTGACGATCGCGGTGCAGCCGCCGGGCGCCCCGACGACGACGATCACGGAGAAGGCGTCGCTTCAGCGCTGACTATCGCCGGCGGGGCTCTCACTGCTGTGCGAGCGCCCGCGCCGGCGAGACGTGGGCCGCCCGCCACGCCGGGTACAGGCCACCCAAAACCCCGATCAGGATCCCGATCAACAGGGCGCGGCCGAGCACCCAGGCGGTGATGTCGGGAGACACGAATGCGGCGGCGCCCAGCGCGTGGATCAGCAGCATGGCGCCGATCGAGCCGATCACCAGGCCGGCGGCGGCACCGAGGACGCTGACTACCAGACCCTCGGTCAGCACGAGGCCGGCGATCTGGGAGCCGCTCCACCCGATCGCAGATAAGAGCGCGAACTCGGTGCGCCGCTCGATCACGGACATCAGCATCGTGTTCATCACACCGATGCCGCCGATCAGCAGCGCGAGCACCACGATCACGAGCGTCAAGTTGGTGAGCAGCTGTCCGTTGGCGCCCGCGCGCAGCGCCTCATCGGCATCGCCGATCACAAGCAACCCGGGGAACCGGTTCGCGATCGTGCGCTGGGCGACCGACGACTTGGTTCCCGGCGCGAGCTTGACGACGACCGAGGTCACCTCGCCGGTGTGGCCGGTGATCGCCTGAGCCGTGCTCAGTGGGATGAACGCGCCGGTGTCCTGCAGGGTGACGCCGATGTGGTAGATCCCCACCACCTGCAGACGACGGTGGGCGACCGTGACCGTGTCCCCGACGCGCGCGTGGAGCTGTGGCGCAAGCTCGTCGCCGATCACGATCTGGTTCGGGCCGTTGTAGATGTGACCCGAGCTGAACACCATCCGCCCGAGCTCGAAGCCGTTCGCGTCGGCGCCGTACACGACCGCGCCCAGGTTCTGGGGTATGTATGAGACGAGTAGCTGCAGGCCCATCGCGTTCGCGACCCACGGCTGGCGACGCAACGTGGTGATCAGGCTCTGCGGCAGGACCGATGTAGTCGGGTCGGCGGCGTCCTTCTGGAACAGCCCCAGATCGGCACGGCCGAGGTGAACGAACTTCCCGGCGGTCTGGGTCGCGCCGGCCGAGACCGCCAGCAGCGCGACGATCGTGCCGATCCCGAGCGCGGAGCCGAGCGCGGTCAGCACGGCCCGCCCCGGCCGGTGGCGCAGGCTGCTCAAGGTCGTACGCAGTGCGGTCATCTCATCCTGCCCGAGGTCGTGCGCAGTGCGGTCATCCGACGCCGCTCGGGATCGCCTGGGGCCGCCCCTCGCCGCCGTCCGTCAGCTGCCCGTCGACGAGGTGCAGCGCCCGGTCGGCGTGCTCGGCGAGCGTCGGGTCGTGCGAGGCGACGATCACGGTCGTCCCGTGTCGCTCGCGGATGTTTGACAGCTGCCTCCAAACCTGGCGCGAGGCCACCGTGTCGAGCGAGCCGGTCGGCTCGTCGGCGAGCACGAGCGGCGGCTGGTTGGCGAGCGCCCGGGCGATCGCCACCCGCTGGCGCTCACCGCCCGATAGCTCGCTCGGCATCGCGTTGGCCCGGTCCGCGAGGCCGACCTCGCCGAGCAGCGCCAGCGCGAGCTCGACGCGCTCGCGGCGGCCGACGTGCGCCGCCTCCAGCGGGAGTTCGACGTTGTTCTGCACGGTGAGCGTTGGCAGCAGGTAGTGCAGCTGGAAGACGAACCCGACCGTGCTGCGGCGGAATAGGGCCGGCCGGCGCAACCGCCCAACGTCTACTTCGTCGACCAGGATCCGTCCGGCGGTTGGCCGGTCCAGGCTCCCGATCAGTTGCAGGAGGGTCGTCTTGCCCGAACCCGAGGGCCCGGTCAGCGCCACGAGTTCGCCCGCGTTGACCTTGAAGCTGACGTCGTGCAGGACATCACGGCCCTCATATGCACGGGAAACGTGGTCGGCGGTGACGCTCGCTCCGGGCAACGGACTAACGCATTCTGGACTGCGTCGAAGTCACTGTTTCACCTTGATCCACCAGTTCAGGTAGGCGGTGCCGTAGTGGGTCACGACGACGACCTGGAGCGTAATCGTGTGGCCGACGGCACGCTTTGGCCACATCAGTGTGTTGTAGAAGACGCCATTCTTGAACGACCCGCCGGCCTGCGTGCTGACGAGCATGCCCTGGAAAAAGAACCTGTAGCGGACGTTGCCACTCAGCTTCTGGCTTCCGCGAGTGGCGGTCACTTTGATCCGCCAATTGCCGACCTTTGGCTGGTGCGTGTTGCCGGGCACGTAAAGGTGTGCGGTGAAGCCGCCGGCGAAGGCGTTGGCCGGGATTGCCAGCGCTGGCATGAGGGCGATCAGCACGACAGCAGCGCGCGCCGTGATCACCTTCCTGCGCAGACGAGACGAGTGCATCAGACCTCCAGGTTGGTCTTTAACAAACCGCTTAGAATTGCTTGTCCATTACCCGACCATCATGGACCACAAAAGCATATAGGATCGCTAAA
>CAVYGK010000015.1:0-189795 GCA_963768015.1 uncultured Solirubrobacterales bacterium
CGTTATCGCCGAGCTGACCTCGAGGAGTGGGTGGTTCGCAGGCGCGACGCCGGGTGAACTTGTGTCGTAGCCGGGATTCGAGGAGCATTCGATGAGAATGCCCGGACGGACCGCGGGCCGCTTGCGGCGTAACGGCCCGATCCAGCCGAGCCCAAGACGTAGGTCGTGCGCCGATCCAGGCCGAGCGCTCCGGCATTCCAATCGGGCGCCGCCGCGGGTGGATCATGCGATCGCTCCTGGCGGG
Organism: uncultured Solirubrobacterales bacterium; assembly: GCA_963768015.1. Classification (GTDB taxonomy): domain Bacteria; phylum Actinomycetota; class Thermoleophilia; order Solirubrobacterales; family Solirubrobacteraceae; genus Palsa-465. The sequence goes on from CAVYGK010000015.1 coordinate 245, forward strand.
TCGGTCGCCGATGCCCGCCGACCGTACGACTTCTGGGTCGCCGTTGCGATCGTTCGGTCCGACCGGCGACCGGTGACGATCAGCACTCGTCGGCGATTGCTCGCTTTGCGCGCGACGAACGGCGCTGAATGAGGTTGGAGGCCTGGTGGTGGTGAGGCGAGAACAATGCCGAAGGCGCTGGCCGCACGCCGTTTGCCGCGACCGTCACCGATGCCACAGGACGGATCCAGCTAGGTCGGGGACGTCAACGCCGCGGCGATCAGATCGCAGACGCGCTGGTATTCGACCCTGGAAAGTCGCTTTTACTCCGGAACGGGGGCCAGACCGGCATCTGCAAGGAGAGACGTAGTCTCGACATCCAACACCGCGAGGGGTCGCACCGGTGTTTGCCACTGCAGCGGCAGCCACCTCCGCCGTCTGCTTCGCCATCGAGGAGGACGATCGCCACGATGGAGCAGTGTCCGGAGGCGTAGTACACGACTGTGTCCCCAACCTCCCACTGGTCCGGATGTTTGGTTGTCCACACGGATGCGAGCAGCACGTCGTGGTTTCGGATCCAGTCCGGATCCAGCGGTTTCTCATGCGTGGTGACGGATTGAAGCCAGATCGACATCGCTACCTAGGGTCACTTGGCTTCGCAAACAGGTCGACTTCAGCCGAGCCGCGTTCCGCAGGTCGTGCTGAGCTCGTTCGAGCGCTGATAGCTCGCGGACTCGGCGGCGACCTTCGCCTCGACGACCTGAGCGATTGAAACCAGTCTTAGCCGGCTGCGCGGCTGAATCAAGCCCGCCGGACCCAGTGCATCCTGGCGATCGGAGAAACATCTGGGCCATGCCGCAAGAGGATTCGTCACGCAGCGCGACTCGCGAAACGGGTGCAGAACCCGGAAGCGCGTACTGCCACGAGCTACGTGTCCCCAGATCCGCATCGCTGTGTTATGACTATCAGCGTGAGCGGAAACGAACCAGGCGTCATCTTTCGGGACGAGCTACCCGTGCCGAAGACAAACATCGAGATCTACGAGCGCCTGTATGTGCTTGAACAGTGGTTTCGGCGCGTGGCATACGCCAGTCTGATGGCCCGATACGGCTCGAACTGGAAGTCCGCGCTACCCCCGGAGCTCCTAGGTGACTTGAAGCGCAGACTTAAGCAGCTCGACGGTCGCATGCACTTGCATTGCGAGAACAGCAACAACGCGATATGGGTGCTTACGCTGGAGGAGCTCCGCACCGTGCTTCTTTCAGATAACACCTGGCCGACAGTGCGGGTTCTGACTGGCCTTCCGCGTGGCGTAGTCGATACAAGACTTGATGAACTGCGCGAGATTCGTAACGTGGTGGGACACAGTCGTGCCACCTCTGGGAACACGCTGGTCGTACTCAACGGCTTAGCGACAGGTCTTACGCCCGGTATCGAGCGGTTCAAGACGCACCTGCTGTATTCCGTCGCCGACGCTATTCACCTCGAGGACGACGGCGACGACGGGTACGTTTTTGATCTATACGCTCAGCTGGTGGCTAATAATGACTGGTCTTCCTTCCAGCCCGTGTTGAGCTCGAGCAAGTTGTTCTACTCACTAACCCACCTTCCGGTCGCTCCGTTTGATCGATGTGTTCGTGTCAAACGCTTTCTCGCCGACATGAGCACGTGTGAGAATGAGATTCTCGCGGTCCTCGTTAACAAGCTTGGCGATGAGTTCACGCTCACATGGCCAAGAGCGCTGTCAGACGTAGAGCACGATCATGTGGTGCGCTTCTTCTTCAGCCGGCGCGTGGGCTCATGGACATCGACGCCCTACGTGGAGCAAAGCCCGGAAGCGATCTGCGATCCGCGCGTATGGTTCTACGAGAATCAGCGACCAGAGAGTGAATAGTCTCCGTCTGAGGAGGGGTCAGGTGCTCTCCCGCTCACTCACACGGGATCCCTGCGTCGCCATGAGCGATCGAACCAAGCCGACTGGCGATTCGGCGGGAAGCGAACGCCATGCCCGGTGTCCACCGGTCGATCGCGGTGTCGGGTCACCGCCCTCACGCCGGAAGATCACGTTCTTTGCCTCAAAACCGGGCGCTGAGCTAGATGCGCAACGTTGCCAGGTGAGGCCGAACAGCATCGAGCAGCTGCTTCTCAAGCTTCTCTGCGGCTGTTGCGGCCGCGTTCCACTCCTCGTCGCGCCAGCCCATCAGTGCGAAGCGCGCATCGGCGGTCCGCCGCAGTGCCTTCAGTACGCAAACCGCCTGGAGGTACACGGTGGTCGCGTCGGTACCGATGGGCACTTGCGCCGGGCCGCTGATCGGGTTAGGCGTGCTGTCTTGGACGAGCATCGCCGAACGGAGCCCGAAGTAGGTGACGTGGATCACAGCCGATAACCGAGACCACTCGAACTTGCCGATCCTGCTCGTCTCGTCGTCTGTGAGCAGTCGTGCGATGCCGGCGGGTACGGAGGGTCTCGTGACGGCGTCGACGCGCGGGGTGCCCCGGCTCTTTTTCTTCCAGGAGCTGCCCCCGAAGTCGGTGACGGCCCAGCCGAGTCGCGTCGCGCGCTCGGTCGTCGTCTCGACGTGGTCCCAGGCGTCAGTCGCGAGCTTCAGTCGTTGTTCTTCGACCGCTGAATAGACGTACTCGCTCAGGCCTCTCTTGAGCCGCTCGTCCCGAGGGATCCCGGGCTCGCTGAGCCACCAGCAGATGACCGAGGCTTCGAGCGCGGCGCGAGCGAGAACGAGATGGCCATAGAGCGGCGCTGTGGATGCGTTGAACGCCTCCGCGAACATGCGCACGTAGTCGGTCGCCGCGCGCAGCGTGAGCGATCCGAGCAGGTGCGTGTCCCCGAAGGGTGCGTCCCAACCGCTGCGGCCGGTATAGCCGGATTCATCGCTTATTTCCGCCATTGCGGGCGACCCGGCCCAGGCTATTTCGCTATGCCGCGAAGCGGCGGCGTTCACGGCGGTCGTGAAGTCGACCATGCCGCTGATGATCGGCGTCATCGCCGTCCGAAATTCCTCTGCGTCAACCGATCGTCGAGATGACGTCACTACGGCAAAGTATCCGACTCGCACACGCGCCATCCGCAGGCCGTCGCCAAGCGACCGACCTTCTTGTCTCCGCCTCGCGCCGGTCCCATCGAGCCGCTGAACTACCTGGCAGGCGGCGCGCCGCCGGTGAGGCGACCTATCGCGTTGTAGAGAAACCTGGTGAAGCCGATCAGCGTTTCGTGATCCATGACGTGGTCCTGTGCAAAGACCACGACGCCATCCGATGGCGGCCAGGTCTTGGCGACGTGCAACTCAGGGGCAAGATCCGCGAGGTCCAGGTCGTCGAACCCAAGACCGTCCACGACACTACCAGCCACCTGGATTACCAGTGTGCCCACCGTGATCGTCACGATGTAGATCGTTGGCCTTTCGGGGTCCGGCAGCCCGGTTTGCGCTACCAGCAACCCTTGGTAGGCGTAGTGGCCCACCTCTTGCGCCTCGTACGTGCCCAGCCAGATCGCGACACCGGTCGCGGGCGGCTTCTTGTACGTGAACAAACGCGCGCAATGTTCAGGTGGCACGACCCGCTCTCGAGGATGAAGTTCGTCGAACACGCAGGCCTTCAAGAATGCCCACGTTGCGATCTTGCGCTTGTCGTCCGTGTTGAGCGTTCGCCCGCGCCCGTGGATCAAGTCCTGCAGGATCGGCTTGGCATTCTCCTCAATCGTCGACATCCAGCCGCTGTTACAAGCGGCGCACACGGCTCTCACGACCTGGTTGAACGGCAGCGTGCTGAAGTTGATATCCCGCGTCTCGACCCCGTCGACCTCCTGCTCGAGCCGGTGACCGAACGACTCAGCTATCGCGGCTTCCCTCCGCAGCCAGTCTGGCCAAAGATGCTCCCGGGACGTCGGGGTCCCGCCGCAGAAGATGCAGGTCTCGGCCACGGTTGCACTGTAGATCCGGCACACGTGAGCTTCCCGGCGCCAGCATGCTGGCGCAGAAGATCGACCTCTAGGACGATCGCTGATAGGTCTTTCTTCCTTTGGGCGTCCTTCCGCGCTCGATCGCCTTAGACACTATGGAGGACCGGCCTGTCGCGTGTCGAAGGGGTCGGCACTCCCCGCGCAGGCTGCGGGGTAAGTCTTCGCGCTGAGGATTGCGCCCTCGGCGCGGGGCCCACAAGCTACGAGAGGAGCGCCGATGCCTGACGGTATCCGTTGGGTCGGTCTCGACGTGCATGCGCGCGAGTCGACGTTCGCGATCTTTGACCAGGGGACGGGCGAGGTGTCGACGAGGCGGGTGGTGGGCCGCCCGCACGAGCTGTTGCCGTGGCTGCGCGGGGTGGAGCGCCCGGCGCGGATGGTGTATGAGGCGGGCCCGACGGGCTATGGGCTGGCGCGCCGCGCGCTGGCGGAGGGGATCGAGCTCGGGGTGTGCGCGCCGGGCAAGACCGAGCGTCCGGCGGCGGATCGTGTCAAGACCGATAAGCGCGACGCGATCCGCCTAGCCCGCCTGTTGGCAGCCGGCGAGCTGGTGCTGGTCACGATCCCGTCGGTCGAGCGTGAGCAGCTGCGTGATCTGGTCCGCTGCCGCGAGGACATTCGCCTGGATCTGATGCGCGCCCGGCACCGGATCGGGAAATTCCTGTTGCGCCGCGAGATCTACTGGGAGGGCACGGGCGAGGCGTGGTCGCGAAAGCACCGCTCGTGGCTGACCTGCATCCAGTTCGCCGATCAGGCGTCGCGGGCGACGCTGGCTGACTACCTGCACGCCCACGACGTGCTGATCGCCCGCCGCGACCAGGTCGAGGCCGAGCTCGCAAAGCTCGCTGTCAGTGTGCCGTGCGCGCACACGGTCGCCCGGTTGCGGTGCCTGCGCGGGATCGACACGCTCTCCGCGCTCGGGCTCTGCGCCGAGATCGGCGAATGGGAGCGTTTCGATCATCCCGACCAGCTCGCCTCCTACCTCGGGATCGTCCCCTCCGAGCACACCACCGGAGCGCAGCGCCGGCTCGGATCGATCACCAAGGCCGGCTCCACGCACGCCAGACGGCTGCTGGTCGAGGCATCCTGGCACTACCGCCGCGGTCCCGCGGTCGGCGAGGCGCTCGAGCGCCGCCAGCGCGGGCAAGCGCCCGAGATCATCAACATCTCCTGGAAAGCGCAACGCCGGCTCAACGCCCGCTGGCGCCAGCTCAAAGACGCGCGCCGCAAACCCGGCGGGATCGTCGCGGTCGCGATCGCCCGCGAGCTCGCCGCCTACTGCTGGGAGATCGCCACCACCCCCACAGCACTGACACCGACGCCCACACCAACGACCCGCAGGAGGCTCACCAGCTCGCGCTGACCACCCTTCGACAATCCCGTTGCGGCTGGCGAGGCGGCCCGAGCATCCCGGCTCGCGCACAACAACTCCGCGCTCTGTCGCCTGAGCAACGCCCACCCGGGGCGCCGCGCTCGACTTTAGACAGCGGACGTGCGACGAACAAAGGTCTTGGGGTACCCAGCCCCCGAATATGAGCATGACCACCGTCGCGAACCCGAGGACGCCCGGACCGCCCCGCAAGCCGCAACCACACCCCCCGACCCCCCATCAACCAGACAATGGCCAACAACCCCTACCCCTTGACAACCGCTCCTCCATATGGGCGACGGAGCGCTCGTCCAGATCGAAGAACCTCACATTTACTGCGGATGCTCGGATCAGGATGCCGCAATGGTAGGTCGGCGGTCGATCATGGTCACCGGCGCCCTTAGGAGGCCCGCCGTCGGCGGGGCTCCTGGACAGTTCGTGACCTTCCAGGACATCCCGATGACGGTCTACAACACGCTTCGCGCCGACGTCGGTGCTATCCGCGCGCCGGATCGACCTTTCGGCCGATTGGGGCACTAGGTGCCCCTTTCTACGCGCCGGGTCGGCCCTACTACGCGCTAGGTCCGCGTCGTTCGTGGCCCCGAGATGCGCGGTCGCAGGAACTTCTGTGAAGAGCGCGGGTTGGCCCAACTCCGCGCTCGGTCGGTCTAGCCCTCGAGCCCTCCGATCCTCGAACAGGAACGGTTTGCAGGACTTCTGCGAGCGCCTCGCACGTGGTGCGGCACCACTTCATCCGGAGACTTGGGTAGGTAAGCGGACGTTGCTGGTTGACGGCTGCCCTGCCGTGCTCGCCAACGACGACGAGCGGACGCGATTGCGCCATCGTCCGATGGCAACGCCGGAGCTGGTGGAGAGCGAGATCCCGCGCCGGCTCCCGTGACCCCGACGGCGAGATGCTCGCGATCCACGACTGGTGCGATCGGCACCACGTAAACGACCCGGCGAAGGGGCGAGATCGCGCGCGCGAAGTCTCGATCGCATGCGATGCCCAAGAGGAAGGGCGGCGCGAAGCCCGAAGACGCGACGCGGCCGAGGCTGCGCGTCATCTGATCGGCTACTTGCATACCGATCGCCGGCGAGCCGGATGCGGCGGAGCCCGACGTCGGGATGCTCACGGCGGCTGCTCGCCACTGGGAAGAACGGGCCGTACATTTGGAGCTGTGACGGCGACGAGCTCGGATTCGACCATGGCACTCGCAGATCTGCTGATCGCGCTGCGCGATCAGGTGCTCCTCACCACGGCGCAGATCGCCCCCGGCACCGGCGCAGACGAGGAGACGGTGCGAGAGTGGCTCGAACGGCGGCGCACGCCGGCCGGCGAGCTGGCCAGCACCTCGCCGAGCTGATCGCGTTCGTCCAGGAGATGGCGATCAGCGTGAGCGGCAAGACCCTCGCTGGATGGTGGCTTGACGGCCAGGTGGACTTCCTCAGCGGAGCCAACCCGCTCGACGAGATCGCAGCCGGACGCTACGAGCGGATGATCGACTATCCCCGCGGACTCACGACCGGCGTCTTCCCGTAGGGCGAGGCTCGGGAATCCGCCTGTCAGCCCACGAAAGCTTCGGGTTCCGCTTCGTGTCCGTTGCCGATTACTCGACGGCGATGGTTATCGAGAACGCCATCAAGGCGGGCGCGTTAGACAATATGGATTGACCGTCCGTCCGGCCTGCGGTGTAGAAGGGGCCGGTTCCCCCATGCTGTTCGTGGGGTGACAGTCTTGCCGCGCGGCTCCACCCGCGCGGCGGCCCACAACCGCATAGGAGGAACCAGCCATGGCGGAGGCTAGAAGTCTCGTCGGCTTGGACGTGCACGCGGCGAAGATCGTCGCGGTGGTACTTGACGCCGATACCGGGGAGCTGCAGACGTTCGCGATGGGCGGCGATACCGCCGGCGCGGCGGGCTTCTGCGCGGGGCTGCCGCGGCCGGTGCGGGTCGCGTATGAGGCGGGTCCGACGGGCTACGGGCTCGCGCGTGAGCTCGCCAAGCGTGGCGTGGAGTGCGTGGTCGCGGCGCCGAGCAAGATCCCGCGCGCGAGCGGGGATCGCGTGAAGACTGATCGTCGCGACGCGGAGCTGCTCGCGCGGATGCTGATGGCGGGCAAGCTGCACGCTGTCAGGGTTCCGGGCGATGAGGAGGAGGCGTTGCGGGACCTGGTCCGCGCCCGCGAAGCGGTTCGGGTCGACCTGATGCGCGCCCGTCACCGGCTCTCGAAGCTGCTGTTGCGGCACGGGATCCGGTTCGACGACGGGGACGCGTGGACAGAGCGCCACCGCGCCTGGCTCGCTGGCGTGACGCTCAAATGGCCGGCAGCGCATGCGACGCTGCTCGACGCACGCGGCGCGATCGACGGGCTCGCTCATCGGCGCGACCAGCTCGAGCGCGAGATCGTGACGATGATCCCCAACTCGCCGTGGGCGATACAGATCGGCCGGTTGCGATGTCTACGCGGGATCGACACGCTGACCGCCGTCGGGTTATGCGCCGAGATCGGTGACTTCGAGCGGTTCGCCCGCGCCGAGCAGCTGATGAGCTACGTCGGACTGGTCCCATGCGAGAGCACGACCGGGCAGCAGCGCCGGCTCGGCTCGATCACCAAGACCGGCTCCGGACACGCCCGGCGGCTGCTGGTCGAGGCCGCCTGGCACTACCGCAAGCGACCCGCGATCGGCAAGACGCTCGGCGACCGACAGGACGGCCAGCCCGCGGACGCGATCGCCGTTGCGTGGAGCGCCCAGCGGCGGCTGCACCGCACCTGGACACGGCTCGAGCAACGCGCCAAACGGCGAACGATCATCGCGGTCGCCGCCGCCCGCGAACTGGCCGGCTTCTGCTGGGCGATCACCCGCATCGAATGACGAGCACCCCCCTCAGCATCGCCTATCCCGTCGGCTGGGTCGGTGGCGGCCCGGCAACGCGCGGGGAACCCGCGACTGACCTATGAGCAACCCGCCCCCACACAGGGGCTGGCCACGCCCGATGTTAGACAGCGGATCCCCACGACGAACCATGGTCCTGCGGCAACCCAAACCCGCGTATATCAGTCTGACCGCGCGTCGCGCACAGCCTGCCGGACCGCCACCCACCCAGCTGACCACACGACAACCCCAGCGAGCGCGAATGCGTGAAATCTACGACCCCCACTTGACAATCGTCTCTCCATATCAGGTCAACGGCCGCGGCTGAACCCGGTCATCGGGTGTCTGTATTCGCCCACCTAGGCTGGCCATCATTCTCACGAAGCCACTCCGCGATCCTGCTCATCGGGAGAGACTTTCCGTTCTCCCAGAGCAGGGCCTCCGCATACCTCCGCAGATCCGACCACAGCGAGCTATCAGTCTCACTCAGGAACTTAGCGACGCTAAGCGGCACCGTCGACAGGTCCTTGCCGGCCATCGACGCGACTTGAAGTCGGAGGACTCCGTCATGACTTTGGATGCGCCATGAGAACGGGGAGTCCTCGGACTCCTGCCACACGCACGGACGGGGCTGCCATTTTGTCGGTAGCACCAGATCATCGGTCGCTCTCGGCTCCGCCTCCTCGATCGGTTCGTCTGTGTCGTCAAAGCAAGCTGCGATGGCCGACCACGCCGCGTCGAGGGGACACCAGCCGCTTTCGTCCCAACGGAAATACACCACCACCAGAGGATGGAACTCGCCGTGCCAGCTCGCCGACATTCCGAACTCGAGCGTTCGTCCATCGACCCGTACCTTTCGGCCGGTCGCGACGACTCGCCAGAGCGGTGTGCCGACGTAGTCGGCCGCTGGCGGCTCGCCTTTCCACCGCGGCCGGCCACCGTTCCCTTCCAGGTACGCACCTACACGGCTGATTGGCAACGATGTCCCGTTGGCGCGCAGGAGAGCCGTCGCATAGAGGTGCAACTCCGCCCAGCTCACGACGTCGCTCGACACAAAGTCGAGTACGTCGAACGGGACGTACACGTCGCGCTTCGCGTCTTCCCGACGTACCACAAGCTGCAACCCGCCACGGACATCAGTCACGAGCCACTGACGACCAGAGACGGCGTCCTGTTGCGGCGGTACAGCGCGCGGGCGCCAGATTCTGAGGCGAACCCATTCGCGGTCCGAGAGGGCGTCCAGCTCCTGGAGGGGTAGCTCCGGGTCGTGACTGCACTCCTGGGCAGCTGCAAGAACCACACTGATCGGACACCAGCTGGCGCGGCCCCACCGAAAATGCACTGCGACCCTCGGAGCGATGTCATCGGGCCAACCGGCGGAAATGCCGTACTCCAACGTGCGGCCCTCGACCTCGGTGCGGTGGCCCGTCGCAGTGATTCGGCTGATCACACACGAAAGGATTCCACGTTGTCGCCGTTAGGGGCACGCGGCGGACGCGCGACTCTGCACTGGCTGCCTGCGAATTCATTCGCATCATTTGACGTTTCCGGATGGACCTGCCTCGGCGTGCCGCCCGGACGTCATATGCGCAGCGAAGGCCGGATGCCAATTGTTCGCGGACGCGAGCGTATCGCCCGAGGCACTGGAGCGAGCCCGACGTCTAAACGGGCGCCGGCGGCTGGCAGGATGGGTACTCACGCACTCAAATCGCAGAGATGCGTTAACGCCATTTCGGAGTACGACCTACACCAGGCAGGAGCGTGGGTACTGGTCGTCTGAGCGTCAGGCGAGGACCGTCCGAGGCGTTGGCCACTCGCTCCGCCCCGACCTGCGCATCGATCCCGACGCAAGATCTGACGACCCCTCCGTTCATCATGACAGGATCCGATCGCGTAGCGGCAGGGATCTGACACGAGCCGCAGCATGCCGCCGCGACCGATGTCGCAACGATCGGGGCCGGTCGTCTCGGCGCGGGCCGTGCAGAGGCCACACCGCCGCTCGCTCGCACTCCCACCAGCCAGCCCGTCCCTCCTCTGAAGGTCGCCTCGCTAGGCTGGGTCCATGGAGCAGGCACACCGGGCTTTGCTAGCGGAGATCCGCCGCCGGCTTGAGGGCGCACGGGATGATCCGAACATCACGAACACTGACGGGTCGAATTACTGGGGCCCGTACGTGACCCGCGCTGTCAACGATCGTGAGAACGATGGTCCGGCGCTTGTTGCATACATCAAGAGCGTCCTGCGCAAGCCCGGCGAGTCTGAGGGATGGAACGCGCTTTTGGAGGCCGAGCGGCTCGACATCTCCTTTGAGGAGATGGTCGTGAACGCGGTTGAGCCGATTCGATCTCTCTTCGATAGAGACGACCGGGCGATCGCGGCGAGGTCGCTCGGAGCGCAGCAACGCGAGATCGAGCGGAGACGCGAAGCTGCGGAGGCCTCTGAGGTCGAGCGGGATCGGCGGATCGTCGCTGAAGTGGGAGCCAGGCGACGAGCGGCAGGCAAGCCATGGACCTCGGAGATGGAGACCAAGTTGTTTGCGGAGCGCGCTGAACGGCGTCAGAGCTCCGTCTAGCGTTCATATCGAGGTTGCCCGAGCCGAGGACTGCAGGATGACGACTCAGCGAATCACCGCAAAGGACATCGAGCGCGGCCAGATTCGGTTCCCAGGCCCCAGCAAGCGCGCGTTCCCGCACGCGCCCGGCGACGTCGAGGTCGAGCTGAAGGGGATACCAGTCACGGGTCGCTGGAACCTCCGCAATGGGCCTGACCACGACCGCTCCGGAGTGCTTCGCATCGGTCGTCAGATCCTCGAGGCGCACGTGCGGGCGGACGAAACCCTGATCGTCACCAAGCGAGCCGGACGGATCGTTCTCGGCTGATGTCAGCTGAAGTGTCGACGCCGACGGACGCTGAGCTGGGCAACCGCTTACGCGCGAGATTCAAGCCCATGTCCCTCTCGAGGCCTTATTCGCCGTGAGCCCGTTTGATGAGCCGACGCGCTCCGAAGGCGTCCGGCGCCTTCGTGACCTGGCCGACTTCCTGACCCACCTTGCAAACCGCCTCGAGGCGACAGGAGAGATCGACGCCCTGCCCATGGATGTTGCGGTGGGGCAGGTGATCGCCGCGCGTCGAGAGATCGTTGGATCGACGAAGACCGCTGCTGGAGCGAGCGCGAAGACGCGGATCCGTCGGTACCTCGAGGAACGTGTGGGACAGGTCGTCTACGGCGAGGAGATCGCCGCCGTAGCGGGGATCTCGGAGTGGGCGCGCCGAGTCCGCGAACTTCGTGAGGAAGGCCTAAAGATCGAAGAACTCGGCAGGAGTCGCTACCGGCTTTCGGTCCTCCCTGAGAACTCGTAGCTGCCCTCGGTACGGCCGCCGGCGACAAGCCTGCGACCAAAGTCTCGTTGCAGCTCGCCGAGGCGGCTCGACAGGCGCTGGTCGTACATGACCGCCAACACCGCGCACGCTCGAGTCATCCCGACGTATGTCGTTGCGCTTCTGTCCTCGCGGCCAAGGAACGGCAGGTCGAGCAGAAGAACGACATCCGACTCCAAACCCTTGAATGCCGCCACGGTGGAGAACTGCAGAGCATTACGTTCACGACCCGGCGCGATGATCGGACCGTCCACGAGTCGACACGGCACGCCCGGGGGCAACCCGTTCGCAAGCACGCTGTTGTGTCGTCGAACCGGCGAAAGAATGGTGATGTCCTCCGGTCGAACGCCGGCCTCGACCCAGGCACGAATCTGCTTGCCGACGAGTCGAAGGTGTTCGCGCTCGTCAACGTAGGGCAACCACGTTGGGTCTGGTCCATTCACCGGAAGCGTTTCGTGGATGTCGCAACCGGCGGCGATCGATGTTTCGCGTCCGATCTCCGCAGTGTTTCGGCAGTTGATCGCGAGGCGAAACTGCGCGCCGTCGCCACAGATCCGGTCGATGATCTCGCGATGGCTCGCGACGAAGATGTCCTGGAGAGGATCGAGATAGAGGCGCCATGTGCCCGTCTTCCATCCTCCAACAAGCACCGTGTCGAGGAGGTCGCTTGCGGCACCGGTGAGCAGGTCCTGCGCCTCATCCACAACGAGCGCGTCCCACTGCGGCGGGTCTTGCAGATCGAACCAGGCTTCGAGCGCAGCGGTTGGGCGCAGAATGTCGTAGTACTCCTCGGCGCGTCCGCTGGGGTGCCGGGGATCTGCGATGCCAGCCTTAGCGATGAGGTCACTGCACAGTTGCTGAAACGCGATCACGCTGATCTTCGGTTCATGCGCGACGCGCAGCGCCAAATAGTCGCGGAGCGCGTTGGAGTGACAGGTCACCAGTATTCGCAATCCATGTGTGGCAAGTCGTTCGGCGTCAGCGATCGCGATCAGCGTCTTGCCGGTGCCCGCGGAGCCGCGGACGACGACACGCGGATTCTCCTCGAGCCCGCGGAACGTCACGAGCTGAGCCTCGGTCAGCCGCACATGCTCGCGTGTCACTTCGCCGATGTCCGCGCGCAGGCTTGGGATCAGATCGAAGTCGCCTGCAAGGCGATTGATGACCGCCTTCATGTCTCTGGCGCCCAGCGGCTTTGGCGTGAATCCGGGCAGCCGGTCGGCCAGGCGTTGCTCCCAGTGCCGCGTTAGACGCTCGATATAGCGTGCAAAGACCTGTTCTGTGTCTCGGGCGTCGTATACAAGCTCGCCTTCCAAGTCCGTGCCGGCGACATCGAAGATCACGTTTGGGAAGCAGACGCCGTGTCCAACTAGGGATGCGGCGACGGCTGGCACCGCATCGCGAAGATCCTGAAACAGCGCGGCGGCCGCTCCAGCAGCTTGATCGAACGGGCTTTCGTCGAGCCTCTGGTTGTTAGTCGACCACTCCCGGCCAGTTCGTCGAACTGCACCGCCTTTGACCTCCAGCACAAAGATGCCCTTTGACGTGACCACGACGAAATCTGCCTCGGCCCAGGGTTTGCGTCGATGGCGGGTCAGGCCGAGCGAATGAAGTGCAACCCACGAATCGGGCGTCTCGGACTTGATGTGATCAAAAATGCGCCTCTCCGCCTCACTCGGCGTCCCGCGCGGGCAATGGGCGGGCAGCATCCGCGCCATCAATCGCCCTCGAGAAGCTCGACGAAATATCCTAGTCGCGGCATGGTCGGGGTGCCGACGAGGAGCGCTCGATCCAGCAGCGTGTTGCGCTCTTCGCAAGACACTTCGGGCAGTAACGTGCATGCGTGGCACGCCGCCATGTTGAGACCGTCGGCGCCAGTGGCGGTCGCCTCAATGCACACGGGGTCCGCCGAGCACCACGCGGCGCGATTCACCGCCTCGCGTACAAGGCTTGCGAGCCGGCCGGGAGCGCCTTGAGCGACGATTCCCCCGAGGCTGCCGGCCGAGTCCGAGGTTGCGGTGTAGATCAAAAGGCCTCGCATGTCATCGTCCACGTACAGCCGCTCTCGCAGCGAGGCCGCTGGGTACCCGGCGTCGAGACTCATCTGATCGATTAGCACGTGCGCGAACGTGTGGATCAACACCAAGCGCGGCGTCACCGGCCGCGACTGCTTGGCACCGCGTTGCTCCGCCAGTGCTTGATGACGTTCAGCGAGGGCACGGACCCGCTGCCGGACATTCGGGCTTGCCTCCCAGGCGGCGAGGGTCTGCTCGTCCCATCGTAGGAACAAGCCCTCCCCTTTCACCTCGATCGCCGGGAGCCATCCCGTCTCACCCCGTGCTAGCGGAGCCAGAGCCGATGCTCCGTCTGAATCGTCCCCCGATGGGGGATGAAGACGGGTAAAGCCGACGAGGACCCGGACCTCGCGCAGTCGAGGAACGATCGCTATTCGGTCAAACAGGTTGCCGAGCGCGTTTGGTGGCGGTCCTGCCGATGCGACGAATTGCTGGTCCTGGTCGCGCTCCTCTCGACCCGCCAACAGGGCTCTGTACTCGTCACGCCGCAGACTCGTGGCATCACCCCGGTCGCCAGCCTCCTCAGCCTGACGTGCGAGAACTGCGCGCACTATCTCGTCGAGTTCGTGGCCATGCGCCGTCAACGCCGCGCCCATCCCTTCCAGTACGTTGCGCAACTTGGCCGGATCGTCCATGTTCTTGAGCATCAACCAGTACCGCTCGAGCAGTTGGAAGACGCCGTCGGACCATGGGGGGATCGATAGCGCACTCCGGACCGACGAGAACCACACGTTCGACGCGCCGCGCTGGAGCGTCCGTAGCGCAGCTCCACACTCTTCCTGGTCTCCCAGCCACGGCCTTCGGCCGTTGCAACGCGCGACTTGGGAAAGTTCTCTCCTATCGAACGCCCCTTCGAGCGTCCGCGCGGCGCCGCAAGAACAGGACACCATGATGTCCCGCAGCGCGGCTGACTTGCCGGTTGCCGTCAGCTCAAGCCGATGCGCTCCGTCCCCGGCGGCACCGTGGTGGACCCAACGTAGGTAGGGGAAGTCTTCGATGTGACCTGCGTCGCAGGCGGTCACGAAGCGCGACGGCACCAGGGGGCGATCGCAGCGGTTGCAGCTGTTGCGGTCTCCGTCGGACAGGTTCCAGTGCCAGTCAAGGCGCTTGCAGCCTGGGCAGGAATGCATCAGTGGGAACCGGATCACCGGAATACCACGCGGGCGCTCGAACGCGTCTCCTTCGCTTGGCGGGAGATAGAGGGAATGCACGCGGAGCTGGTCCTCCAGACGTCGCTCGGGGACGGCGTCCGCCTCTTGGACCGGCCATCGGTGAATGCCGGCGACCATGAATGATTCGTCGTCGACCGCGACGAGTGCACCGGGGCCGTAGGTCGTCACGACCTGCGAGCGACGCACGGATCCGTGGGACGCCATCAGCGCACCAGCTCCAAGGTGCATTCCGCGTCCACGTCTCGAAGCGAGAAGAGCGTCTCGAATGCTCCGTAACGAGCGCCGTCCTCCGACGCGTCGACCAAGAGCGCTCGTGTCGGCTGTTTCCAGTCGGCGTACACAAGATCCGGGTTCTCTTGGGCCCGCCCGGCCCACAGCGCGATGACCGAATCGAGTTCCTCGCGGGTACGCGTCGCCTCAGCCGTCATGGTTCGTCCGACTCGTTCGACGATCCGATCGCGGATCCGCTCTATGTCGACCAGGTAATGGGTGACCGCCCCCGCGGCACCATTTGCCAAGAGGCCTGGGATTGTCAGTCTCGCCACCGAGATCAAGACTGCGTGGAGGGCTCGATCCCGAGCTCGCGACGAGAACGGTGTGACGCTCGTCGACTCCACTTGACGATAAAGGGCACCGTGGTACCCGACGAACGACTCGTAATGGGATCGATCCCTCGAGCGAGCGCCGTTGTAGAGCACGACGACGAGACCGGGGTGCCGCCTCCCAACGCGGCTGGTTGCCTGGATGTATTCCGAAGTCGTCTGCGGCTGTCCCATAACGACCATCAGGCCCAGTCGGTCGACATCCACTCCCACCGAGATCATGTTGGTCGCGAGCACCACGTCGACGGCGTCGGGCACGGGTCGGTCCATCATCGCTAGGTGACGCGGAATGTCGCCGGACTCGATTCGGCTCGTCATTTCGATCACTTTCTCGTCCGTGACTCGGGCGGAACCGTCGCCGGCCAAAAGCTTCGTTCTGTCCACGACGTCGTCCTGAACCTGAAGCAGCGCGCCTCCGAGAACCCGCAGGCTGTTGAAGTAGCCGAGCAGGGTCCAGTACGCGTCCTTGATGCCATCTGGCGCGTCCGACTCCAACGCCGACTGCAAGAGGCGGGCGTAGGTCCTGATCATGAGCGTTGCATGACTTGAGGCGGGCGCGAGCAGGCCTACGTACATGCGGTCACCGCGCTGCTCCGGAGTCGCTTCAACCGCGAAATACGAGTCGCGCGCGTCGATGCCGGACGGCGGGAACTGAACCATCTGTCGGTCGAAGAGCGCTTCGGTCTGCTCGTGTGCGCGCCTGATCGTGGCCGTGGAGGCGATGACCTTCGGCCGGGGGCCCTCGGCTTCGCAGATGAGATCGACGGCGGTCTCGTAGAGCCCCGCCAGGGTTCCCAGTGGGCCTGAGATCAGGTGCAGCTCATCCTGGACGATCAGCTCAGGAGGAGGATCTGATGAACCCAGGTTGAACAGATCGCGGCATCGCTCTCGCCAGGGAAGCGATGCGAACTTGTCCGCGGTCGCAACGATCAACGAGGGGCGGTAGTCGTAGATGTCCTCGTCGATGACATACACGGGGAGGCCTTTGCTGAACTCACAGCCAGGGTTCCGGCACCCGACGGCGAGTCGGGGCGGATGGTCGCCCATCCAGTAGTGGGTGCTGTCGAGCAGGCGCCCGCACCACGGACAATTAGACAGCTGTTTGGGGTTCCCCTTCGCCGGGGTCGCTCCGCGCTGAAGCCTGTCCAGGGCCTTGCGTGCGTCCTCTCGCGTGTTCGGGGTGCCGGCTTCGCCCACCCACAGACCGATGGAGATGGGACTGTCGCCGAGATCGTCGCGTCTGCGCCGCAGCTCTTCGCAACAGCAGATGAGGAGCGTCGCGCGCGCGAACTGCTGGATCGTGAGCAGCCGCAGCGTGTAGCGCATGATGACTGTGACGCCGCCGTGTCCCCCTCTCAAGCGGCGGAGGAAGATCACGAAGGCGATCAGACCCAGATAAGCCTCAGTCTTCCCGCCGCCGGTCGGGAACCAGAGTAGATCCGCGATACCACGATCGTCATGGTCGGGGTCGGCCACGCCCCGGAGACAAAGCAAGATGAACGCTAGCTGGAATGGTCGCCATTCCGGCTCGTCCGTCAGCGTCGGTCCGTCTCCACCTCCGCCAGCCCGCAGCCAATCGGTCCGAGCACGCTGTTGAAGCATGGCATCGAGCATCAGTCGAAATGCGGCAAACGGATCAGGGTCGTGCTCGTCCTCCAGGAGATCCACTCCATCGAGCATCCGCGCCGCGACTCCCGCGCACCTGTCGAGGTGATCGGTGGCGATGGCGGCAAGGCTTGTTTCGAGTTCTGCAGCCGCGGCGCGTTGATTGCTGATCCAGGAGCTATATGAGTCGCAGAAAGCCCGGAGCTCAGAGATGAGCTCGGGCTTTGGCATTTCGGCCGCCCGTTTCAGCGAGAGGACGGGCGACACGATCGTTGGGTTGCTTTCGGCTACGCGGACCCGTGCCTCCGGGAGGACCGCACTCGCGATCAGTCGTTTTCGCCCGGGATCGTCACCCTCCCATCGCGCGGCACATCCATGTCCAACTGCGAAGGTTCTGGCATGCCGATATAGCAGCGCGTACGAGCGCAGGTCAGCATCGTCGACGCCGAGCGTCTTCTGCGTCATACGTTCGACGAAGACCTCGCCCTCCGGTGACGTGACGCTCAGGCTGCACTGGAAGCGCGCATCGAGATCGCGAACCTTGCCGCCGGTGAGTCGGTTGATCAACGCAAGCGTGACCGACGCCTCCGTCTCGTCGCCGGCGCGACGAACGCGAGCGTAGAGCTCGAGTCCCTCCCCCAGCTTCAAGGGTGAGCTCGGTGGAGCGTCTAGCGAGATGTCGTGACGGGTCAGTTCGAGAGCGCGTCGGCGCCAACGTCGGTTGAGCAGCTCATCTCTGCTCATCGACTGAATCTGCGCTGTCGTGAGCGGCTCGTCCTCACCCGAGAGCGGGAGGTATGCCGCCGCCTCGACCTGAACATGCAGCGTGTTCGCCAGGCCCAAGTCGACGCTGAACGTGATCCCGAGCGAAGATGGGTATCTCACGGTGGAGAGCGCGACCTGAGGCTCAGATGCACTCCCAACCTCCGGGTCGTCTTCCGGTAGATCTCGGTCTTCCTCCGCGGGGATCGACTCCGCCGAGACCGGATGCAGTACGCCGGCGAGGTAGGTGGTCAGTGGAGGGTCGGTGATCGTCTCATCCGGTGATCCGGGGCCGACTATGTCTCTCTCGAGATCGGCCACGAGGCGATCTCGAAGGCTGTAGTGCTCATCCATCCGAACTGTCCTTCCACACCGGGCGTCCGAATCCGACAAGTTCCGGGGCAAGCCAGAACCCTGCGGAGCCTATGGCGAGATTGGTGGTCCGTGCGGGGTCTCCTGCCGCGCTTCTGAGGCAATCCAGCCGCACCTCTTCGATCGCGAGCGGAAGCGACCCGAAACGAAGAAGAGTCGCGCCCAGATCCGCGCTCGTGCGACCAATGACCCGGCCATCGTGGTGTACGTCGAACCTCTCGCGATCCTCAGCAGGACGAGTGAGCTCGACTGGATCGCCTGGGCGAACGCGGTCTCGGAGATACGTCTGGACCGTCGCGGCGTCCTCGTCTTCGCCGGGCGGCGCCGTTGTGTCCACGTCGCCGCTCTTGACCTCCAATCTCAACAGGCCTGCCTTCCGCCAAGTCAGCAGAACCCAGCGACCGCCACGCAGGACCAGCCGACCCGGCACTTGAGGCCTGTCAAGGACGAGCGTGGCGTCTCTCGCCCTGGTCAAGGCTACGAACAGGACCCGTGCCTCCTCGGCGCTTGCGTCCGCCGCGCCTGGGTCGGGAGCCAGCAGCAAAGTCCGGTCGTACTCCAAGCCCTTCGAGCGGTGGATCGTCGACAGGATTGGGCGATCGGGTAGTTCTGTCTCCTGGGGAGCATTCGCGATCCGCTCTCGGAGAATCGGCAAGCCAACTTCCCCGCGTCCGCCAGGCGCGACCCGTCGCAGCGTCCGCCAGGCCGTTTCAATCCAGTTCTCGGGTCGCCCCTCGGCGAGTCGCTCGAACGTACGACGGGTGAGCTGCTCTCCCTCAACGTTCTTGAGCGTCTCGGCGATCCAGCGCGCGGGGGCTGCGGCCTCTGAAGCGCGCCGGATCTGATGCGTCACATTGCGTCGCCGCAACTCTTGCGAGAGAAGGAGCACTTCTCCGTTGGTTCTACAGAGGACGCCCGTGTGGGCGTCCGCCCTTCGGAGGAGCATCGCCGCCTGATCGAGGCTCACGTGATCACAGTCGAGAGCGCGGCGCACAAGTCGAGCGCGGCTGTCGGTTCCGAGCGTGGACAGCACGACGTCCCGATGGGTTCTCGCGACGTCGACCTCCTCGTTACGCACCCGATGGTTGTACGTGAGCGAGTGGATGGCGGCGTCCGGATACCGCGTGTGGAGATGAGCGACCGCATCGATCATCGGGGCAGCGCCGTCTTGGAAGCCGTAAATCGCCTGGGCGGGGTCCCCGAGCAACGTGAATCCACCCGGCGCCGCATCGAGTATCGCTTCGATGAACTCCAGCCGGACGCCCACAAGATCTTGTACTTCGTCGACCACGACGTGGCGTAGGCGGTCGACGCCGGCGGCTTCAGGATCTTCGCGAATAATCCGGGTGGCCTCAGCGACCGTGGCGTCGAAGCCGCCGCTTGGACCTCTCCCGGTGGCGCGCATCGCAACACGCCCCGCGAAAGAGTCGATGGTCGAGGGCCGCACGTAGGCGGCGTTTCCCTGATCGCCGAGGCGGGCGCGCAGTTCATTCACGACCGCGTTCGTGAAGGTCAGGACCAGCAGCTCAGCGCCGGGCGCAACGTGGCCTGCCCCCGTCAGTTCGGCGACGCGCCACACGAGCGTGAAGGTCTTGCCCGTGCCTGGGCCGGCCACGACGATCGTGCGAGCATCGACGGGCAGGTCGACGACCGCCTGCTGCTCCTCGGTCAGTCCGTCCACAAGTACTCGAACTCACGGAATGCGAGCTCCGCTCCGAAAGCGGCGAGATTGTCTGCGACATCGACGACAAGGCACGACTCTTTGCCCCCGTTCGCCGGTCCGCGAAGCCCTCGACCGATCATCTGTTGGTACAGATTTGGGCTGTACGTCGGGCGTGCGATATACAGCGCCCGGATCGAGGGCGCATCAAAGCCCTGGGTGAGAACCCCGTAGTTCGTGAGCGTCTGCAGGCTCCCGGCGCGAAACTCTGAGATCAGATACCGGCGAACAGATGTCGGCGTCTGCCCCGAAACGGCCGCGGCTGACCGCCCGCGTCGGCTGAGCAAGGCCGCGACCGACGCGGCATGCGACACGGACGTAGCGAAGAGCAGCACCGGCCACCCGGGATCGAGCTCCATGATCGAGTCCACGAGGCGATTGGTTCGGTCGATGTCCTCCCCGATCTTGTTCAAGACGCTTGCCGGGAGCCGCCGCATCTTGCTGATCTCGTCAAGCTCCGCTTTGGTAAGCGGAACCGACGAGCCCTCGAGGACTTGGTGCTCGACTCGCGCAAGGATCTCCATGTCTTGGAGGAGCGGGATCGAGACGTCCTCATCGAACGCGTGTCGGTCGAGGCGTCGGCGGTTGTAGCGATTGACTAGCCGTTCGGTTTCCTCCTCGCTCACACCGCGAAACGGTGTTGCTGACAGACCAATCAAGGGTGCCCGCTCTTTGCCTGCCTCCATGCCGAGCCATCGGAGCAATCGGGTGTAGGTCGGAGTGATCGAGGTGTGGGCCTCATCAAGCACGATGCACGCAGCCCTGCTCACCCATTCGAACGCCGAATCGTCGATGCACCGGTCGACGAGCTTGGCGATGGTGGAGACGACAACCTGATCCCCGTCGTCTTCTCGCGGCTGGGCCGAATGGCCGCCCCACAGGCGGCTGATTCTGAGTGCTCGGTCAGGGCCCTCTGCCCGCCATACCTCCGCCCAGCTCTGCACGGCCTGCTCGCACAGCTCTTCCGTCTGGGCAACCCACAGCACTGGCGACCGAAGATCCTCACCGGCCATCGCCTCCACAAGCGCCTGAACCGCAACTCTAGTCTTGCCCGCGCCGGTCGGCAGGGACAGGAGACCGCGCAGGCCGCCCTCTCCCCGCAGCATCGCCTGAATCTCATCCGCGGCTCGGCGCTGGAACGGATGGAGCGGCGGGAGCGGCGACGGGCCCGGTACATCCAGCGTCTCCTCGAGCCGAATCTCGGCAAACCCTGCGTACTTGCGCTCGAAACCGAGCTCATCTACGACGAAACGGATCGCCGCTCGACCGCCCGCCCACGACTTCGGCGGATTCAGGCCACGTAGCAGCAGCGCATCGCGGTACTCCTTGAGCGTTTCGACGCCGAACACATTCAGCGCGAGCCCGGCCGTACCAAGTCCGTCGAGTTCTCCATCGGTCTCCTCCACCGCCTCGACGAGTTCACGAGGAAGCCGCATGCGCAGTTCCTCACCGCCGACAAGCTCGAAGAGCCGCTCTGCGTCACTCGCCATCCCTCGGACGCGGCGGAGCAGCGCTTGCACTTCTGCGGCCTCGGCGTTCTTGATGACCTCATCGATTTCGGTCGCATCGAGAGGGCTCCCCAGCCGTTCCGACAGGAGTCGCAGCACTTCCTCGTCGGGGAGACCCGTTACGCGATACACGACCCAGTCGCGCAGTTCGAACTTCAGATCTTCCGTAACACTGCCTTGCTCGGTATAGAGCTCGCGCTGCAGCTCCTTGCACGGCACGAGTTCGAGCGACTCGACATCTGGACCGAGTACGTGCCGTAGGAGCGGAAAGACGTCGGAAAGCGGCTCGCCCGGTCCGTCCGGAGTCACGGCGATCTTTGACGACACCGCGTCCGTGACGGACAGCAGTCCCCAAGTTCCGATGAGCTGACTAGCTGATTCCTCATCCGGAACACGAATGAACGGCGCACCTGTGGCACGGAGCACCTTCACATCCTGGACCGAGGCGGCCGCGCAAACCTGGGCTCGCGGCACAGACTTCACCTCGCGCCGAACGACTGCCCGAAGCGTCTCGGGCGGCTCTGTCAGATGCGGCAGGAGCCGCAGGTAGGCGGGTCCCAGCTGGTCCTCACGGTCCAGTTGGTCCACCCTGGCCATCGCGACGGTGAGCCGATGTGAGTCGAGCTCGGCGACCGTGTCGGGTAGATGGAGCGCCCGGGATGCGTGGCGCGGCAGGTCCGCGACAGGCAGGACGTCCGCAAACTCGCGTAGGAGCGGCGAGATGCTGTCCGCGATCGGGCGTACCCCGCGATCCGTCGGAATCAGACCGATTTGCCTCACCTTCCACAACAACGGATGCTCGAGTAAGCGAGGCTCCGCCGATCGCCCGCCGACCTTGTGAATCGTCCACGGAGAAAGATCTGGAGAGACGACAAACAATGCCTTCGCGTAGCGAGCTGCAGCTCCTGCCTTGAGGAGAGCGAGAGGCGTCAACGGCCCGCCAAACGCTGAGGGCTCATCGAGCTCGAATTGCTCAGCCTTGACTCGCGCGCCGTGGCGACGGCCTTCGTCGACGGCGTTCTTGACCTCTTGCGCGATGTATTCGGCTACCCAGGGTTCGTCCTGGGACCCCCGTCCCGCGGCCGGCTGGTCCCCGGCACCAAGCGCGCGAAGGACCGGCAGCTCCAACCGATGGTATTCGGTATCGATCAACGTGCCCAACTGGTCCCGGTCGAAATCCTCGGTGGACAGCAAGTCACCCTGCAGAAGCGCCGTGTTGAGAGGCGCCCAGGTCGACGCGAGGGTTCGTACCATGATCTCCGCGGCATCGAGGCCATGGTGCCCGACGATCAGACGCTTGGCCTCTGAGTCTCCGGCTTGTCGCACAAGCTTCCACACCGTGTCCCAATCCACGGAATACTGCCCTGAGGTGACTGCCCTCTCGAGAAGCGCGTCCAGCACCGTCGCCGGACTCACCTCCGTGATCCCAAGGACTGCAAGCGCGCCGCGGGCCTCGTCGTCAGCGACGACATCCGGGTGGACCAGCGCGACCCTCACATCCAGATCGACTGCACCTGCGACGTAGACGGTCCCAGGTCGAGGACTCACGTGCGAGCCCGAGCTCGTCAGAATGATCTTTGCCGACCGCATATCAGCCTCGGCGTCCGAGCGAAGGAGCTCTGCCGCGACCTTGACCGCAGAGGCGCTCTCGCTGGCCCCGGCCCCCGACATCGCAAGATGCTCGAGCCATTCCGGAACGGACGCGGGGGAGACGGCGGCTGCCTCCATCAAACGTTCGACACGCGACCGCCGCGTGTCGTTGCGGACCGCCGACGGATGGACCCAATCGTGCGGTCGTTCCGGTTGCTGAGCCCACAACTCCAGCGCGGCGAGCGGCACGCTCTTCGGGTGCAGATTCAGCTCAGCCGGCCGAGTGAGCCTGCCTCGCTGGTCAGGGATGCACGGTGCCAACACGATTCGTTCGTACACCTGATCGGAGAGCACGCTGTCAGCCCAGCCACGGAGTTCCCGCCCGCGGGCCGGGATGACACTGAGCACGTAGCCGGGATCCTCAAGTGAGTGGACCGCCTCGAGATTCGCGATCACCATCTGAACGATCACGCCAAGGAGCTCCTCATTGAACGGGCCTTCGATGAGTCCGGTCCGATCCTCGTTGAGCTTCCACGGTGCATTGAGAACACCGCTGAGCGTCGTTTGCTCGCGTGTCGGAAAGAAGGCCCAGATCTGACCAAGCGGAGCTCTGTCGAGCGGGACTGCCCAGTTGACCGGCAGTCGATCTCTGTCGGCCATTGTCCCCCCGTCGGCCTTGACGCCGGCGCTTGGATGATGCTCTTGCGCGAACACCCGCCAGCTTCGGCTCCCTGCCTCGGCGCCACGCTCCTCCAGCGTCCACCGCTCCCCATCCTGGCTCAGCTCGATAACGCGCCGGCTGGTCGCGACGCGATCGTCGAGCGCGAGCTGGGACACCTGAGTGGAAAAGAGGAGGAACTCGCGGGGGAACGCGCGAAACCGATCCGTCAGCCACTCCGTGCCATCGATGTCTCGCGGCAGGTAGATGATCGTGTCTGCCCAGCTCATCAGGTCGTGCAGGATCGGGTCGTCGGCTGCAGCCTTCGCGGGGATGAGCGGGCGGGCGATGCGAAGCGTTGCGACCCGCTGTGTCTCAGGGACGACGCGCCGGACGCGCTCCAGGTTGAACTCCTGGTCGAATTGGAACGATCCGGTCCGTGAGAACACGGCGGGCCTCGTGCTCACGCCGAGAACGGACTTGAACCCGAGGCCGAACCGACCAATCTCGACGCCTTTCTTGGGCGAGTTGTGCGATCCCAGAAGCGCGCCGACCCCCTCGGTCGTGACCGGACGGCCCTCGTTGGCGCAGTAGAGGGCCTCACGAGTCAGTACTAGCTCGATGCGGCCGCGCCGATCGACCAGTTCGTCCGCACCGTTTTGGATCAGCTCTTCGAGCTGCCGGCGCGCGTAACCGCCTTCAATGGCGAATCGCTCGCCGTTCGCATCCTCAGTGATCCGTCGCGCGTCGACTTTGTAGGTGTTCAGGCAGTCCTTGGAATACCGCTCGACGGCCTGGCACACAGGAGATTCTGCTCCGAGCCAATCGTGTAGGTCGACCGCGACACTCATCGCGGCCCAGCCGCGCATCCGCGCACAGCCACACTCGTGGAGGTCAGCGACAAGACCATCCGCGCTGGCTCAAACTTGCCCACCTCAGCATCACCCCTGACCGGATGGAGCCGATCCGCTGCTCCGTCCGGGAACGCACGTGTTAAGGATCATTCTCTCGAGGTACTAGCAAACCCCCTCTGACAGCAGCGGCGACGCGAGACACCGCTTCGGTCAGAGGCTCATGTTCCCAGATCCGCAGGACGATCCAACCTGCTTCCGTCAGAACGGACGTCTGTTTGACGTCGCGTTCCCTGGTCCCGCCGATCTTCGCTTCCCAGAAGTCGCGATTCGCGACCGGCATCTCGCCATGCTGGGGGCACCCGTGCCAAAAGCAGCCGTCGACGAACACGACGACCTTCCGACGGGTGAAGACGATGTCTGGCCGGATCCGCTCGCCGCCAACCACCAGGGGAAGATCCTTCCGGAATCGGAGTCCGGAGCGGTGCAAGGCTCGGCGGAGCGCCACCTCCGGACGCGTGTCGCGACCCCTATTCGCCCTCATCGTCGCTGACGCATGGGGGCTGGATGGTGGTGCGATTAGTCGGCGTCCGGCCATATGGCTCGTAACGTACCGGCACACACCGGGTTCGGGTGGCGTGGCGGAGGCCTCGCGGGAATCGACGGCACGCTTAGGTGATCCAACGCTCGCGCTGTGCGGTAGGGAGATCCGACCCACGAGGTACCGTCCCGCGCGTGAAGCTCCGATTCATCGACCTCTTTTCGGGGTGCGGAGGCATGACGCGTGGCTTCGTCGACAGTGGTCTTTTCGATCCCGTGTTCGCCGTCGAGCTCGACCGTGATGCTGCGGCGACGTACGCGGCGAACTTCGGCGGACACCACGTCTTCGCCGGACCGATCGAGTCCGTCGACGCGTTTCCGTCAGCTGACGTCGTGATCGGGGGGCCGCCATGCCAGGGCTTTAGTCTCCTGAACCGAAACGGCGTCGGCCTTGAGCGGAGAACGCTCTGGACGCAATACCTCCGTGCTCTCGATGCTGCGGAGCCAACGGCCTTCGTCATGGAGAACGTCCCGGAGCTGCTGTCGTCAGCCGAATATCGGCGGTTCAGGGCCGCCGTCGAGGCCCGGGGCTTCGCCGTTCAGGGCGAGATTCTGAATGCGGCCGACTACGGTGTACCTCAGCGCCGCCGGCGCGCCATCGTCATGGGCTCGCGCCTGGCGTTCGTCCCCTGGCCTCGCCAGACGCACTCGGACCCCGAGTGCCCACAGCTCGGGACGGAGCCCTGGAGGACGTTTCGGGACGCGGTTGCTGGCCTGCCTCAAACGCCGAACGGGGTCAACTGGCACAACCCCCGCAACCCCCGTCCGCAAAGCGTTCGACGCTACAAGGCAGTGCCTCGGAATGGCGGCGATCGGTTCCAGATGCAGCGGAACCTCGACCAGGCCGGACTGGCGCACCTGGTCCCAGCGTGCTGGAGAAACAAACCCACAGGAACAACCGACGTGTTCGGGCGCCTACGCTGGGACGAGCCGGCTTACACCATCCGGACTGAGTTCTATAAGCCGGAGAAGGGGCGCTACCTGCATCCTTCGGCTCATCGTCCCATCACCGTTCGCGAGGCCGCGAGATGTATGACGTTTGGAGATGAGTTCCTGTTTCCGCTCGAGCAGTCGATGACATCGGTAGCCAAACAGGTAGGGAACGCGGTGCCTGTTCTGCTCGCCCGCCGTATCGCCGAGGCGATCGGAGCCGAGCTTGTACGTCGACACGAGTCACGCGTTGCGATGGACACTGCCGCCGCGTGAGTGGGGTCGGTTTCGCACTCACTCGATTGCAACAGTCCGGACTCAATTGCAACAGGTCCGTGAGACGGTGCGGAGGAGCCAGACCGAGCCGGGTGCGTCTACGTACCCGGCTTGTGGGGTTAGCGCTTTGCTCGCTGCGGTCGTCGGGTCCGGACCCCGAAGAGGCCTTCGACTAAGAGGCCGGCTCCGTTCACGCGAGACGAGTCGGTGCCGCTCGATCTCCGGTGCGTTGTGCTTCCGCATTTCGTCGCGCTCGTCCGGCCTGGTTCGGTAAACGATTGCTCGTGAGCCGAATCGAATCGTGCGACAGCGGCCCGAGCCGGGTCGATCCGGACGACTCGTCCGTCGCCCATATGGCCGCCGTGGAGCGGTCGCTACCCCGAAGCACTCGCGCGGCCGCGGGCCTCCTCCGGCAAAAGCTCGCCCGCGGAAGCACCATCATGGACGCGCCATATCGCCGTATAAGTCTTGACTCTAAGAAGCTCCGGCTTATACTTACGCAGTGCCATGGGAAATCGAATTCTCAGACCAAGCACGAGAGTGGATCGAGTCCCTCGGCGACGATGATTATGACGCGATGGCCGGTGTCGTCGATCTACTCGAACAGCATGGTCCAGCGCTCGGCCGTCCCGCCGTGGATCGGATTGAAGGCTCGCGTCATCACAACATGAAAGACCTGCGATCCAGCGGACAGCACCTCCGCGCTCCGTTCTGCTTCGATCCGCGCCGGACCGCGATCGTCCTGCTTGGCGGAGATAAGGCCGGCGACTGGACGGGCTGGTACGAGCGCAACATCCCAATCGCAGACGACTCATACGGACGAGTACTTAGCGGAACTCGAAGCGGAAGGACTGATCTGATGCCCAAGACGACGAACTGGCGAGAGATCCGCCAGCGCCGGCCCCCAAATGAGACTGCCGCTGCACTTGAGAAGCTACAGCTCCGGCTCGCGATGCTTCGCGAGCAGGTGGGTGCGAGTCAGGTCGATGTCGCAGAAGCACTCGGCACGAGCCAGTCCAATGTCTCACAACTCGAACGGAGTAACGACCAAATGCTCTCGTCGATCGCTAAGTACGTACATGCGCTCGGCGGTGAGCTCAAGATGACGGCGGTCGTCGGCGACACCACTTACACGCTGCTCGATGACGTGGGCGAGCTTGCACCAAAACGCGCCCGCTCGCGGCGGACGCGCAGCCCAAAGGCAGCCGTATCGCGGAAAGCGCCCGTCGCTCGAGCGGCTCGGAACGCGACGACGGCGGCAAAGGCGCCTGCGCGCGCGGACGAAGGGAACTAAAGAAACAGCCGAGGCGTAGGACGCAGCGCCTTGTAAGCCCTCGATACTCGACTTGGCTTTGAGGCGCCCGGACGATCGCGTTCGTATCTCTTGCCGGACGCGCGACCCGAGTGCTTCGGCGACGCACCGATCGTCCATCTGCGACCAGAGCGCTAACCGCGTCGCGCTTCCGGACTCGTTCGGCAGCGGAAGCAATCCACCGTTAGTGTCGCGCGGCCGGACGATCGCTGTCATCGCGGGCGCACACGAGCGCACGGCCTGCGGACCGGTTCGAGGACGCCTGGCCGCGGAGTTGGGATTAGATGGTGGCCGCGAGCATTGCGCCGAGCTGTCGCCCGTAATTGATGGCTTGCTCGGAGTCCAGTCCGAGCCGAAGCGGGTGCGCGGCCCGCGGCAAGCGATACCCCACGTTGTCTCGTTCGAGGGCGAGCCCGAGTTGCTGCGCGGCGCCGTTGAGCTCGTGTTGCTGCCACTCTGCAGTTTGATCAGCGATGCCGATGATGATCGATGCTTTCGCGTTGACGAGGTTGTAGCGGCCGCCCGAAGGAGTGACATACAGCCACAGCCGCAGCGGCCGACCCTCTACCGGCACTGCGACGTAGCGCCCGACGTAATCCGTTCGAACTGTCACCGCGGCCGACGGCTCGGCATCTGGATGAAGCACCGTGAGCTCCTCGACGAGCGCATCCATCGCGATGCGACCAGCCGCCTGAATGTATGACCACTCGTCTCGGTCGATCTCGGTGCGATAGACGACCGACTCGATGATTGACCGCAGTTCGCTAAGGATGATGGAAAGCTCAGGCTCCGCTTCGTCTCCGAGCAGATGATCGATCAGCACCTTGACCTCCTCCCATGTCACGGCGGCGCGGCGCCAGACATCTGCACCGGGGGCATCGAGGGACAGCTCGTCGGTGACCGCACGGGTGAGAGTGCATACGCGACGGACCTTGGCTGCTTCGGGATCGTGGATCAGCCTCCAGGCGGCCGCGTAGGCGTCGGGCTGAAGGAGGTTGCTCCCGGCGATCGTTGTGACGTGATGCTCGGCGTCGACCTTGACCTCAACGAAGAGCTGGAACGTTCGGTCGTCACCCTCGATCGAGATGTCGGGAAACAGCGTCGTACGCTTCGGCAGCCCTCCCGGCGCTGGCGCGGGGAGCGAGATCCGGGTTCGCGCCCGGACGATCGTCGCGCGCTCAACCGCGACGCGCAACGCTCCATCGCGATCCCCGTCACAGAGTCGGAGCAACCCGCGGGCGAAGCGAGGACTGCGATCAATCAGGAATGCGACGACCTCTGAGAGCTGGTTTTCGAGCGGATGTTGGAGCACACTCGCCGGCTGCGTCATTAGCCCCCAGAGCAACGAGCGCGGGGGCCGGGTCCCGGGATCCTCATAGATGCGAGCAAGGATCGGCGGCTCTGGCTGCGAAAGGTGGCCAGCTACAAACGCCACCTCGTCATCGAGATCTCCGTTTGTGGCCTTCTGGCGAACAGCCTCAGCGAGGAGTTCGAGGAGCGCCTCCTCCTCGGGCTCAGCATAATCTTGGGTCCACACGCGGACGAGCCTCGACTGAACGTAGAGACAGCTACGAAGGAGGGTCAGGCTCTCTGGTAACGGGCTTCCCGCACGAAGACGCTCAAGCAGCGGCCCAGCAACGGCTCTCCCGCTGTCACGTCCCCAACACGTCTCATCGAACGTCTCCGCAAGAACCGGAGCTTCAACTGGAAGATCGGCATTCGCGAGTTCCGCATTCGTCAGGTGGTTCGGGAGCCACGGCCCGTCAGTGCTCAACTCGCTCTCCTCTCCCAGCCCGGCAATCGGAATGCTAACCCGCTCCGAGTATCGCGGATCCGCCGTTCAGCAGTTTGTCGCCATTGCGATGGCGCGCGGTCGAAGGAGTCGGAATGCGAATGCGATAGTCCGGGCGCCTCCCCGGCACCCGGCGAGCATAGAATTCTGGTCACGCGGAGGCCGGGGAGCCCAAACTCCCCGGCCGCCAGTTCTTCCGCCGCACCCGCTGGAATGCGGGGTTGGGTGCGGAAGTCTCCTCAGTCCGCGCTCAGCCCTCCGCTGGCAGCGGGGTGGTCCGGCATCGGAAAGCTCTGACTCCGATCCCGATTCCGATAGTCAGTGATCGGCCGCAGCTTCTGGCGGAGCGCCGCCGCCAACAGCGGTTCGAGCCGATACACGCCGCGGGCCACGCGCTCGAACACCCCGTCTGTCGCCATGCTCGCGGCCATGTCGGCGATCCGCTTCCCCGGATCGCGTGCCGGCAGCCAGTTGTTCAGACGCAACATGAGCTCAAATCCCGCCACGTCCCAGTCATCGTCCGGGGCTGCTCGCATCACGCGCAGCATGGCCTGGCGAAGAGTCGGTCTTCCCGTCAGGGAAGCGTCAGGCAGTAGCTCCTGCAACATCACCCCGGGATCACGTTCGAGATCATCCTCCGTCGGGTCCTCACGGATGGCAAGCCGTAGCCCCTGCCGCCACCACAGGACCTCGTTGCGGACCGCTTCGAACTCGTCGCGTGCCGCCTCCAGGCGCTGCTCTGCGTCGGCCAGGTTTCGCTCGATTGTCTCGCGGTCAAATCCTCGGACCATTGTGGGAATACCGTACCGGATTCCGCGCGGAATTCCTAGGACCTTCCCCAACGCTTTTCCTGCGTGGGTGGTTGCAAGCCGCGCGCACAGTCACTAGTCAGCGACTAGAACCTTGATGCCACGCAGCTTGTCGAGCTCCTCGTCGGGCAATCCATCGACGTGCTCGACTGTGAGGCGGTTTTCACTCGCGATGAGCTCTGCGATGCGTTCTTCGTCGAGTCCGAGCTGGCGAGCGGCCCACTCATCAAAGGCGTCCAGCCATTGGATGACGTCGTCGGCAGCGTGAGCTGCTCCGATCTGGTTCAGCGGCGTTCCCACCCCCGAATAGATGTAGAAATACGACGCTCG
The DNA here is from genome assembly GCA_963768015.1 of uncultured Solirubrobacterales bacterium. Classification (GTDB taxonomy): domain Bacteria; phylum Actinomycetota; class Thermoleophilia; order Solirubrobacterales; family Solirubrobacteraceae; genus Palsa-465. The sequence continues at coordinate 30,787 of CAVYGK010000015.1, forward strand.
CTTCTCCGCCCAGGCTGTGAGTCTCTCGCGGATCCGATCATTGCCACGATTTCCCCCTGGTCCGGTGATCTCTACTCTTTCGATTAGCGCCGCGCGGGGAATGCTCAAAGCTTTAGGTGATCCACGGACCATGCGCTGTCGACGCTACCGCTTTGGACTCCGGCAGTACCCGCCCCCAAGGTCGTGCGACCGAGCGCAGCGCCGGCAGCACGCTACTTCCGAAGGTAATAAACGCCGTTGTTCTTGCCCGGGATCGGCTCAATCCAGCCGAGCCGCTGAAGCTCGGCCACCGTCTGTTCGCGCATCGCGCGGAGCGGCTGGGTTGGAGTCCGGTGATCGACACGCAACCCGTACATCCGTCCGAGAAGATATTTCAGGCCCTTGATATGGACGCGGTGACCACCCTCGACGTTACTCTCGACAACCATCGCCTCGTACACCGCTTCGAGGTCGACATGCTGACCCCGTACCTCTACGACATGGCTAGCCATTCGCCGCTGCTCCTCCCTCGGTTGCTCCGAACGTTATTCTGCCAGGGCGGCACTCCTGGGCATCCGTGCCGCCGCGCCGCCGCACACCGGCGACTTCCGCGACTCGTCCAGAGCGGGAGCGCTTGTAGATCTGAGCCCAAGCACGCGACTCGGCGGAGTGGAAACGTCGGTCGCGATGACTCGAGTGCCATGCGACCCGCGCTGGCGGTCGCACCTAAGCGATCGTTCCCAGTGTGGGGACCGCGAGTTTCTCCCCGCGCTAGCCATCCCCCCGGTCCGGCCGCGGAGCGCTGGCCTTTCAGTTCCATAGACCTCGTTCGCGAGCGTAGTCAGCCAGCCATCCCGGAACCGGAGCAAAGTCGAGGGTTTGTTGCCAGGTGCGATGCTCGAAACGCCGGCCCGGGCTTTGTCGCAGCAGTGCGGCGAAGCCCGCGGCGTGATGGGCGATGCCGGATGGGCCGAGGTTGACAAGGGTGAACGAGACGCCCAGTGCCGCGGCAAGCGTTGAGCCCATCACCCAGTTGCGCGTGAGCTGGTAAGAGCCCTCGTCCCGGACGACGTCGTCGTGGGCTGAGAAGCGCCCGGGCGCCGGCAAGTAGGTGCTATAGCCGGCGTAGTCTGGCTGGCGGTCGTTGGCGCTTCCGTGCTTGGCTTCGACGAATGCCAGCAAGCGTGGCCACATCGCGATGACGTCGGGTTCGGTGCGCCGATCCGGCTTCTCGCCGAGATCGTTGCTGAGGGTGAGGAGGTCGTCGCGCACTTCTGTGGCACGTTTTCCGTCCAGCGGGTGGCCCCAGAGCAACAGCGCCTCGGGCGGCCCAAGCTCCAGATCGCCGACCAGGGCTCCCAGTGCGGCGACCTCCCGCAGCCCGGAAATCACCGTCCAGGTCACCGCGTCCTCGCTCCTCTCTGAGCAGAATTTCTGATGCTTGATCGGCCGATTGTTCACATTGATGGCGCCGGCTAGAGCGGTGGTCAAGCCGATGCGAGCCTGCAGCGGCACGTTGAGCCCTGGTTCGGCGGTGATGCGCACCCGCGCCTTCGGGCTCCGTGCGTTCGAGAAGCCGATGCCGCACGACAGGCACCGGAACGCGCAGGAGTCGAATGCGGAGGCGAGTTTGCTCAGCAGCCCGATCCGGAGCTCCCACGGCGAACCGCACTGAGGGCAGGTCTCGGTGAAGCTCGTCATAGACGAGAGCATCGCAGCGCGCCACGTTCGCGTGGTGCGCGTACCACAGACGAGCCCCTAGTCGCCCATATGGAGGAGCGGTTGTCAAGGGGTAGGGGTTGTTGGCCATTGTCTGGTTGATGGGGGGTCGGGGGGTGTGGTTGCGGCTTGCGGGGCGGTCCGGGCGTCCTCGGGTTCGCGACGGTGGTCATGCTCATATTCGGGGGCTGGGTACCCCAAGACCTTTGTTCGTCGCACGTCCGCTGTCTAAAGTCGAGCGCGGCGCCGGGGTCGGCGTTGCTCAGGCGACAGAGCGCGGAGTTGTTGTGCGCGAGCCGGGATGCTCGGGCCGCCTCGCCAGCCGCAACGGGATTGTCGAAGGGTGGTCAGCGCGAGCTGGTGAGCCTCCTGCGGGTCGTTGGTGTGGGCGTCGGTGTCAGTGCTGTGGGGGTGGTGGCGATCTCCCAGCAGTAGGCGGCGAGCTCGCGGGCGATCGCGACCGCGACGATCCCGCCGGGTTTGCGGCGCGCGTCTTTGAGCTGGCGCCAGCGGGCGTTGAGCCGGCGTTGCGCTTTCCAGGAGATGTTGATGATCTCGGGCGCTTGCCCGCGCTGGCGGCGCTCGAGCGCCTCGCCGACCGCGGGACCGCGGCGGTAGTGCCAGGATGCCTCGACCAGCAGCCGTCTGGCGTGCGTGGAGCCGGCCTTGGTGATCGATCCGAGCCGGCGCTGCGCTCCGGTGGTGTGCTCGGAGGGGACGATCCCGAGGTAGGAGGCGAGCTGGTCGGGATGATCGAAACGCTCCCATTCGCCGATCTCGGCGCAGAGCCCGAGCGCGGAGAGCGTGTCGATCCCGCGCAGGCACCGCAACCGGGCGACCGTGTGCGCGCACGGCACACTGACAGCGAGCTTTGCGAGCTCGGCCTCGACCTGGTCGCGGCGGGCGATCAGCACGTCGTGGGCGTGCAGGTAGTCAGCCAGCGTCGCCCGCGACGCCTGATCGGCGAACTGGATGCAGGTCAGCCACGAGCGGTGCTTTCGCGACCACGCCTCGCCCGTGCCCTCCCAGTAGATCTCGCGGCGCAACAGGAATTTCCCGATCCGGTGCCGGGCGCGCATCAGATCCAGGCGAATGTCCTCGCGGCAGCGGACCAGATCACGCAGCTGCTCACGCTCGACCGACGGGATCGTGACCAGCACCAGCTCGCCGGCTGCCAACAGGCGGGCTAGGCGGATCGCGTCGCGCTTATCGGTCTTGACACGATCCGCCGCCGGACGCTCGGTCTTGCCCGGCGCGCACACCCCGAGCTCGATCCCCTCCGCCAGCGCGCGGCGCGCCAGCCCATAGCCCGTCGGGCCCGCCTCATACACCATCCGCGCCGGGCGCTCCACCCCGCGCAGCCACGGCAACAGCTCGTGCGGGCGGCCCACCACCCGCCTCGTCGACACCTCGCCCGTCCCCTGGTCAAAGATCGCGAACGTCGACTCGCGCGCATGCACGTCGAGACCGACCCAACGGATACCGTCAGGCATCGGCGCTCCTCTCGTAGCTTGTGGGCCCCGCGCCGAGGGCGCAATCCTCAGCGCGAAGACTTACCCCGCAGCCTGCGCGGGGAGTGCCGACCCCTTCGACACGCGACAGGCCGGTCCTCCATAGTGTCTAAACCAATCGCCGGTGGCGGAGCCTTCGCTGCGCGAAAGCGCTCGTCGGTCACGCTGCCGCGTCGGACGATGCAGGACCGCCCGACGACTCGCGTGCATTCCGTCGGCGCGGATCGCGGGTTCCGCCTGGGGGTGCTTGCTGACGACCTCCCCGCGGCCTGATCCCTGCAAGGTTCATCACGAGCCGAGCTCAGCAACTGTGACCGCTTGCGCGGTCTGCTCATCACCGATAACGAAGAACGCCGCGCTTACATTGCGGCAAGCGGCCGAAGCGCCGATTAGCAACGTGTCCAGCTGTCTTAGTCGTGCAGCATCTTGCGACCGCGAATGCTCTCGTGCATGCGTCAGGGCGACATGGGTGATTTGCGGTTGCAGGATGACGACCTGGCGTCCGTAGTTTGCGCCAAGTCCGGAAAGGGCCTCAACCATTGCAGCGCGAGTGGACTGGATACCGTCATGCCAAACGAGATTTGAGATCCGCTTTCCGAGTCCTCGGCGAAGGCCGTCGGCTAATAGGAGCTGGTCCAAGTGGCGGATGTTCTTGACGGCCTGACCAGTCACAACCTCGAATGGCGAAACCGATATCGGACGATTTTTCAGGTCGCTCTTCGACGCCTTTACGTGTATAAGTGAGAGCTGTGGGGGGCTGTGTGATAAGTCAAGGTGTATGAAATCTGCGATTTCCATTGATCCGTCATCGCATACGAGCCAGCCTCGGTGCGGCAGGATATCCGCCCGAACCGACGGCCAGAACCGCTGAATCCAACAAAACAGCGAGCGTTGCTGACCGATTTCCGATAGCTGTGAGGGCTTTTCCTGTGTAACGTCACAGTCGCGAAGATTCGCCCACAAGAAGCCCGTGAACGGCATGTCCCGATAGCGCATCGCAAACAACGCGCCGTCGCTGATCGTGTGCCCGGACTCGTACCGGACCTTCAGCCAACTCTTTCGCCGTACTCGCGAGCGAATCTCCTTGAAGATGTCCTCCACTTCGGAGCTCGCAGCTGCTCCGCCGATGTCGAGTACGACGTGTCCCGGATCGGAAGCATCGACCTCGACCGTCAATTCGCCGAGCACGTGGCCAGCCAGGGACACCCGTGCGGCGAAATCCGCTCCGCTCCGATTGATAACCTCAAGCAAGGTGTGGTCTGAGATCGCCTCCATTTCGGCGCGTGCATCGGCGTCAAGATCAGGGTCACTGCCGAATAGCTCATCGGGTATTAGCGCAACGTCGAATGCACCCGATGGATCACCTGGTTCCGATGCTGCAAGGACGGGAAGCGGGGCGGCGTCGTTCCCGGCAGTACTGGCTAGGTGCTCCAGAATGCGCTCGACGGTCCGGCGAAAATCCGGCCAATCCTCCGAGCTACCGGCCCATATTCGCGAGCGGCGCGGCGAAACGCCAATGGGGACCCCAGCAAGATCCGAGCTACATCGGATTGAACTGAATTGGTAGCTCTGGTCTTCTAGCGGATCCAGAGCATCACGCAAGTCGACACCGGTGAGGACTTTCCCGTCTGCCTTGGTAGACGTTCGCCGATGTATGCCTACGAGCCACATCGTGCGAGGTCTCGTTCCGGTCACGAAGGCCTTATTCAACTTCGCTGAGGTGATATGGAGAATCGTCGCGAGAGCGCCGTCGGTCTTGATCTCCCCCAAGATGCGGTCGCGCATCCGCGGATCAGAGCAGTGGATTGCAACGACGTCTTTACGCCGGAGAACGAGGACCAGGTGCCCTAGGTTGTCCGCCACTCCTGGCTGCGCTGTCCAGGAGCACTGTCGCTCCTCGCGGTAATAGAGCGTCATGAGTTGGCTGCCGGCCTCCGTCCATTCCGTTTGAGCGGCTATCTGAGCAGCGGCGCTTCGCTCGACGCACGCAGTTACTCCCGCGAAGACCTCTGCCAACATCGAGGCGCGGTACCGATCGCGAAAGCGAGCAAGGATCAGCGACTTGTACGGACGGAGCTGGGACGTGTCGAGCGCTATGTCTTGGCTAACCACGTGGAAGGAATTCGAGGCGCGCAGGCCGTTTTCCTGTGCAACGGAGCCAACTAACTCTGCGGATGCTGCTGGGGCGTTAGAGGCGACCGGACCGGGCTGAGTCGCGCCGAGAGCGATCGCCGCCCGTGGTGAGGGTCGTACGCTGGGCCACGTTGCCTTCGTAGCGCTTCGGGCTAGGGCGTGCCCGTTGGCTGCGGACTGCGCAAAGTCACCCCACAGGGACCAGATCCAGCTATAGGGTTATGTGTGAGGTTGAACGTAGTGCAACGTGACGACCCAGACGGGCTGGGTGAGCGGCTGAGGACAGTAGAACGAGCGGCAGGTAGCTAGCGCGATTAATGCCTGGGCACCGTGGATCTTAGGACGTTCTTGAAGCTGGGCGCGCGCAAAGCCGCGACCGCGGCACGAAACCAGCTGCGGTCTGCCAAAGACGCCCCCCGGGCTTACAAACGCAAGGTAGCCCGAGCCGGGCGGCGTGCTGGGTCCGGCGCAGCTCTCATCTCCCAACGAGCGGGAATCAAGAGTGGAGGCAACGAACAAGCCTCGCTGCGATCTCGCTCCGTCGGACTGCCCAGCAACAATTTGGTGAAGCGCTGCTCTAACCAGCGGCCGGACGCGGGAAGCGTTCTTGGCGCCAGCCCCCCGTTTGCGCTGGCGTTTTCCGGGGGAGGTTACCGCGCAAGCCTTGCCGCTGCTGGTGTGCTTCGCTTCGCGGCCGACGCCGACATCCTTCCGCGTGTGCGCTACGTGTCGTCCGTGTCCGGCGGCTCGATCACACACGGCCTGTTTGCCGCCAGCTATACGCAACTCGAGGCCAGCGGATTCTCGCCGGAGAAGGTCGACGAGCTTGTAGTCATGCCACTGATACGACAAATCAGCGAGCATTCCCTTACGTGGGGGCTGATAGGGAACGCACCCCAATTCGTGTACGGCAAGACCCGCGCCGAACTCCTGTCAGATGCCTTCGACCTCCGTTTCTTTCATGGGTGTCAGTTAGCGCGGATCTCTCAGTCGTGCCGGTTTACTTTCAACGCCGCAAATCTCGCTACCGGCGTCCGCTTTACACTCGAACCCCGTCGTGTTGGAGACTATGTGATCGGTTACCGACCAACCTCTGATCGGACTGGTAAACCGTTGCGACTCGCGGACGCGGTGGCTGCGTCCGCCGCTTTCCCTGGTGCCTTTTCCCCGCTCTATCTCAGCGGGTACCGTTTTCATTGCCCGCCGCGGGGTGAGCCCGCGCTCGTCGACGGAGGGGTCTACGACAATCTAGGCCTCGAGGCGCTCAACAGGTTGCCGCAAGAGACCTGCATCATCGCGATCAACGCCGGAGGGCTCTTCCACACCGGCTTTACCGGAGGGTTACCCGTCGTTGGAAGCCTCAGACGCGACACAGCCCTTCTCTACAGACAGTCCACGACGCTACGCACCAGTGTCGTCGTCGAAAGGTTTCAGGAGTACGAGAGGGCGGTGAGGGAAGGGCGAACACCGCCTAGCTTTGCACGGCGTGGTGTGCTGTTTAGTCTCGCGACGACTACGAGCGGTGGTCACGACTGGGAGTCAACACGACCTCCGTCGTCACAGAGGGAGATCGTCCAGCTCGCCGAGCTCAAGACCTCGTTCTCAAGGTTCAAGCGCGCTGATTGCGAGGCACTCGTGTACCGCGGATGGTGGCTGAGCGGTGCGACGATGTCCAAGTACCACAGGCAGCTGCTGCCGGCGGAGCTGCCGAATTGGCGCGCACTGCCGCCCTAGGGTCCTGGTCCGGCATCTGGCGGTCCTCCCTTTCGAGGCCCGTCGCTTCGGCGAATGTTGCTGACCGGCTTCGGACCCGTTGCAGCGCGCCGCCGGGCGTGGCAGTGTTCCTTGCCGTGTGCGCCGGCCTCGGAACGTGTTGACCCCTGCTCTTGATCGGGCCACGGCGCTGTGCCGCGTCTTGTTGCTCGAGGGTGGCTGGCGGATCGATCGCCAGCAGGTCCGAGCCGAGGCTATCGACCTTCACGTGCAAGCCTTTCCTTTGTGGCGTCAGCGCCCGGTCCGCGTCCGCCTCATCGATCGCGCGGCCTCAGGGGATGACCTTCGCGATCTCGCCGAGGTGGCAGCGGCGGAAGGTCTCGCCGATGCCGTCTTGATCGAGACGACAGACGCTCAGGGCGACCGCCCCGGCCTCGAGGGATCGGTGCAGGTACTCAGCGCCGTCGCCTTCGAGCGGAGGCTGCGTGAAAGTGCTCTCGTACGCTGGGACGAAGGCCGGCCGGAACCCAACCTCGGCAGGATCGAGGAATGGTGGGATCTGGCGCGAACGGCGGCGGCTCACGACCCGGTTGGTCTACGGTGGCTACCGACCCTCGCTGCCAATCGCATACCGGCCGAGCTTGAAGCCACAGGTCAGACGGCTGATGAGCTGTTCGAACGAATCGCTTTCAGACTCTTGACGACCGTGTTCCGCTTCAGCGGCGAGCGGCTTGGGCAAGCCGCTCGCGGCCAGCGGCTGCCGGATGCTCTGCTGTATTGGCCGGCGAGATCGACGACGACGTCGACTAGTGCGTTTCTCGACTGTAAGGCGTATGCCGGCGGCTTTTCGATGTCGACCGGCGACGAGCGCGCTCAGCGCGAATATGCGATCGAGAAGCGGCAGCTCGCCGAGGGGGACGGCCACGTGCTGCGGTTCCTGCTCATTCTGTCGTCCGACTTTTCTGGTGATTTCGAGCTTCGACGCGCCAACCTACGTCGGGACGCCGGGATTGAGCTGGCCTACCTACGGTCATCGGACTTGGTGGCTCTTGCGCTCGACCTTGAGCTGGCCGAAGAAAGACCGATCGTGCGGGAGCTATACCCGTGGGACCAGATTCTCGCGCTCGGCCAGCCAACATTGGGCGACCTGCGCAGCGGCCTCGCGGCGGCTCGAGACGCTGCACCCGTCCCCCTCACCAACACGGCGACCATGGGCGATCACCTCCAGACCGGCGACGACCGAGAAGCGGGCTCCTAATGGGCACGTCCATCTCGTTCCGCTCGCCTCGGACGCCCCGATGGCAGGCGTTGAATGCCGCGTATGAGGCACAGCTGCCGCTGGAACACATGCGAGCGCTTGTCTTCGCGGCAGGGGAGACTGATTGGGCGCCAGCACTCGGCGATCCAGCGTTGGCCACTTTCGTCGACGCCCTCGCTGCCGCTCACGAAGAGATGCCGGCTCGGTTCGGTCAAAGCGACCGACCCGATTCCGTGATCTTGGAATGCGTGCGCGACGCCCGACGCGCTCTTGAGACCGATGGGTTTACCCCCGCTATCAGCATCGCCGAGCGCGCTCTCCGAGCCGTACTCATTGGCGTCACCCAGGGTGACAGCTCACTGGACGAGCTCGACAGTAAAACGGCAGCCGAGCAATGGGTCGCAAACCGCGGCCAGGATGCCGCTGCGTTAGTCCATAGCTTCCTCGGCGAGCTGCTTTCCCAGTACACCCGCCACGTCGTCGCGCGCGACCTCCCACGTCTCCTGGGGACGGGAGCAATGAGCAACGTTGAGGATCTGAGATCTTCGTCGCAGGCGCTTGCCGCAGAAGCGCAGTCGGTCGGTCGGTCGTTCGAGCTTCCCAGCCGGGACGTCGAGGTCCTCGCAGCTCAATGGTCAGAGCTGGTGGCTGCAGCATTCGCACGCGGGAAGCGATCTCTCGCTCTCGTCGATGCGTGAGTTCACGGTTGTCTTCAACGAGTGTGCGCGACCGCCCTTAGCGAACGTCCTAGCCGTTCGAACGCATGACACGGCGAACGGGCTGGCCAACTTCACATCTCGATTCGACGGGCTCGCGGCCGGGCTCCCCGGGGCTCCACTGGACGATGGAGAACTCGACTGGCTCGAAATTCTTGCGTCCATCTACGCGATCGACCTCGCCTGCGACCGTGGTCGTGGCGACACCGATTGGGCCCGCGACATCAGGGCCTTTATTGCGGTGCGCGACCGAGACCGATGGCGCCCGCTGGCGACCGCGTTTCAGGAACTGTTCAATGATCTGACCTACGATCGGCTCCGCATCGAATTCTGTCGAGACGAGAGCCTCCGTATGCCCCCTCGGCAGCATGATCAATTTGCCGAGTGCGACTGCGTTGCCCTGCTATCCGGTGGGGTTGACTCGTTCGCTGGCGCCGCTCGACTGCTGGCTGAAGGCCGCACTCCGCTCTACCTCGCCCACCAGAGCGGTGGCATCTCGCGCTATCAGCGGCACGCCGAGGCTGGTCTGCGCACCCTCGCCGCCGGCCGGCCCTTCGTGGGGTTCGGAGCCGAGGCGGTCCGGAAGGATGCGACGTTCCCAGGCAGTGAGGGCTCGCAGCGTTCCCGGACGATGCTCTACATGGGCGCCGCCGCGCTCGTGGCGGCGCGGCTCGAAGTCGAGCAGGTCTTTCTCAACGAGAACGGGGTCATGGCTGTCCACGTGCCGATCAGCGCAGCTCGTGTCGGCAGCCTGTCAACGCGCACGGCCTCCCCGTTCGCGCTGGAGCGTATGTGCCGTCTGGCAAGCGACGCCCTAGGGCGCCCAATCCGACTCGAGAACAAACTCATTCGCGAGACGAAGCCTCAGGTCGTGGCTGGGGTCGTGAGCCAGGGATTGGAGGAAACCCTCAAGGATCTCGCCTCCTGTTGGATGATCGGTCGACAGGCTCGCCATTGCGGCATTTGCGGACCCTGCCTAATGCGCCGGATCTCGCTTGAGCTGCACAACGTCGAGGACGCCATCTACGACAACGACCCATTCGACGATCCCTCGGTCATGGAGAACGCGACAGCTCTCGACAACCTGTCGCAACTATGCCAATTCGTGGTTGAGTTGGGTTCGCTCTCGAATGGTGAGCTGTATGTCGAGTACGGGGAACTCCTCGACGGCGCTCCGGCCCTCGAGGCTTCCGAGAGCATCGAGCTGTATCGCAGATGGGGACAAGAGGCGAGCGAGATCCTGAAGCGCCACAGCATTCCGACGAGGTTCCTCGCATGAGGGTCACGTTTGGCGAGTTCCGCGGCATCATGCGTGCTCCGGGTCCGGGTGGAGCGACCGGGACGTTCAGTGGGCCAACCTTATATCCCGTCCGTCAAAGCGCTGTAGCGCGGTACCACTCGGAAGGACTCGCCGCCGCGGAGGCCGCTCTTGACCGTGGCCTATCTGGATATTGGTCTCGGCCTGGTGGCCCGTCTACACAGGCCCGCAACCTGAGGGCTCAGTTCGCGCGCTACGTCGTCCTAGACCGAGCGGACGCCCGCCCAGCGGCAGCCGTGCCACTCGGCAGTGACGTCGCGTACGGTCCACACGTGATCGGCGTAAGTGTCGACGTCGTGTTGTTCGACGCTGCTGGTTATGCCGCACGCATTCTGCTGTGGGATACCGCGCCGTTTTCCAGCGAAATTGCTCACCTCTACGCAGCGCCGGCCGTGACGGCTGTCGAGCAGGAGTTAGGTCTCCCCGTACCGCACGTCGACGTATGGCAGCTCCGTACAGGCGAGGCGATCAGGATTAGTCGAGCGGCTGCACTCAGCTACCTGCCTGAAGTGCAGCGTCGTCTCGATGTGACCCTGGGGAATCCATGACGAACAAGAGAACCGCAGAACCAGGAGATCAGATGACCGATACCGCGTCCATCAGTAACGCCGCCCGCGAACTGACGGGCCGGCTTCGTCGCCAGTCTGGCGGCGAGGAACAGCTCGTGCTCGATTTCGCCGCGATCCTCCGCGCGGGTCTGCCTCTCGACGAGTTAGCGCGGACGGCGCTGGCACGTTCGCTGTTCATCGCCAGGTCGCTAGCCGACGATTGGGTCTTCGACATGACCGAACTCCTCCAGGCAAGCGCGAACTATCTGCTCGACGACGACGTCGTTGACCTCGTCACAGACCGACTCGCAGTCCTGAGCTGGGCATGGGGTGACGTGCCGGAAACAGCGTCCGCCGAGGAAGCGAAAACGCTACGGGCTGACTGGCGAGCGGATCTCGAGCGGCTGCTTGCGTAAACCGGAGAACAAATTCCGCCCTCGTGGGCAGGTCCTTCTCGGTTCGAATGTCTCAGGTCTATCCTGAGAGGTATGGTTGCTCCGAGCGACTACCTATCTGTCGCCGGAGCGACTTGGGGTGGGACGTCTCTTCGGCAGGGAATCGACGAGCCTGTTCTTAAGGTGCGCCGGATCGCTGCCGGCAGTGGCGGCCGACACCAAAAGGAAGCGAGACTCGGCTTGCCTTATCCACATGCCGTCCCGGGATATGCCGCCGAGATAAGGTGCGCCGTCGGAATCGGCGCCTTCTGCGGTCCTGACTTATGTCCTCGCTTCGGCAGAGATACGAACAAGAGGTACGGACGCTCGCTGAGCGCCGGGCGCGGCTCGCCGAGGAGGGTCGGACGCCCGAGGAGATTGGGCGGACTCTCCATCGTGAACGCCGCGAACTTGCGTTGCGCTACAAGCAGCAGACCCCCCTTCCCTTGCGTATCAGGATCTATCAGCGAAACATCGATTTGTACGGCGACCCTCTCGGTCCGAGCATCGCTTGGTTGCGGAGCCGTGGCAAGACCTGGGAACAGATCGCAGAAAGTGCCTCCCGCCCCGGCGGCGAGGATCTAGGTTTTTGAGATGCCCCTCCTACGATCTGCCAGCCGGTTTGATGTGATTGCCGAGTTCGATCGAGACAGGGGCGTCCTTTCTGAAGAGGTCGTACCGCTCAAGGTTGCTCAGTCAGTCAAGACGGCGGGGCAGTACTGCCATCTGGGGGGCGAGCTTCTCGCTATCTACGCGGACAAGAACAGAGTGTGGCTTCGGATCGGCGATGAGGAGCTACCCGCCGAGACCCTCGAAGCAGAATGGAAGGGCGACGGTCCCGTACGCCGGCTCGTCATCTCACGCGGGCAAGAGGTCGTCCGCGGATTCGAATATCGGCTGCCGATCCGACCTGCTACGCAGAAGCACGTTCAGCTCGGTACGACGACCAAGTTGGACGACACCGTCGACGTTACGCCTTTTGCTGAGCTCGAAGATTTCGATTTTGGTCTCTTCATCACGAATGTGGTCAACGACCCGGACCGACGAGAGGTCCTTATCCAGCACCTCAATGAGCAGCCGGACAAGGAGCGATCGGTCCCATCGCTTGCCGGTTGGAAGGTGCGTCTACTTAAGTTGCTCATGCGTCGCAAGAACCGGAAGACAGGATCACGAGAAGAGTCAGAATCCCTCGCCCACCGTTGATCCCAGCCAGCAAAAGTCAATGCTCGACGGCGCCACCGAGACTCTTTGCTGATATGCGGTGCCGAGATAGCGCTGCCTAGCCGATGTGAGAGCTGCGTGGTCGCCTTGCTCTTGGTTTCGGTGCCGTGGCCGCTCTCGGGAGAGCGTCTGGCCCGCAAGCGTGGTAGGACTCGACGATCGCTTCGCCGCTGGATTCCCTCCACACGTAACGATTCGTTTGGCCACTATGGAGGACCGGCCTGTCGCGTGTCGAAGGGGTCGGCACTCTGTCAATGGCCATCGGTTTCTCCCCACTGGCGGCCACTTAATTCCCCATTGGTGGCCATCGTTTCTCCCCGCTGGTGGCCATGAGATCTCCTCACTGGTGGCCATGAGATCTCCTCACTGGTGGCCATCGTTTCTCCCCAGCAGGGGTTTGGGGTCGCGTTAGACAATATGGATTGACGGTCCGTCCGGCCTGAGCTGTAGAAGGGGCCGGCTCCCCCACGCTGCTTGTGGGGTGATGTTTTTGCCGCGCGGCGGCTACCGCGCGGCGGCCCACAACCGCATATTGGAGGAGCCGGCCATGGCGAAGGCTAGAAGTCTCGTTGGTCTGGATGTGCACGCGACGAAGATCGTCGCGGCGGTGCTTGATGTTGAGACGGGCGAGTTGCAGTGGTTCGTGATGGACGGCGATAACGCGAAGGCGGCTGGGTTCTGCGCGGGGTTGCCGCGGCCGGTGCGGGTCGCGTATGAGGCCGGCCCGACCGGGTACGGGCTCGCGCGCGAGCTCGTCAGGCGTCGCGTGGAATGCGTGGTCGCGGCGCCGAGCAAGATCCCCCGAGCTTCAGGGGACAGGGTGAAGACCGATCGTCGAGACGCCGAGCACTTGGTGCGGTTGTTGTTGGCCGGCAAGCTGCATGCGGTCCGGGTGCCCGGGCCCGAGGAGGAGGCGCTGCGGGACCTGGTCCGCGCCCGGGAGTCGGTCCGGATGGATCTGATGCGCGGCCGGCATCGGCTCTCGAAGCTGCTACTGCGCCACGGGATCCGGTTCGAGGACGGGAACGCGTGGACCGACCGACACCGGGCCTGGCTTTTGACGATCACGCTGCCGTGGCCAGCGGCGCAGGCCACGATGCTCGACGCGCGCGGCGCGATCGACGCGCTCGCTCACCGCCGCGAGCAGCTCGAGCGAGAGATCCTCGCGATGCTGCCAAGCTCGCCGTGGACTGTCCAGGTCGGGCGGTTGCGGTGCCTGCGCGGGATCGACACGCTCACCGCGGTCGGGTTGTGCGCGGAGATCGGCGATTTCGAACGGTTCGCGAAAGCCGAGCAGCTGATGAGTTACATCGGGCTTGTGCCATCCGAGAACACGACCGGCCAGCAACGCAGGCTCGGGTCGATCACCAAGACCGGCTCCCGCCACGCCCGGCGGCTGCTCGTCGAAGCCGCCTGGCACTACCGCCCCCAACCCAGGATCGGCAAGGCGCTGACCGACCGACAGCAAGACCAGCCTGCGGAGGCGATCGCGATCGCATGGAGCGCCCAACGACGCCTACACCGCACCTGGACACGCCTCGAGGCACGCACCAAGCGCCGCACGATCATCGCCGTCGCCGCTGCCCGCGAACTCGCCGGGTTCGCCTGGGCGATCACCCAAATCGAGTAACCACAACCCCCGAATATTCTCCCATCCCGTCGGCTGGGTCGGTGGCGGCCCGGTAACGCGCGGGGAACCCGCGACACACCTATGAGCAACCCGCCCCCACAAGGGCAGGCCACGCTCGACCTTAGACAGCGGCTCCCCACGACGAACATGGTCCTGCGGTCCCAACCCGCGAATATCAGTCTGACCGCGCGTCGCGCACAGCAAGCCGGACCGCCACCCACCCAGCCGACCACAACCCCAAGCCCCCCGACCGCGGAAGCGAGAAATTCATGACGCTCCCCTTGACAACGCGTTCTCCATATCAGGTGAGGGGCTTCACCCCCTTGCCGGCGGTTGCTTGGGCGAGCCGGTAGCTGTCTTGGCCGTCGGTGATGATCACGTGGGCGTGATGCAGGAGCCGGTCGACGGTCGCGGTCGCGAGGGTCTTTGGCATCAGCTCGTCAAACCCGGACGGGTGGATGTTGGAGCTGATCGCGATCGAGCGTTTCTCATAAGCGGCGTCGACGACCCGGAACAGCGCGTCGGCGGCGTCTGCGGAGACGGGCAGGAGGCCGACATCATCGATCAGGATCAGGTCTGAGCGGATCAGTTTGGTGATCGCCTTGTTGATGCTGTCGTCGGCGCGGTGGCGGCGAAACAGCGTGGCGAGGGACTCGAGGGTATGCCAGGAGACGGTGCGGCCTTTGTCGATCGCGAGGTGACCGAGCGCTTCGATGAAGTGGCTCTTTCCGCTTCCGCTCGGGCCGCAGACGACGAGGACTTCGGCGCGGTTGACCCATTCGAGCGTCCGTAGCGCCTGCTGGGTCGGCTTCGGGATCACCGACGCCTCGGGCTCCCACGCGTCGAACGTCTTGCCGGCTGGTAGCCCGGACGCGCGGCGGCGCATGCTGATCGTCGCCTGGTCGCGGCCGGCGGCCTCCTCGGCCAGCAGCACGCGCAGGACCTCGGCGTGTTCCCAGCGCTGGCTGTTGGCGGTCGCGATCACCTCCGGCGCCGCCCGTCTGACGTAGGGCATGCGCAGGCGCCGCAGCAACCGGTCGAGCTCGTCGGGAAGTGGCGGTGGGGCTGGCGGTTTGACCGTCATCGCCGGCCTTCGATCATCGTCGTGGCGCTCGTTTCCCGGCAGGGGATCGGTCGCGGTGGCAGCGTCAAGGGCCGCAGATCGCCTCTCAGCGCGTCTGTTGCGATGACGAACCGCGGATTCGGGGGTCTCATCGTCCGAATCCGTCCCAGCTGCGGGTCGAGCGCTGCAGCGAGCGCCCCTCTGAGGGCCGCGTGGGGAGCGCGATCACGGTCGCGGTCTGCTGGTGAGCGAGGATGCTCGCCAGGTCGCCGTCGGCGAACCGGCCATAGGACGCGCACCGCTCAAGCGCGTCGTTGACCGGCCCGGTGCCGTGCAGCTTGGCGAGATCGATCGCTTCGGCCATCTTGCGACGGATCCGCTGCGTGCCCTCGGCGGCGGCGCGCCTGAGCCATCGCTCGGCGCCGTTGCCGATCGCAAGGAACTCCCGCTCCTCGCTGTTGCGAGCGCGAGGTTTGCGCTGCAGCGCCCCGGCCGGCCTGGGCGGGTAGTGATCGTCGTTGATGCTCGGGCGCCCCGGTGTCGTCAGCCGGTGGCGGCAGACCTCCCGCGGGCCCTGGTCGGGATCGATGTGCACGGCCACGAGCTGCTCGCCCTCAGCGCGGACCCAGACCCGCTCGCCGATCAGCTGATGCGGGACCGAGTAGATCGCATCACCCACGCTCACCGTTGCCTGGCGATCGACCTTCCGGGTCTGCCCGAAGCACAGCGTGTGCGGCAACCGGGGCAGCCGGTGCAGATGCTCATGCTCTTGGCCAAGCAGCGCCAGAGGCGGCTGGCGGGTTGAGCGGTGTGGCCGGGTGTTGACATCGGCCATGAACTGCTGGCACGCCCGCTCCAGCGCCTGCCAGTCCGCGTACCGCTCGCGGAGGTTGTGATCGGTCGAGACCAGATCGGCCTTCGCGATCTTCACCGTTGCCTCGCTGCCGCCCTTGCTCTGCGGATCCGCCGGCTCACACGTCGCGATCGTCAGCCCGTAATAGCGCGAGACCTCAACGATCGTCGCGTTGCGGACCGCGATCCCCGCGACGTGCTCGACCGTCACCGTCTTCTCGTTGTCCGTCAATGCGTAGGTCGGAACGCCGCCCACCGCGCGCAGCGTGCGGTCTAGGCCAATCACCACGCTCGCAAGCGTCTTATCGCGCAACGGCACCACCACCCGAAACCTGCTCCACGCCAGCCACGCGCAAAACAACACCGCCCGCGTCCCGCACACCTCGGGCCCGTCGCCGTAATCCCACTGCAGCCACAACCCCGGCTGCGGGATCCACGGCCGCGTCCGCCGGCCGTGCTTGTTGCGCCAACGGCGCTTGGCCTCCGCGACCGCCCGGCGCGTCGTGCGATACGACCCCTCATACCCCATCGCGACCAGCACCCCGTGCACAACATCCGCCCGCACCAGCGCGCGAGAGCGATCGACCAGCTCATCGATCTTCCCCGCGAACGGGTCAACCAGCGGCCGCTGCCGCGCCCGCTCTGGCAGCCCACCACCCGCGGCCTCCCGCGCCGCGACCAACCTCGCGACCGTCTTGTGATCACACCCCGCCAGCGCCGCCGCACCCCGCAGCGACCCCGTCGCGTCATACGCCTCAAGAATCTCCATCGCTTCCTCCGGCTTCTTCACAGCCGCCCTCCTCAGATCACGCGTTGACAACAACACGCGACCGAGTACCGGCGCCTCAGGACAGAACCGTGGGGAGAAACCGTGGCCACCCATGGGGAGAAACAGTGGCCACCAGCGGGGCGTTTCAGTGGCCGCCTACGGGGAGGATTCCATGGCCACCGTCAGCACTCCCCGCGCAGGCTGCGGGGTAAGTCTTCGCGCTGAGGATTGCGCCCTCGGCGCGGGGCCCACAAGCTACGAGAGGAGCGCCGATGCCTGACGGTATCCGTTGGGTCGGTCTCGACGTGCATGCGCGCGAGTCGACGTTCGCGATCTTTGACCAGGGGACGGGCGAGGTGTCGACGAGGCGGGTGGTGGGCCGCCCGCACGAGCTGTTGCCGTGGCTGCGCGGGGTGGAGCGCCCGGCGCGGATGGTGTATGAGGCGGGCCCGACGGGCTATGGGCTGGCGCGCCGCGCGCTGGCGGAGGGGATCGAGCTCGGGGTGTGCGCGCCGGGCAAGACCGAGCGTCCGGCGGCGGATCGTGTCAAGACCGATAAGCGCGACGCGATCCGCCTAGCCCGCCTGTTGGCAGCCGGCGAGCTGGTGCTGGTCACGATCCCGTCGGTCGAGCGTGAGCAGCTGCGTGATCTGGTCCGCTGCCGCGAGGACATTCGCCTGGATCTGATGCGCGCCCGGCACCGGATCGGGAAATTCCTGTTGCGCCGCGAGATCTACTGGGAGGGCACGGGCGAGGCGTGGTCGCGAAAGCACCGCTCGTGGCTGACCTGCATCCAGTTCGCCGATCAGGCGTCGCGGGCGACGCTGGCTGACTACCTGCACGCCCACGACGTGCTGATCGCCCGCCGCGACCAGGTCGAGGCCGAGCTCGCAAAGCTCGCTGTCAGTGTGCCGTGCGCGCACACGGTCGCCCGGTTGCGGTGCCTGCGCGGGATCGACACGCTCTCCGCGCTCGGGCTCTGCGCCGAGATCGGCGAATGGGAGCGTTTCGATCATCCCGACCAGCTCGCCTCCTACCTCGGGATCGTCCCCTCCGAGCACACCACCGGAGCGCAGCGCCGGCTCGGATCGATCACCAAGGCCGGCTCCACGCACGCCAGACGGCTGCTGGTCGAGGCATCCTGGCACTACCGCCGCGGTCCCGCGGTCGGCGAGGCGCTCGAGCGCCGCCAGCGCGGGCAAGCGCCCGAGATCATCAACATCTCCTGGAAAGCGCAACGCCGGCTCAACGCCCGCTGGCGCCAGCTCAAAGACGCGCGCCGCAAACCCGGCGGGATCGTCGCGGTCGCGATCGCCCGCGAGCTCGCCGCCTACTGCTGGGAGATCGCCACCACCCCCACAGCACTGACACCGACGCCCACACCAACGACCCGCAGGAGGCTCACCAGCTCGCGCTGACCACCCTTCGACAATCCCGTTGCGGCTGGCGAGGCGGCCCGAGCATCCCGGCTCGCGCACAACAACTCCGCGCTCTGTCGCCTGAGCAACGCCCACCCGGGGCGCCGCGCTCGACTTTAGACAGCGGACGTGCGACGAACAAAGGTCTTGGGGTACCCAGCCCCCGAATATGAGCATGACCACCGTCGCGAACCCGAGGACGCCCGGACCGCCCCGCAAGCCGCAACCACACCCCCCGACCCCCCATCAACCAGACAATGGCCAACAACCCCTACCCCTTGACAACCGCTCCTCCATATGGGCGACGGAGGAGTTGTCCGGATAGAGCCGGCTCGGGCCGGCGCCCCACGATCGGATTCGCCCACCAACACGGTTGCGCATAGGAGCGAGGCGCTTAGTTCCAGCCGAAGGCGCACGCGAGGAGGTGGGAGCACGGGAGAGCCGCGCGCCGAAGCCGCTAGGGCGCCTATGCCGGATCATTCCGGTGGCCTAGAGCCTCAGACGACGCGCTCTCAAAAGCCTGCGCGACCAACTCCGCGTCCTGCTCCCGCGGCGCGTAGTGCAGATACTTCATCGTCGTCTGGATGTCAGCGTGCCCCATCCATTCCTGCACGCGGCGGATGTCCGCCTTGGCGATCATGCGGGTTCCGAACGTGTGCCTGAGGTCATGGAAGCGAAGCGGCCGAAGGCCAGCCCGCGCGAGCGCGTCGCGATACCGGCTGCTAAGCGCGTCGCCGTCGAGCGGCAGCCCGACCCCGCCCGCGAACACGAAGTCGTCATCGCCGGTGAATCGCTCTCGCTCGCCGAGCTTGGCGAGTGCGCTCGCGACGTCGGGCGCCATCGGCACGGCGCGCACCTTGCCTGACTTCGGGGTCGTCAGCTTCCCAGCGGCGTAGCTCGCGCGGACCCTGATCGTCGAGCCGGCGAAGTCAATGTCGCGCCAGCGGAGCCCAAGCAGCTCGCCCCGGCGCAGGCCCGTGAAGGCGGCGGTCAGGAAGATCGCCGCGTCAGTCTCGGAGCGCGACGCGCGCACCAAGCTCCAGACTTCCTCGGGCGAGAACACCTGGATGTCACCGCTGCTGCGGACGCGGAAGCGATCGACCCTCGCCACCGGATTGGCGGCGAGCCCGAAGACCTTGACCGCGCGTCGGAAGATTCCGTGCATGAGCACGAGGAGGTTGTTCTTGGTCTTGTTCGAGAGCTCGCGCTGCTGGCGGGCGCTGGACATTCCCGCGCGCCACCGCTCGATCTCCTGCACCGTGACGTCCTCGAGAGCCATGGCGCCGAAGACGGGCAGCAGATGGACGTTGATCGCGTTGCGGTAGTTGCGGACCGTCGAGGGCTTGCAGCCCCGATCCTGCTCCGAGAAGCGCAGGTACTCGGCGGCAGCGTCGGCGAACGTGGCGCCTGACCTAGCCGCAGCCACGGATCCGGACCGAGGCCGGGTCGACGCTCCACCGCCGCCGACAGCCTGGCGGACGGCCCAATCGCGCCGAACCTCCTCGAGCGTGTCATGAAGCCAGTCCTCGGCCAGCCGTTTCGTGAAGTAGCCGGCCGCCGGTCGCCCACGGCCCGTCCAGGCCGGCCCGACCTTTCGCTTGACCTGCGTGCCGTCGGGAAGGCGGTACTTGGCCCACCAGGAGGGGCCTCGAGCCTTCTCGAGCTTGAAGACGAACCCGGACGGCCGAACCCGCTCCCGATCGGATGCCTCGCCAGCCCGCGGCACCTGCCCACCGCCAGGCGATGCCTCGACCTCGCTCCTGGCCGCAATCCGCGTCCCACGAGAGCGCTCAGACGGGTTCGAAGGCGAGCTCACGGCCCGCAATACTAATGCAGATCTTGGTACCCGTTTGGTACCCGGTCCGAGATCAGCCGCTTAAGGCAAAAGAAAAACCCCGGATTTCCGGGGCTTTCTTATAGCGGGGGCGGGATTCGAACCCGCGACCTTCGGGTTATGAGCCCGACGAGCTACCAGACTGCTCCACCCCGCGGCGGACTCCTAGTAATAGCAAAAGCCCGGCGACCATCGCAAGGCTTTGCAACGTTAAGCACTTGTGTGCTTGTCGCAAGGGGTAGGCGGACGCGGCGAGCGCGGTTATCGTCCTGACCCGGTATGAGGGTGGTCATCATCGGCGCAGGGTTCGGCGGGATCGCGGCAGCGATCGAGCTCAAGCGCCACGGGATCAGCGACGTGACGATTCTTGAGAAGGCGCCGGACTACGGCGGCACCTGGTTCCACAACACGTATCCCGGCGCTTGCTGCGACGTACCGAGCCATCTCTACTCGTTCTCCTACGCCCAGCGCCGCGACTGGTCGCGGCTCTGCTCGCCCCAGCAGGAGATCTACGACTACGTCCACGACGTGGCCCGCGACCTCAACATCGACCGGCTGATCAAGACGGACAGCGCTGTGACCGCGTGCGACTGGGACGACGAAGCCTGCCGCTGGACCGTCACAACCGAGGCCGGCGAGACCTACGAGTCAGACGCGATCATCGTCGCGACCGGGCAGCTTCACAAGCCGTCGATCCCCCGCATCGAGGGCGCCGAGACGTTCGGCGGCCACACGTTCCACTCCGCCCTGTGGGACCACGACTACGACCTGACGGGCAAGCGCGTCGCGGTGGTAGGCACCGGCGCGAGCGCCGTCCAGTTCGTCCCCGAGATCGCCGATCAAACCCGCAAGCTGACGATCTTTCAGCGGACAGGCAACTGGTTTCTGCCGCGCAAGAACCACGCTTACCCACGCGCGTTCAAAGCGCTCGTCCGGGTCGTCCCAGGCGTGCAGGCGTTTCGCCGCCAGTTCATCTTCCAATACTGCGAGTCGCTCACGATGGCGATCCGGCACCCCCGCACGTTCGGCCGGCTCCTGCATCTCCGCTCGGCCCTGTTCATGCGCTCGCAGCTGCCCGATCCCCAGCTGCGCGCCAAGGTCTGGCCGCACTACACGTTCGGCTGCAAGCGCGTGCTGTTCAGCTCCTACTTCCTGCCGACGCTCGCGCGCCCCGGCGTCGAGCTGGTGACCGAACCGATCAAGGCGATGACGCCCAGCGGCGTCCTCACCGCTGACGGAAGAACGTACGAGGTCGACTGCATCATCTGGGGCACGGGCTTCAAGAACACCGAGTTCATGTTCCCAATGCAGATCACAGGCATCGAAGGCCGCGACCTTCGCGACGAGTGGGCCGGCGGCGCGCACGCGCATCTTCGGCATGACGGTCCCCGGGTTCCCGTCGATGTTCGTCATGTACGGCCCCAACACGAACACTTCGGGCGGCTCGATCATCGTCTACCACGAGGCGCAGGCGTCGTACATCCGGCAGGCGCTCCAGCAGGTCCAGCGCCACGGCGGCAAACCGATCGAGGTGCGGCCGGAGGTCGAGGCGGCCAGCGACCGCGAGGTCCAGGCGCGTTTCGCGGGCACAGCCTGGACCGGCTGTGACTCCTGGTACCGCGACGCCAACGGCCGGATCGTCGCCAACTGGCCCGGCTACATGCGCGAGTATCTCGAGGCCACTCAGGAGCTCGACCTCGCCGAGTACCGCTTCGTCGACCATCCCTCGCCGGTGGTCGCTTAAACCGTGTACGACTACGTGATCGTCGGTGCGGGCTCGGCCGGCTGCGTGCTCGCCAACCGGCTGTCCGAGGACCCGTCGACGCGCGTGCTGCTCGTCGAGGCCGGCGGCCAGGACCGCTCGATGAACATCAAGATCCCCGTCGCGTTCCCGAACCAGTTCCACACCAAGCTCGACTGGGACTACACCACGGAGCCGGAGCCGTACGTCGACAACCGGCCCCAGTATGTCCCGCGCGGGAAGAGCCTCGGTGGCTCGAGCTCGATGAACGCGATGCTCTATGTCCGCGGGCGCCCGCTGGACTATGACGGCTGGGCGGCGCAGGGAGCGCCGGGTTGGTCGTACGCCGACGTGCTGCCTTATTTCAAGAAGTCCGAGGACAACGTGCGCGGCGCGTCCGAGTATCACGGCGTCGGCGGCCCACTGCGCGTCACCGAGCAGCGCTCGCCTCGGCCGCTGGACCGCAAGCTGCTCGAGGCCTGCCAGGCAGCCGGGATCCCGTGGATCGCCGACTACAACGGCCCCGAGCAGGACGGAGCCTCGATGTTCCAAGTGACCCAGCGCGACGGTCGCCGGTGGAGCACCGCCGACGCGTTCCTGAAGCCGGTCCTCAAGCGCCCCAACCTCGAGGTTCGAACGAAGACCACCGCACTGGGCATCGAGTTCGAGGGTGACTGTGTCGTCGGCGTGAGATTGCGCAAGGACCGGAGCGGCGATGAGGTGGTGCACGCCGAGCGCGAGGTCGTGCTATGCGCCGGGGCGATCGGTTCGCCGCAGCTGCTGCTGCTGCCAGGGATCGGTCCGGCGGACGACCTCAGGCAGGCCGGCGTGCAGGTCCGCCACGACCTGCCCGGCGTCGGTCGCAACCTCCAGGACCACCCGTTCGTGACGATCATCTGGGAGGTCGACGACCGGCACACGCTTTACGGCGCCGACAAGCCCAAGCCGCTGGCGGAATGGGTCCTCCGCCGCACCGGCCCGCTGAGCTCGACCGTCGCCGAGGTCGTCGCGTTCGTCCGCACGCGGGGAGGGCTCCCCGCCGCCGACATTCAGCTCCACATGGGCGCCGCCTACTTCGACGACCACGGCAGCGAGGAGTACGACGGACCCTGCATGGTCATCGCGCCGGTGCTGGTGTCGCCGCAGGCCCGCGGTCAGGTGTGGCTGCGCTCCGCGGAACCGACCGACAAGCCGAGGATCATCACCAACACGCTCGGTCCCCCGGACGATCTCGCGTCGTTGGTCGCGGGCATGCGACTGGCGCGCGAGATCGCGAACCAGAGCCCGCTGCGCGAGACGGTCGTCAAGGAGCTAAAGCCCGGCTCGGATGCCGTCGACGACGAGGAGCTCGCTGCTGACCTGCGCCGGCGTCTGATGCTGATCTACCACCCCGTCGGCACCTGCCGCATGAGCGACACCGACGAGGCCGCGGTCGTGGACTCGGAGCTGCGCGTCCGCGGCATCGAGGGCCTGCGCATCGCCGACGCGTCGATCATGCCGATCATCCCCGGCGGGAACACGAACGCCCCGACGATCATGATCGCCGAGAAGGCGGCCGACCTGATCCGCGGCCGCAACGCCGTGTGACCGTCAACTACTACCGCGCGGGCAGCGGGCCCCCACTCGTGCTGCTGCACGGCGTCGGGCACCACTGGCAGGGCTGGCGCCCGGTGATCGAGCGGCTCGTCGAGAGCTTCGATGCGGATCGCGTGTGACTCGCCCGGCTTCGGTCAGTCGGCGCCGCTGCCGACTGGCGTCGAGCCGACGGTCCTGGCGTATGTGGAGGCGTTTGCGGGGTTCTTCGGGGAGCTCGGTGTCGTTCGACCGCACGTCGCCGGGAACTCGATGGGCGGCGCGATCGCGCTCGAGCTCGCGCGCCGGCACCAGGTGGCGTCGGTCACGGCGCTCTCGCCGGCCGGCTTCTGGACTCGGACCGAGCGCCGCTTCTGTCAACTGTCGCTCGGGTTGCTCGCGGAGATGCCACGGCCGCTGCGACCGGCGGTGCGCGCGTTGGCGGCAACGCGCGCCGGGCGCGTCGCGCTGTTCAAGCAAACCTTCGGCTGGCCGACGCGCATGCCAGCAGAGGAGGCTGTCTCGGCGCTCGACGACGCGTGGGCGGCGCCTGCGTTTGCCGGCGCCTTGGCCGCGTTTAGCGGCTATGAGTTTGAGGCCGACGGGCACGTGGCTGGAACGCCGATCACGATCGCTTGGGGGCGCTACGACCGCCTGCTGATCTACGCGCTCCAGGCGCCGCGGGCGCGAGCGCGGTTGCCGTCAGCGCGGCACGTGACGCTAGGGGCGGGGCACGTCCCGTTCTTTGATGATCCGGGAGCCGTCGCAGAGACGATCAGGCTTGGCGCGGCAGCGGCTCAGGGCTGATTCCGCGAGACTCTGAGCCTGGCCCCGGCGAGCGTATGGCCCGCAAGTTCGTCTTGACACCAGCAGCCAAGTGGCTGCCCACCGGACGGACACGATTCGCATGCATCGTTGGTGGCCGAGCCCGAATCGCGAGCGCTCCGTCGCCGACTGGGGAGCTGGCGTTGGGCTCTTTGTGTCGTGGGAGCCAAGGGAGGAGTCGGCTCGTGGACGGCGCCCGCGTGGCTGGCCGCCGCGAGTGCGTAGTCTGGAGGTCTCGACAGCGTCACGGGGCGGGGCCGGACGGCGAAGCGGCCCGCGGTCGTGCGATCCGCGTTCAACGATCGGAGGTTCATGAACGACAAGATCAATCTGGCCGCCAAGTTCGCGCTCCTGGACCAGCCATATCAGCCTGGCGTCGTCGGGTTCGTCAACGACTACAAGCTCCAAGTCGTCAAGGTCAAGGGCCCTTTCGTATGGCATAAGCACGACGAGACCGATGACTTCTTCCTGGTCATCAGCGGTCATCTCACGATCCATCTACGCGACCGCGACATCGAGCTGGATCCGGGCGAGCTGTTCGTCGTCCCGCGCGGAATCGAGCACTGCCCAAACGCCGCCGAAGAGACCGAAGTGCTCTTGATCGAACCCGACGGCACCCCAAACACTGGAGATGCAGGCGGCTCACTGACCGCAGAGCCGCGCATGCTCTAGTCATCCGACGTCGAGCAGAACGACCGCTGGTTTGACGCCGATGCGATCGCCGGGCTTGGCCCCGCGCTCAGAGCAAAAGGAATCGTCCGGCGGTCCGATCACGACGCCTGGCCTGCCGAAGTATGCCTCGGCGATTAGCCGCTGATCGAGTGGGTCAACCGTCCTTCCAGCAGGTCGAGGAGATCCGGGGGCACGGTCCGCGCGAGCCGGCTCCGCCGGGCCCCTGTCTAAGCTGCGCGGCGTGAGCTCCGGCGGCGCGTCGTTCCCCGTGCTCGATGCGAGCGACCTCGATCGGCTCACGGGGCACCTCGAGGCCGACCAGTTCTTCTGGCTCGACCTGCACGACCCGAAGCCTGATCAGCTCAGCCAGCTCAGCGAGCTGCTGCATCTGCATCCGCTGACGATCGAGGACGTCAGCACCTTCTCCGAGCGGCCCAAGCGCGAGCATTACGAGGGCTACGTCAGCCTTGTCGTCTACGGCGTCGACGAGCAGGCGGCCGCGGGCCAGCGGCTGCTGCGCGAGGTGCACTTGCTGATCTCCGGCGATTGGGTGGTGACGCTGCACCCGACCCCGTTCGCGGTGCTTGACGCGCTGCGTGCGCGTGTGCGGCGGGAGCCGCTGCCTCGCGAGCGGGCGCTGATCTTCGAGATCCTCGACACGATCCTGTCGAGCTACGCGCCGGTGCTCGATCGCGTCGACGACGCTATCGACGAGATCGAGCAGGACGTGATCGAGCAGCCGCGCGAGGAGAGCCTGCAGCGAATCTTCTCGCTCAAGCGCGACCTGATCGCGATGCGCCGCGTGGTGCCGCCGATGCGCGACTTCTTCGCCCGCGATGCGGACGAGATCACGCACCTGCCGGGGATGCAGCCCGACGACGCGCTCTACGTTCGCGACCTCTACGACACCGTGGTCCGCACCTCGGAGCTGATCGACTCCTACCGCGACCTGCTGAGCGGTGCGACCGACATGTACCTGTCGACGATCGCCAACCGCCAGGGCGAGATCGCCAAGCAGCTGACGATCATCGCCACGATCTTCCTGCCGCTGACGTTCCTGACCGGCTTCTTCGGCCAGAACTTCGCGTTTCTGACCGGGCATATCCAGAACACGACGTGGTCGTTCTTCGTACTCGGTCTCGGGCTGCTGCTCGCCTCGATCGTCGGATTCTGGTTCTTCTTTCGCCGCAAGGGCTGGTTGAGCTCGAACCAGTAGACGGCCGGTGGCCTGATCAAGGGCCGTCGAGATCCGTTGCCACGATCGTCGAGGCTGGGGCCGCTGCCACGGGTCGCGTCGACAGCTCGTACGCGGTGGGCCGCGAGTGATGGGTCCAGCCAAAGCCGAGCACGGTCGGGTTAAAGCGACCGTCGGCATCCTGCGCACGACGGCATCCTGCGCGCGACGGCATTACCGCCGTCAACTGATCTACACGCCGCTCCTGGGTCCGGAGCGATGCCGCCGAGCTACGCACGTTCGCGGTCCCGCGGCCAGCGCGACGAGACTACTGTCAGGTGATGGCTACGGGCCCGAGGCCCGACTTCTGCCTCCCATGTCACGGCAGCAACGGCCGCGAGCCCAGAGCGTCCTAATGGCCGGCAAGCGCTGTCGCCGATCGACAGGTTTCCGGCGGACGATCGCATCGGACGAAGCGATCGCGTAGATGCGGCTCGGCAGCCGCGAGCTCGGCGATAGCTTCCCACCAGTGGCGACACCTACTGCCGCATCGATGATCGTGACCACGACGCGATCGCGACACCGTGTGAATTCCTTGCGTAGCGTCGGCCTACGTAGAAACGGCACGGAGATGGCACAGAGTTCTTGCAGGTGTGTCTAGATCCGTTACACGATCTTGGGCACGATCGCTCCATGGCAACGCTCAAACAGAAGGTCGCCGCCGAGCAGAAGATCCGTGAGTTGATCGAGTCTGAAGGGATGCCGGAGCCGAGCCGGATCGAGTACGGGCATACGTGCATTCGGCTGTTCTGGGAGGAGTCGAAGGTCGTGCTCGTGATCGACATCGACGAGCCACCGGAGGGGTTCGAACTCGTCGGCGAACAGCTCTCCGACGTCGGCGAGATCGCCCAGCTGTTCGATGACGCAGCGTGAAGTTCGACTAGCCCCGGTACAGGACCACGTTGCGGTCGAGGCGGCCGCCCGCGAAACCCTGCGGGCGGCCGCCCTGGGCGTCGAGGAAGGAGAGCTCGCGTGAGATTGTCCCGAGCGCCCCCGGGAACACGTGGTCGAGCATCCACGTCTGGATTGCGATCCCGCCGTTCGCGGTCGCCACCACCCGCAGTGCACGGGCTTGCTGAGGGTAGTCGATCAGCGATGCGGTGCTGATCTGCCAGTAGCCGCCGGTGCTCGTCTGTACAGGGACAACTTCATTACGGTGGGTGTGGCCCGAGAGCGTGGCGATCACGTGTGGAGCCTGGTCGAGCACCGCCAACAGCTGGTCGCCCCCGACCGAGCTGGCGATCGGCTGGTGAGACACGACGATCACCCAGCGTCCCGATGCGGTCGAGAGCTGCTGTTCGAGCCAGGCGGGCTGGCCAGCTGAGACGAGGCCGCCCGAGCCACCGCCGCGACGGACGAGGTCGAGGACGACCAGCCGCAGCCGCGGGCCGAGGTCGAGCGCGTAGTCGAGGGTGCTCGTGGTGGCCGGGACGGTGCCCGTGGTGGCCCGGGGGGTGCTGGTGGTGGCCGGGGCGGCGGCGCTGGCGGACGGGGTGGCCGCTCGTAGGCGGTTCAGGACCTCCGCGAAGGTCATCTCGCGGCGGGCTGGGTCCGGCGGCACGCGAACGGTGGGACCGGCGAGCGCCTGACGGAGTAGCTCGTTGACGAGGATCGGGCGTGGCGGACCGTCGGGAGACGCGCCGGTGCCGGTCGTCAGCTGGGCGCCGGGCGGGACGGTGAGTCCCTGAGGGAGATCCCAGAGCGCTCGGTCGCCGACGGCGAGCGAGGCCGTCTCCGGCTGTCGGGACGAGCTCGCCGGCGACCAGCGCGTCGTGGTCACCGAGCACCGGACACCACGGGGCGCCGACGCCGCGGCAGCGAAACGGGCTGACGGCCGCGCGGAGCAGGCCAGGGTGCTGCGGGGCGTCGACGTCCGGGCGGTAGTAGAACGGGTCCGGGTCGAAGGCCGACTGGACGCCGTAGTAGCCGTCGGGCCCGCTGCCCGGATGCACGACGCCGCCGCTCAGCGCCGAAAGTGCGTGCGTGAGCTCGTTGCTCTGGTCGTTGTCGATCAGGTCGCCGCCCTGGATCACGATGCTCGGGCGCAGGGCGCGCACGGCGTTGGTCGCGCCTGCGAGGACCTGTGCGGTCAGAGCCTCCTGCGGGCGGAAGGTCGACTCGAACGGAGCTCCGAGGCGGTCGAGGAACGTGACCCGGGCCGGTGACGAAGCATCGAGCACGTGTGCGTCGGTCACGTGCGCCAGCGTCGCCAGCACCGCGACAGGTTCGGCGCGCCGGGCGAGATCGGTTCGCGCGATCAGGCGCTCGCCGGGGCCGACGCGCAGCTGCCCGTCTCCGACCGGGTCAACCCATGTCGAGAGCAGCGTCGAGCCTGACGGTGCCGGACTCGGACCGCCGCCCGCGCCGCAGCCGGCGAGCGTGAGCGCGGCCGCGCCGGCGAAGGCTTCCGCGAGCGCGCGGCGGCGGGTGATGCGTCGCGACCGGGTGAGCGGCGAGCCCGAGGGCGGCCCGGGAGGCTGGCGCGGCGGAGAAGCGGGCCCGGTCACGATGCCAGCCCCTCGACGACGGATTCGCGCGACGCCTGGCGCGACACCCACGCGACCGCGACACCGGCGGCGACCGCCAGACCGGCGAGCGTGACGAGCACCTCGGCGCGACCGGCGGTCAGCGACAGCGTCGCGTAGTTCTCGGCCAGGTGAGAGAGCGCCGGTCCGAGCACGAAGCGCTCGAGCAGCACGCCGACGATTGCCGCCGGCACCACCAGCGCGAGCGCCGCGCCGAGCAGCAGCCGGCGCACGGCGCCCGGGCCCGCGCCACACGCACGAATGACGGCGACCGTGCGGCGCCGCTCCTGGACGGTCAGCGCGCACGCCTGGATCAGCGCGTACAAACACACAAGGCCATCGACGATCGCGACCGCTCGCAGGATCGTTCGGAGCACGTTGACGAGTGGCACCCCGCGGGCGGTCGCTCCAGCGGCGACCGTCGGCTCGCCACCCATCGCGGTCAGCGCGGACGTGACCGCAGCGGCGTTGGCGCCGGGACGAAGCACGATCGCCAACGAAGAAGGCGCATAAGGGTCGGCGGCCAACATCGCGCGAGCGGGGATGTACGCGACCCGCCCGTCGTGGTC
Organism: uncultured Solirubrobacterales bacterium; assembly: GCA_963768015.1. Lineage (GTDB taxonomy): Bacteria > Actinomycetota > Thermoleophilia > Solirubrobacterales > Solirubrobacteraceae > Palsa-465. The sequence continues at coordinate 60,041 of CAVYGK010000015.1, forward strand.
CAGCGAGCTGACGATCCCGGCGACCCGTAGCCGCAGCTCGTCGCCAGACGAGAACGCGAGCGCGAGCGTCGAGCCGACGTTCAGGCCGAGCGCGTCGGCGAGCCCGAGGCCGACCTCGGCCTGACGATAACCCCGCAGACGATGCCCGCCGACGAGCGGTGGCGCCTCGAACACGGTGTGGTTGCCGGGATAGCCGATCACGTCGATCGTCTCGCCAAGCGAGAACGAGTCGGCCGCCTCGTCCTCGTACCGCGGCGCGACGGCGGCGACACCGGGGATGCGACGGACCCGATGCACTGAAGAGGGCGGCAGGTAGGCGGTCAGCTGGTAGCGCTTGCCGAGCGCGGCCGGGTCAGTTTCGAGCGAGCTGAGCGTCGACGCGAGCGCCAGCATCAGCAGGATGAATGCCGTCGAGAGGCCCAGTGTGAGTGCGGTCGCGACCAGCCGACTACGGCGAGCGGCGACGAGTCGGGCACCGAGGCCGGTGAGGCCCGCGGTCGTCCCGGGCGCCCGCGCGCGGCGGGAGGCGCGTGACGCGGCAGGTAATGCGGCGACGTCGGCACCGCGCAACAACCGCACGACCGGACCGGAGGTGGCGCGCCAGGCCGGCCAAGCAGCGCCTGCGACCGGGAACGCGACGCTCGCGAACCAGGCGCCGAACAGAGGAAGGGCCAGGGCCCACCCAGGGCCCGGCTCGTTCAGCAGGGTCAGCAGCCGATTGGCCGGCGCGGCGGTCGCCAGCGTGCCCGCCGCCAGCCCCAGCGTCGCGGCCGGGACAGCGACGATCAGCCCTTCGACAACCTGTGCCAGCACGACCTGGCCGCGCGTTGTCCCGACCGCGCGCCGGACGCCGATCGCGCCGAGCCGGCGCTGGACCTCGGCCCGCGCCGAGGCCGCGAGCATCACGCCGGCGGTCACGAGCGCGATCAGCGACAGCGCGACCAGCAGATCGATCACGATCCCGGCGGCCTGGTCGAGCAGCGTCCGAACCGCGGTCCGCGTCGCGAACTGGATGTCCTTCAAGCCGAAGCTGGTCGCGCGCGCCTGGACCAGCACCTCGTTCAGGTACGCCGGGTTGCGGAGCCAAATCTCCGCAACGTTCGCGGTCGGGTTCGGATCGGGGCCGAAGCGGGCATTGATCGCCGGTTGCGAGACGTAGTAGCGCGGCTTGGCGAGCGGGTAGCCGACGTTGTCCGGCGCCTCGGCGAAGCCGACCACGCGCTGCGGGGCCGAGGCCGTCAACATCAAATGTGCTTCCGATCTTCACGCCCCAGGCCTGAGCGAACGCCGGTTCGAGCAGAACCTGGGGTGCGCGATCACTGAGGTTGTGGCCGGCGACGACCGCGTAGCCCTGGTAGCGGCCTGGATCGACCATCTCGGCGATCGCGTCATCGCGGACCTGGTCACCGGAGCTGACGGTGGTGTCAGTGACCTCGGTGCGTAGCGAGTAGCCGGCGATGTCCGGAAGCGCGGCGATCCGCCGCGCGATGCTCTGCTCCGACACGCCGTTGAAGCGGACGATCAGGTCGGGCAGATGGGAAGCGCTCGCGGCGCGGTCAAAGCCCGTACCGAGCCCATAGCTGACGACCACCGCCGCGGACAGCATCGCCGCCGCCAGCGCGATCCCGATCCCGGTCAAGAACAGCCGCCGGCGCCGGACCCGCAAGCCGGAAGCGGCCGTGAGCAGTGCGGCGTGCAGCGACTTACTCAAGGGACTGGCTCGGTGGCGGCCAGCTGACCGTCGGACAGGTACAGCACGCGGTCGGCGATCGCCGCGGCGTCGGGCTCGTGCGTGACGATCACGACCGCGCGGCCGGTCATGCCGCGCAGTAGCTCGAGCACAGCCGCCCCGTTGTCGGCGTCGAGGCTGCCGGTTGGTTCGTCGGCCAGTAACAGCTCGGGGCCGTTGACGAGTGCGCGAGCGATCGCGAACCGCTGCTGCTCGCCGCCGGATAGCTCGTGCGGGAGATGGCCGGCGACACCGCGCAACCCGAGCTCATCGATCAGCCTCGCGGCGCGGCGTGCGCCACCGGGCGGTGCGCCGGGCAGGTGGGCCGGCAGCAGGACGTTCTCGAGCCCGGTCAGCTCCTCGATCAGCTGAAACTGCTGAAAGACGAAGCCGACGTGACGTAGTCTCACGCGCGCGAGCGCGCGCGAACTGCGACCGGTCAGCCGCTCGCCGGCGACCCAGATCGAGCCCGCATCCGGATAGTCCAAGCCGCCGAGGAGATGCAGGAGCGTCGACTTGCCAGAGCCGGAGCGGCCGAGCACCGCGACGACCTCGTCGGTCTCGACGGACAGGCTGACGCCGTTGAGCAGCAGCCGCGAGGCGCGGCCGGAGCCCACGGTCTTCGTGAGGCCATCGGCTGCCAGAACCGGCACGGGTTCACGGTAGCGATCGTGGCCAGGCGGGATCGCCAACTGGTCAGTGTGGATACCGGGCTCGCGGGTGACGTCCGCCCCGAGCGGGATGCGCAGTCTGGGACTGGGCGCGCTGGGTCAGCGCCGAGCGTTCGGCACCGGGCCAGTCGACTCCCTGACCGCGAGCTTGGTCTCGAGCTCGATGTGCAGCGCCTCGATGCGCTGGTTGTGCAGCAGGCGTACGAGCAGCGCGACCGCCATACGCCCCATTTCGGCCAGCGGCTGGCGCACGGTCGTCAGCGGCGGGGTGACGATCGACGCCTCGAACGTGTCGTCGAAGCCGACGATCGAGAGGTCCCCGGGGATCCGGAGCCCGCGCTCGCCCGCGGCCTGCATGGCGCCGATCGCCAGCATGTCGTTGAACGCGAAGATCGCCGTCGGTGGCTCGTCCGCATCAAGCAGCCGTGAGGCCGCGTCGTATCCGCCGGTCGTGTGCCAGTCCGACTCGATCTCGAGCCGCGGGTCGGGCATGATGCCGGCCGCCGCGAGCGCGCCGCGGTAACCGCGGAGGCGCTCCTCGGTCGCGATCCAGCCGTGCGGACCGGTGATGGCGGCGATTCGGCGGTGGCCGAGCGCGAGGAGATGCTCGGTGGCCTCGCTGGCGCCGGACGAGTGGGCGGCAGACACGGTCGGCACCATCTCGTCGACGGATCGGTGCGGGTCGACGATCACGAACCGGTAGCCGTCCGAGTGCAGCGCCGCCAGTTCGTCGCTCGACTCCTCGGGCAGGATCAGGATCGCTCCGTCGGTGGTACCACCCATCAGGCGCTCGAGCAGCGAGGCCTCACGGTCGTGCTCGTGGTGTGTCGGGCACAGGACCATCCGCATGTCGTGCTCGTAGAGCGCCTCGCCCGCGCCCGCGAGGATGACCGAGAAATAGGAGTGGTGCAGCACCGGCAGCGTCACACCGATCAGGCCGGTGTGGCCGGCGGACAGCGCGCGAGCGGTGCGGTTGGTGCTGTAGCCGTGCTCGCGGACAACGCGCATCACGGCGTCGCGCGTCTGCTCCGAGACCTCGCCTCGCTCGTTGATCACCCGCGAGACGGTCGCCGTCGAAACCCCGGCTAGGTCGGCGACCTGACGGATCGTCAAGCGCGAGGTGCGTCCATGTCCGTCGACCGTAGTGCTCATGTAACGCATTGAATCATATCTGAAACGTTACAGGCAAGTAATTCGTCTCAGAAAGCTTTGCTCACGAAATAAGCCCACAAACAAGGGCTTGACAAGCCGGAACCGGTTACGGTAGTTTCCGAACTCGATCTAACTGGCGCTTCAAAACGTGCAAGCCGCAACGATGATGCGCCGTCGAGGGACCGAGGAGAGCCGACCAGGTGTTGTTCATCGTCCGCCGTCTGGGCTTTTACGTCGTCGCGCTGTGGGTCGCTGTGACCGTCAACTTCGCGATCCCGCGCGTGATGCCGGGCAACGCGGTCGACACGATGCTGGCCAAGTACCCGAGCCTGAACGCCTCCTCGCTACACGCACTGGAGGCCGAGTTCGGCACCCACGCCCACGGCAGCCTGCTGAGCCAGTACTTCTCCTACGTCGGCAACCTGGCGCACGGGAACCTCGGGATTTCGACGAGCCAGTATCCGGAGAAGGTGACCACGGTGCTGGGCCAGACCCTCCCCTGGACGCTCGCGCTCGTTGGCACGGCGACGATCATCAGCTTCCTGATCGGGACGCTGCTCGGCGTGTTCGCCGGCTGGCGGCGCGGCGGATGGGTCGACCGCACTCTGCCCGCGTTCACCTTCCTGCAGGCGATGCCGTACTTCTTCCTCGCGCTGATCGTGATCCAGCTGTTCGCGCTCGATTGGGGCCTGTTCCCATTCGGCCAGGGCTACGCGCTCGGTCTCAGCCCGGGCTTGGACTGGTCGTTCATCTCGAGCGCCGCCTATCACTCGGTCCTCCCCGCGCTGACGATCATCGTCACCTCGATGGCCGGCTGGATGCTGCAGATGCGAAACGTGATGATCACGACGCTCTCGGAGGACTACGTGCTCGTCGCCCAGGCCAAGGGGCTGCCGACGCGGCGGGTGATGTTCAGCTACGCGGCGCGCAACGCGATCCTGCCCAACATCGCCGGCTTCGCGCTGTCGCTCGGCTTCATCGTCGCCGGGGCGTTGGTGATGGAGATCGTCTTCTCGTATCCCGGCATCGGCCTGACGCTCTACAACGCCGTGACGTCCAACGACTACCCGCTGGCCCAGGGGATCTTCCTGGTGATCTCGATCTCGGTGTTGGTGGCGTCGCTGATCGCCGACGTGATCTACGTGATCGCCGATCCCCGCACGCGAACGGCGACGGCCGCCTGATGTCGGCACTGAGCGTGCCACCCGAACCCGTCGCCCAAGCCGGCCCCCCGGTGATCGTGCGGCGCAAAGCATTCGTTCGCCGTGTGCCGCCGAAGGCCAAGCTCGGCGCGGCGATCCTCACCGTGTTCATCCTGGTCGCGATCGTCGGCCCGTCGGTCGCCCCCTACGACCCCTCCGCGACGATCCCGGGTCAGGCGCTGCCACATCCGCCGACCGCCGGCCACCTGCTGGGCACGACTTCGACCGGGCAGGACGTCCTCTCCCAGCTGCTGGTCGGGGCCGCTCGACGGTTGTGCTCGGGCTTGCGACCGGTCTGATCGCCACCACCCTGTCGGTGCTGCTCGGCACGTGGGCGGGCTTCTGGGGCGGCCTCACCGACGAAGGGCTGTCGCTGCTGGCCAACGTGTTCCTCGTGCTGCCGGCGCTGCCGCTGCTGGTGGTGGTGCTGGGCTGCCTCCCCACGCCGGCGAGCTTTCGACCGCGATCGTGCTGAGCGTGCTGGGCTGGGCGTGGGGCGCGCGGGTGATCCGGGCACAGACGCTCTCGCTGCGCAGGCGCGACTACATCGCCGCGGCGTCGGAGATCGGCGAGCGCAAGTGGCGGATAGTCGTGTTCGAGATCCTGCCCAACGAGGTCGGGCTGATCGCGGCCTGCTTCGTAGGCACGGTGCTGTACGCGATCCTGACCTCGGTCGCGCTGGCGTTCATCGGCGTTGGTGATGTGTTGAGCTGGAGCCTGGGCTCGATGCTCTACTGGGCGCAGAACGGCAACGCGGTTCAGCTAGGTGCCTGGTGGTGGTATCTGCCGCCCGGCGTGGCGGTGGCGCTGCTTGGGATGTGCCTCGTGCTGCTCAACTTGGGCTAGACGAGCTCGGCAACCCGGCGCTGCGCGCGGCCGGCTCGCTGCGGATCGGGCGCCGGACGTGGCGCCGACGGATCCGACCCCGGTGATCACCAGGGGGGCCGAGCGGTGATCACAGGAGGCAAAGTGATCATCGCCAGGTGGCCAAGGGTATCCCAGGAGGCTAAAGTATGACGCCGGAGGTCAAGCGATGAGCCCGGCCGAGAGCATGCGATCGGCAGCGGTGGAGCAGCCGCCAACGCGCGAGCCGCAAACCCGCGTGCCGCTGCTGGAGATCCGCGGGCTGTCGATCACGTACCGGTCGCTCGACGGCGACGTCGACGCCGTGCGGGGCGTCGATCTCGAGCTTCACGCCGGGCGGATCGTCGGCCTCGCAGGCGAGAGTGGCTGCGGAAAGTCAACGCTCGCCTACGGCGCGGTCCGGCTACTGCGACCGCCCGCCGTGATCACCGGCGGGTCGGTGATGTATCACGGCAGGCGGGTCGGCGAGGCAGGCTTCGATGTGCTGGGGGCGTCGCCCGCCGCACTGCGTGCGGTGCGCTGGCGCGAGATCGCGATCGTCTTTCAGAGCGCGATGAACGCGCTCAACCCGGTGCTGGGGATCGGCGATCAGCTATTCGACGCAATCGCCGCCCACCTGCGCCTCGATGCCGGCGAGGTGCGGGCTCGCGTGGAGAAGCTGATTGAGCTCGTCGGCATTCCGAGCCGTCGGCTGACCAGCTACCCGCACGAGCTCTCGGGGGGCATGCGCCAGCGGGTGATGATCGCGATGGCGCTGGCTGCCGAGCCCGAGGTCGTGATCATGGACGAGCCGACGACGGGCCTCGACGTGGTCGTGCAGCGCGAGATCCTGCGCGAGATCTTCGAGCTCAAGGCGGCGCTGGGCTTCTCAGTGCTGTTCATCACCCACGACCTGTCGCTGCTGCTGGAGATCGCCGACCAGGTGCTGATCATGTACGCCGGCCAGGTGGTGGAGTCGGCCGGCACGGCGGCGATCCGGGGGGATCCCGCCCATCCCTACACGCGGGGCCTGCTGGCGTCATTCCCGCGACTCCACGGCCCCCGGCAGAAACTGACCGGGATCCACGGCACGCCGCCCGACCTGCGGGCCGCCCTGCCCGGGTGCCCGTTCGTGCCACGGTGCAGCCTCGCCACCGACGCGTGCGGGGACGTCGACATGCGACTCATCCCCGTGGGGCACGGATCGCCGAGAAGCGGCGCGGGCAAACCGGCGCCGGGCACCTGACCGCCTGCCCCTTCTCGACCGCCGCATCGTCGACGGTCAGCCGCAACGGCAAGCATCCGGCCGCGGCGCCCGCGAGGACGGCCTCCGGGGCGCTGGTCCTCGAGGCTGTCGGCCTGAGCAAGGAGTACCGGCTCGGGCGCGGGAGCAAGGCGTCCACGCTCGCGGCCGTGCGCGACGTCTCCTTCGGTCTGCATCAGGGAGCGGTCGTGGCCCTGGTCGGCGAGAGCGGATCCGGGAAGAGCCGATCGCCAAGCTGCTGGCGGGTCAGCAGCCGCCGACGGCGGGGAAGATCCGGCTCGACGGCGCGGAGATCGAGCCGTCATCACGGCGCCGCTTCCGCGCCTACAAGAGCGAGGTGCAGATGGTCTTCCAGGACCCGTTCGCGTCGCTCAATCGCAGCACACGGTGGGCTGTCACCTGCAGCGCGCGTTGCATGTGCACAGCGGCCGAACCGGCAGGCGGGCCGGCACGGCCGAAGTCGACAGGCTGCTCGAGCAGGTCCACCTGACCCCCGCCGACAAGTTTCGCGACGCCTACCCGCATCAGCTGTCCGGCGGTCAACGACAGCGGGTGTCGATGGCGAGGGCCCTCGCCGCGTCCCGCGCGTGCTGCTGGCGGATGAGCCGGTATCGATGCTGGATGTCTCGATCCGGCTGGAGATCCTCGACCTGATCGAGGACCTCCGCACCCGGCTTGATCTGGCGGTGCTCTACATCACCCACGACATCGCGTCGGCGCGCTACTTCGCTGACGAGATCCTGGTGGTGAACGCGGGAACGATCGTCGAGCGCGGCCCGGCCGAGCAGGTCATCCAGGCGCCCCAGCACCCTTACACGCGGCTGTTGATCGCGTCCTCACCCGACCCCGACAACTTCAAAGCGCCGTCCCTAAACGAGGAGCGCCCCAGATGAGATGACGCTTCTGCCGATCGGCCGGCTGCAATGCGGGGCAGCCGTGTCCGGGCGCAAAAAGCACGCGCCCCCGGCGTCTCCCGGGAGCGCGCTACCGCTAACGAAGGCGATCCAGGACCAGGTGTGGACTCCAGATCACCACGTAACGACAACGCGTTTGTATCAGAGAGGTGTAGTTGTTCGATGAAACGATGGATCAGACATAAAACGGTCGTCCCCGCGCTCGCGATGCTGACCGCCGCGGCGCTGCTGGCGGGGTGCGGAAGCAGCTCGCAGTCGGGCTCTGGCGCCGCCTCGAAGGGCTCCGGCAACAGCTCCGCCGTGCTGACGGTGGAGTCAAGCCAGCAGAACTCGATCACCCAGAACTTCAACCCGTTCATCCAATCGTCGGCGGCAACGCTGCTCGGCGCGACCTCGCTCGTCTACGAGCCGCTGCTACAGGCCAACGCGATCAAGCCCGGGCAGTACTACAACTGGCTGGCCACGGGCTACAAGTGGTCGGATGCCGGCAAGACGATCACGTTCACGATCCGGCCCGGCGTCAAATGGTCAAACGGCAACCCGCTGACGCCTGCCGATGTGGCGTTCACCTTCAACCTGCTCAAGAAGTACCCGGACGTCAACAACTTCGGCCTGCCGATCAGCAGCGTCACCACGTCTGGCGACCAGGTGACGCTTCGCTTCCCCTCACCCCAGTACGCCAACCTGCAGAACATCGCGGGCCAGGTGTACATCGTGCCGCAGTCGGTCTGGAGCACGGTCGGCGACCCGGGCAAGTACATCGACTCAAACCCGGTCGGCACCGGGCCCTACAAGATCTCCCAGTTCAACGGGCAGGGGATCACGCTGACGGCCAATCCCTCCTACTGGGGCGGCAAGCCGGCGGTCTCGACGGTCGACTTCCCGACCTACGCGTCCGCCAACTCTGCGCTTGCCGCGCTGCAGACCAACCAGCTGCGCTGGGCGGGCAACTTCATCCCTGGCGTGCAGCAGGTGTTCGTCTCCGGCGACTCGAGCCACCGCGTTTGGTTCCCGCCGGTGCAGACCAACAGCCTCGAACCCAACCTGACGAAGTGGCCCACCAACCAGCTCGCGGTGCGCCAGGCGATCAGCGATGCGATCGACCGCACGTCTTTGAGCCAGCAGGCCGAGGGCGGGCTCGAGCCGCCGGTCAGCAATGCCAGCGGACTCACGCTGCCGGTGTTCCAGCAGTACCTGTCGCCGGCTGTGGCGTCTAGCGCGCTGCCCGCGCATGCGAACGTCGCCGCCGCCAAGGCGGTGCTGAAGAACGCGGGCTACGTGATGGGCAGCGATGGGTTCTTCCACACGAAGTCCGGTCAGAAGCTGTCGCTCGACATCACCAACCCGTCGTCGTTCGCCGACTATGCCGCGGGCGATCAGCAGATCGCGGGTTGGCTGCGCAACGCCGGGATCGACGCGACGTTCGTCGGCCAGTCGGTCGATGCTTGGTCGTCTGACATCGCAGACGGGAACTACCAGCTCACGCAGCACTGGTCGCAGACGAGCGTCTCTCCGTATCAGCTCTACAACGACTGGCTCAACAGCGCCCAGGCGACCAGCAACGCGGCCGGCGACTTCGAGCGGCTCAAGGATCCGCAGGTCGACTCGATGCTGAACAAGCTGGCTGCCGACAACTCGGTCTCCACACAACAGGCGGATCTGGCTCCGCTCGAGAAGTACGTGGCCAGCAACCTGCCGATCATCCCCACGGTCTACGGGGTCGTATTCGACGAGTTCAACACGAGCAACTTCACCGGTTGGCCGTCGGCAAGCAACCCCTACGAGTCGGGAAGCCCCAACACCCCGACCAACGAGGTCGTGATCCTGCACCTCAAGCCGGTCAATTGACCGACGCAGGCCCGCTCCCCGCACACGACCGTGCGGGGAGCGGCGCCGCCACGACACCTATCGCACGAACTTCAAGGAGAAGCCGATGAACGGACTCACAACCAGTGAGTCGTCGGAGTCGCGCCGGTTTGAACCCGACTTCCTGTGGGGCGCATCAAGCTCTGCCTACCAGACGGAGGGGGCCGTTGACGAAGACGGCCGCGGCCCATCGATCTGGGACGTATTCAGCCACACGCCGGGCAGCGTCCAGGGCGGCGATACCGGCGACATAGCCTGCGACTCCTATCACCGGTTGAGCGACGATCTCGGGCTGCTGAGAGAGCTCGGCGTCGGGGCTTACCGGTTCTCGATCGCCTGGCCACGTGTGCAGCCGAGCGGAAGCGGACCCATCAACCGGGCGGGCCTCGACTACTACCGGCGGCTCGTGCACGGGCTGCTCGAGGCCGGGGTCATTCCCGTGGCGACGATCTACCACTGGGAGCTTCCGCAGGCGCTGGAGGATCGAGGTGGGTGGGCCAAGCGAGAGACCGCGGAGCGATTTGCCGTGTACGCGGGGCTGCTGGCGGAGGCGTTCGGCGACCAGGTCGGCATGTGGATCACGCTAAATGAGCCCATGCAGTCGGCGCACCAGGGCTATCGGATCGGAACCCACGCTCCCGGCCACGCCGATGACGGCCTGGCGGCCGCGGCGACGCATCACCTGCTGCTGGGTCACGGACTCGCCGCGCAAGCCCTCCGCGCCGCGTCGTCCGCGCCCTCGCCGATCGGCATTGCGCTCGACCCAAACCCGATCAGGCCGGCGGACGAAGCCGCGGAGACAGCCGCGACTCAGCTCGACGCCGAGTACAACCGCATGTACCTCGATCCGATCCTCCACGGCTCCTATCCGGCGGAGGCGCGCCCGGAGCTCCGACCGCCCGACGAGCTGATCCGCGATCGCGACCTGGACGTGATCAGCGGCGCGATCGACTTTCTCGGCATCAACTACTACCGCACCCAATACGTCCGCCTCGGCGACTGGACGGACCTGCGACACGGTGAGTCGCCCGTGCCCGGCCACCCGGGCCTGGTCAACTATTTCCCACCGGAGCTGCCGCGGTCGATTATGGGCTGGCTGATCGAGCCCGACGGCCTGTACGACGTCCTGATGCGGGTCACCGCGCAGGCGCCGGGCCTGCCGCTCTACATCACGGAGAACGGGTACGCCAGCGAGGACTACGTCAACCCCGAGGGAGAGGTCAACGACTTCGAGCGCGTGGACTATCTCCACGGGCACCTGGACGCGGCCTGGCGCGCGATCCGGGACGGGGCGAGGCTGGCCGGCTACTTCCACTGGTCGCTGATGGACAACTTCGAGTGGACCTGGGGATACCAGCGGCGCTTCGGGCTATATTTCGTCGACTTCGGAACCCAGCGGCGGCTTGCGAAGCGAAGCGCCGCGTTCTACGCGACGGTGGTGCGCAGGGCCGAATTGCCCGCGCGCGGCGACGTGATTACGGGACGCGACTGGGCGCCACGCTCGTGGCGATCCGCCAGCCCCGCCCGGTGGGAGACCCCCCTTGTGGCGACCGACGGCGCGGCGATCCGCGGGCCGACAGCGCAATCCGACTGACGGACCGGTGCGGTGCGCACGAGGGCCGGCGGGCGCGGGACTGGCCGACTGGCCCCGGACATGGACTCGGGTCCGCGGCGGACGGTGGGCGTCGACGCCGCGGACCCGGCTTAGAAACAACGCTCGGGCCGCGCCGCAACTTTGTTTCGTTTAGGGTGTCCGCACCCAAAAGCCGCCGAATCTCCGGGCCGCCAATCCGGAGAGCGGGGAACCCGAGTAGTTCGGGGCTAATTCCGCGGTGATCCGCGGGAAGCGCTCAAACAGAACGCTAGCCCGTCAGCTAACCCCGCAGGCCACAGGCACTGAGACCGCGTCCCCTAGCCGCCGAGGATCCGCGTGCCCAAACTGCATAGTGCTTTTAAGCAACGCCGCCGGCTCGGCATCAAGATCAAGCCCGCGGTGGTTGCCGCCACGCTCGCCGTCACGACCGCCGCCGGCCTGACGAGCGTCGCGCTGCCGATCGCGCTCGCCGCGCCCGCGCTACACCGCGTGCTGCGCGAGGGCGACCAAGGCGCGGACGTGAAAACCCTGCAAACGTGGCTTACGGACGTCGGTATCCGGACGCCCGCCGACGGCAGCTTCGGGCCGGGCACCAAGCAGTCGGTCCAGCGCTTTCAGGTCGCCGCCCACCTCAGCCCACCAAGCGGGACGGTGGGTGCACACACGGCGAGCACGCTGCAAGCGTGGGTCTCGCAACACAGGCACATCGGCAGCCAGGCCAATGCAAAGCGGAGCGCGGCCGTCGACCCGCTGAGTCGGGTCCTGCGCGAAGGGATGAGCGGCAACGACGTGAAAACGCTACAGACGTGGCTGACCGCGGTCGGGATCCAGACCGCCGAGGACGGGAGCTTCGGCGTTGGGACCAAGCAGTCAGTGATCACGTCGCAGCAGCGGCTGGGTGTTCCCGCTCAAGCCCAAGAGCCTCGTTGTGTCCCCCTCGAGCTGGACGCAAGACCAGGGTGTCGACATCGGCACGGTCGGTAACGCGTGCGGATCGGAGGTGACCGAGGTCGCCGTTACGTCCGGGAGGATCGTGCAAGAGGGAATCAGCGGCTTTGGCCCCTACGCGCCAGTGATCAAGGTCGCGAGCGGCCAGTACGCCGGGCGCTACGTCTACTACGGCCACGCCGCACCCGCGCTCGTGCCGGTCGGGGCGCACGTCACCACCGGGGAGCCGATCGCCGAGGTCGGTTGCGGGGACGTCGGGCTGTCCGACGCGCCGCACCTCGAGATTGGGATCAGCGCTCCCGGCGGGCCGCCGTGCTGCCCGGGCTTCGGTGAGACCGCGGGGACGATGTACGACATCGTCAAATCACTCTGGTAGGAGAGGCGCCCCCGCAACGGGGCGAGCAGCGCCTCACACCGCGGCTGGCGCCGGCTCACACCGGGCGGCGCCGCTGAGCTCGGCCGCGCGCGCGGGATCGAGCAGGGCGGCGCCCGGAACCTCGGCGTTGGCGGCAGCCGTACCCAGCGCGACCCGGATCGCCTGCGGCCAGTCATCTCCGCGCTCGAGGCCGACCAGCAGCCCGGCCAGGAACGCGTCGCCGCTGCCGACCGGATAGCGGCCGTTCGCCGGGACGGACCCGAGCCAGCCCGAACCGTCCCGAGCGACGGCTCCCACTCCGTCTTTGTGGGTCACCGCGACGGCATGTCCGTCCCCACCGACCCGCTCCCAGATCGAGCGGGCTGCGTCCAGGCAATCGTTTACATCCCGCACAGACCGCTCGAGCAGCTCGGCTGCCTCATGACAGTTGATCTTCACCAGGTCAGGCTTCGCGTCTACCGCCGTCGCCAGGACCGATCCCCGGGCATCGAGGGCGCTTAGCACACCGGCATTCGTGGCTTTACGAATCAGCCTTACGTAGGCATCGTTCGGCACCCCGGGAAGCAGCGTTCCAGCGAGCGCCAGCGATGAAGCGTCCGCAAGCGCCTCGATCGCCACCGCCTCGACCTGGCTCCACTCGGCGGCCGTCACCGCCGCACCGGACTCGTAGAACTCGGTCAGCTCGCCGCTCGAGCGGTCCGCGACCGAGAGGCTCGCACGCGTCTCCGGCGCGGTCCACACAAAACGCCCGTCGATTCCCTCGGCGGCGACCTGCTCGGCGACCCACTGGCCGGTATGACCGCCGAGCACGCCGGTGACCACGGCGTCTGCGCCCAGCCGGCGCGCGACCTGCGCGACGTGCAGCCCCTTCCCGCCGGGCAACGCCACGAAATGACTCGGCCGATGGATCTCGCCGAGCTGGATCCGATCGACCTCGAACAACTTGTCGACGGACGGGTTGCCAGCCACTGAGAGGATCACGCGGCGAGATAGTCGCACGCTCGCCGCGCGCGCGCTCGCCAACCCACCGCTTTTCGAGCGAAGCTAGAGGCGCTGGGAAGACCAGAGAATCGCCGACAGCACGACGCTGACGATCGCGACCACCAGCCCGACCAGCCAGCCCTTGCTGCCGCTTGAGACCATGATCGCGGCGATCGCGACGCCGATCGCGACCACGCCGCAGGTGGCGATCAGTCGGACGGCGACGCGCTCGAGGCCCAAACTCCGTCTCCTGCGCGCCGGAAGCATGTTCGTGGCGGGAGCGGCGCCGCCTGAGCTGGGCTTTGGCGTGCTGCCGGCTGGAGGCGTGCTGCCAGCTGGAGGCGGATCAGTCGAACGTCCAGTGCTCATCCATTAGTGAGGATCACCGCTCCGAGCAACGTGCAAACACGCGCAACTTCCTCAGATGTAATGATCGGCCCTGTGAGGGAACGCAGCGGAGAGGGCGAACGATGAGCCCGCCGGCCAAGTCAGTCGCGGACGTGGTCGGCGCGACCGTCGCCGCCCAGGGGGTCGAGCACGCGTTCGGAGTGGTGGGGAGCGGCAACCTGATCGTGACCAACGCGCTCGTCAACGGCGGCGCACGGTTTCACCACGCCCGCCACGAGGGCGGAGCGATCTGCATGGCCGACGGCTACGGCCGGGCGAGCGGCAAGGTCGCCGTCTGTAGCGTCCACCAGGGCCCCGGGCTGACCAACACGATGACCGGGCTCACCGAGGCGGCCAAGAGCCGCACCCCATTGCTCGTGCTCGCCGGCGAAACCCCAGCCGCCGCACTCACGTCGAACTTTAGGATCGACCAGCACGACCTGGTCGAATCGGTCGGCGCGATCGCCGACCGGGTTCATAGCCCGAAGACAGCCGCCGACGACGCTCAGCGCGCGTATCAGCGCACCGTCATCGAGCGCAGGCCGGTCGTGCTGATGCTTCCGATCGACATCCAGGCCCAGCCGCCACAGGAGACCGAGCCCCAGAACCCGCCAACGCCATACCTGCCTAAGCCCGAGCCCCCCGATGAGGCGATCCAGCAAATCTCCGACTTGCTCGCCGCCGCGCAGAAGCCGGCGATCATCGCCGGGCGCGGCGCCGTGCTGGCCGACGCGCGCGACGAGCTCTACTGGCTGGGTCAGCTGATCGGCGCGCTGCTCGCGACCTCGGCGCCGGCCAACGGCCTGTTCGCGGGTCTCCCCTACGCGCTCGGGATCTCGGGCGGCTTTGCGTCCCCGTTCGCGGCCGAACTGCTGCCCCAGGCCGACGTCGTGCTCGTGGTCGGCGCCTCGGTCAACCACTGGACGACGAAGCACGGGGAGCTCATCTCGCCGACCGCAAAGGTCGCCCAGATCGACGTCGAGCCGCGCGCGATCGGGCTCAACCGGCCCGTCAACCTGGCAATCATCGGCGACGCGAAGGCGAGCCTGCGCCGGATCACCCGCGAGCTCGAGAAGCGCGACCACATGAGCACCGGCTTCCGGACCCCCGAGATCGGCCAGCAGATCGCGACCAGGCGCTGGCGCGACGAGCCCTACGATGACGCCTCGACCGACGAGTGGATCGACCCGCGGACGCTGTCGATCGCGCTCAACGACAGGCTGCCGCCGAACAAGAACGTGGCGGTCGACTCGGGGCACTTCCTCGGCTATCCGGCGATGTTCCTCGACGTCCCCGACGCGCGCGGGTGGGTGTTCCCGAACGGCTTTCAGGCCGTCGGGCTCGGGCTCGGCAACGCGATCGGCGCCGCGATCGCACGCCCCGACCGCCCGACCGTCGCGGCGATCGGCGACGGCGGCGCGTTCATGGCGCTCGCGGAGCTCGAGACTGCGGCGCGCCTGCAGCTGAAGCTGCTCGTCCTGATCTACGACGACGCCGCCTACGGCGCCGAGGTCCACCACTTCAGGCCGATGGGACACCAGGTCGATCTCGTGCAGTTCCCCGACGCCGACCTCGCCGCGATCGCAAAGGCGGCCGGCGCGCAATCGACAACGATTCGCAAGCCAGACGACCTCGGCGTCGTTGACACCTGGCTGCAGGAGCGCGACCCGCGTCCGCTGGTGCTCGATGCCAAGGTCAATCCCACGATCTGCGCCGAATGGCTCGCCGAGGCGTTCCGCGCCGGGTGAACCGCCCAAACAAGGAGAACCCCACACATGTCAAGCACTCAGACAAGCCAGGTCGCAAACCTACTCGACGGGCTCGCGTCAGGAACGGTCGAGATCGTCGACCTGACGCAGCCGCTGACCGAGACGACACCGGTGATCAAGCTGCCGCCGCCGTTCGTCAACACGCCTGGCCTGAGCCGCGAGGAGATCAGCCACTATGACGACCGCGGGCCGGCGTGGGCGTGGTACACGCTGACGATCGGTGAGCACGTCGGTACCCATCTCGACGCGCCGATCCACTGGGTGACCGGCAAGGACGGCAAGGACGTCGGCTCGATCGAGGCGAGCACCCTGATCGGGCCGGCATGCGTGATCGACAAGACCGCCGAGACAGAGCGCGACCACGGCTATCTGCTGACGGTCGAGGACCTCGAGGCCTGGGAACAAGAGAACGGCCGGGTCCCGGACGGCGCCTGGGTCCTCTTCAGGACCGGTTGGCAGTCGCGCGCGAACGACGAAGTCGCCTTCCTCAATGTTGGCGAGAGCGGTCCTGTGACCCCCGGCCCCGACGTCCAGGCCTCACGCTGGCTTGCCAAAGAACGCCCGATCTCCGGCTTCGGGGTCGAGACCGTTGGCATCGACGCCGGCGCGGCCGGTGGGTTTGACCCACCGTTCCCGCTGCACAACTTCTTGCTCGGTGCCGGGAAGCTCGGTCTGACGCAGCTTGCCAACCTCGACGAGCTTCCGCTCACCGGCGCGCTGCTGGTCGTCTCGCCACTGAAGCTGATGGGCGGGACGGGGAGCCCGAGCCGGGTGTACGCGTTCGTGCCCAAGGGCTGACACGGACGAACCCGCAAAGTTCCAAGGGGCGAACCGTGCCAACGCGCGAAGACGCGCAGGCGCTCGACGAGCGCGACCCACTAAAGGAATTCCTCGACCGGTTCCGGATCGCGCTCGACGGGGTCATCTATTTCGACGGTAACTCGCTCGGTCGCCTGCCGAAGGAGACCGTGCAGCGGATCAGGCACGTGCTCGAGTACGAGTGGGGCGAGCGGCTGATCCGCAGCTGGACCGAGGGCTGGATGGACCTGCCGGAGGCGGTCGGCGACCGGCTCGGCGGCGGTCTGCTGGGTGCGGCACCCGGACAGACGGTGATCGGCGACTCGACCACCGTCTGCTTCTACAAGCTCGCCAGTGCGGCGCTCGCGGCCCGGCCGGGCCGGACCGAGATCGTCACCGACCGCGACAACTTCCCGACCGACCGCTACGTGCTCGAGGGGCTCGCCGAACAGCACGGCTACACGATCAGGTGGATCGATGCCGACCCGGCCCGTGGTCCGGAGCCAGAGCACGTGGAACAGGCCGTCAACGAGAACACCGCGCTGGTCACGTTCTCGCAGGTCAACTACCGCTCGGCATACATCCTCGAGACCAGAGAGATCACGGACATCGCCCACGACTACGGCGCGCTCACCCTCTGGGACCTGTGCCACAGCGCCGGCGCGATCGCGGTCAACCTCGACCGCGACGGCGTCGACCTCGCGGTCGGCTGCACGTACAAGTACCTCAACGCCGGGCCTGGCGCGCCCGCCTTCATGTACGTGCGCAAAGGGCACCAGGACAACCTGAAACAGCCGATCTGGGGCTGGCTCGGCCGGACGGACCCGTTCGAGATGGCGCAGGGCTACCTCCCCGCCCCGGGGATCAGGCAGATGCTGTCGGGCACGCCGCCGGTACTCGGCGTAACCGCGGTCAGTGTCGGCGTCGACCTGTCGATCGAGGCGGGCATCGACGAGATCCGCGCGAAGTCAAAGAAGCTGACCGAATTCGCGATCGAGCTGATCGACGAGCGCCTCGCGGAGCTCGGCTGTAGCGTCGGCTCGCCGCGCAACCCCGACGAGCGGGGATCGCACGTGGCGCTCGTGCACCCGGACGCGCGCAGCCTCTCCAGGCGCCTGACGGACGAGGGCGTGATCGTCGACTTCCGCACTCCCGACGTGATCCGCCTCGGCCTCTCCCCCCTGACGACGCGCTTTATCGACGTCTATGAAGGGCTCGATCGAATCGCTCAGCTGGCCGCTACGTAGGCGTTGACCCCGTCGCTCAGCTGGCGGCCGCGTAGGCGTCGGTGACCGCGTCGAAGTGCCGCTGCGACGCGTCCGCGAGGTCCGCGTAGAGCTCGTGGAAGACCGCCGCCGCTCGTCCCCGCGCGTCCGACACCGGTGCGAGCTCCTCGGGGAGCTCGGGGTCGAGCAGCGGAAAGCCGCGGAACTGGTGCACGAGCCGGGTGCGGATCAGAAACGCGTCCTGGTCGGACAGCGCGGCGAGCGCACGCTTGAGACACCACGGTCCGAACTCGTCCTGGAAAGCCTCGTAGCGGTCGACCAGCCCGCTCAGGTCCCAGGCCCGAGAAACCAACGCGGGCAGACCGACGACAGCGTCCGGATGCGCCGTGAACATCGTCGCGTGCTGCGAGACGCGCAGCTCCGACAGCAGCCGGACGACCTCGGCCGAATGGTCGTGCGGCGAGACCCAGACGCTTCCCTGCATCGACCCGAAGCCGAGGAACCGCAGCCGCCGCGCGAGCCGGCTGAGCTCGAGCCGGCGCTCCTCGGGGATCTGGTGCCAGAGCACGGTCCAGGTCCCCTCGTCGTCGCGCGGGTCGCCGAACGAGAAGATCCGCCCGTCGCCCTCGGCCAGCAAGCCGTCGGCACGCTCGGTCAGGCGGTAGTGGACCAGGCGCCCGTCGCGCACGCGGTCCAGCAGCCCGCGGCGGACGAGCCGCGTCAGGGCAACCCTCGCCGCCCCCTCGGTGAACCCCAGCTCATCAGCAACACCACCAGCCCGCCCGACCACACCCGGTCGCCGAACGGCCGCACATAGGTGCCGAGCATCGTGATCACCAACTCCTGCGGCTGGAGCTGGTCGCTCGCGGGCAGCGCGCCGAGTGAGCTCAGAGCCGGAACGGCAGACAGACTCAGGACCACCCCTCCGGAGCGACGAGCACCTCGGGCGGGTCGGGCTCGAACGAGCGCTCGAGCTCCTTGCGGACCCCGTCGGTGCGCCCGGTCGGAGGCTTGCGCGAACCGGCCCGGTACTGCGGCACCCAGCGAACGCCGTCGCCGTCGTACTCCTGCTCGGCCGCGGCGTGCAGCGTCCAGTGCGGGTTGTAGAGGTGGGGCCGCGCGAGCGCGCACAGGTCGGCGCGCCCCGCGAGCACGGTCGTGTTGACGTCGTCGTAGCTCGCGATCGCGCCGACGGCGATCGTCGGCATCCCGACCTCGTTGCGGATCCGGTCGGCGAACGGGGTCTGGAAGCTGCGCCCGAACGCGGGCTCCTCGTCGGGCGACACCTGGCCGCTCGAGACATCGATCACGTCGCAGCCGTGCTCAACGCAGCATGCGCGCGAACGCGACCGCATCATCGGGGGTGAAGCCGCCGGAAACCCAGTCGGTCGCCGAGATGCGGACGCTCATCGGCCGCTCGGCGGGCCAGACAGCGCGGCACGCGTCAAACACTTCCAACGGGAAACGCGCGCGCGCATCCAACGAGCCCGCCATACGAATCGTGACCGCACGTTGGTCAACGGAGACAGGAAGCTCGACAGCAGATAACCGTGCGCGCAGTGGAGCTCGAGCATGTCGAACCCGGCCTCGATAGCGCCGCGCGTCGCGGCAATGAACTGCTCCAAGACGACGCGAAGATCATCAACCGTCATCTCACGCGGCACCTGGTTGCCGGGCGCGTACGGCAGTGGCGACGGCGCGAGGACCTCCCAGTTGCCCGAATCCAAAGGCTCGTCGATCCCCTCCCACATCAGCTTCGTCGACCCCTTGCGCCCCGAGTGACCGAGCTGCGCGCACATCGCACATCCCGCGTACTCGTGTGCGAACGAGACGATCCGCTTCCACGCCGCGACGTGCTCGGGCCGGTACATGCCCGCGCAGCCGGGCGTGATCCGCCCGATGTCCGAGACGCAGATCATCTCCGTATAGACGAGCGCTGCACCGCCGAGCGCGCGCGAGCCCAAATGAACCAAGTGAAAATCGGACGGGGTCCCGTCGACCGCGGAGTACATGTCCATCGGCGAGACGATCACCCGGTTGGGCAGTGTCAGTCCGCGGAGCCTGAACGGCGCAAACATCGGCGGCCGGTCGCTTGTGCCGTCGGCCTCGGACACATCGCCGACGAACTCCTCGTCGCGCAGCCGCAGGTTGTCGTAGGTGACACGGCGGCTGCGGGTCAGGAGGTTGAACGCGAACTGCATCCGCCCCTGGTCGACGTAGCGCGCGATGCCCTCGAACCACTCGAGCGAGGCCTGCGCCGCGCGCTGGGTGCTCTCGACGATCGGGCGGCGCTCCTCCTCGTAGGCAGCCAGGGCACCAGCCACATCGTCACGACCGAAAGAACGAAACGCCCATGCCAGTGAAACCGCGTCCTCCATCGCGAGCTTGGTTCCCGAGCCGATCGAGAAGTGGGCGGTGTGCGCGGCGTCGCCGAGCAGGACGACGTTGTCCGAGCGCCAGCAGCGGTTGCGGACCGTCACGAAGTTGATCCACTTCGAGTTGTTGGCGAACAGCCGGTGGCCGTCGAGCGCGTCAGCGAACAGCTCGCGCGTGAACTCGACGCTCGCCTCGTCGCTGACGCCCGGCGGCAGTGAGCCGGCCGGGACGGCGTCGAGCTCTGCCCGCCGCCAGGTCTGTTCGTTGGTCTCGATGATGAACGTGCTCATCCCGTCGCTGTACGGATAGCCGTGGACCTGGAAGACGCCGTATGGGGTCTCCTTGATGAAGAACTTGAACGCGTCGAATACGAGGTCCGTACCGAGCCACATGTAGCGGCAGAAGCGCGGGTCCAGCGACGGCACGAAGTCCTCGGCGCGCTGGGCGCGCACTGCGCTCGATGCACCGTCGGCAGCGACGATCAGATCCGCCCAGCCGAGCTCAGAAAGAGCAGGCGTCTCGCAGGAGAAGCGAACATCGACCCCCAGCGAGACGGCCCGCCGCTGCAGGATCCCCAGCAGCTCGCGCCGCCCCAGGGCCGAGAAACCATGGCCGCCGGAGCGCGTCATCACACCCCGGTGGTGGATGTCGATGTCGGTCCAGTGCACGAAACCGCCGGTGATCTGCTCGTACGAGAGCGGGTCGGCGTGCTCGAACACGGTCAGCGTCTCGTCGGAGAACACGACGCCGAATCCAAAAGCGTCAGTCGCGCGGTTTCGCTCGAAGACGGTGATCTCGCAGTCGGGCGCGACCCGGCGCATCAGGATCGAGAAGTACAGGCCCCCGGGTCCGCCGCCCGCGACTGCGATTCGCATCTCAGACGCCGATATCGGTCAGGTGCTCGTACTCGAGCGCCAGCCCGTTGACCGCCTGGTGCACGAGCGCGAGCGCGGCGCGGAGATTCGAGGCGGCGACCGGCGACAGGTCCTCGGCGCACAACGCTTTCAGTTCCTCGTACACGGCCAGCAGTCGCTCCTCGGATGCCGTCAACTCATTACCGAGCAGATCCTGGGTCACGTCGCCGCCCCGATCGGCGCGTCGCGCATGTCGACGGTCCGCTTGGCCTTGAGCTCGAAGCGCGGCAGTTCGCCCTCGCCGGCGCGCTGCACCCGGAAGTTGAGTCCCTCGTGCGCGTGGGCGAGGCGCTTGTGCAGGTCCTCGTGCAGCGCATCCCATTGACCAGAGTTCCAGTCCGGCTTGAGCTCGACGCGCAGCGTGATCTCGTCGCGCACGCCCTCGCGCGTGATCACGGTCTGGAACTCGTCGACCTCGGGGTACTCGCGCACGATCGCCTCGATCGCGCGCGGGTAGACGTTGGTGCCGCGGATGATCTTCATGTCGTCGACGCGGCCGAGGATCCCGCCCTCGTAGATGTCAAAGCCGCGGCCGCAGTCACAGGTCGACGCGGGCACCTTGCAGACGAGGTCACCGGTCCGGTAGCGCAAGAGCGGGATCGCGCCGCGCCCGAACGAGGTCACCACGCGCTCGCCGCGCTGCCCGTAGCCGACGGGCTCCAAAGAAGCCGGATCGATCACCTCCTCGATCACGTGGTCCTCGATGATGTGCGTGCCGCCCGGCTGGTGCGAGCACTCGAACACCATGATCGTCCCGATCTCCGTCATGCCGGCGGTGTCGTAGGCCTTCGCGCCCCACTGCTCCTCGATCAGCGCCTTGGTCTGGGGGATCGAGCCGGCGGGCTCGCCGGACAGGATCAGCCGCGAGACGGCCGACCCCCGCAGGTCGATGCCGAGCACGTCGGCCTCCTGGGCGAGACGGAGTGCGTAGGTCGGAGTCGAGGCGACGACCGTCGCGCCGAAGTCGACGATCTGGCGCACGCGCGATTCGGTCGGCTGCGCGCCACCCGGGACGTTCAAGACACCGATCTTCTCCATCGAGTAATGCAGACCCCAGAAGCCGATGAACGACCCGTAGCCGAATGCGATGTACGCCGTGTCGCGGGGCCGGACGCCGCAGCCCCAGATCCCG
This sequence comes from uncultured Solirubrobacterales bacterium, assembly GCA_963768015.1. Lineage (GTDB taxonomy): Bacteria > Actinomycetota > Thermoleophilia > Solirubrobacterales > Solirubrobacteraceae > Palsa-465. Next base: position 82,183 of record CAVYGK010000015.1, read on the forward strand.
TAGGCCCACATCTCGGCAATCCAGGCCCAGTCCTTGCGCGAGTCGAGCGCGCGCAGCGGGCCCTTGCCGGTCGTCCCCGAGGTCGTGTGGATCCGGATCGCGCCGTCGCCGCCGATCGCCGGAATCTCCCCATACGGCGGGTGCTCGAACTGCGAGTTCATCCATTCCTCGCGGGTCAGCATCGGCAGCCGGCGAAGGTCATCGAGCGACCGCAGCGAGTTGACATCGAAGCTCGCCAATTCGCGCTTGAACCACGGGCTGCGAGCCTGGGCCCACGCGACCTGAACGCGGAGCTTGGCCAGTTGCAGCGCGTCGAGTTGCTCACGACCGAGCGTCTCGATCTTCGGATTCCAGTACTCGCTCTCTCCGGCCACGCGGCGGTGAGCATACCTAACATTGCCCCCGACTTCTATGTCGAGTATCGTCGCGTCGAGCGATGAGCCCGTATCGCGCCAGCGCGCCCCTGACCCCCGAGTGGCAGCACTTCGAGTTCGCGGTCGCCGATGGGGTCGCGACGATCACGCTCAACCGCCCCGAGAAGCTCAACGCGCTGACGTTCGACGTCTACGCCGATCTGCGCGACCTGTTCACGGAGCTGCCGCAACGCGGCGACGCAAAGACGGTCGTGATCACCGGCCAGGGGCGCGGCTTCTGCTCGGGCGGCGACGTCGAGGAGATCATCGGCCCGCTGACCGAGATGGAGACAGCGGAGCTGCTCGAGTTCACGCGCATGACCGGCGGCGTCGTCAAGGCGATGCGCGAATGCCCGCTGCCGGTGATCGCGGCGATCAACGGCGTCGCGGCCGGAGCCGGGTCGGTGATCGCGCTCGCGTGCGACCTGCGGCTGATGGCCGAGTCGGCCTCGTTCGCGTTCCTGTTCACGCGCGTCGGCCTGGCCGGCGCCGACATGGGGGCGGCGTATCTGCTGCCGCGGATCGTGGGGCTAGGTCGCGCGAGCGAGCTGCTGCTGCTCGGCGACAAGGTGACCGCGCACCGCGCGCAGCAGATCGGGCTGGCGAACGAGGTCGTGCCCGACCGGGAGCTGCTCGAGCGCGCGGACGCGATCGCGAAGCGGATCGCGGTCGGGCCGGCGTTCGCGTTCGGGACCACGAAGTCACTGATCTCGCGCGAGCTCGACATGAGCCTCGGCGCGTCGATCGAGCTCGAGGCGATCACGCAGGCGCTGTTGATGCAGTCAGAGGACTTCGAGGAGTTCTACATCGCCTGGAGCGAGGGCCGGAGCCCGGAGTGGAAGGGGCGCTAAACGTGAGCGAGCTCGTCAACTCGCCTGAGCTCGCCAAGCCGGTCGGCTTCTCGCACGCGGTCAAGGCGGGCGACACCGTCTACCTCGGCGGCCAGATCGCGGCGGACATGGCGGGCGAGGTCGTCGGCGTGACGATGGCCGAGCAGTTCGACCAGGCGGCCGCCAACCTGATGATCGCGCTGGGCGCCGCGGGCGGCGCAGCCCGACGACCTCGTGTCGCTGCAGATCTTCGTGACGAGCGTCGACGAGTATCGCGACGCGCTCTCGGAGCTCGGGGGCGTATGGCGCCGGCACTTCGGGCGCCGCTATCCGGCGATGGGGCTGTTCGGGGTGACGGAGCTGTTCGAGCCGGCCGCCAAGGTCGAGCTGATGGGCGTCGCGGTGCTGTCGCACAGCGCCTGATGTCGGACCTACACCTCAGCGAAGCCGAGCTCGAGCTCTACGAAAACACGCGGCGGGTCGCGGCCGACGAACTGAAGCCGATCGCCGACGCCGGCGAGCCCGGCCGGGTCAACCGGCCGCTGGTCAAGGCACTCGCCGACCACGGACTCCTGAACGAGCTGTTCCCCACAGGCAAGGCGATCTCGCTGTGCCTGATCCGCGAAGCGCTCGCGCGCGAGTGCACCGAAGCCGAGACCGCGTTCGCGCTCCAGGGACTCGGTGCCTACCCGATCCTCCAGGCCGGCGGCGAGCAGATTACGGAGCAGTGGATCCCGCTGGTGCGCAGCGGCGACGCGGTCGCGGCGTTCGCGCTCACGGAGCCCGAGGCCGGCTCCGATCCGCGCGCGCTGTCGCTCAAGGCCGAGCAGCAATCCGATGGCTCCTACCGCCTGACCGGCGAGAAGCTCTGGATCTCCAACGCCCCGGATGCAAACGTTTACACCGTGTTCGCGCGCGCGGACGCGGGGCTGACCGCGTTTGCGATCTCGGGCGACGCGGACGGGTTGAGCGGCGAGCGCAAGGAGATGCTCGCGCCGCACGCGATCGGCTCGCTCCAGTTCGACGGCGTGCCCGCGACGAGCGACCAGGTGCTCGGCGAACCCGGCGCCGGCCTTCGTGTCGCGTTCCGCACGCTCGACCTGTTCCGGCCGAGCGTCGGCGCATTCGCGATCGGGATGGCGCGCGCCGCGCTCGACCTGACGACGGACTACGCGCTCAAACGCGAGACGTTCGGCAAGCCACTGGCCCAGCATCAGGCGGTCGCGCACACGCTCGCGCAACTCGAGGCCGAGACGACCGCGGCGCGGCTGCTGGTCCACCAGGCGGCGAGAGCGCACGACGCAGGCCGGCACGACCCTGCGCTCGCGGCGATGGCAAAGCTGCTGGCGACCGAGACAGCGCAAAAGGCGGTCGACGCCGCGGTCCAGTTACACGGCGCGGTCGCACTCGAGCGGGGACACCCGCTCGAGCACCTGTACCGCGAGGTCCGCGCGCCGCGCATCTACGAGGGCGCATCCGAGATCCAGCGCGAGATCATCGCCCGCGCGATCTTCAGGCGGGCGCAGGGATGAGAACGGTCGTGGTCACCGGTGGCAGCAGAGGCATCGGGCTCGCCGTCTGCGACCGGTTCGCAGAGGCCGGCGAGAACGTGATCGCGCTCGGTCGCGACGCGCGGGCCCTGAGCAAGCTCGACTACGAGACCTACGTCTGCGATGTGACCGACGAGGACGCAGTATCAAATACATTTGATCAAATCGGCCCGGTAGTGGACGTGCTTGTCAACAACGCGGGCTTCGTTGAGTCGGCGCCGCTGACGAAGACGGCGCTCGCGTCGTGGACGCGCCACTTCGACGTCAACGTGACCGGGCCGTTTCTGTGCATGCGCGCCGTCGTCGAAGGGATGCGCGAACGCGGCAGCGGCGCGATCGTCACCATCGCCTCCACCGCCGCCCGCGCGGGCACGGCCTACACGAGCGCCTACACCGCCTCCAAGCACGCCGCGGTCGGACTGACGCGAGCAGTCGCGGCCGAGCTCGCAGGCACGGGAATCACGGTCAACGCCGTCTGTCCGACCTACGTCCACAGCGCGATGACCAGCGAATCGGTCTCCCGGATCGTCGATACGACCGGCCGGCCGCGACACGAGATCGAAGCGGCGCTCGAGGGCAGCTCGCCGCTGGGGCGGATGCTCGAGCCCGACGAGGTCGCCGCCGCGGTCGTGTTCCTCGCCTCGCCGGCCGCGGCCGCGATCAACGGGCAGGCCCTGGTGATCGACGGCGGCGGGATCCAGGCTTAGAGCGCGCTCAGTGCTTTGAGCCAAAGCCCGGGAAATCGCACGCGGTCGCCGCCTGCGTGAAGGCGGGCGACTGGATGTTGATTGTGCCCGGGACCGCGAGGAAATTCCCCGGCTGGCCAAACACCATGCTGAAGTTCCCGCCACCCGGGGGCAGCGCGCCGATCGGGTCTGGGAACCCCGTGACTCCGTGGGCGCGCATGCAGGTGGCGAGCGCCAGCGTCTGGGCCTTTTGTTGCGCGGTCGCCTCTCCCGGCCCCTTGCCACCGGCGGGGGCCAGCGCGTGGCAGTCCTTCTGAGCCGCCATGGCGGCCGGCGAGAACGGCTTGAACCCGGCGGTGATCGGGAACGAGAACCCGCCGCCGGCGACCGGGTCAGGGAAGTTCGGCACCCCGTGCGCGCGCATGCAGCTGGCGAACTTGACGGCCAGCGAGTGCTCGGGGTTGGTGGTGACTGACGCGCTCGACGAGCCGCCGCACGCTGTGATCGCCGCCCCGCAGCCGAGCAGAGGTGAGCGCGACCAACGTCAAGCGACCCAATCGCCCAGAAGCGGACACGGTGCCAACTTTTACGCGGCGATACACGCCATAACGATGCGACGTAACACCGTTATGCGGCCGTTACGCCGGGATCCGCTCGGGCGCCCCGAACAGCGTCAGGGTCGCGTTGTTCTCGAACCGCGTGACGTAAGAGATCCCGTCGGGCCGGACTCCGAACACGAGCATCCCTGAGCGCACCCACTCGTCGCCGTCGCGCAGGTAGTACGCGATCGCCGGCTGGCCGTTGGCGCCGATCGCGACGAACCGCCACGGCTTGCCGCGCAGCTGAGTGCGATGGCGCAAGAACTCGCTGATGTCGGCGGCGCCGCGGTGCCACTCGGGCTCGGGCGGCATGCTGACGTACGCGTCGTCGGTCAGCAGCTCGACGACCGCGTCGATGTCGTCGCGCTGGAGCGCGTCCGCGAACCGCTCGACCAGCTCGCGTTCGGCCCCGGTCAGCGGCATCGCCAGCCGGTCGCGCGCCGGCGGTAGGCGACTCTCGAGGACGGAGCGCGCCCGCTGCAGCGCGCTGTTGACCGACGCCGTCGACGAACCGAGCATCTCCGCGACCTCGTCCGCATGAAACCCAAGCACGTCGCGCAGCACGAGCACCGCGCGCTGGCGCGGCGCAAGGTACTGGAGACCCGACACGAACGCGAGCGCGATCGACTCCTTGGCCTCGTAGCGCGCAGCGGGTCCGGGCGTCAGGTCGGAGACCCCTTCCAGCAGCGCGTCCGGATACGCCGACAGCCACGGGATCTCCGCCGAATCGGGGGCGTCGGCCGACATCACCAGCTGCGGTCGGCGGCGCTCGTCGCGCAGCGCGTTCAGGCAGCGGTTGGTGGCGATCGTGTACAGCCAGGCGCGCAGCGACGAGCGGCCCTCGAACTGCTCGAGCCCACGCCAGGCGGCGAGCATCGTCTCCTGGAGCAGGTCCTCCGCATCCTGGAGCGAGCCGAGGATCCGGTAGCAGTGGAGCTGGAGCTCGCGCCGAAACGGCCCGGTCAGCTCGGCGAACGCCTCCTCGTCTCCGCGCTGCGCGCGCGCGAGGCGGTTGCGGCTTTCGAGATCTTGGCTCACCAATCGCACCTCAGCCATAACGACACCGGCGGCGCGCGGAATTCATCGGTCAATTGTCCCCCGGTCACTTGTCTCTTCGTTCGACACACATCAACCAACTCCAGGAGACAGGAATGATCACCACCAAACAACGCTGGGTTCTCATCTTGTGCTCGGTCGCCTCGTTGATGGTGGCGCTCGACGTGACCGTCGTCGCGACCGCGCTGTCGACGATCCGGCGCGATCTCGGCGCCTCGATCAACGAGCTCGAGTGGACCGTCAACGCCTACACGCTGAGTTTCGCGGTGCTGCTGATCACCGGCTCGGCGCTCGGTGACCGGCTCGGCCGCCGACGGCTGTTCGCGATCGGGCTGGCGCTGTTCTCGGCCGCCTCGGCGGCGTGCGCGCTGTCGCCGAACGTCGGCTTTCTGATCGCTGCGCGCGCCGTTCAGGGCGCGGGCGCGGCGCTGATCGCGCCACTGTCGCTGGCGCTGCTAGGGACCGCGTTCCCGCCCGAGCGTCGCGGTTGGGCGCTCGGGATCTACAGCGGGATCACGGGCATCGCGGTGCTCGCCGGTCCGGTGGTCGGCGGGGCCGTTACGCAGGGGATCGCGTGGCAGTGGATCTTCTGGCTCAACGTGCCGATCGGGCTGGCAGCGATCCCGTTCGTGCTGAGGCGACTCGAGGAGAGCCGCGGTCCGCGGGTCCGGCTCGACATCCCGGGCCTGGCGCTCGTGACCGGCGCGGCGTTTGGGATCGTCTGGGGTCTGATGCGCGGCAACGCGGCGGGCTGGGGGAGCCTCGAGGTGATCGGAACGCTGGCGATTGGCGTCGCGCTCGCGATCGCGTTCGTCGTGGTCGAGCTGCGCAGGCAGGCGCCGATGTTGCCGATGGGGCTGTTCGCGTCGCGCTCGTTCTCGGCCGGCAACGCGGCCACCTTCCTGCTCTCGTGCGCGCTGTTCGGGGCCGTGTTCTTCATGGCCCAGTTCCAGCAGGTGTCACTCGGGCAGGGGCCGCTTGACACCGGACTGCGGTTGCTGGCGTGGACCGGAACCGTGTTCATTGTCGCCCCGATCGCGGGCACCCTCGCGGACCGGATCGGTAATCGGCCGCTGGTCGTGCTGGGGCTGACGCTGCAGGCGATCGGTTTCGCGTGGATCGCGCTGATCGCCAAGCCCGGCCTGCCCTACTGGGAGATGATCGCTCCGATGATCACGGCCGGGGCCGGCGTCTCGATGGCGATTCCCGGAGGCCAGAACGCTGTCCTCGGTGCCGTCGGCGCGGCTGACCTGGGCAAGGCGTCGGGAGCCTCGACGATGATGCGTCAACTCGGCGGCGTGTTCGGACTGGCGATCGCGGCGGCGATCTTCACCGGCGCCGGCAGCTACGCGTCACCGGCCGCGTTCAGCAACGGTTTCGTCCCCGCGATGGCGGTCACTGCGGCGCTTTCGCTGGCCGGCGCGCTGACCGGGCTACTGATCCCCGGCCGCGCGGCCGTGAGGCTCTCGACGGCCGCCGCTGCAGCCGCGCCCGCCCAGTAAATCCGAGATGTGAAGATCACGTTAGCCCGGGGCCCTCGTGGCCCCGGGTGGCGTGTCCGACCACGGATCCGGCTAGCTTCTCTGCCGACAGTGGACGAACGGGCGCACTCTTCTGGCACGTTTTGGCGACGGCGTTTGGCGCTGGCGGGCGCCGTCGTGCTCGCGCTGGCGGTGGCGATCATCCTGATCACGGGCTCGTCATCGAAGTCACATCTGGTGCCGCATGTCGATCCGGCCAAGGCCGATCCGGTGCGGGCCGAGCCGGTCGGACCACCGACAGCGATGACGGTCTTCGGGCCGATGCGCGCGCGGCCGATCGCCCCGGGCTTCCTCGGTCTGTCGCTCGAGTACAAGTCGATCGGAGAGTACGCGGGCAGCAACCCGAACGCGATCAACCCGATCCTCGTGCAGCTGATCAGCCAGCTGTCCCCGGGACAGCGCCCGGAGCTGCGGATCGGCGGCGACAGCACCGATCGAACCTGGTGGCCAGGGCACGGGGCGACCAAGCCGCTCGGGGCTTACATCAAGCTCAACTCGCGCTGGGGCGAGGTTGCGCACGCGCTGATCGCGGCGCTGAATGCGCGCACGATCCTCGGGATCCAGCTCGAGGCCGACAGCGCGCGCACCGCTCGAGTCGAAGCGACCGACCTGGTCGACGCGATCGGCCCCCAGTACATCGAGGGGCTCGAGCTCGGCAACGAACCCGAGCTGTACGACTCGTTCACCTGGTACCACGTCGACGGGCAGCCGATGACCGGCCGGTCGAAGGCGACCTGGAGCCTGAACACCTACCTGCAGGAGTACACGACGATCGGCGATGCCCTGCCGAGGTTCCCACTGGCCGGCCCGTCCGTGGGGTCGGTGAAGTGGACAGCGCTGGTGCCCGAGTTCATCGCCGCCGAGCCGCTAGTGAAGATCGTCACGCTGCACAAATATCCGCTGCAGCTCTGTTACATCCCGCCAAGCTGGCCGCTCTACCCGTCGATTGCGCATCTGCTGGACCCACAGTCCTCGACCGGCCTGGCCGAGGCCGTCGCGCCGCAGGTGCGGTTCGCGCACGCGAACGGCCTGAAGGTCCGGATCGACGAGATGAACACGATCTCGTGCGGGAAGGACCCCGCGGTCGGCAAGTCGTTCGCGTCGGCGCTGTGGGCGCTGAAGACACTGTTCGCGTTCGCGAAGGTCGGCGTCGACGGGGTCAACATGCACACGTACGTCGGCTCGACGTACGCACTGTTCAGGTTCCACGACATTCACGGCAGGTGGAGCGGCCTCGTCAATCCCGAGTACTACGGGTTGCTGATGTTCGCCCAGGCGGCGCCGCCCCAGGCGCGGCTGCTGCGGATCGGCGGCGCCGGGCAGTCGGGTCTTGACGCGTGGGCGACGCGCGCGACCGACGGCGTCGTGCGGGTCTTGCTGATCAACGACGGCGCGCGGGAACGGCTGATCGGATTACACATCCATGGCGTCGCGGGCGACGGGACGGTCGAGCGGCTGATCGCGCCGAGCCTGAGCTCGCGTACGGGCGTCACGCTCGGCGGCCACGGGTTCGGCACCCGGACGACGACCGGGGTTCTGCCGTCACCGAGCCTGCAGAGCGTCGCGCCCGTGCGCGGGGCCTATTCGGTCGCAGTTCCGGGCGAGAGCGCGGCGCTGGTGACCTTCAACGCGCCCTGATCTGTCCGCGCGGGCCGGGCTGATGTCAGCGGCCGACGCGATATTTGACTTTTGATCATTGATTCGGGTAGTTAGTGGGGTAGATGGAGTCCGCGCTCTCAGTGCTCGCTGCAGACGGCTCGCCCCGGAGCCCTCGAACGCTGGCCGAGCGGGCGTTCGAGACGCTGCACGCGGCGATCATCACCGGTCGCCTACGGCCGGGCGACCGGCTGCGGATCGAAGAACTGGCCGAGCTCTTACAGATGAGCCCGATGCCGATCCGCGAGGCGGTGCGCCGGCTCGACGCCGCCGGGCTGGTCGAGAACATCCCGCACCGCGGCGCGCGCGTGACGCAGCTCTCGATCACGGACTTGGCCGAGGTCTACGAGGCGCGGCTGGCGCTCGAAGTGCTCGCGATCCACCGGGCGGCGCAGCGCTTCTCACCGGGCCAGGCAACGGAGACGCGCCGCACACTCGACGACCTCAACCACATGACCGACGACAACTCCGAAGCGACCTCGGCGGTCCACGAGGCGTTTCATTTCGCGCTGTATGAAGCCGCCGACTCGGCGTGGCTACTGCGCCTGATCCGTCCCGTCTGGGAGACCAGCGAGCGCTACTGCCTCGAGTTCCCTGCCTGCCGCCAGCTCGTCGCGCGGGCCCCCGAGCACCGGGAGCTGCTCGACGCGTGCGCCGCCAACGACCCTGACCGCGCCGAGCGCGCGCTGACCCACCACCTCGCGACGACCGCCAACAACATCGCGGCCGCGATGGGCGGCACGCCGCTGTACCGGTGATGGTGTTCGGGTCGGCGCCTCCAGCTAGCGGCCCGCTCGGCATCCAGCCTCGCCAACCGGGCCGCGCTGGAGTCATCCGGCTGCCGACCCGCCCGGCGCGCATGCGCGCCGGGGCCGGGGTGCATGCACCCCGGCCTTCTATGCCCCCAAATACGCCCGCTTGAGGTCGTCGCTGCGCAGCAGGTCCGACGCCGGGCCCGAGAGCACGATCGAGCCGGTCGCCAGCACGTAGCCGCGGTCGGCGATCGACAGCGCCATGGTCGCGTTCTGCTCGACCATCAGCATCGCGACGCCCGACTCGTGGACCTCCTTGATGATCCGGAAGTTCTGCTGCACGAGCGCCGGCGAGAGGCCCATCGACGGCTCGTCCATCAGCAGCAGCCGCGGGCGCGACATCAGCGCGCGGCCCATCGCGACCATCTGCTGCTCGCCACCAGACAGCGTGCCGGCCAGCTGGCCCTCGCGCTCGTGCAGGCGCGGGAACAGCGTATGGACACGATCGTAGTCCTCGTCAGGTCGTCGTTACCCTCGCAGGACGGCACCGAGCTCGAGGTTCTCGCGGACTGTCATCTGCCCGAACAGGCGGCGGTTCTCCGGCACGATCGCGAGCCCCTTCGAGATCCGCGTCGGGACATTGCAGCTGTTGCAGTTCTCGCCGTCGATGAGCACCTGGCCGGCACGCGGCCGGACGATCCCGAGCACCGTCTTCAGCGTCGTCGACTTCCCGGACGCGTTGCCGCCCAGCAGGCAGACGAGCTCGCCCTCGCCGACCTCGAGCGAGATCCCCTCGAGGATCCGCATCTGCCCGTAGTAGGTCGTGATGTTGTCGAGCTTGAGCGATCGCCACAGCTACGGCCTCCGCGAGTGCCTCGGGGTCGCGGCCCAGGTAGGCCTCGACGACGCCGGGGTGGTTCGCGACGTGGTGGAAGCTGCCCTCGGCGATCTTGACCCCGTGGTCGAGCGCCACGACGCGGTCGGAGATCCCCTCGACGACGTGCATGTCGTGCTCGATCACGAGGATCGTGAGTCCGAGCTCGTCGCGCAGGCGGGCGATCACCTCGGTCATCTCGTGCGTCTCCTTCGGGTTCATCCCGGCGGCCGGCTCGTCGAGCAGCAGCAGCCGCGGCTGGGTGGCGAGCGCGCGGGCGATCTCGAGCCGGCGGCGGTTGGCGTAGGAGAGCACATACGCGGGCTGGTCCCAGCGGTAGCCCATCAGCCGCTCACCGAAGAACCCGAGCGCCCGTCGGCGAGCTCGTTGACCTCGCGCTCCTCGCGCTGCGCCCGCGGCAGGCGGAGGACCGACTCGGCCGGCGAAGCATGGGTGTGGCCGTAGGTCGCCGCCTTGACGTTCTCCTTGACGGTCATGTTGAGGAACAGGCGCAGGCTCTGGAAGGTGCGCGCGATCCCGAGCTTGGTGATCGCGTGCTGGCTCTTGCCGGCGACGCTCTGCCCCGCGAATCGCACGTCGCCGACGCTGGGCCTGTAGATGCCGGTGATGACGTTGAAGATCGTCGTCTTGCCGGCGCCGTTGGGGCCGATCACGCTGACGATCTCGTGGTCTGCGATCCGCAGATCGACGTCGGTCAGCGCTTTGAGGCCACCGAACGAGAGCGACAGCTGGTCGAGCTCGAGCAGCGCCGCCCCGCGCCGTCGGTCGTCGGCGCTCCGTCGACCACTAGACCGTCTCCACGCGGCGGTTGCCTAAGAGGCCGTTCGGTCTCGCCGCCATCGTCACGATCAGGATCACACCGAGCATGATCTGCGTCGTCATCGCCGGGTTGACGATCAGCCGCGACTCCCAGCAACAGGCCGCGAGGTAGACCGTCGGCACGATCAGCACCAGCCGCATCGTCCCCTGTACGCGGATCAGGGCGAGGATCAGGACGATCACCACCACGAACAGGATGTTTCCGTAGCTGGTCGCGTTCGACGGCACGATCACCCAGCCCTTGACAGCCGAGCCGATCCAGCCGGCGCTGCCCGGCGAGCCGGCGGTCGCCGAGCTCGAGATCGCGCCGACGATCGCGTTCGCGGCATAGCCGAACGCCACGATCCCCGCGAGCACCGCGGCGAGGTTTCGCCACGGCCTGATCTTCAGGCACAGCGTCAACAGGATCAGGCCGTAGAACAGGTAGCCCGCGTCGAGCGGGCTGGAGAGCATCTGCTCGAGCGCCCAGACGATGATCCCGCCGGCGATCGCGCCGGCGATCGTCCCGGCGCCCCCCAGCACCAGGCAGGCGTAGATCAGGATCAGGATCGTCTCCGTGAAGTTGGTCGGAAAGACGCTCGACTGCTGGGCCGCGAACAGCGCGCCGCCCAGCGCCCCGATCGCGGCGCTGAAGCTGAACGCCATCACCTTGAGCTTGTTCGTCGGGATCGTCATCGCCTGCGCGGCGAGCGGGTCATCGCGCAGCGCGCGCCAGGCGCGCCCGGTCCGCGACGTGTCGAGCAGGTGCAGGACCGCGGCTAAGCCGACGATCACGATCAGCGCCACGATGTAGTAGCCGCGCGGGGTCGAGACGTTGCCGCTGAAGCCGTGGATCGGGTCAAGACCGAACAGCCCGTTGACGCCGCCGAGCGTCCCCGGGTCGACGTTGTTGACGACCTCGAAGAACGCCTGCCCGACGAACAGGGTCACGATCGCCAGGTAGTCGCCCTCGAGCCGCAGGGCGATCAGACCGATCACGACCCCCACCAGGCCGCCGGCGACCATCACGATCGGGATCGATTCGAACGCCGCCAGGTGCGAGCCGCCGCTGCCGCCGGAGCCGAGCGCGGTCGACGAGAAGATCGCGTACCCGTAGGCCCCGAAGCCGACGAACGCGATGTAGCCGAGGTCGAGCAGGCCCGACCAGCCGGCCGCGATGTTGAGCCCCAGCGACAGGATCGCGTACAGCAGGCAGGTGAAGCCGACCGTCAGCAGGTTGACGTTGCCGGTCAGCAGGCCGAACGCTAGCCCGGCGAGCGCCGCCAGCGCCAGCCGCTGCCACCAGCCGACGCGCGCGTCGACCTCGTTGAGCACGCGGCGCATGCCCGTGCCCTGGTCGCGGCGCTGGCCGGACTGGGCTACCCATTCGTCGACGCCGATCTTGGACATCACACTTTTTGGAGTGCGCGGCGGCCGAGGATGCCCGCCGGTCGGATCAGCATCGTCAGGATCAGGATCCCGAACACGATCAGATCGGAGTACTTGGTCGAGATGTAGCTGAGGCTGAACGACTCACAGAGCCCGATCACGAGGCCGCCGATCACCGCGCCGGGGATGCTGCCGATGCCGCCGACGACCGCGGCCGTGAACGCCTTCAGACCGGCGAGGAAGCCGATCGTGTTCGAGATCGTCTGGAACTCGAGCCCGGACATGACGCCGGCGAACCCGGCCATCACCGAGCCGATGAAGAACGTCAGCGCGATCGTCCGGTTGACATCGATCCCCAGCATCTCCGCGGCCTCGCGGTCGGACGCGACGGCGCGCATCGACTTGCCGAGCGTCGTGCGGTTGACGATCAGCATCAGGCCCCAGCACAACAGTCCGGTCAGGACGAGGATCATGATCTCGACGCTGTCGATGTGGACGCCGCCGATGCGGATCCCGTTCGTCGACGAGATGAAGGCGGTGGTGTTGTAGCTGCGCTGAAAGCCGCCCCAGATCAGTAGGACCGTGTTCTCGAGCACGAACGAGACGCCCAATGCCGTGATCAGCGGGGCTATTCGCGGCGCATCGCGTAACGGGCGGTAGGCGAATCGTTCGATCGCCACGCCCAGCAGGCCGGTCCCGAGGCCCGCGATCAGCAGCATCAGGACGATCAGCAGCGGGACCGGAATCACGAGCGAGGTGGGGCCGCCGAACCACTGGATCACGAAGTAGCCGATGTAAGCGCCGACCATGTAGACGTCGCCGTGGGCGAAGTTGAGCAGCTTCAGGATCCCGTAGACCATCGTGTAGCCGAGCGCGATCAGCGCATAGAGGCTGCCGGTGATCAGCCCGTTGACGATGGTCTGGATGAAGACGGTCACGTCGGTGTATGCGGGGTTATGTCACAACTCAAAAGGCGCCGCCCACGGTGGTCGCGGGCGGCGCCGTTTGAGAACTCCTTACCGGAGATCCGTCAAGTGATGATCACTTGGGCGGGATCTCGACGTACGTACCTGCATTGTTGATGTGGAACAGGTAGCCGTAGTTTCCAGCCAGGTCGCCGTTGGGATCGAACGCGATCGGAATACCGAGCGGGTTCTGGGCGGCCGCGATGTGGGTGTTCTTGATCTGAGCCATGACGTTTGAGCGGCTCGGGGTCTGGCCTGCCTTGCAGACCGCCGCGATCGCCTTCATCTCGACGTCCGCCGCCTCGTAGCTCGGCAGTCCGAACGCGCCGTATGGCCCGTACTTCGCGACGCCCTTGACGATCGACTGATCGAGCGCGCTTGTGTTGTGCTGGATGTCTGGACCGAACGCCGACACGTAGCTGCCCGGGATCTTGAACTGCGTCGGGGAGTTGGTGCCGTCGGTTCCGAACAGGATCGTCTTCTTGCCCTGCTGCTTGGCGTCCTGCCCGAACATCTGGGCGTTGGTCGCCGTCTGCCACGGCAGGAACGTGACCGTCTCATTCGGCGTCAGCTGCGAGGTCACCAGCGACTTGATCGCGTTCGAGAGCGTCGCGCCGGTGTCCGTGCCGTTGAGCGTCTGGTGGTTGACCTTGATCCCGGCCGCCTTGAGGATCGGCGTCATCACGTTGACCAGGCCCTGTGAGTAGGCCTCGTCGTCGTCGATGATCAACACCGCCTTGGGGTGGAAGTTGTTGATCGCGTAATGGGCGTCCTGGGGACCTTGGACGTCGTCGTCGGGGACGACGCGGAAGAAGGTCGGGTTCTTGCCGTCGCTGGCGAGTGCCGGAAGCGTTGCCGAGCCGGAGATGAACGGCAGTCCGGCGTGGCCAAATAGCGGACCGACCGCCTCGACCTCCTGGCTACCGGCCGGCCCGACGGCCGCGACCGCCGGCGAGGCGATGATCGACTGCGTCTTTGAGACCGCGATCGACGGCGTCAGCTGGGTGTCATCCTGCGCCAGCGTGACGTCGGTGTGGTTGGCGGCGTTGTCGTTGGCGACCGCCAGCTGCGCGAAGTGCAGCTGATACTGACCCAGCTGCGCGACGGGACCGGTCAACGGCGCCTCGATCGCGATCGACGCCTTGCAGCTCGTGCTCGCCGCGGCGCTCGAGCTGGCGCTCGCCGCCTTACTTGTGGTGCTGCTACTGCTGCTGCTTCCGCAGCCCGCCGCGACCAGCGCAACCAGCGCCCACGCGGCTAAGAACGTACGTCCTCTCATAGCTGCTGCATCCTCCTATGGATTTGCTGCCGTTTCGCCGCCCTGATAGGCGGGCGTCCCGTCCGGGTAGTAAGCGGCCGCCGGCGAGCCGGCCGGCCTGAACACTGCGACGACGCGCATCGGCTCCGTGCCGGTGTTCTCGAGGCAGTGCACAGTGCGTGCCGGCAGCTGTATACAAGCTCCCGGCGACAGAGGGTGGTCGAAACTCGCCGGCGTGCATCACGCCCTCGCCGTCGAGGACGTAGATCACTTCGTCGTAGTAGTGGAAGTGGTCTGGTGCGCGCTCGACCGGGATGTAGCCGACGAAGTGGGTAGCCGAGCGCAGCCCGGTCGACGGGTCGGCGACGATCCTGAACTCGCGCTGCGCGGTCGCGGCCTCGAGCTCGGAGTCCTCGAGCCGGCAGACGGCCGGCCGCGGCTGTGCGGTTCCGTTCTGCACCGGGTCGGGGACGCGCACCGCGACCACCCGGAGTGTCGACGGGCCTGGGTTGTGCAGCTCGAACGTCGAGCCCGGCGGCAGGTAGAGGCCGACCTCGGGCTCGAGCGCGTGCCGTTCGCCCGCGACCGTGACCGTGCCCTCGCCGTCGAGCACGAACAGCGTCTCCTCGGCGGGGCCGACGTCGATCGACTTCGAGCTGCCGGCGCCGAGCTCGAGCACCGCCTGCTCGAGCGCCTCAAATCCCGTCTGCGTGCCGACCGTCGGGCGCACGGTCAGGCCGGTGTCCGGATTGAGATGCGCCGGGACCCGGTCGGCGTCGATTACGGCGACGTTCGCCATCGGACCACCTCGCGCGTGTCGTGGAGCGTCATCAGCAGGTAAGCGGCAGGCCGCGCCCAGGCCAAGAGAAGGCGCCACCTTCCCATATTCGCCCTCCGTGGGTCAACCGCCTGCATGAGACCGGCCTTACTCGACGCTCGCCTCGAGCTCGCTCTGGGTGTCCAGGAGGCTCGCGTCGAGCGTGATCTCGGTGCCCGCCAGCGCCAGCGACACCGGACAGGTGGCCTTCGCCTCCTCGGCGAGCGCAACGAACTGGTCAGCGTCGACGCCCGGGACGTCGCCGACGGTCGTGATCGCGATCCGAGTGATCCGAAACCCCTCGTCGAGCTGCTCGAGCCGGACCCGCGCGGTCGTACGCAGATCGGTCGGCGGCGAGCCCGCCTCGCTCAGCAAATTCGCAAGCGACATCGTGAAACAGCCCGCCTCGGCGGCGGCGATCAGCTCCTCGGGGTTGGTCGCGCGCTCGACGTCCTCGACCCGCGCGCGGAGTGTGAACAGCCCCTCGTAGGCGCCGCTGTCGAGCGAGATCCGGCCACCACCGTCGGGCACGGTACCTTGCCAGCTTGCCTTTGCACTGCGACTGACGCGAATACTCAACGACCCTCCCCAGGATCTGATTTTGTAGTGTTGATCAAATCATCGCCGTTTGAGCCGCGCAAGCGGGGACGGTTTGAGATTTGGTTAGCGATGATGCCTTTCCCGACCTAGGAGCCGCCGATGGCTGAAGTGGTGAACGGGACCCTGGACGTAGCCGCGATCCGGGCCCGCTTCTCGTCGCTGCAGGACGGATTCGCGTTCCTCGACGCGCCCGGAGGCTCGCAGGTGCCAGACGAGGTCGGCGCGGCGATCGCGCGCACGCTGCGCGAGGCGAGCGCCAATATCGGTGCCGGCTACGCGACCAGCTTCCGGGTCAAGGAGATCCTCGAGCAGGCCGAAGCGCACGCGGCCAGATTGCTCGGCTGCGAGCCGTACGAGATCACGTTCGGCCCGAACATGACGTCGCTCGACTTCACGTTCTCGCGGACCGCCGGGCGCGCCTTGGACCCCGGCGACGAGATCCTCGTCTCGTCGCTGGACCACGACGGTGGCGTCGCGCCGTGGCTCGAGCTGGCCCGCGACCGTGACCTGGTTGTCAAGCACGTGGAGCTGCATCCCGACACGACGTTCGACTTCGACGACCTGCAGGCGAAGCTGTCGGACCGCACGCGAGTGGTCGCGTTCGCGTGGGCGTCGAACGCGGTCGGGACGATCGTCGACGCGGGCCGGGCGTGCGAGCTCGCGCACGAGGCGGGCGCGCTGGCGTGGATCGACGCGGTGCACTACGCGGCGCACGAGCCGATCGACGTCAAGCGCGATCGACGCCGACGTGCTGATCTGCTCGCCGTACAAGTTCTGCGGCCCGCACCTGGGGGTCGCCTACGGCCGCGCTGCGGTGACCGAGACATGGCGGCCGTACAAGGCCCGCCCGGCGCCAACTGACCCGCTCGGTCGGCGGTTTGCGACCGGCACCCCACCGTACGAGCTGTTGGCCGGATTCAGTGCGACGGTCGACTATCTGGACTCGATCGGTGGGTTTGCGTCGATCGTGCCGTACGAGCGGAATTTGGGCGAGCGGTTCGTAGCGGGGCTTCCTGACGGCGTCAAGATCTACGGCCTGCCGACGATGGAGGGGCGTGTGCCGACCTTTTTGGCCAACGTCGAGGGCGTGCCCGCGGCCGAGGTGGCGCGGCAGCTCGCCGAGCGCGAGATCGGCGTTTGGGCCCACGACTCGTGGTACTCGCTGAATCTGTACAAGCGGCTCGGCTACGAGCACGACGCGATCAGGATCGGGTTTATCCACTACAACACGGCCGACGAGGTCGACCGGCTGCTGGCGGGGCTGGAAGCAGCGCGCGGCTAGCTGGGCTCGGCGTGGCTGGGGGCGGCGGCTCGCGCTGGGCGTCGTCAGGCCTGCCCGGCCGCTCGCTCGGCGTCGAACAGCTCGGTCAGGCGGGTGCGGACCTCCCACAGCTTCGGCAGCTGGCGCTGGGTGATCAGCTTGCCGAGCACCGCGACCGGCGTGCCGGCAATCCCGATGCTCTCCTCGCCGATCGCCCGGGCGACCACCGAGTAGTGGCGAAAGCGCCACAGCCGCAGGCGCTCGTCGTAGTCGGTCAACACCTCGGCGAGCTCGTGCAGCGGCTCGAACTCGCTGCGGCGCCGGTACAGATCAGTCAGCGGCACGCCGGTGCGCTCCAGCGCGCGGTCGAACGCCGTCCCGAGCCAGCGGGGTCAGCCGCGCCAGGTTGCGAAAGCCGGGCGAGTCAAAGCCGCTGCCGTGACCGAGCGCGGTGCGGACGTACGTGGTAGTCCCACGGATCGAGCAGGTCGAGCATGTCCAGCGCACCGGTGACCTGGTGCAGGCACAGCACCACGCGCCGCATCAGCCGGCTCGCGGCCAGCGGCCGATCGGCGTCGATCAGCCGGGTCGCCTCCTGGAGCTCTGAGCCCGCGAACTTCAGCCATAGCTCCGAGGACTGGTGGACTGTCTGGAACAGGAGCTCGTCGCGATGCACGCGTTCGTCGGCCGGCTTTTGCAGCGACAGCAGCTCATCGGTGCGCAGGTAGCGCTCGTAGTCGGTGGCGCCCGGTCCGGGCAGGACCGGGGCCGTGTCGTCGTCGGAGGCGGTGCCGTCGTCGGACGCGGTGCGGTCGTCGGAGGCGGTGTCGTCGTCGGACGCGGTTCGTCGTCGGTCATCGGTCGGCTGCGGTCAGGATCTCGGCCAGCGTACCCAGGTTGATGTTGCCACCCGAGACGATGCAGACGACGTTGCCGCTGCCGGCCTCGCCGGCGAGTGCGGCCGCCGTGGCCAGCGCGCCCGCGCCCTCGGCGATCACGCGCACCCGCTCGGCGAGCGTGCGGACGGCGGCTTCTGTTTGCCGAGTCGGGACCGAGACCGCTTCATCGACGACCTCGGCAAGGCGCGGCCACATCGCGTCGAGCACCCGCCGGCTGCCCGAGCCGTCGACGAACGAGACCTCGAACTCGACGTCGGTCGGGCCGCCGGCCGCGAGCGCCGCATGCAGCGCCGCGCCGGTCGCCGGCTCGGCCGTGTAGATCTTCGTCTGTGGCCGAAGCGCCTTGACCGCGCTCGCGATTCCGACCGTCAGCCCGCCGCCGCCGACCGGGATCACGACCGCGTCGACGTCGGGCAGGTCCTCGATGATCTCGAGCCCGATCGTGCCGTTGCCGGCCATCACGTGCTCGTCGGCGACCGGGTGGACGAACAGCCCGTCGATCCCCTCGACCCGGCTGGTCACGATCGTCTGCCACCAGTCGTCGTATGGGACCTTCAGGACCTTCCCGCCGAGGCGCTCGATCGCCGCCAGCTTGGCTTCGGGGGCGTGCTCGGGGACGACGATCGTCGCCGGCAGGCCGAGTTCGCGGGCCACCCAGGCGACGCCCTGGGCCATGTTGCCGGCGCTGGCGGTCACGAGGCCGCGCGCCCGCTCGTCTGGCGGCGCGCTGCGGACCGCGTTGGCCGCGCCACGGATCTTGAACGAGTTGATCGGTTGCAGGGTCTCGAGCTTGAGATAGATCTCGGCCGGCGCGTCGTCAACCGGCAGATGCACGAGCGGCGTGCGGACGGCGACGTCGGCGATCCGCTCGCGGGCCGCCTCGATCTCGGTCAGTGCGATCACCGCTCGACCTCCGTTCCGATCACAGCTCGACCTCCGTACCGATCCCCTCCCGGCGCGCGGTCGCGACCGCGAGCTGGGCGGCGGCGAGGTCCTCGACCGCGACGCCGAGCGAACGGAACATGGTCAGTTCGTCGTCGTCGCGCCGCCCGGGCCGCAGCGCCGCGAACAGCTCGCCGAGCTCGGCGCGGACGTGGTCCTCGCCGGCGATCGCGCCCTGCTCGATCGCGAGCCTGAACTCGCCGGCCTCGTTTCGCAGCGATTCGCGGCTGTCGCAGAACAGCGCCGCCGCGGCGACGGTCGCGACGTCGATCTCGCGGGCGCTTGGCGCGCTGGCGCCGACCGCGTTGACGTGCGCTCCGGGGGCGAGCCACTCGCGCTCGAGCACCGGTTCGCGCGAGTTGGTCGCGGTGATCACCACGTCGGCGCCCTGCACCGCCCCACGGGCGCTGTCGGCCACAACCACGCCCAGCTCGCGAGCGTGGGCCGCGGTCGGCGCATAGACGCGGATCTCGTCCCACTCCCGCACGCCGTCGAGCGCGCGCAGGTGTGCCTTGCCCTGGACGCCGGCACCGAGGATCGCCAGCACGCGGGAGTTCTCGCGCGCGAGCGCGCGAGTGGCGGCCGCGGTCACGGCGGCGGTGCGGATCTCGGTCACCGCTGACGCGTCGAGGATCGCGGTCGGGATTCCGGTCTGGTCATCGAACAGCGTCACCGTGCCCTGATGAGCGTCCAGGCCACGCTGGGGATTTGAGGGCATCAGACAGATCGCCTTGAGCGCGAACGCGCCGCGCGAGTCCCCGCCTCCGGCGCTGTAGCCGGGCATCAGCCCCATGAATCCGGGGGCGCCGGGCGGCGCCATGATCGACCGCAGCGGGAAGTACGCCTCGCCCCGCGCGTGCGCGGCCAGCGCCGCGACCATCGCGCGTTCGCAGTCGGCAGGGGCGAGTGCCTCGTGGACGGAGGCGTGGCTCAGCACCAGCACCCGGCTCAAGCGAAGATCGCCCCCAGCTGTTCGCTCTCCTGCCAGGTGAGCGGCTGCTCGAGCGCTTCGCGCACGGGCTCGAGGTGTGCGGGCCGTCCCGGGCCGACGACGACTTGGGTGACGCGGTCGTCCGCCAGCACCCAGGCGAGCGCAACGCCGGCCATCGAGGTACCGCGTTCGGCCGCGAACGACTCGAGCGCCTCGAGCGCGTCGAACGTTCGCGGCGTCACGAGGTGCTCGTACGGGTCCGGCCGCTGCGTCATCCGCGAGCCGCTCGGGTAGGAGGCGCCGCGCCGGTACTTGCCCGTAAGCCACCCGCCGGCGAGCGGGCTGAACACCAGGTACGCGATTCCGTGCTCCTGGCAGAACGGCAGCACGTCCGACTGGTCGCCCCGCTCGAGCAGCGAGTAGTTGTTCTGGACGGCGACCGGCGATCCAGCCCGGATTGCCTGCAACAAGTGAACCTCGTTGAAATTGCTGACGCCGTATGCAGTGATCCTGGCCGCCTCCTGCAGCCGCTCGAACTCGGCGAGCGTTTCGTTGAGCGGAACGACGGGATCGTATTCGTGCGCGAGATACAGCTCGACCCGGTTGACACCCAGCCGCTCGAGGCTCGCCGGGAGCCGACGGGCGATCCGCTTCGCGCTCAGCCCATGGTCGGCGCCGGGAAAGATCGGGTTATACGTCTTCGTCGTCAGCGTCGGGCGGTGGCGGCGGGAGGCGATCCAGCTGCCGATCGCGCGCTCGCTGTGCCCGCCGCCGTACGCGTCGGCGGTGTCGAAGTGCGTGATCCCCAGCTCCCAAGCGGCGTCCATCAGGACGTGGGCTTCTTGCTCGGTAAGTCCCTGGCCGACGAGGTCGAGCGCCGACCCAATCCCGCCGAAGTTGCCGCAGCCAAGCGCGACGCGAGGCAGCATCAGGTCAGAGTTGCCGATCTTTCGGAGTTCAATCTTGAGCGGCTCGGGCACGAGCCGTATTTGATCAATACTCCCTCAGCAGTTACAAGCAGACGAAGGTCTAGGCTTAGTTCGCAAAGTCGGCCCGTTGCGGCGGTTGCCCCTGGGGAGCGTCGCGGGCTGCGGCAACCCGCGACGCATAGCGCCCCCGAGGTTCGGCCCCATGTTGGGGACGCGCGGGCCTGCGTTTTTCTTCCCCGCGAAGCTATCAGTGGGCGGACAACAGCCCGAGCGACTCAGTGGGCGGACAGCAGCCCGAGCGACTCAGTGGGCCGGACAGCAGCCCGAGCGACTCAGTGGGCGGACAGCAGCCCGAGCGATTCGGCGCGCCGCGACCTCGGCGCGGTTCTTGACGCCCAGCTTGCGCGCGATATTGGAGACGTGCACGCCCGCGGTGCTGGGACTGATGTAGAGCGATGTCCCGATCTCGCGATCGCTGAGGCCGCGCTGGAGGAGCTCGAGCACGGCGAGCTCGCGCGGCGTGAGCACCGGTACGAGCTTCCCATCAGATGCTCCTTCGCGCTTCGACATCGAGCCGCTCGATCGCGGCGACCGCCATGTCGATCGCTCCCCCTAGGTCGAGCGCGCGGCCGTGCGACCAGGCCGACGCGAACGCGTCGGTACTGAGCTTCAGCCGAAGCTGGTGCAGCGCCCGGTCTCTGTCTGGCGCTTCGGCCGGAGAGATCGGCGCCCCGATCCGCTCGCGCAGGCCATCGGCGCACGCCAGCAGGTTGACCGCCAGCGTCGGGTCGCGCATGGCCAGCAGCGCGACGGCGATTTCCTCGATCGTGCTGGCCGTCCGCCACCGGTCACCGAGCTGTTGATGGGCGAGCAGCACGTCGCGCAGCATCAGCGCCTGCGCGCGTGAGTTGCGGTGCTGGCGACGGGCCAGAATCGCGAGCGCGTGCATCGACCAAGCGACACCCTCCTGAAAGCCGAGCCGCCGCGAGATCGCAAGCGCCTTCTCGAGCCGCTGCTGGGCGACGTCGAGATCACCGCCGTACAACGACCCGGCACCGAGGTTGACCAGCGCGACCGCGACCGCGTCCTGACCGGCGAGCCGGTGAAACTGGTCGAGCGCGCGGGTTCCCGCCGATTCGGCGAGCTCGAAATCGCACGACAGCCAGCCGACGAACGCGAGGTAGTTCTGCGACGCCGCGA
Source organism: uncultured Solirubrobacterales bacterium (assembly GCA_963768015.1). Lineage (GTDB taxonomy): Bacteria > Actinomycetota > Thermoleophilia > Solirubrobacterales > Solirubrobacteraceae > Palsa-465. The sequence continues at coordinate 104,150 of CAVYGK010000015.1, forward strand.
CGCCGATCGTGTCGCCGAGCCCCTGCCAGATCGCGCTGCTGCGCTCGTGGAACTGGCGCGCGTCGTCGTAGCGCCCCTGCTCGCGGTTGATCGAGCCGAGGCGCTGGAGCGCGTCGGCCGCCGCGTACCGGTCGCCGTCTACACCCACCAGCGTAAGCGCTCGCTGCGCGTGTGCGATCGCCGCCGGGTAATCACATTGCAGGAAGGCGACCTCGCCCATCTTGAGCAGCAGCTCGATCACGATGTCTTGTGGAAGCTGAGCTTCGCGGCTCAGCGCACGCTCGAGCCAGGTCCGCGCCTCGCGGTAGTACCCGTAATCGAACGCGAACGGCCACAGCGCCGAGGCGAGCCCGGCCGCCTCGAGCGGAGCGTTATCGAACGTCCACTGCAGCGCGTACCTGAGGTTCCCTAGCTCGAGCCCGACGATCGCAAGCCAGCGCGCCTGCTCAGCGCCGCCGAGTCCGCCGCTCGCCTGCTGGGCGAGGCCGTAGAAGTACTCGGCGTGGCGTTTACGCATCACCGACAGCTCATCGCTGCGTTCGAGCCTGCCGAACGCAAACGCGCGCACCGCCGCCGGTAGCCGGTAGCGCAGCCCCTCCGGGCTGTCGACCAGCACCAACAGTGAACGCTCGACCAGGAGCTGCAGCAGGTCCGGGATCTGGTCTTCGGTCAACAGCTCATCGGCGCAGACGCGCTCGACTCCAGCCGCCGAAAAGCTGCCGCGGAACACGGCCAGGCGCCGGAACAGGAGCTGCTCGGTCGAGTCGAGCAACTGGTGGGTCCAGTCGAGTGTCGCGTCTAGCGACCGCCGTCGCCCGCCGCCGGCGCCGCCGCTGCGGCGGTGATGGTCAGCGTTGCGCTTCAGCCGCTCGGCGATCTGACTGACGCTCAGCGTCGCCACCCGCGCGGCGACGAGCTCGATCGCGAGCGGCAGCCCGTCGAGCCACAGACAGATCTCGGCGACTGCCTCGCGTGTGCCGGAATAACCGGGTTGGAAGCTCGCGGTCGCCGCTCGCGCACGCTCGATGAACAGAGCGATCGCGCCCTCATCGTGCAGACCATGGGCGCCGACGATGCTGCTGAAGCCTTCGACGACGAGCCCGGGGACTTGCCAGACATGCTCGCCGGCGACTCCCAGCGGCTGGCAGCCGGTGACGATGATGCGCAACGCGGGCGCTCGCGCCAGCAGCTGGAGCACCAGCTTCGCGACCCCCGGCTCGAGCTGCTCGCAGTTGTCGAGCACCAGTAGCGAGGAGCCGGCCAGCCGGCGAGCGATCGCGGCCTCGGGATCGACGACCGCGCAATCCGGGACGATCGTCGTCGCGACCGTTTGCGCAACGAGCTCAGGATCGGTCGTGTCGGACAGGTCAGCCCACCACGCGCCCGCGACGAAGTCGGCGCGTACGGCCCCCGCGAGCGCCGCCGCCAGGCGCGACTTCCCGACGCCGCTCGGGCCGGTGAGCGTCAGCAGCCGGGTGCCCCAGACCAGCCCGCGAAGCTCCTCGAGCGCCGCCTGGCGACCGAGCAACGTGTTGAGTTGCGCAGGGATATTCCCGAACCCTGCTGCGGACTCGTCGATCAGGCGTACTCGGCCTTCCGGACCTATCAAGTGCTGCTCCGTGCTCTTTGTTTCAGCCCCCGGCGACGGCGGCCCGCCGCTGCCGGACCGTCAATTCTAGGGCCTCGTTCGTCGGTGCAACAAATCTCACGTTGTCCCCTTGACAGCCGCTTAACCGTCGTAAGGGAAACGACCCCGCTAGTGTGTACGACGATCGTCGTACCAAGGAGGCCGCCGCCGTATGGATTCGACACTCGAGAAGACGACCCACCCGCACCTGCGCGCGACGCTGCTGCTGTCGTGCCTGGCGCAGTTCATGGTCATCCTCGATGTGTCGGTCGTCAACGTCGCGCTGCCGGCGATTCGCGGAGGACTCCATTTCTCCGAGGTCGATCTGCAGTGGGTGGTCAACGCCTACACGGTCACGTTCGCCGGCTTTTTGCTGTTGGGAGGTCGCGCTGCGGACCTGCTCGGGCGGCGCAAGGTGTTCGTCTCGGGTCTGACGCTGTTCGCGCTCGCGTCGCTGGCCGGCGGGCTGGCCGACAGCCAGACGATGTTGATCGCCGCCCGCGCGGTCCAGGGCCTCGGTGGCGCAGTGATCGCGCCCGCATCGCTGTCGATCCTGACGACCACCTTTCCCGAGGGCCGGGAGCGAAACCGCGCAGTCGGCATCTGGGGAGCGATGGGAGGCGCCGGCGGCGCCGCCGGCGTGCTGCTGGGCGGCGTCTTGACTGATCTTCTCGGCTGGCGCTGGATCCTGTTCATCAATGTCCCGATCGGACTGCTCGCGGCGGTGTTCGCGCAGCGCCTGATCGCCGAGGGACGCAACCCCGACCGGGCGCGCGACTTCGATCTGCGCGGGGCCGTGAGCGCCACCGCCGGCCTATCGCTGTTGGTGCTGGGGATCGTCCGCACCGACGTCACGGGCTGGGGCTCGCTCGGAACGCTGGCGCTGATCGCCTCCGGGGTCGCGCTGCTGGTCGTGTTCATCGTGATCGAGGGGCGTTTCGCCCACGCGCCGCTGATGCCGCTGCGGATCTGGACCTCGCGAACGCTGGCCTCGGCCAACACGGTCGTGATGCTGGTCGGCGGATCGACGTTCGGGATGTGGTTCTTCTTGTCGCTGTACCTCCAGCAGGTGCTGGGCTATTCGCCGATCCGGGCAGGACTCGCGTTCCTGCCGATGACGCTCTGCATCGTGATCGGATCGGCGCTCGCGTCGCGGGCTGTCGACCCGGATCGGCGCCAAGCCGCTGCTGCTGGCGGGGATGGTCGCGCTGACAGTCGGGCTGGTTCTGTTCACCGGCATCTCGGCGGGAGGCACCTACCTTGGCAACGTGCTCGCGCCGTCGCTGCTGGTCGCGATCGGGATCGGGCTCTCGTTCGTGCCGGCGACGATCCTGGCAGTGGCCGGGGTCGCGCCGCAGGAGGCGGGGCTCGCGTCGGGGCTCGTCAACACGTCGCGACTGGTGGGCGGCGCGCTCGGGCTCGCGATCCTGGCCGCAATCGCGACCGCAAAGACCAACGCCGACCTGCGCAGCGGCGCCGTTCACAGCGCGCACGCGGCGCTGACGAACGGCTTTCAGGTGGCGTTCCTGGTCGCCGCGGGGTTTGCGTTTGTCGGTGCCGTCGTGGCGTTGGCCGGCCTGCCGCGGCTCGCGCAGCGCGAGCCTGCGGCGCGCGAGGCTGCTTCCGGAGCGGTGATCGAGACCTCCGCGTGACGAGCTCTGGCGCGCGCGTGTGACCAGCTCGCGGCTCGCTGCGCGACTCGCTCGGAACGCGTCCGCGCGACGGGCTTGGAACGGTTTACGTCGTCTAGACGCAATCGGTTCCAAGGCGCGAGAATGCCGCCCGCGTGGCGCGCGTATTCGTAACCCGCGACCTCCCCGGCCCGGCGCTGGGTCGCGCTGCGCGCGGCCCACGAGGTCGACCTGTGGCCGAGCGCCACGCCGCCGACCGCAGAGGAGCTCGCCGAGCACGCGGCAGACGCGGAGGGCCTGCTGTCGATGCTGGTCGACCGGATCGACGCGCAGTTCTTGGACCGCTGCCCGAAGCTGCGGGCGATCGCCAACTACGCGGTCGGCTACGACAACATCGACCTCGATGCGGCCCGCGCTCGGGGGATCGCGGTCGGCAACACGCCCGACGTGCTGACCGATGCGACCGCCGACCTCGCGTTCGCGCTGTTGCTCGCCGTCGCGCGCAGTCTGGTCGACGCGGCCGCGTCAGTCCGGAACGGCGAATGGCGGACCTGGGAGCCCGAGAACTATCTCGGTTACGACGTCCACGGCGCGACGCTCGGGATCGTCGGTATGGGCCGGATCGGGAGTGCGGTCGCCAAGCGGGCGGCCGGTTTCGAGATGAACGTAATCCACACCGGACGCGACGGAGTGTCGCTGCTGCAACTCCTGGCGGGCTCAGACTTCGTCTCGCTGCACGTCCCGCTGACGCCCGAGACCCACCACCTGATCGACGCGGCGGCGCTCGATGAGATGAAGCCGACGGCGTTTTTGATCAACACCGCGCGGGGCCCGATCGTCGACCAGCAGGCGCTGCACGAAGCGCTCGTCAACGGAAAGATCGCCGGCGCCGCACTCGACGTCACGGACCCCGAGCCGCTGCCGGTCGACGACCCCCTGCTGAGCGCGCCGAACCTGATCGTCGTTCCGCACATCGGCTCGGCCACCCACACGGCCCGCGAGCGGATGGCGACGCTCGCGGTCGACAACCTGCTCGCCGCGCTCGCCGGCAAGCCGATGCCCCACCAGGTGGTCTGAGCCGTGCGAGTCGCGGTGATCGACATCGGCTCAAACTCGACCCGGCGGGCGGTCTGAGCCGTGCGAGTCGCGGTCGTCGACGTCGGCTCAAACTCGACCCGGCGGGCGGTCTGAGCCGTGCGAGTCGCGGTCGTCGACGTCGGCTCAAACTCGACCCGGCGGGCGGTCTGAGCCGTGCGAGTCGCGGTCGTCGACATCGGCTCAAACTCGACCCGGCTACTGATCGCCGACGTTCAGGACGGCCGCGTGACGCAAGAGCTCGAGCGCCGCAGCAAAGTGACCCGGCTGGGGGCCGGCGTCGACGCCGACGGCCGGCTGCGCGACGACGCGATCGATCGCGTATTCACGACACTCGACGGCTACGCGACCCTGATCGACGAGCACGACTGCGACAAGCGCCTGGCGGTGCTGACCAGCGCCGTGCGCGATTCGGCCAACGGCGAGCAGTTCGCTGACGCGGTCAGATCGCGTTACGGGCTCGAGCCGCACGTCCTATCGGGCGACGAGGAGGCGCGGCTGACGTTTCTCGGCGCGACCAGCGACCGCGACCCCGACGACCCGACGCCGACGCTCGTGCTCGACATCGGCGGCGGCTCGACCGAGATGGTGATCGGTGCCGCTGGCGAGGTCGATTTCCACGTCTCGACCCAGGCCGGCGTGGTCCGCCAGACCGAGCGCCACATCCATGACGATCCCCCGTCGGAGGCCGAGATGAACGAGCTCTCGGACGACGTGCGGGCGATCTTCGCCGAGGCCGTACCGAGCGCCCAGCGCAGCGCCGTCCAGCACGCGATCGGGGTCGCGGGCACCGCCACCTCGCTCGCCGCGATCGCCCAGGATCTCGACCCGTACGACGCGGCACGCGTGCAGGGCTATGTCGTCGATCGCGAGCGGTGCGCTCAGATCCTCGACCGGCTGGCGAAGCTGACACTCGAGGAGCGACGCCACGTGGCGGGCCTGGACCCGGATCGCGCGCCGACGATCATCGCCGGGGTCCTGATCTTCGAGGCGGTGATGACCCTGTTTGGGCTCGACCGGGTCGAGGTCTCGGAGAACGACATCCTGCGCGGTGCAGCCCTGGGGCTTGCTTAGGACAAAACGTATAAGCGTCGAAGCCATTCTGTGGACGAATGTTCGATTGCTGACACTTTTGTGAGGGATCATGATGTTTGGCGGGGTGCAGGACCGCTTTCGCGATTCTTCACTTCACATAGGTCCGGGCGAAGCCGCAGACATCGGCGCCTCCCGCCGTCCGGGCCACTTCAAAACCGGTTCAGTTAGGTACGTACCCCTGCCCGTCCCGACTGAGCCAACCTGGATCGGAAGCCGCCCGCAAACGATTGCGGGCGGTTTTCGTTCCGGGTGTGAGCCGTCTCGAGCGCAGGTCGCGCGAACCTGCGCGTCTGGCGGCGAACCCGGGGCGCGCGAACCTGCGCGTCTGGCGGCGAACCCGGGGCGCGCGAACCTGCGCGTCTGGAGGGACCGCTCCACTTAAACGCGCAGGTTGGCGTTCGGCGTCGGAGCGGGGCGGCGGCGCGAAACGCACGAGGGTGCTGAGCAGACGGCTACGCCAGGTTCGAGCGCCTGGGATACGCGACGGCTGGATCAGTCAGCACGTTGACCAGCGCCGGCCCGCCCGCCGCGAGGGCTCGCTCGAGGGCAGGCCGCAGTTCGGCCGGCGCTCGGACCAGCTCGCCGTGGCAACCCAGCGCCTCCGCCAGCTTGTCGTAACGCGTGCCGGGCCGCAGCTCGGCGGCGACCGAGTAGCCGTAGATCGACTCCATCGGGTGCTTCTCGAGCGCCCAGATGCCGTTGTTGCCGACGACCGCGACGACCGCGACCCCGTGCCGGGCGAGCGTGTCGAATTCGCCCGCCGAGAAGCCGAGCGCCCCGTCACCGAGGAGCAGCACGACCTGGCGGTCGGGGCGCGCGAGCTTGGCGCCCAGCGCCTGACCGGGCCCGGCGCCGAGGCAGCCGAACGGGCCGGGGTCGAGCCAGCACCCGGGGCGGTAGGAGTCGACCACCCGTCCCGCGAACGAAACGAAGTCGCCGCCGTCGCCGACCACGATCGCGTCGCGATCCAGTAGCCGGCGAGCTCGCCGTAGATCCGCATCGGGTGAAGCGGCGCGCGGTCGTCGTTCAGCGCGGCGGCTTCGTCGGCGCGCTTGGCGTCCTCGATCTCTCGCAGCGACCCGATCCATTGTCGCGCGCAACGACCGATCGCCGCCAGCGGCCCCGTCGCGCAGCGCGTCGAGCGTCGCCGGCAGCGCGCCGTACAGCCCGGCGCTCACCTGGCGCGGTGGGTCGCGTTCGGGCTCGGCGACGTCGATCGCGATCAGCTCGCAGTCGTCGGCGAACGCGGCCCCGAACGCGAGCCGGAAGTCGAGCGGGACGCCGATCACCAGCGCGACATCGGCTTTGCCGAGACCAGCGCTGCGCGCCCGCGAGAAGAACAGCTCGTGGTCGGCGGCGAGGCAACCGCGGCCGAGGCCGTTGAGAAACACCGGCACTCGCAGCTGCGTGGCGAGCGCCTGCATCTGGGTCTCGCCACGGCCCCAGTAGAGGCCGGTTCCGGCCATGATCACCGGACGCTCGGCCTCGCGCAGCAACGCCGCGGCGCGAGCGAGTTGCGTGGCGTCGGCGCCCGGGCCGCGCCAGGGCTCGGGTAACTCTCGGTCTGACTCCGGCGCCGCGGCTTCTCCGAACACGTGGTCGAGCGGGAAGTCGAGGAAGGTCGGCCCCGAATGGGGAGTCAGCGAGTAGCGCATCGCCCGCTCCATCAGCTCGGGGATCTCGCCCGGGCTCTCGGCGGTCGCCGCAAGCTTTACGAGCGGCGCGACAAACGGGATGTGATCGATCTCCTGCAGCGATCCCTGTCCCCAGCGGAACGCCGGCGCGCGGCCGCCGAGCACCAGCACCGGCGAGTGGTTTTCGCGCGCGGAGGCGATCGCGCTGATCCCGTTGGTGACGCCCGGGCCGGCGGTCAGCGCGCACACACCCAGCGAACGGGTGACCTTCGCCCACCCCTCGGCCGCGAACGCGGCCGATTGCTCGTGGCGGACGTCGATGATCTCGATCCCCTCGGCGAGGCAGCCGTCATAGATCGAGAACAGGTGGCCGCCCGAGAGCGTGAACAGCTTGCTGACCCCGTGGGCGGCGAGCGCGCGGGCGACCAGGCGGCCGCCGTGGAGTCGGGTTTCAGTGTCGGTCGCCATCAGTCCGGTGCACGCTAACACCGGCGATGCGCCGCGTCACCGCAGGCAGCGCGCGTTGACCGGGACGCGCGCCCCCGTCAGCTCACGCGCAGCGCGTTGACGCGGGACGCGCGCGCCCGTCGGCGCACGCGCAGCGCGTTGACCCGGACGCGCGCGCCCCGTCAGCTCGCGCGCAGCGCGTTGACCACCGCGCCGCTGAGGATGATCAGCGCCAGGACGTAGAACCATGCAAGCGTGATCAGGATGAAGACAATCGTGGTCCCGAACCGGGCGATCGTCGAGATGTTCGACAGGTACAGCGGGAACACGTAGCTGACGATCGCGATCGCGAGCGTCGCCCCGAGCGCACCGGGCCAGACCGCGCGCCACGGGACACGGCGGTTGGGCACCTGCGTGTAGATGACGGCGAGACAGCCGAACAGCACCACGATCGAGATCCCGAGCGACAGCGCGTACACGAACACCGCAACGTGCGCGAGGTCGAACGGCAGGTCGGCCTCGCCCGCGCGCAGGATGGTCTGCGCCGTCGGCACGGCCACGGTCGCGATCATGAACACAATCACGACGATCAGCATCGAGAGTGCGAACCGCTTCTGCTCGATCCAGCGGCGCGACGGGTAGCCGTAGATCCTGGCAAACGCCGTGTCGAGCGCGCCCCAGAACGACGACCCGAGCCACAGGCTGACGATGAGGGCAAGCACGCCGGTGCTGGTGGTCGAATCGGAGATCTCGTCGAGCAGCGAGTCGAGCGTGTGCGAAGCGGTGCCGGGAAACACCTCGCGGAGATCGCCGGCGACGCTGTGCTGGACGGCGGAGCTCGACAGGATCTGCCCGGCGATGAACAACCCCAGCAGCGCGATCGGGATCACCCCCACCAGCATGTTGTAGGCCACCATCGCCGACTGACCCGTGATGTTGGCGTCCCAGGCTATGCGCCAGAAGCGGCGCAGCGGACCGGGGACACGCGTCGCTGTCGTCAAGCGGCCACCGATGCAGGGCGCGATTGCCCGCGCCCGTCTGTGAACATGTGCACAGTCTTACAGCGGGGTACGTCAGTCAAACCCGGTAGCTCGGTCGATGGCGCGGCCCGCCAGCGAGCCGACGCGGTCAGGCCTCGGTCGGGGCCGGGTCAATGGCGCGGCCCGTCAGCGAGCGGACGCGGTCAGGCCCCGGTCGGGGCCCGACCGGGCGACCGTCAGCCGGCTGGCGCCAGCGGGCGCGCGTACGGTCCCGACGGTGCGCGGATCGCGCGCGCGGCCAGCAGCCCCGACTCTCCTTCGAGCACGCGTCCGCCGACCTCGATCGCGGGAACCGCTTCGATCCCACGCGAGCGCAGCCGTTGTGCCGCCGAGCGCAGCCGCTGGTCGTGACTCTCGTCGCCGGCGGCCTGCAGACAGTCATCGAGCGGCACGCCCGCGGCCGCCGCGGCCTCGGCGAGCGTCTCCGGATCCTCGAGGTCAAAGCCGCCACAGAACGCGAGCCGGCTGGCAGCGAGTGCGAACCGCGGCCCGGCGCCGAGCTCGGCCGCGCGAACCGTCGCGCGCAGCGCGCACGGTGCCTCGGCCGGGAACCGCTCCGGCCAGACGAGCGGGAGGCGCAGGGCGGACGCGCGCGCCTGGGCGCGCTCCCGGAGCGAGCTCGGGTCGACGTCGGCGCGGATCGCCGCAGACGAGACCGGAACCCACTCGGCGTGCCCGATCGTGAGCTCGATGCGCTCCGCGGTCAGGTAGGACAGCGGGCAGGCGACGTCGAAGAAGAAGGTCGGCGGTGAGGTCGGCGTCCGCTTTGCGCGCTCGGCGCGGTGTGCATCGAGGTAGATCAATTTGCCCATCGACTAATTGAACGAACCGCCCACGCGAAACCGGCGCAAACGGCTGGATCGTTCGTCGGATCCGTTATGCTGGAAGTCAGTAGGTGGGCATAGCCCAAAAACTGAAGGGACCGCAAATTCCGCACGTACCGCCCCCAAAACGGCATCCGTATGACCAATGGTCGCCGGATTCCAGAACTCTAGATCTGGTCGGCGACAAGTGGACCCTGCTGATCGTTCGTGACCTGCTGTCCGGACCGCGACGGTTCGTCGAGCTGCAACGCGTGCTCCCGGGAATCTCGACCGAGCAGCTGCGCTCGCGCCTGAACCGGATGGTCGCCGACGGGATGCTCACCCGTCAGCGCTATCGCGAGGTCCCGCCGCGCGTCGACTACGAATTGACTGACCGCGCCCGCGAGCTGGCGCCGGTGCTAGGCGAATTGGCGCGCTGGGGCTTCGAGTGGGCCTGGGGCCCGCCGCGGGCGTCGGAAAGCATCGATCTCGGTGCCGTCTTCCGGCTGATCCCAGGGCTGATCGATCGCGACAGCACCGTGTCCGGGAAGATCGAGCTGACCGTGACCGACGGGCACGAGGGTCAGCCGGCCTCATACATGGTGACCTTCTCCCCCGGATCGGCCACGATCTCCGAGCACGACAGCGGCTCGACCGACGCGCACCTGCGCGGCAGCACGGAAGCGTGGGTCCAGGCGCTGTCGCCACTGGGTTCCAGCAACTTCCTACGCAGCGGCGGGGATAGCAGCCTCGTCGATGCAGTGCTGTCGGTGTTCGCGCCCGGCGAGGGGCGGGGCGCGGCCGCCGCGCCTAACTCGGTCGCCGCCTCCGCGTAACCGCCCGCCCTCCGCGTAACCGCCCGCCTCGGCGTAACCGCCCGCCTCCGCGTTACCACTCGCCTCCGAGTAACCACTTACGCCGGAACGTCGACGAACCGCGTAGCCGTTACTTACTCGAGTAGTGGGCCGCTTGGATCTGCGGGAACCGGCTCGCGCCGTGCTGACCGATCAGGTTGTTCAGCGGCGGCGCCACCCAACAGGCCTGCTGGCCCTGGACGAACTGGCTCGGGGTGCCGCTGGCGGCCTGCTCGCCGTTGCCCGGCGCGCCGGTGTTATTGCAGTCCCACGACGGGAGCGCGAAGCTCCCGGGGAACTTGCCGCCGGCCGAGAAAGAGGCCGGATTGGCGAGCCATAGCGGCGGCGGGTAGGTGTTGCCGCGGTTGTCGGAGTCGCGGTTGGTCGAGAACGACAGCGTCTCGGCGCCGACGGGACCGAACTGGCGCAGATAGTGGCCGGTGCCCCCGAATGAGTCGGTCGTGGCAGCCATGCCGGTCGCGCCCTGGGAGATGAAGTCCGAGATCAACTGCTGGTGCAACGACAGCCAACTCAGGATCGGGTTCAGCTGTTCGAGGAACGGACCCACCGCCGCCAGCAGCGGCGTCGTCCCGTTGATCACGTCGCGGATCGCCGGCAGCCCGGTCTCCGACGCGGTGATCAGCGGCCCGAGGTTCCTGAACAACGAATACAGGTAAGGAGACAGGATCCGGACCGACGTCAGCGTCGGTCCGAGATTGCGGGCGACCGGCTGGAGCGCGACGACGAGCGGATTGGTGTTCTCGGCGAACGACTGCAGGCGCGCCATCGTCTGCTTGGTCTCGTTGAGGAACGTCGGGAAGACGTGGAAGGTCTGGACGATCGCGTTGTTGTTGGCCGCGGTCGTCGCGAACGTCGCATCGGCCGACGTGATCAGGTTGCGCAGCGCCGACTGGTTCTGGCTGAGTGCCGCGAACACCGTGCCGCCGTTGCGGACCAGGTTCGTGACCGCGGTGTGCTGGATGTCGAGCACCTGCAGCAGGTCGGTACCGTCGGCCGCGAACGTCGGCAGGTTGCCGAACACGTTTGACAGGTTCTGGTCATTGCCCTTGACGACCACCGCCAGCTCCTGCTGCCACTGTCTGAACGCGGCTCTGGTCTGCGGGTCCAGCGAGTTGAAGATCTGATCCAGCTGGACCGCGGGTAAGACATTGCCGCGCGGCAGCTCACCCCCATCCTTCAAGAACGGGCTGTTGGGTGTCCCGGCCGACAGCTCTACATAGGTCTCGCCGAGGATCGTCTTCTGGCGCAGGATCGCGCGCGTGTCCTTGTGGATCGGCGCGAACTTGTTGTCCATCTGGATCGTGACCAGCGTCCGGTTGCCCTGGGGATCGAGCTGCGTCGAGATCACCTTCCCGACCGAGACGCCCGCGATCCGGACATCGGCCTGGGTGGCGAGCTGACCCGCGTCCGGGAACGCGACCTCGAACCGGTAGCCCTGCGGCTGGAATGGGATCGTGCCGCCGAACGACAGCCACAAGAACAGCAGCAGGCCCGACGCACGACAGCGTGAACAGGACCATCGTGGCGATCTTGGCGATTGACGGGCTGCCGGTATTCATCAGCGCTCAGGGTTTAGGGATCGAGTTCAGCGCCGAGTTCGCGGCGCTGGTCACGGACGAGACGGCGTTGGACTGCGACGTTGTGCCGGTGGTCGTGGTCGACCCCGAACTGGCGGGCGTGCTGCTGGTGGTCGGCGACGAGCTCGCGCTCGACGACGAGCTCGTGCTCGACGATGATGAGCTCGTCGACGGTGCAGAGATGCCCGACGAAGCACCCGACCCGGCCGCGCCACGGGACGCCGATCCGCGCTTCGAGAGCGGGATCGGGAGCGAAACCGGTGCCGTGCTGGTGAGCGACTGCGGCGGGCACAGCGTCGCGTCGGTGAGGAGAGGCGTCAGGTTCAACAGCAGCTCCGAACCGCTGAGGCCGTTCGAGAGCTGCTCCATCGACGCGCAGCTCATCTGCAAGAAGATCGGGCGGAAGACGCCGTTGGCGTCCTGGATCGAGAACAGCGTCCGCACCTCGTGGTCGACCCACGCGAGCCACCACAGATAGCCGTGCTGGCCGCCGCCCGGGCTGTAACCGAGCATGTTGCCGAGGTGGTTGAGCACGTTGAACGTTTTGCTCAGGTTCGGCGCCGCGGTCGCGAGGTTGGCGGCCGCCGGCTGCAGCTGGTGCACGAGTGGCTGGGCGGCAACCACGAACGGCCGGATCTGGTTCTGGACGATCGGCGTACTGGGCTTGGCGAGCGCGACCAGCGCCGCGTTGGCCGACGGCAGCGCCCGGGCTGCCGGTAGCAGATTGGTCGACGTCGGCCCCAGCAACTTCGCAAACGCCTGCACCTTCTGCAGCGTCGCGGTCGTCTGGCTGAGCGTGCCGGGCAACTGGACCAGCGCCCGCGAGATGTTGCCGTCCTCGGATGCGAACGCGTGGAACACCTTGGCGCTCGAATCGACCAGCTGCACGATCTGTCCCTGCTTGGCAGCTAGGGCCGTGTTGAGCCGCTGCAGCGAGTTGACGAGCTGTCGCAGATCGGCGCCGCGGACCGCGATCGCGCCGTTGACGCGGGCCAGGTCCCGGTGTGTCGGCTCGTAGCGCTCGAGCACCTGGGCGAGCTCCGATCCGCCCTTGCCCGCCAGGCCGGCGCCCGCCCCGTTGACCAGCAGCTGCAGGTAGGCACGCGAGTCGGCATCGAGCGAGCCGAGGATCTCGTCGACGTCAATGTCCGGCTGCGTGTTGGAGACGGGGATCGTGTAGCCGGGTTTGGCGACCGGCGACGCGCCCTGCCCAGGCGCGAGCTCGATGAACATGTCCTTGAGCCCGGTCTTCGGCCGCAGCAGGGCGGTCCAGTTCTCGTGGATCAGGTTCTTGTACTTCTGGTCGATGTCCATCTGCACGATCGCGACGCCGTTCTTGAGCGTGACGCCGCCGACCGTGCCGATCTGGACGCCCGACACGCGCACGGACTGGCCCTGTCCCGGTGTCACCGCCTGCGCGGTCGAGAACTCGGCGTTGATCGTGAACGGCGCGGACTGGATGAACGGCAGGCGCAGGCCCTCGTGATTGAGGATGTAACCGGCGACCACGATCGACAGGAGCAGCAGCGCGACGATCGCTGCGAAGTCCACCGCGTGGGTCTTGATCGCGCGCTTCATCGCTACGGCAATCCCTTCGGGACGTTGACCTTGAGCCCGTCCGCGTCGGCGGAGCGCTCGATCATCCCGAGCGCCTGCTTCTCCTCCGCGTTGCGGGTAGCGAGCGGAATCGATCCCAGCGGAGTCGTGCTCACGGTCTGGAACGGCGAGCTCTCCGGTGCGGAAAGGTTCGTGATCGGCGGCTGCGTCTCACACGGGACGGTCTCCTCGTAAGGCGGGCGCTTGCCGCCCGGCGGCGCCGCCGGCTGGGCCCCCAGCAGCTGCTCGATCGATTGACCAAACAAACCCGGCGACAGCGAGTAGGTGAACGCGCCGCCGTTCAGGAGCACCCGGATGTACGGACCGTTGGCGTCGAAGTTGCGCGACTCGCCCGCCAGCCCCGGGAGGTAGTCGACCGCCTCGACGTACACCTTGCGCGGCGGGAAACCGTTTGACGCGTTGAAGTGCGAATCGGGAACCGTCAGCTGCGACCACGGGTAGATCACGTTCGCGACGCAGCTCGATAGCGGACGGACCTGGTTCTTGGTCAGCGGGATCGTCTCGTTGGAGAGCTTCGCGAGCGACGGGATCGTCTTGCTCAGGCCCTTGGCCAGACCCTGCAGCTCCGACGGCGCCACCAACAGCCGCAGCTGGGCGATGAACGGGAGGCTCGCGTCGATCGTCGGTCCGGTCGACTCGACGCCTGGAATCAGTGTCACCGCGAGCCGCTCAAGTGGCGGGAAGGCCGCGTTGAGCGAGTTGAAGGCGGGGATCGCCGCCGACAGTGTCCGCGGCAGCTGGATGACCGTGTTGCGAAGCGCGACGTTCTCGCGCGCGAACGCGTTGGCGGTCGTGTTGAAATCCGTGATCAGGTTCTGAAGCGTCTGCGGGTGAGCGTTGAGTGCGCCCGCCGTCGTCGCCTGAGCGGCCAGGTAGTTCGAGAGGTCGTTTGGCTGGATCCCGAGCGCGTCGTGGGCGACGAGCGCCGAGTACTGGTAGGCCGGCAGCCAGTACTGGACGCTGCGGTTGAACGAGGGCGCCGATGTCGAGACCGCTTTGCCGTACTGCTGCAGCAGCGTCTGAAGGTTTGCCCGAGTGCCGGCCTGCAGACTGGTCAGCACCTGGTCGAGCTGGACCGCCTCGACCCCCTGCTGGATCGGGAACGTGTGGCCGCTGAGCGCGGTCGGAGCCGACGGCGTGCCGGGGCTCAGGTCGACGAAGAAGTTGCCCTCGAGGAAGATCCGCGGCCGGATCGCGAAGGTCGAGTCGGTGTGCAGCGGCAGGCCGTTGTTGTCGATCGTCATCGTCACCTCGGCGGCCGAGCAGGCGGCCGGGGTCGTGGACGCCGAGTGACAGCCGGGCTCGGTCGAGACGCCCGTCACCTGCCCGACGTCGACGCCCGCGATTCGGACGGGCGAGCCGGGCTGAAGGCCGCTGGCGTTCGAGAACACCGCGTGGATCGTGTACTTGCTGGCGAACGGGTTGGCGAACTTCGTGTACGCCCCGTAGGAGAACGCGGCGATCAGAACGATTCCGATCAGCCCGGCGGCGAATGTGCTGAGGCCCTTGCCGTGTCTGCGCTTGCGCCGCATCAGCTGTTTCCGGGGACGCTCGGAAGCTGAGGTCCGGTCGTGGGATTGCGGCTGAACGTCTCGCCCTTGGGAACGTGTGCCCGGCCGGCGAACGTCGGGCCCTGGTTGCCGGGCGTGTGCGCGTCGAGCGCGAGGTTGCGCTGCTGCGGGTCGAAGTAGTTGAGCTTCTTGACGTAGCCGCGTTGCCCGGTCTCGCAATCGGCGTTGCCGGCGTTATCGATCGCGGCCCCGTACGACTGCGCGTGCAGATATTCGTTGCCCCCGGTCAACAGCGAATCGGTGCCGCCGCCGTTGACGGGGGCCGTCGCGCCCGCCTGGCCGACGTTGTTGGCCTGCGCGGAGTTGCCGATATTGATCAGCGCCCGCTGCGCGTAGCCGAAACCGGTCGGCTCGGAGACGAGGTCCGAGATGTAGGTCCAGAAGTAGTTCCAGTCGTTGCACACCGTCTGGTAAGGCCCGAGGTACTTGACCATCGGGTTGAGCGTCGTGACCGTCCCCGTCAGCGCGTTGATTGCAAGATTGGTCCCGGGAGCCAGCGCGAGATTCTTCAGCGCCTCCATCACCTGCTGCAGCTTCGCGTTCAGGCTCGGCGTGCGCGCGAGTGTCTTGGTGCCGATCTCGATCGCCGGGTTGATAACCGGCAGCGCTTGGCGGAGCTCGGAGGTCGCGGGCGCGAGCAGGTTGCCGAGCGTCGTGAGGTTGGCGAGGAATGGCTGCTGGACCTTCAGCGACTGCGTCGAGACCGCGAGCGTCGAAGGCGATTCCTTGATCGTCTGCTCGAGGTTGCTCGGACTCCGCGAGATCGCCTCGAAAGTGGTGGCCATGTTGGTGAACAGCTGCGCATTGGTCTGGGCGACCGGGGCGATCGTTCCCATGAACCTCTCGAGCGAGGTCAGCAGCCTGGTCAGCTGCGTGTTCGGGTTCGACAGGTTGGCGGCCACCGGGGCGAGGTACAGGAACAGCCGCGGCAGGCTCGCGATCGTGTCGTTGAGCGACGAGCCGCGCCCGGCGAGCGCGTTGCCGAACCCGACCAGGTTGTCCTGAACGGCCGGACGCGTCTTCGCGTCGAACATCTGGTTGAGGTCCTCGAACTGCACGGGGACGCTCGTCTGAGTGATCGGCATCGTGCCGCCGTCAGCGAACACGCTGCTTCGAGGTTCCCCGCGTGATTTCGACGTATTTGAGCCCGAGTACGCCCCGGGTACGGAGCTCGGCGGTCGAGTCGATCGGAATCTTGCCGTGGCTCTGACTGAGTTGGAGCGTCAGCTGCGCGGCGACCTGTCCGCTCGGCAGCGTGATCGGTTTGAGCGCCGAGACCAGTCCGATCCGGTACCCGCCCTCGGTCACCTCGTTGCCGGGCACCAGGTCGGAGCCGCTGGCCATGTTGACCTTCAGCTCGCGCGTGGGCACAAACGGCAGCCCGTTGTTGGCGTTGTAAGCGAGGAACACCGCCACGAGGATCACGAGCACGGTGATCGCGCCGATCAGGACCGGGTTGGCAAACGCGGATTGCTGGCGCCGCCGACCGCCCCCATTGCCACCAGGCGGCGAGGGCGCTGCCGGAGGTCTGTCTCTGCTAGCGGTCACGGCGCGAGCAGGTAGTTCAGGAGTTGCTGGGCCTGGCTCGTCGAGACGCCCGAACCCGACGACTGGCCGGCCGTCTGGGAGACGACCTGACCGATCGTGTTGTTCGAGGCCGACGAGGAGCTGCTCGGAGTGGCGGGCGAGGAGCTGTGGGACGACTGCGCGGCCGGCTGGTTCTGGGTGCTGGCGCTCGAGGCGGCGAGCCTCGCCGCGCTGGTCTTTGGTCCCGCTTCGCCCGGAGGCGCTCCGCCGGGGTCGGGGACCGGCGCGCTCGGATCGGTCGGATCCGTTTCGTTGACGCCCGGCTGGTTGGGCCCGAGCCACGAGTAGCACTGGCGGTACGATGGCCCGTACGCCTTGAGCGCCATCGCAACCGTGGCCGGCGTCGCGTACGGCGAGCACATCTTGCTGAAGAAGCCGTCGACCGCAAGCACATGGCCGAACGGGCCGTAGGTGTTGACCGCGAGCGCCTGGTTGAACACGTAACCCAGCAGCGCCTGGAGCCCGCTGAAGCCCTTGCCGCCCGGGCTGCGCGGGTCGCGCTCTACGGCGCGGTTCTGGGTGTCGAGATCGGCCAGCACGATCGCGAGGTTCTGGGCCAGCTCGGGCGTCGGCTTCGCAAATTGGTTCAGCGCCGAAACGGTCGGCAGCGCCGCCTGCACGGCGGTCTTGCCGGTCACCGACGCCTGGCCCAGAGACTTGATCGCGGGGATCGCCGAGTGCGAGAACGCCGGCAGGTCGGTGAAGAAGCGGTCGAGCTCCCCGGAGGAGGCGTTCAGGTTCTCGAGCACCGGCGTGTTGGCGACCACGCTCCGCTCGAGTCCGGCCATCGCTGGGCGCAGCTGGGCCAGGAACCCCGGGAACTCCTGCAAGGTCAGGCGCAGGTTGTTGTCCTGCGTGGCGGTCGCCGTCGCCGTCCGGTTGGCCATCACGATGAACCGCTGCACCTGGGCGCTGTTGTTGGCCAGCGCGGTGATCACCGAGTTTGAGTCGCGGGTCAGGTTCTGCAGGGTGGTCGAGTCGTTGGCGAGCAGGTTGAGCACGTTGTCGGTCTCGGTCAGCGCCGGCACGGCTCGCGCCAGCGCCGCCTGCAGGTCGTCCGAGCGGGCCGCTGCGGCGGCGCCGAGCTCGTTGATGATCAGCGTCAGGCGCTCGCGGTACGGCAGCCGCAGGATGTCCTGGACCAGGTCGGCGGGAATCGTCGACTGGGTGTGCGTGACTGGGATCGTGCTGCCGGGCTTGAGCACCGGGCTGGGGCTGGTTCCGGGGTCGCAATCGATGTAGTACTCGCCGATCAGCGATTGCGGGCGCGACTGGCAGAACGCGTCCTGGTGAAACTGCCCGAAGCCACCGGTCGTCACCTGCACCGTGACGACGGCGTGGAGCGACTTCTGGTCGAGGTTGATCGCGCTGATCGTCCCCGCCGGAACGCCGGCGACCTTGAAGTCCGCGCCGGTCACGAGGCCGAACGCGTTGTCGAGCTCGATCTTGTAGGTCCCTTGGGCGCTACCACTCGAGGCGCCCCCCGCGAGCACGATGAACGCGCCGACCGCGAGCAGGATCGCTGCGCTGAGCAGGACCCGCTTCATCGCCCAGTCGGCACTTCGTTGGGGTTGCACGGGAAGCCGCTCTCGGGGTAGAAGACGGCGCCACGCTCCATCGAGCCCGGGCACCGGTCTCCCTGCCCTGTCGTCAGCAGGCCGCTCTGCCCATTTCCGCCGAACGCGAGCGCCGTGCGGAGCGCCGGGTCGGCGAATGCGGGCAAGATGTTGAGCGCGCCGTTTGACAGTGAGCCGACGCCGACCACGGGTGCGACGCGGCTCGAACCACCGTTGGCGTCCTGGGTGCCCGGATGCGAGTAGCCCTCGAACCAGCCCGTGAGATCGACCGCATACGGCCGGGCGACCGCGAGCTCGGGGGTCGAGTCGTTGAGCGCCGTGACCGACTGTGGGAACGCGCCCGGGCGCTCGGCGCCGTTGGCGTGGATGTTGTTGACGGTGGCATTCGCCAGCGGCACTCCGAGGCGGACCAGGTCCGTCAGATCGTTGTTCGGCCCGGGCTTGTAGACGACCTCCGACAGGTCCTTGACGGTCGGTACCGAGTCCTCGGCGAGCGGACGGAGCTGGACGAGCAGCTTCTCGAGCTTCGGCGCGACCGGTTTTGAGACGTTGACGAGCGGCGTCAGGACGTCGAGCGCGCTGCGCAGGTTGACGAACGTCGTATTTGCCAGCCGCATGAACGGCGGCAGCAGCCGCAGCGAAGCCCCGAGGTTGTTGCGCTCGGCCGCGAGCGCCTGGGTGGTCGTCGACAGGTGCCGGACCAGGGCGCTCAGGTCGGCGCTGCGCTGTGCGACCGTCGTCACCAGGCCACTGGACTTGACGATGTAGTGGGTGAAGCTGCTGGAGTTGTTGCGGGTGATCTGGCTGAACAGCGTGCTGCTCGCCGCGACCGCCGGGTTTAGGTACGCGAGCGCCTGCTGGGCGAGCTTCGCGTTGCCGCGGAACTGGGCCGCGGAACCCAAAAAGACCTCTTGCAAGCCCTTGCGAGTGGGGCCGTTGAGGGTGTTGAACAGCTGGTCGACGTCGACCTCGCTGGTCGTGTTGTTGGGCCCGATGACGCCGTTATTGGCGATCCTGGGTGCGCGTGGAGAGCCGAGGTTGAGGTCGACGTAGCGGCTCGCGATCCCCGACAGCGAGAGCTCTCGGATCGTTGCGGTCGTGCCCTGGTGCAGCGGGGCAAAGGCGCTGTTGCTGATCTGCAGCGTCAGCTCGGCCTGGCCCTGCGGAGTCAGGGAGATGTTCGAAACGGTGCCGACCGGGTTGCCGGCCACCTCGACGAGGTTGCCGCTGACGATCTGGCTCGCGTTGACGAACACCGCGCGGACCTGGTAGGTGCTGCCGTTAGAGAGCAGGATCACAGCCACCGCGACGATTGCCACGGCGATTGCCGCTACAGCGGCAGCGCGTCCGATCACACTTCCGTTTCGCACCGCCGCGACCTACCCAATTGCGCTCCTCCACACGCGCCGGGCTAGGGGCCTTACCGGCGCGTAGCTAGTGCCCGAACGTACCAAGGGCTTCATTACACTGTCAATTAGGAACCTGCGGTCCGCACGCGCGTTTGAAGGGGTTTTGGGCTTGGCGTTGGGTCTCGAAGCCGCTACCGTCTGCGCCCGCCGGCCCGGGTGGTGGAATTGGTCAGACACGGTCGCCTTAAGAGCGACTGCCTTTACGGCATGAGGGTTCGACTCCCTCCCCGGGCATGTTCGGTCAGCCTCCGGGTCCCGCATCCCGGCCCAAGAAATGGTGGATTGCGCTCACGCCATGCAATCCTTGCCGTTAGGCCGAACTTTTAAGCTCTTACTCGGCGCAACTTTTCCGCTGCTACGGTGTCGAGACCGTTTAAGACCGGGAGTCTCGCCGCTCGCGCTGCATGGAAGTCTCAGCCCTCAAATACTCCCCGGGGATCGGCCTACACGGTCGCTCTCCGCTGCTTCGTCTCCAGTCCGACGAGCGCCTGATCGCCTATCTGCGCAAGGGCAACCCGGCCGCCTTCGAGGTGCTGGTCGCCCGCTACGAGACGCGGCTGCTGGCCTTCTGCCGGCACCTGCTCGGGTCGCGCGAGGACGCCGAGGACGTAATGCAGGAGGTGATGACCGCCGCCTTCAACGCGATCCTCGCCGACGAGCGACCGATCAACGTTCGTCCGTGGCTGTACCGGATCGCGCGCAACCGCAGCCTCAACCATCTGCGCCGGATCCAGACGATCGGCGTCGACTCGATGGATCTGCACTACTCCGACAACGGCGCCAGCACCGCCGACAAGGTCTATGAGCGCGAGGAGTTCAGACTGCTGGTCGGCGACATTCACGAGCTGCCCGAGACGCAGAAAACCGCGCTCGTGCTGCGCGAGATGGACGCACTGTCTTATGAGCAGATCGCCGAAGCGATGGAGACCACCGTGCCGAGCGTCAAGTCGCTGCTCGTGCGCGCGCGCGTATCGCTCGCCGAGGCCGCCGAGGCGCGCCTGCTGTCCTGCGACGAGGTCAGGATCGAGCTGGGCGAAGTCGCCGAAGGTCTGTTGCGGCGACCGAGCCCGCTCGTCCGTCGCCACCTGCGCTCCTGCGAGCGCTGCACCGTGTTCAAGGCCCAGCTCAAGCAGACCAACAAGGCGCTCGCGGCGCTGATGCCGATCGGCCCGTTGGTGATCCTCCGCAAGCTCGCGCTCGCCCATCTCGGACACTCGGCCGGCGCCGGGTCCGGCGCCACCGCTGCGGGTTCGAGCGCCGGGGCAGCCGGCGCGGGAGCTGCGAGCGCGGGTGCTGCGGGTGGTTCGGCGCTCGCGGGCTCGTCCGTGGCGGTCAGCTCGGGAGGCTTCATCTCGACCGGCCTGGGCGCGATCGCCGCCAAGGCCGCCGCGGGAATCGCCGCCGCGGCGATCGTCACCGCGGGCGCCGTGGAGGCCGGCCACACGACGTCGCGCGTGCGTCGTCACCACACGGTCGTCGCTTCGGTCCAGTACCAGCGCTCGCCGGCCGAGCAGGCCGCACTGACGCCCGTCTACTCAGCTTCAGAGCCCCAGTCGAGCTCGCCCGTCCAGCACACCGCCGGCAAGGCTCCGGCCGTGAAGGCGAAGGCGACTGACGCCACCGCCAAGACCACCTCGACCGCCAAGACGGCCGCCACGACCTCGAAGCCCGCGGCCACTACCACCTCCAAAACCGCCACCACAGTAAGACCGGCGGCGACCAACACCCCGGCGACGACCAACACCCCGGCCGGCTCGAAGGCCACCCTCCCTGGCCGCGATCAGAGCCAGACGGACCCGAGCGTGATGCCGGCGGCGCCAGCCAGCGACCCGAGCACCCCGCAGCCGGTCGCGACGACCACCCCGAGCTCGACGCCGACCGACACGTCGACCACGCCCAACCAGCCCGTGTCGACGCCGGTGACGACCGCGACAGCTCCGGCACCGACGCCGCCCCCGGTCAGCTCGACGCCGACCGCTCCGACTTCGCCGACCTCGCCGACCGGCACGACCTCGCCGACTGGCACGCCGACGCCGACCGGGACGCCGACGCCGACCGGCGCCCCGCCGCCGACCGGCTCGACGCCGCCACCGCCTGGAAGCACCCCGCCGAACGGCAGCACTCCTCAGCCGGGCAACCCCCCGTCACCGTCTGACCCGACCAGCTCGGGCACCGGGACGACGCCGGCGACCCCGTCGACTTGATCGACTTCGCGGAGTTCGAGGCGGTCGATATGCGCGTCGGCCGCGTGATCGGCGTCGACGAGTTCCCCGAGGCCCGCAAGCCGGCCTGGAAGCTGACGATCGACTTCGGCCCCGAGCTCGGGATCAAGCGATCGTCGGCCCAGATCACCCACTACTCGCGCGACGAGCTCGAGAACACGCTGGTGGTCGGCGTCGTCAACTTCCCGCCCCGCCAGATCGGACCGTTCTCATCCGAGGTGCTGGTCCTCGGCGCGCTCGATGAGCAGCGCGGCGTCGTGCTCTTGCGCCCCGACCGTGGCGCCGAGCCTGGCGCCCGGATCGGTTAGCGGCCCTGGTAGATGGTGATCAGGCGCTCGTAGTACTCGTCCTCGGAGAATCTCGTGCGCGCTTCATCGAGTGCCGCGGCGCCGAGCTCTCGCCGCTGCTGCGGATCACGCCACAGCGATCCGAGCGCCTCGGTCCAGGCGCCGATCTCGGTCGCCGGCAGCGCCTGCTCGCGCCCGACCAGCTCGGGCAGGCCGCCGCGGTCGCTGGCCAGCACCGGCACCCCGGCGGCGAGCGCATCCAGCGCCGCATACGGACACGGCTCCTCCCAGCGCGAGGGCAACAGCACGACCCCCGCCCGGGAGCGGAGCTCCGCGAGGGCTTGCTCGGTCACCCGTCCCTCGAACCGCACGTCGGCGCCGGACGCCAGCGCCCGGAGGCGCTCGCCGTCCGGTCCGTCGCCCGCGACGACGAGCGGGACGCCCGCGGCTCGGGCCGCCGCGATCGCGATGTCAAACCCCTTCTCCTCGACCAGCCGGCCGCTCACCAACGCGAAGCGGCCCTCCCCGGCAGACGACGACTCGGCGAATGACCCGGCGGGGACGAAGTTCCTCAGCGCCGTGGTCTTGGCCGCCGGGAGCCCGAGCTCGACCAACCGCTGTCGCGTCGCATCGCTGACCGCGATCAACCGGTCAGCGTCCGCGAACAGGTGGGGTTGCTGGCGGCGCAGGCCGATCCCATACGCGGTCGCCTCCGGCAACGAGCCACGGCAGCGCAGCCTGACACCGGGCCAGGTGTTCGTCCCGCGGCACCTGAAACACGGCGCGCCGTCTCGGTAGGCGATCGCGATCGCGCAGAACAGCCTGAAGTTGTGCACGTGCAGCACGGTCCGGGCTCCGGCCTCGCGCGCGGCGGCGAGCGCGCGCCAACCAAACAGCGGATGCAGGTTGTGGGCGTGCACGACCTCGGCTCGCATCCCCCCCACGGCGCGTGCCACCTCCTCCGGGTGCGAGCCGCCTCGTGTCAGCGCCCGCGCCGCCGTCAGGCCGCTCAGCCCGACGCTGGAGCGCTCGAGTGTCGCGACCGTGTGACCGCGCGCCCGCAGGAGCGCCAGCAGATCGGCGACCGCGCGCTCCTCTCCGCCCTCCGAGCGGTAGCGGTTGTGGAGCAGCAGCACGCGCATGACCGGGCATCATTCCCGCTCCGTGCCCAACGTGTCCTCTGAACCCTTGCGTTGCGTGGTGCTGGCGCCGGCCCCGGCGCCGTATCGCGAACCACTGTTCGCCGCTCTGGCGGCGCGCGCCGACCTTCGCCTGCAGGTCGTGTACCTGGCCCCGCGCCTCGCCGGCTGGGACGTCGATCCGGGCTGGTTCTCGTCGCAGCACGCCTATGACGCGACGGTGCTCACGGCGGGATGGCAGCGGCGGCGAGCCGGTCGTGGCCCGGTGGTTGTGCCACGGGGATTGCTCGCGGCGCTTGACTCGTTCGAGCCTCGGGTTGTCGTGGCGTGGGAGTTCGGTCCGACGGCGCTGCTGGCGCGCGTCTGGTGTTCGCGGCGCGGGCGGGCGCTGGTGCACTTCAGCGAGCTGGGGGCGGCGGCCGCCAGTTTCGTCCCCAGACCGCAACGCCGCGTGCACACGATCCTGGTGCGGCGCGCCGCGGCGGCGATCGGCGCGAGCACGCAGGCCCGCGACCGGTTGGTGGCGCTCGGTTCGGATCCCGCGCGCACGGTGATGAGCCTCCAGAGCGTCGATGCCGACTCGATCCGTGCGGCGGTTGGTAGTCGGAGCCCGGACGTACTCCCGCTGCGGCTGCTGTGCGTCGCCCGCCTGGTGGCAGACAAGAACATCGAGTCGCTGATCGACGCCGTCGCGAGCGCCGATCCGGGCGAGGTCGAGCTCGACCTGGTCGGCAACGGGCCACTGCGCGGTGAGCTCGAAGCGCGGGCGGCGGCCACGGGCGCGGTCGTCCGGTTCCACGGCGCGCTGTCGCCGTCGGACACGGCGCGTGCCTACGCCGACGCCGACGCGTTGGCGCTCGTCAGCCGGTACGAGCCGTTCGGGGTCGCGCTGCGCGAGGGTGTCGCTGCCGGCCTGCCGCTGATCGCGAGCGCGCGCGCCGGCGCGGTCGGGGACATCGCGCTGCCCGACCGCAACGCAATCGTGGTCGACCCCGACGACTGGAGCGCGGTCTCGGCGGCCGTCCGCGCCCTGGCGCGCGACCCGGCGCGCCGCACCGCGATGGCCGCCGCCAGTCTTCAGATCGACCGCGAGTGGCCGCTGCAGCGCAGCGTCGACGCGTTTGCTTTGGCGATCGCCCTCGCCGCCGGGTCGCGCTAGTGCCCCGAGCCACGTCGGCCGGCGGCGAGCCGCGAGCCGGGGTAGAAGTGGCCCCTCGGACGTTCGGCGACCTCCATGTACCTCAGCCCGTGACGCTCGCAGACGACCGCCATCGCTCCGCTGTGGGCGTCGTCGCTGACCAGCACGCCCCCGCCCGGCAGCCGCTGCGCCACGGCCTCGAGATCCCACACCTCGGCCTCGTAGGAGTGCCACCCGTCGTAGACGAATAGGCCGGGCGGTTGCCGGGTGGCGAGCAGCGCCGGCAGCCCGTCGCGCGAGGACTCGATGCGCAGCTCCCACATTGGGTGGGCGCCGACAAGCCACCCCGCGGTCGGGTTGATGTCGAACGAGACCAGCCGACCCGCGGCGCCGTCGTCGGCGTTCCGTTCGAGCGCGCGCAGCAGGATCATCGACCCCAACCCGTCGTGGACGCCGGTCTCGACGGTAAGACCCGGCCTCAGTGACCGCGCCAGCGCGTACCACGCGAGACGCTTGCCGAACATCGGCTCGCGCTTGGTCCACAGCCAGCGCCCGGCCGTCGCTGCACGCAGCCAGTTTGCGAGCCGCTCGTCATCGCGTGGCTCGTCCACGTACTGGCCGGCGAGCTCGGGCGTGCACCCGGCCACGGCGGCCACCCACTCGGCTAGCTCGTCGTCGTTGGCGACGTCGTAGGTGAAGTTGTCAGTCTCGGGGTCGAGCAGCACGTAGCGCAGGTGGCTGATCAGCGATGCATGGTCGCGGCGCAACACGGACGCCTTGTGGAGCCAGCGGGCTCGGCGCAGGTAGCGCGGGTCGATCCCGAGCCGCTGCGCGACGCGACGCCCGGCGACCGCGCGGCTCACCGTTCGCCTGCCCCGAGCAGAACCGACAGAACGCTGGTGCGGAGCGCCCGCACCGCGTGCTGCCAGCGGTATGGCTCCAGACGAGCCGCGGCCCGTTTTCGGTACGCGGCACGCGCCGGGGCGTCGCGCTCGAACGCGGCCTGGATCGCGGTCGCCAGCGAGGCCGGCTCCAGATCGCCCGCGACCAGCCGCTCGTCGAGATCGCGCGCGATCGCGAGCGCCTCGTACGGACCCTCCGAAGGCGCCGTGGCCAGCAACGCGCCGTCGCGGAGCGCCTCCAGCGGCGCCTGACCGTAGTCCTCCCAGTCCGCGGCCGATACGAAGCACAGCGCTGAGCGCAGCGAGGCGCGAAAGTCCGCGCTCGGCACAAAGCCTCGGAAGGTGACGCTCGGTGGCGGCGCGGCAACGCCCCGCCGGGCCAGGAACGCGAGCGCCTTGTCGCGCTCGATCCCGAACACCTCGAGTCTGCTGGTCGCGCCGGCCGCCTGTGCCCACGCGGAACACAGCCGGGCCAGGCCCTTTGCCTTCGGATCCGGGGTATAGGCGACGGCGAGATCGACGTCACGCGGCCCGTCGACGTCACCGGAGGGCTCGACCGGGACCGGGACGATCACGGTTTCGGCGCTGCCCGCAGGGACCGCGGCCGCGCCCGACGCGCCGAGCGGGATCACGAGTCGCGCGGCCGCTAGGCTGCGCCGCTCCAGTGCCCGGACTGGCGAGTTGAAAAGCCCGCGACGGTTGAGCGCGGCGGGCGAGTCGAGCCGCACGGCGTACGGGAGCCCGATCCGGGGTGCGAGCAAGGCGGCAGTCGTTGTCGAGAACAGAATCGCTCGCGGGCGCGGCGTGCCTTTAAGCGCGCCGCTCAGCGCACGGCGCGCGGCGATCGCTTCGACCAAATCGTTGACCGGGTACCCGCGCCGCAGCCGGTCAGTGACACCGATCTTGACGCTGAACGCGTCGGTACTCGCCCCGGCTTCAGTCAGCATCGCGATCAGCATCGTGTCGGCGACACGCAGCCCGTACGTCGTCCCGAGCGACAGAACGAGCAGATCGCTCATCTGGCGTGGTTTTGCAGCGCGCGCTCGTAGGCCGCCAACGTTCGCTCGCCGCAGTGCTGCCAGCTGAAGTGATGAGCCACGGTGTTGCGCGCCGCCTCGCCCTTTGCGGCCAGCGCAACCGGGTCGCGCAGCTGTTGGGTGATCGCCGCCGCAAGCGCGAGATGATCGTCGCGCGGCACGAGCACGATGCCGTCCCCGGCGGCCGCGATGTCGTCTGGCCCCCCCTCGCCCCGGACGCCAATTGCCGGCACGCCGGCGGCCATCGCCTCGACATACGCGACACCGAACGGCTCGTTGACGCTCGGCATGACGAATAGATGACAGCGCGCCACCTCGGCTACCGCGCGCTGATTGTCAAGCTGCCCTGCCAGCTCCACGCGCTCGGCCACGCCGAGTTCGCGGGCGAGCCGGATCAGCTCGGGCCGGAGCGCACCGTCACCGATCACCAGGTAGTCGGGCCGCGCTGAATCCGGGATCGCCGCGAGCGCGTACAGGACCAGATCGTGGCGCTTACGCCCGACCAGATGGGCGAGCGTGACAATCGTCGGGCGAGTGCGCTTGCCCTCGGCCGCGGCCGGGAGATCGGCGCCGAGATGGACGATCTCGACCGGCAGCTGGTGGCCGGCGATCTGCTCGCAGCGACCGGCGGCCCAAGCCGAGTTGGCGATCACCACGTCCGCCGCGTCGAACGCCTGCGCGGTCGCGCCGCGCGCCCAACGACTGCGCTTGTAGACCGAGATCACGTCCGGGCCATGGGTCGAGACGGCCAGCGCGGTGCTCGTGTCGAGCGCCCGCGCGGCGGCGTAGCCCGGAGGGGTGATCGAGTGCGCGTGAACGAGATCAAACGGCCAGTGCTCGCGCAGCGCAACGAGCGCGCGTGCAACCGACGGTGCCATCCAGTAACCCCACGCGCCGTAGCTGAGGGGTCGCGGCGGGCTGACGAACGGCGCCGTCGCGATCGGGATCCCGTCCAGCTCCCAGGGGCCGAGCAGCTTTTTCACACCACGACTCCACGCTGCCAGCGCGCGCGGCCCGCCACGGGCGACCGAGAGCGGTGGGATCGGACGCCGCGTAGCGATCACTCGCACGTCGGCGCCCGCGTCACGGGCGGCGACCGCCTGGCGGTGCGCCCAGACGCCATGGACCGGATCAGTCGGCGACGGGTACCACTCGGCCAGGACCGCGACGCGCACTATGAGCGGCTGCTCGCGACGGCGATCAGGCCCTCACCAACGGGACCCTGAAAGATCCGGTGGCTCACCTTCAGGAGCGGGTTGAAGACCAGCTTCCCCGCGCGGCCGGCAACCGGCGCCATATACGAAGCCATCGTCTCGACCTCGAACCCCGCGCCTCCAAGCGTCCGTTCCAGAGTCCGCGGTCCGTAGTAGACGCGGTGATCGGGGTGCACCGACTCGCGACCGGCGAGCGACCGTAGCCCGATCTTCGGAGAGCACGCGTTCGGAACCGTGACGCACAGCCGGCCGCCGAGGGCAAGCAGCGTCGAGCATCCGTTCAGAAACGCCTCGGCGTCCGGCACGTGCTCCAGCACCTCGCCAGCGATCACGAGCGCGTAGTGGTTACGGTGCTCGGGCGGGACGTTGCGAGTGATATCGGCGATCACGAATTGTTCTGTGGGCATTCGTTTCTGCAGTAACGCGATGGCGTCGGCATCGACATCGAGCCCGGTCACGTCGGCGACCCTGACCAGGCGCTCATGGAGCAGCAGCCCGGCCGCGATCAGCTCGCGCGTGTACGGGCTGTCGGCGCAGCCGAGGTGGGCGACCGGCCCGGCGGCCGCAGCGGACAACCGCTCCAGACAGGCGGCACGGTCAGCGACGAGCGCCATCCGGAGGCGCTCGCCACCGTGCATCTCCGCCGAGCACGAGCTCACTGACCGACTGAGAACAGCGCCTCCAGGTCGTGGCGTGAGTAGACCTCGAACGCGACCATCGTCTGCGTCCGCCGTACGCCGTCGAGTTGCGAGAGCCTGCCGGTAACCACCTGGGCGAGCTGGTCCTGCTCGCGCAGTCTGAGGATCGCGACGAAGTCCCACTCCCCGGTGACCGAGTAGGCCTCGGCGACGCCCTCGATGCCGGCCAGCTCGCCGCCGAGGGTCGCCAGCGCCTTGCCCTCGGCCTGGATCAGGACGATTGCGTGCGTCATGCCGAATAGGTCTCGCCGGGCTCGAGCACAACAACCTTTGAGCTGGTCGCGGCCTCGACGTCGGTCTTGAACGCGTGCGCGTCGGACGCGATCGCCGGGAACGTGTTGTAGTGACACGGAATCACGGTCTTGGCGCCGACGAACTCCGCCGCGTCGACGGCGTCGTGGCGGTCCATCGTGTAGTGGCCGCCGATGCACATCAGCGCGATGTCGATCGGGTGGCGCTTGCCGACCAGTTGCAGATCGCTGAACAGGCACGTGTCGCCAAGGTGATACGTGGTGTGGCCGTCGAAGCTGATCAGCAGGCCGGCCGGCGTGCTGACGGTCCCATTGGGGGTCGTCGACGTGTGCCACGCCGGCACCAGCTTCACCCATCCCCAGTCAAACGACGCGGTTCCGCCGAGGTTGCAGTCGTTCACGTCGCAGCCCTGTTCGCCGATCTCGGCGGCGACCTCAGTGATCGCCACGACCGTCGCGCCGGTGCGGTTGGCGATCGAGACCACGTCGCCGTAGTGATCCGGATGCCCGTGTGTGAGCAGGATCGTCGTCGCCTCGACCTCTTCGGCGGACGCCGCCGCCGCCGGATTGCCGGTCAGAAACGGGTCGAGCAACAGCGTCGTGCCGCCGTCTGAGAGCGTGAAGCAGGCGTGGCCGAGAAAACGGACATCCATCGGTTGGTCCTCCAGTTTTTGGGTTCAGGGGTTGGTTGACGGAAGCGCGCGGGCGAGCTCGAAGCCGATCGCGACGCCGACAAGCATGCCGAGCCGGGTCTCCTCGGCGAGCAGCGTTCGCAGCGCGCGCAGCCGCGTTTCGTCATCGGCTTCGTGCGCCGCTTCGCGAATCGCCTGCTCGTGGGCGGCGTCGAACCAGCCGCCCTCCGCGATCGCCGCGGCGAGTACGCGCTGTAGCTGCGGAGCGGCACGCATCACCAGGTCCTGGGCCTCGCGAAAACGGGCCGGGTCAGTGATCTGAGCGATCGCCGCGTCGAGCTGCTCGTCGGTGTAGGAGCTGTCGGGCACTCGGTGCGGTCATCATACGAATATGGCCGTTGCCCTCACCTCGCTGTCGCACGGTGCGGGATGCGGCTGCAAGCTGCCCGCGGCGGCGATCGGGCCGCTGCTCGCCGGCGTCCCGGCGCTCGAGGATCCGAACGTGCTGGTGGGTTTCGACACCTCCGACGACGCTGGCGTGTACCGGCTCCGCGACGACCTTGCGATCGTGCAGACGGTCGATTTCTTTACCCCGATCGTCGACGATCCGTTCCAGTTCGGGCGGATCGCTGCCTGCAACGCCGTATCGGACGTGTACGCGATGGGAGCGACGCCGGTGTGTGCTTTGAACCTGGTCGCGTTCTCGATCGAGCAGCTCGGCAGCGACGTACTCACCGAGATACTGCGCGGCGGCGCATCGATCGCTGCCGAGGCTGGCGTCGCGATCGTCGGCGGCCACTCGATCGACGACGCCGAGCCGAAGTACGGGATGGCGGTCACCGGGGTGGTCCACCCCGACGAGCTGCTGACTAACGCCGGCGGGCGCGCGGGCGACGCGCTCGTGCTGACCAAGCCCCTGGGCGCCGGCGCGGTGACGACCGCGTGCAAGCGGGGACTCGACGCGCCGCTCGAGGACGCGGTCGAGGTCATGAGCACTCTGAACCGCGACGCCTCGGTGGCCGCACGTCAGGCGGGCGCCGACGCGGTGACCGACGTGACCGGCTTCGGGTTGCTCGGTCATCTCCATGAGCTGGCGCTCGCGAGTGGCCTCGCGGCCGAGCTACACGCAGACGACGTGCCGGCGATCGATGGGGTGCTCGAACTGCTGGCGCGCTCGGATCAAGCCGCAGTCGCCGGTGGCACGCGTCGCAACCGTTCCTACGCGGAGCAGTTCTCCTGGTTCGCCGGACGCCGTCGCGCCCGAGCGGCGCTGGCTGGCGTGCGACGCGATGACCTCGGGCGGGCTGCTGGTCGCGCTGCCGCCGGCGGCGGCTTGGATGCCCGGCGCCGTGATCGGTCGGCTCGTCGAGGGCGAGCCGGGCACGATCAGCGTGGTCTGAGCGCCTTGGCTCTAGCGGACCGCGCGATTTAGCGGACCGTCATCCGCGAGAGCGGCAGGCCGACCACGAAGCCGGTGACGATCCCGACCCCGGTTGCGACCCAGCTCGCCTGTGGCACCGCAAGCGGCATCAAGGCGACCACGAGCCCTATCACCGCCGTCCCGATCAGGTCGCCGTCGACGTCTTCGCCGCGGCGCAGCGCCAGCAGGTCCGGGGTCACCCAGGCGCACAGCAAGGCCAGTGCACCGCCGGTGGCGCCCATCGCAAACGGGATCTGGTACACGGCAGCCGTCGCCGCGAGCCCACCTACGCCGCCCACCAAGAACAGGCCAAGGACCACGAGCGGGCCATGACGGCGCTCGAGCAACCACCCGTAGAGCGCGATCGTGGCGAGCGTCACGAACGCGTAACCGGTGTTGTTGTAGGTGAAGGCGGCCGTTAGCAGGTGCCACCAGTTGTGACTGTTGAGCTTGCCCTGGATCTCGAGCTCGTTGTTGGCGCCCAGCCCGGTTCGCCATGCGAGCGTGCCCGCGAAGCCCAGCAACACCAGCAAGATCGTCGCGTACGGGCGCGTGTCGGGCCGGATGCCCGGGATCTCGTCGGGACGCAGCCGGGTCAGCAGTGGCGGGGGCGTCCGGCGCGAACGCTTCTCGGCGACGCGGCCCTCGCGATCAAGCTTCGGAGCGCGTTTGCGGAGACGATTGCCGCAGTACGGACACTCCGTGATGTAGCTGCTGACTTCCGACCCGCAGCTCTTGCAGATCACGAAAAGTTCTGGTCCGCCGGTGCTCACATAGCGATGGTACAACTGCCCGGAAGCCGCCCGCGCAACCGCCCTGATGGCGTGCTCAGGGAGCAGTTGCCGCGACGATCTCGGACATCACTTCGCGCAGGTCGTGGTTGGCCTCGTAGACGACCACCTGGCGCGTCGCACCGTTGCCGCGATCGAGCAGATCTTCGATCGCGTCGAGCTCGTTGCGAGAGCCGAGATCGGAGGCGTGCTCGCGCATCCGATCGAGCAGCCGGCGGGCGAGCGCGCGGGTGGCGACCCGCTCGGAGCTGGGAAGATCGACCAGCTCGCCCTCCAGCCCGTGGCGAGCGGCAAGCCACTTGTTCTCGTCGAGCATCTCGAACGGATAGCTCGCGAGCTGGCCGCCCGACTCGAAGTGCTCAGATAGTTCGCGCACCAGCGCCTGGACCAGGGCCGCGAGACCGACCGAGTGCTCGATGTGCGTCTGTGAGTCCATGACCCTCACCTCGATCGTTCCGAAGTTCGGGTGCGGGCGCACGTCATGCCAGAGATACGTGTAATCCTCGATCACGCCCGCCGTGATCATGAACTCGATCCGGCGCTCATAGTCCGCCCAGTCCTTGTAGGTCGGCGGAATCCCGACGCGCGGGAAGGCCCGGAAGATCGGCGTCCGGGTCGACGCCAGACCGGTCGTGTCGGCCCGCCAGAACGGCGAGTTGGCCGATAGGCCCAGCAGCAGCGGAAGGTGGACGCGCATCCCGTTGGCGACGTGGATCGCCTTGTCCGGGTCATCGACCCCAACGTGGACATGCATGCCGAAGATCAACTCCTGGCGGGCCACGAACCGCATCGCTGAGATCAGGTCTCGATAGCGGGGCCGCGCGACGATTCGCTGGTCCTCCCACATCGCGAACGGGTGCGTCCCGGACGATCCGATCGCGAGGCCCTTGCTCGCCGCTGTGTCGGCCACCTGCCGGCGCAGGGTGCGCAGCTGGTCGGAGGCCTCGGGGATGTCGGGGCAGGGGTCAGTCGAGATCTCGAGCACTGACTCCATCAGCTCGGGTTTGATCTCCCCGAGCGGCGACGGCTCGAGCATCGACTCGATTGCGTTGACGAGTTCCAGGGACTCGGCGTCGAGGATCATCAGCTCCTCCTCGATGCCAATCGTGTAGGCGTGTCCGGCGAAGCTGTGTTCCACAGGGGCGAGAGCGTACGGATTGCGCTTTTGCGATGTGGGCTCGCCGAGAGCTCACCTAGACTGCGTACGGATCTCAAACTTGACGAAGGACGGTGCCAATGCCACTTGGTTACATCGACGGCAAGCTCTACATCCTGGCGTTCGACCATCGGGGGTCGTTTCAGAAGAAGATGTTCGGGATCGAGGGCGACCCGACCCCCGAAGAGGTCGAGAAGATCTCGCGACGCCAAGCGGGTGATCTTCGAGGGAATGCTCGAGGCCGTATCGCGCGGCGCCCAGGCGGGCGCGACCGGAGTGCTGGTCGACGAGCAGTTCGGATCAAACATCCCCGAGCGTGCGAAGGCCGACGGCCTGAAGCTCGCGATGCCGGTCGAGAAGTCGGGCCAGAACGAGTTCGACTTCGAGTACGGCGACGACTTCGCCGCACACATCGAGCGGTTTGACCCCGATTTCTCCAAGGTGCTCGTCCGCTACAACCCTGACGACGACCCGGCGATGAACAGGATCCAGCTCGAGCGCCTCAAGCGGCTCGCCGATTGGCTGCACGACAACAGACCGCAAGTTCCTGTTCGAGCTGCTGGTGCCGGCGACCGAGGAGCAGCTGTCGACGGTCGGTGGCGACGGGGACCGCTACGACGCGGAGCTGCGACCTGAGCTGATGCGCCGCGCGATCGCCGACGCCCAGGACTTCGGCGTCGAGGTCGACATCTGGAAGATCGAGGGGGTCGACGAGCGCGACGACGCCGTGATGCTCGCCGAGCAGGCTCGGTCGGGCCCCGGCCGCGAAGGCGTCAAGTGCGTGGTGCTGGGTCGAGGCGCGTCTATCGCCAAGGTCGAGCAGTGGCTCGAAGTGGCGGCCACCGTCGAGGGCTTCATCGGCTTCGCGATCGGCCGCTCGATCTGGTGGGACGCACTCAAGGGATGGCTAGCCGACGACCTCGACCGCAGCGCCGCGGCGTCACAGATCGCCGACAACTACCTGCATTTCGTCGACGTCTACGAGCGCCAGCAGGTCCACTGACATTTGTGCGAAACGGGGCTTGAGCCGCTCACGCCCCGTTCCGCAACGCAGTGGTAGGCTCGGAGCGCGATGGCGATGAAGATGCGCCAGAGTCTCGCGCAACTCGAGCAGCAGTTCCGTCACGAGACCCAACTGGACCGGAATCGCAGGGAGACGCTACGGCGTCAGGCCGTGCGTAGGTCGCGCGTACGCACGCACGCGCGTGCGCGCAAGCGCAGCTCGGTGCGCTACTGGGTGCTCGTCTTGTCGTTGATCGCGACCGCGCTGATCGTCACGGCCGCGATGTTCGAGACCCTCTACCTGCTTCTCAGCTGACGCGGCTGCCGCCGGTCGGCTTGTTGTTGGCGGGGCGGCGAACTCAGGCTTCGGCGCGTCGAACTCAGGCTTCGTCGCCCATGCCGCGAAGCGCCGCGTCGACCTCTTCGCGTGCCCCCTTGGGCCCGTCGGCGCGCTCCTGCTGGATCTCCAGGTAGACCTCCTTGCGGAACACCGGGACATCGCGTGGCGCCTGAATTCCAATCCGGACCTTCTCGCCCATGACCGCGAGCACAGACACCTCGATGTCGTCGCCGATCATGATGCTCTGATTGGATTTGCGGGTTAGGACGAGCATGGCTTGCCTCCCTGCTTAGCTGCTTATGGTCGGGGCTGAAACCTGCGCGCGCTAGCGCCCAACCCACCCGCAGCCAGCATACCGGGAACGGGCGCCTGCGAAAAGCGGTGGAGCTTTTGTCACGCTAGTGTCACCGCGAGGGGCGTCTCGAATGCACGCGAACTACTGACTCGGGGCACTAGCTGCTTTCACTGCTGTCTCCTGTACTAGTCTCCGCACCTCCATGGCCCGAAAATCACTCAGACCTGAGCTCAACCGCATCCGCGGCTGGGTGCGGCAGGGGCGCACCGACGCGTGGATCGCTCACCAGCTCGAGGTAACCGTTCAACAGATTCAAGCTTTCAAGCGCGAGCAGGGGCTCGACGCCGGCGAGGAGGGCGACAACGCGCCCGTCGCCGGCGACTTCGACGACGAGATCGACCTTCGAGCCGAAGACGACGCGCTGATCGCCGCCGAGCTCGACGCCGCCGAGGCCGAACGCGCCGACGAGGACGAGGACTCAGACGAGTCCGACGACGACGAGGAGAAGCCTGCGCGTCGCCGCCGCGGTCGCCGTGGCGGCAGGGGGCGCGGCCGGCGCCGTAGCGAGACGCTCGAGGCGACCTTCGATCATGGCGAGGAGGGCTACGGACTGTGGCTCGATCCGGCCGTCCAGGATGACCCGATTTACGCGGAGTATTGGGCCGGTCACCGGCCGGTCGAGGTCGCGATCGAGGAGGATCAGATCGTGATCAGGCGCGCTGGCGACGGCGAAACCGAGGCCGACGCCGACGAGGACAGCTAGCCCCCGGCGTCGCGATCCGCATCCGGGTCGGCTAGCCCCGGGCGTCCGATACGCATGCGGGTCGGCTAGCCCCCGGCGTCCCGGTAGGCATCGCGGTCAGCTTCGCCCACCCGGCGCCCGAGCGTGTAGTCGGTGGCCTCGCGCGCATAGCGCGCGAACGCCGCCCCTGCGACCGTCGTGACGTCCCAGGCGGCGGGATTGTTCGGGGCCACCCGGGTCGCGATCGCAAAGCACCAGTCGGTGCCCTCCTCAACGTACAGCCGGGCAAGCTCTTGAACGCTGAACGGGCCGCCCAGACGCCGGCGAAGCTCGATCACGATCGACTCGACGACCCGCTCGAGCGCGTCCCGGTCGGCCGGCTCTGCCTCATTGAGCCGGCGCTGCCCCTCCTGCCAGAGGCCGATCAGATCCTCGAAGCGCAGCTCGCCGTGGCTCACGGCGCCGCCCCCTACGGCGGCGCTCGGCGCGCACGCTCAGCGGTGCGCCGGCGCGCCCTCGCCACCCCCGCACCCCGCGCGTCAGTGCCCGGAATGCCCGACGATCACGTAGGGAAGCTCGTTGGGGCGAACCATCCCCAACGCGCGCGCATCGGTGACGATCGTCGCCGGGTTGTTCAGCGACTCCTCCTGCCTCACCAGTTGGGCGTTCTCGCGCGCCAGCTGATCGACGATCGCCTGCTCGCCGTTGGCCTGTGCCCTGCTGGAGAAATAGGAGACCGTGCGCTGCACATAGAGCCCAACAACGACCGCGAGCACGACCAGCAGCCCCACCCGGCCCGCTCGATCCCAGCGAACCCGCAACCGCGGGCCGCGCGCAGGAACGCGGCGGGGGCGGGGTTGCGTCGTCCGAGGTTGACGGCGCGGGGCTGCGGTTGCGGAACGGGCTGACGGCATCGCCTACCGCGTTCGTTCGACGGTCCAGGGGTCCTTCCTGCTGCACGAACCGCTGCACGAGCCTCGACGGACGGATATCCGAGCTCGGCCGCACGCCTAGGAGCGGAATGCAGATCGGCCCGGGTACACGGCCTCGGGACCCAGGGCCTCTTCGATCCGCAGCAGCTGGTTGTACTTCGCGACGCGATCGCTGCGAGACGGAGCGCCGGTTTTGATCTGGCCGATCCCGGTCGCGACGGCGAGGTCGGCGATCGCGACGTCCTCGGTCTCGCCGGACCGGTGTGACATAACCGAGGCATATCCGGCCTCGCGGGCCATCCGGATCGCCGCGAACGTCTCCGTCAGCGTGCCGATCTGGTTGACCTTGATCAGGATCGCGTTGCCGACGCCGGAATCGATGCCGCGCCTGAGGCGCTCGGTGTTGGTGACGAAGATGTCGTCGCCGACGAGCTGGATCCGGTTACCGATCTGGTCGGTGAGCGTCGACCAGCCGTCCCAGTCGTCCTCCGCCATCCCATCCTCGAGCGAGATGATCGGGTAACGGTCGACGAGCTCGGACCAGTAGGTGGCCATCTCGTCTCCGGTCAGGCTCCGGTCCTCGTGCTCGATCACGTAGTGGTCGTCCTTGTAGAGCTCGGACATCGCCGGGTCGAGCGCGATCGCGACCTGATCGCCGGGCACAAACCCGGCGGCGCGGATCCCGCTCATCAGCGTCTCGATCGCCTGCTCGTTTGACTCCAGGTCGGGAGCGAAGCCACCCTCGTCCCCGACCGCTGTCGACAGCCCACGCTCGTGCAGCGTCTGCTTGAGGTAGTGGTACACCTCGACCCCCATCCGCAGCGCGTCCGAGAACGAGCTCGCGCC
Organism: uncultured Solirubrobacterales bacterium; assembly: GCA_963768015.1. Taxonomy (GTDB): domain Bacteria; phylum Actinomycetota; class Thermoleophilia; order Solirubrobacterales; family Solirubrobacteraceae; genus Palsa-465. The sequence continues at coordinate 140,779 of CAVYGK010000015.1, forward strand.
GATCGGGACAATCATGAACTCCTGGAAATCGAGCCTGTTGTCCGCGTGCACGCCGCCGTTGAGGACGTTCATCATCGGCACCGGCAGCACGTGCGCGCCGCCGCCGCCGAGATAGCGCCACAGCGGCAGGCGCTCCTCCGCTGCCGACGCCTGCGCGGCCGCCAGCGACACGGCCAGCAGCGCGTTGGCCCCTAGACGCGACTTGTTCGGCGTCCCGTCGAGGGCGATCAGCGTCCGGTCGAGCGCTGCCTGTCCTGCTGCGTCGACGCCGTGGATCGCGGTCGCGATCTCGCCGTTGACGTTGTCGACGGCGTTCGAGACGCCCTTGCCCATCCAGTCAGATCCGCCGTCGCGCAGCTCGGTGGCCTCGAATTCGCCCGTCGAGGCGCCGGACGGGACTGCCGCTCGGCCCCAGGCCCCAGACTGCAGGCTGAGCTCGACCTCGACCGTTGGATTGCCACGGCTATCGAGGATCTGGCGTGCATGCACATGCTCGATCTGGCTCATGTCTGTTGAGGCGCTCCTTCAGTCATCCGTGCGCGGACGTAATAGGAAAGCTGCTGATCCGGCGGAAGATCCTCCCAACTCGCGCCCTCGGATGTCGCGAGCTTGTCCGCCGCGAGCACCCGCTGCCTGAATCTGTCCGATGCGGACCGGAGCGCGAGCTCCGGATCAACGTGCAGCTTGCGGGCCACGCTGACGACTGCGAACAGCAGGTCACCCAGCTCCTCGAAGCGTTCGTCCGGCGTCTTCGCCCGTTCGAGCTCATCGAGCTCGTCGCGCACGGACTGGAGCGGCTGTCGCACTCCTTCAAAATCAAACCCGCGTGACGCCACCCGCCTCTGGACCTTGCGCGCGTGCAGCAGCGACGGGAGGTTCTGGGGGACCTCGCCGAACAGCCCGGGCTCGCGGCCCGCCTCGCCGCGCTTGATCGCGTCCCAGTTCCTCGAGAACCTCCCGGGCGGTCGTCGCCTCCGTTTCGCCGAACACGTGCGGGTGGCGGCGAATCAGCTTCTGCGTGACGTGCTCGGCGACCTGCTGCAGCGAGCCGGCGTCGCGCTCTTCCATCAGCAGCGCTAGGAAATGGACCTGGAACAGGACGTCGCCGAGCTCGTCGAGCAACTTCGCGTCGTCTCTGCGGTGCGCCGCGTCGGCGAGCTCGTATGCCTCCTCGACCGTGTGCGGCACGATCGTTCGTTCATCCTGCTCGCGGTCCCACGGGCACTCGCGCCGCAACCGGCGGGTGATTGCGTCCAGGCGGGCGACCGCCGCTTCTGTTTGCGCCGCGCGGTCGTCCGCGTCGGACACTTACGGCGCGGACGTGGTGGTCGTCGCGCTAGCGGGCGCCTTGTAGCCGCTGCAGTAGGACATCGCGTATTGCGTGCGGCACTTGGTCTTGCTCAGCCACGCCTTCTTGGCCTCGTTGGTGACCTTGTTGGCGGCGGTGGTCTGCAGCTGCGAGTTCAAGGTCTGCTTGATCAGCGCGGTCGACTGGGCGAGGCTCCGCTGCGTCGCGGGCGTGATCTTCTGGACGTCGATCAGGTAGTAGCCGAACTGGCCCTTGACCGGACCGGTCAGCTTGTTGAGCGGCGCAGCGAACGCCGCGTTGGTCAGCGCCGCGTCCTGCCCGTTCTTGGTCACGCCAGTCAGCAGGCCACCGGCGTTCTTGGTCGTCGGGTCGATCGAGTATTTCTTGGCGACCGCGGTCCAGCTCTGCCCGCTCTGAATCGCTTTCTTGGCCTCGTCGGCCTTGGCGGTGCTACTGGCCAGGACGATCCGGATGTTTCGCGTCTCAGCGCTTCCGAACTGCGACTTGTGGGTGCTGTAGTAGGTGGCGATCGCGGCCGGCGTGACCTTGCTCGGCTCCCTCGCCAGCAGCTTGGTGTAGAGGTCCTCGACGCGGATCCGGTAGGTCACGTCGGCGTTCGTCTGGCCGGTCGAGGTCAGGAAGCTCGCGTACTGCGCGGCGGTCGAGAACTGCGCCTTCTTGGCCTGGTCGAGGGTCTTCTGAACCTCCGCGTTGGTGACCTTGATCCCCAGCTTGTGCGCCTGGGCCTGGTACCAGTAGCTCGAGATCAGATAGTTCATGACCTCGCTCGAGAGCGACGTGAACACCCGCTGGCAGTCGGTCCGGAGCGTCTTGTCCGCCGTCTTGGCGAGCGAGGGGATCTCGGCCTTTACCTGGGCGATGCACTTGGTGAAGTTCGGTGGGTCGTTCGGGACGATCACCGGGGAACCGGGGGACTGCGCCGCCTGGGTCTTGGCCAGCACGTACATCCAGTGGTTGAACGCCTGCGTGCTGATCGGGTTGCCGGCAACGTCGGCGACCGAGTTGCCGGGGATCGCGCTGCCACAGCCCGCCACGACCATGGCGATGGCCACAAAAAAGGCGCCAAGCGCCGGGATGATCCTCGAAGACTTCATACGACGGAGCCGATGGTAGCGACGATCCGCGGTTTACGTTTGCACTCTTAATTGACGCTTACGTGGCACACGCGTTCGAATCAGACCGGATCCGCGACGCCCGGCTTCAGCGCGCGGGGCTGCGGGTCCTGCGCATCACCTGGAAGCGACTCAAACAAGAGCCGAAGGCCGTGATCGACGACATCCTCGCGCTCGCCCGGCTAAGCCGCGGCGGCGCTCTCGACCTCGGTCTCGGCCTCGCGCGTCACTGACAGCAGCACGTCGGCCGCGCGTACGAGCGCCGGGAAGCGCTCGTGCGGGTCCTTGGGCACGCGCACCGACAACTGTGACTTGCCGGACTCGTACAGGGCCTCGGGGATCTCCGCGCGAAACCGCTTCGCGCGTACCGAGTCGAGCTCGATCGGCGTCATCGCCAGCCGGTCGCCGCGGAACGTGACCGCCCGCGCGCCCGCCTGCCCGAACTTGATCCGCGCCTGCTGAAGGAGGATCAGGTTCATCAGCGGCGCGGGCACCGAGCCAAAGCGGTCTTCGAGCTCCTCGCGCAGCACCGCCAGATCGGCGACCTCGCGGGCGGCGGCGATCCGCCGGTGAATGTCGACCTTGGCCTGCTCGTATGGGATGTAGTCGGCCGGGACGTAGGCGTCGACGTTGACGTCGAGCCGCACCGGCTCCCACTCCTCGCCGACCGCGCCCGCCTCCTCCAACGCCGCTACGGCCTCGTCGAGCATCTGCATGTAGAGCTCGAACCCGAGCGCCGCGACGTGCCCGGACTGTTCGTCACCGAGCAGGTTCCCGGCGCCGCGCAGCTCGAGGTCGCGCATCGCGATCTTGAAGCCGGCGCCGAGCTCCGTGTAGTCGCTCAAAGCCGACAGCCGCTGCGCCGATTCGGTCGTCAGCGCCGCCGCGCTCGGATACAGCAGATACGCGAATGCGCGCTCGGTCGAGCGCCCCACCCGGCCGCGGATCTGGTACAGCTGCGAGAGGCCGAACGTGTCGGCTCGCTCGACGATCAGCGTGTTGGCCTGGGGGATGTCGATCCCCGACTCGATGATCGACGTGCACACCAGGACGTCGGCGTCGCCGCGCAGGAACGCGAGCATCCGCCGCTCAAGCTGGCGCTCGTCCATCTGGCCGTGGGCGACCTCGAACCGCATCCCCGGGCACAGACCCGCGCAGACGGACCGCCGTCTCCTCGATCGTCTCGACCCGGTTGTGGAGGAAGAACGCCTGCCCGTGGCGCTCCTTCTCGCGCAGCAGCGCCCGGCGCACGAGCTCCTCGTCGTACTCGCCGACGTAAGTCTTGATGGGCCGCCGGCCTTCGGGCGGAGTCTCGATCACGCTGATGTCGCGCACCCCGGCCAGCGACATCTGCAGCGTGCGCGGGATCGGCGTCGCGCTCATCGAGATCACGTCGACACGCAGCCTCAGCTGGCGCAGCAGTTCCTTCTGCTTGACGCCGAAGCGCTGCTCCTCGTCGACGATCAGCAGCCCCAGGTCCTTGGCGCGGACGTCGCGCGATAGAAGCCTGTGCGTCCCGATCAGGATGTCGACCTCGCCCCGCGCGAACCGCGCGACCGACTCCTTCTGCTCGGCCGGCGGGCGGAAGCGGGACACGTGCTCGATCGTGACCGGGTAGTCCTGGAGGCGCTCGGTGAATGTGCCGTAGTGCTGCTGGGCGAGAATCGTCGTCGGCACCAGCATCATCACCTGCTTGCCGTCTTGGACCGATTTGAATGCCGCCCGCAACGCGACCTCGGTCTTGCCGTAGCCGACGTCGCCGCAGATCAGGCGGTCCATCGGCCGCGGCGCCTCCATGTCGGCCTTGACGAACTCAATCGCGTCGCGCTGATCGGGAGTCTCCGTGTACGGGAACGCGTCTTCGAACTCGCGCTGCCAGTCGGTATCGAGCGGGAACGAATGGCCCGGGCGCCGTTTGCGTTCGGCGTACAGGTTCAAGAGCTCGCCCGCGAGTTCCTGAGCGGCGCGCCGCGCGCGTGCCTTCAAGGTCTCCCAGCGCGTGCCACCGAGCTTCGACAACGGAGGGTGCGCGCCACCGGCGCCGACGTAGCGGCTGATCTTTGCCAGCTGATCGACCGGGACGAACACGCGGTCAGAGCCCGCGTATTCGAGGTACAGGTAGTCGCGCGTGACGTCGGCGACCGTCTTGGTGTCAAAGCCCGCGAAACGAGCGATTCCGTGGTCTTCGTGGACGACGATGTCCCCGGTCCGCAGGTCAGCGAAGCTTCTCAGTACGCCGCGACGTCGTTCCCGTCCGGGCGCCTCGGGCGCGCGACGCCTGTGGAACAGCCGGTGGTCGGGGATCACCGCGAGGTGGAACTGCGGGGCGATGAACCCCGTCTGCAGCCGTGCTTGCGCCAGCGTCACCAGTCCAGGCTGCGGCGCCCCGAGGTCCCCCTCACCGAGCCAGTGCACCTTGAGCCGACCGAGGTTGTAAGCAAACCGCTCGCCCTCGCCGCGTCGGGCGAACGTCAACACAGTCCGGTAGCCCGAGCGGGCAAACTTCTCGAGCTCGGGTTCGGCCTCCTTGAGCCCGCGGGCGGCGATGTCGGCCGCCTGGGCGCGGAACGCGAACTGCTGGTCTTGGTCGATGCTCGACAGCCGGATCCGGACGCGCCCGTCCAGCTCGGCGACGATTTCTTCGGGGGCCACGTACAGGTGGTGGGCGTCCTCGTCGTGAAACGCGGCCGTGACGTCCTGCCAATGGTCGGCGAGCGCCGGGGCGAGATCCTCATCGCCCGCGACCAGCACGGACGCGTCGACAAGCTCGAGAAACGGATGGAAGTTCTCGACCGGGAGCAGCTCGGCGATGTCGGGGCGCTCGGAGGCATCCTCGAGTGCGGCGATCTCTGCCAGCTCCCGATGTTCCGGGGCGAGTTCGGCCGCCGGCGCGACCTCGACCAGCTCGGCGTCCCCGAGCGAGCGCTGAGTGAAGGTCGAAAACCAGCGCAGCGACTCGATCTCGTCGCCGAACAGATCGACGCGGACGGCGCGATCCTCGGTCGCCGGGAACAGATCCAGCAGGCCGCCGCGGATCGCGAACTGTCCGCGGTCCTCGACCTGGTCGACTCGTTCGTAGCCGCCGGCGACGAGGTCCATCGCGGTCTCGTCGAGATCGAGCAGCTCGCCGACACGGAGCTCGAACCCCCGCGGGCGCATCGCCGGGTCGGGGACCTTCTCCGACAGCGCCACGGCGCTGACGACGACCACGGGCGCCGCGTCGCCGGGCTCGAGCAACGCGTCGAGCGCGGCGATACGCAGACCGACCAGGTGGGGCGGCGGCGCGAGATGCGACTCGTATGTGACGCCGCGGCTCGGGTAATACCGGACCGTGCGCGGTTCCAGCCACGCCCGCAACCCGCCCGCGAGCTCGCGCGCTGCCCGGTCGTCGCCCGCTACTACGATCGCAGGCTGGTCAGGGATCACGATCAAGCAGCGCCGCGACCAGATATGAGCGCAGCGACTGAGAGACGAACGCGGCGCCGCCGTCGCGCGCGAGTGTGGCGGTCTGCTGGTCTTCGTCGGCGTTTGCGAGGAGGGCGCGGAGCACTGCTCTTCTCAGTCTAGGCGCCGCGTCTCAGCCCCCTTCAAGCCCCTCGTGAAGCACCCGCTCCGCTGCGTCGGCCGCCTGTTCGACGAGCAGCGCCACCTCTTCGCGCGGCTCACGGAAGCGCCCGAGCACGTACGCCGCGACGCGGTCAGGATCAGTCGTCGGCGGCCGCCCGACACCCACCCGCACACGGGCGAAGTCCGCCGAACCGAGCGACGCCTTCAGCGACTTCAGCCCGTTGTGCCCGGCGAGCCCCCCGTCGACCCGTACCCGAATTTCCCCGAACGGGAGATCGATCTCGTCGTGCAGCACGAGCACGTGGTCGAGGTCGACCTTCAACGCGCCCCGCGCCGGGCTGACGGACTCGCCGGCGTCGTTCATGTAAGTCTGCGGCTTGAGGATCGCGACCGTCGGTCCACCGGGCTCCGATACGGCCCTCGGTCAGCAGTCCGCGGTACTTGGACTTCGGCTTTGGCAGCCCCCACCGCTTCGCGAGCACGTCCGCGATCTCGAAGCCAATGTTGTGCCGGGTTCCCGCGTATTGCGCGCCGGGGTTGCCGAGCCCGACGACGAGCCAGTCGACCACGGCGGGCTACTCGCCCGAGTCGTCCCCGCCCTCGGCGCCGCTCTCCTCGCCGGCGGCCTCGCCCTCTTCGCCCTCCTCGCCCTCGCCGACGACCTCGGTCTCCTCCTCAATCGCCTCTTCCTCCTCGAGTTGGAGCTTCGGCGGGGTCAGCGTCGCGATCACCGTCTCTGGGTCGTCGAGCAGCTCGACGTTGGCGGGCGCGTGCAGTGACTCGAGCGTCAGCGTGTCCCCGATCACCATCTGCGAGACGTCGTGCTGGATCGAGTCAGGGATGTCGGTCGGCAGCGCCTCGATATGCAGTTCGCGCGTCACGTGCTCGAGCACGCCGCCCTCCTTGACGCCGGGCGCGTCGTCGACACCGGTCAACTCGAGCAGCACAGTCGACTCGATCTTGACGTCGAGCCTCACGCGGAGCAGATCAACGTGCAGCGTCGCGCCGCTGACCGGGTGGCGTTCGAGCTCCTTGAGGACCACCGGCGTCGCCGCCGCGTCCTCGATCGACAGGTCGAGCACCGCGCCCGCGTGGGCGAGCGCGATCCGGAGGTCGCGCGACGGCACCTTGAATGCGACCGGCTCCTGGCCGCCTCCGTAGACGATTCCGGGAACTTCGCCCTCGCGACGCAGGCGTCGCGCGCTTCGCGAGCCGTCGGGCTCACGCGTGAATACCTTGAGTGCGGTCGTTTCTCTGGCCATTGGCGGCGTTTGATGGTAGCGGGGCCGTGCAACAAACGCTGGCGGACGACACTAACAGTGCGCTAACCTTTGTCTATGTCGGGCGACGCTCAGGTGTTGCTTTGGATAGCGGGGGTTCATCTGCTGGGGCTGGCGTGTGTCGGTGTGCTCCTGATTCCCGCGCTGCGCGAGAACGGACCTGGCACCGCGCGCCGCTCTGACAACGACACCGACGACGGTTGGGGCCGTGGCCCGAAGCCGCCGCCGACTCCCCCGACGCCACCGCGTGGCGGCATCCCGCTCCCGGATGCGGTGCAGTCGAAGGTTCGCCTGCGCGAGCCGGGCCGCTTGCGCGAACTGCTTCCGCGTCCCGAGCGCCGCCCGACCAGAGAGCCGGCTCGCAGGCCGGTCCGTACGCCGGAACGCTGAGCCGGCGGTCGGGACCGCGCGCCGCACTTCCGACCCCACTCAGTAGTGCTTCGGGCAGTTGTCTCCGCCCGGGATCTTGACGCTGACCTTCAGCAGGTGAACGTGGAATCCCTCGAGCACGTTGCCCGAGTTGCGCACCAGGACACACTGAACCCGCGGCAGCGAGCCACCGGCGATCCATGCGACTCTCGCGGTGCCGAGCGTCGGACCGAGCGAGAAGCCCGAAGAGGCCCCATAGTCGATCACGGAGACGGTGCCGGGATGTCGCAGCTGAGCCGCCACTTCGTTTGCTCGCTCCTGGCAGGCGGGGCTGCCGCGACAGCCGTCGATCGCCGCCACAACTGCGGCGGGGTTGCCACGCGCCTCGGCCTGTAGCAGGCTCGTGATCGCCGACTCCTCGGCCCCGCCGAGCGTCAGTGCGCGGGCCAGCACTCCGCTGATGACCAGAAACAGGATTACGCCGACGACTACCAGCGAGATGACGTACGGGCGCCGCATCGAGCGGGCACGCTAGCGATCATCAGGTCATCACACGCGCGCTAGCCGTCCCCGCTGAGCTCGAGGAAGCGCTGCACGCTCGCCTCCTGGTGATCGAGGCGCTCGGCGAGCGCGAGCGCGTGCTCGGCGGCGAGCTCGAGAAAGTCCTGGACGCAGCGCTCGGGGTCGTCGGCGAGCGGATAGACGCGGGTCAGGTCCTGTTGCGCGCAGGCGATCCCCATCGGCGGGCGACCGTCGGCGAGCGTTCGGGCTCCGCAGACCGGCGTCACGACGAGTTGCGATTCGGTCGCCACGAGCGCGGTCGGAAGCAGCCGGGGTGCGGGCAGACGCACGGACAGCTCGATCGAATGGTCTACCGCGACGCCGCTCCCGGCGAGTTCGGCAAGCGGCTCGCGCCAGACGTCGAGCACGGTGTCCGCGCCGACGAGCGCGTCGCGCAGCGCGGTTGCCTGCTCGACGTACAGGCGCTCGGCGTCGTCGCGATCGTCGGCATCGGCGAGATCGAGATCGCAGGGAACGCGCAGCAGGTCGCTCGCGGCGACAGTGGTACCGGCCGAGCGACTGCCCCAGGTGACGTACGTCTGGAGCGTGCCCAGGTCGCGGCGGCCGTGGAAGATGACGGTCAGCGCTTCGCTGAGCGGCAGCCCACTGACCCGCAGCGAGACGGCGACCGCCGATGAGTCATCAAGCAGCGCGCGACGTAGCAGCTCCTCAGCGCCATCGTCCGGACGGTTGCGATCCTCCTCGATCATCTCTTTCGCTATGAGATCAACGACTTATAGCCGCTCATTTACCCACTAGCGCCGGTCGTTGACCATCGCCGCGTGGCGAAACGCCGTCCGCCAGTTGGCCAAGCGGGCGAAGCGGGTAGGCTCCCAGTTGCAATGGTGAAGCTCCTCTACTGGCCGTTTGCGCTGATCGCGGGGCTCATCTCCGCCCGCCTCGGCAAGGTCCTGTTCCGCAAGGTGTGGGAGAAGATCGACGACGAGCCGCCGCCCAAGCCGGGGTCGGGCGAGGGCAGCGCCGGCAAGGTGATCGGTGCGCAGGCGCTGCAGGCCGGGATCATGGCCGCCACCGCGGCGACCGTACACCGCCTGTTCGCCAAAACGTTTCACTACCTCGTCGGGGCGTGGCCGGAGAAGCCCGCCGCCCCGGAAGCGGACTAGCTTCGGGCGGCCACCAGCCACGCTTGGAGCCCGTCGCGCGCCCACTCGGGAAGCGGCGTCTTGGTCGCGGTCTGCCGGTTGATGAACACGTGGCGCAGCGTCGCCTCGAGCAGCAGCGCTGATCGTCGCGCAGGAACCGGTAGCTCGAGGTAACGCTCGTGGTGCCGATGTTGGTCACGCTCGCCTCGATCGTGATCTCGTCGTCAAACCGCGCTGAGCCGAGGAACCTCAGATTGGCTTCGGCGACGACGATGTCCACGCCCTGGTTGAGCATCTTTGTGTAGCCGCCGTAGGCGGCGCGCCACAGCTCGGTGATCGTGTGGTCGATGTACGCCAGATAGTTAGCGTTGAACAGCACGCCCTGCGAATCGCACTCGGCGTAGCGCACCCGGAGCTGGTGGATGAACGGCTCAGCCACCGCCGCCGCCTCCCGTGGCCCGCAGCCCGCGGACGAACGGCTCAGCCACCGCCGCCGCCTCCCGTGGCCCGCAGCCCGCGGACGAACGGCTCAGCCACCGCCGCCGCCTCTGAGCACGAAGCCCCGCTGCTCGAGCTCCCCGAGTGCGTCCTCGAAGGCGGCGAAGTCGCGCCCGACCAGCGCGTCGATCGGTCTGCCGGCCGGTCCGGCGGCCCGCACCCAGCGTCGCAGCACCTTTGGCCCGGCGCGCTCGGCCGCCTCGTCCAGCAGCGCGAGCAGGATCGGCAGCTCGGCGTTCTGCTCGAGCCGGCCGGAAAGCAGCGACAGCGGATCGACATCGAGCGCCGCGCAGAGCTCATCCTCACTCAAACCGAGCAACTCCATCAGTCGCACCGCGCGCTCGCCCTGCACCCGACCGCCGAGCTGAGGGTCCTCGTGCGCGCCCGTGGTCTTAGAACAGCTGGTTCTCGCCGCCGAACACGTCACTGACTGAGCCGTCGGTGAAGATCTGGCGGATCGAGTTGGTCAACAGGTCGGCACACGACAACACGCGGACGTTGTCCGGCGCGCCGGGCGGGAGCGGGATTGTGTCGGTCACGACGACCTGCTCGAAGCCGGCCGCAGCGAGGTTCTCCCAGGCGTTGCCGGAGAAGTTGCCGTGCGTGGCGGCCGCGTAGATGCGCCGGGCACCGGCACCGCGAACGGCCTGCGCAGCGGCGACCAGCGTGCCCGCGGTACCGATCATGTCGTCGACGAGCAGCGCGGTCTTGTCGGCCACGTCGCCGATCACGTAGCCGATCTCGGCGACCTGCTGGGCCGGGCGCTCCTTGTTGAGGATCGCCAGATCGGCGCCGATCTTGGCCGCGAACTGCTTGTTCAGTTTCACCCGGCCGGCGTCCGGGGCGACGACGACCAGATCCTCGAGCCCGAGGTCATCGAAGTATTGGGTCAGCATGAACAGCGCCGTCATGTGGTCACACGGCTTCTGGAAGAACCCCTGGATCTGGCCGGAGTGGAGGTCCATCGTGAGGATCCGATCGATTCCCGCCGCCTCGAGCATCCGCGCGACGAGTCGCGCGCTGATCGGTTCGCGCGGGGCGGACTTCTTGTCCTGGCGCGAGTAGCCGTACCACGGCGTGACCGCGATCACCCGGTGAGCCGAACCGCCGACCGCGGCGTCGATCATCTCCAGCAGTTCGACCAGCGAGTCGTTGGCGGTCATCCCGGCAGCGATGTTCTGGCACGTCGGCTGGACGATGAACACGTCCGCGCCCCGGACCGACTCCTCGTAACGGCAATACACCTCGCCGTTGGCAAACGTCCTCAAGGTCACGCCGCCGAGGTCGACGCCGAGCTTGGCGGCAATCTTCGCCGCGAGCTCCTGGTTAGCGCGCCCGGAGAACAGCATCAGGCGTTTCTCGTAACCGACGCGTAGGTCGGTCGGGGCGGTGTGTGTTTGAACGGCCAACGTGTCCGCGAGTCTATGCCTGCCAGCTGACGTTACGGCCGTGCTCATTTGCGCTCTCCGGCGTCCTCGGATTCGCTCTCCGCGCGCTGCCGCCGGCGCTCAGCGTACCCCTCGACGTTGCGCTGCTCGGCCCGGGCGACACCGGGCGAGCCGGCCAGCGCGCCGGGCGGCACGTCCTGTCCGATGACCGAGCCGGCGGCCGTAAACGCGTCGTCGCCGACGGTCACCGGGGCGACAAACGTCGTGTCGACGCTGGTCTTCACCCGACTGCCGATCTTTGTGCGGTGTCTTGCGGTAGCCGTCGTAGTTGGCGGTGATCGTGGCCGCGCCGAGGTTTGTGTTCTCGCCGATCTCGGCGTCACCGATGTAAGAGAGGTGCGGGACCTTCGTTCCGGCGCCCACGTCGGAGTTCTTGATCTCGACGAACGTCCCGGCCTTCGAACCCTCTCGCAGCACGGTTCCGGGACGCAGATACGCGAACGGGCCGACGCTGACCCGGTCACCGACCACGGCGTCGTTGATGTAGGAGTGCAGGATCGTGGACCCGTCACCGACCTGCGCGTCAACCAGCGTGCACCCGGGCCCGATCGTCGAGCCGCTACCGATCCGCGTTTCGCCGTTGAGGCAGGTGAACGGCGCGATCACCGTGTCGTTGCCGATCTCGACACCGGCGTCGACGATCGTCGCGTCCGGGTTGATCACGGTCACGCCGGCGAGCATGTGCCGCTCGAGGATCTGGCGCTGAGCGACCGCGGTCACCTCGGCGAGCTGGAGGCGGTCGTTGATCCCCAGCAGCTGGGTCGGATCGGCGATCTCGTAAGCGGTGACGGTGCGCTCGTGCTCACGCAGGATCGGCAGCACGTCCGGGAGGTACTGCTCCCCCTGAGCATTGTTGGTCCGGACCTCCCGCAGCGCCGCGGTCAGCGCCGCGCCCTCGAACGCGAACAGGCCGGTGTTGACCTCGCGGATGTGCAGCTCAAACTCGCTCGCGTCGCCGGGCTCCTTGGTCTCGACGACGCGCTCGACCGTCCCGTCAGGAGCGCGCACGACGCGCCCGTAGCCGCGCGGATCGTCGAGCACGACGGTCCCGATCGTGCCGGCCGAGCCGCTGTGCTCGTGATCGGCGACCAGGCCGTGAAGCGTGGCGGCCCTCACCAGCGGCACGTCGCCATTGAGCACCACGACCGTCTCGGCGTCGCCGATCACGGCCGTCGCGGCCCTGACCGCATCGGCCGTCCCAAGCGGGCGCTCCTGGACCGCGAGCAGCACGTCGTCGGCGCCGTCGAGCGCGGCCGCCAGCCGCCGCTCCGGCGAGTCCACGACCACGATCTTGGCGGCGCCCGCCTCCCGCGCAGCGGCGACTGACCAGCTGATGATCGGCCGCCCGCACAGCGGATGCATGAGCTTCTGCGTGGAAGAGTGCATCCGCGTTCCCTGCCCAGCAGCGAGGATCACGACGACGGGCGCGGTCACGGCGTGATCGTAGGCGATGTTGGCGGTCTTCTGGGTCTGATTCAGGCCGCCTCCTTCTGGTCCTCGTCGTTCGTCGCCTGCTCGTAGGACCGGATCCACTTGCGCACGGCGTTATCCGTCACCCCGTACTTGCGCCCGCCGGCCAGGACGCTCATCGAGCGCACGTCGCGCAGCAGCTGCTCATAAGACGGCCTCGGAACCTTTCGCCTCGCTGGCCGTGGTACTCCGCGGAGGCTGTTGCCGAGCACGGTCCCCCAGCATTGTTGACAGCAGTACCGATGTCGAATGTGCCGCGGCGCAAACGGCTGGCCACAACCCGGACAGTTGCGCTCCCGCGGCAAATTGCGACCGCTAGTGAGTCTCGAGCGTGGCCGCGCAATTCGCGCAGACAATCCGGAGATTCTCGAATCGATGGTCGTTGGAGACGCCGTTGATGTGATTGAGAACGAGGGACATGCGTCGTCCGTTCCGCAGCTCACCTTGGGCGCACATCTCGCAGACCCGCTGCTTGAGTCCGGAGCCAAACAAGCGCTCCTTGAGAGCTCCGCGTGGGTAGGTCGAGTTCTCAACGAGAGCCTCTTCGAGCGGCGTGACCCGCGCCTTCGATGCACGACGGCGCGCGAGATTCGGATCGAAGTGATCCGTCGAAATCCCCCATCTCGCGGCCCACCGCTGAACCGTCCTGTGGTTTGCGCCCTTGACTTCATAACCCAACGCCCGAAGGGTGTCCGCCCAGCACGTTGCGCCGGCGATTGCCTCTCGCAGGTCGGATTCTGAGAATGGTGGCGGGCACGACATACACGAACACTAGTTCGTGTGCCAGACAGAAAGGCCGGTTTTGCGGGAATTTGTTACAGACTGGGGAGCCCGGATTTGAACCGGGACCTCACGGCTCCAAAGGCCGGCGGGCTGCCGTTACACCACTCCCCAGTGCATTGGATGCACTGACCCGAAAAGCGTAGCCCGCTCACACTCGAGGATCCAAGATGCGCCTGAGCTCAGCGTCGAGTATCGGGTCAGCGAGCGCCGCGCTGACGTCGGAAGCGCTGTGCAGCCCGCGCTCGGCGCGAAGCATCCCGACCTCAATGCCCGCCCGGTGCGCGACCGTGAACGCGATCGCCATCGCGTCGGCGCTGCGCCAGACATCGTCGGGCAGCGTGGGGAGGAGCGCCAGCGGGTGCGCAAGAGCGACCAGGTAGAAGCCACCGTCGAACACTGGACCGACTGACACCGCACACCCGGCAGCGAGGTCGCCAAGAGCGGCGGTCGAGTGATCAAGTGGCCAGCGCGCCAGGTCGGGCCAGGCGATCAGCAGCGGCCCGTCGGCGCCCTCGAGCACGCGCGTGGCGGCGTCGGCCGGAAGCTCGCCCGCGTCTGCACGGTGCACCAAACCCGGGGTGACATCGTCCGCCCAGGTGAGCAGTCGCGTCATCAGGATCTCGCGCAGCTTCGTCGCCCGGCGATCGCCCAGCAAAGCGTCGAGCCCGTCGTCGGCACGCCCGGCGCTCGCCATCACAAGCACCGCAGGCGGCGCCGCCAACTCAGCCCTGCTCGATGCGGTACATGGTGCCGGCGGGGGCGGGCGGGGCACGGTCCAGCACCGGCACCGCAGCGGCGATCACGTCGGCGAACACGGCCGGGCTCTGGCCCATCAGCTCGACCATCTTCGACGCGGGCGTCGTCGCTCCTGGCACGACCTCGTTGGCGTAATCCGTCACGAAACCGAGCAGCCCAAACGGCAGCCCCAACTCCCCACACAGCACGGTCTCCGGCCCCGCGGTCTGGCTGACCGCGGTCACCCCGCAGGCGGCGAGCTGGGCGATCTCGGTCGGCGTGTTGAAGCGTGGCCCGTCGACGTGGCCATAGGTGCCGCCGTCGCGAGCGCCGTGCCCAGCCTCGGCCGCACCGTCGACCAGCGCCCGCCGGACGCCATCGGAGAAAGGGCCGCCATGCAGGGTCCAGTGTCCGCGTTCGGGGTCACCCGGCTGCACGTGAAAGGTGCACAGCGAGCCGTCGGGCAGGCGGTTGGAGATGAAATGCAGATCGTCGAACACGACCAGTGATCCGAGCTCGAGGCTCGCGTCGACCGCGCCGCACGCCGTGCATCCGATCACCGCGCTCGTGCCGAGCTCGTGCAGTGCCCAAATGTTCGCCCGGTGCTCGACGTGGTTTGACAGCCGCACGTGGCCGGGTCCGTGGCGCGAGACGTGCAGGAGTTCGACGCCCGCGAACTTGCCTCGCGATATGGCCACGGATCCGAACGGCGTCTCGACGGTCTCGACCTCGGCGTGCTCGAAGCCCGGTAGCGCGTGCGTGCCGGAGCCGGTGATCACGGCGATCGCCATCGCGCGATGCTATTGAAAGCGCCTTGACCCAGTCGACCGTGATCTACGACGCCGATTGCGGGTTCTGCAGATGGTCGTTGGCCTTGCTGCTGCGGGCCGACCGCGACCGCCGCCTGCGCCCGTTGGCACTCGGCACGCCCGAGGCCGACGGGCTGCTCGCCGATCTCGATCAAGAGCAACGAGAGGCGTCCTGGCACCTGGTGAAGCCCAATGGCGTGCGAGCTTCGGCCGGTGCCGCCCTCCCGGCAGTGGTCGAGCTGCTGCCGCACGGAAAAGTCCCGGCGAGCCTCCTGGAGCGGATCCCGGGGCCGACCGAGCGCGTCTACCGCTGGGTCGCCGACCACCGCTCGCATCTCAGCCGCGCCGTACCGAGCAACGCCAAACGCCGAGCCACCGCACTGATCCAGGCGAGGTCAAGCTCGTGAGATTGCTGGTCGCCCACGACGATGACGTGCGCGCTCTGCCACCGCGGGCCGCCGTCGACGCGATGCGCGAGCTGCTGTTATCCGCAGCCGACGGCCGCATGCAAGCGCCGCCGCGACTGCGGGCAGCGCTCGACGGACTCGACTACGTGTTCACGGTCGGTCGGCTGGCTGACGGGACGAGCGGCTTTCGCGTCTATCGCGCGGGCGAGCCGGCCGGCGATCAGCTGACCGCGGTCTGGTCGCCGAATGGTGAGCTGCGCGGGATCGTGACGGGCGACGAGCTCGGCGCGCGGCGAACCGGAGCGCTTGGTGCCGTCGCGGCCGACGTGCTCGCCCGCGCGGATGCTGCGATCGCGGGTGTCGTCGGAAGCGGCGGGCAGGCGTGGACGCAGCTGTGGGCGCTGAGCGCGGTCCGCGGGCTCGATCGGGTCCGGGTCTACAGCCCCACCGCTGCCCACCGCGAGGCGTTCGCCCGCCGCGCGGGTGACGAGCTGGGACTGGAAGCAACCGCGGTCGGGAGTGCCAGCGAGGCGGTCGCCGGCGCGGACCTGATCGTGCTGGCCACGCGGTCGACGACGCCCGTGATCGAGGCCGCGGACGTGTCGCCGGGCGCACACGTCGTGACCGTCGGCCCGAAGTCACGTAGCGGGCACGAGACCCCGACTGAGCTGGTCACGATCGCGGCGGTCGTGACGTGCGATTCACCCGCCCAGGCGCGCGCCTACCAGGAGCCGTTCTTCACCGGCGACGTCGAGCTGGTGGACCTCGCGGACGTGGTCGCGGGACGCGTCCCCGGGCGCCGAGGTCGCGACGAGGTCACCCTGCACTGCTCGGTCGGCCTGGCGGGCAGCGAGGTGGCGCTCGCGGCACGGGTGTTGGCTGAGCCCGGGCAGTAGGTCAGACTAACGCCGGCGCTAGAGGACCGGTCGGACGAACGCCGGGGCTAGAGGGCTGGCGTCCAGCGAGCGCCGGGCTAGAGGGCTGGCGTCAGGCGACCGCAAGCTCGGGCCGGTGCTCGGTCAGATAGGAGTCGAACTCGTTGACCTTGTGGGTGTCCTCGTAGACCTCGTAGCGCTTGAGCTTGCCCCACGACATGTGGCCCCAGATCACGTACCGGTTCTCGTACACGAGCTCGCCGCCCGCCCCGCGGAGGAAGTCGTGGCCACGGATGCACAGCGTCGCGCTCCACGGCCAGCCCTTGGCGACGACCTCGTCCGCGTAGATCTGAATGCCTACGGCGGCGAAGCGGCGGCGCCACTTTTCCACCTCGGTTTTGCCGCGGAACACCCCCGACCATGAGTTCTGGCCGGGGAAGGTCAGCTCGACGTCGGGGGCGTCGAGTCGGAGCGATGGCCCAACATCGCCCGCGCGCAGGCGCGACATCAGATACGAGACGAGCTTGTCGGCCAGCCACGATTGCATCCGGACCTCCTGCTAGATTGATCGCTCTAGCGAGAGGGTAACGCGAGACGCGAGAAACGCAAGGGGAACGAGGAGCAGATGGGCGCGAGGAGCGTGGAGCGGACAGGCGAGCCGGATGCGGAGCGGCCGGGGAAGGAGCATGCGGAGCGGGTCGCCGGGACACGCGAACGGATCGTCGAGACGAGCGCCGAGCTGATGCGCCGACAGGGCTACGCGGCGACCGGGATCAAGCAGATCGCGACTGATGCGCGGGCGCCGTTCGGGTCGCTGTATCACCACTTCCCCGGGGGCAAAGAGGAGCTCGGCGCGGCGGCGATCCGCGTGTCGGGTGCGAGCTACGAGCTGCTGATCCCGGCCGTGTTTGACCCCGCCCCCGACCTTCCGACGGCCGTGCGGGCGTTCTTCGATGGCGCCGCGGAACACCTGCGGGACACGGACTTCGCCGACGCCTGCCCGATCGCGACGATCGCGCTCGAGGTGTCGAGCTCCAGCGAGGTCATGCGCGAGGCGTGCGCGGCGGTGTTCGAGCGCTGGCTCGCTGCCGGCATCGAGCGGTTTGTTGCCGGCGGGCTCAGCGCCGAGCAGGGCCGCGAGCTCGCAGTCGCAATGTTCGCCGCGCTCGAGGGCGCGTTCGTTCTCGCGCGCGCGGCGCGGCACACCGAGGCGCTTGCCGTCGCCGGCGAGCTGACAGCGAGCGCGGTGGAGCGGGCGCTCGCTGACCGAGTTGGAGGCCGGCGAGCACCCGCGAGGACCGGCTAAGCGATCACAGCTTCGTGCACTGTCCGATCTTGAGCCCGCCGACGGTGTTCTTCGTACCGCCCGAGTCGCCGATCTGCGCGGCGGGAACGTTGCCGATGCAGATCAGGTTGCCCGCGATCGTGTTTGTCACGACCTCGGTGGAGTCCGGCGTGCCCAGGTCACCGATCGTGAGGCCGATGTTGCCGGCCAGGATTACGTTGCGGTAGGTGGTGTTGCGGATGAAGCCGGACCACGCCTCCGCCGGCCGCCGACGATCACGTTCCCGTGGATCGTGTTGTCCTTGATCGGGAAGTTCACGTAGGGATCAACTGTCAGGCCGGGCCCGCCTCCGGTCGAGATGATGTTGCCCCAGACCGTGTCGCCGTCGCGGTACATCGTCTACGCGTTGGTGGCGATGATGTTGCCGCCGACTGCGTCGTCGGTGGTGATCCCGTCGCACAGGGTCCGACACGAGAGTGCCGATGAGAGCTGGAGAAACCCCACAGCGGGCCTGGACGGCCAAATCGCGATCTCGGACGCCTAGGTCTCTGCCGTCGAGCATGTACACGAGCCGCCCCGGCGTCCACTGCACGCCCTGCGTGTGCCACCGGGTCATGTTGACGGCGACCCACCTCTCTACCTGCGCGTTGTTCGCCCCGTAGTGGAGCGTCGCGTAGTCGGTCTGCCGGCTGGAGTCATTGTTCTCGAGCTTGACGAGACGCTGTTCGTTGGGCACCGGAGCGATATCGGGAGAGGCAGCGCCTACGGTCTGATCTCCGCCGTCGCCTCGTTCGCGAACACCATCGGCGGATGGCTCCTGCTCGGAGTCGACCACGGACGGCCGAGCGGCGCAGCCGCGGTGGTCGAGCAATAGGTCGCCGTGAAGCTAGACGAGGCACTTTCGCCGGTTGCGGGCCGTCGCTTCCCCCACGCCTGAGCAGCGCCGGCCGGGGGAAGCCGGTGCTCTGGCGGCCTGGACACTTCAGCGAAGTCCCCGGCCGGTTCGGCGGCGGTCAGCTCACTATATAGGTGCCGAGCCACACGCCGTGCGTCGCGGCCGATGACGCCCATGCACGGCGCGTAGCCGAGAAAGCGCAGGCCCGGCCGCACGGGGATTCCGCGGTACTGGAAGGGGAGGCCGGCTTCGTCGAGCACGCCGAGATGACCCACGAGGGGCTCCAGACCGGTGGTGTACCCGGTAGCCGCGATGAGCGCATCCGGCCGGAGAGTGGTCCCGTCCGTGAGCCGCACGCCGCCGGCGTTCACGGCGCACACTCCCGGTACGATCTCGAAGTCGCCGGCCCTAATCGCCGCGATGACGTCCCGGCCCACGATCGTCGGGGCGGTTCCTTCGTGCAGCCGGGTGAAGATGCCCACGTCGGGGACTGTCAGCCCCCAATGGCTGAGCTCACCGACGGTCAGCCGCTGCACAAGCCGCCCGGCGGGATCCGCGATCCGGGTCGGCAGCCGAAATAGGGCCGCCGCAAGCAGGTCGGTGGGCAGTCCCCAGGACATTTTTAGGAGCAGGTTGGGCTGCGTCCGCACCGCGAGCCGGACCCGGCGCGCCCCGCCCTGCGCCAGGTCCCGAGCGATGTCCAGACCTGAGCAGCCGCCGCCGACGACCAGAACGTCGCGATCCCGGAACTCCTCCGGGGTGCGATATTCGAGGGAGTGGAGGATTTCCCCGGGAAACTGGTCCCGCCCGGGCCATGCCGGCATCCAGGGCGTGTGCTGGTGCCCGATCGCGACGATGATATGCCGCGCCGTCAGTGGTTCTGCGTTAGTGGACAGCAGCCAGCCGTCCGGGCACGGATCGATGCGGTCGACCTGAAGGCCGAACCGCACCTTCAGGTCGTGCCGCGCGGCGAAGGACTCCAGGTAGCGGACCGCGTGGTCACGCAGCGGGAAGAACGGGACGCCCGCCCCGAAGCGGTCCTCGGGCCTGAGCTTCGAGTTCCAGCGGCACGTGTTTAGCCGCAGCCCGTCGTATCGCGCCCGCCAGGAGGGCGCGACCACATCGCTCCGCTCGATGACTTGCGCGGGCACGCCGAGCCTTCGAAGCTCGGCGGCGGCCGCCAGACCGGCCGGACCGGCGCCGATGATCAGGACCGGCTCGGCCGTCTTGGTGTGATGCTTCTCTCGCTCCCAAGTTGCTCGGGCGTCCATAAACACGCTATCGGCATGTCCGCCAGGCACCATAAGTCTTCTTTCACGAGCGCGAGAACGCTCGGTCCGACACGCGACACCCGAAGGCACAATGGCGGCCGCCGCGCCAAACACGCTTCGACGGCGCGATCCAGGGCTCCAGCCATCGGTATTGGTTGCCGATGATTGACCTCGATGGGTCACGGACGAACCTCACTTCAGCGCCAGGGCGCGTGGCAAGCGAGACTACTGACGCTCTCGCCCGCCGCGCTGGCGCTCGCGTCAGTTCTCCTGGCAGCTGCCGACTGGGCCTACACGATGGCCGGCGACAGCTTCTTCCCGGGTGGCCCGCTCGACGAGATCGCGCACTTCTTCACGACGCTGCTCGTGCTCTGGGCGCTGGGTCCACGCGTCTGCAAGCGCTTTCTGGTCCCGGCCCTGATCGCATCGGTGGCGATCGACGCCGATCATATCCCCGGCCAACTCGGCATCAACTGGCTGACCGCCGGGACTCCGCGTCCCTACACCCACTCACTGCTCACGATCGCGGTCGTGCTCGTGATCGCCGCGCTCTGGCGCCGGCGCCGCGACCTCGCCCTCGGGGTCGCGATTGGCCTCGCGATCCACTTCTGGCGCGACATGGCCGAGGGCGGCAGCGGGGTCTCGCTGCTGTGGCCGGTTTCGTATCACTCGTTTCAGTACCCTCATGGCGTCTATGTCGCTGTAATGGCGGCGTTCGTGCTGATCGACGCGGCACTGTGCGCGCAGCGCATCAGAGCGACTGATCGCCCCGGCAGCTGGTGGCGGCCCGCGCCGCAGTCAGAGGCTTTGTACGAACTCGCGAAAGGCCCTGACAGGCGGGATTGCTCCGGCACGAAAGTGGCGATCAACATCCAGCGGCCGATACCGGGTGGGGATCACTGACACTTCATTCCGGCAAGCTAGGACGGTGCGTACGCTACGACCCATGCGACGTCCAGGTTGACGCGCGATGGCGTGCCGGCGTTTGGGCACTGCTCCCAGGTAGAGGTACCGCACGCCCAACCTTGCGTCTGGATGTCGAGCACCATCGGGATCGAGGGCACATTCGCGTTGGTGACCGTCGCCCAGTCGCTGCCGTCGAGTGTGTACACCAGCTTGCCTTTGGTCCACTGCACGCCGAGCGTATTCCATTTAGTCAGGTTGACGGCGACGCTCTTGGGCACCTGCGTGTTGTTTGGACCGTAGTGTAGGGTCGCGTAGTTGGTCTGGCGGTTACCCCCGTTGTCCTCGGCGAAGTCTATCTCGGGGGGCCAGGTGTTGTTCTGCGGCCAGAGCAGGACCGCAAGGGCGATTCCCTGACCGGCGTCCATCCGGAAGCGCACCAGATATTTGCCGTAGATCTGCGCGAACGACGGCGATGAGCTGATCCCGCCGGTCACGTACGTGCTCGGACCGGCATCCCATGCGTCGTCGGCTGGATCCTGATACGCCGAGATCACGAGCTCGCCGTCGGAAACGCTGACGTGGGTCGGGTCGAAGAACCCGCCCGGGTCGCCACCAGGTCGCCCCCAGTACGGCGCCCACTGCGAGTCGAGGCTGCTGCCCGTGAAGTCGTCGGAGAACACCTCGTGCCAGCCAGGTCGATTACGGGTCGGCATCGGCCCAGCCGAAGAATCGGGCGCCGAAGCCCGGCCAGTGCTCAGGATGTGCGACCGTCTGTGTCGCCGGTGACGCTTGACGCGGTGGTAACGCGCGACCGCGTGGTGACCCCGGACGAGGTTGAAGGCGGGCCGGGCTGTCGCAGCATGGACCCGCTGCTCCAGAGAATCCCCGCCAACGTAAGCGCTAGCCCGGCCAGCCGGATCTTTCGCCGCCCGTGCATAAGCTCGGAATCGGCGCGAGAGTATGTCCCTCCCCTGCGTCGGCCGCAACCCTGCATGATTTCGGTCGGTTTTCCGGCTTGCGCGTTGCAGGAATTGAGACCCATGCCGGACGCCACGGCTGACGATTCGTGCTGGGCGGCTTCGTCTCGCTCAGCGAGCCGCCGAGCGGCGGGGCGGGGTCGGGGATGAGACGGGCCGCCGGCACTGTCGTGGTCGCATGCCACACCGAGGAGCGCTGCGAGCACCCGCTCGAAGCGATCGATCCGCCCGGCAGCAGGCGAATGGTCGCCGTGTACTCGCCGATCGCCAATAGCGCCGTCCTGCGGCCGCCCTACATCGTCGCCGCGATCGCTGGCAAGCTGGTCGCGGTTCCGGGCAGCCGGCGGGCGATCTCGGCGTTTATCGCCCGGCTCAGGCACCTTGGCCGCGGGAGACTCGCTGATCCCCCGCGGGCCGTTCGACGAGTTCGCCCATTTTGCACACCACGTTGCTTGGGTTCGGGACACCGACTCGCTGCTGACGATCGCCTGCGCGGGCGGCCGTCGCGCGCGCCGCAGTTTGAGACTCTGTAGGAACCATGTGAAGAAGCTGCGCGGGGCTATTCTCCGGGCCGAAAGTGCCGATGAATATGCTGAGCCGGCCTACTACGCTCGGCAGCGTTGGGTGGACGCCGGGTCCTAACAATCATGTTCTCCAGAACCCGATATACGAAGCGGATCGGACCGCTCGGTTGCGCCGTGTTGATCTCGGGGCTAGCGCTTGGACTGTGCGGATGTGGCGCCTCAGCGGCGCAGACAGGAGCGCACACACATCGCTTCACGGTGCAGTCCGCAGCGGTGGGTCGACAGCGAGCCGGTACGGGAACACGCGTGCCGATGCCGGTCGGCAACATCCCCGGGTGGCGACAAGTCTTCACCGATGACTTCAACGGAAGCAAAATCGATCGCTCCAAGTGGTATGTCTACTCGGGCAGGCCGGGTGGAGATCCAGCTGGACGGTTCGACCCAGACCATGTCACCGTTTCGCACGGGATGCTCGTGATCAGCGCCTACCGCGACCGAGCCAACAGAGGGCAATGGGCAACGGGCGGCGTGTCGAGCGGTCGTGGACTTGTTCAAACCTACGGCAAATACCTCGTTCGATTCCGCCTCGATCGAGGTGTTGGCGTGACCCACGTTCTACTGCTCTGGCCTGCCAACAATTCTTGGCCGCCGGAGATCGACTTTAGCGAGGGCAACGGCGGCGGGACGACCGGCATGTTCGCAACGGTTCACTACGGCAAGCAGAACTGGCAGCAGCTCAGCTCGCTGCCGCATGTGAACCTCGCCCAGTGGCACACGCTCGGTGTGCAATGGACTCCCGGAAAGCTTCAGTACACCATCGACGGTCGAATCTGGAGCACGGTCGAGGGCAGTTTCGTGCCAGCCATGCCGATGGTGCTCGACATGGAGACCCAGACTTGGCCTTGCAACAGCTGGGCGGTCTATCCCAAATCGAGCACGCCTTCCGTGGTGCGAATGTACGTGGACTGGGTGGTCGCTTACGCTCCGGCGAGCCGTCGCTAGCCGCACCCCAGGCGTGTGGCCGGTGATCGCCATCCTGCGGTGTGTATAGGCACGACGCGCTCGAGCTCCAGGTCACACGCGGTTGCGTGCTGACGATTTGTCGCGTGAGAGCTCTAGAGCAGGACTCACACCTCCGATCTCAACCGCTATGAGGCGTACGCCAACGCCTCGCGCTACGCCCTCGGCTCCGCGCCGACGGTCGCGGTTTCGGACCCCTACGGTCTTGCAGCGCGTCGGCGGATTCAAGGACGGGATCGGGCGCGTCGGCCGCACGCCACTGGGTTGTGAGGAGACCGAGCTCTCGATCCGCGCCCGCGCCGCTACCGGCGGTCGCATCGTGCAAATGCCCGACGCGAAGGTCGAGCATCGCGTGAGCGCAGACCGCACGCGCTGGCTGTACTTCCGCCGGCGTTGCTGGGCGGAGGGACTCTCGAAAGCGGTTGCGAAAATCGGCCTGAACGTGCTGCTCGTGCCGAGGCTGGGGATCGCTGCCGCGGGCCTCGCAACGCCGCGCGTGTCGAGCCGTCGAGAAGTGACCCCTTAGCGCCGGTCGAGAATTGACCCCCTCTCGGGGGCTACGCCAGAGCGCCCGTCGTCGCGAAGGCCGAGCTCCGAGGGGCAAAGTCTGAGCGGCGATGGGCGCGTTAAGCGCGTCGGCCGGGGGTGGCGGCCGGGATCGGTGCGTTGTGAGGCGTTCTGAGGCCCTCGGCGAGGTAGTCGAGGGGTATCGGTCAGGCGATTTCGGCGCTTTGGCGGCCGGGGCGGGGGCCGAGGTCGCGGTCCTTGAGGCGGTAGCTCTCGCCGTTGAGCGATCCGCTCCAGGCGGTGCAGCTCGTCGTCGAGGCGGCCTTGGGGTTGCGCGTCGGCCAGGAAGGCGACCCACTCGGGTACCGCTGACCGCGAAGATCCTCGCTGCGGTGGCGATCAGCGTGGGCTGCACGCAGCTGCCGGCCAGCCCGATGATGACGGCAGTCAGGGCGCTGCTCGCGCTCGGATGCGCGTTCGCCTTCGTCGCGGTGCTCACAAACATCCTGAGGCCGACACGCCGCGAACTGGCAGGTCGGCTTGCCCGCATTCTTCATTCGCCCGGCCTCGCTGTGGTGGACTGATGGCCCCGGGTTCGACGATGACTCGCGCTGATACACGGACGACCGAGGGGTACCTGCCGCTCGCGGCGTTCGCGCCTAGAGCGAACCGCGATCGGGGTCATCGACGACTCGCCGCCGAGGCTCGTCCACGCTGCCGGGTCATCCGTCACGCGCACGTACCGCGACGCCCTGGCGCTCGTTTCGCCTGCACGGTGTGCCATTCGGCGTGATCCACCTGGATTGCCCGCCCCCAGTCGACCGAGCGAGCGTGTCGCTGAGGCGATCTGGGCTCAGATCGGGCCGGCGATCGCCCAGCACGTGACGAGCCACCGCTGCGCCTGCGTCCCGGGGGTCCGGCAACCGTGCTCGGGGGGCTCGCCGCGGTAGGGGCTGGCTGCGCGGCCGGCATCACCGAACAGGAAAGGCCTCTCCGTCGCCTGCGACCGTGGCGTCGCGGAAGCCATGAGCGGGCGGTACGTGGCGTTCACCGACGACGCGGTCGTCAACGCAGGCTCGCTGCGTTGGCTTCTGGCCCCGCTCGCGGACGAGTCGGTCACGGCGACTACCGGGATGGTCCTGCCACTCGCGATGGAGACGACCGCTCAAAAGCGGTTCGAGCAGTACGCCGACTTTTCCAAAGGGACGCACCAGCGCTGCTACGACTGCGGTGCCGAGCTCACCGTCGATCGGCTCCTATATCCCGATCGGGGCGGCATGTTCGGCTCCGGCAACAGCATGCTTTCCGACGAAGCGCTCTTGACCAGGCCGGTGGCTTCGATCCCGCCCCCATCCGCCGGCGGTGAGGACATCGCGGCCTTCAGTGAAGCGATCCTGCGCGGCGGCCGCGTCGTCTACGAGCCCCGCTCGCTGTGCCGGCAGGAGCACCGTCCCGATGAGGAAGCGCTTCGCAACCAGCTGTTCAACTTCGGCGCATCAGCCATTCTGCGGTCGAGCGCCTCTGCTTGGGTCGACGACCGCGATCAGGCGTCGATCCCGGCTAGGTTGAGGCGATAGATCGTCGCGTCATCGTTGTGGTAGACGGCCGATCCGTGCAACGCCGTCGGAATCGCGCTAACTAGCTCTGCATACCCTTTCGGCGCGCCGTAGTAGGCGACGCTCGCCTTCATGCTGCGGCTGACCACGATGTAGGCAGTCTGTTGGCCGAAATCAGTCATCCAGTTCTCGACCTGCCGAAGATCGCCTTCATTCATCCACGCCGCTCCGTTCTCAGGGTCAGCCGGCATGACTTGGAGCTCGTAGTCGTTATAGTCGGCCGTCTCGGCCCCCGGAAAGTTGTCTTGCGGAAGCACGATCAACGACCCGTGCGGGATGTGACGGTATAGCCACTGGCTGGCAGTCAATTCCGCGGGTGTAAACGCGTCGACTGAGACGGGACTGTAGAGCCCCTGCAGACCGGCGAATAGGCACGCCAGGCAGACGCCGCCGATGAGCGGCCAGCGAAGCGGGAGGCGCAGCTCGAACAGAGCCCCGGCGATCAGCAGCGCACACCAAGGAGCGGAGAACAGAAAGACGCGAATGATCGCCTCCCCTCCGTAGTTCTGCGCCCCGAGGATCAGGAAGGGGCTGAAGGCGAGAGCCGCCGGGATCGCCACCCGTCCCAGCGCCCGACGCCGGCACGTGACCGCCGCCAGCGCCAGGAGCCACATGCACCCAGCGAGCGCGTGCACGATGAGCAAAGACGTCGCCCTGCCGCCGGCGTCGGACGGACCGCTGGGGCCCGAGGCGTTCTGGATCGGGTTGCCGCCGCTGAACAGGCCACCGAAGTCGTGAACGATGAGGTTTAGCGCGGCGCAAGATAGGCCCCCGCGATCGCCGCCATCAGGACCAACAGCCAGCGCGGGCGAACCAGGTCGAGCGCCGTGAGCGCACCCACGCCAGCAAGCGCCGCGTAGGGCGTGAGCTGGTGCGCAGCGACGATCGCGAAGTAGATCGTGGCCACGATCGTCACTGCGACGGCGCGCATCGCTTTCGTCGTCGGGGGCGGCGGCCTCAGTCCCGCGACCAGCGGCGCCCGCAAACGCGCCAGCCGCCCGCGCGGCTGCGCTGAGGTCGCTGGGGCTCGCAGCCAGCGCACGATGATCAGCACCATCGCCAGCCAGAGCAGGTACCCGAACGCCTGCGGCGAGAGGTAGTCCTGTCCAACCCAACAGACCAGCCCTTCGTAGAGCAAGACAGCGAGCCAGGCGACACGGCGGTCGTCGGTCAGCAGGCGAAATACGGCGAGCAGTAGCAGTGCATCGGCGAGCTCGAACGCGAGCGGCGCCCACGCCGCAAACGAGATCGCGTTGACATGCGCGAGCGAGCTGACGCTGGCAACTGCCGCGAACAGGGCCGGCCACTGTTGATAGATGTTTGTCGGGTCAGTGACGTGGCCGTACTTTTGAAACGCGGAGATGATCCCCAGGTGCTTGTAGACCCATGCATATTCTGGAACGCCGAATAGGATCGGGACCGTCGCCTCGATCGCGACGATCAGACCCACCAGGTGCAACGCGAGCAGCCATCCACGCGGCTCGCGGCGGCGGAGTTCGAGCACGAAGCCGGTAACCAGCGCGACGAATCCGAGAACGAACCAGATGTCGGCGCTCGCAAGCAGACCGTAGTTACCGATGCTCGAACGATGGATCTGGCTGAGACCGTAGGCCCAGGCGCCCATCCCGAGAACGGGGAGCGCCAATTGGGCCTGGATACGCCGCGTCCTGAGCCGGCCTGCCGCTACCGCGACCGGGCGCACCATTGCGTGCGCGTAAGACGTCATCGGTCCACCCTCCACGACAGTCGGGCCGCACAGGAGGTTGCGCCGGCAAGCGCGAGCACGAGCAACAACGCCCGCGGCTGCCAAAAGTTCGTCCAGATCATCAGTGCGCTTGCGATCGCCACCACGGCCAGGCTCACCGTCAGCGTCAGGCCGGCCTGCGCGGCGTCCTCGCCGCTGTCCACCCAGCACATCACGGCTGCGCCGGCGGGTACACACGCCAGCACGAGCGCTCCCGCCAGCGCCAACCAGTGCCACGGCGCACCGAGCACGAGCGCGATCGACAAGACGCTCCCGAGGAGGCCGGCGTATGCGGTCAGCTCCGTTCGCGGCCTGCTCATCGTCATCATGCGCAACCTGCGCCGGACGGGACCACGACGTTCCCACCCACCCTACCGTCTCGTGAGGTCACCATCGTTTCAAACCGCCTGTGTTGGTCGCCCATCAGTCCCTCTTGGTGTCGCGGACACCCCCATTCGCGCCGACTGGCTGATGTGGCTTGCCACGCTCGTCTTACTTGTGTTATCGGCTCTCGAGGCCGCTTCCTGAAGGCCCGGCGATCCCGGTTCTGCGTGGCTGGGCGGGTCACTTCCGCTACGGCAAGTCGACCGTCCAGTTCGGCCGGATCATCCGACACGCGGAACGGCGCTTACGAAACCGGCAGCAGTCGGCACTAAGCCGCACGGACCCAGGCGCTTCCCGGCTACCCGACCATCCTCTGGTCGGTTGGACGCGGTGTCACGCGCCTCACGCGGGCGCCGGAGGGCCGCCCGCTCGTTCTGCCTGCCGGAATGCGGGCCCAAACGACGTTCGAGCCCACTCCGTGACCGCAGCCGCGCCGTGCATGGCCTATGCGCTTCCCGTCGCGTCATTGAGTCCCAGCCGCCTGACTCGTCGCACGCTCTTGGCGTACAGCAGTGGGCCGCGCAGCATCCCGAGGTATTCCAGCGTAGACAGCTCCCGTGGCAGCTGCCCTTCGCGTTCTTCGGAGCCAGCCCGCGCCCTTCGGTACAGCAGCCTGATCACGGTCGGGATCGCTCTCGCAGCAGAGCGAAGGAAGCGCGGATCGTCGACGCTGCCTTGCACAGCGCAGCGGTCAAACCGCTGCCGTAGGTGAGCAGCTCGTCGCGGAGCGCCTGATCATCGCGGCGGTGCTCGTGCCAGCAGAGCGATCGGGGCTCGTACACGAGCCGGCCGCCGCGGAGGATCGCGTCGCTGAACGCGGCGATGTCCTCACCGCCGCCGGGTGGGCTGCCTCCGCCAAGCGCCGGATCGAAACCGCCGGCAGCGACGAGCGCGGTGCGTCTGAAGGCCATGTGTTGCCCGAGCCGAAGATGCCGCCCCAGTAGGGACAGGAGCCGGTCATCGGCGCGCTCGCTGTGCAGGTCATAGCTGCGGCGACGCATCCCCTTCGAGAATCCGCCGTATTGCTCGAACTGCTTTTGGGCGGGCGTCTGGAGCTCCAGCGGCAGCACCATGCCGGTGACCGCCGTGACCGCGTCGTCTGAGAACGGTTCGAGCAGGTAGTGCAGCCAGTTGGGGTCGACGACGACGTCGTCGTCGGTGAATGCCACGTAGTCCGCGTTCGCGGCCTCGGCAAGTCCACGGTTGCGCGCGACGGAAGTCCCCTTCCGTGGCTCGGCGACGTAGCGCACGCGGCGGTCGGCCGCCGCGATCCGGGACACGAGCGCAAGTGTCTCGCTCGTCGCGGGGCGGTTGTCGACGATGATCACGTCGAGGTCGCTGCGGTCGACCCCGCGCAGCGACTGTAGGCACCGCTCGAGGACATCGAGGCGACCGGTGGTCGGGACGATCACGGCGACCGATCCCGGCGGATACTTCGTGATGCCCCGGCTGCAGCCAGCTCCCACCGCGGGGAGTCCCGCTAGCAACGCTGCGGGACCGTCCGGGACGCAGGCGCACCGGTGGCTCGTCATATGCTGGGCGATCGCCGGCCCGATCTGAGCCCAGATCGTCTCAGCGAGGCGCTCGCTCACCTGACAGGGGGGCGGGCACTCGAGGTAGATCACGCCGAGTGGCGCGCCGTGGAGGCGAACGAGGGCCAGGGCGTCGCGGTGCGTGCCCATGACCGACGACCCTGGAGCGTGGGCGAACCCAGGCGGCGAGTCGAGGTCGATCACCCCGATCGCAGTCGGTTCGAGGTGCCGGAACGCCGCTAGGGGCAGGTACCCGTCGGTCATGTGGGGCTCGGCGCGCGTCACGACCGGAGCCTGTCGTCGATGAAGTCAAGGATGGTGCTGTTCCGCGATCCCAGCTTGCGAGCGAACAGCTTGCGGTGGCCGTCGTGGCGCTGGCGGTGGCCGTCGCGGTGCTGGTGTTCGGCGGGGTGTCTGGGCGCTGCGAAGCGGGCCGCCTCGAGCTGCGCGGCGTGCTCCTCTCCGAGCCATCGGGGATGTTGGGCGGGTGCTGGCGGCCAGTCGAGGTACCAGGGGAGGTCGTCGCAGATCTCCTCCGACACGGGTCCGACGAGGGTTGGCGAGCGGAGTATCGATGCTGCACAGGATTCATCGGGGACAAGTGTGGTGCGCCAGAACCTCAGCACGTCGGGTCGCTGTCGAGCACGCGCAGCAGGGCTGCCGCGTGCTTGCGGGCGTAGATCTTCCATTGCGACGAAGCCTGAAGGCGAAGATCCGCCGGGATTGCGCGGCGGAGGGTCCGGAGGGGCACGCCGCGGACGGACAGGATCTGGCCGCGGAAGCTGACGAAGCGGCGCTGGAAGCGCCACAATCCTCCATCGGGGTTGCGAGCGGTGTCCCAGGGCCGATAGGGAAGTGGGTTGAGCTCCAGGCGGGACCGATCTCTCCAGCCAGCGAGATCATCCTCGATCTCCTTGACCGGGACGAGCGGATAGCAACTTCCCGACATCACGATCAGGTGCTCGGCACGGCTCCGTTCGAGCGCCATTCTGAGGCCGGCGAGCTCTGCATCGACGAGCGACCAGCTGCGAGGCTCGTTCGGCGGCGGGGTACCGCGTGAACCCCGGTCCCGGCGGCCTCCGTCATCGCGGAGCAGACGCGGTCCGGTGTCTTGGCGTCGCAGTGTAGGAATACGTCCAGACCTGCGAGCGAGGTGATCAGTCGCCGCACCTGTTGGGGATCGGCGTGGGCGAGGATGACCGCGGCCGCGCCCGGCATCAGGCCGCCAGCGCCAGGTCGGTGGGATGAACGATCGCTGCGAGCCGCCCGGCCACCGTGTCACGCGACGGCGCGAAGATGCTCGTCAGCATCACGACAAATGCCGCCAGACAGCTCAGGGCGACGATCGCCCTCGCCGCTGTCAGCCCGGGGTCGCTTGGCAGCTGCGTGGAGAGCAGGCAAATCGCCACCGCCGCGACGACCTTCACGATCAGGGCGGCCGGCGGTCGCGGGAGGGGCGTGATGCGTCCCGCGTGGAACGCGAGCAATGCGAACAGCAGGCTGTAGCCGCAGAACGTGGCGAGGCCCGCGCCGGCGATCCCGAGCGCTGGCACGACGAGCATGTTCAATCCGATGTTCGCGAGCGCGGCGAGCACGGTCGATAGCCCGATCGCGAGCGTGCTTCCGGCGAACAGCAGCACCCTGGTCGCCGACATCATCGCCGCCGCGGGGAACGCGGTGACGGCCACGATCGCGACGATCAGCAACAGGCCGCCGGGCCGGTAGCTGGGGGGGACCCAGATGCTCAGGATGATCGGAGAGGCGACGCAGAGCCCGACTACGGCCGGGATCAGAAGTGCGTAGAGGACGTCCCTGCTGGCTGTCAATACCGACGCGCGGACGCGCGCATCGACCAGCGCGAATACGCGCGGCATCCAGACCGAATTGAGCACGCCGAGAAGAATGATCGTAAGACTGGCGACGTTGTATGCAACGGCGTAACGTGCAACTGCGACGGGTCCGAGGTCGTGCCGGATGATCAACCGATCTGATGCGTCGAGTATGAATGCAGCCAGCGCCGCGGGAACGAGGCCGACTGAGTAGCGAAGAGCGCCGGAGAGCATCCGCAGATCGCGACGGCGGAACAGGATCGGACGAACTGCGATCAGCGCGACCGCGACGGCGGCGCTCTGCGCGAGCAGCTGGCCGAGCACGTACTCGGACGCCGTGCGGTGCACGAGCACGACCAGCAGCAGGCTGAGCGCCTCGGCCACGACGGACTGCAGCAGCGTGACGGTTCCGAACACGAGCAGCTGGTTGCGGCTGCGGATCAGGCCTAGGGCGGCGTTGGTGATCGCCGTCAGCGCCGCCCAGCCGACGGCGTACTCGATTGTCGGGCCGTAGCGCCCGAGCCCGAGCGCCTGGGACCACAGCGGCCCGGTGCTGTCGGCGAGCGCGAACGCGCCGAGTGACAGGACCACCGCGAGCGTCACGACGCGGCGCGGATCCCGGTCGTCGTCGGCGGCTGCGTAGACCCGCTGGACGGCGGACTGGAGGCTGAAGCTGCCGAGCGCGACCAGGATCTGCATGACCACGATCGCCGTCGCGACGAGCCCGAACCCGGACGGACCTAGTACGCGGGTGACGATCGGCGTGCACAGGGCGGCGATTCCGAGCTGCACCGCCCATAGCAGCATGTACAGCGAATCGCGACCGAACAGGCCCTTCAGCGTCTCCGCCGTCTGCGTCTGGACCGCGGTCGCAGCATCGTCCGCGGCGGTCGCTCGACGTCCTTCCGTCTCGGTTAGCGCTGCACCTTCATCTCGTGCCTTGAGGGCGCTCACGGTGCCACCGCCCGAACGTGTTCCCGGCTTTGGCGCGAACGAGCTTTCAAGTACGCCCGGGGCCCGGCGAACAGTCCCCGGAACTCGGCGCCCAGGAGCCCTGGTGCCACGCCGGCATGGTTGGCCGCTGCTTGCGACTTCTGTGCCAGGCGGCCCGCGTGCAACGCGCCGGCAAGCATCCGCCCGGCGACCTCGCGGCCGGCGTTGCGGGAGAAGAGGAACTTGCAGAGGTACGCCGAGAGGCCCTTGCCATAGCAATACATCTGTTCTTGCAGTTCTGCCTCGTCGACTCGGTGGTCGTGCCACACGAGTGCAGCGGGCTCGTAGCTGAGAGTCCGACCAGACCGCAGCAGCCGCACGAAGGCGTCGAGGTCTTCACCGCCGGACGTGGGCGATCCAGCCCCGAGGCTTTCATCGAAGCCGCCGATGGTCTCGATCGCCTCCCTTCGGAAGGCAACGTTGGCGCCGGTCCCGAACGCGCCGGCCGCATACGGATAGAGCCTCGAATCGCCTGGACGGGCGCTCGGATCGAACAGTCGCTGCTCGCAGCTGGATGACCACCCCACTCGAGCGTCGAAGTACTGCTCGGCGGGCCGCTCCAACGAGGCGCTCGCGACGAGGCCGGTGACGCAGCCGATGTCGGCACGGCGGCGAAAACCCCGAACGATGCCGTCCACCCAAAGTGGATCCACGCGCACGTCGTCGTCGGTGTATGCGATCAACTCGCCGCGGGCTTCGCGCAGCCCGCGGTTGCGT
Source organism: uncultured Solirubrobacterales bacterium (assembly GCA_963768015.1). Taxonomy (GTDB): domain Bacteria; phylum Actinomycetota; class Thermoleophilia; order Solirubrobacterales; family Solirubrobacteraceae; genus Palsa-465. Next base: position 173,326 of record CAVYGK010000015.1, read on the forward strand.
GCGGCCGATAGCCCGGGTCGGTCCTCGCGCACGTAGCGGACGCGGGCGTCCTCACGAGCAACCTCGCAGACAAGCTCCATGGTGCTGTTATCGGCTGGTGCGTTGTCGATAATCAGGAATTCGAGGTTGCGGTAACGCAAGCGTCGGAGCGACTGAAGGCAGCGAACGAGGCTTTGCGCCCGGTTGCGGGTGCACACGATCACTGTGACCAATGTCGATTCTGAATCCGTGATCCAAGCTGCCGTCCTCGTCACACCGCTATCGCGCTCGGCAATCAGCTCTGCGAGTGTCGGGAGGCTGTTCACAGCGAGCTGATGCTCGACGAGCTCGGCGAGATTCCCGTCCATTGCGTCGAGGGCTTGCTGCAGATTAAGCTTGCCCGATGACAGGGGCGTCCGCACAAACCCCAACGGCTCCCCGAGTACGCGGAGCAGCAGCCTCGCCTCCTCGAACGCGACCCCTGACCGAGTGAGCGGAAGCTTGGTCTCGATGACCGGACTTGACAGCTCGAGCTCCCCACTCCAAACGGGACGTGCCGGTGCCGCGTCGGCGTTCCGATCCAATGGCGCCGCCTGACGTGCCGGTGCCGCGTCGGCGTTCCGATCCAATCGTTCGTTGACCAGCCACCTGCTACGCGCATAGGCAATCGGGCCGAGTGCCAGACCGATCCACTCGATCACATCCAAGCGCCTCGGAAAATCGGGTCCCTTTGTGGCGTTCTTGCGCGATTCGCGACTAACCAGATAGCGAATTCCGGCAGGGATGAGCCGGATCGGTCTAGACCGGTTCGGCCCGGATGTCAGGTGCTTGGCGATCAGCGCGCCGAGCCCGATGCCATAGCTGAAGACCTTCCGGTAGAGCAGGCGCATGGTATCCAGGTGCCGATGCCGGACGATCGCCCGAGGTTCGTAAACGAGTGTCTGGCCGCTGAAGATCAGGCGTATGCAGATGTCGAGATCCTCGCCACCCCGTGCATGCGTGCCGGCACCGAGGTACGGGTCGAACCCACCCAGTTGTAGCAACGCTTCCCGCCTGAAGGCCATGTTGGCCCCAGAGCCGAAATGACCGGCGGTATATGGGAACAGCGGCACGTCGTCGGGCGGTGCATCGAGCCGGTAGACGCGGCGCGTCAGCCCCTTCCCGAACGCTGCGTACTGGTCTAGCAGCGACTCGGCCCGCGTGCCCAACTCCAACGGCTCGATCAGCCCCGTCACGCAGGTGGCGTCGGGGTATGCGGCGAATGCCTCCCGTAGCGCCTCGAGCCAGCGGTGGTCCACGACGACGTCGTCGTCGACGAACGCCACGATGCCGCCGGTGGCTTCGGCAAGGCCCGCGTTGCGTGCGCGCGAGAGGCCGGGAGTGGGCTCCTCGACGTATCGGACTGCCGAGTCCGGGCCGAACGCCTCCCTGAGCGCGGCGCGGACATCCGATTTTGCCGGTCGGTTCTCCACCACAATCACCTCTAGCGGTCCGCGGGCGTGCTCGCGGATGGTTTTCACGCCGCGAACCGCGGCTGTCGCGTCAGCACAGGTCGGAACCACGACCGAGACGAGCTGAGCGGTGGTCGAGACGTGATGCGCGTTGGGGGCGGTGGTCGAGACGTGATGCGCGTTGGGGGCGTCGGGTGTGATCCTGGCTGGGCTTGCGTCGATTGATCCGACCTGGGTGTACGGAAGTTTCCGCCGCGCACGCCGAACGCCCCGGTAGGCCCTCGTGCGGAACCGCTCCCCCTGCCATGCCAGCGGCACCGACCAGCCCTCCAGAAAGCGTTCCACATCGTCCACGGACGTCGTGCTTTGCGCCGTCCACCGCCCGACCGCCCACGGATCGTCGCCGGCGTGCGAGATCACGTTCTTGACCGCGGCCGCAGACCGGTAGCCGGATTCGACGACGAGCCCGCGCACGCGCGCGTCATGGGCGCCGTGCGGATATGCAAACGAGTCAACCGGACGATCGATCAGCTGCTCGAGCGCGGCCTTGCTCGACCGGATCTCGTCCTCGGCGGCCGACAGGGTCAGCTCGTCAAGGAAGGGATGTGTGACTGTATGAGCGCCGAGCTCCACGCTGTCATGCCAGCCTGCCAAAACCTCGAGCTGGCGTTCGCTGATCATGTCGGCTGTGCCGACGAACCCGGTCGTGACGTACACCGTCGATCGCAAACCCTGGCGGCTCAGCAGCCCCACAGCGTCGACGGTGTCCTCGAAGCCGTCATCAAACGTGATCCCTACGCATCGGTCCGGCAGTCGCCGCAGTCCGCGAATGCCGTCCGCGATCTCGCTCATCGTCAAGGCTGTGCGGCCGCTCGCGGCGATCGCCTCGACGTGATCGACGAACCGGCCGGGGGCGACGGCGAACGAGTCGCCCGCACGGTCCGAGACGCCGTGGTACAGCAGGATCGGGATCAACTGCGTCATCGGCAGCCTCGCCGTCGCGCGCTGAGCCGACCCCGCAGGTAGCCAGCCGTGGTGATCGTCAACCCGGTCACGATTGCCCCAGAGCGGGCGACTCCCGACCGATCTCCGCGGCACGCGTCCGCGAGTCCGCGCCATACACCGGTCGGCAAGGTCTGCATCACGTAGGCGCGCTCGCGCTCGAGCGCCGCGTTGCTGCCGACGCTCCGCGAGACGACCGCTTTCGACAGTCCCTCCGCCCAGCAACGCCGGCGGAAGTACAGCCAGCGCGTACGGTCTGCGCTCACGCGATGCTCAACCTTCGCGTCGGGCATTTGCACGATGCGACCGCCGGTAGCGGCGCGGGCGCGGATCGAGAGCTCGGTCTCCTCACAACCCAGTGGCGTGCGGCCGACGCGCCCGATCCCGTCCTTGAATCCGCCGACGCGCTCCAAGACTGTACGGCGAAACGCCATATTCGCGCCGATCGGATTGCGGATCTCCGCAAGCGTTGGCGGCAGCCCCCGGTAGGAGCATCCGACCACCCACAGGAACTCGGGCGGAATCCAGGACGGCGGGCAGGACTCCCACATCGGAAGGGCGACCCCGCCGGCCCCGATGACCGTCGGATCTTCGAACGCCCGCGTGAGCGCCCGCAGCCAGCCGGGCCGTGCACATGCGTCATCGTCGAGAAACGCGACGATCTCGCCCGATGCGTGCCGGACGCCCGTATTCCGAGCGCCGGAGAGCCCTCGGCCCTCCTCGTTTGCGACCACTTGTGCGTCAGGCAAATCGCGAATCGCGCGGCTGAGCAAGTCGAGTTTGTGATCGATCACGACCAGCACCTCGTGCGGCGCCGGATCCTGTTCCCATGCTGACGCAACGGCCTCGACCAGCGCGTCCCACCGTTGGTCGGTGTACGCACAGATGACCACGCTCACGCAGGGGGGCTGAGGCGCGCAAATGCTCGTGCTCGAGAGCTCGCGTTGAGCGGCGATTCCGACCGCAGCCGAGCTTTGGCGCGCGCTCACAGGTCTCCTCGTCGCCCCGTTCTGGGGACTTACCGCAATTGATACATTCGCCGTGTTACGCCAGCCACGGAGCTCAGAATCGGGGAATTCAGGCGCCGCGTCCATCTCGGCACCGAGGCGGTCTACCGTGTCTGCGGCTGGACCGACGAGTTGGCCGAGGTCGAGGTCGTCCGGGCTCCCGGGCTGCGCCCCGGCCAGCGCTTCAACTTCGACGTTGCGGCGGTTCGCCGCATGACTCTGGTGGCGGCGCCGTCGGACCCGACCGGTCCTGGCCCCCGAAGAAATTAGATCTCGCATACCGTTCGATCGTCCAGGGGGCCAGGGCTTTAGGCGGTCGCCGCCAGCGCGGGCAGCCCATCGCTCCTGCGCTCGCCGCTTTCGAGCTCGCGGAATGACGGGACCGCAAGCGGCGTCTGCCCGTGCGTGGCGAAACGCTCCGAGAGGATCGTCCGCAGCACACGCAAGCCGTCGCGAACCGGGTGCAGCTTGCTGACGCCGTGGATCCGCTCGCGCTCGAGACTCGGCACTTCAGTGACGTTCAGGCCGGCCTTGGCGACGCGTACGTTGATCAGCGTCTCAACCTCGAATCCGGCGCAGTCGACGTTGATCGTCGGCAGGACGTCGGACCAGAAGGCGTTGTAGCCGTAGCAGAGGTCGCTGTAGTCGGTGCCAAAGAGCACGTTCACCGTCCCATTGAGGAAGCGATTCCCTAGACCCCGGAACGGGGTGATGTCAACGCTGCCCCCGCCGTCGGTGAATCGGGAACCCTTGGCGAAGTCCGCGCCGTGGAACAGCGCGTTGACGTAGGCCGGGATCTCCTGTGGATCGGTCGAGCCGTCGGCGTCGAGCATCACGATGATGTCGCCCCTCGCGGCCGCAAAGCCGCACGCGAGCGCGTTGCCCTTGCCCTTGCCGTCCTGTAGCACGACCCGGACGTCCGGGCACAGCTCTTTCGCCATCTCGATCGTGTCGTCGGTCGAGTGCCCGTCGACAAGGATGATCTCGAACAGCTCCTCGTACGGCAGCCGCGCGAACACGTGCGGGAGGTTCGCCGCCTCGTTGAGAGTCGGGATCACGACGCTCACTCGTGTGCGTGAGCGCGGCGGCCGGCGGATCTGATGGGTTTTCGTCGGTGAGTTAAGCATCGAAGACATGTAGCCCCCTGTGGACGGCATTTCGCTGCCGCGCGGCCCTTGGGAGCGAGTCATTCGCATGCTCCGGAGCAATGGCACGGTTCTCTAGTCACAATTAGTGTCGGCGTGCCACAACCAGGGCTGCATGACCCATCTGGGTCACATATGCAGGGTTGACCCAACGCCCGTGCGAGCGTCACACTCCCCGCGTGCCCGGACTGGCGTCCTTCAGCCGTGAGATCCCATCCGCGCTCGAGATGATCAACGTCCCGAGCTACATCCTCGACTCAAGCGGCGTGGTGCTCTGGGTCAACTCGGCAGCGACACGACGGACGGGCGATGTTCGGGGCCATCGCTTCGCGTCGATCGTGGCTCGGGAGGACCGGCGGCGTGCACGCGAGCTGTTTGCCCGCAAGCTGGCCGGCACGGCATCGGCCACCGACGACGCGTTCGTTCTCCTCGATATCGACGGCAACCGCGTCGGCGTCGAGTTGAGCTCGGTTCCGCTCGTTCGCGGAGGCCGGGTGGTCGGCGTATTCGGACAGATTAGGCAGGAATACCGAGAGTTGCCTGCCGCGCCGGACCCACGTCTCACCCCGCGCCAGGCGGAGGTCCTGCGGATGCTCGAGCGTGGACGCTCGACCCAGCAGATCGCTCACGATCTCAGTCTCAGCCCCGAGACTGTGCGCAACCACGTGCGCCACGTACTGAGTGCCCTCGGCGTCCATTCGAGGCTCGAGGCCGTGGCGCGAGCCCGGCGTGAACGGCCGATCGCCAGCGAGCCCGCCTAAGCCGCCGCCGACCGCACGCTCGAAAAGGCTCAGCGCGGGACGCGGCCGCCGGCCGCACCCGGCTCGCTCGCCGGCCCGTGCGGCGCGGCGATCCCGAGCACGCGCATCGCCTTGAGCCCGAGCGACAGCTTCTCGCGCCCGTCGGTCGAGGAGACATCGAGTCCGGTCAGCTCGCGCACGCGCTCGAAGCGGTAACGGATCGTGTGGCGGTGAGTGATCAGTCGCGAGGCGGTCGCATTGACGTTCGCGTCGCATTCGAGAAATGTCGCCAACGTGCCGAGCAGGTCCGTCTCGTACTGCTCGTCATAGGCGACCAGCGGCCGGACCGTGTCGTCGTAGAAGCGCTTGAGCTCGGCGGGATCGCTCATATACGGGAGCAGCAGCTGGTAGGTGCCGGTCTCCGCGTAGGCCAGCTCGGTGCGCTCGGCGTCGCCCTCGGCGACGTTGAGCGCCAGCAGCGCCTCGTTGAACGCGCGCTGGAGATCGAGCGGGTCCTCGACGCGGCGGCTGCGGCCGAGCGCAAACGAGAAGCCCGCCAACCCCGCCTCGAGCTCACGCAGCATCGCCGCCGAAACGCGCCGGCCGGCCTCGCCATCGGCATCCGGCAGCAGGACCACGACCTCACCGGCGTCGGCCTCGGTCGGCGCGGCGATCGCGCCGGGGGCGATCGAGCGCGCCCCGCGCGCGGCCACGGCCAGCAGCCGGCGGCGCCAGTCGTCCTCGGTCGGGTTGCGTGCGTGGGCGCGAACGACGGCGACCGAGGCGCCGAGCGACAGGTCGGTACCGAGCTCCTTGCCCCGCGCGAGCAGATCGCTGCGGTCCTCGATTCGCCGCGACAGGACCGCCCGTTGAAAGGTCGTCGCGGCCTCCTGTGAGGCACGTTCCGGGGCGCGCACACGCTCGACCTCGGACGCGATCAGGGTCGTGACCAGCCTGAGCAGGGCACCATCAGGGGTGCGGTCGCGGGTCCGCATCCGCAGCTGGCCGACGGACGCGTCGGCGACCTTGAGCTCGACCGTCGAGACGTCGTCGGCGTCGCGCATCAGCGAGCGCTCGTCGGCCGGTGAGCGCGCGGCGACCGCGAGCACGGTCGCCGACCGGTCGATCAGGATCAGGCTGGCATCGAGCGCCCGCGCCGCGGCGCGCAGGATCTCGGGCAGGCCGGCGCCAGCCTCGACCGCGTCGGTGATCGCGGCGAAGGCATCGAGGTCCGGTGCATGGACGCCACTGCGCTCAGCGCTGCCGGCCAAACCGCTCCCGTCAGAAGAGCCGCGGCCACTCGATGATGATCAGCGCGCCGAGCAGGATGCCGATACCCACGAACGCGGCGAGCACGTAGAGCGACAACACCACGGCGGCCGCTCGCTCATAGATCCGCCGATAAGAGGTGACCGCTGGTGCCAGCACGAACGTGCAGAAGATGACGAGACCGAAGACGCCCGCGCATGCACCGACCAGGTAGGTGACCGACGTGTTGCTCATTGCTCAAACAAATTGTGCCCGAAGCGGACGATGCCCGGGAGCGTACGGATCGTGGCGCCGCAATTTGCGGGAATCGGGCACCTGTTCGCCACCGGTGCGCGGTCCCCTCTCTGCGAACACTCAGCCGTTCGAATCGACGGCGAGATCAGCGCGCCGGACCGGCCGCACCGCGGCGGCACCCGCGAACCGGGGCGCGAGGCGCGCACGCGCGGCTTCGACCCGGGCGGTCGCGTCCTGACCCCAGCAGATCCCGATCACGGTCGGGCCCGAGCCGCATACGATCGCGCGCTCGCAGCCGGCCTCGAGCGCGGCCTCGAGCGCGACGCCGAGCGCAGGCGCCAGTGACAGCGAGGCCTGCTCGAGGTCGTTGACGAGCAGGTGATCGGGCAGCTGAAATTCGGCCACCAGGGAGGACTCGAGTTCGGCGCGCAGGGCGTCGAGCTCGGCGGCGGTGCGAGCGAGACCCAGCGCGTCGGCTTCGCGATAGACGTCGGCGGTCGAGAGACCGAACGACTGCGGCAGGATCAGGAGCGCGTGCTCGGCGAGATCGGGCAGCGGGCGTACGCGGTCGCCGGCAGCGGTGCCGAACGAGGGACCCGGATTGAGTTGGGCTGGTACGTCGGCGCCGAGCGAGCGGGCGACCTCGTCGACGGTCACGGTGGAGACGGCGGCAAGCGTGGGTGCACGGCGTAGCAGCGCGGCGGCGTCGGCCGACCCGCCCCCCATTCCGGCCGCGATCGGGATCCGCTTGTCGATTTCGACGCGCAGCGGTGGCGATCCCCACCCGGCCGCCCTGAGGCTAGTGATCGCATCGGCGACCAGGTTGGGGCCGGGGACCCCGGGGCAGATGACCGTGTCGGTGCCCGTGGGAGAGGGAACCCCGATCACCAGCTCGTCGGCGAGCGTGACCGACTCGAACACGGTCACCAGCTCGTGTCGCCCGTCGTCGCGCCGACCGCCCAGCAGCAGACACAGGTTGATCTTCGCGTATGCGCGTTCGTCGATCAGTGGCATCAGCCGATCCGCTGTGCCAGTTCCCTGAACTCTTCCGGCGCGAGCCGCTCGGCGCGCTCGTCGGCCGGGTGACCGAGCGCGACCAATGCCGCCCGGGCGCGATCGCGAGCCTTGCCGGTCAGCCCCAGCGAGCCCGTCAGCGTCTTGCGGCGGTGTGCGAACGCGCCGTGCACGAGCGCGCTCAGCGTCGGATCCGCGGCCGGCCCGACGCGCCGCAGCCCCAGCAGCACGCTGTCGACGTTCGGCACCGGCCGGAACACGGTCCGCGCGACCGGCCGCAGGACCTTGACCTCGCACGCGAGCTGGGCCAGCACGCTCGGGACACCGTACGCCGCGGTCCCGGGCGCGGCGGCGAACCGTTCGCCGACCTCGCGCTGAACCATCACGACCCACTGCTCGACGCTCGGCAGCTCGTCGATCGTCCGCAGGATCACGGTCGCGGCGACGCCATACGGGAGATTGGCGATGACCTTGTCGGGCGCCGGTGTCAGCGCCTGCAAGTCGATCGTCAGCGCGTCGTCGATATGCAGCGCGGCGTTCGAGCGCGGCCCCAGGACCTCGCGCAGCCCCTCCTCGAGCCGTCCGTCGACCTCGACCACGTGCACGAACCCGGCGCGGGCGGCGAGCCGCTCCGACAGCACTCCGAGCCCGCCGCCGATCTCGAGCACGACGTCGTCACCCGAGAGCGCGGCCAGCCGCTCGATCACGTCGAGGATGTTGCGATCGACGAGGAAGTTCTGGCCCAGCTCGCGCTGGCGCGCGCTCACCATCCGAACAGGGCCGCGGCGCTGTCCTCGATCGAGCGCTCGAGCTCGGCGTAGGAGACGCGCCGCTCTAGCGCCAGCACCTCGGCGGTCGCGACCACGTTGGCCGGCTGGTTGGGCTTGCCGCGGACTGGCTGTGGTGAGAGGTAGGGCGCGTCGGTCTCGACCAGCAGCCGGCCGGCTGGGATCGCGATCGCCGCCTCGCGCAGATCCTGAGCCTTCGGGTAGGTGGCGTTGCCCGCGAACGAGAACCACCACTGATCGTGGGCCAGGCATTCGCGCACGCGGCCGGCCATCGAGAAGCAGTGCAGGATCACACGCAGGCCGTCGGCGTGCGCGCCGAGCGTCGCGAGCGTGTCGTCGTCGGCGGCGCGGGTGTGGATCACTAGCGGCTTGCCGGTCGCGCGGGCGAGCTCGATCTGTGCTTCGAACGCGCGCTGCTGGTCCTCGCGCGGGGAGTAGTCGCGGTAGTAGTCCAACCCGGTCTCGCCGATCGCGATGCACTTGTCGTGACTGGCGAGCGCCTCGAGCTCGGCGAAATCGGCGTCGTCGAAGCCGGTCGCCTCGCTCGGGTGGCGCCCGATCGCGGCGTAGACCTGAGGGAAGTCCTCGGCCGCGGCGAGCGCCGCGCGGCACGAGGCGCCGTCGGTTCCGACGGTCAGGATCCGGGTCACGCCGGCCGCTTCGGCGGCGGCGACGAGCTCGGCGACAGGGGGCTCGCACGCATCGAGGTGGGTGTGGCTGTCGATCATCCGCGCTTGGGAAACAGCGGCTCGAGCGACGGCGTGATCGTGCGCCCGCCGCCGGTCGCCGCGAGCGCTGCGCGGTCGAGCGAGAGCTCCGGGGCCGACAGCGCCGCGAGCAGCCGGTCCGTGGTGGCCGGTATGTAGGGGTGCAAGAGCACCGTCAGCGCCCGCAATGCCTCGGCCAGCGAAGCGAGCGTCTCGTCGAGGCGATCGGCATCGGCGGGGTCACGGGCGAGCTGCCACGGGGCGCGCTCCTCGACGTAGCGGTTACAGCGGCGCACGCGCGCCCAGATCAGTTCGAGCGCCGTGGTCACGTCGGCGCCATCGAGCAGCTCACAGACGTGCTCATCCAGCCCGTCGAACTCGGCCGCGAGCACGGGGTCGAGCCCGACGTCCGGGATCACGCCGTCGCGATAGCGGTTGATCATCGCGATCGTGCGACTGGCGAGGTTGCCGTACTCGTTGGCAAGCTCGCTGTCGTAGCGTGAGCGGACGGCGTCCATCCCGACCGCGCCGTCGCCGCCGAACGACACGTCACGCATCAGGTAGAAGCGCAATGTGTCGGCGCCGTACTGATCGATCACCTCAAACGGATCGAGCACGTTGCCGAGCGACTTGCTCATCTTGCGTCCGTCGGAACCGAGCAGGAAGCCGTGCACGAAGACGTGCTCGGGGACCGCGAGGCCGGCGGCCATCAGGATCGCCGGCCAGAAGACGGTATGGAACTTGAGGATGTCCTTGCCGATGATGTGGTACGTCGCCGGCCAGAAGCGATCCGTCAGGTCCTCGCCGGGGCGGGCATAGCCGAGCGCCGTGTAGTAGTTGAGCAGCGCGTCGAACCAGACGTAGAAGACGTGGTCCGGATCCCACGGGACCGTGACGCCCCACTTGAGCCGATGGCGTGACAGCGAGATGTCCTGGAGGCCCGAGGTGACGAACGACAGCGCCTCGTTGTAGCGCGCCGGCGGCATCACGAAGTCGGGCCGCTCGGCGTACAGGCGCTCGATCCGCTGCTGGAACCGCGACAGCGCAAAGAACCAGTTCTCCTCCTCGTGCCGCTCGAGCACGATCTCGTGGATCGGGCAGCGGTTGCCCTCGAGGATCTCGTTCTCGACCTTGAAGTCGGCGCAGCGCGGGCAGTACCAGCCCTCGTAGATCCCCTTGTACGTGTAGCCGTTGTCGTGCACGCGCTGCAGCACCTCCTGGACGCGGCGCTTGTGCTCCTCGTCGGTGGTACGGATGAAGAAGTCGTTGGAGGCTTCGAGCTGCGGCGCCAGCGCCTTGAACCGCTCGGCGTTGCGGTCCGCGAGCACCTGCGGCTCGAGCCCCTGGGCGCGCGCGGCGTCGGCGACCGGCTCGCCGTGCTCGTCGGTGCCGGTGAGGAAGAACACGTCCTCGCCGCGCTGACGCTGATGACGCGCTAGCACGTCGGCGGCGATCGTCGTATACGCGTGGCCGAGGTGCGGCTGCGCGTTGACGTAGTAGATCGGGGTTGTGACGTAGAAGGACACTGTCTCTCAAGGCTATCCTGCAACTCGTGAGCTCTACTCGGGCGTCCACCCGACTGCTGGAGAACTACATCGCCGGACGCTGGACGCCGGCGACCGACGCGACCGGGGAGCTCGACGTCACGAACCCGGCGACCGGCGAGACGCTCGCGCGGGTGCCACTGTCGGGCGCGGCAGATCTGGATGCGGCGGTGCGTGCCGCCCGCGAAGCGTTGCCGGAGTGGCGCGCGGTATCGACGATCGCACGGGCGCGCAAGCTGTTCGAGCTGCGCGAGCGACTGACCGCGCGCGCCGACGAGCTCGCGATCTCTGTCACCACTGAGATGGGCAAGACGCTCGTGGACGCGCGCGCCGAGGTGGCCAGGATGATCGAGATGGTCGAGGCCGCGTGCGCGATCCCGACGACGATGCAGGGGCGGATCCTCGAGGACGTGTCGCGCAACATCGACGCCGAGACTGTCCGTCAGCCGGTCGGAGTGTGCGCGGCGATCGTCCCGTTCAACTTCCCGGCGATGGTCCCGTTCTGGTTTCTGCCGTTCGCGATCGCGTGTGGGAACACGTTCGTGCTCAAACCGTCCGAGCAGGTGCCGATGACGCAGCAGCTCGCGTTCGAGGAGCTCGACGCGCTCGAACTGCCGGCCGGCGTCGTCAACCTGGTCAACGGCGGGCGGGAGGTCGTCGAGGGGATCCTCGACCATCCCGGGATCGACGCGGTCTCGTTCGTCGGTTCGGCGCCGGTCGCGAGGATCGTCTACGAGCGGTCGGCGAAGGCGGGGAAGCGTGTGCAGGCGCTCGGTGGGGCGAAGAACCACATGGTTGTGATGCCCGACGCCGTGATCGAGCAGACGGTCGACGGGATCATCGGCTCGGCGTTCGGCGCGGCCGGCCAGCGCTGCATGGCTGGGTCCGTGGTGGTGACGGTCGGCGACGCGCACGAGCAGTTGATGGGGCCGCTGGTCGAGGCGACCCGCGCGCTCAAGGTCGGCGATGGGCTCGACGAGGCAAGCGACGTCGGTCCAGTGATCTCGGAGACGGCGCGCGAGCGCATCATCAGCTGGATCGGCCGCAGCGACACGGTGATCGTCGATGGTCGCGACGGGGTTCCGCAGTCGGGGTGCTTCGTCGGGCCGACGATCGTCGAGGTGCAGCGCGACGATCCGATCGTCGGCGAGGAGGTGTTCGGCCCGGTGCTCGCGGTGGTGCGTGCCAATTCGCTGGACGAGGCGATCGAGATCGTCAACCACAGCCGCTTCGGCAACGGAACGTCGATTTTCACCGAGTCGGGCGCCTCAGTCCGGCGCTTCCGGCACGAGGTTCAAGTCGGCATGGTGGGAGTCAACATCGGCGTCGCCGCGCCGGTCGCGTTCTTCCCGTTCAGCGGCTGGAAGGACTCTTTCCTCGGCGACCTGCACGCGCACGGAACCGACGCGGTCGAGTTCTACACGCGCAAGAAGACCGTCACCAGCCGCTGGTTCTCGAGCGGCCAGGGCAGCGGCGGTTACTTCGTCGAGCGCTGACGCCCACGGCGGCGGCGACAAGCGCCCACTGTGTGTCAGGTTTATGACACTGAAGCGCGCGCGGCTGTAGGGATGGTGAGGTGAATCAAGCATTTTGACCGCGGGCCGCAACTATTTCTCACGCGGCGCCTTGACCTCGGGCGTACCCGTTACGTAAGTTCACATCAGGGAGGTAGTGGCCAAGGCCCGGAACGTAACGGCTGGTGGGCCGAGTTTTGGCTGCTCTCTGCCCTGTCGCTGTCTGCATCCCACCGGCCGATTCGATCGTCTGCGTCGTACATAGGTCATCGCTCCGGGCATACGTGAGCGCACATAGTCGCTGCGTCACCCGCGAGCTGGGTCACGGTGGGAGGGTTCGACATGAGGTCTTTGCTGCGATGGGTCGCGATCATGTCAGCGACGGGTGCGGTCACTGCCCTCTTGGGGGGCTCGGCCGGCGCGGCCGGCGATCCCGCTGCGGCGACGCCCTCGAACATCCCCTACTCGCTGCCCGTGCAGCTTCCATCGACGACAAGCTCTCCTTCGGTGACGGCGAACGCTCCCTACACGCCGGTGGTAATGAGCCTCATCTCGCAATTGGAGCCTTCGAACCCACCCACCGAGGCCCAACTGGCCAACGCAAGCCAACTCTTCCACGGCGGGACCAACGCGACCTGCAACAACGTGGGGCCGACCGCCGCTCCCACCGGGACCAACCCGTCGATCGCGCCGATGTGCTGGACCGACGCCCAGGGGATCAACACCTTCTCGGGCCCGAATGCGGAGGGGACGACGGGCCCGACAACGTTGATGAACCTGGCGTCCTCGTTTGACCGGACGCTCGCCAACGTGTGGGGACAGACAGAGGGCACCGAGGGCAGGGAGCTGATGGTCACCGGCCTGTTCGGGCCGCAGACGGACATCGATCGGCTGCCGAACTGGGGACGCAACCTGACGACGACCGGCGAGGATCCGTACCTAAGTGGTCAGATGGTGGCCGCTCAGATCAACGGCAGCCAGGGCGCCGGGCTGATGTCGGAGATGAAGCACTTCGCCGTCTACAACGGCCAGAACCAGAGCACGAACACCGAGATCTCCGACCAGGCCCTGCACCAGGTCTACCTGACGCCGTACGAATCGGGATTCGTCACCGGCCGTGCGGCGGCGACGATGTGCTCGTATCAGGAGTGGCAGGACACGTCGACGACGCTGCCGGAACCTCGTCTCCACGCTCAGCGCAACCGCACCGCTGAGCCCGTATGCGGTCGCCGGTCAGAATCCGCTGACCTGGCCGTTGAACGAGGCGCACTACTCGTGTGAGCAACCGCTCAGCCTGACCTACGCGCTGCGGGACCTCTGGGGGTCGAAGGCGATGATCGGCTCCGACTATCCGGCCACGCACAGCACCTCCGCGATCTTTCAGGGTGAGGATCAGGAGCAGCCGACGACAACCGGATACTTCAGTGACAGCAACTCGCTGAGCACCACCTCGAGCGGGGGGTTCGGCCCGCCGTCCGCGTTTGACCCGACCGGGGACACGTGCGCCGACGCGTCGGGGAACAGCGAATCGTGCTCCACACCGAACGCGGTCCACGTCGCCGGCATTCCCGGTCCGGGCTGCCCGACCTACGGTTGCACGCTCGTGCGGGCGGTCGAGAACGGGACCGTGCCACTGTCGGTGTTCAACCAGGCGCTCGCGCTGATGCTGTATCAGGAACAGCGGTTTGGGCTGCTCGGCTGCGATCAGACGCCGGTCTCGCCGCTGTGCACCAACCCCGGCGGCGTGAATGGAAACCGCACCGGAAACGCGCTGCTTCCGATCGGGCCCGCGAGCGGCGCGACTCCGACATCCGACCTGGGCACCAAGGACGGCGATGCCGCCGTGGCCGAGCGGATGTCGGAGGAGGGTGCCGTGCTGCTCAAGAACGACCCAGGCACCCTGCCGATCTCGCGCGCGGACCTGAGAGGCGGGGTTATGGTGGCCGGCCCGGGCGCCGAGTACACGATTGCCGATCCCACGGGCGAGGCATCGGTCGGATTCGCCGATCGCGACGCGATCAACCCACTCGAGCAGCTGCAGAACTTCAGCGGTGATCCGAATGCATTCACGTACGTGCCCGCCAACTCGCCATCCGGTGAGCCGGTGCCGTCTTCGGCGCTGTCGACGTCGAATTCGACGGTCACCGGCGGGCTGGACCGCACGACCGGCCCGGGCTCGCCGACAACCGACTCCTCGCTCGATTTCACGACCGTCTCGGGGCACAATCAGCTGGCGCCCGGAAGCTACACGTGGACCGGCTACGTATACGTGCCGACCACGGACAGCTACACGTTCCGCTTCCAGTTCAGCCCAACGGTGCCCTCATCGGACGTGACCTTCACGTTCGACGGCACGTCCGAGGCGCTGGGCACGCCGCCGGACGTGTTCGGACAGGGGGTGACGGGCGCGCACAACGCGGCGCTGCCCGCCACGCCGACCAACGGCGGCTACACCCAGGCTGGCCTGACCAACGAGCAGTACGCGGCCGGCACCCTGACCGGGGGCAGCTTCCATCAGGTGCAGATCACATTCGACAACGCCACCGGTGGCCCAGCGAGCTTCCGGTTCGCTTACTCCCGCGCCAACGGGGACATCGCCGATGCAGCGACGGCGGCACGCGGCAAGGCGCTCGCGATCGTGTTCCTCAACGACAACGGAGCGTCGACGACGATTCCCAACCCGTACGGGTCGAACCCCGCCACGATCTCCGCGCCGGAGTCGTTGACCGCGGCCAACACACAGCTCGTCGACGCCGTTGCCGCGGCCAACCCCAACACGGTAGTGGTGCTCAACACCACCAACCCGGTGCTGATGCCCTGGGTCGGCAGCGTGAAGTCGGTGCTAGAGATGTGGTTCTCCGGAGAGGAGGGCGGAACCTCAACCGCCCGCCTGCTGCTGGGGCTCGCCGACCCCAGCGGTCATACCGACATAACCTGGCCGGCGAACGCGACCGACACCATCTGGGGGTACGACGAGACCAAGCCGCTGTACCCCGGCGACACACTGGGCCCTCATCTCGAACGTCTCAACGGCGGTGCGGGAGGGACCACCGATGAGACCGAGGGCATCTACAACGGCTATCGGTTCTTCGACAAGGAAGGCATCAAGCCACTGTTCCCGTTCGGCTGGGGACTGTCGTACACGCACTTCCGCTATTCCGACCTCGCCGTCTCGCGCGCAAGTGACGGTGGGCTGGATGTCAGCTTCCGGGTCGCCAACACCGGATCGGTGATCGGGGCCGCCGTTGCGCAGGTGTATCTCGGTGCGCCCAGCGGGCAGCCGGCGGGAATCGAATTCGCCGTTCGGCAGCTGTCCCAGTTCGCGCGCGTGGACCTGGCACCCGGCCAGTCGCAAGCGGTGTCTGTCGAGGTACCGCTGCGCCAGCTGCAGTACTGGTCGGCGGCCGAGCAGAAATGGCTGGCCGCCGCCGGTCGGCGGACGGTTTACGTCGGGGACGCGGACTCACTTGCGCGCCTGCCACTCCAGGCGAGCGTCGACATCCCCGCCCACGGGAATGTCACCTGCGTCGATCAGCAGCTGAGCGCGGCGATGATCTCCGGCCAGCTCACCGTTCCACACGGAGCCTGGTGTGACCTGATCGACGACTCGGTGGCGCGCGACCTGGTCGTCTCGGGCACCGGGCTGCGACTCGCCGGCTCGACGATCGCGGGCAACGTCGACATCTTTGACGCCCGCCACGCCGCCGATCTGCTCAGCTCGGGCACCAACGTGATCTGCAACACGACGATCGACGGCAACCTGCTGATCGCCGGCAGCCGCCACGGCTCGCCCTGGAACATCGGCCAGTGCGGGCCGACCACGATCCACGGCAACGTGACGTTTGCCGCCAACCACGCTTCAGGGGACTCGATCGAGGGCGACACCATCGACCGCAACCTCGTGTGCTTTGGCAACCGCAGCGTCGGCGCCGCCAACAACACAGTGAAAGGAAGGATCGAGGGCTCCTGCAGATAGGAGCCCTCGACCGCTAATTGGCCGAGCGCTGTGTCAGCTCCCGGTAGAGCGTGTTGGCGCTGACGCCGGTGAGCTCGGCGATTACCCCGGCGGCGGGCCG
>CAVYGK010000016.1:0-65480 GCA_963768015.1 uncultured Solirubrobacterales bacterium
AACGGCGATTGGCGCGACCGGCTTGCGATCGGCGACGCGGTCGCTGACGTTCACCGTCTTGACGGGCTGAGGTAATCGTGGAAAAGAAACGGCCGCGCTCCGTGCAATGACGGAGCGCGGACGTGGTCGCGGGGTGTCCCGGGTTGCTCAGGCAGCGATCGGGGCGACCGGGGACTCGCGGCGGGTCTGGCCGGCGCGGACGGCGAGGCTAACGGTGCGGGCGAGTGTCATCGCGGCGGCCATGATGATCAGGGTGTCGGTGATCGCCGCGCCGGTGACCTGGTGGGTGGCCATCCATGTCGCCAGTGGGTGGTTGAACCAGTGGACCGCGCCGATCGAGAAGGCGCTGCGCGCGGCGATGATCGCGATCCAGAATGCGGCGTAGGCGGCGGCGGCGCGGGTCACGGGCTTGCCGGTCGTGGGCTGCTGGCGGATGGTCATCAGGCTGGCAGCGGTGAGTCCGAGCAGGACGCCGGCGACGCCGCCGCCGATCTCGAGCGCGAGCCCGGTGCCGTGGGTCGCGATCGCCTCTAGGAACATCGGCACGATCGAGGCGGTCAACAGCAGCGGGCGCAGGAGGCGGAAGCGGGTGACCTTGCGGGCGGGGCCGAGGTCTGCCTCGAGCACGGCGAACAGGACGAGTCCGTTGACGATCAGGGCTTTGGTGAGCATGTGATTTCTCGCTTTCGAAGAGGTCGGGGTTGCGCCATCCAGCCTGCTCGCCGCCAAGCGGTCT
Organism: uncultured Solirubrobacterales bacterium; assembly: GCA_963768015.1. Classification (GTDB taxonomy): domain Bacteria; phylum Actinomycetota; class Thermoleophilia; order Solirubrobacterales; family Solirubrobacteraceae; genus Palsa-465. The sequence continues at coordinate 737 of CAVYGK010000016.1, forward strand.
GTCATCGCCGCACGGGCTGGTGTGCGGGCTGATCGCGGGCTGACCGCGGGGGGTTTCTCAACCCTGCTCTCAACCCGGGATCAACCCGCGAATCAAGCCGCGGGGCGATGTGCGCGAGGCCGAACGGCCATAGCTTCAAGGAGCGTCAATCAACCCGCAAAGGAGCTATGGAAATGTCCCCTCTAACAGTCCTTCTGGCAATCGGAGTCGTCGTGTACGTGATCGGGCGGCAGGTGGTCGGCAGCTCAGTGTCGGGCAAGCGCCTGGTCGTGCTCCCTGCGGTCCTGACCGTGATCGGGATCCTCGACATCAGCAGCCAGAAGTCGCACCCGGATGCAACGGATATCGTGCTGCTGGTGGTGAGCGCGGTGATCGCCATCGCGATCGGCGTCGGCCTTGGCGCGATGACTCGCTTGGAGCGCCGCGACGGGCACCTGTGGGCGCAGCTCCCGAAGCAGGGTCTGTGGCTGTGGGGCGGGCTGATCGTCAGCCGCCTGGTAGTCAGCGGCATCGGTGCTGCCGCCGGTGCGCACCTCGCTGCCGGTACCGCCGCGATTCTGCTGATGCTCGGCCTCAACCGTGCTGCCCAGGCGCTGGTGGTCGCCCCCCGGGCGGTCGCGGCTGGAATCCCGTTCGCACCCGAGAAGGACGGCAGCGTGTTCGGCGCCAGCTGGTTCTCGGACTCCCGCGGCCGCGAGCGGTGAGCGACCGGATGTTCAGCTCGTTGAAACGGTCAGATCGTGAGGCCGTCACGCTGCTCGCAGCGTGGGCATGGTGGCTGCGGGCCGGCGCGTTCGTGCTCGTCGCCGCAGTCGTGCTCACCGCCCATGGGAGCCTCGCCGCCGGCATCATCGAGCTCGCGATCGCCGCAGCAGCGATGGTCGGCTGGTGGGCGAGCGACCGCCTCCCGGCGCCGTGGGCGCAGCGATCGCTGTTCGCCTGTCTGACCGTGATCACGGCCGTGGGGGGCTTTGCCGCCGCCGCCCACGACGACACCAGCGTGCTAGCGCTGGCGATCGTCGGCATGCTGGCTGCGGGCGTCGATCTGCCGCTCGCCGAGCTGTTGGTCGTGTTCCTCACCGGCGTACTCGCTGTCGAGATCGGAGCGGTGATCTACGGCCACGCTGATCTCGGAACCGTGCTCGGGTATCCGGCGGCGCTTGCGGCCTTCGCCCTGGTCGGTCGCTACCGCCGCGCCTACCGGACCCAGACCGAGCAGGCCGAGGTGCTGCTCGCTGAGACTCGCCGGGCCCAGTTCGAGGCCGAGCGCGCCGCGGCGCTGGATGAGCGCTCCCGGATCGCCCGCGAGATCCACGACGTCCTCGCTCACTCGCTCGGCGCGCTCGGGATCCAGCTGCAGGCCGCTGAGGCGATGCTGTCCGAGCGCCACGACATCGACCGCGCGCTGGGCTCGCTCGCCCGCGCCCGGCGACTCGTCGACGAGGGACTGACGGAGACGAGGCGCGCCGTCAGGGCGCTGCGAACCGACGCGCCACCCCTCCCAGATGCGCTGGCTGCGCTCGTCGACGACCGCCCCGGGGCGCTGACGGTCAGCGGCGAGCCCTACGCGCTCGGGCCGGCCGCCGGCCTGGCGCTTTTGCGGGTCGCGCAGGAGGCGGTCACCAACGCCGCCAAACACGCCGACGGCAACCCGCCGACGATCGCGCTCGAATACACCGACACTGGTGTCGAGCTGCGAGTCGAGAACGCGCTCCCGGACGCCATCGCGGTCGAGCAGCCCGACGCCGCTGGCGGCTACGGCCTCGCGGGCATGCACGAGCGGTTACGGTTGATCGATGGCGAGCTACACGCCGGCCCAGTCGGCGATCGGTGGGTCGTGCAGGCCCGGGTGAAGCGGTGAGCGCGGTCGATCCGGCGCACCAACAACGTCTGCGGATCGTGATCGCCGACGACCAGACCGTCGTACGCGAGGGACTGCAGATGGTGCTCGACGTGATCCCCGACATCGAGGTGGTCGCCGCCGTCGCCGACGGCGAACAGGCGGTCGCCGCAGTCGCCGGGCACCAACCCGACGCGATCCTGCTGGACCTCCACATGCCAGTGCTCGACGGCGTCGGCGCGACCGAGCGGCTGACTCGCGAGCATCCGGAGGTCGCAATCGTCTTGCTCACGACCTACGCCGACGACGAAACGATCATCGCCGCGTTGAAGGCGGGGGCCCGCGGCTACCTGACCAAGAACGCGGACCGCCGTGAGATCTCCCAGGCGCTCCACAGCGCTGCAGCGGGGCATACGATCCTCCCACCCGAGGTCACGGCGATGCTGCTCGCCGGTGCTGCCTCCGCTCAGCAAGCCAAGCCGCCGGTCTCGCGTCGACCTGCCCGACGATCTGACCCCGCGCGAGGCGGAGGTGCTGAAGCTGCTCGCCGCCGGCCTCTCCAACGCAGAGATCGCGCGCGACCTGTTCATCAGCGACCACACGGTCAAGACCCACATCAACCACGTGTTCTCGAAAACCGGCTCGAGGGACCGAGCCCAAGCGATTCGCTACGCGCACGAACACGGGCTCACCTAAGCCGCCCGGGCTCGGCCGCGGGGTGGCGAGCATCCCGCAGGCGAGCGTCGAGTTCGCGAGCAGACGCCTTGGGACCGGCTTAACGTGCACGAGCGCCCGCCGGCCGGTCGCACGTGCTGCGTAACGCCGGTCATAGAGGTGTCGCAAAACTCGGGGCGTGTGCGGGCGCGGTGTGGAACGGGCAGTGTGGGGGTGATCTGTGATTGACTGCTAAAAGTGTCTGAGAGGGCTTAGGCTGATGCAGCAGCGGGGCCTGGTAGGAGGTGGTGTTGGATGATGACGAGCGAGGGGGGAACGCGAGGCTGCTGGGGTTTGGAGGGATGGGGGGTACGCGCTGTATGTGGGGTGGGGATAGTTGTTTTTGTTGGGTGTGATGGGGAGTGGCTGGATGAGGGGCATCTGGCGTGGTTGTGCTCGATGTCGTCGCACGGTTGAACACGTCGGGTGCGTCGGCCTGGGGGCGCGCGGGTCGTCCGCATACGAGCCGGAGATGATGGTCGCGTTGTTGCTCTACGCGTACTGCTGCGGGATCGCTCAAGCCGGCGGATCGAGGCGCAGTGCCGGACCGATGCGGCGTCCGGGTGATCTGTGGCGGACTGGTGCCTGATCACGCGACGATCGCCGGTTCGTCGTTGAACACGAGCGTGCGCTGAGGGGTTGTTCGTGGAGGGGTGCGGTTGGCGCGGCGGCCGGGTTGTGTGATCTGTCGGTGGTCGCGTTGGACGGGACGAAGATCGCCGCGGACGCGTCGCTGGCGCGCAATCGTGACGGTGAGTGGATCCGGCGGGAGGTCGCGAAGCTGATGGCCCTCACCGGCGAGGACGCGCAGCCGCGGCGGACGGAACCGACGCGTTGCCGGGCCTGGAGCCGGTCGCGAGATCTCCTCACCGGCCGGTGCTTGGCACGGTTGCAGGCGGCGCTGGCGGTCATCGAGGCGCAGGACGCCGCTGCCAAGGCGCTGGCGGCCCGCACGCGCACGCGCGGCGAGCGGGCCGAGCAGGGCCGTCAGGTGACCGGCCGCAGCCCAAGAAGCAACCGCTCGTCGTGCTCGCGCGCGCGGAGATCGAGCATCGCGTTGCGCTCGAGCGTGTTGAGCAGATGCAGACCGCGCGAGCGGCGAAGCTCGCCGCCGCGGCGCCGGCCAGACGCCAAGGGCCCGCTTCTATGCCGGATCCGAGCAGCGACCGAGACGCTACGCCGGGCAGAGACCAGGCTCGCGGCGGCCGCACAGCAGCCGAGGGCGCTCACGCGCAGCCGGCCGGGCGAACATCACCGATCCTGAGAGCCGGATCATGACCACCAAGGACGGCTGGGTGCAGGGCTACAACGCCCAGGCGATCGTCAACCCCAACCAGATCGTGCTCGCCTGCGAGGTCAGCCAGGACGCCAGCGACGTCCAGCTCTATGAGCCGATGAACGACAAGCTCACCCAATCGCTCACCGCCGCCGGGATCACCGCCGAGATCGAGCTCGAGCTCGCCGACGCCGGCTACTGCTCAGAGCACAACCTCACCGCCCCCGGCCCGACCGCCTGATCGCCACAACCAAAGACCACCAACAACGACGCGCCGCCCGCGAACTCGGACACACCGACGGTCCGCCACCCCCCGACGCGACCCCCATCGAAGAGATGGAACACCTGCTCCGCACCCCCCAAGGCGCCGCCGCCTACAAACAACGCTCCAGCCTGATCGAACCGGTCTTCGGCGACCGCAAACACAACCGCCAGATCCGCCGCTTCCGCCGCCGCGGGCTGACCGCCGTCCGCAGCGAATGGGCGTTCATCCACCTCGCCGGCAACATGCTCAAGCTCTACCAGCACCGCACCGCCGCCGCGATCGCCTGACCGACCAACCCGGCCGCAACACCCCAAACACCTCACACCCCGGCCGAGAGCTTCGGGGCGATCGAGCCTGCCCGCGAGAAGCAGATGGCCGCCGGACCGCCGACCGCCGGGCACCCACACCGACCAGGCCAGCACGCAGACCACGCCCAAGCATCACACCAACACCCCCCGCACCGTCAAGCCACAAACGTTTTGCGACAGCCTCATAGGCGGCAAAACGCGACATGTTCCCGGCCGCTCGCGGCGCTCATGCGCGTTGTGCAGCACGAACCCGGGCAGCTCGGCTCGCGCCCCGCTTCCTCGCCAGGATCGGGCTCAAATCAGCGCAGCGCGCAACAACGGTCGAGGCGGCCAACGCCACGCCCCGGCCGTAGCGCCGCCGTACGTCGAAACCCGAGTCGGCGAGGTCGCTGGCTTCACGCGTTGGCTGCAGGCCCGGGAGGCGATGGCAGCGTGACCTTAGTGGCGCTGTCGTAGCGCAACGGACCATACGGTGGAGAGATCTGTGTGGCGATCTTCTCGGGGCTAGGTGAAGAGGGCTTGCGGTCTAAGGTCGTCATCGCCGAGCCGATCGACGTGTCGAGTTCCGCATTCCACAGCGGCACCTGCAGCTTGCTGGCGAGCCGTCCGAGCGTCACCTCGGTTCCCTTCCAGCTGATGCCGAGCGCGGTGGCTGCCGCCGCGATCGCGCCGACCACCTGCGTTCCAGTCTTCCCCTCCGAGTGAAGGATCGCCCAGACCGCGACGGCCCCTGCAGCAAGGATGACCGGAACCGCGAAGTAGGTCTTGTACAGGAATCGCCACACAAGGCCGATCGCGTGCGCGAAGAGCCGGCCAGCGGCAGTCGCGTAATCGACTGGGGCGAGCATGTCGCGGCCGTTCTTTCCGCCGGTCAGAATGGCTCGCCAGACGCTCGCTTGGCGATGAAGTTGCTGGCGGATCGTGGCCTCCGCGCTGTCGTGGTACTGCCAGCTTTGCGGATCGGCGCCCGGGTTCGGAATCGCCTCCTGCCAGATGCCGAGCGAGATCGAGACTGCGCGGGCAGAGTGGTCGGGCAGGGCGGTGGCGAGGTCCGCGAGCCAGCCCTTGAGATTGGCCAGCCGCGCCGCCTGAAACTCCTTCCGGAGGCCGTCGGCGTCCTTCGGACGGCTACAGGTGTACGCCAATGAGCGCCCCAGGTCGTAGGCCTTACCGAGGTTCGCATCCGAAGCGTGGAGAGCTCGGAAGAGCTGCCCATGAAGCGTGAAGATCGCCGCGCTGAGGGCTGCCTTGTCGGTGCCCGCAAACGCTCGGCGGACGTCATCGAGGCTAGGTGGAGTCAGCCCGGCATCGCTGATGACGGCCGCGACACGCTGTAGCGCGACCGCAACATGATCGATCGCCAGCTCCGTCTTCTCCCACGTCCTCAGGTCGCTCCAGGTACGAAGATCGGGAGCTGGTGCGACAGCTGCCCCCCGGACGGCGTGCGTGGTGTAGAGCGCAGCCATCTCCCAGCCGAGATCAAGCGCGACCGGTACCGGTGCAGTGCAAGCAATATTTGACGACGGCGCAGGATCCGAGCCGCCATCGGCCGCTGCGGAGCTTGACTGATCGGATCCGGTGCCCACGCGCCGACTCTCGCACGGGGGCGGGGCGTGCGCAAATCCGCGTGAGTCGCAATCCAGAATCAGACGATGTCGCTTCTCCATGCCGCCGATGCTCGCGGCCGCCCGGTCGACAGGAGCCGCAGTTCACGCGCGCGTTCAACGGCGGAAGAGCGGTCACGCGCACCGAGCTTGGAGTAGATGTTCCGGATGTGCGTGTTGATGGTGTTGACAGAGACATAGAGCTCTCCCGCGATCTCGGGCCGCGTCAGGTACATCGGCAGATAGCGGAGCACGCGCAGCTCGCTCGGGCTCAGGTCCGATGGTTGAGATAGGAGCTCGAAGGCGGTGTTCGCCGCTGGTCTCTCGTGCAGCAGGTCCACGACGTCAAGCGAGCAGCGCGCCGTGAGCCGTTTCGTGACGCGGGAGTGTCTCCAACAGCTCCGCGGCTCCGTTTAGGACGAACGGAAACATCAGCCGGTCCGGCTCGGCGGCCGCGAGCGCTGTCTCGGCAACTTCTTCATCGAACCGACCGGGCGCGTCGGGATCATCGACTTCGGGATGGTCGGCACTCTGGACGACCGCCTGCGCGAACAGCTCGGCCACCTCCTAAACGGGTTTCTCCGGCAGGACCCAGGACGGCTCGCGGACGCTCTGCTCGCGCTCGGCGCCTCGACCGGAGTCGTCGATCGATCCCGCCTGCGCGAGGACCTGGCCAATCTCCTTACACGCCAGTTCGGCCGCAGCACCGGTGAGATCTCGCTGCGCAGCGCGATCGGCGAGATCTTGGAAATCGTCCGCCGGCACCGCCTCGGGGTTCCGCGCGACCTCTCGCTGCTGCTCACCGTCCTGATCATCGACGAAGGGATGGTGGCGGAGCTCGATCCGGAGTTCCGGTTCGCCGAGGCGCTTGCGCCATACGCCGGTCGCCACCTCCTCTCCGGAATCACCTCCACCGAGCTGAGGCGGCGCCTCGAGGAGTTCGGCGTCGATGTCGCCGAGCTGGCAGCCGACCTGCCACGGCGACTCAACCGGATCTCCGAGGCAATCGAGACCGGCGGCCTCGAGGTCCACGTACGCACCGACGAAATGGACGCCCTCCTCGCCCGCCTCGAGCGCCTCGGTAATCGTGTCGCGGCGAGTGTGCTCGCAGGCACGTCGATCCGGGGCGTCGTGCGTCCATGCCCACTGCCCCCGCCCAGACCGGCCGTCCGGGCCGAGATAGCGGCACGCTCTCCACCGTAGCCTGCAACCCACCGACGAGCGAACTCACCGGGCGCGCTGGTCGTAGCCGCGGCAGCGGCCCTGCGCGACGCAGGCAGCTACGTGATGCGGGGCGAGCTGATTCAAAATCACCACCGCGTCCGGGTCGGCGTGACCGCCTCGGCCAACTCCGCGAGAGTCGCTTTTTCGATCGGGCCTGAGTCGTTTGAAGTGATCACCGTCCCGGGGAGCGCATACATCCGCGCGGACAGGCAATTCTGGGTCGCATCACGTCGTGCCGGCGCGGCCATCTTCGCGGGGCAGTGGGTACAGATACCGGCACTAGCCGCACGCCGGCTCACGGCTTTCCTCGGTCCGCTCGTCACGCCCTCAACAATGGCTCGCTGTCTGACCGAGGACCACGGAATTCTCAGCTTCGCGGGCAAGACGTCGATCAACGGTCGCAACGCGACGCTAATTAAGGACGCTGGCGATGTTCCCGGCGCGACCCCAGAGGTGCTTGCCGTCGCGGCCGCGGGTCGACCCTACCCACTGCGACTGACCGCGACGGGCGCCGGACGCCCGGGAGGACGAATAGACGTGTGCAACAACGGACAGGCCAACGACGCACGTGGCGCCGTCACGCTAAGCGACTTCGGCAACGTCCACCCGGTCACGCCGGCGCAGCATGCCGCACACCTCCAGCCAGCTACGAGCGACTAGCCGAGATTGAAGCCCAGACGTCAACAAAGCGCTATCGAAATGGCGACACGGGTCGCTAGGGTGAGCCGATGCCCGTGGGCCGCTTCCGCAGAGGACGTGCCGGCAAGGAGCCGAGTGTGCTGATCGGCGACCCACGCGTAGAGGGGTGGGAGACGGTCAGCACGTTCGAGGACGAACGTACCGCGGTGGCCTGGCGGGACCAGCTTCGCCACGCGGGCGTTGATGCTTGCTGCGTAGCTGACGATCCGCTCGACCGGTTCGGCCGCGGCGACATCTATCTCGTCGTACCGCCCGCCCAATGGTCACGCGCCACGGACATAGTCGAGAACCTCGACTAGCGCGACGACGGCCGCGAGCGTGATTGGCGTTTAGCTGCCTGAAGTATCAGGTACCTGGCTTGGCGCGTCGTTCGGCGCGCCGGCGCAGCGTCTCCCAGGCGCGATCGAGCTCCTCCGTGATCGCGTGGAGCCGCTCGCGATGGTCCTCCTTGCGGCCCTCCTCCGCTTGCTCCAGGAGCTCGGTCTCCTCGCCGACTAGTCCTTCGATGTGCGCGTAGGCGTCGAAGTCGCGCGGAACCGGGGACAGGTCCTCGTCGTGCGCGCGTGCGAGCCCTTCGTCTGCACTGAAGCCCGTCATGCTGCCCATTCTATGGCGAGGATGGCAAGCCGGATAGGCTGCGCTCGCCACCAACCGCAAGAAGGCCCCGGATGCCGGCGAGGATTCCGCTTCCTACTACTGACGAGCTCACGCCCGAGCATCGCGAGATGCTCGCGAAGGTGCCGCCGTTGAACGTGTTTCGGATGGTCGGGGGCACGCACCGCGGCCTGCGGCCGTTCCTGCAGCTCGGAGCGGCCGTGCTTTCCAGCTGCTTGGATGCCCGGCGCCGGGAGGTCGTGGTGCTGCGGGTGGCGCACGCGACGGGCGCGGCCTACGAGCGCGCGCAGCACGAGCGGCTGGCGCGGGACGCTGGCGTGACCGACCAGGAGATCGACGTGATCGCCACCGAGGAGCCGGTCACGAGCCTCGATCCCGAGGTCAACCTGCTCTGCCGAGTGGCCGATGAGGTGAGCCGCAACGTGCGCTTGTCGGACGACGCGCTCGAGCAGATCATCGATCGCTACGGACCCCGCGAAGCCACCGAGCTGATCCTGCTGGTGAGCTACTACAACATGGTCAGCCGGTTCCTCGAGTCGACCCGCGTGGAACTCGAGGCGGAGCCGCCGGTCGGCTGGCCGGCACTGGGTTCGCCCGCGACTGGGGAGCAGCGGGGCGGAGGATGAGGCTGGACGGCAAGGCCGGGATCGTGGTCGGAGCGGGCCAGTCACCCGGCGAGACGATCGGCAACGGGCGCGCCGCCGCGATCTTGTTCGCGCGCGAGGGCGCGAGAGTGCTGTTAGCGGATCGCGATCTCGAGTCCGCGCGGGAGACGGCCGCGATGATCGCCGACGCGGGCGGCACCGCCGAGTGCGTGCGCGCCGATTGGACCGTGGCGGCGGACTGCCGGGCGATCGCGGCCGCCTGCGTGGAGGCGTGGGGACGGATCGACTTTCTCCACAACAACGTCGGGATCGGCGGCGGCGACAGCGACCCGCTCGGGTTGAGAGAGGAGTCCTTCGAGCGCATCATCGCCGTCAACCTCAAAGGCTGTCTTCTGTCCTGCCAGGCGGTCGTGCCCGTGATGCGTGGGCAACGCTCCGGATCGATCGTGAACATCTCTTCGATCGCCGCGCTCTCCGCGGCGGTCCGGCTGACCGCCTACAAGGTCTCGAAGGCCGGGGTCAACGCCCTCACTCAGTCGCTCGCGATCGACAATGCCGCACATGGCATCCGCGTGAACGCGATCATGCCGGGCCTGATGGACACGCCGATGGCGGTCGATGCTCGCGCGGCCCAGGTCGGGATCCCGCGCGAACAGGTGGTCGCGCAACGTGACGCGATGGTCCCGCTCCGCGCCCGCATGGGCACCGGCTGGGACGTTGCCTACGCCAGCCTGTTCCTGCACTCCGACGAGGCGCAATTCATTACCGGCGCACTGCTCCCGGTAGATGGTGGCCAGCTGGCGCGCGTGGGCGGCTGACGGTTTCAGGCCGTCGCGAGATCGTCGCCCATGCCGACGGCCCTCGCGGTTCGCTCCAGCGCTACTTCCCTGGGGGAAGAGGGCGCGCTTATCTTGAGCCGAGCAGACCAGAGCATCCAGCCACTCGATACGGTGCAGCGGTTTTTCACCATGTCGCTGACACAGGCCGCAGCCTAAGTAGTCCCCGTTGGTAGGGTCGCGTGGCGTCGGCTTTGTCATGGAGCGGGGGAAACGACTCGGCGCTCGCCCTCAAGCGATCTTTCGCCGTCCCCATCGCCGGGGCGATCGAGCGTGCGCGCAGCGGGGAGTGGAACGAAGCGTTTGAGCTTCGCTGGCCCGTCGTCGCGACGGAGATGGTCGACTGTTGTGATCGTAACCTCGGGCCGCTCGAGGCCGAGTCGTGCAAGGCCACCCTCGAGCACGTGACGTAGGTGTTCGAGTTCGACTCGGCCTTGGGCGCGGATCGCGACCGCGGCGCCCGACGGTGTCTGGCGAACCTGGTACTCGACAATCGCCCCGCGGCGTCCGAGCGCCGAGCGGAAAAGGTGGGGGTGAACCGGTCGGCCGTCGTAGAAGAACGTGTCATCTAGCCGACCTTGTATGTCCGCGACGCAGGGCATCGCGGAGCCGCACGGACACGGCTCGCTCATGACGGTGACCTCGTCGGTGATCTCATAGCGGATCAGCGGCAGCGCGCGGTTATAGAGGTTGGTTAGGTAAACCTTGGCCGAGCGCTCCCCGGGCGCCACCGGCCGGCCGTGCTCGTCCACCGCCTCGACAATCACCAGGTGCTCGCTCAGGTGCGAGCTGCGGTGCTCGCACGGGATCGCGGTACCGCCACCCTCGGAGGTGCCCCACAGGTTGCCGACGCGAACGCCCCAGGCTTCCTCGGCAGCCGCGCGGATCTCGGGGAGCAGCGGCTCGGCGGCGCTCTGAATCAGCTTGGGATTGATCCGCAGCCGTCCGGCTTCGGCCTCGAAGCTGAGCGGGTGAAGCGCCGAGGGATAGGCGACCATCGCGTCCGGTTGCGCGCGGTTGAGCCCGGCCACGATCTCGCTGGTCGGAAGCGTGACTGGGAAGCGATGGGTGATGACTTCGGGGCCCGCGAACGTCCGACCGACGGCGGCAGAGGCGTGCGTGAAGTGGCCTGCCGTCACCCACGCCACGATCAGCGGACGGGAGCTGAGCTCGGGATCTGACTGCTTGGCGCGGAGGAGATGAGCAAGTGCCGACACGCAGAAGGTCGCCCACCCCTCCCAGTCGTAGACGAACACGCCACGCTCGCCACTGGAGCCGCCCGAGGTGACCGCCGTATAGCGGCCGAGCAGATAACCGTTGTTGTCGACCGTCTCGAGGTGGGCGTTTACGCGTTCCAGCGACAGCCGTTCGTCGGTGACGATGTCGTCGAAGTGCTCCATCAGGTCGGCCTTGCCCATCACCGGCAGCTGTCGCAGGGATCCCGGATCAAGCTGCTCGACGTCCAGTCCGGCGAGCCGCTCACGATGCCATGGCGAGCGTGCCACGGCGTAATCGACGAGCTCTTGCAGTTGACTTGAGCGAAGGCTTGCCAGACGCTCAGCGGGCCAGTACAGCCGCTCGATCAGCGCAGGAGCGAGCGCCATCGCCTCGGCGCGGTGTCGCTGTCTGAGTGCTTCGTACTCGCTCATCCGGTCCCCCTGAGGTTTACGCGCCTTGGATTGGCGCTTCCGGGGACAACTTAGGCTCGCCGGCACGATTCGTCTTCCGTACTGGCCCGGATACGGGTACTGATCTGCTCACGCGAGACCGAGCTCGGGCGCGCGCCGGACCAGCTCCAGCTTCGAGCTCACCCCGAGCTTGGCGTAGCTGCTGGCCAAATGACTCTCAACCGTCCGCTCCCCGACGAACAGCGCAGCGGCAATCTCCTTCGCGGTCATGCCGCTCGCGGCGAGTCGGGCCACTTCGCGCTCGCGGCGGGTCAGCGAGCCCGGGCCGAGCAACGCCGCGGCGGCGCGCCGCCCGGCACTACCCAGCCGCCGTAGCGCGCCGAGCGCCCAGTCCCTTCGCCAGGCGCTGCCGCACTCCCCAAGCATGGCCGCGGCCCGATCGAACGCGGCCACCGCGTCCGCGTCGGGCGTCGCTCGGCAGCGATCGCCCGAGCACAAACTGAGCGCGAGCCTGGAACGCGCGACAGCCAGACTCGCCGAGCAGCCTGGTCGCCTGGCGCGCGTGCTCGACGGCCTGCTCGGGCGCCCCGGCCGCGAGGCTCGCCCACGCCGAACCCGTTGCTGCCAGGCCGTCGTACATCGACAGCCCGACGAATCGGGCAACCGCATGCAGATCATCGGCGGCGCCGGCGGCGGCGGCCGCGTCACCCGCGTCACCGGCCGCCTCGGCCAGGTCGACCAAGACGTAGGTGGCCCACGTCCGCGCCTCGATCTCGAGCAGCCCCGTCCCCGCCGCCCGCAACGTCGCTACGCACTCGCCGGCGCGGCCATCGTGCCATTCAACGAGCGCTTCCCCCCAACGCACCAACTCCGGGAAGAACTGCCACCGGCGATCACCGACGACGTCGTGGGCGCGAGCGATCAGCCGCTCGGCCTGAGCGACATCTCCAACCTCGAGCGCCGAGACGCCACCGAACACCAGTCCGAACGCCCGCCGGCGCGTGGGCCCACCGACCCAAGTCAACGCATCGCGTGCGACCGCGCTCGCCGCCGGGAAGTCGCCGGCGAGCCACCCGACAATCGCGCCCAGTTCGCCGAGGATGCTGTCTCGGTAGAGCGGGTTCGAGGCCCTCGCATCCTCCAACAGCGCGGCCCCCTCGGCGGTCCTGCCCTGACACGCGATGCCTGCCGCGAGCACCCCAAGCACGACCGTCAGGCGATACGGCTTATCGTCCTCGCGCGCGATGATCGCCGCGCGGCGAAGCGCCGCCTCCCCTTCGGCGAACGCACCGCGAAAGTTCGCGCTGTACCCGACCGCGGAGAGCCCCTGCATCTCGATGAACCGCTCCCCGCGGGCCTGCGCCTCGCGCGCGACACGCTCGGCCTCGTTGCCCATCGCAACGAGGTCACCACGGAGGCCCTTGATCCAGGCGACCTCGCGCGCGGCCAGCAGCACCTGGCGCTCCTCGCCCGCACGTGCGAACAGCTCACGAGCCTGCTCACAGGCGTTCTGCGCAGCCTCGAGCTCGCCCGTGCCCCACGCCAGGAAGCTGGCAAGGCGGAACTTGACCGTCGCCCGCCGCGCATGATCTGAGGATCCCTCGAGCAGGCCGTCGATCGCGCGTAGCGCCCGGATCGCGACCGCTGCATGGGTCTCAGCGCGATGGTCGATCAGCCACTCCGCGCGCCAGTACATCGCATCCAGAACCTCGAGCCAGCGAACGTCCGAAGATGGGAGCAGCTCGACCAGCTCGGCCTGGAGGTCAAGCGCCTCGTGAAAAGCCTCACGCTGCTCGGCCTGGCGCATCGCGTCCAACAGCACATCGACCGCCTCGTCATCCCCGGGCTCCGCCGAGCGCGCAAAATGCAGCGCGGCCTCCGCGAGATGACCTCGCGAACGAAGCCACCTCGCGACCTGTCGGTGAAGCAGCCGTCGCCGCGCCGCTCCCGTCTGCTGGTAGATCGCGTCCCGGACCAGCGGGTGTGGGACGTCATACACGGGGTGTCTCCCGCGTTCCTCCTCGAGCACGATCCCCGCATCCGCGAGCCCTCCTAGGACCCGCCCCAGCCGGTCAAGCGGTACGTCACCCAGTTCGGTCAGCTCGGTCAACGAGACCGGGCGCCCGATTACCGCAATCAGCTCGAGCGTCTCGCGCCACTCGGGTTCGAACCGTCGCACACGGGCGGCAACCCGTTCGGTCAGCCGCTCCGGCAAGCGCCCCAAGTGAGGAGCCGAGAGGTCGGCGCCGTCGTCCAGCAGCGCCCGCAGCAGTTCGATTGCGTACAGCGGATTTCCTCCGGAGCGCTCGACCAACCAGTCGACCAGCGCGATGGGCGTCGCCTGTCCAATCACCGCCTCGGCCAGCTCGCCGAGCGCTGGCCGCTCGAGTGGTCCAAGTTGCATGCGCGACATCAATCCGTCCTCATCGAGCTCAAACAGCACCTGGCCGGCGATCTCCTGCGCCGCGAGCTGGGCCGGCTGGCTCGTCGCGAGCACCAGCAAGCGCGCACCATCGAGATGGCGCGCGAAGTACCGCAGCGCCTCCCACGACGAGGCGTCGGCGAAGTGCACATCATCGAGGAGCGTGATCAATGGCCCGCGCCGCGAGAGATACCCAAGCACCCGCCCCAGCCCCTGGAACAGGCGAGGCGCGGGGGGATCGCGCTCTGGAATCGAACCGCGCACGCTCGCGACGCGCAGGAACAAGCTGGCTAGGTCGTCGAGCAGCCCGCCGCACGCCTCGAGTACTTCGTCATCGGAGAGCAACTCCAGCGCAGGCGCGAGCGCCTCGATCCACACCCCGAACGCCGCGCTCGCCCCGAGCGGATGGGCCCGCGCAAACAGCCCCGTCGCCTGCGCTCGGCGCGTCAGCAACTCGCGCCCAAGGCGGCTCTTGCCCACCCCCGCATCGCCCAACAGCAGCACGAACCGAAACTCGCCCGCGTCAGCCCGCCTCAGCTCCTCCTCGAGCCGACCGAGCTCGTCTCGCCGCCCAACCAGCTCAGGGATAGGGCTCGCACCTCGCCACGGCTGCGCGGTTCCGGCCACCACCCGCCCCTGAAGGCGGCTCGTGGATCCCGCGCTCGCAGCCAAGGCCGCTCCGATCAGGCTGCGAGCGCCGCGTCTGGTGCGGGGAGGTCCAAGGTCAGCGGCTCGGCGGCGAGGTTTGCCGCGACCGCTCGGAGAACCTCACGCATGGTCGTGCTCGCCGCTGAGCGAAAGCCCTCGCGCCGGGATGCGATCGAGACCGTGCGGGTCAGCGTGCCGCCCGCGAGCGGGAGGATCACGACCTCCTTGCGCACCGCCATCGCAGCGACAAGCCGTGGCAGCACGGCGACCCCGACGCCGGCGGCGACAAGCGCCTGCATCGCCATGTAGTCGTTTGTCTCGGACGCGACGTCGGGTGTGAACCCAACAGCTCGGCAGGCGTGGGTGAGCGCGTCCCGGCAAACGCAGTCGTAGGGCGCTACGAATATCTCCCCGGCGAGCCACTCGAGCTCGATGTGCGGCTCGCCGGCCAGCGGGTGCTCGGTCGGCAGGCAGCAGGCCATGTCGTCGGACAGGAGCTGTTCGAACTCCAGCGCCGGGTCGGATGCCAGCCGCAGCAGCGGGTAGTCATAAGCGAGCGCGAGGTCCCAGTCGCCGGCGGCCAAGCGCGGCAGCGACGCGGGCGGATCGGCCTCCGCCAGCTTGAGTTCCACGCCCGGCAGCTCGGCCCGGAAGGCGGCCACGGCGGGTGGTACGACCGTCGCCGCAGCAGTCGGGAAGGCGACCATCCGAAGCTTCCCGCCGCCGAGGTCGGCGATCTCAATGATGTCGCGTTCGACATCGTCGAGCCGGGTCAGGATCGCCTCCGCGTGCTCGTACAGCGCGCGCCCCGGGGGCGTCAGCCGGATGCCTCGGGGCGAGCGCTCGATCAGCGCCACGCCGAGTTCGCGCTCGAGCTGCTTGACGTGATGCGAGACGCCAGGCTGGGTGAACGCGAGCGCGCGGGCCGCGGCGCTGAACGAGCCAAGACGGGCGACTTCTCGAAACACCCTGAGCCGGTCCACGTCGAGCATGCCCGCAGAATACCGTCGCGAAGGCGCCAGTGCCAAGTCCTATTTCGATGTAGCCACATCTGCTCTAAGTACCGTTTATGGCCACTCAAGGAGATCTCACTTTGCGCAGAGCCCTCGCATGCCTCACATTTCGAGCCTCGAACCTCGACCTCGCACCGGGGGTTACTCACGTACCTGCTTGATCATGCGCTCGCGAGCTCGCCTGCGCGACCTTCAGACGGCCGCCCACGACGGGACGCTTCGGCGCGACGTCGTGTGGCGCACCCCAGCCCCGCCAACGATGGGCGCCGACTCGACCCTGAATCGCTCGGGTCGCACATAGACCGCCTTTATCGGGCCGCGTATGGACTGTGTGGATCTCGGCACGACGCCGAGGATCTCGTCCAGGACACATACGAGCGGGTGCTCCGTCGTCCGCGTTTCCTTCGCCGCGACCAAGATCTGTCCTATCTCCTGCGGGTGCTCCGCAATACCTGGATCGACTCCAAGCGCTCGGCCCGGCCGGTCACCGTCGGGACAAGCGACGAGATCGACGAGATTCCGACGTTGCATGACCCGATTGGCCAGGCAATCGACGGAAACGCGCTCTACGCGGCGCTGCACGACCTCAGCCGTCCGCTCCGCGAGACCCTCGTGGCCGTCGACATCGCCGGGCTTTCCTACCGCGACGCGGCCCGCGCCCTGGGCACGAAGGAGGGGACGATCATGAGTCGCCTCCACCGCGGTCGCGTGCAGCTCGCGGGCCGGTTAACAGCGGCGTAACGGCGGGCGTAAGCTCGCGGGCGATGGCTCACCGCTCGCCCGGTCCGCGCCGTTCGGACTCAGTGAAGTCTTACCTCCGGGAGACTCGCGCGCTCGCGCTCGTCGCGGTGATCGTTCTCGTCGCCGGCATCGTGTCGGACGCGGTTGGTGGCCATTTCTGGGAGCGACACGCGCTGGTTGCCAGCCTCGTCGCCAGTCTCGTCGTCGTGATGCTTTCCGTCGCGGTTGTCAACGAGGCAGTGGAGGGCCGTCGGCGCCAGCGCTGGACCGTGCTCGCGCAGTACGTGATGTTCCAGCTCGCCCGCAACGCGCGAGTCATCTGGACCGGAGTGGCCGAACTCGCGGGCCTGATTCCATCGGGCAAGCGCACGACGGCCGTGCTCGAAGCGGGTTCCCGCGCGGTGCGCGACACGCCACGGTTGAGCGATGCGGTCGGGGAGCTTCTCGCGGATCCGGACCGGCTTGCACTCCTGCACAAAGGACTCAGGGGGTTCGTGACCGACAGCGACGAGATGCTCGGACGCTGGGCTGCCGTGATGATCAACGTCGACGCCTACGCGGAGATCATGGACCGCCATGTCGAACTGGCCCTTGAGGTGTCGTGGCTCGAGAGCCTGTTCGACGACCCCGACGCGCCCACTGAACAGGACGCCGCTCAACGAGACAGTCGCAGCCATCCGGCTGTCCAAATCGAGGGTCAGGTCGACGGCGAGCGTCTCGTCACCCGGGTCGTGGCGATCACGCAACTCGCCGAGGAGCTTGATCGGCTGACGCTCAAGTTGGCCGTGCAACTCGTTTCGGTCAAATGGTGGGCAGAGCGCCTCGGAACGACACCCGCTGTCTGGTCTGCTGATTCGGATGCAGGATCAGCGGTCCAGCCGCCGCTACCCCCTGTGTCCACCGGGTGATTCCCCGCACGCGGTCGACAGGCGCGCGAATCCGGGCGAGTGCGCGTTGACCGTGGCCGGGATCCCGACCCAGTAGCCGCCGTCCCCCATCAGCGTGCCGATGTTCGCGGTTGCGGGCGACCCGGGCGCCGGGGGCGGGTCGGGCTTGGGGTCCCCAAGACCGGAAATCCCCTGCCCGCGCATGCAGATGGCCCAGTGCATCAGCCGTTCGTACGCCTGCGGGGTCGGCGCTTGCGATCGGACGTGCTTCACCGGGAGCATGTCCTTGCAAGCCTTCTCAGCGCCGATGAACGCCGGGGAGGACGAGTTGATGCCGGGTGCGTCAAGGCTGAATCCGCCGCTGGCTGTCGGGTCGGGGAAGCTCGATACGCCGTGCGAGCGCATACAACGGGCGAAACTCAGTCCCTGCTGCTGGGCCTCAGCCTGGCTCGGGTCCGAGCCCGAGTGCACCGAGGTGTCTGAGCTGCCGGGCGAACTGGAGCCACAAGCGGCGATGATCAATGGCGGCGACGAGTGCGGCGAGTGCGGTGGCGCCGTTATGCCCCAGTCGGACGTTCCTGCAGTGGTGAATCAAGCCTTGCTCTTCTCTGGGTAGCGCCGTCGTGCAGATCGGGTTGGCACTCCCACGATCCCGTGGGAACCTGAAATCGAGCTGAAGCGCACCTAGCGCGGGAACCATCGATAGCCGACCGGGGGTTATATGAGGTGATGGACGAGTTCGACCAGTTCGTGTCGGACAATCTCGAGCAGCTCCTGAAGACCGCGTACCTGATCACGTGGGATGCAGGCGAGGCGGAGGATCTCGTGCAGGAGTGCCTGTTCAAGGTCGCCCGCCGGTGGCCGCGCGTCCGAGGGATGGCTCAGCCACGGGCATACGCGCGGCGGGTCCTCGTCAACCTGGCGGTCGACGACGGCCGTGGCCGTGCCCGGCGCCGCGGGGAGCTCGACGGGGTCGTCCCGGTCTCTGACGATCCGGCGCGGGATCTGCTCGCCGGGCTCGAGACGCGCGCCGAGCTGCTCGACGCGCTCGCGCGTCTGACGCCGCGACAACGAGCCGTGCTCGTCCTGCGCTATTTCAACGACTTGACCGAGGCCCAGACGGCCGAGGTCCTCGGGTGCTCGCCGGGGACCGTCAAGAGCAATGCCTCGCGCGGACTCGCGCGGCTGCGCGAGGTGCTTGCACCAGTCCCCAACCCAACACGGGAGCTCTGAAGCGATGTCCGATCAACTCGAACAGAGCGTGCGCGAAGTTCTGTCACAGCGCGCCGCGCAGCTCGATCCAAACTCGATCGCCCGCTTGCGCGCGATCGACTACCACCCTCGCCGGCGCCGGGTCGCCAGGCTTCCTGCGATCGGGGCGCTCGGTGCCGCCAGCAGCGCGGCGGCGATTGCCGCAATCGTGACTCTCGGCTCGAGCGCCGCCCCGGCGTTCGCCGGCTGGCGCGCGACACCGACCACCCCGTTGCCGGGACAGCTGGCCCAGGCAGCACAGGCGTGTGGACAGAATCTCGGGAGCCCGGTCCTCACCGACTCGCGCGGCCCGTACACGGCCTCGATCTACTCCAACTCGACCACCGGCGACGTGTGCCTCAGCGGCAACGGGGTCTCGATGTCGTCCAGTACGACCTCGGCAGCGCCCGCCAGCGTTCCGGCGGGTGGGATCGAGCTCAATGGCGGCGGCTCGCGAGACTCCGCAGGTAACGCGTTGACGCTCGTCGACGGCCGGACCGGAGCGGGCGTCACCGCGGTCACGATCCACCGCAGCGACGGCAGCTCCGTGCAGGCGACAGTCAGCGGCGGCTGGTACCTGGCCTGGTGGCCGGGCACGGTCAAGGCGACCAACGCGCAGGTCACGGCGGCTTCGGGGACCACCACGGTGGCGTTCCCGCCGGCGCCTTCGCTCCCCGCGCCGAACTGTCCGGCCGGCGCCCACTGCGCGGGCGGCTACTCGTTCGGCAGCAGCGGCGCTCCTGGATCCGGTCAGTCGACCGTGACCCGTGGCGGCAGCGTGAGCTCGTCCCAATAGCAACGCCGGCACCGCTGGGGGTGGCCAGCAAGCCACCCCCGGCGGCCGTGTCGGTTGCGTGGGTGCTCACACCGCGACGGTGACCCGCAGGTAGGCGGCGCCGCTTCGAACGCGTTGATCGTGGCCCACGCTTCGGAGTCGTTGCATCACGGCCGCGGGCCGCATCACGAGCAGCGCGGCGGCGCAGGCCCAGCCGACGTGTCCCAGATGGACACCGCGCAGGCGAAGATCGAGCCGAGCACCATCAGCCCGGCCAGGCCGGCAGCCTTCCCGACATCGGGGTAAATCGCGCCCAGCGTGGCGGCAGACCAGTCCCAGACCAAGGCTTGCGTTGGAGGCCGTACGCGCGACATGTCTCGCGATCATCGCCGAGGACAGGAGCGCGAAGAACCCCGTTCCTCGCGTCGAGCGTGCGGTCTGCGTCAGTGAGGGAGGCCGAGTGGCGGCGCGCCGCAGGCGGCCAAGGCCTGTCTGTAGGCCGGCGCTTGCATGTTGATCGTGCTGGGGAACAGAAGGATCGCGCCGTCGAAATCGGTTATCTCGCGGATGCCGCTCGTCAGCGGGTTAGACGGGATCGAGGTCCGAGGGTCGGGGAACTCGGAGATCCCGTGCTGGCGCATGCACTCGGCGATCCTCAGCAGCTTCGCCAGCGTCTGTGCGGACGGGTGTGTCTGCGAGCCGGGGGCGGGGGGGCCGCCGCCGGGCAGGAGCTTGCGGCACTTCGCTTGCGCCGCCTTGAACGCCGGCGAGGAGCCGACCGCAGCGCTCACGTGAAACTCGAAGCCGCCGCCGGGCGACGGGTCTGGGAAGCTGGGCACGCCGCTTGAACGCATGCACTCCGAGAACGCGAGCGCCCCCGGCGGCGTGTCGCTCGACGCGTTCGAGTGCGAACTCGCCGCGCTCGAGGCCGAGCCACTCGGGCTGCCTGACGAGTTGCTCGGGCTGCCTGAGCTTCCTCCGCAGCCGGCCACCAGAGCGCCGGCCACGAGTGTCGCGACCGCGAGCAGCGTCGCGAGCTTCGGCAGCCCGCGTGCTTCGCTGGACGCGGCCGTGCACTCAGGGTCAGTTTGCCGGACCGGTCGCACTCCAACGTCCCTTGTACGACATCGCGGATAACACGGGCATAACTGCGTTATGCGGACGTTATGAACGAAAAGTCCGTGCGTCGGTCGGACTACCGGTTGCCCGCGGCCTTCCACTCGGGCTTGCGGAATCGCTCGAGGAGCAGCGGCGGGATGATCCCGATCACGAGGATCCCGGTGAGTATCAGGAGCCCGTAGATAACCGGGCTTTGGTGTCCGAGTTGCGACGGAGGAACAAACCCGATCACGAACGCGGTCACCGAGGAGACACCACCGAGCAGGCACAGCAGGCGCAGCCAGTGAACTCTGTAACCCCGTGGGTGATCGGGCTGCGTGCGACGGAGGCGCATCGCGGCGATGAACATCAGCACGTACATGATCAGGTAGACCTGCGTAGCCATCGCGGTGAAGATCCAGTACGCCCGGGAGATGGTCGGGATGAAGGCGTACAGCAGGGCGATGATCGTGATCACGGCGCCCTGGGCCGCGAGGATATGGGTCTCGAAGCCCTCGCGATTGACGGCTTGAAAATAGGGCGGGAGATAGCCTTCCTCGCGTCCGATGTCCATCAGCCCTTCGGACGGGCCGTCCAGCCAGGCGATCATTCCGGCGAGCGCCCCGACCGCCAGCGCGATCGCGATCAGCGGCACGGCGAAAGACAGGTCGAAGTGCGTGAACAGGCTGTCGAACGCCTGCATCACGCCGGCCGTAAGGCTGATCTGATGTTCGGGAATCACCCAGGCGATCGCCAGCGTTGGAAGGATGAATACAGCGAGCACGAGGCCCACGGCGAGGAAGATCGACTTGGGATACTCGCGCCCGGGGTCGCGCAGCTCGTCGACGTGTACGGCATTG
Organism: uncultured Solirubrobacterales bacterium; assembly: GCA_963768015.1. Taxonomy (GTDB): domain Bacteria; phylum Actinomycetota; class Thermoleophilia; order Solirubrobacterales; family Solirubrobacteraceae; genus Palsa-465. The sequence goes on from CAVYGK010000016.1 coordinate 22,046, forward strand.
ATCTCAACCCCGGCGTAGGTGAAGAAGGTGTTGACGACCAACACGATGCTGCCCAGACCGTGCCAGGGCGGAAGCACGTGGTGGAGGTTCATAGGCACGGCTGAATGGTTGCCCTGCAGTAGGTAGATCACGCCGAGCACGACGAGGATCGCCCCGGGGATCAGCGTCCCGATCAGGGTCCCGCTCGAAGACAGCCGCGCGACAACTGAGGCACCACGCGAGGACACCAGCACGCTGCCCCAGAACAGGACGATGATGATCACGGCGGTGTACACGCCGTTGCTCGCCAGCCGTTGATCGATGACGTAGGCGAGCGTGCTGCCGACGTAGCCGAGCAGCGCCGGATAGAAGAAGATCGTCTGCGAGAACTCGCACCACACCGCGACCAACCCCATCCGAGGCGACACGCCTTCCGTCACCCAGTTGTAGACCCCGCCTGACCAGCCCGAGGCGAGCTCCGCCGCGACCAGCGCGACTGGGATGAGGAACACAAATGCCGGGAGCACGTACAGAAACACCGATGCGAGCCCGAACACGGCCGTCGCGGGGGCCGACCCGAGGTTGCCGACCGATCCGACCGTGACCAGGGCCAGCGCCGTCCAGCGGATGTATTTCCGCCCCGTCGCGGGTGCTACGCGCTGGCCCGTGCGTGCGGAGCGGGCGGCGCCGCCGCCGCGGCGACTCGCTCTCGGACGGCGTCGCGTACGCACCCACATGCGCCGCAGTATGTCCTGCCGCTGCTCCGCAATCTGTCTTGTCGCCGCGGCGCCGGGCGGTTAGCTGCGCAGGCGTTCGACGGCCCAGTCGGCCGCCCGTCCCGCGTGAGCCGGGAGCGAGAAGACCACCGTGTCGCCGCTGACGCTCGCCTTCACGCGGTGGCCGTCGGCGAACGCCGCGACTGTCGTGCCGTGTGCGCCGGACGGTGCGGCCACGCTCATCGTCAGTGTTCCCGATCGCTGGACACGCACATAGCCGCGGAGCAGTCCCGGCGCCGCCGCGACCCCGATCTCGGGCAGCAGCACGCTGAAGCGCCGCAGCGGCAGATGCGGGGTGATCGCGTAGCCGGACTCGGTCGGCGTCACCCCCGCCAGGTTGATCGCGTCCATCACCATCCAGGTCGGCTGCTCGGTGTTGTTGCCGTCGAACTGGTTCGACAGGTCATTGCCGCACAGCTCCGGGTGGGCGGAGTAATAGCCGTTGCAGACGTCGTCGGTGGAGATCGTGCCGTCCCACTCGTCGGGATACGCGGTCGCGTGCGCGGCGAGCGTGTTGTGCAGGTACTCAGCCCAGGCGTACTGACGCGCGTTGGCGAGCGTGCCGTCGAGCGAGCCCAGCGCCCACGTCGAGCCAGCCGTTGATATCGAACCAGCTGCCTCCGGGCCACTCGGCGGCGTTCTGGACCGGCGAGTCCGGGAGTGAAGCGCCGAGTGTGAGCAGGGCGGAGTCGCGTTCGGTGATGTCCGGCGCGTTGTATGCCGGGATCATCGCCGCGCCGATCCGCGACGGACCACCGGGCTCACCGATTCCTCCCAGGAAGTGGCGGATGTTGCCGACCAGCGTGGCCGCCTGCGCGCGGGTGGGGATCCCCGCCAGGATCGCCCACGGCTGCGGTTCTCCGAAGATCACTCCGCTGCCGACTTGCCGGCTCCCCGCGTAGCCGCGCGAGTACCAGCCGCCGCCGGTCCACTGCCGCTCGACCGCCTGGCGCAGCGCGCGGGCTCGCGCGCGCACCTCCGCGGCGAATCGCCGGTCCCCGAGCAACTGCGCGAGCACCGCGAGACGCGGAGCGACGTACGCCATCTGGGCTGCGACCAGGGTCGAGTCGGTCAGCCCCTCGAACTGGGGACTCGCGCTGGCGTCGTTCCAGTCACCGAAGAACCCGGGCGGCAGCGCATACAGTCCGTGCGGGTCGAGCAGCGACTCCTGGTTGGCGAACGCGATCTTGATGTGCTGCCATACCGTCGCGGTCTGGCGCGTTCCGTGAAACCGGAGCCGCTGGCGGAAGAACGTCGTGTCGCGCGAGCCGAGCCCGTACTCGGTCGCGCCGAGCAGCAGCCAGAAATCGAAGTCGTTCGACTTGATCGAGTAGAGCGGCTTGCAGAACGCGGTCGTGCCGTACGGGAGCTGGGCGTCGCGCGCCGGCCCCGGCGGCTGCAACTCGAGCGAGTAGCGCAGGATCTCGCGCCCCAGCTCGGGGTCGGAGTAAGTGATCGGCAGCAGGTAGTGCAGCCAGCTGCGAAAGCCAAGGTTCTCGCCCATCGCGTACTGGTAGTCGCCGCCTTGGGTGATCGTGTGTGCCCCGCATCCCTCCTGGTAGACGGTCGCCGACCGCAGCAGGTAGGAGTCCCACACCAGCTCGCGCGCGACCCAGCGGTAGCGGGGGCCGAAGTCGGCCTTGGGCAGCCAGCGTGCCCACGCCAGCTCACTGCTCCGGAACGGGTCGCGGGCGCGGGCGTAGCGCGAGACGAGCGGAGCGATCTGGCGCGGATGGGCCATGCCGTACGCGTAGCGCAGCGTGATCGACTGGCCGGGGCGCAGCGTCACCGGTGACGCGAACACGAACACCGTGTTTGAAACCGTCCCGGACCGGACCGGCGCCGCGATCGAATCCGACAAGCGGCCGGCCGCCACCTCGGCCGGGGTGGCTCGCGTGCCGGCAGCGAAGAACCGCGACAGCGAGGTCTCGAAACCCGACACCGGCGCAGCCAGCGCCGCGGCGAAGATGCTCAGCGGCCGGGCGTCGCCCGGATCCCTCTGGGCCACCGCCAGCGTTCGCGTCGCCGACCTCCAAGTCGGACTGGCCAGCCCGACGTGGAACTGGCTTCCCTCCGTCTGGCTGTACGGGTTGACGTCCCAGTACTCGTACCAGGTCATCCGCCGCGACCGCGCGGAGAGGTTGGTGATTGTCACGTCGTGCAGCAGAAGCGGGTCGTTGCCGAACGGCGCGTACACGTTCTCGGCGATGCTCACGTGATCGACCGTCAGCCGCCGGTGGTAGTAACCGACGCCGAATTCCCGCTCGGTGTGGCCGTTTGCAGGACGGTCCAGATACAGGGTGCTGATCGTGCGCGACCCCAGCCTCAAGTATCCGTAGCCACCCGCGTAGTGGCGGTATTGGGGCTCGTAGAGGTTGGCCCACTGGGCGAGGCGGTCTTCGCTCCAGAACTGCGTGTAGCCGTCGTTGAACGCCATGCCCTTGATGTGGTCGTTGCCGACCTGGTGCTGCGCGCGGGTGGCGCCGTCCAGTTGCACCTGGCGGGCGTTGGGGTCGCGCTGCTCGTCGGCGGTGTAGCGATACGCCGGCAGGCCGAATGCGTCGACCTCCCACGTCCCGAACGAGCCACTCCCATAGCTCGAGGCAAGCGACGGCCGGGCATGGTCAAGCGAGAGCGCCGGCGGAGTCGGCACTGCCGCGCGTGCGGCCGACGCGCGCGCGGCCGAGACCTGCGCAGCCGGATACAAGCACGCCGAGCAATAACAGTCGCGCGGCGCGCCGCGAGAAGTCGTGTCTAAACATTCGGTTCGCCGTCCGTGGTTAGAGCGCAGCCGATTATGCCCGCAAGACGGAGAGGTCCGTCGCAGCGATCAGTCCGGGTACTCGTCTTTACGCCAGGCGCGGGGCGGCTTCGTCGTTGGCCTTCGGCGTGCGGTCGAGCAGGAACGCGTGGTACGGCGCGACGAATGGATCGGGCGCCATCACCGTGTAGGTGTGGTACACGGTCCCGTTCTCGCGCGCGAAGACGATGAAGCTCGGGCCTTCGCGCAGGCCGTCCTCGAGCTTGGCTCCGATCTGCCGTCCCCATTGCTGCATCCAGTCGGGCGGGTTGTCGAGCGTCTGCTTGATCTCGGGGATCGACTGCGCCTGCGCGGGCGTCATCGCGAGCCCGAAGTCGAACGGAAATTCGGTTCCATAGGTCGACACGTACGGGAACTGCCACCCCATCCGCTGCTTGTAGGCGGTCAGCCGATCGATCGGCGCGCGCGAGAAGCAGATCAGCGTCACGTCGCGGTGGTTCAGATGAATCTGAGTCGCGCTGAGCTCGTCTCCGAGGTTCGAGCATCCTGGACAGGCGCCGATCTCGTAGTCGGGCCCGAACATGATGTTGTAGGCGAGCAACTGCGAGCGCCCGTCGAACAGCTCGAGCAGCGTCTTCTTTCCGTCCTCGGTATCGAACTCGTAAGCTTTCTCCACCGGTACCCAGGGCAGCGAGCGCCGCTGCTCAGTGACGCGCTGACCGAGACTTGCGTACTCGGCCTCGACTTTCGAAAGCTCGTCGCGAGCCGCCTGCCATTCCTCCTGCGTCCCAATCGTGTGCTCGGCCATCGGTACCTCCCGTCGTTGTTGTGCTCGACACGGGGGCGCCGATCGTCGCCGCCGGCGCTCCCACGCGCACATTACGACCGTGCGCGCCCCACAAACTAATCGCAGCCTGCCAAGCTCACATCGCTACGGTGGTCCGAGCGGCGGCGCGATCGCGTTGACCTATGCAGTGGTCGTGGTCGCGTCCGTTGCGGCAGTGAAGGTCCATCGGCGGGCGAGCAGCGGCGTCGGCGGCGCCTCGATCAGACAGCAGCGGATCGAAGGGGCCGCGATCGGGGTGTCGATTCTGGGTAGTCCGGTGATCCAGGGCGCGATGTACCACTATCACGCGAGTCACACGATCGTCTACGGCGTGATCCCGGCGGCCGGACCGCTGATCATCATCGGCACTACCTATATGGGGGTCGCGGGCTTCAAGGCGGACTGGCCGGGGTTCTGGGCGGCGCTCATGGCGGTGATCGCTGGCATGGTCGCCCTGTTCGTCGGGCCCAGCGGCGCGTGGCTGGCGGCCGGGATCGGGATCTTCATCGCCGTCGTCGGCTTTGCCGTGGCGCACGCGAAGCTGCGTGCACGGAAGGAGATCGCATGGGGACCAACACCCTCGACCCCGTGATCCATGCGCCGGCGCGGCTGCGAATCGTGGCGACGCTGGCGGCGCTGCCCGCCGGGGACACGCTCTCCTTCACCCGCCTACAGGACATGCTCGATCTCACGCCTGGCAATCTGATCACGCACCTGCGCAAGCTCGAGGAAGCCGGCTACCTCGCCAGCGACACGACGGGAAACGGCAGAGCGTCGCGCACGTCGGTCGAACTGACCCGCGACGGCCGTGCGGCGCTTGACGCCTACACGAAGGCACTGCGCGACCTGCTCGGCGAGCTGTAAGGCTTTGCGGGCGCACGGCTGCGGCCCGCAGAACCTGATCGGCCACAGGTCGGGTCTAACTACGAAAGTGATCGAGGCGCGTTTTACCCGAGACCACCGGTGGGCACCAGCCCAGATGTCGGCGTACCTGGACGGCGAGCTGGACGCCGGCGGACGCATACGCATGGAGCATCACATTGCCGAATGCGAGCAGTGCCGGCGGCTGTTGTCAGGTCTACGCGCGACAGTCGAGTCGCTCAGCCGCTTGTCTGGACCGCGCGACTCGGTCGATCCCGTCGCCCTGGCCGCCTCGATCAGGCCTCGCCTCGACCGGCTGCCCCCATCCTGAGCTGAATCGCCGAGCGACTGTTGAGGGTCTAACGAGTATGAACAACGAGATCAATACTCCCAACCAGACAGACCAGCCAAGCGTCGACAAGAGCGATCGCGAGTGGAGCGAGGCGCTGACGCCGTCTCAGTACCAGGTGCTCCGACGCAAGGGGACCGAGCCGCCGTTCACCGGCCGCTATGTCCACGAGAAGCGAGATGGAACCTACCGCTGCGCCGGCTGCGGCGCGACGCTGTTCTCGTCGGCGACCAAGTTCGAGTCGGGAAGCGGCTGGCCGAGCTTCACTGAGCCGGCCGACCGCGAGCACGTCGAGCTCCACGATGACTACAGCCACGGCATGCACCGCATCGAGGTGACTTGTGCGGCCTGCGGCGGCCACCTTGGCCACGTGTTCCCGGACGGCCCGGGCGAGACGGGCGAGCGGTACTGCATCAACTCGTGCTCGCTGCAGTTCGACGAGCGCAGCTAACCCCCGCGCGGCCGGTATAACCGGCCACGTGAGCGACGCGTCCGCCTCTGACCACGAACTGGTGAGGCGGGCGCGTAACGGCGACGAGGACGCGTTCGCCGCGCTCGTCGAGATGCACGCGGAGCGCGTGTACCGGATGCTGCGCCGCTTGGGACTCGATCCCGCCGAGGCCGACGAAACCGCGCAGGAGGTGTTCGTGCGAGCCTGGCGCGGGCTCGGTCAGTTCGAACAACGGGCCCGTTTCTCCACCTGGCTTTACCGGATCGCGTTCAACGAGGCCCAGCGACGGCTCTCGCGTCGCGGACCCCCGCAGCCGCCCCCAGGTCCGGACCTCGGCGATCCGCTCGCATCGCTACCGGAGTCGCCGCACCTGGGACCAGAGGCACAGACACTCGATCACGAACTCGGGTCGGCGCTCAACGAGGCTCTCGACCGCCTGCCGGAGGACTGGCGTATGGCCGTCGTGCTACGGGACATCGAAGGGTTCTCGACCAAAGAGGCGGCCGAGATCGTCGGCGTCGGGGAGGCGGCTTTCAAGAGCCGCCTCCATCGCGGTCGAATGGAGCTCCGGTCGCTGCTCGAGCCATACCTGATGCTCGAGTAACGCTGACCGCAGCCTATGCGCGCAGTGTGGTGGCGCAGGCCGCGCCGCCGTGCTTCTCGAAGTAGCGCTGGTGGTACTCCTCGGCGTCATAGAACGGCGAGGCCGCAACGATCTGAGTCACGATCGGCCGCGACAGCTCGTTCTGGCGCTGATCGCGCGAGGCGATTGCGAGCTCCTCCTGCCGGGCGTCATGGAAGAAGATCGCCGACCTGTACTGACTGCCGAAATCCCAGCCCTGGCGGTTGGGCGTGGTCGGATCGTGGATCGACCAGAAGGTATTCAGGAGGTCGTCATAACCGACCACCGTGGGGTCAAACCAGACATCGACGGACTCGGCATGACCGGTGGCGCCGGAGCAGACCTGCTCGTAGCTGGGGTCGGGGGTGGTCCCGCTGGCGTAGCCGACGCGGGTCTTGGCCACGCCCTCGACCTCGCGGAACGCCGCCTCGACGCCCCAGAAACAGCCAGCCGCGAAAGTCGCGCGCTCGAGCCCCTCGCTGTCCGCGACGCCGCCCTGCGGCTCGCGGATTCGCTCTGTGAAGTTCAACAACTCTTGTCCTTTCCGGTTTTCTGTGATGCGCATTGGACCCGTCGGCGCGAACAAACGGTTCAGCTGAGCGACGAACCGGCCGTGCGACGGCGGTCGGGCGGTCGAGCTGGCCGGCGGCGCGAACGCGCGACCGGCACGCCGCTATCGTTGCCCGCGAGCGATGAGGCTCGCTCCATAACCGCGCTGTAGCGCTGATGGCCTCTAGTCGATCGTCGTTGACGTCCGCGTTGAGTGCCTGTGGAGCCGCTGATTGCCGTGCCCGTTCTCTCTCAGATTTCGCCCCCGCGCCGCGGGGCAGATGGCCGTGCGCTTCGATAGCCGCGAGTTCGCAGCCATCTTCGTGGGCGGGTTCGTCGGCGCGATCGCCCGCGCGGAGCTCGTCGTGGCGCTTGGGGCCCAACGCGGGCGATGGCCGTGGGCGACGTTCACCGTCAACATCGTCGGCGCGTTCTTGCTCGGCTACTTCACGACCCGGTTGCAGGAACGCCTGCCGGTGTCCGCATACCGGCGACCGTTTCTCGGCACCGGGCTGTGTGGCGCGCTGACGACGTTTTCGACGATGCAGATCGAGCTGCTCCAGATGCTCGACCGCGGCCGTCTTGGTCTGGCTGCGTCGTACGCGCTGACGAGCGTCATCGCGGGCTTCGCCGCGGTTGCGCTGGCCACCAACTTGGTCCGCCGATCGCGGGTGTTTCGATGAGGGTTTCGCTGCTGGTCGGGGTCGGATTGATCGGCGGTCTGGGTGCGCTCTCCCGGTTCGCCATCGACGGTGCGATCGCCGGCGAGGTCGGGCGCGGTTTCCCCTACGGCACGCTGGTGGTAAACGTGGTTGGGGCGTTCGTCCTGGGGATCTTGGTCGGCGCGGCGGTAGGACGCGATGCCTACGAGCTCGCGGGCACCGGCCTAATCGGCGGCTTCACCACGTTCAGCACCTGGATGTTTGAGAGCCATCGGCTCGGCGAGGATGGTGAGCTCGGTCTCGGGGTCGTCAACATCGCCATCAGCCTCGTGCTCGGGATCGTTGCGGCCTGGGCGGGCCGCGAGGTGGGGATCTGGCTTTGAACGACGATTGCCTGAAGCTGACGACCTATTTCGGAGAACGCGACAGAGTCCCGGGTGGCTTCCTCGCCGACGCGTTGATTGACATCTTCGCTTCCCATCAGCTGCAGACCAGCCTCGTGATGCGCGGGGTCGAGGGATTTGGACTCAAGCATCACGTCCACACGGACCGATTGCTGACCCTGTCAGAGGATCTCCCACTCGTGTCGGTCGCGGTCGACACGCGAGCCCGAATCGAAGCGACGCTTGCCGACGTGAACGACTTGCGGTTCGACGGACTGGTCACGCTCGAGCGCGCGCGGATGCTGAGCGGACGCCTCGACCCAGTCCCGGCCGAGGAGTTCGATGATCCGTGCAAGCTCACGATCTATCTCGGCAGACACGAGCGAGCCGGTGGCAAACCGGCGTTCGAGGCGCTCGTCGAGCTTCTCTGTGCCCGTGGCATCGCCGGCGCGACCGTCCTGCTCGGCGTCGACGGGACGTCCCACGGCGTTCGGCAGCGAGCCTCGTTCTTCGGCCGCAACGCGCAGGTGCCCGTGATGGTGCTCGCCGTCGGCGACGGACGGCGGATGTCCGACCTGCTGCCCGAGCTCGCGACATTGGTGGCGCGCCCGCTGGTCACGCTTGAGCGGATCCGGGTCTGCAAACGCGACGGCGTCCGGCTGGCGGAGCCACAACACCTGCCGGAGACCGATCCTTCGGGACTCGGCGTGTGGCAGAAACTGATGGTCTATGCCAGCGAGCAGGGGCGCTCTGGAGGCCACCCCCTACACCACCAACTGATCCGTGCGCTGCGGATCGCTGGCGCAAGCGGCGCGACCAGCCTGCGCGGCATCTGGGGCTACCACGGAGACCACGATCCGCACGGCGACTCGTTCTGGCAGCTGCGCCGGAACGTCCCGGTTGTGACCGTGATCGTCGACACACCCGCGCGGACGCGCGACTGGTTCGCGATCGTCGACGAACTGACCCGCGAGACCGGCCTGGTCACCAGCGAGATGGTCCCAGCCTTTCGAGCTACCGGACCTGACATTCAGCGCGGCGGGCTCAGACGCGCGCGGCTCGGCGGTCACGAGGAGCACCGGCAACGGTAAGCCCCCGCCCATGCGAGTGGGACTGCGGGTACACCCGGCCGCCGCGCGCCTCACCCAGTCGGGAAACGCGCGGCCCACGGCTCGGGTTCGATCCCGACGGCGTTGATCACGCCCGACAGCAGCCGGTACCAGCCGCAGATCACCAGCAACTCCAGCAGCTGATCGTCGGGGTAGCGCTCGGCGAGCGCAGACCACAGGGGCGCGCTGACGTCGCACGTCTCGTATACCTCGTCCGCGAGTCGGATCAGGAGCTTGTCTGAGTTCGACCAGCAAGGATCGTCGGCGTCGCCGGCCGCGGTCGCGGCGATCTGCTCGTCGGTCAGAGCGACCTGCTTGCCATACGCGAGCACGTGGACGCCCCATTCGTACTCGGCGCCGGTGCGGGCGCACGTGCGGTGAATGACGAGCTCCCGCTCCCGTGGCGAGACTCGTCCGTGCCCGAGGATCCCCGCGCCGAGCGGGCGCATGCGGGACATCAACTCGTCGTGGACGGCGAGCGTGCGGAACAAGACCAGCGGCTCCAGCGCGCTGCCGGGAGGCATCCACTTCGTGAGCGCTTGCTCGGTCGCCGGCTCGTACGGAGGCCGCAACGGGGCGATGCGGGGCTTGGCGGCGGTCTGGTTCATCGCTATCCTCCTGCTTTGGAAAACAGAGCAGCTCCAATGGTAGCTTCGAATTCCAAAGCAAGCAAGCGGACCCCGCTCCCTGGGCGCCCGGTTCGCGGATCGACCACCGGCCGGCCGACAATGGCGCTGCTCGATCTGCTGGGTCGGCGGTGGGCGCTACGCGTCCTGTGGGAGCTGCGCGACGGTCAAAGCCTCACGTTCCGCGAACTTCAGGGGCGCTGCGGCGACATCTCGTCCAGCGTGCTCAACGACCGGCTGCGGGAGCTGCGCGAGGCGCAGATCGCCGAGATCCGATCCTCCGGCGGGTACGCCTTGACCGATGCCGGTCGCAGGCTACTCGGCGCGCTCGAACCACTCGACAGGTGGGCCAAGAACTGGGCCAGGGGCACCGCGGCCACCAGCAAGAGTGAGCCAGCCCGCCGCCAGCGCGAGCGTCCACGCGGCCGGCGGTAGCGCACGCGGCCGGCGGTAGCGCACGCGGCCGGCGGTAGCGCACGCGGCCGGCGATAGCGCACGCGGCCCGCGCTAGCGCACGCGGCCGGCGCTAGCGCTCACGCGGCAAGCGCGTGATTGAGGTCGTCGTCGCGGGTGTACGCGTACGGATGATGGAAGGCGTCGAGCGCGTCGGCGCCGTCGACGTCGAACAGCAGCGACTCGCCGCGGTGGGCGTCCTCGACTGCGATCGAGACGCGTCCCGTGTCCGCGTTCCACAGCAGTCGCACATCGATGCCGTTGCTGGTCCGGCGATCGAGTTCTCGGAGCGTGCTTTCGATGTTCGTGTGCATGACCGCCTCGTTCTGGCTCGCGTTGTCGTTAACCGATGAGACAACGACGCGCCGGCGAACTAATCGGTCAACTGACGGCGGTCACGCGAGCGCCAGGGATCGCCTCGATCAGCGCTTGCGTGCGGACCGAGAACACGTCATGTGGCGTGCCGGCGGCTGCCCAGACGACTTCGAATCGCCGTAGCGACTCGTCGACGATCGTCTCGAGATCGAGGTCGTGGCGGAGCGGCGGGACGCCGCCGATCGAGAATCCGGTCACCTCGCGCACCTGGTCGGCAGTCGCCGGTTTGAGCCGCAGCCGGGCGCTGTCGACGCGGCGGTCGCCCGCACACAGGACGATCAGCGCCTGGCCGTCGCGCACGAAACGAGCGATTTGACGATCTGGCCGACCTCGACGCCGAGCGCCGCCGCCGCCAAGGGCGCGGTCCGGGCAGAGTCGCTGAGGGTTGTGACCTCGATCGCCAGCCACGCTGTGCAGGCGGCGGGAGACGTGCGCGGTGGGATGCATGACCGCAACCTAGCCGCTAGCTCAGGTCCATCTGGGATCGCCGCGCGCTCACGTTCATCCGCGTCACGTCACGCCCGTGCGCCACGATCACGTCGCTGACCATCTCGGCGGGGAACAGACCGTGCTCGACCACGCCGGTGGCGGACGAGAGCCGCGCGGCCAGCGCCTCCGGATCGTCGAACTCGCCCAGATAGTCCGCGATCACGCCTCCGTCGGGGCTCAGTGGCGCGTCGCGGAGGCGCGCCTGCTCGAGCCGGGCAAGCGTCCCCGCGAGGCCAAACCGCGCCAGCTCGAGCGGGATCGGTGGCACCAGCCGATCGACGAGCTTGTTCGAGGAGACGATCGTGACGAAGCGATTGGCGGCCGCCACGACAGCTTTCTCACGGGTATGCGCACCGCCGCCGCCCTTCACCAACCACCCCGAGGGGGATACCTGGTCGGCGCCGTCGATCGCTAGATCCAAATGCGCGGGGGCATCGAGGCCGGTGAACTCCACGACCTCTAGCCCGAGCCTGGTCGCCTCCTCTGCGGTCGCCGGCGAGGTCGCGACGCAGCGGATCGCCAGCTTGCGCGCCGCGAGCGGCGCCAGGAGGTAGGCGACCGTCGAGCCCGTCCCGAGTCCGACCGTCATCCCGTCGTCGGCCAGTTCGGCCGCCGCCTCGGCCGCTAGGCGCTTCTCGAGCTCGATCTCCGCTTGCGATCCCGGCACTGGCGCTCTGATGAGTTAGGCGCTCAGCCCCAGCAGCTTCGCGGCGTTGTCCTTGAGCACCAGCGGGCGGACTTCGTCTTTGATCGGGAGCTTTTCGAAGTCCGATAGCCAGCGATCGGGGGTGATCAGCGGGTAGTCAGAGCCGAACAGCATCTTGTGGCGGAGCTGGGTGTTCGTGTACTGGATCAGGTTGGCGGGAAAGTACTTCGGCGACCAGCCGGACAGGTCGATGTACACGTTTGGCTTGTGGACCGCGATTGCGAGCGCCTCGTCCTGCCACGGAAACGACGGGTGCGCGAGGATGATGTCGAGCTCAGGAAAGTCGGCGGCGACGTCGTCGACCGCCATCGGGTTTGAGTACTTCAGCCGCACACCGCCGCCGCCGGGCAGGCCGGCGCCGATCCCGGTCGTGCCGGAGTGAAACAACGCGATCAGCCCCGCCTCGGCGATCACCGCGTAGAGCGGGTAGTGCGCGCGATCGTTGGGCCAGAACGCTTGCGTGTTGGGGTGAAACTTGAACCCCCGCGCCCCTTGCTCGACCAGCTCCCGCGCCTCGCGGACGGCGAGCTTGCCCTTGTGCGGGTCGACGCTCGCGAACGGGATCAGCACGTCGGGATTTGCGCGTGCCGCCTCCAGCACCTGCGCGTTGCCGACCCTCCGGCGGCCCATTCCGGCCTCGTCGTCGACGGTGAAGATGACCGCCACCAGGTTGCGCTCCCGGTAGTAGTCGGCGACGTCCTGGGCGCTCGGCTGCGGCGGGCTACCACCGAAATACCGGGCGGCCGCCTCGAGCAGCTCGATCGTGACCGGGTCCTGCTGCTCGCCCTCGTTGCGCTCAGCGTGCGTGTGGACGTCGATCGCGACAACCCGGTCGAGATCGATTGCCGTCATGCGCTGGTGACGCGGTCGGGGTGCAGGGGCGGCAGGTTAGCCGATCGCTTCCGTGGCCTGCCCGGGGCCGAGCCCGATTCGATCAGCGCGCGCCGACCGCGTAGCGGACGATCGAAAGATCGGTCAGCCATTCGACCGGCGCGATGTCGTCGGTGTACACCTGACCGCCGCGCAGCGCCGGCTCCAAACGCCCCGCGACCACCGCCAGCAGGCCCTGAAGGTCGGCGGGGACGGCGGCGTGGTCGGCGAGCAGCCGGGCTTCCGTGAGCGGATCCGAGCCGGCGACGACGAGCAAGTTCGTGTCGCTCACGCGGTCGCGGACGACGACCGCGAAGACCGAACGGAGGGTGGCCGAGACGACCTTCTCGAGCGCGTCGGAGCCAGGTAGGTGACCGACGTTGACGACGAACACGCCGCCGGGGTTGAGGTGCCGCTTGACGACCTCGAAGAACTCGTGCGTCACCAAGTAGAACGGGATGTACGGCTGGCGGTAGGCGTCGAGCAGGATCATGTCGTAGTGGGCGCGCGTCGCCTGTAGCCACGGACGTGCGTCGGCGGTGTACGCGTGCAAGTTCGGCCCACTGAGTTGGAAGTAGCGACGGCCGATCGTGGTCAGCTCTCCGTCGAGTTCGACCGCGTCGACGCGCGTTGACGGGTAGTAGTGGCCGTACGCTCGTGCCACGGTGCCCGCGGCGTCGCCCAGAATCGCGATTCGGCGGGGCGCCGCGCCCCCGGTCGCGAACGGAAGCACGAGCGGGTCGTCCCAGTAGCTGCCGGTCAGGTAGCTACCGGGGCGATACAGGGAGTGGATCGCGACGCCCTCGTTGAGCTGCAGCCAGCGGACCCCGTCGCGGAACTGGATCACGCGTACGAACTGGTATGGGGTGTCGGTCTCAAAGATCACGCGTCCGCCCTTGACGTCGGCGCCGATCGCCGCCGGCGGGATCGCGAGCGCAGCTGCAACGCCGAGCGGGACCAGCAGGTAGCGCGGCGAGCCCAGGCCGGGGACCGCGACGAGCGCGAGCGCGAGCGTGAACACGATGAACGTCCGGTGCGTGCCGATAAAGGGAATCAGCAGGAGCGCCGCCAAGAACGTCCCCACCAGCGAACCGACGGTCGAGATCGCGTACAGGCCTCCGGTCGCCTTGCCGGTGTCGGCGACGCGAGGGACCGCCAGCCGATTCGCATACAGGGCGACGGTGCCGAGCAGCATCACCGGCACCGCCACCAGCACGAGTACCGCCGCCAGCGAGCCCAGAAACGCTCCCACCGACAGCTCGCCGAGCGCCTTCACTGACAGGCGCAGGAACGGTCGGCGACGAACGGGACAAGCGCCAGCAGGACCGCCGCCACCAGCACGATCGCACACAGTCCGCGTAGATCGGGCCACCGGTCCGCGAGTCGCCCGCCGATCGCATAACCGCCCGACAGGGCGATCAGGATCGTCGCGATCGTGTTCGCCCAGATGATCGTCGACGCACCAAAGTAGGGCGCAAGCAGCCGGGCCGCCGCGATCTCCGTCCCGAGGCTGGCGGCTCCGACGAAGAACACGACCCCGCGAAGCAACCAGCGACGCTGCCGGCCGGCCTGCTGTTGCTCAGGCGGTGAGGTGCTCTGACCCAGCTCTTCGAGCCGGCTCACCATCGCCCGGCACCGCCGTCCATGAGGCCATGATTACAGGAGGCTGACGAGCGTGCCGCGCTTGCAAAAGGGCCGGGCCGCTGTCGTGGGGCGGCCCGGTCCTTGGTCAGCGTGCGTAGTGGCTGCTGTTAGCTCTGCGGGGTGGCGAGGAATCCGTCGGTGTTGTTCTGTCCGTCGGTGTAGAAGCCGACGAGGCGGCCGTGATCGTTGATGCCGTTGACGGTCGTCGCGCCGACCCCGTTGGGGTCGTCGACGTTCTGGAAGCCGAACCCGGGGGCCCAGATGAACCCGTGGGTGGCGGCGCTTTTGCCGGTCCCGATCTGGTAGGCGCCGACGACCACGTCGCCGTCATTGATCCCGAACGCCTGGGTCATGCTCGAGCCGGGGACGTTGAGCGTGATCACGCGGCCGTCGTCGCGCCGCAGGAACCCCTCGACGTTGCCGTCGACGGTCTCAAAGCCGGCGACGTCGCCGGCGTTGTTGATCGCGGTGACGGTGGTGCTGCTCGCGTTCGCCAGGTCGATCCTGTGGTAGCGGTGGGTCTGTAGCGAGTAGCTGTAGCCGTGGCTGTTGCCCTGCTTGTCGTTGTAGACCCCGACCGCCGTGCCCTGGTCATTGACGCCCAGCAGCTGATCGAGGGATGGGCTCGCGGGGTTGTTCACCGGATAGTTCGCCATGTGGTAGCGCCCATTGGGCGTCCGGTAGAAGCCAAAGTTGTCTCCCTTGGCATCGGCCCAGAAGCCAACCGTGACGCCGTTGTCGTTGAGTCCGGTGACCTGGGTTTGGGCCGAGTGGGGGAAGTTCTCGTTGACGTAGTTGCCCTGACCGTCGTTGTTGAGCAGGTAGCCCTTGTTGGGGTGTCCCGCCATCCCGGAGCCGAAGTAGCCGGCGATCAGCCCGTGCTGGTTGATCCCCAGCAGCTGGTTGAAGGTCAGATCGCGCGAGTTATCGAGCGTCTGGAAGGCGTAGTTGGCGCTCGCGTCGGGCACCGACATCGCGGTCTGCGCGGACGCCGGACCGGCCGCCACGCCGGCGGTCAACGCCGCCGCCGCGACGACCGCGGCCACCCGGCCGGCGCGGCCACTCACAGAAGAAAACCATCGCATGTCTCTACCTCCGTCTTTCATAGGCCGTCTTGTTGGCCCAACCGGGCGACCAGGGTCCCCGGCGTAGTTGATATGGAAGCCCTACGGCCCGAGAAGACGCGGCGCGGCCCGGGGTTATTCCATCCGCGAAAAAAAGAGCGGGCCCGTGGTCAGGCGGAGGCGACCGCGGCGACGATCTGGCTGCGGCCGCGGTGCAGCCGGCTCATGATCGTCCCCTCCTTGACGCCGAGTGCGCGGGCGGCGTCGCGGTACGAGAGCCCGACCACGTCGACGGCCACGACGGCCTCACGGAGCGGCTCGGTGAGCGCCCGCAGAGCTTCATAGACGGCACCGCTCTCGACGACCTGCGCGACGACCGGATCGGTCCCGCTGGTGGGCTCGATGGCCTCTTCGTCGAGTGGCATCGACTGCACCCGTCGGACCCGACCGGAGCTGATCCACGTGTTGCGCAGCACGCGCAGCAGGTAGGCGAGGTCTTGGTCGCGACGGACGAACCGCGGCCGCCGGAGCACGCGCTCGAACGTGTCCTGGACCAGGTCTTCGGCGTCTTCGCGCGAGCCGGTCAGGCCATACGCCGCCCGGTACAGGCGACCGACGTGATCGCCCAGCAGGTCGGGTTGCAGCCGCTCCGGCGCCTCGTCCCCGGGTGCGGGTTCGCGTGCGCTCATCGAGCGCGACCCCAGATCGAAGCCGATCGCTCGTGCACACGCCGAGTATTCCAGTGATCTGGCCCATCCGCCTGCTCGGAAAGATGGAATGAACCGGACCCGGATTGCGTCAACGTAATAAGAGGCTCGCTCGCGGGGCGTACCATCGTCCCGTCAGGCACTCACTCGACGAAATGACGCAACGCTTCCCCCCGATATCCGACGAAGACGAGAATCAGGCGATCACTCGCTTGGTCGACGGCACGCTGAGTCCCGCCGAGCGCGACTCGTACGAGCAGTGGGCCCGGGAGCGCCCGGACATTCAGCGCCGCATCGCGGAGCACCGCCGAGTCGTCGGCGAGCTGCGCAGCGGCGGCCCCGAGGTCCCGGCAGCGCTGCTCGAGCACGTCCGCAGGCGTGTGGACGAGACCTATGGCTCGCGGTCGGCGCCACGGCGGGCGCGGGCTTCACGACAGAGGTGGAGTCCCGCGATCCCAGTCGCGGCAGTCGCCGCGCTGGCCGCGGCAGTCGTGATCGTGGTCGCGAGTGTCGGCAGCAGTGGGCCGAGCATCACGAGCGCGGCGCGGCTGGCGTACGTGCCCGCCAACTCGCCGGCCCCCGCGGTCCATTCGGCGACGCTCCTCGACGTCTCCTACGGCGGCGTGACCTACCCGAACTACAGGCCTGAGTTCAACGCGACCGCGACCGGTCAGCTGCAAAACCGGATCGGTGGGCGTCACGCGCTGACGGTCTTCTACCGGCTAGACAACGGGGCACGCCTGTCGTACACGGTGTTCGCAGGCAAACCAGTGCCGCCGCCGGGCACCACGCGGCTGGTGCACTACCGGGGTGTCACGCTCCGGGTGTTCAACACGGGCAAGCTTGCGGTGGTCACGCTCGTGCGCCACGGCCGCACATGCGTGCTCGCCGCTCCGACTACCAACGACATCGTGCTCGCGCTGGCGGAGGCTCCGCTCCGCGAGCAAGCGGCATAGGCTCCGCCCGCTCCCGAACGCTGGGGGCAAACGCAACCTCAGCCGCGAAGACGGGCGGCCAGCTGGTTACGTCCGCGGGATACCCGGCTCATGATCGTCCCCTCTTTGGTCCTCAAAGTCTGCGCGGCGCCCCGGTAGGAGAGCCCCAGGACATCGACGGCGACGACCGCCTCACGCAGCGGTGGCGTCAAGTCGTGCAGAGCCTCGTAGACCGCATGGCTGTCGATCGTCCGGGCGATCGGATCGTGCGCGGCAACGAGCGAATCGAGCTCGTCGCCGGCGCCGACATAGGCCACTGGCTTCTTTGTCTGCAGTGAGCGAATCCATGTGTTGCGCAGCACCCGCAGGAGGTACGCGAGGTCGCCGTCCCGCCGCACAAAGCGGGGCTTGCGCAGGACTCGCTCATACACGTCCTGTACAAGGTCTTGAGCCTCCTCACGGCCGCCGCAAAGAGAGTACGCCGCCCGGTACAGGCGGTCGACGTGATCGGCGAGTGAGTCGGGGTCAAGCCGGTGGCGTCCACCGTGTGGCTCCCGCGCCGCAGGCTCAGCGGCCTCGATTGCAGTGATGCTCGACATGCGTACTGGTGCGCGTCCTTTGACCGGCAAGAATATAGCGCACAATCATTTAGCGCACAAGGTTAGATTGCGCCACGGACTTGTTATGATTGTGTTGATGAGCGACGGTTCCGAAGACAAACGCCCCCCGGTGGGCTCACTGCTGCTCGATGATCAGCTCTGTTTCGAGCTGTACGCTGCATCCCGAGCGGTCACGCAGCTATATCGCCCCTTGCTCGAGGAGCTCGGGCTGACTTACCCCCAGTATCTGGTGATGCTCGTTCTCTGGGACCGGGAGCGGGCCACGATCGGCGAGCTTGCGTCGCTACTGGAGCTAGACCACGGCACGCTCTCGCCCCTGGTGAAGCGTCTGGAGGCAGGTGGCGTGCTCGAGCGATACCGCCGAGCCGACGACGAGCGCGTCGTCGAGGTCGTCCTGACGCCCGCTGGTCGCGAGCTGCGAGAGCGTTCGGCCGCAGTCCCGCAGGCGATCGTAGATTCGTACGGACTCGACGCCGCCGAGTTCGAGGCGCTGCGTGCACAGTTGCGCCGGCTGACCCAATCGGTTGCCGCCGCGAGCAGGCGCTCGACCGAGGATCTGGACTAGCGCCACCCGGGGC
The DNA here is from genome assembly GCA_963768015.1 of uncultured Solirubrobacterales bacterium. GTDB lineage: Bacteria > Actinomycetota > Thermoleophilia > Solirubrobacterales > Solirubrobacteraceae > Palsa-465. The sequence goes on from CAVYGK010000016.1 coordinate 40,441, forward strand.
AGTTCGGCGGGCGGTCTCCGCCAGCGTTGGAATAACCACGGCGCGGATTCCCTCTACCTCTAGACGGCGCAATCAGCGCCAACACGCCGATGGCAAATCGGAGGTGCAATGAATCCCGTAGACACACAGATGGATGCAGCCGCAGTGGCACCGACCGAGGGTGACTTCGCGTCCGGCCTCAGGACGCGAGTCGATGGTCCGCGTCGGCCCGGCGATTTCGCGGTCGGCCTGAGGACGACCCTGAACCCGATGGTGGTCGGGGATTTCGCGACCGGAATTCGTTCGCGGCCAGTGTTCGACCGTCAGCGCGGCGACTTCGCGACGGGACAGCGGAGCCGTCCGGCAGTCGCGGCAGCCAAAACGACGCGCCGCCCGCTCTGGCACGCCGCCAATCCGCTCGCACAGCCCGGACAGGTCTAAGACATCTGGGGTGCCGGCACCGACGCGGGCGGTGTCGGCGGCCGCTCAGGCTGCGACAGTCGACGGTCCCGTGACCACTCAGGTCGCGAGCCCGTGGGTGTAGGCGTAATGGACCGCCTGGGCCCGGTCGCGGACGCCGATCTTGGCGAACACGTGGTTGACGTGAGTCTTGACGGTCGCCTCGCTGACGACCAGCGTCGACGCGATCTCGCCATTGGACAGTCCCGCGGCGATCAGCGACAGGACCTCGGCTTCGCGCGGCGTCAGGTCATCGGGCAGGGTGGCCGGGGCGGGGCAGGCCGGGGACCGGTGTCGACGGCGGCGAGCAGGCGGCTCTGGACCACCGGGTCGAGTAGCGCCTGGTGATTCGCCGCCGCGTGGACGGCCCGAGAGATTTCGGCGATCCCGGCATCCTTGGTCAGGTAGCCCCGGGCGCCGGCACGAAGCGCGTCGAGAATCGATTCCTCGTCGGCGTGGGTTGTGAGCACGACGACTTCGGTGTCGGGTTGTGCGGTCCGGATCCGGCGCGTGGCCTCGACGCCGTCGAGCTTCGGCATCCGCAGGTCCATCAGGACGACGTCGGGACGATGACGAGCGCACAGCGCCACCGCTTCCTCGCCGTCGCCGGCCGCGGCCACTGGGTTGATGTCGGACGCCGCTTCCAGCAGCGTCATCAACCCCTCGCGCACAAGCGCCTGATCGTCGACGACGAGCACACGGACTGGGCCGTTCACTGAGGCTTGGACTCCCGCACCGACCCCTCCACCGCCGGCAGCGGTACCTGCGTCGCGGGCTCCCCGACGGCCGGGGGCGGCACCTGCGTCGCGGGCCTCTCCACCGCCGGGGGCGGCAGTCGCAGTTCGACCCGCCAACCGCGGTCGGCGGCGCCCGCGCTCAGGCTGCCGCCCAACAGCTTCGCGCGCTCGCGCATCCCCTGTAGGCCGTAGCCGCCGCCGGTCGCGGACAGCGTCGCCGCCCCCGGGCCTTCGCCGGGATCGTCGTCGACGACCACCACGACCTGTTCGCCGGCGTCGGAGCCGGCGTGGACCGCCACCGACACACCGGCGCCAGGCGCGTGCTTGCGCACGTTTGTGAGCGCCTCCTGGACAGCGCGCAGAACCGCCAGCCCGGTCTCGCCCGCCAGGCGCGAGCGATCGCCGTCGATCGTCAGCTCGGCGGGCGCCTCGGCTGTCGCCCGGTACTCGGCGACGAGCGCCTCGATGCTGGCCGGCACCGAGACATCGTCGCCGCGCAAGGCGCCAACCGCAAGACGCGTTTCCTGCAGTCCCTCGCGCGCAAGCTCGTGAGCGCGGTTGACCCGGGCAAGCACGACGTCGCGGTCGGCGCCGCGCTCGAGTAGCGACGCGGTGGCCTCGAGCTGAAGCGTCAACCCCGCCAGCGCGTGAGCGAGGACGTCGTGTATCTCGCGCGCGATCCGAGTTGACTCCTCCAGCCGCGCGACCCGCAGCTGCTCCTCCTGAGATCGCTGCGTCTGCGCCAGCAGGAGCTCCGCCTGTTCGGCACGGACGAGCGTCTGGCGGGCGTTTGATGCACCCAGCATCACCGCGGCGAAGCTGAGCGTGTAGACCAGTGCGCCGAGCGCGCTGCGGTCGTAGACCAGCACCGATAGGCAGACGGCCAGGACACCCAACGCGAAAATCGGCAGCGAGCGCGCCAGCTCGACGCGAAAGCTGGCCGCGGCGATGCCGACGAACGCGAACGCGCTGGCGGCGCTGTTCGGCGCGGCGCCGACCAGCAGCCCGCCCGCCCCCGCGAGCACGTATAGGTCGAGCGTCAGCCCGCGTTCACTGTTCGGCCTCGCCGTCCAACTGAGCCACGCGATGACCGCAGCCGCCGACAACGCCGCGACGACGACCCCGCGTCCGCGGCTCGCCGGATGAGAGATCGAGCCGACCAGCGAGGCGACGATCAGCGCCAATCCGACCAGTCGGATCGCGGTGGCGGCGCGGTTGAAGCGGGCGAGCAGCAGCATTGCCAGGAAGGTACGGACTCGGGTGTCGACGATTCAACCCCGCACGGCGAAGCGGGACCCGCAGATCGCGGGTCCCGCCCAGCGCCGTCCGGCAAATTTGGTCAGGCCAGCTCCGGCGTGACCCTGCCCTGAAGCTGGTAGCGGCGAGTCGCCTGGATCAGCGTCCGGCCGCAGACCTCGAACACCGCCATTGCCAGCAGCGCGACCGTCCACGCCTCCTGACTGGTGATCGAGTGATGGGCGCTGAAGCTGCCGATCGTCGAGGCGCCGCCATGCGTGGCCCAGACCAGGAAAGCGAACCGCGAGCCCATCCCGAGCACCCAGAACACGGCCGACGCCCAGCCGGCGCGAGCCAACACCTGGCCGCCCGTGCCGCGCCGCATGATGACCGTCTGGCCGCTGGCGACGCCGATCATCGCGCCCACGAGCCCGAACACCGCCACCAGGATCAGGTCGTTGCCGCCGGTCGGGATGCCGTGCAAGTAGGTGAAGACCGCAATGCTCAGAATGACCACTGGACGGATCAGCGAGCGGGTCGTGAGTTCGCGCTCCTTGAGCTGAAATACGACCAGGAGCACAAGAGCTGAATCGATGAGGTAATCGGTGGTTGTCATGGCAAGCATGGTCGCTTTCGAACGGCGTTTGCACATCGGCGCCAGGCTTGATTTGTGGGTTGAGATCGCCGCCGCTCTCAACCCACGGGTTGATGCCCGGCTCGAGCCCCGGGGCTTCTTAAGAAGATCTCACCAAGGCCGCATAGCTTCGGATGCCGTATGAGCGCACCGCGCCACCTGTGGTCAGGTGACTGGGAGCTCGAATCAGCAGCCGCGGCTGACGAGCTCGCACGACGTCGTTCGCAGACCGAGGAAGATCCCCCAACACAGGAAATCGCCCCGCGGCGGCCGTCACTCGCCGCCCGCGCGCTCGCCTGGCTGCGACGGCTGCGACGGGATATCGGTCGGTGGTGGGAGTCGACGCGCGGTCGCCGTCGGCGCCGATTGCGCCTCGTGGCGCTCGTTGCCGCGGCGCTATTGGTGGTCGCCGGTGTCGCCTACGGCGTGTCGGCGCTGAGCGGTGGTTCCAGCAAGCCGACGGCCGTGGCAGCCGGACAACCGTGGCTCGGGATCCAGACCACGAGCTCGCCGTTCGGTGCGGTCGGCATCCAGACGATCACCGGCGGCCCGTTCGCCAGTGGTGCGATCGTCACCGACGTGATCCCGGGCAGCCCGGCCGCCGACGCAGGGCTGGTGCCCGGAGACATGATCACGGCGATCGACAACCATCAGGTGACGTCGCCGGCCGACGTCCAAGCGGCGATCGCGCACCTGCACGTCGGCGATCAGGTGACGATCCAGTACGCGCAGGGACTGGCGACCGCCACGACGCAGGCCACGCTCGCCGCACGGCCCCCGGGCTATCCATGACGTTTGTCCACCCCCTGGTGCTGCTGGCGCTGCTCGGGATCCCGCTGCTGGCGTGGTTGTACGCAAACCAGCAGCGCCACCGCGAACAGGCGGCTTCGGCGTTCGTCGCGCCCGCGCTCAGCGCGTCGGTCGCACCGCGCCGCCCCCGCTGGCGACGCCACGTACCGATGTTTCTGTTCGCGCTCGCGCTCGCGGTCCTGATCGTGGCAGCGGCCCGCCCGCAGCGAAGCCTCGCCAAACCGGTGACCAACGGCGCGATCATGCTCGCCGACGACGCCTCGAGCTCGATGCAGTCCACCGATGTCGCTCCGTCGCGCGAGGGGGCCGCCCACCGAGCCGCGAGCCATTTCCTGGACCGCGTCCCGAGCGCGGTCGAGATCGGACTGCTCGAGTTCGCCCGCACGCCGACGGTCCTGCAGTCGCCGACGAGCGATCATGCGCTCACGAAGGCAGCGCTCGCGCGGCCGGTGCGGACGAGCGGCGGGACCGCGGTCGGAGTGGCGCTGACGGCCGCGATCGATGAACTGCGCAACGTGCCGCGCGTCGCCGGCAAGCGTCCGCCGGGAGCGATCGTGCTGATCTCGGACGGCGCCTCGAACGTCGGCCCGAGCCCGCTGATCGCGGCGCGCGAGGCGGCCGCCGATCACATCCCGATCTACACGATCTCAGTCGGCACCGCCGACGGCACGATCCCGATCACGCGCGGCGGCAAGACCCTGACCGTGCCGGTGCCGGTCAGCCGCCAGCAGCTCGTCGAGATCGCGACCGCCTCGCGCGGGCGCGCATTCCAAGCTTCCGACACCGCGGGCGTGAGCGCTGCGTATCAGCGACTCGCGGCCCGGCTAGGCCATAAACAAGTCAAACAGGAGATCACCGCGGGGTTCGCCGGAGGGGGCCTGGTGCTGCTACTACTCGGCAGCGCCGTGTCGCTGTTCTGGTTCGGCCGCCTCGTTTAGGTGCCAGCGATCCGGAGGACAGATGAACGACATTGAGCGGACCGACGAGCTTCGAGCGCAGGCGCGTGACGACCTGCAGGAGGCGTTGTACGAGATCAAACGCGTGATCGTCGGCCAGGACGCGATGCTTGAGCGGCTACTCGTCAGCCTGCTGGCGGGCGGCCATGTGCTGCTCGAGGGCGTTCCCGGGCTGGCCAAGACGCTGACGGTCAAGACCCTTGCGGCGGTGCTCGGCGGCTCCTATAGCCGGATCCAGTTCACGCCTGACCTCGTCCCCGCCGACCTCGTCGGGACGCGCGTCTACCGCCCTGACACTGGCAGCTTCGACACCGAGCTGGGGCCGGTGCTGTGCAACTTCCTGCTCGCCGACGAGATCAACCGCGCGCCCGCCAAGGTCCAGTCGGCCTTGCTGGAGGTGATGCAGGAACAGCAGGTGACGATTGGTGGGAGGACGTACCCGGTGCCGCTGCCGTTCATCGTGATGGCGACCCAGAACCCGATCGAGTCCGAAGGCACCTACCCGCTGCCCGAGGCCCAGGTCGACCGCTTCCTGATGAAGATCCTGGTCGACTACCCGACCGTTGGCGAGGAGGCCTCTGTGGTGGGCCGCAGCCTCCAGGACGCCGCGGTCGTGCAGGAGCAGCTGTCGCTGGACGATCTCCGCCGCCACGCGCGCGTGACGCAGACCGTGCTCGTCGACCGGGAAGTGATCGGCTACGCGGTCGCGTTGGCCGATGCGACCCGCCGCCCGGCGGAGTATGGACTCGCCGAGATCGCACCGATGATCGAGTTCGGCGCCAGCCCGCGCGGCCCGATCGGGCTGGTCCAGAGCGCGCGGGTGTTGGCGCTGCTGCGTGGGCGCGGGCACGTCGTCCCGGGCGACATCCGTGACCTCGCGGCCGACGTGCTGCGCCACCGGCTGGTCCTGTCCTACGACGCGCTGAGCGACAACGTGACCGCCGATCAGCTGCTCGACCGCGTGCTCGCGGCGGTGCCAGAGCCCGGGACCGAGCGTCTGATGCAGGAGCCAACGACGGTTCGGGCGCGGTGAGCGCGGGGATCCTCCAAGCGCCGGCCGCTCGCCAGGGGCCGGGCCCGATCGCGCAGCCGATGATCGAGGCGCTCGACGTCACGATCAGCCGGCTGGTGGCGAAGAGACTGCCCGGAGACCGCCGTGCGGCGGGGGTCGGCGTCGGGACCGAGCTGGCGCAGCTGAGCCCATACGAGTTCGGCGACGATGTTCGCCACATCGATGCTGCGGCAACGGCGCGCACCGGCCAGGTGCACGTCCGCCGGCACGTCCCGGAGCGCGCGCTGACGACCTGGATCGTGCTCGATCTATCGCCGTCGATGGCGTTCGGGACTGAGCGCCGGCTGAAGGCCGACGTTGCAGAGGGCGTGGTGATGGTGTTTGGGAGGCTCGGCGTGCGGCGCGCCGGCAGCGTCGGCCTGATCGGCTTCGGCGCGAGCGCGACGCGGGTGCTCCCACCGCGCGGGTCCAAGCCGGGAATCGTCGCGCTGCGGAGCCTGCTCGCCGAGGGCGTTGCCCCGGACGGTCAGCACGACCCCGAGGGACTGGCGGGCGCGGCGCGGCGGGTAGGACGCCTCGCGCGCCAGCCGGGGCTGGTGGTCGTCGTTTCGGATTTCCGCGACCAGCAGTCGTGGGAGCGCCCGCTCGGCTCGCTCCGGGTCCGGCACTCGGTGCTCGCGATCGAGATCGTCGATCCGCGAGAGCTCGAGCTGCCGCGCGTTGGTCACCTGGCGCTGGTCGACCCCGAGAGCGGAGAGCGGATCGAGATCGACACCTCGCGCCGGCGCGTGCGCGAGCGGTTCGCCGAGCTCGAGCGTGAGCGGCGCGCGGCCGTGTCGCGCGAGCTGCGTGGGTTGCGAGTCGACCAAGTGACGCTGTCGACGGGCGAGGATTGGCTGCTGTCACTCGGACGCCAACTGCGATGACGTTCAGCTCGCCGATCTGGCTGGCCGGGCTGGCGCTGATCCCAGCCGCGATCGCGATCGCGGTCGTCGCTCGCCGGCGCGCCAAGCGTTACGCGGTCCGCTTCCCGGCGTTCTCGACGGCCCGGCTGGCGGCGGGAGCGGGACCGGCCCAGCGGCGCCACCTGCCGGCGGCGCTCGCGCTCGCGGCGATAGCGGCGCTGGTGCTGGCGCTCGCGCGGCCCCACGTGAGCTACAGCGCGCCCGTCCGGGCGGCGTCGGTGATGCTGGTCAGCGACGAGTCCGGCTCGATGGCCTCGACCGACGTGGCGCCGACCAGACTGGCGGCAGCCGAGCGGTCCGCCAACTCGTTTATCGACCAGCTGCCGAGTGACGCTCGCATCGGCGCGATCGCGTTCTCGAGCGCCCCGAATGCCGTGCAGGGACCGACCGCCAACCACGCCGCTGCCCGGGCGATCATCGACGGCCAGTCGGCCGGGGGCGGAACGGCGACCGGCAACGCGCTCGAGTTGGCGCTCGAGCTGTTGCACGGCACGCAGGTAAAGCACCCGGTGTCGGCGATCGTGCTCCTATCTGACGGCGCGGCGAACGCCGGCATCAACGTGATCACGGTCGCGCGCCAAGCGGGGACGGAACAGATCCCGATCTACACGGTGGCGCTCGGGACGCCGACCGGGACGCTCCCAAACCCGGAGCCGTTCCTGGCGCCGGTTCCCGTGCCGCCCGATCCTCAGCTGATGGCGCAGATCGCGCAGGCGTCGCACGGGCGCTCGTTCGATGCTCAGACGGCCGATCAGCTCGCGTCGATCTACAAGCATCTCGGCACGCGCCTCGGCAGCGCGACGCGCAAGCGCGAGGTGACGGCGGCGTTCGCGATCGGCGGCCTGGTGCTGCTTCTGCTCGCCGCGGCAACCTCGACCCGCTGGTCGCCTCGACTCCCTTGAGAGCGCCTGTCAAATGACGGGGACCTCACGTCATTTCGTTCGATGCTCTAAGAGCCCCACGTGAGCGTCGATAGCGCTGTCACCACGCCGAGTTTCTCCCGCTTTGAGACGGGGACCGCGGCGGGCTCACGCTCCGGCGGCTGCGCCACGACGTGCGTGACGATCGCTCCCGTGTGGCGCTCGATCCGGCGCGGAAGGTCCGCACCCAGCCACTTCGAGACCGCCGCGGGCAGGGTCGAGACGATGATCTCGTCATAGCGGTTGGGATCCCACGCAGCCGCGACCGCGACCATCGGGTCGGGGCTGCCGAGGTGCCCGTCGGCCGCGAGCCCGTCGTCGTGCAAGCTCGCGAGTGCTTCGCTCAGCCGGCCCTTCGCGGCGCTCCGGCCCTCGCCGAACGGCGGTGCGGGCAGGACCAGCGTCACGGCCATCGCACCGGACTCACTGCGCTCCCGGAGCGCTTGCAGTAGCTCTCGCGACGTCGCCGTGACGCTCGCTACGACCAGCACGTTGCTCGTCCATACCATCGGCGGGTCCTCCTGGGCGCGTGGCGGATACGGGCGCGAAGTTACTCTCGCGCCAGTGGGCACTCAATGGCCCGATGGAGCATTCGCGCTCACCACAAGGCCAGTCACCGAGCGCACCTTCGCGCCAGCTTGCGCGCTCGCCGATCGCGTCGCATACTGAGATTGCCGGACCGCTGCGTCCGGAAACTGCGACGGAGGGTTCGCGAGTGAACGCGCGAGAGGTCGAGAGTGCTGCGGCGGACGTCGAGAAGTCGCTGCAGCGCACGCTCCGCTCGCTTGTGGCGGCCGCTGTCGTCGCACTGATCGCGGGCGGCGTGGCGCCTTTCTCGGTCAGCTTCACGATTGCGCTTGCGATTGGCGCGCTGCTGGAGCTCGCGCTTGGCGCTGTGTTCTGGGTGTATCGACGCGAGCAGATCGAGCGGCTGGCGCTCGAGCCGTCCGCGTACACGATTCCGGCGGTCGCGCGGTTTGGCGCCCGGGTCGCCGCGCTGAGCGAGCGCCGGCGGCTCGCCTCATGGATCAACTCGGTCGTCCACGAGCGCGGTCAGCCGCTCGAACTACATCTTGTCGTCCGCGTCACTCACTATGCGTCGCAGCTCGAGACGCTCGCGAGCGAGCTCGCGGTGCCGTCAGCCCGCGTCGAGCCGGCGATGGCCGTCGCTTGCCGCCGGCTGCTTACCCGGCCCGTCGAAAGCCCGCTCTATAACCCGAACCTGCCCGAGGAGGATCTGCGGGCGCTGCTACTGCGAATTCAGGCCGGGATCAGCAGCGGCTAGTGTCCACGGTCTGGGTCGACATCCGACCCGGCAAACGCCTCGTGCCCGGCCTCGGAAAGCGCCGTGCGGACGTTCGCCGACAGCAAGTCGAACGCCTCGAAGTCCGGGCGCGCGCGGCGCGGCGGCTGCACTGCAAACGCCATCAGCAGAGCGGCATTCGCGCTCGCGCGCTGTTGCACGGCATTTGCGGCCGCGGCTTGAAGCGAGCGGATGTAGTCGAGGTCCGCGCGAGCAATCTGCCGCGCGGCGTGCGAGGTCAGAGCCGGACCGTGGCCGGGAACGACCAGCGAGACCTGGTAGTCCGCGATCGCCTGGAGCAACCGCTCGTTGCTGGCTGCCGCGGCCTCCGCCGAACCAAGCAACACCGGATGGCAGACGGCTGACAGGTAGTCACCGGGCAGCAGTATCCGGCGGTCGACGATAACGAACGCCGAGCCGTCGTCGATGTGACCCCTCGAGTCGATCGCGACGACCTCTACGCCGCCACAGCGGACGCTGTCGCTGGTGATCACGAGATCGACGCGCAGTTCGCCATCCCAGTGGGCGTCCCAGTCTCGACCGCTTGCATCGAGCTTTTGACGCGCGGTCCCGTCGACGATCGCCGCGGCAGTCGTCGCGCCCGCGATCACCGTGTCGGTCGCGAATGCGGGGATCCCGCAAACATGGTCGAAGTCGCTGTGGGTGATCAGCACATGGGTGCGTTTGAAGCCGCGAGTCCGGGCGCGGACCGCGTCGATCTCGTCACTGAAGATCGAGGGATCGCACACGAGGCAGTCGTCCCCGGCCGGGATCAGTACTGAGTTCGTCGCCCAGAGCTGGCTCTGGAGCGCCAACGCGCCGTCGCCGAGCGCGATCGTGTCGAGCCGCGGGCTCATATGGCGCGGCGGGTACAGTCGTCGGATGTTCGAGCAACGCGCGCGAGAGTTGCTGCAGCGGCGCGGATTACTCGGCGTCGTTTGCACGCTGCGCGCAGCCGGTTCGCCGCAGGCCAACCCGGTCTGGTTTCGCCTCGAGCACGACGAGATCCGGATCTGGACTGACGAGCAGCGTCGCTGGGTCGCGAACCTGAAGCGCGACCCCCGGATCGCGTTCTCAGTCTCGGAAAACCAGCGCCCGTGGGCATCGCTATCGGTTCGCGGCCGAGCCGAACTCGATCGACTCGCCGCGGATCAAGCCGCCGATGAGATCCGCATGATTTCAGCCCGCTACCTCCCGCCCGAGGAGATCGAGGCCTACGTCGAGCAGTGGCCGCAGACCAGGAGCATCGTCAGGATCGAGCCGACGGCGATCTTCATCGCGCAGGCGTTCGAGGATCCAGTCGCGCATCGACGAGTCTGATCTCAGCCGATCGAGAGCACAACCTTGCCGAAACGCTCGTCGGTGCCGAGTCGGCTCGCCGCGGCGTCGATCTCCTCGAGCGCGAAGACGCTGTCAATTACGGGCCGCCAAGACGCTGCCTCGACGTGCGCGAGCATCGCCCGATATTCACGCGGGCTTCCCATCGAGGTGCCGCGGACGGTGCGCCATCGCCAGTACACCTCCGCAGTCGTGAGAGTCGTGTGGGGCCCGGACGTGTCGCCAAACGAGACCAGCGTGCCGCCGGGTCTCAGCGCTCGAAGCGCGCCCTCCCACGCCGGCCCTCCGTAACTGTCGATGGCCGCGTCGAGGCAGCCACCCGCCAGGTCGACGATCCGCTCCGGCCATTCGGGTTCGAGGTAGCTGACGCCGCCGGCCGCGCCCAATGAGCGCGCGCGTTCGAGCTTCTCGCACGAAGACGAAGTGACGAACACGCGCGCCCCGCGCGCGACCGCGATCTGGACGGCGAACGTCGAGACGCCGCTCCCCGCGCCGGTGACGAGCACCGTGCGCTCAGGCTCTGCGCCCGCGCAGGTGACGGTTGCGCGCCACGCGGTCAATCCGCCTAGGTTGAGCGCCGCAGCTTCCTCCCAGGTCAACCGCGCCGGTTTCGGCGCGAGGTTGGTCGCGGGCACCGTTACGAGCTCCGCGAACGTCCCGTCGGTCGGGGCGCCGAGAATGTCGAACTTCGGTGCCGGGTGCTCCTCGCTTGCTCCCCAGTCGAGCGTCGGATCAAAAACGACCTCATCGCCAGGCGAGAAACCCTCGACGCCTTCGCCGACCGCCGCGATCACCCCCGCGCCGTCGGAGCCGAGCGTCACCGGCAGCTCGCAATAACCCGGCGTCGTCCAGATCCACGGATCGCGCCGGTTGAGCGCCGCCGCGCGCACCGCGACCACCGCCTTGCCAGGCCCCGGCACTGGAGCGGGGATCTCGTCAAGTTCGAACGCGGGCGGCTCACCGAACCGCACGAGGCGGATTGCTCTCACTGCAGGCTCACGCGACGCTCGCGAACCGAAGGCACTCGGGTTAGGCCTCGTCGAGCGCCTCGGCAAACGCTTCCCAGACCATCCGATGAAAGCGGGCGATCGCACTCTCGCTGGCGGGCATCAGGCGCCCGTGCGGCACCATCTGCGAGCGCAGGCCCGGCTGCTGGACGCCGACCGCGTCGGTGTCCTCGACGAGCGTCTGGTTCCACATCTCGGTCCAGTGGGAGATCGTGTCCTCGTCGCAGTCCGGATGAACGTACATGTCTGAGATGAAGCGACAGCTCTCGGGCCCGGTTGGAATGATCATCCCCGGGAACCCGACGAAATCGTCCTGCACCAGGAACGTCGTCGGCCACAGGAACACGTAGCGGAACTGGCGGTCTTCGTCGTGGACGGCGCGTGCGTAGGTCTTCGCGCGCGGGTTATAACGCGTGAACTGGCCCAGGATCCGATCGCCGTTCACATAGTCATAGACGTCGAGCTTGGTCACGAACGCGTCGCTGAAGCTCTTGGTGTGAATCGACGGGCAGTGGTAGCACTCGCTGCCGTTCTCGACCCACACCTTCCAGTTCGCCGGCACCTCGTACGTGTAGCGGCCGTAGTACCGGTAGCCCGTGTAATCAAGGCCGCGTTCGGCCGACAGATCGGCGAAGCCCGAAAACGACTCGTGCAGCGGGGCCGCGTTGGGATCCGGGTTGGCGAACACGAACTCGTTCCAGGTGTCGACTGCCACTGGCAGCAAGCACAGCTCGGACTTGTCGAAGTCCGTCTCGTGCTCACTTCGCGGCGCCTTGCGCAGGCTCCCGTCGAGGTCGTAGGTCCATGCGTGGTATTGGCACTGAAGGGTGCTGCGGTTGCCGTCCTCGGTCGCGACCGGGAACGCGCGGTGCCGGCAGACGTTGATGAAGCCATGCAGCTCCCCGTCCCGGTCACGCGTCACGAGGATCGGCACGTGGCCGATCTGGCAGACGATGTGATCGCCCACGTGCTCGAGCTTGCACAGCGGGCCCGCGTACTGCCAGGAGCGGGCGAAGATGCGCTCGAGCTCGAACGCGTAGATGGCAGGATCGGAGTACCAGCGGGCCGGGAACGTGAAGTTGTTCGCGAGCGCCTCTTCGACCGCGTCGGGGTCGATTCCAAGGTCGCTCATCGTCTTGGTCAGCATCCGGGACCCTCCCATATCGCAATGAAGCGGCGTCGGCCCACGCGATTCTTAAACGCAGCACCGTATTCTGCGCAAATCATAACGGCGTTTCCATCGTGGGGTAGACGTAGTGGAGTTTGTGCACCTTCAGCTCCATCAGCGTCTCGGTCTCGGTCACGCCCCCGATGGCCGGGATACGTTGCGCGACAAGCTCCCACAGATCTTCGTGGCTGCGGCACACGACTTGGATGTAGACGTCGACGCGTCCCGTGCACGAGCTCACGTAGACGACCTCTGGCCAGGACACGAGCTCGTCGATCACGTGCTCGAGCCGCGCCGGCGAAACTCTTAGAAACATTGAGGCTAAGACTCTGTACCCGAGCCTGAAGGGGTCGGCGATCGCCGCGATCCGCAACGCGCCGTTGTCGAGCAGACGCCGCACGCGCCAGCGCACCATCCCCTCGGAGACATCGAGGCTGCGGGCCATCTGGCGGTACGAGCGGCGGCCGTCCTGCTGTAGTTGGCGCACCAGTTCCGTATCGATCTCGTCGAGGCCCTGGTCGTCGTTACGCATTGCGTAAATAATCTTGACACGCCGACCGGCGCGGCGCTAGGGTTCCGGCCCAGATGCCGATCTTTTCGCGGAGGGGGAGTGGGCCGCGCGTCTTCTTCGCGACGGACATCCATGGCTCCGAGACCTGCTTTCGCAAGTTCCTGAACTCGGGCAAGTTCTACGACGCCGACGTGATCGTGCTCGGCGGTGACATGACCGGAAAGGCGCTCGTACCGATCGTCAGCGACGGCAACGCCGGTTCCTATTGCTACCTCCAGGACCAGCGTTACGAGTTCGGCGCCGATGAGATCGCGCAGTACGAACGCAAGGTCCGCGACCGCGGGCTGTACCCGTTCCAGACGACCGAGAGCGAGTTGGCGGCGCTAAGGCAGTCGCCGAAGGAGCTCGAGCGGCTCGATCGGCAGGCGATCCTCGACGTCGTCGAACAGTGGGTCGCGCTGGCCGACGAGCGACTCGACGGGACCAATATCCGCGCGTTCGTCTGTCCCGGCAACGACGACATGATCGAGATCGACGAGGTTCTCAAGAGCTCGAGGCGACTCGAGGTCGGCGAGGGCCAGGTGATCGATCTCGACCAGGGCTTTCAGTTGCTGTCGACCGGTTGGAGCAATCGGACGCCGTGGAACACGGATCGCGAGGAGGACGAGGACGCGATGGCGGTGCGGCTGTCGGCGATGATCGACAAGGCCACCGCGCCGGCCGAGCGGCTGATCTTCAACTTCCACTGCCCGCCGCACGGGACGGCGCTCGACGAGGCGCCGCAGCTGACCGAGGACCTGGGCGTGGTCGGGGGCGGTCGTGTCTTGGCGCACGTCGGCTCGACGGCGGTCCGCGATGCGATCGAGACAGCGCAACCGATTCTCACCCTGCACGGGCACATACACGAAGCAAGAGGTACGGCACGTCTAGGCCGGACTTTGTCGATCAACCCAGGGAGCGCCTACGAGACGGGAGATCTCCAGGGCGCCGTGATCGAGCTCGACGGCCAGGGGGCCGTCAAGCGCTACCGGCTCACGATTGGATAGGAGAGAGAGGACCTAATGGCAGAAGTTGACGTCGGTGCGGGCGGCACAGGCTCGAGCAGCACGGCACCGATCTTCGTCCGCAAGGCCACCGGCCTGGTCCGGGGTTGGGCGATGGTCGACGGCTCGATCTACGCCTTCTATGCGTGCAACATCGTGCTCGGCTTGTGGGTGCTGTCGTTCGGCCCTGACATCCCCAACGGGAGCCTCTTCTGGGCGATCGTCATCTGCGCCCTGCTGACCGTCTTCCAGATCCTGACCTACGCCGGCCTGATCTCCGCGATGCCTCGAGCCGGCGGCGACTACGTTTGGCAGAGCCGGATCCTCACAGGCGGAATCGGCTTTGTGCTGGCCGCAACGGGCTGGTGGTTCATCCTCTGGCACTGGGTCCCGATCTACGCGAACATCACGGTGCTGTCGTGTTTTGACCCGCTGCTGAAGCTGGTCGGGGCGAACGGGCTGGCGAGCGACCTGACGACCAAGACTGGCGTGTTCGTGAGTTCGCTGATCGTGATCGGTTTCACGTGGGCGTACATCAGCGTCGGGATGCGCAGCTACGCGCGCCTGCAGCGGCTTTCGTTCTGGGCGGGCGCGCTGGCGTTTGCGACCTTCGTGGTGCTGATGCTCGTCAACAGCCACGCCGACTTCGTCCACGCCTTCAACCGCGAGGCCCACAGCCTGTACGGCACGCACGGTAACGCCTACGCGCAGACGCTCAAGGCCTCCGGCTACAACGCGCACTCGCTGCTCTACTTCAACCCCGGTCAGACGTTCCTGATGATCGGTTTCATCGCCTTCTACCTGATCTACCCGAACTGGGGCGCGACGCTCGCGGGTGAGGTGCGCGGCGCCAACGACATGAAGAAGAACGTCAACGCGATGGGCGCCGCACTGTTCCTGGTGACCATCTTCTCGCTGGTGTTCCTGGCGCTGTTCTCGAAGACGTTCGGCTGGCAGTTCTACAACGCGGTCAACGCGGGCTTCGGGAGCGGCAAGGGGCCGCTGGGCGCGTACCCGTTCCCGATCATGCTCGGCGGTTGGCTGGTCTCGAGCCACGTGTTCCAGTTCATCCTGATCTTGCTGTTCTCGCTTTGGATCTTCGGCTGGTACGGGACCGTGTTCCTGTCCTCGACCCGGGTCATCTTCGCGGCGGCGTTTGACCGCATCCTGCCCGAGTGGGCGGCTTACGTCTCGCCGCGGCGGCGCGTGCCGGTCGCCGCGCTGATGCTGATGGTGATCCCGTCGATCGGCGTCGCCGCGCTGTACGCGTACTGGGGCAAGTTCGCCACCTACACGCTCGACGCCGGGCTGGTGATCGTCGTCACCTATCTGGGGACCTCGTTTGCGGCGATGATCATGCCCTGGCGGCTCAAGCGCGTGTACGAGAACTCGGCCGCGTCGCGCTACAAGCTGTTCGGAATCCCGGCAATCTCGATCGTCGGCTTTGGCTCGTTCGCGTTCATGGCCTACCTGCTGATCATCTGGCTCACCGACGGCGTGTTCGGCGTCAACAACACGGACTCGCTGATCTACATGGGGATCCTGTACGCGATCGCGCTGATCATCTACGTCGTCGCGAAGGTCGTCCGCAGCCGCCAGGGGATGCGGCTCGAGGAGGCGATGCACGAGATCCCGGCGGAGTAGCGCGGCATGAGGGAAGCGGACGAGCAGCGCACCATTAGAGAAGCGGACGGGTAGCGCAAACCGCGTGGGAGAACTGGACGGGCAGATCGCCGTCGTCACCGGCGGCAGCCGCGGCATCGGCCGCGGCGTGTGTCTGCGGCTCGCGCGCGAGGGCGCGCGGGTCGCGATCCTCGATCTGATCGCGGCCGACGAGACGCGTCAGCTGATCGCAGAGCAGGGTGGCGCCGAGTCGTGGTTTAGACCGACTGACATCGCCGACCCGGCCGCGATCGAGAACTCGTTTGCGGCGCTGGAAGCGGAGTGGGGCATACCGCGCGCATTGGCCAACGTGGCCGGCGTATTCGAGGACGTGCCGTTTCTCGACACCACGCCGGCGATCTGGGACCGGACGATGGACATCAACGCCAAGGGGATGTTCTTCTGCTGCCAGTCGGCCGCGCGGCGAATGCGGCGCGCCGGCGGCGGGAGAATCGTCAACATCCTGTCGAACGCGGCGGCGCAGGGATTTGCGCTTGAGAGCGCGTACTGCGCCTCCAAGGGCGCGGCGCTGCTGCTGACACGGACGCTGGCGATCGAGTTGGCGGGCGATGGGATCGTCATCAACGGCGTCGGGCCGGGGACGATCGAAACCGAGATGGGCGCCGACTACCTCGCCGGCGGACCGATCGCCGACCACGAGCTGGCCCGCACGCCGCTGGGTCGCTTCGGCCAGCCGGCCGACATCGCCGAGGCGGTCACCTGGTTGCTGACCCGGGCGAGCTGGCTGACGGGCCAGGTGATCTACGTCGACGGCGGCTTTCTGGCCGCGGGCCTCCCCTACCTCGACGGGCTGCCGCGCCCCGCCGGCGACGGATGAGCATACGATTCCAGCCTGGTGACGCGATGACCGCGATCCTCGAGAGCATCGTCGACGAGGGCGAACGGCTGGTCGGGCTGGCGCAGAGCGAGGGGACGACGCTCGCGCTGTTGGGGGGCGTGGCGGTCCGGCTGCGCGCGCCCGACGTACCGGCAGCGCTCGACCGTGAGTACAAGGACCTCGACTTCGCGGTGCCCAAAGGCCGCGGCGGCAACGCCGCACGGCTGCTGAGCGCGTGCGGCTACGCGCCGGAGACGTCGTTTAACGCGATGAACGGAAACGAGCGGCTGCTGTTCGACGACCCCGAGCACGGTCGCCAGGTGGACGTGTTCGTCGGCTCGTTTCGCATGTGCCACGTGATCCCGCTCGGCGATCGCATCGCGCCCGGCGAACCGACCGTGCCGCTGGCTGAGCTGTTGCTCACCAAGCTGCAGATCGTCGAGCTCAACGAGAAGGACGTCCGCGACACCCTGCTCCTGTTCCACGGTCACGAGATCAGCGATCACGACGATCACGGCGTCAACGGCCAGCGGGTCGCGGAGCTGTGCGCGGGCGATTGGGGGCTGTGGCGGACGATCACCGCCAACCTCGAGCGCTGCCGCGAGCTGCTCGACGGCTACGCACTGTCGCAATCCGAGCGCGAGCTGATCTCGCAGCGGCTGACCGCGATCCTGCAACGGATCGACGACACACCGAAGAGTCGCGGGTGGAAGCTGCGCGCGAAGATCGGCGATCGCAAGCGCTGGTACGACCTCCCCGAGGAGGCGCGCTAGTCCGAACGGCCGCTTCGAGTCGACGTACCCCGTTCGGATGATTCTCACCCCGAGCGCTTGAGCTTCCCGTGCTTCTTGGCGTACCACTCACCGGCACGGAAGATCGCCAGCCCCAGCGGGATCGTGACCACGGCGAGCACCAGCAACGGCCAGATGTCACCCCAGAGAGCGCTTAGGCCGGCGCCGTCGAGGATTGCCGCGCGGATTCCTCGCAGCGCATATGTCGCCGGGGAGATCGTCGAGATCCACTGCATCCACTGGGGCAGCACCGAGACCGGGTAGTAGACGCCGGACACGACCAGCAGCAGTCCCTGGGCGACGAACCCGAACTGCGCGCCGCGCTCGGGTGAGATCAGCGGCAGCACCGCGGTCACCATCCCGACGCCGACGAACGACACTGACGCGATCGCGAGCAGCACGAGCGCGCTCGCGAAGTTCGCGCCCCCAAGGTGCAGGTTGAAGAACAGCGCGATCACCGCGAACAGCAGCGCGGTGCGGATCACGCCGTACAGGACTGCGAACAGCCCCATGCCGCCGAGGTGCACGGCCCGCGACAGCGGCGCCATGAACGTGTACTCGATCGTGCCCTCCCAGCGTTCCCAGGCGACCGTCTCGGTCAGGATCTCGAAGATGATCCCGAGGTAGGCCCAGATCACCGCCCCGATCAGCAACGTCGTCGTCGTGCGGTTGAGGTTCAGGTGCCCTCCTGATGCCTCGACACCCTTGGCGATGAACACGATCGTCAGCGTGTTGGCGATCGTCCAGACGAAGAACGCGAGCTCCCACCATGCGTAGCGCCTGATCAGATAGGTGTTGCGCTCGACGACGCCGCCGAGCCCGATCAGCTGGCGGCGCACGCGCGCGCGAGCGTTGAGCCCCGATAGCGACGTCGTGACGGCGGCGGGCGGGGGGGTCATGCGATTGCCTCCTCCTCTTCGTCAAATGCGATTCCGGTCGCGGTGAAGAACGCTTCCTCGAGCGTCGCGGCGCGGTAGCGGCCGATCAGGTGCTCGGTCGGCTCGAGCGCGAGCAGCCGTCCGGCGTGGAGGATCCCGACCCGCTCGGCGAGCGCCTCGGCTTCCACCAGGTCGTGGGTACACAGCAAAATCGTCGTGTCGTGCGTCGCCCGCACCTCGCGGATGAATTCCTGCACCTCGCGCTTGGAGCGCGGGTCGAGCCCGGTGGTCGGCTCGTCGAGCAGCAGCAGGACGGGTGAGGTCAACAACGCACGCGCGAGCGCGACCTTCTGCTGCATCCCGCGTGACAGGTCCTGCATCGGGTCGCCGGTTCTGGCGAGCGGGAACCCGACGCGCTCGAGGATCTCCGGAATCCGCGCACGGGTGTCGGCGTGCGTGAGGCCATAGAAGCGTGCAGCGTAGGACAGGTTTTCCGACGCCGACATGCGCTTGAAGAACGACGCCTCGACCGACACCCGGTTGACGAGCGTCCGCACCGGCCCGGCGTCGTGCACCACGTCGTGGCCGAACACCCGAGCGCTGCCGGCGTCGGGCAGCAGCAGGGTCGAGAGGATCCGCACCAGCGTCGACTTCCCGGACCCGTTCTGACCAAGGATCGCGACGCACTCGCCGCGCCCGACGTTGAACGACACGTCCGTCAGCGCGATGCTGACGCCGCGCCGTCCGTGACGACGGTGAAAACGCTTCTCGAGACTGACTACGTCAACAGCAAACACGATGCTCCTTGAAAGGACGAGGTGACCAGGGGCCATCGACCGAGGCGGCGCTCGGCCGAGGCGGGTTGTGGGTCACCGTCGGAGCATCAAGGGGCCAGCGTAGCACCCACGGCTGGCTGAGCCAACGTCCGGACGGCCCTCTCGGGCGGCGATATCAGGCTCGTATCAGGCGCCAGTATCAGGCGGCATTGTCAGGCGGCGATGTCAGGCGGCCGTCAGCTCACGCTCGGCGCGCAGCCAGTTGGCCAGCTCGTCGCGGCGGCGATCCTCGAGGTGGATGAAGTACGCGCGCTCGGCGATCTGCTCTTGACTTGGGCTGGTCAGCTTCGGCTTGGGCTTTGTCGAACGGACGCGCTTGGTTGCGGTCTTGGTCGGCTTCGCGGTCGGCATCAGATCCTCCTGGTTTCAGGTCGTGAGTAGCTGCGACTGTACCCCGGCGGCCCCTGGCCCGATCTTTCGACATTCGCCCGTTGAGCCCTCCAAGCCTGCATCGCAGTCGCGATTTGTGTAACCGTTCATGTCGTGCGGTTCGCGATCTCGATTCCGCAGTACGTCGACGCAGACGGCTTCGATGACGCTGGCTTCCGCGCCTTTCTCACGCGAGCAGAGGAGTTGGGCTTCGACGGCGGCTGGACGCAGGAGCAGGTCTTGGGGCCGGCCCCGACGCTCAGCCCGCTCGACGCGTTGGCCTACGCGGCTGCGTGCACCAGCCGATTGCGACTGGGGTGCGCGGTGTTCGTCAGCCCGCTGCACAACCCGGTCCACCTTGCCAAGGGAATCGCGACGGTTGACCAGCTGAGCCACGGGCGCGTCGAGGTCGGGCTTGGGACCGGCGGCCAGGGTAGGCCGTTCGCGGCGTTCGGGGTCGATCCGACCGGCCTCGTGGCCCGCTTCAACGAGGGGATCGCGCTGATGAAGGCGTGCTGGACGGAGTCCGAGATCACCTTCGATGGGCGCTTCTGGCAGCTCGAGGGGTCCCGAATGGAACCCAAGCCCGCACAGAAGCCGTATCCACCGCTCTGGATCGGGGGCAATCACCCGGCCGCGCTCCGGCGCGCGGTGCGACTTGGCGACGGCTTCTTCGGCGCCGGATCTCAGACCACCGCCCAGTTCACGGAGCAGGCGCAGATTGTCCGCACAGAGCTGACGGAGCAGGGCCGGGATCCGGCCACATTTCAGATCGCCAAGCGCGTCTACATCCACGTCGACGACGACGCCGAGCGGGCAGAGCAGGAGATCGACGCCGCACTGGCGCGCCACTATGGGCGCGGCGGGCTGTCGCCGGTCGCGGTCGCCGGTCCGCCGGCGACCTGCGTGGCCAAGCTGCGCGAGGTCGCCGACGCGGGCGCCGAGCTGATTCAGCTCAACCCGCTCGTCGACGACGCCAACCAGATGGAACGGCTGGCGGCCGAGGTCGTCCCGGAGCTCAACAGAACGTGAGCACTCAAGAGCAGCACCACACGCTGGCCGACGGCAATGTGATCCCGACACTCGGGCTCGGGGTCTGGCAGGTCCCAGACGGTCCCGAGTGCGAGAACGCGGTCCGGTGGGCACTCGAAGCCGGCTACCGCCACGTCGACACGGCCCAGGCGTACGGCAACGAGGCGAGCGTCGGGCGGGCGCTGCGCGACAGCGGCGTCCCGCGCGAAGACGTGTTCATCACGACCAAGTTCTACCCCGGAAACCGCGACCCGGAGGCCGAGGCGCAGAACAGCCTGCGCCGTCTGGGCGTCGACCAGCTCGACCTCTACATCGTGCACTGGCCGCAGCGCGGGCCAACTTGGGCGTGGCCAGGGATGGAGGGCGCAAAGGAACGCGGGTACGCACGCTCGATCGGGATTTCGAACTTCAGCGTCGCGGAGCTCGAGCAGGTGAGCGCGATCGCGAGTACCCCGCCGGTGATCAACCAGGTTCAGTTCAGCCCGTTCGAGTACCGCCGCGCGCTCCTCGAGGCGTGCGAGGAGCGCCAGGTCGGGGTCGAGGCCTACAGCCCGCTCGGGACCGGCAGGCACCTGTCGAATCGGGACGTCGCCGAGGTCGCCGAGCGCGTCGGCAGGACACCGGCGCAGGTCTTGCTGCGCTGGTGTATCCAGCGCGACACGATCGTGCTGCCGAAGTCCACGCACGCGGAACGGATCCGTCAGAACGCGCAGGTGTTCGACTTCGTGTTATCGGCCGACGACGTGGGGCTCCTCGATCGTCTCGACCGCACCGGTGGCACGGACCGGGCACGCGAGCGCAAGTGGTGGTGAACCGGGCAGGCTCGTGAGCTGGGCAGTGGTCGCCGGTTGGGCAGAGGTGGTCGGCCGAACAGCCGGCACGTCTTCCGCCACCGCGCTGTAGGCTCCGCCTGCGGGACCGTCCGCAACGGGAGGTGGGACGTGGAGGAGACGATCTTGGCGTCTTGGCCCGGCAGGGTCCGGTCGTGGCTGGCCGTGGCCAGCGCCGTCGTGCTGTGCGTCGGGCTGGCGGCCGGCCGAGCGACCGCGGCGCCGGCGCCGAACCTCGGACCAAACGTGATCGTGCTCAGCCCGAGCATGTCCCAGCCGACGATCCAGACCACCCTCGACAGCATTTCGAGCCAGCAGGTGCCAAACCAGTTCGGCACTCAGCGCTATGCGATCTTCTTCGAGCCCGGCACCTACGGCTCGGCCGCCGACCCGCTCGATTTTCAGGTCGGCTACTACACGCAGGTCGCGGGCCTGGGCGCGAGCCCCAGCGACGTCGTCATCAACGGCGCGATCAACGCCTTCAACCAGTGCGTCAACGGCGAATGCGATGGGACGAACAACTTCTGGCGCTCGCTGTCGAATCTGACGCTGAACGTCCACCTGCCGAGCTCGCCGCCCAACTACGCACCCTACTCGGGCGATCCGTACGGCGCCGCATGCGACAACTCGGCCGACCTGTGGGCGGTCTCGCAGGCCGCGCCGATGCGCCGCGTGATCGTCAACGGCACGCTCGTCCTGCAGGACTACTGCTCGCCGACCGGATTCGTGAGCGGCGGCTTCTTCGCCGACGACGAGTTCAACGGCGGCGCGGTCGACAACTACGGCCAGCAGCAGTTCTTCACACGCAACAGCGACATCGACAGCTGGAGCAACGCCGTCTGGAACCAGGTGTTCATGGGCGACAACGGGGCACCGGCGACCAACTTCGACAACAACGGCGGCCAGTACACGACGCTGCCGGCGACGCCGGTGTCCGAGGAGGAGCCGTTCCTCTACACCGGCTCGGACGGCAACTACGACGTGTTCGTGCCCGGGGTCCGGCGCGACTCGGTCGGCCCGTCGTACGCCACCGGTCCGACGGCCGGGCGGTCGATTTCGGTTCGGCGGTTCTCGATCGCCGATCCCGACACGCCGGTGCGGGCGATCAATGCCGCGCTCGCGCGCGGCCAGGATTTGATCCTGACGCCGGGCGTCTACGACCTCAATCAGGCGATCCGGGTGACGCGCCCGGGTACGGTCGTGCTGGGTCTCGGGTTTCCAACGCTGATTCCGCAGGATGGGAACGTCACGATGCAGACTGCGTCCGTCCCAGGGGTGAAGCTGTCCGGGATCATCTTCGACGCCGGCCCCCAGAACTCGCCGGCGCTGCTGGAGGTGGGCGGCTCCACGCATCACTCGAGCGGCGAACGCAGGGCGTCGAGGCGTGGCGATGGGCCTGGCGACGCAAACGACCCGACCCTCGTTCAGGACGTGTTCTTCCGGATCGGCGGTGCCGAGCCCGGGCAGGCGACCACGAGCCTGATCGTCAATCAGAGCTACACGATCCTCGACGACGTCTGGGCGTGGCGTGCCGACCACGGAGCCGGCGCCGGCTGGACGGATAACCGCGCCGACACCGGCGTGATCGTCAACGGCGATCACGTTTCCGCGTACGGACTGTTCGTCGAGCACTTCCAGAAGTTCGAGGTCATCTGGAATGGGGAGGACGGAGAGGACGTCTTCTTCCAGAACGAGATGCCCTACGACCCGCCGAGCCAGGCCGCCTGGATGTCGAGCCCGACAACGGACGGCTACGCGGCGTTCCTCGTCTCGCCATGGGTCAGGAGCTTCCAGGGGTACGGGATGGGGAGCTACTCGTTCTTCAATCAGGGCGTGCCGATCTACGCCACCCAGGCGTTCCAATCGCCCGTCGGCCCGGGCGTGCAGTTCCACGACCTGTTGACGGTGTTCCTGAATCCGCAGACCGGAAGCGGCGGAATCGAGCACGTGATCAACGGCTTCGGTGGGTCGTCGACGATCGCGAATCCGAGCACTGCCGTCGACGTGCTCAGCTATCCGTAGCTTTATCCGTCCACCGACCGCTCCAGCGCGCGTTTTCACGGGTCCGAAACATCGAGCAAACACGACTCGCATAAGTTCGACCTAGCGCGGAGTACCCCGAGTTAGCGCCGGTGTCACACGGCTGCCACCTGTCGTGGTGGTTGCTTGGTGCTGCGCCGGCGCTTGCAGGTGCACAGCGAAGTCGATCACTAAAGGAACGCCGATGATGGTATCGACCACCGTCGGGCGCGCTAAACCCCAACCCGCTCGCCGGGACCAACAACTGGTATACGCAGGATGGCTACGGTGCCTCGGGCACGACCGACGGAGGCAGCTACTCCGACTGCGCCGACCACTCGGCCCCCGGCGTGGCCGGCGTCTGGAGATACCTGAACACGCTTCCATACCCTGCGTGCCGGCCGGTCCCGACTGCCGGGCCGGCCGGACGCTCCGTGAGCCCGGCCGGGTCGTGCGCGGCGGGCAGGCACTTGCGCTGCGGCGTACGCTCGCGTGGTGATCATCAGCGACTCATTCGTGATCGCTGACTGGACTGATCCCGGCACGCATCCCGGGCGGCCGATCGCGGGGCTACACCTGCACCGCTCCGACGACGAAGCGTGGTTCGTCGTCGACGGCCTGCTGGGTTTCCGGATCGGCGACGAGGAGCGGGTGGTCGCTGCGGGCGAGTCGATCCTGGTCACGCGCGGGACGGCGCACTCGTTTTGGAACGCGATCGCCGAGCCCACTCGCTATCTCCTTGTGATGACGCCGCGGATTCATCAGCTGATCGAAGCGCTTCACGCCGGTGACCGCAGCGACTACGCGCTCATCTTCGAGCAGTACGACTCCGAGCTGCTCCAGTGAGCGGCTCACATATCGCCTAGCGCGCGCTGAGCGCGCTCGTGCTCGCGTCTGGACTGCGCAGCCTGTTCGCGCGCCGCCTCGAGCGCCCGCTCGGCTTCTTCAAGCTCGGACTCCGCCTCGTCTCGGCGCGTCTGCGCCGCGCCCAGCTGCCGGTCGGCGCGGTCGGCGGCGCGGCGCGCGTCGGCTTCCGCCTTGCGGGCGGCCTTCACCCGCTCCGCGCGCTCACGCTGTTCGCGTTTTGCGGCCTCCTGCTCGGCTTTGCTGGTCTTGCCCTTGCCGGCCCCGCCTCTTCCAGCCCCGTCTTTGCCCGTCGCGCCGCTGGCCCGCCGCGTCGGACGCGTAGCTGCTCCGGCGAGCTCTCCGCCCGCGCCGAGTCCGACGTGTCGCAGCTCGCGCTCGAGACACCCGTCCTTGACCTGAGCGCGCGCGTCCTCGTCGAGCGCCGCGGCCTGGAGCGTCTCGGCGACCCGCTCGAGCGTCGCCTGGGTCGGCTCGTGGCCGCCGGCGCTCAACAGTCCGCCGGCGCCTTCGACCAACTTCTGCACCGCAGCGCGCTCGCGCTCGACCGCCTCCCGCAGGCTCGCTCCGTCACCGCGGCCGGCCAGGAGCTCCGACTGTGCCTGCTGAAGCCGATCGCCGGCATCGAACAGCGCCTTTATGTCGCGGGCGTGGGTGCGCACCACCTGATTCACCGCCCACGCCGCGACCGAGGGCTTGCGTAGCGAGGCGACGGCAGCTGCCCGTTCCCGCTGTCCCTCCTTTCGCAGCTGCTTTGCGAGCGCGCCCCGCTCGGGCACGAAGCTCTCGAGTGGCAGGCCATAGAGCGTTTGAGATTCAGTCACGACGACCGCCGATCTTATG
>CAVYGK010000017.1:0-163484 GCA_963768015.1 uncultured Solirubrobacterales bacterium
ACCGGTAGGGTGCGAAGCGTGAGCGTCGCAACGCTTGAGACCGCCGATGGCCGGACGCTCGCCTACGAAGAGGTCGGTGATCCGCAGGGAGCGCCCGTGTTCATGCTGCACGGCACGCCCGGCTGTCGCCTCAGCGGCCGGCACCCTGATCTGTCGCGAGTCGGGGCCGCGGGGCTTCGTCTCGTGACCTACGACCGGCCCGGGTACGGCGCCTCCAGCCGTCAGCGAGGCCGACGGGTGGTCGATTGCGTCGTCGACGTCGCCCTGATCGCCGACCAGCTCGGGATCGAGCAGTTCGCGGTAACAGGCGGCTCGGGTGGCGGCCCGCATGCGCTGGCGGTCGGCGCGCGGCTCGCCGAGCGCGTCACGCGGGTGGAATGCGACGTCGGCGCGGCGCCGTATGACGCGGAGGGCCTCGACTGGCTTGGGGGCATGGATCAGGTCAATGTCAAGGAGTTCGGCTGGGCGCTGGCCGGCGAGGACACGCTCGCCCGCGAGCTCGAGCGCGAGGCTGGGCAGATCCTCGAACGGCTCGAGGATGACCCAACGGCAGCGCTGGCCGGGATCGAGCTATCGGCGTCCGATCGCGCGATGCTCGCCGATCCAGGGGTCCGTGAGTCGCTCGGCAAGTCGACGCGCGAGATGTTCGCGCACGGCTCCTGGGGTTGGGTCGACGACGACCTCGCGTTCATCAGGCCATGGGGGTTCGAGCTCGAAGAGCTGCGCGTGCCGGTCGAGATCCGCTACGGCGCGACGGATGTGCTGGTGCCGGCCGCGCACGGAGCGTGGCTTGCGAGCCAGATCCCGTACGCGGCCGTGACCGTCGACGAACAGGGCGGTCACCTCAGCACGCCGGACCAGCGCCTGGAGAGACTGAGCGCGCTGGTCGGACTAAGCGCTTGACAGGGCAAGACCGAACGGGCTCAGGTCGAGGTCGCTGACTCCTGAAGTGATCCGCTGCGCGATCGCCTCGCCGATCGCGGGCGAGTGCTTGAACCCATGCCCGGAACAGGCGGAGACGATCCAGACCGGCTCGTGCTCCGGGTGGCGGTCGATCACAAACCTGGTGTCGCGCGTGCTCGTGTACAGGCACGGCGCGCTGTGCAGCAGCTCTCCGGCCGAGCCACGGGAGGCCCCTTGCCACGTAGCGGCGGTACATCTCGTCGGCCTCGTCGGCGCTGGCGGCTCGCGGGTCGGCGCCCGCGGTCGTTGTGTGCTCGTAGGACTCGGTGCCGACCTTCACCCCGCCCGCGCGGCCGTCGATCGCGGGGAACCCATAGAAGCCGTTGAAGTGGACAAACGCGTCCTTGTCGCCTCCGAAGTCCCAGACGAACACCGGCATCTCGCGGAGCTGCTCGTAGCCGTCGGCGATCGCGAACCAGTACATGACTTGACGATGGACGGCGAAAACCCCGCTCGCGTCGTCAAACAGTTCTCCGATCCACGCGCCCACGCAGAGCACTAGCTGCGCCGCCGCGTAGCTGCCCGAACCCGTGGTCACGGTCACACCCGCCGGCGATGCGTCCCAGCCGAGCACGCGCTCGCCGAACTCGAGCCGGGCGCCGCGGCGTTCGGCCAGGTCCAGTTGCGCCCTGACCGCGGCCTCCGGCCGCAGGTAGCCGGCGCTCGGCTCGTAATAACCCCGCGTCGTCTCGTCGACGGCGAACATCGGAAACCGCTCTGCGAGCTGGGTTGCCGTCAGATCCTCGTGGGCGATCCCAAACTGGCGCGCGCACGCGCGCGTCTGACCGAGGAACTGATTCTGTCCGTCGCCGAGGATCAGGCCGCCAGTGAGCGTCAGCAGCTGGACTCCTGACTGCTGCTCGAGCTCACGCCAGAGCGCGTGCGAGCGCCGCACGAGCGGCACATAGTCGGCGCCCTCGCCGATCGCAAGGCGGGTGATCCTGGTCTCCCCGTGTGTGCTCCCGTACGGATGCGGCGGATGGTGCTGGTCGATTCCGATCACCGACGCCCCGCGCCCGGCCAGCTGCAAGCACGTCGCGCTGCCCATCGCGCCGAGACCAACAACGATCACGTCGGCAGTTGCGAGCGCGGGCATGACCGCACCGTATCGGGCGACCCGTATCGTCGATCAACGATTAGTCTTAGCGTATGGACCCAGAACACGCCCGCGAACTGCTCGCCCGCGAGCGGACACGTATCGAGCAGGCACTGGCCTCCGTCGAGGGGGACGGGCCGCAAGAGGGGGATGACCGGATCGAGCCCGGGGACCGTGACTCCGAGGACCTCTATCAGGACGAGTACGACCAAGGACGCGCCGGAGACTTTCGCCGCGATCTTGCCGCGCTCGAGCGCGCCGAGGCTCGGCTGGCCGCGGGCACCTACGGCCTGTCAGTCGAGAGCGGGAAGCCGATCCCCGACGGGCGGTTGGAGGCGCGGCCGCTGGCCGAGCGGACGGTCGAGGAAGAGGAGCGCCGGGGGGTCTGACGGGCAGTGCGTCGGCGCTAGCTCAGCCCGAGCTCGCGGTTGGTGCCGATCTCGATCACCGGGTGCTGGGAGGGCACCAGCCACCGCAGAACCTTCAGAAGCTGGGCGGTGTGCAGAGCCACGCAGCCGGCCGTCGGTCCACTGACCCAACTGTGCAGGAAGATCCCCGAACCCGGGGCATCGGTCCCGCCCCGGGTCGGGTGCGAATTGAACTCGATCACGGCGAAGTATGGGTACGCGACCATCTCGGTCCACAGCGGCTCCGACCACGATGCGAAGGCCGGCGTCGAGCCGCACGCGACGTGGACGAACTCGTTGTAGCGCGGCGAGTACGGATCCTCGTCCCACCAGTCGCCGCAGACCAGCCGGTGGTAGCCGTAGTGGAGTCCTTGCGGCGCCGGACGGTTCCCGTACATCATCGGGCCGATCCCGAACACGCCGACCGGCGTCGACCCGTCACCTTCGCGCCTGTTGGCGCGGAGATGGCCATAGCCAGTCTCTGCTTGCCAAGGTCCGAACGCCAGGCGCCAAGGCGCCGACGGCCCGGTCCGGGTGAACCCGCGCAGCGTCGCCAGGTAGCCCGGCGGGGCGGGGTCCGCGGTCGAGCTCGAGACGACGATCAGCTGGTCGGCGTTCGCCGGGACACTGAAACCCGCCGCAAACGCGGGGTGCGCTGATGCGAGCGCGAACACGGCGCATGCAATGGCGAGCTTCACGGTTCTGGTCCACATGCCGTCAGTGCGTGTCGGTGTCCTGCTCGGAGTGATCGTCGCCGACCACCTGCAGGCTCTCGCCCGGCGCTGGGTCGGGGTCAGACCCCTGCATCGAGGCGGCGGCGGTCGCCACGTCGCGCGGGTAGGTGGTCCGCGCGCGCAACAGGACGATCCCGGCCGCCGCCAACGAGGTCAGCAAAAGAATGAAACTGATCTCGAGCCCCCGCGCGGCACCGGGCGAGATCACGCTCGGATGGGTTCCGATCGGCGCCTGCTCGGGCGCGATACCCGCGATCAGGTCCGCGAGCCCACCGAACAGCAGCGGGGCGAGCGCCTGCGCGAGCGAGCGCACCAGGGTCCGGGTGGCTCTCCGCGCGGCCCCAGAGCCCGGCCGGCATGATGTCCAGCTTGGCCGCGTTGATGGGCGGGTTGGCGGCGGACAGTAGCGCCGCGCCGGCGACGTCGAACCAGACCGCGGGCGTCAGATGGCTGCTGAGAAAGCCCGGCAGCAACAGCGCCGCGGCGGCGAGATAGCAGATCGCGGGGACCCAGACGCGGACCTGAAGAAATCCGCGACGGAGCATCACGTCCGTCAGGCGGCCACTGACCAGCGTGCCGACCATCGCGCCCCCGACGAGCAGCCCGAGGACCAGCTCCGCGGTCGCCTGGCTGACGTGGTAGTGACCGCGCACGAACAGCAGCGCGAACGTCGACAGCCCGGAGAAGAAGAAGTAGCCCAACGACGAGCTGATGATCATCAGCACGTTGGTCGGGATCGCGAACGTGTAACGGACGGCCTCGAGCAGCGACATGTCGCGAGGGTCCTTGGTGAGCACGAGCTTGGGGTCGGGCGACACGCCGAGCTTGCGCACCGCCTCCTGCACGAAGTCGTCCTCGGGCGCCTGCTCTGACTCCTCGCTCGCGTCGGCCGTCGGCTTGGCCCGCGCGGCCGCGGCGGCCTCGCGGAGATCGACCACTCCAGGCTCGAGCCGACTCTGCCCGCCGCGGAGCGGCTCCGGCACCGTCCGGTAGAGCTCGCGGGCGAGAAAGAAGCCTGGGAGCGCGAGCAACACGAACGCGGCGCGCCACGAGATCAGGCTTGCGACCGTGCCGCTGATGATGAATCCAGCGGCGGTTCCGGCTATCTCCCCGCCCAGAATGTAGGCGTATACACGCCCGCGCTCAGCGGCGGGGAAGTAGTCTCCGGTCAGCGACGCGATCGCCGGGCCCGCGGTCGCGATCACGGCGCCTAGCAGCACGCGTGTGAGCAGCAGGCCCGAATAGCTCCCGGCGAACGCACTCGCGAGCGACGCGGCGCTCCACAGAACGACGCTCAGCGCGAGCATCGGAATCCGCTTGATCCGGTCGACGAGCAGCCCGACCGGGAGCGTGAAGATCGCACCGACGAGGAGCGATACGGAGGCGAGCAGCCCGATCTTCGTGTTGCCGATGTGCAGGGCGTGCTCGAGCTGGGGCGCGACCGCACCGACGGTCGCCGTGTCGGCGCCGTTCAGCGCCAGGACCGCCGCGAACAGGACGATCACGCGCGCGCGCGCCGGACCACCGACGCGCTTGACGACCTCGCCGCGGACAAAGCGCGCGCTCCACCGCGTTGCGCCGACGGTGGCGCGACCTGCTCGTCCCGCGTAATCCCTGGCGGCCGCCATCACACTTAGGTTGCCAGCTGTGACGCTCCTGTTATGTCCGACGGCGTACAACTGCTGCGTCAAATGATGCGCTCTAAGATCATCAGGGTAGTCTGCGGCGAGCGGAGCGACCGCGCTACTGGCAGCGGGCTGCGGCGGATCCTCCTCGCAGTCGGGCTCTAACGCGTCGGGGCCGAAGGACATCGCCAACAAGGCGTTCGAGTTCTCCGCCTGCATGCGCAACCACGGGGTCACCAATTTCCCCGATCCGAAGGTGTCCTCGAGCCAACCGGGGCAGACGGCGATCGCGATGGTCGTGCCGGGACAGTTGGCGAGCTCGCCGCAGTTCAAGTCCGCGAGCCAGGCCTGCCGCTGGATCCTGCCGAAGGGCCGGGCAATATCAGCGCGCCGAGATCGCGAAGCAGCAGCAGGCCCATAAGCAGGTTTTGCTCGCGTTCGCCAGGTGTCTGCGGGCTCACGGTCTGACCAACTTCCCGGACCCAACCAGCCAGGGCCAGCTGAACCCCGCGATGATCCAGAGTGCCGGGGTCGACCTGCACGCCGCCAACGTGCTACCGGCCGCCCGAGCGTGCGTCGGTGTCACCAACGGCACGATCACGATGGCCGACGTCTATCGCGCCATCAACGGGACGGGCTAGCCGGCCGTCAGCAGCGTTGTGCGGGGAGGGCCGGCGCCGTGGGCGTTGGCGGGCGTGACCGTCAGCAGGTAGCTGCCGGGGTGCAGGCCGCGGCGACCGGTGAGCGGCAGCGCGAGGCGGGCGACGTAGTGCTTGGGACGCGGGCGGCTGCTGGTCGTCGTCTGCCCGGTAGCAGAGGACCGGCCCCCAGCGGCTATTGCTGGGCAAAGTGGGCCGCCAACCGTGTGTTTGAATACCGCATCCCATGACAGCGACGACCGCTGGTTCGTCAGGACCTGGATGGCGCCACGGGAGCCCGCTTCCAAGCAGCGCGGCGCAGCGATGCTCGTCACCGCCGGAAGCGCGTATGCCGTCGCACGCAGCGCTGTCAGCAGCGGCGTGCCGTCGCCGCTGACGGTCAGGAGGGCGCTCGCGTTGCCGACCCAATCTGGGGTGAAGATGACCGACAGCCTGCAGCTGGCTCCGGGGGCCAGATCGGCGTGGATGCAGCCTTTGTCCACCGTCGCGAACCGTCGTGGATCGGCGCCCGTTACCGCCGAGTGGTCGATCCTCACTGCCGTGCTGAGCGGGTTTGCAAGCGTCAGGGTCAAGCGCTGGCGGTAGCCGATGCCGTCGCCGCCGATCGGCGCAAACCCCGACTGCCTCGCGCTGAGGCTCGACACCGAGGGCGCGACCGCGGCCACCGCGACGTTAGCTATCCCATTGTTTGACGGGATCTCGAGCGTCGCTGACACCCCGCCGCCCGCGGCCGGCGCGAACCGCAACGCCACGGTGCAGGTCTCGTTCGGCTCGAGGATCTCGTTAGAGCAGCCGTCGCCCGACAGCGACAGCGCGTCCGAGGTCGCGCCGCCGAGCTCAATCTGACCCAGCTCCAGCGGCGCTTGTCCAGGGTCTGAGATCGCGATCGACGCGCTGGACGAGGACGCGAGTCGCGCGGGGGCGAGCGCCAGCGACGTTGGACTGGCCGTCGGCCCGGGCCCGGGGCAGTCACGGCCGAGGTCGATGTAGCACTCGGCGAGCGCTGCCACCGCACCGTATGCCGGTTTCTCAATCAGCTGCGGATCGGCGACGGGTGGATCGGAGACATCGCCCCCGAGCAGGCCCTCAGAGGCGAACTGCCCGCTGAGGTTGTCGCGCTCGGTGACGAACACCTCGCTCGCGCCAGCGTCGAGCAGGGTGGGGATCGACGCGGTCAGAAACGCGGACTTGGACGCTTGTCCGAGGTCAAATGACGGGTCGTACTGATACGCCGGGTCTGAGGGATAGCCGTGCTCGGTCACCCACAGCGGGCCGGTGAAGCCGTGGGCGGCGAAGAAGTGCTTCCAGGCGACGAAGTCGCCCGCCAGTCCATCGAGCCAACCACGCTCGTGAATATTGGCGATATCGAATGCTCCGGCCGCGTCGGCTCCGGGCGTGGCGAATACCTGCGTCAGCCACTTCATGGCGGCGGTATTGGATAGCCCGCCGAGCAGCACGTTCGCATGCGGATCGATCGCCTTGATCGCGTCATGCGCGGTCCTCAGCATCCCTGCGTACTGCTGCGGCGTGCCCGTGAAGTATTGGCCGTTGTCGGGCTCGTTCCAGATTTCCCAGTCGCGGATCATTGGGTCGGCGTGGGCGACGATCTGCGACACGAACGAGCCATAGTCGGAGAGGTCGTCGGTGCCGCACAGGGTCATCCCGGTCAGATCGGTGGGGCTCTGGCAGTCGGAGATCCACCACGGGATCGTGTCGAGGTCGCCGACGACCTGGAGGTTGTACTGCTGGGCGAGCGACATCACCTCGTCCAAACCCGAGAAATCCGGCGACTGGTCAGGGCTCGAGAACACCAGCGAGGGCGCGACGTCAAGTCGGATCATCGAGGCATGCGCGGCGGCCGCCTGCGCGAACATCGCCTGCATGAACGAGTCCGGATCGTTTAGCTGCAGCATCGAATGAGCGCCGATCGGGCTTGGCGCGGCGGTCGCGTTGCACGCCGGCCACGCCGTGGCGAGTGCGGTTATCACCGCCAGCGCGCGGAGTAATCGGACCACCCCCGGAGCCGTCCCGCCCTTCACGCGACCATGATGGACCCGCCCGTCTCCCCGGTCAAGCCCGACGATAGGCTGCCGTCCGTGCATCGGCGCGACCTGCAGGCGTTTCTCGCCGAGCTTGCCGACTGGGCCGCTGCGCGCGGCCACGCCCCAACGGTGCACCGCTACGGCGACGGACCCGACCACGAGGCGGATCTGCTGCTGCCGAGTGGCGACGGGCCGCATCGCGTCGCCGTGCTGCTGCACGGCGGCTTCTGGCGGGCCCCGTTCAAGCGTGAGATCATGGCCGCGCTCGCGGTCGACCTCGCGGCGCGCGGGTGGGCGAGCTGGAACGTCGAGTACCGCCGCGTCGGCGCCGGCGGCGGCGTGCCGCAGACGCTCGATGACGTGCGGGCGGCGCTCGACGCGCTCGCGACCGTCGACGCCGCGCTCGACCTCGAGCGGCTGGCGCTGATCGGTCACTCGGCCGGCGGTCAACTGGCGCTGGTCGTGGCGGGCGTGCCGCGCGTCGCCGCGGTCGTTTCGCTCGCGGGTGTCTGCGACCTTCAGACAGGTGCCCGGGAGCGGATTGGCGAGGGCGCGGTGCTCGAGTTCGTGGGTGGGACGCCGGAGGAGGTTCCGGTGTCGTATGCGATCGCCGATCCGATGGCCTTGCTGCCAGCCGACGCCGAGGTGCTGCTCGTGCACGGCGATGCCGATGACCGCGTGCCGGTGCAACAGAGCCGCGACTACCTGCGCGCCGCGGCGGCCGCGGGCGGGCGATGCGAGCTGCTCGAGCTGGCGGAAGTGGGTCACTTCGCGCTGATCGACCCGCGCACGGAGGCGTGGGCGACGGTCGCCAGGCGACTGGATCGCCTACCGCGCACTACGTAAGCTGGGCAGGTGCGGACGACCGTTCTCGTTGTGGGTGGGGGGATCGGAGGACTCGCCACCGCGCTGACGCTCCACCGTCGCGGCATCGAGTGCCGCGTCTTTGAGCAGTCTCCGCAGATCCGAGAGCTCGGGGTGGGAATCAACACGCTGCCGCACGCGATCGCCGAGCTCGACGGGCTCGGCCTACTCGAGCGGCTCGACGCCGTCGGTCTGCGGACCTACGAGCTGATCTACATGAACCGCTTCGGGCAGGAGATCTGGCGCGAGCTGCGCGGGCTCGACGCCGGCTACCCGGTTCCGCAGTTCTCGATCCACCGCGGCGCGCTGCAGGGGGTGCTGCGTGACGCCGTCGTCGAACGACTCGGGCCCGACGCGATCGTGACCGGTCACCGGCTCGCCGGGTTCGCCCAAGACAACGAGCACGTGACGGCGCGGTTCGTCGATGGTGGCGGCTCGCCGCTCGACGCGGTCGAGGCGGACGTGCTCGTGGGCGCGGACGGGATCCACTCGACCGTGCGGGAGGCGCTAATCCCGGGCGAGGGGCCACCGCGCTGGAACGGGACGATGCTGTGGCGCGGCGCGACCGACTGGCCGGTGTTCTTGACTGGCCGCTCGATGATCATCGCAGGCGGGATGGAGGCGAAGGTCGTGCTCTACCCGATTGGCGACGGCACTGCGCCCGACCGCCGCCTGACGAACTGGGCGGTGATGGCGCGGATCGGTACCGAGGGCGAGCTGCCGCCGCGGCGCGAGGACTGGTCGCGCCCGGGCCGGCTCGACGAGGTCCTACCGCACGTGCAGAAGTTCGCGATCGGCGAGGTCGACGTCCCGCGGCTGATCGAATCGACGGCTCCCTTCTACGAGTACCCGGTCTGCGACCGCGATCCGGTCGGCCGCTGGTCCGATGGACGCGTGACGCTGCTCGGGGATGCCGCTCACCCGATGTATCCGGTCGGCTCGAACGGCGCCAGCCAGGCGATCCTCGACGCCTGCGCGCTCGCCGACCTGCTCGCAGACTGCGATCATGCTCCCGAGGCGCTCGCCCGCTATGAGCAGGCGCGGCTCGGGCCGACGGCGGAGATCGTGACGTCCAACCGCAGCGGGGGACCCGAGGGCGTGATCGACGCCGTCGAGGCGCTCGCTCCGGACGGGTTCGCGCACGTCGATGCGGTTCTGTCGCATGGCGAGCGCGAGGCGATCGTCCGCGGCTACGCGCGCAAGGCCGGCTTCGCGGTGCCCGACTCATCAACAGCGAACAGGAGGACAGACATGGAGGACTCAGCCGCTCCGGATGTGCTCAGCTCCGACGCGTCGATCGACGACATCGTTTGGAACATCCTCGGGCAGACGTACCGGCCCAAGCAGCTGACCGAGCGCTCGTTCGCGTGGCACGCTGTCTTCCCGCCCGACACGTTCGTGCCGCCGCACTTTCACCCCACGCAGGACGAGTACGTGTACGTGCTCGAGGGTGAGCTGACGCTGGTCGTCGGCGCTGAGGACCGACCGGCCGGCCCGGGCGACCTGGTCCGCCTGCCGATCGGCAAGCCGCACGGCCTGTTCAACCGCTCGGGCACACAGGTCGCGTGCCTTTTCTGGGTGACGCCGACGGCGCGGCTGTATGACCTGTTCGTAGCGATCGACGCGCTCGCGGACCAGACCCCGGACGCCGTGGTCGAGCTCGCCGCCGAACACGAGGTCGAGTTCCTGCCGCCGCCCGAGGACTGACCGATGAGGGAAGGCCTTCACGCCGCGATGCAGCTGCTCGCAGACCCACTCAACAACCGTGGCACGGCGTTCTCCGAGGAGGAGCGGACGCAGCTTGGGCTGCGCGGGCTGCTGCCGGCGGCCGTTGAGACGCTCGACCAACAGGTCGCGCGGGCCTACGGCGCGTTCGCCGAACAGCCGACCGACATCGCCAAGCACATCAATCTCCGGGCGCTGCAGGACAACAACGAGATCCTGTTCTACGAGCTGCTGCGAACCCACATCGAGGAGATGATGCCGATCGTCTACACGCCGACCGTCGGCGTCGCCTCGCAGCGCTTTTCGGAGATCTACCGGCGGCCGCGAGGGCTGTTCATCTCCTACCCCGACTGCGACCGCATCCCGGAGGTCTTGCGCAACCGTCCTCACAGCGAGGTGGACATCATCGTCGTCACCGACGGTCAGCGCGTGCTGGGGCTTGGTGACCAGGGCTTTGGCGGGATGGGGATCCCGATTGGCAAGCTGTCCCTGTACACGGCGCTCGGCGGGATCGACCCGGCGCGGACGTTGCCGGTGATGCTCGACGTCGGCACCGACAACGGGGAGCTGCTCGACGATCCGGTGTATCTGGGCTGGCGCCATCGTCGGGTCGATGACGACGAGTACTACGAGTTCATCGATCACTTCGTCGAGGCGGTGCAGGCCGAGCTACCCGACGTACTGCTCCACTGGGAGGACTTCGCGACCCCGCACGCGCTGCCGATCCTCGAGCGCTACCGCGACCGGCTTCTGACCTTCAACGACGACATCCAGGGGACGGCCGCGGTCGCGCTCGGCGCGCTGTCGGCGGCGGCGACGGCCGCCGGGTCGCGGATGCGGGACCAGACGGTGGTGATGCTCGGTGCCGGTTCGGCGGGAATCGGTGTGTCGGAGCAGATCGTCCGCGCGATGGTCGCCGACGGCCTCAGCGAAGGTGAAGCTCGCGCGCGCGTGTATGTGATCGACGTCAACGGGCTGCTGACAACTGACCGGCGCGACCTCGATCACGCTCAGCGGCGGCTTGCGCAGCCGCCCGACGCGGTTCCGACCCCTCCAGATACGGCGCCCGAACTGCAGGACGTCGTCGACGCGGTGCGGCCGACGGCACTCATCGGCCTATCGAGTGCGACCGGCGCCTTCACCGAGGACGTCGTTCGCAGCATGGCGGCCCACGTCGAGCGTCCGATCATCATGCCGCTGTCGAACCCGACCAGCCGCAGCGAGGCCCGTCCCCAGGACCTCGCCGACTGGACCGAAGGCCGAGTGCTGGTCGCGACCGGTTCGCCGTTCCCGCCGATGCAGATCGGCGACCACGCGGTTCCGGTCGCACAGTGCAACAACGTCTACGCGTTCCCGGGGATCGGGTTGGCGTCGATCGCCGTTGGCGCGACGCGGATCACGGACGAGATGCTGACCGCGGCGGCGACCGCCGTCGGGGCGGCCGCCCCGGTTCATCGAGATCCGAACGTTCCGTTGCTGCCGTCGCGGACCGCGCTGGTGGACACGGCGACGAAGGTCGCGTGTGCGGTCGCGGAGGCCGCGGTGGATGGCGGCGTCGCACCGCGGCTGAACGCCGACGAGATCGACGAGGTGATCGCGCGGACGCGCTGGATGCCGCGCTACGCGTCCGACTGAGCGTCACGGATGGCGTCCGCCTGAACCACGTCCATCCATAGCTCCCAGCGCCCCGATTTTGACCAGCGCGAGTCATGGAAGTGGTACGGGCGCCGGCCACCAAACTCCGTCTGGCGCAGATGGAAGACGCCGCCGAGGACCGACGCGATCCGGCGCCGCGGCCAGCCGATCGCATCCTCGATCTCGGGGAACGGGCGCGGGCGGTCGGGCGTAACGGCCAGTCCGACGAGGAGTTCTCGCATCAGGTCGCTGCATCGGTCGTGAAACCGCACGATCTCATCCGGCTCGTCCATCGCGTTCTGCGGCGCGTGCTCAGGAAGTAGCACCCCAAGCAACATAACGACGCGCGGACGTCTACTGGCCGATCGTGATGCCGCCCAGCTTCTCGGGATCCGCGACGACGTCGAAGCGGACGATCCGGCCGTTGGCGGTCGTCACGCCGACGACCCCGATCACCCTCCCACCGGGCGCGATCACCAGCCCGGTGGCGCCGTTCACCTCGGCCATCACCCCGAAGCGCGCCGTCGCCGGGCCGAAGGTCAGCGCGCGGCGCGCGACCGCTTCCGCGCCGTGAATTGGCTCCTGTGGCGGCCGACCCGAGCCGACGTCCGCGTACAGCTCGACGTCCGGGTCCAACAACGACAGCAGCGTGTCGAAGTCCCCCGCGCGTGACGCCGCGAGAAACGCGCTCACGATCTCGTGATGACGCGCCGGGTTGGGCTCGGTCTCCGGCGACGCACCCTGGACTCGCCGTCGGCCGCGGCTGGCGAGCTGGCGAGCTGCGTCCGGGGAGCGGCCGACGATCGGGGCGATCTCGTCGAACGGGACGGCGAACATGTCGTGGAGCACGAACGCGACCCGCTCGGCCGGGGCGAGCGTCTCGAGCACGACCAGCATCGCGATCCCGATCGCGTCGGCGATCAGCGCCGCCTGCTCAGGGTCGGTCTCGGCGTCTGGGATCGAGACGACCGGTTCGGGGAGCCAGGTTCCGACGTACTCCTCGCGCCGCGCGCGCCGCGCACGCAGCATGTCGAGTGACACGCGTGCGACCACCGTCGTTAGCCACCCGCCGAGGTTCGAGATCTGGTCGCTGTCACTGCGGTTGAGTCGCACCCACGACTCCTGGACCGCGTCCTCGGCTTCACTGATCGAGCCGAGCATCCGGTACGCGATCGCGCGCAGGTGGGGCCGCTGGCGCTCGAACTCCTCTGTCGGCAAATTCGTCTCGGGCATTCGTCACATCCTCTCGCTCGGATCCGTCACCTGTATGACGAATGCGCCGCAGACGGTGTGACCGCCGTGCGGCTGCGAGCACAAGGAGAACCAAATGAGCACTTACGAGTTACACGCGATTCCCGGTGATTCGGCGGGCCTGATGGAACCGACGATCGAGGTCGCGGGCCTCAGCAAGACATATCCCGGAGGCGTTCGCGCGCTCGACGGGATCGACTTCGAGGTGGGGGCAGGCGAGGTATTCGGCCTGCTCGGTCCCAACGGAGCGGGCAAGTCGACGACCGTCGGGATCCTGACGACGACCATCGCTCCCACCGCCGGGCGGGCGCGATTGGCCGGTTTCGACGTCGTGCGCCAGCCGCTACAGGCGCGAAGCGTCTCGAGCGTCGTCTTCCAGGAGGCAGTGGTGGACCGCAGCCTCACCGGCCGCGCCCACCTCGAGCTGCACGCGCGCCTGTGGGGGATCGGCGCCGCGCAGGCGCGCGTCCGGATCGCGGACCTGGTCGAGGCGCTCGGCCTCGGCGAGCTGGTGGACCGCGAGGTCGGCAGCTACAGCGGCGGCGAACGTCGCCGGCTCGAGATCGCCCGCGCGCTCGTGTCCCGCCCGCGCGTGTTGTTCCTCGACGAGCCGACGGTCGGGCTGGATCCCCGGATCCGCCACGAGTTGCTCGACCTGATCGCCACCGCTCGCGAACGCGACGAGATGACCGTCCTGCTGACGACGCACTACCTGGACGAGGCCCAGCGGTTGTGCGACCGGGTCGGGATCATCCACAGCGGCCAGATCGTGGCGCTCGACACGCCGGACGGGCTGCTGGCCGAACTCGGCGACGAGGTGCTGGAGCTGCGCGTCGTGGGCGATCCGTCGGATGCTTTGAATGCGTTGCGCGCGCGGAGCGTCGCCCCGGTCGCTGCGTTCGCCGTCGGCTCGACCCTGACGGTGCCCCTGGCGCGGATCACCGCCGGCGACGTCCTCACCGCGCTCGCCGATGCCGGTATCGCGACGAGTTCGATCTCGACTCGCCAACCAACGCTCGATGACGTGTACCTGCAGCAGACGGGCGATCGGCTGCCCGAGGCTGCCTGACCACCGGAAAGGAAGATTGAGATGTCCACATCCGCCGCTGAAATCCCCAGACTGGCTCCACGCGTCGCTTGGCGTCCACCGAAAGCGGGTGCGCTCGTGACGCTCGCAAAGCGCCGCGCTTCGATCACGGCGCGGACCCCGCGCCAGATCGCGGTCCCGCTGTTGGGACCGATGCTGCTGGCGCTGGTCGCCGGACCGGCGCTCGAGAAGGCGACCGGCGGCCTGCACTCCGGCATCGACTACGCCGCGTTCATCGACGTCGGCACAGTCGGCCTGTTGATCCCGCTCAGCTGCATCTTCGCTGGGCTGAGCGTGCTCGTTGACCGCAACGAGGGAGCGCAGCGAGAACTGCTGGCAGCCCCATTGCCGCGCGGCTTCCTGGTGCTCGGCAACCTGATCGTCGCGTTGGGTCTCGCGGCGCTGCAGGTGATCGTTCTGCTGTCGATGGCCGCGCTGAGGGGCGCCCACTTCAACGTCACCGTTTCGGGCGTGGCGTGGTTTGTCGCGGCTGCCGTGCTGTTCACGGTGTTCATGTACGGCCTGGCGGAGACGCTCGCGAGTCGGATCCACAAGCAGGAGGACTTCGTCGGCGCGACGCCGGCGGTGGCGATCCTGCCGTTCTTCTTCGCGGGGGCACTGTTCCCGATCGCCGCGATGCCGAGCGCGCTGGAGACGGTCGCGAAGTTCATGCCGCTCACTCACGCGCTGGCGCTGATGCGCTATGGGCTGATCGACCCGCGCGGCGTCGGCCTGCACCAGATCTGGGGGATGCACAACGTCCATACCGAGGCGCTGCTGAGCCTCGGCGTGGTCGCCCTGTTCGCGGCCGCGCTGACCGCGATCTCGATCAGGGTGTTCACCCGCGCCGCGGTGAAGTGAGACCCTAGGACGGCTGCATCGCGAGCGTGAACATGCGCTCGGCGTCGATCCGCGCATACACCGGGCCCGAGTCGAGGAACTCCTCCCACTCGGGCCCGTAGCGCGGCACGTAGACCTCGAGCAGCGTCTGCCGTAGGCCTCCGGCGGCCTCCACTCGGGTCGCGCGCCCGTGCACGGTGACCGCGAACGCCTCGCTCGGCACGTGAGTGGCGCTGACCTGGGGGCGCTTGCTGATGTGCCTGCTCTGCAGTCAGGCGGCGCGTTGGCGCATGGATGCTCAGCAAGTGCGAACCGGCTTCGGCGTAGCTCGTGTCGATCAGGCTCTGCAGCGCCGCGAGCTCGTGAGCGGACGCGTGATCCTAGGCGCCGGCGACCAGCTCGGAGTGATCCCCCCAGTGTGGGTCGCGCAGCTCGCGCTTGAGCACCTTTCCGGCGCCCGATTTCGGCAGTGGCTCGGTGCGCAGCTCGATCCGCTTCGGCACCTTGTAGTCGGCGATCAGCGTCCGGCAATGGTGCAGCAAGTCCTGCTCGTCGACGTCGCCCGGGGGACGACGACTGCGTGGACCGCCTCGCCCCAACGTTGGTCGGGGACCGCGAAAACCGCCGCTTCGAGCACCGCCTCGTGCCGGTACAGCGCGTCCTCGACCTCGGTGCTGTAGACGTTCTCGCCGCCGGACACGATCATGTCCTTCGCGCGGTCGACCAGGTACACGTAGCCTTGCTCGTCCATGTAGCCGAGATCGCCGGTCCGGTACCAGCCGTCCTTCAACACCGCGGTAGTCGCGTCGGGCTTTTTCCAGTAGCCGACCATCACGTTCTCGCCGCGGATCGCGACCTCGCCCACTTCGCCCGCCGGACTTCTCGGCGCCGCTCAGCAAGTCGACGATCGCGACCTCGACGTCGACCGCCGGCTGTCCGCACGAACGGATCTGAGGGGCGTCGAGGAACTGCTCCTCGTGCGGGAGGACGGTCGCGATCGGCGCGGTCTCGGTAGTGCCGTAGAGGTGCATCATCTCCGCGTCCGGAAACGCGTCGTGGGCGCGTCTGACCGTCTCGGTCGCGATCGGGGAACCGCCGTGACTCATTAGCTTCAGGGTCGAAACGTCTCGGGGGTGAGCGAGCTGCTCGTCGGCGAGCGCGGCGAGCATCGTCGGGACGACCAGCGTCGCCGTCACGCGTTCGCGCTCGATCAGCTCCAGCGCCGCCCGTGGCTCAAACGCCGGCAGCACAACGTGGCGGCCGCCCTGCCAGACGGTCGCCAGCACGGCGATCGACCCGGCGGCGTGGAACAGCGGCGCCGCCAGCAACCAGTTCGTGTCGGTCGTGAACGCGTTTGACGCCATGAAATGCAGGGCGTTTGCGATCAGGTTGCGATGCGTCAGCATCACGCCCTTCGAGGC
Source organism: uncultured Solirubrobacterales bacterium (assembly GCA_963768015.1). GTDB lineage: Bacteria > Actinomycetota > Thermoleophilia > Solirubrobacterales > Solirubrobacteraceae > Palsa-465. Next base: position 16,350 of record CAVYGK010000017.1, read on the forward strand.
CCCGGTCGTACCGCCGGTATAGAACAACCCGGCCACGGTGTCGACTGCGAGCTCGTCGGGGAAATCCAACGGCTGCGCGCCGGCCAACAGCTCCTCGTACCCGTCCTCGAGGTCGAATACGTGCTCGACCACCCGTTCGGGGTAGTTGACTCCGGGGCTGACGAACAGAACCCTGGCTCCCGAGTCCTCGAGCGCGTACTGGAGCTCGGCCTCCGTGTGGCGCTGGTTGAGCGGCACGATCACCGACCCGGCTCCAGGGACGGCTTGGTAGAGCTCCAGGTAGCGGTGGCAGTTGCGGCTGACGACCGCGATTCGGTCGCCTTCCCGCACGCCGAGTTGGCGTAGCGCACCGTGGAGACGCCGGACGCGTTCCCAAGTCTCCTCGTACGTGAGCTCGTGGTCCCCGCAACGGACTGCAGGGCTCCGCGGAGCGATCCTCACCGCACGCCGCAGTGGGCCGATCATCGTCGTCATCGCAAAGATCCAGTACTCGAGGCCCGGTTGCCGGTCGCGTAGAAGCAACGCCAGCCTACCTTGGTTATCTGCATGCGCCACCCCAGCTCGGTCAGCCGTTGCTCGAGCTCGGCGGGCTCGTAGAGCACCTTGACCGCGCGGTAGCTCCGTCCGTCGACGAGTTGCCGACGGACCGCGATCGTGTCGCCGACCCGGTCCTCGATCTCGTCGACGGCTGGGAGTTCGTCGATCAGAAACACCCGCCCGGTCGGGGCCAGCGCGGCGTCGACGCGTGACCAGAAGTCGGCCAGGCGCGCGGGCGGGACGTGCGATAGCCAGGCGGCGAAGAACACGACGTCGTACCGATGGTCGGGAGTCCACTCGAACAGGTCCGCGCGCTGGTAGCGGACGTCTCGTCGGGGGATCCGCGCCCGGTTTAGCGCGAGCATCTCCTCGGAGGCGTCGACGGCGGTCAATTCGTCGGCCGTCCGCGCCAGCACTTCCGTCCACTGTCCGGTGCCGCACGCGAGCTCGAGCACTCGCCCGCGCGGGGCGAAGTCATCCAAGGCGGCTCGGAGCTCGGTCTTCGTGGCGGCATCGAGTGCGCTTGTGGCGTCGTACTCGGCGGCGCGGGCGCGGTAGTAGGCGATCTGCTCGGCAAGGAGTTCGGAAAGCTGGCAGTCGGACACCGCGCGGAGTTCCTCCGAGTCGGGCACAGCGTCGATCAGCTCGAGACAGGGGCGTGCTCGCGCGCCCAGGCGATGATGTTGCGACTGCCGGTGATCGTCGCTCCATCCGGGAGCTGGAGCACGGGCAGCTTCTCCTGGCCGCTCAGCTGTTTGAGCTTCGGCCGACGCCCGGTTGTCGACAGCGCGAACGGCCTACCTCTGCCCCAGACGACCTTGTCGAACTCGTGGCCCGCGTCGCGGAGCGCTCGCTGGGCGCGCTTGCACGCGTGGGGCGGCGGCCCACCATCGTCGATGTGGCACACGTAGAGCGTCAGGCGGCCGCCCATGCGGCTGATCGTACGCCGGACCGATCTGGAAATGAAACGCTTCGGCGGGCCGCAGCGCGACATCTTTGTGGCACGGGCACGGTTAATGTGAAGGGTGTAGGTTCGGCACATGAGCCAAGACCTCTCACTCGGCGAGGCGGCGTCTGCGCTCGGCGTCAGCGTCGACACGCTTCGGCGCTGGGACCGCAAGGGACAGCTGGAGACCAAACGCGACGGCCGCAACCGCCGTCTGGTCCCTGCCTCGGAGGTGCGCCGGCTGAGCGCACGACCGCAGCGTCACCAAACGGGGACGCCGCGCTCGGCGCGCAACCGCTTTCCGGGCGTGGTCAGATCGGTCGAGGCCGACGGGGTGATGGCGCTGGTCGAGATCGAAGCCGGTCCGTTTCTGGTCACGGCGGCAATCACACGCGACTCGATCGAGGAGCTGGGGCTCGCCCCGGGAGTCAGCGCCACCGCGGTGGTGAAGGCGACCTCGGTGATGATCGAGCGCACCGGACGCCTCCGCGCCGGCGACAGCTAAAGCGTCGAGTTACGTGGGCCGCCTGCCCGCGTGGAAGGAGATTTTAGCGTCCCTGGGATGTTGAGCGTCAATAGGCGCAGCGCGTTCCGAGTCCCCTTCACCCACCCTCTGACAGCGCCTCCGCGATCGCTTCGAGCGCGCGGCTGACGCCCGCTTCGTCGACGTCCATGTGCGTGACGGCGCGGATATGTCGCGCGTCGACCTGGTTGAGCTCGACGCGATCGCCGACCGCGGCCATCAGCCGCCGCGCGTCGGGGACGCCAAACACGACGATGTTCGTCTCCACGGTCGACGGGTCCAGCTCGACCGCCGGCAACTGCGCGAGCCCATCGGCGAGCACGCGCGCGTTGCGATGGTCCTCCGCGAGGCGCTCGACGTTGTGCTCGAGTGCGTACAGGCATGCGGCGGCGATGATCCCTGACTGGCGCATGGCGCCGCCCATCATCTGCTTCCAACGCCACGCGTCGTCGATCAGCTCGCGCGATCCCACGAGCGCCGCACCGACCGGAGCGCCGAGGCCCTTGGTGAAGTCGATCCACGCGGTGTCGAAGCCCGCCGCGTAATCGGCTGCCGGGATCCCGGAGGCAACCACGGCGTTCATCAGCCGCGCGCCGTCGAGGTGAGCCCGGAGCCCGTGCCGTCGGGCCACGGCGAACACGCCCTCGATCGCCGATAGCGGCCAGACTCTTCCGCCGCCCAGGTTGGTCGTCTGCTCCACCGATACGAGCCGAGATCTCGGCGTGTGGCGGGTCGGATCGACGCGGATCGCGGCCTCGAATTGCTCAGCGGTGAACATGCCGCCGTCGCCCTCGAGCGCGCGGATCATCGCCCCCGCCTGCTGGGCCGGACCACCGGCCTCGAAGTTGACCGGGTGCGCCGTGCGGTCGATGATCAGCTCGTCGCCGCCGGGTCGAATGTGAAGTCGCAGGGCGATCTGGTTGCACATCGTGCCGCTGGGCAAAAACAGCGCCGCCTCGTGACCCAGGAGCTCGGCGACGCGCTCCTGCAGGAGGTTCGTCGTCGGGTCAAGGCCTCGCTGCTCGTCGCCGACCTCGGCGCTCGCCATCGCTTCGCGCATGGCTCCCGTGGGGCGCGTCTGCGTGTCGCTGTACAGGTTGACTGAAGCCGTCACGGGCGCTGCTGAGTCGCTGAATCCATCGCCGCGACGCCGAACTCGCGACTGACTGCCCCGATCTCGCCCGGCAGCGCCGCGAGGTTGACGTTGGTCGAGAAGCCGAGCGGCGTGTCGATCGGTGCAAAGAAGTCGTCGAAGTGGCTCGCGACGACCACCTTCGGCTGCAGGCGCGGCAGGATCCGCGCCCAGTAGTCGGGCGTGAAACTGCGGCCCGCGATGCCGGCCAGGAACACGTCGACCCCGCCGCGCGGAACCTGGTCGTCGATCAGGTTGGCGCTGCCCTGGTGATAGAGACTCGTCCCGGCGACCTCGATCTTGATCCCGTAGATGTCGCCGCAGCGGTATTCCTTCGGAGACAGCGCGTCGAGGTGCTCGCAGCTGAACTCGCCGTCGAACGGGACCGCGTAACCCAGCAGCAGCTTCGAGTGCAGGCTCGGAAAGAACGTGACCTCGAACGGGCCGAGCTCGTAGCGCTGTCCGGTCGTCACCGCGACGCACCGATCGGCGAGCCCGTATAGCTCCATGAGTTTGCACAGCGAGCTCGACCCGTACGCGCGCGTGTCCCACCGCCGCGTCAGCGCCGGGACGTCGATCGTGTGATCGAAGTGCGTGTGGCCGAGGAGGATTCCGTCGACCGTCGCGTCCGTGGTGGGGAACAGCCGGTCGTGGATCGCCTGATCGGCGAGCGCCGGGCGCTTTGACAGCACCGCCTTCAGCGGCACCCGCGAAACGTAGGGGTCGATGTAGATCGTGTGGCCCTCATAGCTGAGTTCATAGCCGGCGACACCGAGCCACCGGATCGAAAGGCCGTCCGCGACGGGCAGCGGCGCTCGCGTCAGCTCCGACAGCGCGACCGCGTCCTCGCGTTCGCGCCGCTCGCGGTGGGCGATGAAGCGAGCGAAGCTCGAGAGGTGCTCCGCGAGGTTCGGCACCGGGCCGTGGCCCTCAGCCGTCAGGGTGGGTTTCTTCCCAGCGGAGCGCCGCCGCGGCTGCGCTCGCCGAGGGCGGCCGGTTCCAGTGCCAGCTCGACTTCGCGTCCGACGGTCGCTCCAGATGGGCGTCCTCCGGAATGTCGATCTCGATTCGCTCCTGCTCAATTGGGTCGAGCCACTCTGCGATGTAGCGGCGCCGTGTCGGATGACCGAGATATGACGCCAGCGCGTCATCGGCGAGCTGCACGATCATCGCGTGCGTGTAGCCGTGGTCCGCCTCGCCGCGGTTGCGCCCGAGCGTCACCCGCTCGACGCCGTCGATTTCGTCGACCAGCTGCTGCGCGTGGCTGAAGGCCTCGTCGATCTGCTCGTCGGTCGTGGTCGGTTTCCACTTGAGCAACACGATGTGCTGGATCACGGCGGTGCCTCCTCTCGGATGATGGCTTCCCTCGCCCGACATGCTATTCGGGGCGCCGGGTCGGAGCTGTCCGGGGCGCCCGGTGGGTAAGGCCCCGTCCGGTGTGCGGGCCTGCACCTAAAATGCTCAGTCAGGCCCCCATGGTCTAGCGGTCAGGACGCCTGCCTTTCACGCAGGAGATCACCGGTTCGAATCCGGTTGGGGGTACCTCTCGAATCGCCCGTAGCGACGGGCCTTCCGCTCCACGCTGCGGCTCTTTAGCGGGCGCGTACCGGCTTCGATGGAAGCGGCATGGAAGCGGTTGTGGGCGCAACCCACGCACGTGCGCCCCACTGTCGGTGAGTCACTCGCAGTCGTTCTTATGAGCTGGAGATGGCTCGAATCCTGCCCGGCGTTTGTTGACCACGAGTCTCAGGCGTTCGGGCTGCTCGAGGACGATCGCACGAGGAGTTCTCTAGACTTATTGCGAGTTATCCATGACCTCTGGATAAGTCCCGATAACTTAGGCTAAGCGCAATGGACCCGATCAGGAACCCGTACACCCCTGGCGCTGGCACCCGTCCGAGCGAGCTCGCCGGGCGCGATGAGGAGATCGAGAACTTCAGGATCATGCTCGCCCGACTGCTCGCCGGGCGGGGCGAGCAGAGCCAGATCGTCACCGGTCTCCGCGGGGTCGGTAAGACCGTGCTTCTGAACACCTTCGAGGACCTCGCCGAGGAGGCCGCCTACCTGACTGCGTTTCGCGAGCTGACACAGGAGAGCAGTCTCCCGGAGGTGCTTGCCAAGGACACGCAGCGACTGCTTCGTGAGTTGAAGCTGGGCGCGAAGCTCGCTGCTGCGGTCCGGGCCGGCTTCTCGACCCTCGGGGCGTTCAAGCTCACCGACCCGAACGGCTTCGAGCTCTCGATAGATCTGCGAAAGCTAGGTCCGCAGCAGCTGACCGACGACTTCACCGAACTGTTCCTCCAGCTCGGCCAGGCCGCGATGGCCAAAAAGGTCGGGATCGCCTTGTTCCTGGATGAGATCCAGTTCGTCAAGGAGCCGGAATTCCGGGCGCTGATCAGCGCGCTTCACCGCGCGATGCAAAAGCAACTGCCGATCACGCTCGCAGCCGCCGGACTACCGCAGATTCCTCGGCTCGCCGGCGAGGCGCGCTCCTACGCCGAGCGGCTGTTTCGCTTCCCGCACATCGGCGCGCTCGAACCCGCGGCCGCTGAGGCGGCACTGGTGATCCCGGCGCAGCGCGAGGGCGCCGGGTACGAGCCACAGGCCGTGGCGCGGGCCCTCGAGCTCACCGAGGGCTACCCGTTCTACATCCAGGAGTTCGGCAAGCACATCTGGAACCTTGCCCCGACCTCCCCGGTCACCCCCGTCGACGTCGAGAACGCCGCTCCCCGGGCCGAGCAAGCGTTGGACCGCGGGATCTACGAAGTCCGCATCCAGCGGGCGACCGTGAAGGAGCGCCGTTACCTACGCGCGATGGCCGAGCTCGGCTCAGGTCCCTACAAGGTCGGGCAAGTGGCCAAGGCGATGGGCAGCAGCACCACTGCGTTGTCGACCGTAAGGCAGAAGCTGCTCGACCGCGGTCTCATCTACGCCACCGAGGACTACGGCTACGTCGACTTCACCGTCCCCCGGTTCGACGAGTTCATGCGCCGCCACATGGCCTACAAACGCCCACCCTCGCGGCCCCGGCACGCCAGCTAGAGTCGGGCTTTCGGGCGCCCAGGGGCTTGGAAGCCACTGCCGCCACGGCTTCGATCCTCAGCCACCCAGAGGAGGTGTGCGTGCCGGACCGAGGGAGGGGATCCACCCCGATCTCATATGCATCGGCCAGCGGAGGCCCGGAGCTTTCACGCAGGAGATCACCGGTTCGAATCCGGTTGGGGGTACTCGGGCGAATTGCCGGCAAAAGCCCCACATTGGCGAGATGCTCGTTGCTGCACCCGTAGCGCTGTGACCCAGACGTCTAGGTCGACGGCGTAAGCCTCGAAGCCCTTTGGCTTCGATGACAGGTTGTAGCCACGCGTGTCGGGCGCGACGACCCGAAAACCCGCCGCCACGAGCGGCGCGACCTGTAGCCGCCAACCGAACCAGAACTCCGGGAAGCCGTGCAGCAGAACAATCAGCGGCCCATCGCCGGCCTCGACGTAATGCAAGCTCTGATCGCCGACTTCGGCGTAACCCTCCCAAGCTCGGTCCCGACGTCAGGGAGCGGGCTGGTGGTGGTCATGAGGACCTCCCTGGGTAGGGAACTTTGGCGCAAAACTACGCTTGGCCGTCCTGCATATGCAACGAGTGTCACCAGACAACACCGGCCACGAAAGGACGCCTTCGCGTACCCGCGAATCCGTTCGGTGAGGACGGCGGTACGGCGCGGTGTCCTGATGACCGCCACGATGAGTTTTCGCCTCGTGACTAGTCATGGCTCATGAGACCTCAACAGAAGGAGCCCACCGTCATGATCAGTCCACTCGGCGCCGCGCGTGCCGTCACCAAGCTCCCCGCCCAGGACCTCGACCGCGCGCGGCGCTTCTACCGCGACCGACTCGGCCTGGAGCCGGTCGAAGAACGCGAAGGTGGCCTGAGGTATCTCTGTGCGACCACGGAGTTCCATATCTTCGCGTCATCGGGCGCAGCTTCGGGCCGCTCGACCCAGCTGGGCTTCGAGGTCGAGGACATCGACCAGGCCGTCGCGGAGCTTCGGGCGCGCGGCCTCCAGTTCGAGACCTTCGACCTCGGCGACCTGGAGGTGACCGACCAGATCGTGATCGTGCCCGACAACTACCCGAGCAAGGGCACTGGCGAACGCGGCGCGTTCTTCTTTGACAGCGAAGGCAATTTGCTCGCACTCGGCCAAGCGATCCGATAGCGGTCAACCACACTTTCGGTCCTTCACCCGCCCGGCGCCGGTTCGCTGGGCCATCGTTGCGATCAGCACCGTGAGTGCCGCGACCGTGATCCGGTCTCAGCGCAGAGTGCCAGCCGGCAGCACGAACCTGAGTGGCGGCCGCGAAGGTGCATCACGGCCGCCGCTGAGCCGCGAGCCGTGCAGCCCGCGCGTCGAGGCCGAAGCAACGGCTGACTCGGGTTCCCCAGCGTGGCCGATGATCCACGCGATGACCGCAGGGGAATCGCCGCCCTCGGCGAGGATCGCGGCACGCTCGATGACGTCGCCTCCGGACGCGTGAGGGCGTGCTAGTCGCGTCACCAAGGCGAGAATCGCGTCGTCCTCCACTCCTCACACCGTACTCCGGCCGCGGAATCGCTGCGCGCCGAACATCAAGTTCTGGCGCTCAACCGGTGTCGAGACCGTTGTCGCGCAGCAGCGCGCAGCCTCGAGGTGTTCGCGGACCTTCTATGTTGAGTGGTGGATGCCAACCCCCGAAGACCTGACCGAGATCGAGCGTGCCGGCCGTCGGTGCGCCATTTGCCACTCGGGCCGCCGCTGGCGTCAGTTCGAGGTTGCTCGCGCCGAAGGCCAGCGGCCGGTCGTCATGTGCGCCGCGTGCCGGGCACGCTATGGCGCGGCCCCGCCCGGGCCAGCGACTCAGAAGGCCGCTGCTGCTCCGGTCTCGCAGCCAAAGGGGCCTGCACCTGAGCCGCGACCTGCACCACGCGAGGATCGACTGAGAACGGCGCTTCGCGAGCTGCCTCGCGGAGCGCATTCGGTCGGGCACATCGCTAAGGCCGCCGGACTCAATCACGAGAAGACGCTCCGCAGGCTCCATGCGCTGCAAGCCTCGGGCGAGGTTCAGCAGGTCGGCAAGCGCTGGTCGAATGAGCCGCCGTCGACCGACATCGAAGCCGCGTTCGATCGGCTGCAGGCCCGGACGCGGAACCTGCGGATCGTCCGAGACAGAGAGCCCGTCGCCTAACGAGGCGACACCGCGGGCCCGGCTGGACCCACGAGTCTGTGCGAACGTGTCTCGCCAGGCAGGGCCGAACGTTGTGCCGTCGGTCCGGTGACGGCGCTCAAGGCCGCGGTAGCGCCTTGACCAGCCGTCGTGGGCGTTCTTCAAATCCGAGCGCCAAGTAGAGGCGGGCGGCGTCCTCGCGGCGGGCGTTGGTTGTGACCTCGAGCCGAAAGCAGCCACGTTCAGTCGCGATGGTCGCGATGCGTTCCAGCAGTAAGCGCGCCAGACCTTGCCGTCGCGCGTCGGCGTGCACGACCAAGGTGGTGATGCGGCACTGCGGCTGGTGACGCTCGAGCAGCTCCATGAGCTGATAGGCGGCGAGTGCACTGACCTCGCCTGCGACTTCGGCGACCAACACCCCAGTGTCGTCGCGCGCGACCAGGGTCCCAAGCCGAGCACTGACGTTCGGGATCTGGTCGGGATACCCCAGCTGGGCTAGCAAAGCCGTGATCGCCGGGGCGTCGCTCAGACGCGCGGACCGGATCAACCGGTCCTCCTCGAGATTCATCCCACCATGCCCGCACGGGCTGGCTTGCCACAAGCGCTCGGGCCGCGCGGCGCGTGCGGTGGGGAACGTTTACCGAACACGCTGCTGTGCTTCGGTCGTGTTGGCGCCATCAGGCATCGCCCGCGCTCATCAGACGCCGACGTTCTTCCTCGACGAGCTTGACCATCTGCCAATACGCGATCAGATCCCGCTCTGCCTCCGTCGTCTGCGCGAAGAAGCGGCGGGCTATCGTCGGCGCGCCCTGATCGGGTCCGGCCGCCTGCTCGGCGATCCAGGCCCGGTCGATCCGCTTTTGAGCGATCAGGCGAATCGCGGACTCGATCTCCGAGCCGGTGCAATCGCCCAAGCGCTTGAACACACCGCGCCCGATCTCGAGCCGTTCGTCTGGGTTCACATCACCCATGTCGCGAAATATTCCTCTCCCGCCCAGAAGCGCCCGCTGGCACTCTCTGCGGGCCCGGGCCACCGCGTCGCGTGTCCGATACCCAGCCAGGAGTTGGCGCAGAGGTCCGCGGCGCCCGGCACCGGCGCTCGTAGATCGGGCTTGCTATGCGGAGGCCGGGACGGTTTGCGGTGGCGCGCACTCGGCGAACGCTTCGACCAGTCGCTTGCGGTGAAACTCGGCGGTAGTCGGACCGACGTCCTGCCAGCGTTTGGCGGCAAGGCCCTCCATCAGCGTGTCGAACGTCGTGCGAGCCTCGACGGCTTCGGGGTCGGTCGGGGAGTTTGCGAGCAGAAGTCCTTCGGCCGCCCACAGGATGCTGTCGGCCTCGGCGTCAAACAGCTTTACGTTGCGGAGCTCCTCAACCAGACCGCGAACTGCCTTGTACGCGTCGTAGCGGGTCGTGCGGGTGCTGTCCATGAGATGCTCTCTTCACTGAAAAGATTCGCAGGGTGTCCATTGACTGTAGTGAGTATCGGCACGTTGACCGGAATCGCGGCCGAATCTCGATCCACCAGGGCCGTGTCGGCGGTCTCAGCACCGGTAGCTCAACGATGACCCGACGCGAAGCGGCGCTGAGTGGGACCGCGGGTCATCGATAATCGGGATTGGCTTTCGAGGCGGCCAGATGCCTTGAGAGCGCGCCGTCAGGGTTGTTAGCTTCGGCTTGTGACCCGAACAGTTCTGCGGTCAGCGGTGGTCCCGGCCGCGGCGTTTGCGGCGCTTGCGTTCCTCGCACCAGAGGTTGACGCGACAGCGCCCGCAAAGATCGTGCTCGGCGCCAGGGCGTTCGCGCCGATGGGCGCGGGATTCGGAACGGTCAAGCCGAAGAAGATCTTCAACGGTGGCGACCCGAGCGGGCTGGTACAGGACATCGCGTGGAGCCACTGGGGCTCCCTGACCGCCACCGGCACGGGCAAGACGTCAATCTTTATGCCCCACGGCGGCTACTACCCCCGCTTGGTCGGGGCTGAGCTGCGAGCATCAAAGCTCGGGCATTGCACCGCACACGGCCCGTTGGCTTACACGCGACTCGAGGCCCGTGAACCGTCGCGTCCCGGCGGTCCGCTAGGCAAGTGGTTTCTCTGGAGCGGCCAGAAGAGCATCTGCGTCGGCCCCTAGCAGGCGTCGGGTGAGAGAACGTTTCCGGGGCTGGCTCCTCGGCGCCTGGTCAAGGAGACACGGAGGGTGGGCTCCCGGCGCTGGACCGTCCCAATCGCGATAGGAGATCATCCACTTCAGCCAGCCACTGAGAACGGTCTCCCGCGCCCTCCCAGAGGTCGTGCAGCTCGCTCTCGTCGCGCACTCGACTGACGGCCTGAACCGCCAGCTCGATCTCGTTGGCGTGCGGCCCGTGAGGGTTCGCCTGAACCCAACCGTAGACGTTGTCTGGCAAGCGATCCGGCGGCTGACCGGCGCAACACGCGCAGAGTTCCGCGGCTGCGATCGCCTCGCGGCACAGGTCGACCTCGAGGTACTCGGCGGCGCCGAGCACCTCGTCAATCGCCGAAGCCATGATCGCGCCTGGATCGGGCGCTTCCTCGACGAGCAGGAACCATTCGCCGGCCGCGTCGTTCTCAAAGCTCGCGACGCCCCAAGACCCCACGAGCCCGACGATACACCTCACCGCCGAGCCACCGCGCGCTTGCTGATTGCACCCGGTCGCGATCCCAATGCCGAGGCGAACCCGGACGTTTTGAAGTCGAGGGCCAGCGCGCCGGCCGCCTGTAAGGGCTAGGGCTGAAATCGTGGCGTATTTCAGGACGGCGGATGTGGTCAGGTGCGGTGCGGCGCCCATTGAAAACGGCGAAGCGCGACCGCGGCGCCCACCACGCCCCAGATGACGACGATCAGCAGGTCGTGTCCGGACCACGCTGAGCTCCCGGGATGGCTGAAGGTCTTGAACACGGCGGTGATGAAATGGCGGATCGGGAAGAAGGTCGAGATCTTGGCCAGCGCCGAGCCGGATTTGAGCGGGAACCACAGGCCTGACAGGAACAGCAGTACGAAGAACACGGTGCTGGTCACCGGACCGGCGGCCTGCTGGTTGGGGATGAATGTGCTCATCGCGATCCCGAGCGCGGCGAAGCTGAGCCCACCGAGTACGAGCACGACGACCAAGGCACCGATGCCCGATGCGTCCGATGGCAGGTGGACCCCAAACGCCCAGCGTCCGACCGCGAGCATCAGCACGACCTGCGAGAACGCGATCAACAGCGTGCTGATCAGGATCGAGCTCAAAAGCGTCCAGGTGGGCAGCGGACTCAGCCGCAGACGTTTGAGCAGCCCGGTCTCGCGGCGGATGACCAGACTGATCGCCAGGCTGTTAAACGACGCGGACATCACGCCGTAAGCGATGAAGCCCGGGACGTAGTACTGGACAAGCTTGATGTTGTGCAGGTAGCTGACGCGCGAGGACCCGGCGCTCGCGCCGAGCAGCAACAGGAACAGGAGCGAGAACCCAACTGTGAAGATCGCCCCGACCGGGTTCAGCCAAAAGGACAGCTGCTCATAGCCGACCTGCCTGACGACGAGCCGCAGCTCCGCCATCGCCGAGCGCGACGGGAGGATCGATTCGCTCCGCGCGCTCAACCTCGGACCGGCGCTCCCGCCGCCGAGTCGGTCTGGAAACGGTCAGGGTCGGCGCCGGTCAACTGCAGATAGACGTCCTCAAGCGTATGACGACTGACGGTCAAGCCGGTCAGCCGAACCTCATGCTCAAGCGCCCACCCGGTCAGCTCGTAAAGTGCCTCGAGCTCACGGTCCGTCCGCAGCTCAACGGACGGCCCATCGCCGACGACCGCCACGGGCAGATCGGCGGGCGTAACGCCAGCGGGTAGCTGGAAGCGGATCGTGGCAGCACCCTGATCGCGACCGCCGAGGGACGCCGGCGGGCCGTGGGCCACGATCTTGCCCGACGCGATGATCGCCACTTGGTCGGCCAGTGCCTCGGCCTCTTCCATGTAGTGCGTGGTGAGGATCACCGTCGTGCCCTCGACGGCGAGCCTGCGCACCAGCTCCCACGAGGTTCGCCGCCCCGCCGGATCAAGCCCGGTGGTCGGCTCATCAAGGAACAACAGCGCCGGATTGCCCACAATCCCAAGGCCAACATCCAGTCGTCGCTGCTGACCCCCCGACAGCGTCTTGACCTTCGCGTCGGCCTTCTCCGCCAGGCCGACCAGCTCGATCACCTCACCCACCGGCCGCGGCGCCGGGTAATAGCCGGCGTTGCGCTCGAGCACCTGGCGCACCGACAGAAACGGCTCGACCGCAAGCTCCTGCAAGACCACCCCCAGTTGGCTGCGCAGCCGCCGCCCCGACCGGCGATCACCCGGGTCGATCCCCAGCACCCGCACCTCCCCCGCGTCGCGCTCGCGGAATCCCTCCAGGATCTCGATCGTCGTCGTCTTGCCCGCACCGTTCGGGCCCAGCAGCGCGAACACCTCACCAGCCTCGACCTCGAAGCTCACCCCATCGACTGCGCGGACCGACCCGTACGACCTCACTAATCCACGAACGCTCACCGCCGGCACGCTTCACCTCGCCGCACGTGACTCGTTCTGAATGCGTGCTGGATAACTAACACGAGCGGCATCCCACCATACCGAGAGACCAACCCACGGCCACAGCTGCGGACGCACCACTCTCGAGTTGGCCGACACCGCCCCCCGGACCCGCGGCGCCTCGCGCGCCGCGCTTTCTGACCGGGGTCTGCGGAGCGGAGGAGCGCGAGACTCGCTTCTGGCAGGCCCCGCCACGATTCTTCACCGTCTGGATACATGTGGCCTCGGGGCCGAGCTACGGAGGCCCCGCGGTGCGATTTTCCTTTCACCGTCTGGATACATGTGGCCTCGGGGCCGAGTTATACCGTGTCCGGGGAGCGGGAGGCGATATTACTCGCAGGAATTTCGTCGCCGGCGGTTTGGGAGCAGCCGGAATCCTCGCGGGGGGGGGGGGGGGGGGGGGCGAGCGTGGGAAGTCTGACAGCCCCGTATTCCTGCGGAAGCATAGAACAATGCACGGTCGTGGCGGCGGAGGTGGTGGAGGGAAGGGGGCTGAGGGGAACACGGCAGCGAAACGCATCGGACAGCCGGCGAGCGCGGTGGCTTGGTCGCGTCCGTGTGGCATGCAAGCAGCAAGGATGCGCGGTTGACGGCGCTCCTGCGCCGCGTCGACGGCGATCGGCTCCGGCCGGCGACGGGCTGGTTAGTCCCAGGCCTGCGCCAGACGGTAGGGGTGACGTGGCAGCGCCTACGGGCGGGCGGACGCCGATCAGGATCTGCACCGACGGGTCGCGGGGAGTTCGGGCGACGGGGTCGTAGCGCGCCCGTCCGAAGCCCGGTCGGCGCGCCTGGGGCGCCGCGGGGACCAGATCTGACACGGTCGTGGTCGAGATGTTGAACCAGTCGTTCGACAGACATCCTTGGGTTGTTGCCATATCGCGTGGCCGGGCCGGCGCGACGTGGACGGGCTCCCAGGGAACGGCCGAGTGTGAACTGGGTGCTCGAAAAAAAAAAAAAAAAAAAAAAAAAAAAAAAAAAAAAAAAAAAAAAAAAAAAAAAAAAAAAAATTCAGAAATGGTTGGCCGCAGGTGTCATTGAGGACGGGTCGTGGACGGCGTTTGATGAGGGTGTGCCGCAGGGAGCTTCCGCTTCTCCGCTGCTTGCCAACGTCTACGCGCATTACGTCTTTGACCTGTGGGCGCACCAGTGGCGACGCCAGCAGGCTCGCGGTGATGTTGTCGACCGCGAGGTTCGCTGACGACGCCGTGGTGGCGTTTGAGCACCGGAAGGACGCTGAGCGGTTCCAGGCTGAGCTGCGTGACAGGCTCACGCGGTTCGGGGTGGAGCTAAACGCCGAGAAGACGCGGCTGATCGAGTTCGGACGGTTCGCCGTCCGGAACCGCCAGCGGCGGGGTCTGGGCAAGCCTGAGACGTTCCAGTTCCTGGGTTTCACGCATATCTGCGGGAAGAGCAGGAAGGGGCGGTTTCAGCTCAAGCGGCTCACCGACTCGAAACGATTACGAGCCAAGCTGCACGCCCTGAGAGGCGAGCTGGTGCGGCGTCGTGATCGGCCCATTCCTGAGCAGGGCCGCTGGCTTGCCAGTGTTCTGCGCGGGCACGCCAACTACTACGGGGTGCCTGGCAATCACGGAGCGCTGTATGCCATCCGTTCCGAGGTCGTGCGGCTCTGGCGATTGTCGCTCCGGCGTCGCAGCCAGCGCACACGACTGACGTGGGCAACGGACCAGCGTCATGGAACCGATGGCTGCCGTTCCTGCAGATCACCCACCACTGGCCAGCAACCCGGACAGCACCGGAGAGCCGGCGGTCTTTTCGTTCCGACCTGGGGGGGGCCAGACGACTGGCGGCCCACGCGAGCGGGCTTGATGGTTAAGTGTAACAGTTACTCGATGAGTGGCAATGAGTGACAGTCAGTTTGCAGAGTCAAGGACGCGGTCACCGAAGTGGAACTGGAACGCCAGCAGCGCCGTCGTCCAGTTCCGGGTCCGGGTCCATTGCGGGACGGCGTTCTGCAGGGCGAGGTAGACGAGCTTGCGGGCGGCGTCCTCGTTGAAGGGAAGCTGCCTTTGGTCTTGATCGCCTTGCGCAGCTGCCGGTTCAGAGCTTCTATGGCATTTGTCGTGTAGATCACGCGGCGGACCTCGGCGGGGAACGCGAGGAACGGGATCACGTGCTCCCAGGCGTTCAGCCACGCCTGGGTGATCACCGGGAACCGGGCGCCCCACTTCTCGTCGAACGCCTCGAGCTCGGCCTGGGCCTGGTCGGCGTCGACGGCGGTGTAGATCGGCTTCAGATCGCGGGCGACCTGCTCGCGCTCGCGCCGCGGCACGTACTTCAGGCTGAAGCGGATCAGGTGAACTTATGGGGACGTCCCCATAACGTGCACTATGCCGACCTCCCGGTTATGCCGACCTGGGAGCGGAAGACGCCGCAAATAGCGGGGTTGGCTGCCTGAGCTGTCGGCATAATCCGGCGCTCGCTGACGGACGCTCGTCTCTTCACGATCGAGAGGAGCGTCCTGATGAGGGAGCCGTCGCGGGTCCGCGTGAGCGGGCCATTGGAGCCGTTCGCTGAGGGGTTCATCCGCGAGCTGGAGGAGGTGGGGTATCGACCGGCCGCCGCGGCGGTGCAGGTCCGGGCGCTTGCGCACCTGAGCTGCTGGATGCAGGACGAGGGGGTGGCCGCAGGCGGTCTGCGCGAGCCCGAGCTGGAGCGGTTTCGGCGGGAGCATCTCGCTCGCTTCGCGAGCGTGCGCGGCGCCGGGCTCGTGGTCCTGTTGGGGTATCTCCGCGGCTCGGGTGTCGTGCCCGCGGTGGAGGCACGAACGCTGACTGCGGCCGGCGAGTTGCTTGAGCAGTACCGGCGGTATCTGACGGTCGAGCGCGGGTTGACCGTGGGGACGGCGCGTGGCTATGTCGACATCGTGCGGCCGTTCGTGGAGTCGCGGGTGACCTCGACGGGCGTGGTGGAGCTGTGGGACTTGTCGCCCGCGGACGTGCTCGGGTTCGTGTTGGCGGAGGCCGGGCGGCGTTCGCGGAAGTCGTCGAAGCTGCTGGTCAGTGCGTTGCGGTCGCTGTTGGGGTTCTGGCACGTCCAGGGCCTGGTCGGCCGTCCGCTGGCTGGGGCGGTGCCGTCGGTCGCGGGCTGGCGGCTGGCGGGTCTGCCGCGAGCGCTCGAGGCCGAGCAGGTCCGCGCGCTGATGGACAGCTGCGATCGCTTGACGGTCGCCGGGACGCGGGACTTCGCGATCTTGACGATGCTGGTGCGGCTCGGGATGCGGCGCGGCGAGGTCGCCGGCCTGCGATTGGATGACATCGACTGGCGTGCCGGGAGATCATGGTTCGGGGCAAGGGGCAGCGGATCGAGCGGCTGCCGCTGCCTGCCGATGTTGGCGAGGCGATCGCCGTCTATCTCCGCGATGGCCGTCCGCCCGGCTTCTCAGGGCGCGAGGTGTTCGTGCGGATCAAAGCGCCACGTCGGCCGCTGACCGCCGGTGGTGTCACGCAGGTCGTCGTGTCCGCGAGCAAGCGTGCAGGCCTGGGTGAGGTGACCGCGCACCGACTCCGGCATACCGCCGCGACCGAGCTGCTGCGGCAGGGTGCGCCGCTGCACGAGATCGGTGAGCTGTTGCGGCATCGCAGCGTGCTGACGACGGCGATCTATGCGAAGGTCGATCGCGATCGTCTCCGCGAGCTCGCCCGCCCATGGCCGACGGGTGGTGCGGCATGACGACGCTTGAGCAGCAGGCTGCGGACTATCTGCGGATCCGGCGCGCGCTCGGGTTCAAGCTCGAACGCGCGGAGAAGCTGCTGGCGCAGTACCTGGCGTATCTCGACACGACCGGTCAGGACCGCGTGACCGTTGAGAACGCGCTCCAGTGGGCCCGGCTGCCGACTGCGGGCGGCGGGAACTGGTGGGCTCAGCGGCTGTCGGTCGTGCGCTGCTTTGCGACCTACCTGCACGCCCTCGATCCTGCGCACGAGGTCCCGCCGGCAGACGTGCTCGAGCGCCGGATCCGACGTGCGGTCCCCTATCTCTATACCGAGCGGGAGATATGGGCGTTGATGGTCGCGACCGATCGGCTCCGCGGATCGCTGCGACGGGCGACCTATCGCACGCTGTTCGGGTTGCTGGCCGTGAGTGGGATGCGGGTTGGTGAAGCGATCCGTCTCGACCGTCCGGATCTCGCCTTGCCCGCGGGCGTGGTGACGATCCGCAACAGCAAGTTCGGGAAATCACGCGAGCTGCCGTTGCACCTCACGACCGTCACCGCGCTGCGCGAGTACCTGCGAATCCGCGACGCGCATCAGCACGCCGACGTGAGCGACGCGTTGCTGATCTCGGCCGCCGGCACGAGGTTGATGTATTGCAACGTGCACACAACCTTCCGCCAGCTCCGGACCGACGCAGGTCTGACCGCGCGCTCCTCGGCATGCCGCCCGCGGGTTCACGATCTCCGCCACCGGTTCGCAGTGCAGACGCTGCTCGACTGGTATCGCGATGGCGCCGACGTGCCACCCATGCTGCCGCTGCTGAGCACGTATCTGGGCCATACCCATCCACGGCACACGTTCTGGTATTTGCAGGCGGCGCCGGAGTTGATGGCGATCGCCGGGCAGCGGCTCGAAGCGGCGCAGGAGGCCGGATCATGAGTGCGCTCGCTCCGACCGTGCAGGCGTTCTTCACCCAGCGGCTCCTCCGGGAACGCAATGCGAGCCCGCACACGATCGCCGCCTACCGCGACACGATCCGCCTGCTGTTGCAGTTCGCCTCCACGCGGCGCGGGCGGGAACCCTCGCTGCTCGACATCGCCGATCTCGACGCCGACACCGTCGCCGCGTTCCTCGATCACCTCCAGACCGCGCGCGGCAACAGCGCCAGGACTCGGAACGCGCGGCTGGCCGCGATCCATTCGCTCTACCGATACGCAGCGCTGCGCCATCCCGAGCACGCCCAGGACATCCAGCGCGTGCTCTCGATTCCACCGAAACGCACCGACCGAGCGCTCGTCACGTTCCTCGACCGAGCAGAGATCGATGCGCTGCTCGCCGCACCGGATCGCACGACCTGGACGGTCGCCGTGACCACGCCCTGCTCGTGCTCGCAATCCAGACCGGGCTACGCGCCTCCGAGATCACCACGCTCAACATCGCCGACGTTCAACTCGCCGGCGCCGCACACGTCACCTGCGAGGGGAAAGGGCGAAAACAAAGGATCACACCGCTCACTCGAACGACCGCCGCAGTTCTCCGCGTGTGGCTTGACGAACGCGCCGGCAACCCGGACGATCCGCTGTTCCCGACGGTCCGCGGCCGGCGGCTCAGTCGTGACGGGCTCGAGCGACGACTCGCGGTCCACCTCGCGCAGGCAGCCCGGCGCCAGCCGAGCCTGCGCGAGAAGCACGTCACTCTGCACACCCTGCGGCACACCGCCGCGATGCAACTGCTGCACGCCGGGATCGACACCACCGTGATCGCGTTGTGGTTAGGCCATGAGCGGGTCGAGACGACCAGATCTACCTCCACGCCGACCTGGCGTTGAAAGAGAAAGCGCTCGCCCGCACCAAGCCGCCAAACGCAAAGCCGGGCCGCTACCGGCCGCCCGACACGCTGCTCGCGTTCCTCCAAGCGCTCTGATTATGCCGACCCCAACCGGCCGATCCGCCCACCAACAACGGGGTCCGAAGCCCAGGTCGGCATAACCGGGAGGTCGGCATAGTGAACGATGCACGTTGGACGGTCGCTGGGAAGATCGCCTCGATCGCCTCGGGAAACCCGGTCAGCCCGTCGACGCAGCAGATCAGGATGTCTCTGACCCCGCGGGTCTTCAGATCGTTGAGGACCTGCATCCAGAACTTCGCGCCCTCCGTTTCCTGAAACCACATCCCGAGCACGTCGCGGTCGCCGTCCAGGGTGACGCCCAGAGCGAGGTACAGCGCGCGGCGCCCGACCGTGCCGCCCTCGCGGATCTTGATCACCATGCAGTCCAGGAAGACGATCGGGTAGATGTCCTCCAGCGGCCGCTTGGCCCAGTCGCGCACGTCGTCCATGACCGCGTCGGTGACGCGCCAGATCAGGTCGCGGCCGACCTTCACGCCGTAGATCTCCTCCAGGTGCGCCTCGATGTCGCGCGTCGAGAGCCCGCGGCGTAAAGCGCCAGGATCTTGTCGTCGAACCCGACGAACCGCCGCTGGCGCTTGCGGACGATCTTCGGCTCAAAGCTGCCGTCCCGGTCTCGGGGCGCGTCGATCTCAACCTTCCCGTGCTCTGTGATCAGCGTCTTGGGGCTCGTGCCGTTGCGAGTATTCTCAGTGCCGCCGGGCGGCTCGCAGTGCGGCTCGTAGCCGACGTGCTCGGTCAGCTCGACCTCCATCGCCCGCTCGACCAGCCGCCGGGTCAACTCGGCCAGCAGCCCGCCCGGCCCAGCGATCTCCTCCTCGGTGCTCGCGCCGGCCAGCAGCTCGTCGATCACCTGATCCGGGATCCGGTCGCCGTCACGCCGCTTGACCATCTCGCGCAGTCTCGCGCGATCCACGGCGTCATCGACCGCCGCGCCGCTGAGCTCAGAACGTCGCTGGGTCTCGACGGGGTCGCCGGCGGCTCGCCCAAGGGCTCGCCGCCGGCTCCCCCCGGGGCAAAGACCCTCGCTCGAACATCCGACCTATCTGTGGTTGAAGGCATGAACGTCTCTTTCGTTCGTGCCTACACAATTCCTAGGACACTCCCCCCCGCCCGTGCAGTCGACTAGAGGTTCGCGGGCGTCAGGGCGTGGTCTGGAAGATCGGCCATCCGATGCGCGTGTGCCACAGTCCCTGCTCGGGCGGGGTGAGGTCGGGAGGTAGTACTCGCGGATCGGTCCAGGTACTGCGAGCGCTGCTCGGCAACATACGCGGCCAGCGCACCGTACGAGCGGTCGAGATCCGCATGGGGGCCGGCATGCACGATCGTCGCAAGCTCGGCTTTCGGGACAATCACCGGCTTGACGCGTCCAGCGGCGCGGATCTCGCCGGTGCATGGGAGGAACAACGTCGCTTCGCCGCGCGCTTCGGTGAACAGCTCGTCGGCGTAGATTCCGCCGGCTAGCCCAGTAACGGTGATGTCCTGCGCGGCGAGGGTCGCGCGGAGCTCGCCAACGCGCCGAGAACCCACGGCATTGTGTCGTCGTCGGCGGCGATCGTGGCGGAGATCGCCGCTGCTGCGGTTGCGGGGACGGCGAAGTGGTCGATCGTCGTGGGTAGCGGCTCGGCTCGCCCGAGTAGATCGCGTAGTGACTGAGCCGCTGACCGGGTGTGCTCGAGGGCTGCCTCGAGACGCTCGAGATGCGCCGCGATTGCCGCGTTGCGCGTCGCGAGATCTGGCGCGGCGAGGACCTCCTGAATTGTGTCCAGCGGCATGTCGAGTGCGCGGAATCGGGAGATGATGAGCGCCTGGGCAATCTGGGCGGTGCCGTAGCGGCGGTAGCCGGTGAACTCGTCGACCTCAGCCGGCTCGAGCAGCCCAATGCGGTGGTAGTGGCGAAGGGTCTTGATTGTGAGGTGGGTGGCCCTGGCGAAGTCGCCGATGCCGATCGTCGCTGGCGTCATCACAACCAGTATCGACTCTCCCCCAGGGGAGAGTCAACCGGGCACAGGGGCCTTGACTCTCCCCCTGTGAGAGGACGCATTGTGATCGGGAGCCCTGGAGACACGCCGGGGAACGCGACTTCTTGACAGGAGGATCACATGGCCACCGCCAACACCACACTGACCGGAGTGCTCGCCGAGCACGTACGCGCGGTCAACGCCTTCGACACCGACGCCGTCGCTGCGACCTTTGCCGAGGACGCCTTCATCAACGACGTAAGCCGGGAGATCCAGGGCCCAGACGCGATCCGCGCGTTCGTAGCCAAGGAGATCGTCGGCGACAACGTCACGATGGACGTCATCGAAGTCATCGATCACCACGGTGACACCATCGTCCGCGCCGCCTATGACGGCGACTACGACAAGACTGACCTCCCAGACCCGCTGATCCTCACCAACTACTTCAGCGTCCGCGACGAGAAGATCGTCAGCCTGATCACGATCCGCAACAGGCCCTCGGATTTAGCCGCCCAACGCCACTGCCGGGGGACCTCAGTCGGCGGTGGCGTGTGCCTATGATGGGATGGCTGCCGTGAATCGAGAGATCGACTGATGCGACAGGGCCCCTGGACAGGCCGCTACCCGGCCGCCGCGGCGATGGTGATCTTCGCCCTCGTCCCGTACCTGGCGCTCTCGGGGGCGCTGCTGCCGATTACCCCAATCATCGCCAGGGACCTGCATATGAGTCCCCAGGCGTTGAGTCTGACCTCGGGCATGGCCAACGCCGGCTATGCGGTCGGGACGGTTCTGGCTGTGCTTTTGGCGCAGCATCTTCCCCAGCGTCGGATGTTGGTCCTCTATGCCGCGCTGCTGGTGCTCGGCTCGGTGCTCGCGGCAGGCGCTCCCGACGCGGGCTTCTTCATCGCTGGGCATGTGTTGCAGGGGCTCTGCACCAGCCTGCTACTGATTGCGGCCGTTCCCCCGCTCGTCGTCGCGTTTTCCATCTCGAAGCTGCGCTGGACCGCGATGATCTTGAACGTTTGCATTTTCGGAGCCGTGGCACTGGGGCCGCTTGTGGGCGGCATCCAGGCGCAAGCCAACGGGTGGCGTCCACTGTTCTGGGTCATCGCGGGCATCGCCGCGGCGGCGTTGGTCCTGTCGCTGCTGACCTTTCAGGACGCTCCGCCGGCTGACCGCAGCGCCACTCGCAACCCTCTCCCCGTTGGATTGGCCGCCGCGGGCTGCGTGGCCCTGTTCTACGGCGCCTCGGAGCTGCTCACCCATTCGTTCCTCGACGCCGTGACGATCGTGCCGCTGGTAGGTGGGCTCGCGTTGATCGTGGGTCTGTTGGTTTATCAATATCGGGCCAAGCGACCACTGCTGTGCATACGCCCGCTTGGCAGCACGCTGCCTGTGAGCGGGATAGTGGTCGCGATGTGCGCGGCCGCGAGTTCTATCTCCGCGGTCGCGCTGGCCGCGGTCCTGCTCAGAAATCAGTTCACTCCGGTGCACCTGGGACTGCTTCAGTTCCCCGAGTTCATAGCGGCGCTGATCACCGCGGTCTTGCTCGGGTTGGTCTTCCGCACCCGCGGGCTCCATTACCTCGTGTTCGGCGGCATGCTCTCGCTGATCGCGGGGATCCTGGTCCTTCAGTCCCAGCTCCCGCCCACGTCCTTGTTCATGGCGCTCGGCTCTGGACTAATCGGACTCGGCGTGGGCGGCTCGGTGGCGCCGGCGCTGTTCATCGCCGGCTTCTCGCTGCGCAACAACGCCCTACAGCGCGTGTTCGCGATCATCGAGTTACTGCGGGCGGTCGCCGCGTTCATGGTCGCGCCGGTATTAGCGCACGTGGCAGCGACCGTCGGAGGCAGCCCTGCCGCAGGCACGCATGCAGCGCTGTGGATCTGCTTCGGGATCGCGACCGCCGGAACGCTGTCCGCGGTGTCGCTTTATGTCCTGGGTCGGGTGCACCCGCCGGCCCCAGCGCTGGATGTATGGATGAGTGGTGAGGCCCCGGCTTGGTACTCGCCGCCGCTCCTGGACCGAGTCCGTGACTCCTCCAGGGCGACGGTTCTCACCGAACCGCTCGCTTGCGACGCGGGCGGACAGTTCGGTGGCCCGCGCGACGGCGACTCGGCTGCGCCCGTGACCGACCGTCAAGCCGACGCAGTGACATGAGCGCCGGCGACCTAGGCCCTGTGGTATTCGCGTACGACGGCTCGGATCTGGCCAAGCTCGCGATCGAGGAGGCAGGCCGCCAACTTAAGCCGGGACGGGACGCCGTCGTGCTGACCGTCTGGCGTCCATACGGGGTTGGTTTCATCCCGCCGCCCGGGGTCGAGTTTGACGCAGCGGCCAGCGAAGAGGTCAGCAAAGCTGCCGAGGAAACGGCCGCGCAGGGAGCCTCGATGGCGCAAGCGGCCGGCTTTCGCGCTCAGATTCTCGCGGTCAAGGAAGCGACAACGTGGAAGGGGATCGCCCGCGTCGCCGACGAGCACGACGCGAGCCTGATCGTGCTCGGCTCCCACGGCAAGAGCGGTCTCACAGGCATTTTCCTCGGCAGCGTGGCGAGCGCCGTCGCGGCCCACTCCGGGCATACCGTGCTCATCGCGCACAGGCGCGCCTGAACCGCTTCGCGCTGGTCAAGCGTTCCTCGGGTCTCAGTCGGGGGCTCTGGGCGTTATCGCGAAGCATCGCGCAGGGAACCCCGAGCCGGCCATTGGCTTTGGCCAGGTTGCGACGATCAGTGAGCCGCGCACCGGGACGCGGTCAAGATTTGCCATGAGCTCAATCTGCCATCGGTCACGGGCGAGCACGTACGTCTCGGCTTCGACTTGGCCGCGATCAACCCGCGCCGCCGGATCGGTGCTTGTGACGTCGTGGCCGATCGCGACGGTGGCTCGTTGCTCAAACAGCACACGGAGCGCCGAGACGTCCCATCCAGGCGCGCGCGAGTTGCCCTGGGCGTCTCGGTTGTCCATCGCCGCCGCGTCGGGCCAGCGGGCACCCCAACCGGTCAACAAAGCCACGAACGCCCGATCAGGGATCTGCCCGTAATCAGCCTCGTGCGCGCGAATCGTGGCGTAGGTCGCAGCGAACCCAGGGTCGGAATTGACCTGGTCACGAACGTCGAGCACGACGAGTGGCAAAACCATCTCCTCGATGGGCAACGCGTCCAACGCGCGACCTCCCTCGATGAAGTGCGCGGGGGGATCGACATGCGTCCCCCACTGACCCACGTGGCGGTACTCGTGGACCAAGAATCCCGACCCGAGGGTCCCTGTGTTCGGCTTGTAGCCGAACACCACACGGCGCTCCTCATCCGGGAACGGACCGTAGTGCGGAATCCCCGGCTCGAACGCGTGAGTGAGGTCGATCCAGTCGCAACCGCGCAAATTAGCGAGCACATCGTCGAGGTCCATGCAGGGGATTGTGTGGGATCTGCTTGAATCGAGCGGCGTTGACATTGTTTGCGAGACGACCGGTAGCGCCGAGCGAGGAGGAGCGTCGCGCGGCGGCGGTCGACCTCGAACGAATCCGCGGCGGAGGGATCCCACTGGGCGCAGAGGAGCGTCTGAAGCGGACTGCCGCCGACAGTTCGGCTGTTTTCAGCAGTGACCTCAGCGTCAACGAGTATGCGGTCGCGGATGCCTCCGGT
This sequence comes from uncultured Solirubrobacterales bacterium, assembly GCA_963768015.1. Taxonomy (GTDB): domain Bacteria; phylum Actinomycetota; class Thermoleophilia; order Solirubrobacterales; family Solirubrobacteraceae; genus Palsa-465. Next base: position 40,433 of record CAVYGK010000017.1, read on the forward strand.
TTGGCGCCGATCGCGCAGATCATGGGCTCCTCGGTCGTCCAGCACGGGTGGCAGAACTACGGCTGGGGCGCTTATGGCGGAGGGATCAGTGAGATGCCGTCCTTCGCCGCGCCGTGGAATCTGTCGCGGCAGCGCTCGTTCGACCGTCTACGCCAGGAGGCGCAGTTCGCCGGCGCCGACGCCGTGATCGGCATCGAGATGACGGCGAAGGCGTTTCTCGGGGATCCGGGCCAGGTCGAATACGCCGTCTTCGGTACCGCGGTCCGCGAAACAACGCTTGTGCCCCGCCGCGGTTCCGGGCCGCGGATGTGTGCGCTCTCTGGCCAAGATGTCGACAAGCTGCGTCGCATCGGGGCCGAGACGTTGGGCGTCATTGGCCACACCTCTGTGGTGCTCGCGGCACTAAGCCCGATGGCCAATCAGTCGATGCGCTCCTGGGGGAGCAACCAGGAGCTGGTCGAGGTGACCCAGGCCGTCTATGGCGCCCGCGGGCTCGCGATGGATGAGGTCCGCCGTCAGGCGACCGACGCCGGAGCAAACGAGATGGTCATCTCAACCCTGACCCACAGCATCGATCATCACGAGTACGACCGCGGCGGGTTTCCGCAGCACTTCTTCATTGTCTCGATGCACGTGCTGGGCACCGCGATTGCCCTCGGCGCACACGAGCCTCACCCGGCCCCGCTGGGCGTTCCCGTGATGTCGATCAACCTCGGCGCATAGCTCGCCACCAGTCCAGGAGAACACCTGATGTCGACATACGATCCAACGAGTACCGAAGGGCTGGCCGAACACGCCAGCGAGCGCCTGCGGATGAACGCGCGCGGCCTGTTCACGTCTGACCTGTCCGTGAACGAGTACCTGTGCGTGGAGAAGGCCGACTTTGAGCCAGTCGGCCTGGTGGTGGGCTCGAGTATCTACCACATCGGCTTTCAGCAGTCCAACTGGAAGGCAAGTCAGGAGATGGGCGTCCTCACCCAGGCGATGTACTCCGCGCGAGAGCTTGCCATGACGCGGATGGAGGAGGAGGCCGATCAGCTCGGCGCGGACGGCATCGTCGGCGTTCGCCTAGACATCGGTCGCTATGAGTGGGGCGCCGACATGGCGGAGTTCATCGCCATCGGGACGGCGATCAAGCACAAGGGAGGCAAGGTGCATCGCGCCCCGAACGGGCGGCCGTTTACAAGCGACCTTTCGGGTCAGGCTTTCTGGACGCTGATGCAGACCGGCAAAAGGCCGGTAGGCCTGGTAATGGGCAACTGCGTGTACCACGTCGCTCACCGAGGGATGATGCAATCGATGCGCCAGACAGGTCAGAACGTCGAGCTTGAGCAGTACACCCAAGCCCTGTATGACGCGCGAGAACTCGCGATGGAGCGCATGCAAAAAGAGGCCGAGGCGATCGGTGACGGCGTGCTGGGAATTGTCGAGGTCAAGCTAAACGAGAACAATCACGGCTGGGGCAGCCACGTAATCGAGTTCTTCGCCGTCGGAACCGCCGTGGTACCCAACGAGCACGCCGAGCAAGGGCAGCAGCTGCCAGCCATCACCCCGGTTATCGACATCAACGACTGAAGCTCGCGGAGAACGCCGGTCGATCCCTGGCCGAAACGTTCTGGCGGGCCGCCAGGTATGACGGCGTTATTTACCCTGGTAGACAGCCTTGCGGGCTTCCGCCTCTGCCTTCTGGCCTTCTGGAAAGTCCCGCGTGTGGAAAAGGCCTCCAAATTGCGCGTCGAGTTTTGACAACGCCTCTTCCTCGGTGTGGTCGATCGCCAGGTGAGCAGACTCCAGTGAGGTCTTGATGCCGAGCGGGGCGCAATCGGCAATCTTGTCCGCGATTCGAATCCCAGCCTCCAGCGCTTCCTTTGCATCCGGGGCTACCTCCTGCACCTCTCCCATCCGGTATGCGTCTTTGGCGCTCCAGTGATCTCCGGTCAGGATGAGCGCATGGCATTTCCCCAGCCCACTTCCCGCGGGAACCGGACCGTCGCTCCTCCTCCGGGGAAACGTCCATGTGTGTTCTCATCCTGGCCGAAGCGGGTGTCGGCTGACGCAACACGGATGTCGGCGACGATCGTCCCGGTGCTCGCGATTCAGTCATATTGGTAATACGCCTCGGCGAGTCTTTCGAAAGTCTCAGGATCGATGCGGTTCTGGATGTAAGGACGGTTGATGCCGAAAAGGACGATCTGTTCGCGACGCTCGATGGTCAGCTTTGCTCCGGAGCTGAACGGTACGTCTCGGAGCGTTGTCGCTCGGGTGTCAGTCTGGTGCTGTGTCTGCTGAGGATTCGGAGCAGTCAATTGCTTTCTGTCTCCTTTTCGTCTGATTGGAAGCTGCGCAACGCAGTACGGATCAGCGGCGGAGCAACGTCCCGAGAGCGTCGGGGTCATACAGCGTCTCGGGGTCGATCGGGGCGCCGTCCAAGACGCCTGCCGGGGTGCCATCGGGGTCCTGCTCTTGGAATACCGCGTCCATCGCGCGGACCCAACTCGCATACCGCCCGTCACGCACCGCGGCGACCCAACCAGCGGCGGTCAGCCCGACGCCGCTGCCGAGCTCGAGCAGGTCCTCGGTCGTGAAGCCGCCGCTTTGCTCCGGGGGCTGATTGGCGAACATCGCCCGGCGCAGCTCATCAAACCCACCGGCTTCCGCAGCCGCCGCGAGTGCATTGGCGGCACGTACCGACTCGACTCCCAGAAAGCACCGAATTCGATACTCCACAGCAACGGCACCGGCCGAGACCTCACGACGCAACAAATCTCCGGAGAGCTCCTCAAACTCACGGCAGTACGGGCACTGCGGATCCTCGAACAACACGAGCCGACGTCGGGCGCCCTCGCTGCCCACGAGGACGCCACCTTCGGGGGTGTGGCCCGACGGGGCCTCGCCGGCTTGCATGACGCTCATTCTGACGTGCGGGCGCTAGGCAGTCAGCACCGTGCGAAGCTCAGCCGGGACTTCGGCCATCGACGGCGCTGGTTCGGTCGCCTGGAGCGCAAGGGCTGGTACGCCACGCGGTCGCCGGCTCGACGGTCGACACGGCTGGCCGTTGGCCAGGATTACGCCGTCGCTGCAGTGGGCTTCGACCACCCCGTCGCCGAACTGCTCCTCGTACAGCCGCGCGTAAAGGCCGCCCTGAGCGAGGAGCTCGTCGTGAGTGCCACGCTCGACGATCGCGCCGTGGTCGATCGCGAAGATGACGTCGGCGCTGCGGATCGTCGAGAGCCGATGCGCGATCGCGATCGTGGTTCGGCGTTGGATCAGCGATTCAAGTGCCCGTTGGACGACGCGCTCGCTTTCGGTGTCCAACGCCGAGGTGGCCTCGTCGAGGACTAGGATCGGCGGGTCTTCGAGGATCACTCGGGCGATCGCCAGCCGCTGGCGCTCCCCGCCGGAGAACCGGTACCCGCGCTCTCCAACGATCGTGTCGTAGCCATGCTCCAGCGCGAGGATGCGATCGTGAATGAACGCGGCTTTGGCGGCGGCGACTATCTCATCGTTTGTCGCATCCGGCCGCCCGTAAGAGATGTTCTCGCGGACCGTGCCGCCAAAGAGATAGCTCTCTTGGGTCACGACCCCCACCGCGTGTGCGATCGTCGCGGCCGTGAGGTCACGCACGTCGTGACCGTCGATCGTGACCGCCCCGCGTTCGACGTCGTACAGCCGCGGTATCAGATACGAGATCGTCGTTTTGCCTGCCCCGGAGGGCCCGACGAGGGCCGCGAGCTGCCCGGGCGAGACCAGCATCGAGACGTCGCGTAGCGCCTCTTCGGGTGCGGGCGGTCCGCCTTCTTCGCCGCCGCCATAGCGAAAGTACACGTGCTCGAGCGCGACTTCGCCTCGAATCTCGCCCGCTGCCAGGTTGAGCGCGTCGCGGCGATCGGTAATCCGGGGCCGAAGGTCGATGAGCTCGAAGATCCGACCGAACAGCGCCAGCGATGACTGAACGTCGACCGACACCTGCAGCAACTGGTTGATCGGGATCAGCAGCCGGCTCTGCAGCGTCGTGAACGCCACCAACGTCCCCGCCGAGAGAGCGCCGCGAGTGCCCTGAAGCCCGGCAACCAGATAGACCAGCGCCGGACTGATCCCGAAGAACGCTTGAGTGACCGCGAAGAAGGATCGCCCGACTATCGCCTGTCGGATCTGCAGCTCGGCCTGGTTGGCGTTCTCAGCGCGGTAACGGTCGACCTCGTGCTCCTGTCGCCCAAACACCTTGGCCAGCAGGATGCCGGACACCGACAGCGTCTCCTGCGTGATCGAGCCCATCGTCGCCAACGAAGCCTGAGCATCCCGACGGGCGGTTCGCCGGGCGCGTCCGACGCGCCGGCTGAACAACACAAATGCCGGGGTCGCGGCCAGCGAGATGGCCGTCAGCAGCGGCGAGAGGATCAGCATCGCCACCACCGAGGACACGAGCGTGACCACGTTACTGAGCACCGACGACGCGGTCGAAGTGATCGTCGTCTGCACCCCACCGACATCATTGGCCAGCCTCGATTGCACCTCACCGCTACGCGTCGCCGTGTAGAACGCCAGCGAGAGCCGCTCCAGATGGTCAAACAGCCGGTCGCGGAGCTCCTGAAGCACGCGGTTGCCCACGACCTCAGTCACCCACGTCTGACCAACATTGAGGACCCCGTTGACGATCGGGATCGCGATCAACGCCGCCACCAACGGATACAGCGCGTGGAGATCGGGACCGCCCCGGACGAACAGGGCGTCGTCAAACACCCGACGGACCAGGAGCGCGCTGATCACGCTCAGTATGGACGTCAGCAAAATCATCGCGGCGATCAGCGCCAGCGCGCCGCGATGCGGGCGAAACAAACGCACGATCCGCCGCCCCAATCTCGGCGAATCGGCCTGAGGAACCGATGCGATCATCGCCGGAGGCTAACCCGCACGGCGACGCGTGGCCACGTTGTCCGCAAACGGCAGCCAGCCGCGGCGCGGGCTCGAGGTTAGATCGGTTGGGCCGACTGCATCGGTGCCCGCGTCACCGCGCTACAAGCTCAAGCGGCTCGGGTGCGGGCGGCCTGGCGGACCAGGTGGTCGCGCTCGGCGACGTTTGTGGCGCGGCGGGCGGCTCCAGCGCTTCTCGCCATCGTCCCGCTGGCACTTGGTCTCGACAACGCCCGCCGCGCGAGCCTCTCGAAAGCCGGTCCGGGTGCGCCAATCACCGGAACCAGGCGAGGCGATCTCACCTGATCGTTCGGCATGCTCGGTCGTCACTTGTAGACCACGCAACGGAGAAAGCATGACCACGATCGCTTCAGATTCCACCGCAACTGAGACCGCGGACCGCCTCGCGATCATCGAGCTGACCGGAAACCTCGCGCTGCTGCTCGACGCGCGCGACTGGAACGCGCTCGAAGGGCTGTTTACCGACCCGGTCCACTATGACCGCACCTCGCTCTTTGGCGGCGAGCCCGAGAACCTCAGTCCCGCGGAGCTCGTCGGCGGATACCGTCAAGCGCTGGGCAATCTCGACGCAGTCCACCACCTGATCACCTGTCAGGTGATCAGCCTCGACGGCGATCGGGCAACCTGCGCGGCCAACATGCAGGGCACACACGTGCTCGCCAACACCTCCGGCGGCCCCATGTGGACGGTCGGCGGCCGCCACGACTACGAGCTCAAACGGACCGCCGACGGCTGGAAGATCGCAGGGCTGACGTTCACCGTCCAATGGGCGACCGGCAACATGCACATCGTCACGCTCGCGGCTGCCGGAGGAGGATCCTGACTGCCATACCGTGGCTGGCGGTTATTCGATCCTCGGCCCCCGATGGCCGTAATCCAGCGGCCCGCGCCCCGGCGGGGGCGGCGGCCCGCGCGGTCCGCGACGCTCTCGTCCAGCGCCGGTGATATCAGCCCAAAGGACTGATACATGCCGTGAATCAAGGCGATTCGCGCCCTCCGTCGTGACCCGACTCAATCACCAGTCCGGCCTTTAACGCAGGAGATCACCGGTTCGAATCCGGTTTGGGGGTATGTTTGAGTCTTGGCTTAAGGCTTGAACTTCATGGATAAGGTCTGAGGACACAATGAACGGTGAGTCGCTTGCGGCCACGCATCAGGCCCCCCGCCAGTTCAAAAGCACGAGCGCAAGCGTCGGCTCCGATCGCGTCCCGTTCATCGCGATTGGCGGCTTGATCGCGACTACGCTCGCGCTCGCACTCACCGCGTCCGCGACGGGTCCGATTCTGCCCGCATCCCTGCGCATGGCGCTGCCGCAGTCGTTGCCGAGCTATCTCGTCGGCGCGTTCGGACGCTCCCATGTCAACCTCGGTCTAGCCGGGCTGATCGTCGTGCTGACGCTGATGTGTCTGTCGTACGGGATCGTTGTCCGCTCGGCGGAACGACTCCCGATGTGGGCGGTGATCGCGCCGATCGCCGCACTCAACTTGCTGGTGCTATTAGCGCCTCCGCTCCTCTCGACTGACGTATTCAGCTACGTCGCCTACAGCCGAATGGGCGGCATCTACCACGTCAGTCCATACCTCCACGGGCCGAACGTCATCTCATCGGATCCGCTGTACCCGTTCGTTGCCGCTAAGTGGATCACGACCCCAAGTGTGTATGGCCCTCTGTTCACGGCGTTCGGCTACCTGCTCGCGCCCTTCGATCTCGCCATCAACGTGCTTGCCTACAAGCTGATTGCGGCCGCTTCGAGCCTGCTCGTGGTCGTATTGGTGTGGAGAGCCGCGGTGCTCCGCGGCGTGCACCCGGTCAAGGCGATCGCGCTCGTCGGCCTCAACCCGGTGACGATCCTCTACGGCGTCGGCGGCGGCCACAACGACCTGATCATGCTGGCGCTCCTAATGGGCGCCGTCTACCTGCTGCTGCGCGACCGGGAGGGGGCGAGCGGCGGACTGATCGCGGTCGCCGCGGCGGTCAAGCTCAGTGGCGGCCTGCTGCTCCCGTTCGCGCTCGCAAGAGGGAGCGCGGCTCGACCAGAGCGCTGGCCCCGGGCGGCGCTGCTCGCCGGCGCCGCCGCTGCGAGCGCGGCCCTGGCCGGGCTGAGTCTCGTGCTGTTCGGTTCGAGCGCACTGCAACTGGTCGGCACGCTGGAGAGCATTCAAAGTCACGGCGGCGTCCATAGCATCTCCGGGTGGCTGCTGACACTCGTCGGTCTCCCGGGCTGGATCGGTGCCGCCGGGCTCGCGTTGGGTGGTTTGTTCCTGGCGTTTGTCATCTGGCTCACCGTGAGGGTGTGGCGCGGCCGGCTCGATTGGATCACAGCGGCGGGATGGGCCACGGTCGCGTTGCTCCTCACCGCTGGCTACCTGTTGCCGTGGTACGTAGCCTGGCTGATCCCGCTGGCGGCGCTCAGCACGGACCGTCGGCTGCGCGTGGCCGCGCTCGCGCTGACGGCGGTCGGCCTGACGACGCTCTAAAGGTTGGCGGCCGATCGCCTAGCCGAGGCGGAGCGCGCGATGCGCGCGTACGAGGTGATGCGCGACCGGTGGCGGATGAGCCCGAGCGGATACCGGCGCGACGGCGGGCTGCGGATCCTGCGGTCGCGCGGCACACCTATGGCCGTTCAGCCAGGCGCTGGTGGCGACGATTTTGATAGCCGCGATCGGGGACGAGCTGACGTCGGCGTTCGCCGGGCAGGACGCGATCGCCATCCACCTCGCTGACCTCGAGCGCTACTGGCGGGGCGACGGTCTGGCCCCGGGGTACTCGTCCGACGTCGCCGGTTCACGTCTGGGCGGGGATCGCTATTACGACGACAATGCCTGGGTCGGGCTCGCGCTCGTGCTGCTGGAGCGAGTCCGCCCGGGCTGGAGCCGGCTGGACCGCGCGCTGGCGACGTATGAATTCGCGCTGCGCGGCTGGGACGAGCGCGGGGGCGGGGTCTTCTGGGTCGAGCAAGGACGCGGGAGCGGGCGCCGCAACCACGACCGCAACCTCGTCTCCACCGCGCCCAACGCGCAGCTCGGCCTGCACCTGGGCGAGCTCGGCGAGCTCGGCAGTCAGGAGCGGTCGGCCGGCGGTCCGGTCGGGCCAGCAGGAGATGTACGCGTGGGTACTCGCCACGCTCGACGAGAGCCGGGACGCCGGTGAGCCTGGGACAGGTCTGTTCTGGGACAAGATCCGCGGCGACGGCTCGATCGATCAGACGCAGTGGAGCTACAACCAGGGCACGATGGTCGGGCTGAACGTGGCGCTCGCCCGTGGAGCGGCGGTCGCGCCGGCCGACTACCTCGGCCGCGCCGAAGCGATCGCGCGCAAAGCCCTCCAGGGCCTCACACTTGCGTCCCAGCCGCCCGCGTTCAACGCGATCTTCTTTCGCAACCTCCTGTCGCTCCACGCGGCGAGCAGTGACGCTCGGCTACGCGATGAGATCGTGTCAGCGCTCCGCAGTTACACCGAGGAACTGTCGTCAAAGACCCCAGCCACCCTGCTCGATCACAGCGCGATCGTCCAACTGCTCGCGTTGCTTGCTTGGGAACCAAGCGCCTACTGGAAACTGGGTTAGCGAGCGCGTCGTTAGTTCCCTGTAAAGCCGATCTGTGTCCCGGCCACCGCGCCGGATCCTTGTTTACACTCCCGCGCCGTGAGCACGCTGCCGGACGTGCGTGGTGCGCCGTCGAGCAGCGATCTGCTCGACCCCGCGCCACTCCCGCCACTCGCACCGCCGCCGCCACTAGTAGGCAGGCCGCGGTATGCACCGCCGTCGAATTGGCCCCACCGCTTGTGGCGCCGTTTCGCGGCGCTCGACGTGCGCTGGCAGTACCCGGTCGCGGTCTACCTGCTGTCGCGGGTGCTCTATGTCGGCGTCGCGTTGATCGACACCATTGCGCGCCACGGCAGCCACGGGCAGCACTGGAGCCTCGCCCAGGAGACATCCAACTGGGACGGTGGCTGGTACGTCGCGCTTGCGACTCGCGGATACCCCGACCATCTGATCCGCTTCCACTACTCGGCATTCGGCTTCTTCCCACTCGATCCGCTGCTGATGCGCGGCGTCAGCACCGTGCTCGAGATCTCGAACGTCTGGTCCGGCCTGATCGTCGCGATGACGCTTGGCGGCGTGACCACGATCCTGGTCAGCCGGTTGGCCGAAAGCTGGTTCGGGCCCTCAGCCGCTCGGCGAGCGGTTCTGTTCTTTTGCCTGTTCCCGGGGTCGATCGTGTTCTCGATGGATTACAGCGAGGGGCTGATGCTCGCGTGCATCGCGGGGTCGATGCTCGCCGTCGAGCATCGCCGCTGGCTGCTGGCCGGGATCCTGGCGGGCTTGAGCACCGCGGTCGAGCCCGTCGCGCTCGCGATCGTGCCGGCTGCGGCCGTGGTCTGCCTGCGAGAGCTTCACCGCACTGGCTGGCGCGCGCGCGGGGCCTGGCGCCCGGCGCTGTTTCCGCTGCTCGCGCCCGCGGGCATCGTCGCCTTCGGCGCATACCTTTGGGCACGCGTCGGCACGCCGTTCGCGTCTTATATCGCCCAGCAGGACGCGTGGCAGGAGCACTCGACGCCGTTCGCGCTCTACAACCAGGCCCACACCCTGTTTGACGAGATCTTCCACGCATCGGCCGTCACGCCGCCGGCCAACCTCGACATCGTCATCGGCCTGCTCGGAGGCGTGATCCTCGCGTGGGGGTTGGTCGAAATCTGGCGCGCGCGCGAGTCCGTGCCGCTTGTTGCGCTCGCGTGGACGCTCGGCGTCGCCTGCCTGACCGTGACCTCCGCCAATGTGCCGCCCAACCCGCGCATGCTGCTATGCGCGTTCCCGATCCTGATCGTGCTGGGCGCGCGCCTGGAGGGGCGCGCTTATCGGCGTCTGATCGGCGCGACAGTGGTGTCGCTTGTCGGGCTCAGCGTGCTGACTTTCGTCAGCGCCGGCCTGCGCCCGTAGTCGACGCCAAACGTGCTAAATGGCGAGGCGGTGCGGTTTAGGGAGCAAGCGCGGCCGCCAGCACCGGCGGCTCTTCAAACTCGAGAGTCTCGCCCATCTCCCACGCGGCGAGACCGGGATGTTTCTTGCCGGCTGACCGGTACTGGACCAGCTCCCAAAGCCCCTCGGGACAGCGGCCGTCCTGGGAGGTCATGCTCCCCGGCCAGTCGATGTCGTCGGTTGGCGCTTGGTTGAAGGAGACGAGCACGCGAGGCTCGAGAACGACCAGGTTAGTTGTCCCTGGCAGCGCGGCAGACGGAGCCGTGAACGCTCTGGGGCCGTCTGCTCGGAATGCCTCAGCGAGAGCTCGACAGGGACCTTGGTCGTCGCCCACAAGATCGCTCGGCTCGAGTCCGAAGTCCGCCGCGTTGTCGAACGTGAGGTGAAACGGCTCGTCCAGAGTCTGTGCGCGGATCGCCCACAGCGGATAGCGCATGAGGATCGCGCGGTCCTGGGTGCGCCGATCTTCGTTTCTCAGAAGCTCGGCCCACGGTGTCAGTGGGTGGAAACTGAGGTACTGGGTGAAGCCAGAGCTCGCAGCGTTGTAGCGGCCAGCGGCGAAATTCTCGACTGACCAGAGTGGCGTTTCGTAGTTCGCGAGACGAAACGCGACGAACTCCATATCGAGGTCAGCTACGCGGCGACGTTGCCGCGCGATGCTGCGGCAGCGACGATCAGGAGTTCCAGCTTTTCCGGGTCGTCCAGCACGTCCGAAGGCGTCGCGCCGTCGAGATCGGCCCGTGGGTATTCAAACCACTCCACAACGCCGGGCCCGGTGAGGCTGTAACGGAGTTGGTTGACGATTCGGGCAACGATCCGGAGGCGCCGTTCGTCCTTGCCGCTCGGCTGGCCTGATTCGCGGTCCGAAATCCACCGTTGATAAGTACGCGGGCTCACATGGAGCAGTTCAGCCTTTGCCGGCTGACTGACAGAGGCGAGCTTGGAATCGATCCACCGTGCAACCTCCCGCGCGGCGCGTTCTTCGCCGATCGGCTCGCGGTCGGCAATCCGCGCGAACAGAAACCGCATCTGCTCAAGCGCGAGTCGTAGTTGACGTCGGCGCTGTGGCTCGTCGTCGCGCAGCGCCGACTGCGCTCGTAGTGCGGCGCTCTGGAGCTTGATCCAGAGCCACGGGTTCACGACCGCAGCCTCAACATCATCCCCCGCGGCGATGGCATCGGCAACACCCTCGACGATCCCGATCACGAAGGCCGGCGTCTCGCGCTCCTTCGACAACCGCGAGTTTGCCTCGCCGAGCTCCTCGGCGACGGTAGCCGGCTCCCGGATGTCGATTGCGATGGCGGACATATGGCGTGATGATACGCCATCACCACGTCAGCAGCAAAGCCACATCCCTCAGTGGCAGCGTGTGACGAGCTCCCCGGTTCGCGTCCCGCTGGTCGAGCCGTGAAGTAGCTCGAGCAGCTGTGTGCGGTTCGGGCCCGGGAGAGGCACGTCCCCGCACTCGCTCGCGAGCTCGAGAATGTGCGCTGCGAAGTTCGAGTTCGCAAACGTCTCCCGCAGCAGGGTCAAGCAGGAGCGCCAAGCAAGGTAGGCACGGAACGCGTCGGGATCGCGCGGGACCGAGGCGAACAGCGCGCCTCGCAGCAACGCATGTGCGGTGCACGGGGGCTCCGGCTGTCGGCCGCTCCGAAGGGCCTCGATCTCGCCGAGCCGAGCACGATCCTCCTCGACGTTCTCGCGATACCACGGTGTTATCTCGGCTTCGGTGACCGCGTCCCAGACGTTGGCGAATTCGAGCGGGTCGTCACCGTAGGCACGGATCACGTCGCGCAGCCGTCGGACATGCATCAGCCCAAGAGACATGCCGCGGCCGTTTGTCGGATTCGTACACGCGTACGCGTCGCCCAGCGGCGCAATTCCAGTGGCGACGGGCTTGCCCGCCGCCATGAAACGGCGGTAGCGATCAGTCACGCCGGCCATCGGCAACACGCCGCTGATCGGGATGCCATCCAGCCAGTGTGCGTGCAGCGGGCAGGCGGCCACGAGCGAGTTCCACAGATCAGGATCACGCAGCCGCTTCAGTGGCTGGTCCCCGGCCGACGTGAACAGCGTGACCGACCACATCTGATTGTCACTCGGGAGTGTGAGGACGGAGAAGGTTCCGAGTGGGCTGATGATCGGCGCTCGAAACTCAGGCAGCGCCCCGTTACGGGAGCGAAAGTAGCGGCTGTAATAGATGAAGCCCGAGTCCTCGACTTCCTCGTAGATCCCGGTGGCTCCGGTTTGACGCAGCCAAGTTGGCAGCTGCGACCGTCTGCCCATCGCGTCGACCACCAGGTCGGCGCTCAGTGTCTGGCCAGAACTTGTTCGTACCCCGCCGATGTGCGGTGTTCCGTTACGGCTGCTCGCGGTCAGCTCGTGGACTGACACCCCCCGTCGAATCTCGAGACCCGGCTCGGCGTCCGCTGCCCGAGCCAAGACTTGCTCCAACACGGGTCGGCTGGCGGTGACTGTCTTGAAGCGCTCATCGTCCTCACGCGGCGAATGGTCAACGATCGAGGGAGGCATCAAACGCAGCGGATCGAACTGCAATCCGCCAGCTGTCTTCAGCGCCGCAACGACATCCGGCAGTTCCTGCTCGAGAACCATGCGGCCTCTCGGCTGCAGGTAGTGTGGTTGGCGGAACTGGGTCACTCCGTCGCGCGTCCATCCCGCCCATGCCTCGTCCGGACACCCCGGCACCGGCGCCGGATCACGTTCCAGGATGGTCACCGCGTGACCGTCGCGTGTGAGGAGCATGCCTGCCGCAAGCCCACATACGCCGGCGCCCAACACAATAATTCTCGAACCAGTCATCGCTATCGAACCCCCTGTTGACTCCTTAACTGCACTTGTCAGGGATACGTCCGGGGGGGCAATCCGGTTCGCGAGTTAAGGACATGTGCGTCTAGCGGAGGTGAGCAAGATCTGTCACCAGCCGCCGGTGCGCCCGGAAGGACCGCGACTTCACGGTTCCGACAGGCACTCGGAGCCGCTCGGCAATCTGGGTGTGTGTGAGTCCTTCGAAGTGTTGAAGGGTCACGACCTGCTGGTCCTCGGCCGGCAGAGCTGACACTGCGCGGCGGACCTCCCAGATGTCGGACGCCGTCTCCACGCTCGCTGGCATCGCGACAAGCGAGGGGTGGTCGGGCGTCACCGCGTCGAGCCCGGCGGCGCAACGCCTCGCCTCGCGGCGCTGGAGATCGATCGCGACTCGACGTGCGATCGTCGCCAGCCAAGGGCCCAACTCGCGGCTTGGATCGATTCGCGCGCAGGCTCGCCACGCCTTCAGGAACGTCTGCTGCGTCGCCTCGTCGCTCAGGCTGTGGTCAGCGAGCAGGCGGTAGGCAACCGCATACACGAGACGCCGGTACTCGCTGTAAACCGTCCGCACGGCGTCTGGATCCCCATCGCGAAACCGCGCCGTGACCCGCGCATCCACCGCTGGGTGCGTGTTCGCCAAGGGCTCTCGACTCGCGACGCGACCCTGTCGCGAGAACCGACACGAAACCGGGCTCATGAGCTTTCGAAGACGGCTTAGCGCTGGTCCGCACTACTGCCGACGCCACCGCTGCGCGCGGCCCTCGCGACGCCGAGGCCTGCGAGTGCGAGCAGCGCGATCAGCGCTCCCACATAGATCGTCAACGGCGCGCCGGTGCGCGTCACCTGGCCGGCGTGCAATCCCGGGAGCGCCAGGAGCGCGAGGCACCAGGCACCGAGCGTGGCATACGGGATCAACGCTTCGTCGGCACGCCGTAGGTCATACGCGCACCAGAGCAGCGCAGCCGCGATCATCGCGATCCACGCGGCGATCGCCTGTGCCAGCAGCGTCGTCAGCGGCCACGGCCAGTGGCGACCGAGGTCCGCCGGGAACGCAAACAGAGCCACGGCGCCGGCGAGCATCAGGGCGCCGCAGGTCAGAGACAGCCCGCGTAGCAGCCGCAGCCGTGGGTCGGCCGTCGCGGGCCGGATCGTATTCGCGCGCTGGCGCCGGGCCAGGATTACGACGCCCACCGGCGCCAGCGCGTACACCGCAATCCACACCCACGTCGGTGGGTAGCCCCAGCGGAAGCGGCCAGTGTGCAGCAGCGTCGCTGCCAGCAGCCCGATCGACAGCGTCAGGAGCGCGAAGGCGAGCGGCTGGATCGAGCGCCAACGGCGCGCCGCGAACACCGTGAGCGCGGTCGCCACGACGCCGGCGAGGTAGCCGGCACCCAGAAACGCGGCTGAGATTGGCGGGCGGATCGCCCACGCGTAGCCAGTGGCGGCGCGGGCCGGCAGGAAGTAGAGAAACCCGGCGTTGAGGATCGCGAGGCCGAGCAGGAAACCCACCGCGACGCGGGTCGAGCGCTGGATTTCGCCCACTGGTCGAGGAGGATGTCATCGTCGGCACGCGCCAGCTTGGCGCAATCGCGAGGTCATTGGATGGGGACTGGAGAGACATTGGTCACCTCGGTCTGGCGGAATCTCGGCACGTAAAGCACCCTGACACCGGCAGGTCGCGGCGAACATCGGGGAACCCCCTACTTCTGCTCCCTCATCCCTTGGGGTGGCGCGCCCGCACGACTCATTCCTCGGGCTGGCGCTCCCGCCCGACCGCCTCCGCAACGGCGACACGACCGGACACGCCGAGCTTGGCGAACACCTTGCTCAGATGGCTCTCGATCGTCTTCTCCGACAAAAACAGCTCGGCGGCGATTTCACGGTTAGTGCGTCCGCGCGCCACCAGTTCGGCAATCTCGCGCTCGCGTCCGCTCAGGCTCGCGAGACCCGAGCCGCCGCCGGCGCGGCGATGGCGCGCGCTCACGCGCCGCCCAAGGCGACGCAGCTCGCGCGCCGCCTCGTCGCGGAAGCGAACGGCTCCCATCGCAGCCAATTCTGACTCGGCCCGCTCGAGCCAGATCGCCGCGGCCTCCGTGTCGCCGGCCGCCGCCGCCGCACGCCCCGCCACGATCCGAGCCCGCGACGCTTGCACCTTGGCTCCGGCTGATGCGGCGCAGTCGACGGACCGCTCAGCCTGCTCAAGCGCGCCGCGAGCGTCGCCGCGAGCCAGCGCCACCATCGCTGCGGCGTAGGCGATGGCGGCCTCCACGTAGCCGAGGCCGAGCGTCTGCTGCAGCTTCTCGCCGCGCGCGACCCAATCCTCGGCGACGACCTCACGGCCGAGGGCCAGCGCGGCGCGCGCCAGGATCGCATACAGCCATGCCCGCCGACCGGGCTCAATGTGCGCGAACTCCGGTGCGCCTGCATCCGCCATCGCTTCCAGGCAGCGCTCGGGCTCGCCAGCCTCCAACTGCGCCGCGGCCACGTGAACGCGAGTCCCACGCGAAAGCACGCTCTCGTCGAGATCCCCGAGCAGGCCGACAGCCTCGGCGCCGGCGGTGCGGGCGCGTGGAATCTCCCCGGCGATCGCAGCGATCCAAGCCTCGGCCGTGAGCGCCCAGCACAAAACCTGTCGGTTGCCCGACAGCCGAGCGGCGTCGACGGCGGCCTCGGCCTGATCCAGCCCCATGCGGGGGCGGCCAGTTACCTCGTACGCGTGCGCGAGACCGATCGACATCGGGGTCGCGAACTGCCCCTGTCCCGAGGCCCGCGAGACGGCAATGCCGCGTCGCCAATGACGGATCGCGTCGTCGTATCGCTCGGCGAAGTACTCGGCGAATCCGAGGTAGTAAGGGGCCTCGAGGCGAAGCGCGATCTCGTCATCGCTGAGTCGATCCAGCCGGGCGCTTGCGGCGCTCGACGCCGCGATCGCGTCGCCGATCTCGCCGAGTCCGAGTCTGGCGTAGCAAACCAGGCTCTCGGCGAGGACCACCAGCGCCGGCTCGGCGAGCGCATTGGAGGCCTCGAGGCCACGCCGCGCCCACATGAGCATCGTCGTGAAGTCGCCGTCGTAAAGTGCGTCGGCGGCCAGCTGAACCTCGAGGTCGGCGGCGGCGGGGGAGCGCGGGTCGTCGACGTCGTCGAGCGCAGCGACGAGTCGACCATGGGCCGCATCGTGGCGGCCGAGCAGGTTCTCGCACATCGCACAGCCGGCGACGAGTCGGGCGCGCAGCGGTGCGAGGTCATCATCGGCTCCCGCCAGATCCAGGGCCGCCGCCAACGCGTCGAGGGCTGGCATCAGCTCGCCGGTGGCGGCTTGGCTCTGGGCCAACATCACGAGCAGCCCGAGTCGCTGCCCTGAGCTCTCGGGAGCCTCGGGGAGCAGGCGCAGCGCCGCGGCGTACCAGGCGGCCGCCGTGGACGGTGCACGTGGCGCGACCCCGGCGCCCGCCGCGACGAGCACCTCGATCGCAGCCGCGTCGCCGGGCTCAGCGCAGCGCTCCAGATGATGCGCCCGCGCCGTCAGCGAGCCGCCCTGCTCCTCCAGAGCGCGCGCCGCCCGGGCGTGTGCGCCGAGCCGCCACCCACCCGCTGTCGTGTCGTAGACCGCCCGTCGGACCAGGGGATGCCGGAAGCGGTAGCGGCGCGGCACATCGGTCGCCACCAGCAGTCCTGAGCCGAGGAGCGCATCCAGCGCGGCCAACGCAGGGCTGTCGTCGAGCTCAGCCGCCGCGATCGCGACATCGAGCGCCATCGGGTCGCCGACGACGGCAGCGGCCCGTGCGAGGCGTTGCGCGTCGTCGGGCAGCGCGTGGACCTCCTGGTCGATCGTCAGCGCGACCCGGTTGGGCACGTCGTCGACCGCGGTGCCGGCCGGTGCGCCCTGTGCCCGCGCCAGCTCTTGCAAATAGAACGGGTTGCCGCCGGACTGCGCGAACAGCGCCGCGCGCGCGTGGTCCGAGAGGCCGTCAGCGAGCAGACGGTCGGCCTCCGCGCGCGACAGGGCCTCGATCGACAACCAGGCCACTTCCCCGTCGCGGGCGGCGTTGGCGAGCCCGCCGACCAGAGCGGGACGCGCAGGAGACGGCCGGAAGGCGAGCACGAGCATCACCCCGCGACGCGGCGGCCGGCGCAGCAGGTGGCCGATCAGCTCCAGCGACGCATCGTCGGCCCAATGCACGTCGTCGAGCGCGAGCACAACCCGGCGCCCGGAGCCGAGCGCTTCTAGCAGCGCGCGTACAGCGCGATGGGTCCGGAAGCGCTCGTCGTACAGCCGTCCCGCGCCGCCGCCGCCCAGCCCCTCGACGCCCGGCACGACCGGCGCAAGCTCCTCGGCTTGAGCCCCGATCAGGCGCTCGAGACGAGCGCTGCCCAACGACGCTGCATAGTTGCTGAGAGCATCGGCGACGACGGCGAACGGTAGATCCTGTTCCATCTCGGCCGCCCGCCCGTAGAGGACGAGGTGGCCCTGGCGATCGGCTTTCGTACACAGCTCGTCCAGAAGGCGGGTCTTGCCAATCCCTGGCTCGCCACTCAGCGCGACGATCGGTGATCCCCGATCCTCCAGCCGTTTCAGCGATTCGGCGAGCGAGGCCAACTCGTGGCGCCGGCCAATGATCGGCGGCCTCGAACCCACCACGCTGCCCACAAGCTCGGTCATGCGACTCCCAGCTAAACGAAGCTCAGGCTACTGCACAGACCTCCGATCCGACCGGCCCCGCGAGCCTTGGAGCGCCAGCGCGGTCGCGAACCGAGATGCGCCCGCCGCCGTACTGGTCGTTAGATCGACAACACGCCAGGGGGCGATTCACGATGAACGACTACGAACTCAAAGTGCTCGAGCAGGGCGATCACGACGCGCTGCTTGAGTGCCCGACCTGCGGACTCCCCGCCGAGATAACGGACCGCTTTACGCTCAGCGGGGCACCAGCGCCAGTCGAGCACGTCAAGCTCGTTTGCATCCGCCGACACTGGTACACGCTGCCGGTCGACCAGCTCCCGGGGTTCCGCTGAGCCTTCTCGCGGTCGTAGGATGGCGCCGCATGAGCAACCAACCCGAGGGCGGCTGCGCGTGCGGCGCCGTCCGATACCGCTTATCGTCGGAGCCGCTGATCGTCCACTGCTGTCATTGTCTGAACTGCCAGCGTCAGACCGGCAGCGCGTTCGTGATCAATCTGCTGATCGAGGCAGCCCGCGTCGAGATCCTCGCGACACAACCGCAGCCGGTCGATGTCCCGCGTGACCACGACAGGCTGCAGACGATCTTCCGTTGTCCGCACTGTCAGGTCGCGGTCTTCAGCGAATATGGTCGTCCGGAAATGCGGTTCGTGCGCGCCGACACGCTGGATCAGCCGACCGACATCGCGCCCGACGTTCACATCTACACGCGTTCGAAGGTCGCTTGGGTCACCCTCCCGCAGGGAACGCCGGCGTTCGAGGTCTACTACGACACTAAACGGCTTTGGCCCGCCGAGAGCCTTCGGCGTCTCGAGGCGCTCCGTCGCGATCCCGACTGAGCACCCCGTCGGAGAGCGCGGGCGGTTGCGCGCACGGGTATAACAGTGGTATACGGAGTGGCGGAGGACCGGTATCGGAAAGCATCGAGGTCGTCCTTTGACCACGCTTCGCTCCAGTCTCGTCGGTCGCTGCTTGCGTCGAGCGTCTGGTGGTGCCGGTGCGGGTTGAGTTGCAGACCGCCTCGGGCCGACGGCGCCGACGAGGTCGCAGATCGGCTGGGCTTGCGGCGCCTGGGCCGTTGGCCGCGCCTCGCGCCCGTCCGCGCGTCAGGTGGGGTCTGGTCGCTGGCGTGCTGGCGGTCGCGGCAGTCGCCTACGTCGTGTTCGCACTCGTGCGCTCGGTTCCCTCGATGACGCTGCTCCCTGCGCCGGCGTCAGCGAAGTTCCCGGGCGGGCACCCGAGGCTCGCGTGGCCGAGCCATGGTGAGGCCGCGGTCGGTGTCGAAGGCGTGGGTCTGATCGGATCTCACGGCTCGGGTCGACCGACTGCGATCGCCAGCGTCGCGAAGGTCATGACCGCCTACGTGGTACTGCGCGATCACCCGCTGCGCGGCGGCGGTGGGCCCGGGATCACGGTGACGCCTGGCGACGTCGCGGCTTACCGGGCCGATAACGCCACGGGGCAGTCGGTGGTGCTTGTCCGGGCCGGCGAGCGCCTCACCGAGCGCCAGGCGCTCGAGGGGTTACTGCTGCCGTCGGGCAACAACATCGCGACGCTGCTGGCGAGCTGGGACGCGGGCAGCCAGCGCGCGTTCGTCGCCAAGATGAACGCCGACGCGCGGGCTCTCGGACTGCGCCACACGCGCTATAGCGACGCCAGCGGCGTGCAAGGGAGCACGGTCAGCACCGCCAGCGACCAGGTGCATCTGGCGATGCTGGCGATCCAGATACCGGCTTTCCGGCAGACCGTGGCGATGGCGCAGGCGACGCTCCCGGTCGCCGGGCGTCAATTCAACAAGGACGCGCTGCTAGGTCGCGATGGAATCATCGGCATCAAGACCGGGACCACTTCGCAGGCGGGAGCGTGCTTCGTGTTCGCCGCTCGTGACCTGGTCGGCGGACGGTCGGTGATCGTGGTCGGTGCCGTTCTGCATCAACCGGCGACGCCCGCACAGCCGAGCATGATCGACTCGGCTTTTGCAGCCACGACCACGCTGCTCGCCAGCACGCGAACCGCTGTGGTACGCCGCCGGGTCATCAAACGCGCGGCGACGCTCGCCTCGGTCAAGGCGCCCTGGGCGGATCGAGTTTCGTTGCGAGCCAGCCGGACGGTGTCGCTCGTCGGCTGGGCCGGCTTGCGCGTGCACACGACGATCGCCCCGCTCGACGTGTCCGCCCCGGTCGCTGTAGGCCAGGACGTCGGCGCCGCTGCGCTGGCGGCCGGTCGACAGCATGCAACGGCTCAGGTCATTTCCTCCGCCGCCGTGCCCGGCGCGTCACTGACCTGGCGTCTCACCCACCCGTAGTGACTTGATCGCTCCGCTCACGGGGGCGGGAGCGCTATCGGCGGTCGGAGGTCGACCTGCTTCCGGGTCACACGTACGCGCGCCTGACCACCACCTGATCTTGGCTGTCGTTGAGCGTCACCAGCCAGCGCTTCTCGCGGCGAAGGCCGCTCCCCGGGACCGCCACCTTCAACGAACAGACGGTCAGCGCTTCGCCGAACGCGAAACACGGAAAGACCCTCCTGTAATCGGCGCCGCTGTCTCGGGCCATGCGCTTCGCCGTCTCATCGATTTCGGCCTGAAGTTTGTCTCGGTGTCGGATCGACGCGGTGCGCTCAGCGGCCAACCTCGCGCGCTCCCGCTGCGCGGCGGCGTCTTGTCGAGCGATTTCTCTGAGACCCTCCTCGAGCCCCGCCCGCCAGTTCTTCGCGTCCGACCGCAGAGTCTTGGCGAACGACATCAGCGTCGCCAAATCCGCACGCAGTAGCGCGGGGTCACCCTCGCTGCGAGCCGGTGCTTTGGACACGCTCTTGCGCAGCGCGGCGAGCTGCCGTCTGAGCTCCCGATATTCCGTCAGCCTCCATCGCGGCTCGCGACCCCAAGCCGTCGACGGATGGTCACTCAGCAGCCGGTCGGCCGCCGATTGCTCACGCTCGATCGCGACTCGGATCCGAGCGATCTCCGACACCAGACGGATGTCGCGAGGCGAGCGCTGCGAGCCCTTGGTGCGCAGCGCCTCAGTCACGGTCGTCGTTATACCGCGCGCGGCAGCGGTGCCGTCAGCGTCAGGACACTAAAGTTCCAGCATGGCTGCGCGCTCTCCAGCCTCGATGGCGGGTAAAGCTACCCGGCTCGTCACGGCAGCCATCAATGTCGACGAAACGCTCGCGCACGTAGACCGATCGCTGAGCGAGTTCGACGGTGTGCTGGTCGAGTTCAAATCGTTGCTCGTCGACTTCGCGGCGGTGCTCGATCGCTTTAGCGACACGGTCGGGCGCGTGGATGGGACCGTGGAGCGTGTTGACGGGACCGTCGAGCGTGTTGACGGGACCGTCGACAAGGTAGGCGTGATCAACGCCGAGCTGAGCGCGGTCGTCTACGAGATGGGCAAGATCCTGGAGACGTTCTCGCCGGCGCTCGCGGTCAACGACCAATTCCGCCGTCAGATCGAGAGGCTCCGGTCGCTCGCCGGCAGCGGCGAGGGCGATACCAGCCAGCCGTCGTGACCGTTGCGGGCGCGCGATGACTCGCGCGGTGATACTATCACGGTGATATCAAGCAAGCGCGCCTGACCAGCGGGACCGCTGACGGCTGAGCGATCGCCTGGATGGCGTGTTCGACGCCGGGCCCGGGAGGATGAGCTCGTGGTAGACGCAAACTGGTTTGAGGGCAAACTTGCGGCTGTGACCGGCGGTGGCTCGGGTATGGGCCGAGAGCTCGTCGCCCAACTGGCAAGCCAGGGGTGCTCAGTCGCGGGCTGCGACTGGAACGCTGATGCGATTGCTGAGACGGCGGCGACGGCGCAGGCCGGCGCCCCGACCGGCGTGTTGGTCAGCGGTCACGTCTGCGACGTCTCCGACGAGTCGCAGGTTCAGCGGTTTCGCGACGAGATGCTGGAGCGGCACGGCACCGCTCACGTCGATCTGGTGTTCAGCAACGCGGGCCTGGGTGGCGGCGCCTCCTTCGTCCAGTCAAGCCGGGAGGAGTGGGAGCGCACCTTTGCCGTCGACTGGTGGAGCGTCTACTACTGCGCTCGAACCTTCCTGCCGCTGCTGATCGCAAGCGGCGATGGCGTACTGGTCAACACCAGCAGTGTGAACGGCTTCTGGGCGAGCCTCGGTCCTGGCATGCCGAACACCGCCTACGCGACGGCCAAGTTCGCCGTCAAGGGCTTCACCGAGGCGCTGATCGAGGACCTGCGTTCCAACGCGCCCCAGGTTCGGGTTGCGGTCGTGCTGCCCGGACACGTGGGCACCGACATCATCGCCAACTCCCGCCGTGCCCAGGGAATGCCAGACCCGAACGAGATGAGCGACGCCCAGATCGAGGAGCTGATCCCCGCCGACGCGCAGGCCGCGCTGATCCGGGCCGGGGCCCTGCCCGAGCGAGCCTCCGCGGATGATCTGCGCGAGTTGCTCGCCCGGATCGAGAACGACTTCCGCGACAAGGCGCCGCTGACTGCGGCCGAGGCGGCCACGATCATCCTCGACGGCGTCCGGTCGGGCGAGTGGCGGATCCTCGTCGGCGAGGACGCCCACAAGATTGACGAGGCGGTTCGCCACCACCCCGAAGCCGCCTACGACTACGCGGAGTTGGCGAAGCTTTCGGCTGCTGGATCGGGCGCTCGGGCGTAGGTTCGCTCGGGCCGCCCACGCTAGTCATCGGGCGCCGGGCGAGCCCGGATCGCGTCGAGCCGGCTCGTCAGGAACCTGATCTCGGCCGCGTTGTCGGTGCGGTCGATCGCGGCCTGGTAGGCGGCGGCAGCGTCGTCGAGCTGGCCGAGGCGTCGGAGGAGGTCTGCGCGGATCGCGTGGTACAGGTAGTACTCATCGAGCGATAGCCCATCGGTCAATTCGAGCGCGTTGCGCGGGCCGTGGACCTCCGCGACCGCGACGGCCCGGTTGAGCGCTACGACAGCGTTCGGGGTGAAGGTCAGGAGCTGGTCGTAGAGCGCGAGGATCTGATTCCAGTCGGTCTCGGCCGCCGTGGAGGCGTCGCTGTGGACGGCGCTGATCGCCGCTTGGAGCTGGTAGGGGCCAGGCTGGTTTCGCCATAGACATTGTCTGACGAGCGCCTGCCCTTCCTCGATCAGCTCGTCGTCCCAGAGGCTGCGATCCTGTTCGGGAAGCGGCACGAGCTCGCCGTCCACGGTCGCGCGCGCGGCCCGGCGCGAGTCCAGCAGCAGCATCAGCCCCAGTAGCCCGAGTACTTCGGGCTCGTCGGGCATCAGCACGGCGAGCAGACGTCCGAGGCGGATCGCCTCGGCTGCAAGCTGCTCGCGAATCAGGCGCTCGCCTGAGCTGGCGGCGTAACCTTCGTTGAAGATCAGGTACACGACCGCAAGCACCGAGTCGCAGGCGCGCCGGCAAATCGGCTTCGCTCGGGATGCGGTACGGGATCCGGGCATCGCGGATCTTTCCCTTTGCGCGCACCAGTCGCTGCGCCATCGTCGCCTCGGGCACGAGGAATGCCCGGGCGATCTCCGGCGTGCGCAGCCCACCGAGCAGCCTGAGCGTCAGTGTCACCTGAGCCGCCCTGCCGAGGGCTGGATGGCAGCACGTGAAGATCAGGCGTAGGCGGTCGTCCCGCACCGGGCTCTCCTCGACGGGTTCGACGCGGGCGTGCAGCAGCGCTGCCTGCGCGTGGCGGTCATCGCGCGAGGCCTCGCGGCGTAGCCGGTCGATCGCGCGATTGCGTGCAGTCGTGATGATCCAGCCGGCCGGCGCCGGCGGCAGGCGACTGTTGGGCCACCGCGCGACCGCCGTGGCGAACGCTTCCTGGACCGCGTCCTCGGCGATGTCGATGTCGCCGAACACCCGGGCCAGCGACGGCCACCGCCCGTCCGTACTCGTCGCGAAAGACACGCTCGATGTCGGCACGGGTGATCGCCGGCACGCCGCTGGTCAGTCCTCGAGCTCGCCTTGGAACGGACGCACCTCGACGGGCAGCGTTGTCGCGCGCGCGACCTTCCGTCCCCACACGAGCGCCTCGTCCAGGCTGTCTGCCTTGATGATCACGAGTCCGCCGATGTGCTCCTTGCCCTCCACGTAGGGCCCGTCGGTCATCGGCATCGCTTCACTGCGCGGGCTGAGCACCGTCGCGGTGCTCGCGGCGTGCAAGCCGCCGGAGAACACCCACGCACCCGCGTCGCGCATCTCCTGCCGTACGGCTCCCACATCGGCCGCGATCTTGGCGAGTAGCTCGGGGGCAGGCGGGTCGCCGTCCGGTTGGTAGATGCTCAGCAGGTACTGCTTCATGGCTCGCTCCTCTCACCGGCGCGCTCGTAGGTGACCATCACGACGCCCGTGCTCGATGTGCTGCTCTCGACCAGCCGCAGCGATGTTTGCGTAGCGCCCGCAAACAACCGCCGTCCGCTGCCCAGCACCACGGGCGCGATCATCACCAGGTACTCGTCGATCACATCGGCAGCCATCAGCGAGCCGATCAGCACGCCACTGCCCATGATCACGAGGTTCGCGCTCGAGCCCTGCTTGAGCTCCGCCACGGCGGCCGGAACGTCGCCGTGCAGCAGCGTCGAGTTCGGCCACTCGAGTTCCGTCGCGGGGTTGCCCGAGGCGACGTACTTGTGAGTCTCGTTGAGCGCGTCCTTGAACGGGCCGCCCCGAGCGTTCCAGGTCGCCAGTAGCTCCTCGTAGGTGCGCCGACCGAACAAAAACGCGCGCTCCGAGCCCATCCGCTCGCCCATCTTGGCGACCATCGCATCGTCGCCGTATGGGACCGCCCAGCCGCCGTGTGCGAAGCCGTCCCGCGTGTCCTCGTCAGGTCGGCCGGGTGACTGCATGACGCCATCGAGCGACACCCCGTTCATCACGATCACCTTTCCCATTTCCGTCCTTTCGATCTCGACGACGCCTTCCAGATGCGCCTCGTCTGGTGATTACACCGTCCAGGGTGATCCTGGCCTCTCACCACGTACACGAACGCGAACAGCCGAAATCGACACTGCCAGCAAACTTCGGGCGCCGGATAGGATCGCTCCGTGGTGCGCCTTGGAAACTGCGTCAGGCCAGCCGGTGTGAGTCCGGTCCGGGTAAGCGCCGGAGCGCCCGGTAGCAGGCCCCAGTCTCGGGGAGAGATCCCCGGGGCCGAGCGGGGCGTCGAGAGCCTCTTTGGAGGGAGCAAGCGCGCGGGCTGCGACTTCAGCCTCGTCAGACCAACGATCGGGGAGCCGAGCCGCTCATGTCACGGTGAAGGCCATGTCCGCCAGTCCTGGTTCCGGATCGGGTGCGGCGGGTCCCTGCGGGGTATGGGGAGTTGCACGTGCGCAAGGTCTGATCGCGGGACAAGGGAGGCCCGTCTGTCCAGCCTCGTCAGCAGAGACCGCTCGTATAAGCCGATGGCGAAATCGGGTGGAGGGCAGCGGGAGTCCGTGGGGGTCGTAGTAGTGATGATCGGCGTCAAGCTAAAGGCGTCGGGAGCGAAGGACCCCTGCTTTGGTCACGCGCGCGGAGAAGGTAAGCGTTAGGGCATGACCGTCTTGGAGCGGTCCAACTACCCCGGCGGGTTCTCGTCCGCCGACCCAGCCAGCGAAATGGCGCAGCTTGTGGCCACTGGTGGGGATGTGCGAGAACTTCAACGTTCGCTATGGGCATGTGCCAAGCGATCCCCGGATCGTCGTTTCCACGCTTTGTATGACCGGATCTGGAGGAGTGACGTCCTCCGGGAGGCGTGGAGGCGGGTGCGGGCGAACAAGGGCGCGGCCGGTGTCGATGCGATGACGCTGGCCGAGGTCGAGGAGTACGGCGCCGGGCGGATGCTCGGCGAGTTGCAGCGTGCTCTTCGGGAGGGCTCGTATCGTCCCGCGCCGGTCAGGCGCGTGATGATCCCGAAGCCTGATGGTGGTAGGCGGCCGCTCGGGATCCCGACGGTCACGTCATACCGCTGCGTCGTCCAACGAGCTTTTGGGTTCGTTGGTGGTCACGCATCCGTTCCATCCGCTGTTCGGACGGCGGCTTGAGGTTCTGTATGTGCGTCGTGAGGCGGCCGGTCGAATGTACGTCTGCGACGGCGGCGACGGTCGGAACATCAAGTTGGATGAGGCGGCGACCGATCGCGGCCCGGTGCCGGCGGAGCGGCCGTTGACGTTCGAGGTGCTGGTCGAGGTGGCGGCGGTGATTGCCGTTCTCGGAGGCGGGCGGGAGGATCGGTGAGCCTGTTAGCGAATCACGTACAGGCTGATGGCTTCCGCGAAGATCAGCGAGTTGAGTGTGCGGCAGCTCTTGGCTCGCCGGCGGCGGTTGACGGCTGGATTGTCCGAGCCGGAGCGGACGTTGCGCGGCGTGTTGCTGTCCGAGGGCCGGCGGTGCTCGAGCGAGGGGTGCCGGTGTCGTCAGGGGGAGTTGCACGGCCCATACACCTATCTGGCCGTCTACGCCGGCGGCCGGAGCCGCACGATCTACGTGCCGGCGGCGGCGCAGGCGGCGTGCGAGGCGAGCGTGGCGGTGACGCATCGCAACGAGGTGCTGTTGGCGGAGATCTCGCAGATCAACTTGGAGTTGTTGAGGCGGCGGGCGCTGGAGTGATTGGTGCCAGGCATGCTGCCCGAGGCGGTCGCGGCGCTCGCGAACATGGTCGAGTGCGCGGTGGTGGCGGGTGGCGTCGGTGGTGAGCGCGACCGCGAAGATCACCGGCTCGCATCTGGGGCGGGTGGCGATCGTGTATCTGCGGCAGTCCTCGCCGAGGCAGGTGCGGGAGAACTTCCGCTCGACCGAGCGGCAGTACGCGCTGGCGGAGGAAGCCGCCAGGCTCGGCTGGGAAGCGGAGCGGATCGCGGTCGTCGACGGGGATCTGGGGATCTCCGGCCGGTTCTCGGACACGCAGGCGCGGAAGGGGTACGCGCAGCTGGTAGCACGGGTGTGCCTGGGCGAGGTCGGCGCGATCTTCGGGCTGGAGGTCTCGAGGCTGGCGCGCTCGAACGCCGAGACGCAGCGGCTGCTTGAGTTCTGCGCGCTGACCGACACCCTGGTGGTCGACACTGACGGGGTCTATGACCTCAAGGACTTCAACGACCGGCTGCTGTTGGGGCTGAAGTCGCAGATGTCCGAGGCCGAGCTGCACATGATCACCTCGCGCTTGCAGGGCGCCAAGCGCGCGGCGGCGGAGCGCGGCGAGCTGCGCTTCCCGCTGCCGGTCGGCTACGTCCACGACGAGGAGAGCCAGACGATCATCGACCCCGACGAGGAGGTCCAGGCCGCGATCCGCGACCTGTTCTGCGCATTCGAGCAGACCGGCTCGGCCTACGGCGCGGTCGGCGCCTTCAAGGGCCGCCGGTTCCCGAAGCGGGCCTATGGCGGGGCGTGGGCGGGCGAGGTGCGGTGGGGCGAGCTGACGCACCCGCGCGTGCTGGCCGTGCTCGCCAACCCGTGTTACGCGGGCGCGTATGTGTTCGGCCGCTACCGCTCACGGCGCACGGTCCGGCCCGACGGCACGATCACCACCACGATCACCGAGCTGCCGCGCGCCGAGTGGCCGGTGGTGATCCACGACCACCACCCCGGCTACATCAGCTGGGAGCAGTACCTCGCGAACGAGCGGCGGCTTGCGGCCAACGACACCCGCGGCGGTCAGCGCCCGGCGCGCGAAGGCGCAGCGCTGTGCCAGGGGATCGTGCGCTGCGGCGCCTGTGGGCGCTCGATGTCTACGCGCTACCAGCGTGAGGGCGGCTACTACGAATGCACCCACTCGCGCGCCGACCACAACGCCACACCCAGCTGCCGCTCGGTCAAGACAACTGTCGTCGACGAGCTCGTCGCCCGCCGCCTGCTCGCGGCACTCCAGCCGCGGGAGATCAAGCTGGCGCTCGCTGCCGCCGACGAGGTCGCCGACCGCCGCGCGCGCTCGACCCGCGCGATCGAGTTGCGCGTCGAGCGCGCCCGCTACGAGGCGATCCGCGCCGAGCGCGCGTTCCACGCCTGCGAGCCGGACAACCGCCTGGTCGCCAGAAGCCTCGAGACCCGCTGGGAGCAGAAGCTCTGCGAGCTCGCCGAGGCGGAGGCCGAGCTCGCCGAGCAGAACAAGCCGAGGCCCGAGCCCTCCCGCGAGCAGCTCGAGGCGCTCGCCCGCGACCTCCCAAAGCTATGGGCTGCCGACAGCACCGCACAACGCGACCGCAAGCGGCTCCTACGCACGATGATCACCGACGTCACGCTCACCTCCCAGCCCGACACTCGTGAGCTCCAGGTCGGGATCCGCTGGCGCTCGGGCGCCTCAGAGCAGCACGCCATCGAGCGACCACCGAAGCCCGCCGACGCCAAGCGCACCTCATCGGAGGTGATCGAGCTGATCAAGCGGCTGGCCCCCGACCACACCAACACGCAGATCGCCGACCAGCTGACAGCCGCCGGGATGCGCACCAGCACCGGCCTGCCATTCGACGAGAAGGCCATCAGGTGGCTGCGCTGGCGCTACCGGATCGGACCCAGCCAACCGCGTGACGGCGAGATGACCGTCACCCAGCTCGCCGAGCGCTTCCGGATCTCCGACGGCACCGTCTACTCCTGGATCTCAACCGGCAAGCTCGCCGCCCGCCGCGGACCCGCCAACCGGCTCTACATCCCGTTCCCGCTCGAGGTCGAGCAACAATGCCACCGGCTGATCGCCAGCTCGATCCACCTACCGGCCGAAACCAAAATCAGGGCTGCAGGAGGTGCAGTTTGATGCCACCGTCCCGACGGTCTGTGACCGGGTCTGTCAGCAGGCGGTCAGGCTGGTGTTGGAGCCGATCTTCGAGGCCGACTTCTTGGAGGTCTCGTATGGGTTTCGGCCGAAGCGGTCGGCGTTGCAGGCGATGGAGAGCATTCGGGTCGCGTTCCCGCGCGGTCGGGTGTGGGTCGCAGAGACCGATATTCGCAACTTTTTCGGCGAGCTTGACCAGCGGAAGTTGCTGGGTCTGGTGGCCGAGCGGGTGTCGGATCGGCGGGTTCTGAAGCTGTTGCGGTTGTGGCTCGAGGCCGGTGTGATGGAGGATGGGATCTACCGGGAAACGGTCACCGGGGTTCCTCAGGGCGGTGTGATTTCGCCGCTGTTATCGAACGTCTACCTGCACGCCTTCGACCGCGCGTTCGTTGAGCGCGGGGTCGGCACGCTCGTCCGCTATGCGGACGATTGGGTCGCGCTCTGCTCCACAGAGCAGGAGGCGAAGGCGGCCCTTGAGATCGCGAGGGAGATCCTCGGCGGTCTGGGGTTGGAGTTGCATCCGGAGAAGACGCGGATCGTGGATCTCCGCGAGGGTCGGGAGGGCTTTGACTTCCTCGGCTGCCATTTTCACGCGCGCGTGTCGGGTCGGTTGCTGGAGTGCGGCATCTGCCGCTACTACCTGCACCGGTGGCCGTCGCAGCGGGCGATGAAACGGATCCGAGCGAAGATCAAGGACCGTACTGACCGCCGTCGCCTGGCTGGGATGAAGGACATTCGCGAGGTAATCGCGGTCCTGAATCCGGTCCTGCGCGGTTGGGGGAACTACTTCCGTACCGGGAACGCCACCTACAAATTCGTCCAGCTCGACCGCTACGTCGCGTGGCGACTCAGGCGCTTGTTGATCAAGCGCAAGGGACGCAACCTGCGGCCCGGCGAACTCGAGCAATGGACGCGCCAATGGTTCGTGGGTCTGGGACTTCACCAGCTCATGGGCACGATCCGCTACCCAGGAGTCGCGTAAGCCATGCCAAGAAGATCATCGGTGAGCCGTGTGCGGGAAAACCGCACGCACGGACTCGAAAGGGGAACGAGGAACCGGACCCGCTAACGCGGGCGCCGCGCCTCTGACTACCAATGAAGCGACAGGTCCTGGTCCTCGGCGCGGGCTTCGCCGGGCTTGAACTGGCGACGCGCCTGTCGGAAACGGTCTCGGACGCGGTCGACGTCACGTTGCTCGACCGCAAAGACTCGTTCTATTTCGGCTTCTCCAAGCTCGAGGTCATGCTCGGTCGCCAGTCGGCCGATGACGTGCGGTTGCCGTACCGCGACTTCAAGAAGGACGGCGTCGAGTTCCGCCAGGAGACCGTGGTCAGCATCGACCCGGTCACTCGGCGCGTGGCGACCGACGTCGGCACCCACGACGCCGACTTCCTGGTCGTGGCGATGGGTGCGGACTATGACATGGCGGCCACGCCGGGTCTGGCGGAGGGGGGCTACGAGTACTACTCGCTCGCTGGGGCAGAGCGTCTGCGCGATGCGCTTACTCGCTTCGAGGGCGGGCGCGTGCTCGTGTCGGTGCTCGGCCAGCCGTTCAAGTGTCCCCCGGCGCCGTTCGAGGCGTCGTTCCTGATGCACGAGCACTTCGCGCAACGCGGGATCCGCGACGACGTCCAGATGGCGACGACGTTTCCGATGCAGCGCCCCGTGCCGGTTACCGCCCAGGTCTCGCAGATGTTCCGCGACGGGCTCGCCTCGCGCGGGATCGAGGAGCTTCCCCAGCACCTCGTGACCAGCATCGACCCGGCCGCCGGCCTGGCACGGCTGGCCAGCGGAGAAACGCTCCCGTACGACCTATTCGTTGGAGTCCCGGTGCACCGCGCGCCCGAGCCGCTCGCCGCCTGCGGCCTGGCGGTCAACGGCTGGGTGCCGGTCGACCAGACCAACCTCAGGACGCGATTCCCGCGCGTGTACGCCCTCGGTGACGTCTGCACCGGCCCCCGCACGGTCGCGAAGGCCGGAATCTTCGCGGAGGCGGCGGCGCTGGTCGTGGCCGCCGACATCGCGGCCGAGCTCTCCGGCGAGGACCCGCCGGCACCGTACGAGGGGGCGGGCGTCTGCTACGCCGAGTTCGGCGGCGGGCTCGTCGGCAAGGTGGACGTCAACTTCCTGCGTGGCGAAGCCCCGGCGGCCGAGCGCCACGACCCGTCGCGCGAGTACGCCGCCGAGAAGGCCGAGTTCGGCGCGACGCGCCGTGCGCGTTGGTTCGGCTCCTGATCCAGTGGTGCCAGACGCCGCTTAGGCTTCACTCGATCCTGTCCCTCGGCCGCCGGGCAGGCGCCCGGCGGCGGCTTCGCCCGCGATCTGTACCCGGGAGCGGTACCCGAGCTTGGCGAGGATGTTGCTGACGTGGTGGTCGACAGTGCGAGGGCTGAGATAGAGCGCGGCGGCGATCTCGGCGTTGGTCTGTCCGGCGGCGACGAGCTGTGCGATTTCCTGTTCGCGGGCGCTGAGCGCGCCGGCGCTGGCGCGCCTGCGGCCGGGGCGCATGCCAAGCCCCCGCGCGACCGCACGCGCGCGATCGGCGGCGCGCGTCGCGCCCATTCGCTCGAATTCGTCGATCGCCGTCCGCAGCTGGTCGCGGTCGCCGACGAGCCGCGCCGCTTCCAGCGCCAGCCGCGTCCTGTCGTAGCTGTGCGTGCACCCAGTGGCAGCTGACCGGAAGGCCGACGCCGCGTCGGCGGGGCGGTGCTCGCCGACCGCGACCCAGCCCCGAGCCTCGTCGCCCAGCCACTCGGCCGCGGGCCAGCGCTCCGCTAGCGCTCGAGTCGTGCGAGCGCCTCGCGGGCGACCGTCAGCTCGCCGGCCGCGACCGCGCTACGTGCCGCCCCGGCGAGACACCACGCTGCGGCCGGTTCATCCTCGAACGCGGCTCCCTCCTGAAAGCGGACGAGCGCCTGTGCCGGCACGCCCTCGTCCTCGAGCAGCATCCCCCACAGTCGGGATGCTCTCCGGGCGTCGACACCGTCCAACTGGGCCGTGTGTTGCTCGAGTAGCCGCCGGACCGCCGGCAGATCGCCTCGCTCTTGGTACACGTCGCACAGCAAGACTGCAGTTGCCGCCTCGGCCTGCGGTCCGATGCGCGCTGCCTCGCGCTGCGCGGCGAGCCCGTGGGCGAGCGCGCCGTCGAAGTCGCCGAAACACCGCCGCGCGTCGCCGAGGTTGGCGCGCATGATCATCGCCAGGCTTGCGGGCACGCCGTCGAGCTCGAGCCCGCGGCGGGCGTGGGCTTCACTCGCCTCCATGTCGTCCACGGTCTCGGCGAGGTAGCCGAGGCTCAGGCGAGCACGCGCTTCGAGTGCCGGCAGGTCCGCCTCGATGTGCCGCCTCGAGCCCGCGCTCCAAGATCGCCATCCCCTGGCGAGCACTGCGCGCGCGACCGACGACGATTCCGAGCGTGATCAGCGCCCGCGCCAGCAGCGCGGGGTCGTCGCTCGCCTCTGCCAGCCGGGCGGCGCGCTCGGCATCGGGCAGCGCGCTTGCGCTATCCCCGGCCCGGATCCGGACGAACGATCGCACCGCCAGGGCCTCGGCGAGCACAGGGCCATCCGCCTGAGCAATCAGAGGTTCGGCCTCGCTCAACGCCTCTCGCGCGCGATCGCCATCCCTGGCGTCGTCCACGAGCGCGATCGAGTAGCGGCTCAGGAACCTGAGTCGCTCGTCGCGCTCGCCGCCGGCACGGAGTCTGGCCCGCACGACGCCCGCCATCCGTGCTGCCTGGTCGGTCTCACCGGCGCGCAGCAGCGCCAGCACCTCGCCCGCCTCCGCGTCCCGGCCCAGTCGCTGGTCGCCGACCTCTGCGGCGAGCGCTTCTGACCGCTGGTAGAGCTCGACGGCATCCGCGCCCCGGCCACGGTCCAGGGCGCTACCGGCGAGCCGCAGATACGCGGCCGCCGCCTCGCGCCAGCGATGCGCCGAGGCCAGCTGCGGCGCCAACCGCTCAAGCGGACCATCGACCAACGCCTCGGCCACCGCCGCGTGGCGGCGCACGCGTTCTCCGTCCGGCAGCCGCTCGTAGACGGCGTCGCGCACGATCGAATGGACAAAGCTCCAGCGTCCGCGCCCGTCACCGTTCAGAAAGCTGGCCGCCGCCAGCGACTCCGGCGCGCTTCCCAGCTCCTCGCCGCCGACCGCTTGGAGCTCCTCGAACGTAAACGGCTCGGGCAGCACCGCCGCCCATTCGAGCGCCTCGCGCGCGGTCGCCGGAAGGCGCAAGGTGCGCTCAACGATCGCTTCGCTGACGGACCCGGGCACTAGCCGGTCGATTCCATCGGCTGCAACGCTGCTCGAGCGCGGCGCCGCCGCCACGTCGGACAGCGTCCGCAAGAGCTCCTCACACAGGAACGGATTGCCACCGGTCCGCGCGTAGAGCACGGTGGCCATTCGCTCGCTCACCCGATCCTCGCCGAGGATCGTCTCAGCCAACCTGCGCGTGTCCGCGGCCGAGAGCGCCTCGAGCTCGAGCTGCTCCAGAACCCCGGCTCGTGCGAGCCGGTGCGCGACTAGTTCGACCGTCGCGGCGGGTCTCGCGGCCATCAACCACGCGATCGGAAGATCGGCCAGCCGCGCCAGGCAGTAATGCACGAGATCGATCGTGCCCGGATCGCTCCACTGGAGGTCGTCCAGGCAGAGCAGCAGGGGACCGTCCATCGTGGCGCGCTCGAGCCGGTCGACGACCATCCCAAACAGCTCGCGCGGCGACTCGGTCGCGACAGCGGGGAGCGGCTCGCCGAGCGACCGCAGCAGCTCCAGAATCGGATCGAACGGGAGCGGCGTGATCAGCGGCAGGCAACTGCAATGAGCGACACGGAGGTCCGACCGGTTCGCTGCCTCACGCAGGAGCCGCGTCTTGCCGACACCGGGGGCGCCAAGCACGACCAGGCCTCGCGCTCGGCCCGCCCGCGCTTCCTCGACGATCGCGGTCAGGACCTCCAGCTCCGACGCTCGGCCAAGGAGTTGGCCAATCCTCGCTGGCACGGCAATCCAACCTACAAGAGGAGTGCGAGCGCTCCCCAGACTGCTCCAAACAATGGGTGAGTTCGCCCATGAACGTTGTGTGCAATCGACCTAATCTGAGCGCTCGTACTTCTCGCTGACGTCCTGCGGACGCCTCGTCCGCCCCTGCCCGCCAAGGGTGTTGATCGACAAAGGAGGCAAGATGGCCGTCACCACGTTGATGCCGCGGCCCGCTCGGCGCGGGCGACTGCGCCCGACGGTCGCGCTTGCGGCGATCATGCTGCTAATCGCATTCACCGCTTCGGCGACCTACGCGTCCGGTTTTGGCACGCGGTCCCTGCGCTCGCACACACCGACCCTGGCCTCCGTGCTCCGTCCGTTAGCTCGCGCGCAATTGGCCTCCGCTGCTCCGTCCCTTATCTCGCTCGGAGCGCCGATATGTGCTGGGCATCATGGCGCTGACACCGCTCCAGCTCTGGGCCGGGTTCGGCACCAGCCTGACGCCGCCCCCAACGGTGCGTTAGACCGGTCAAACGTGAACAAGCGCCCGACGGCCGATCGCACGTGCTGCGTAACGCCGGTCAATAGGCCGCACAACGCGACACGTTCCCGGCGGGCGCGGCGCTCTTGCACGTTGTGCCGCCTCGACGCGGGCAGATCGGGCTCTCCCCCTGCTTCCCCAGCCCAGCGCCACGCGCCGGCGGTGGTGGGCGGCGTTACATCGAAAGCCCAGTCGGCGCGCGTACCACCGTTAGCGTCGTCTGACGCCACAGGGCGAGCATTTGCGCGACAGCCCGTATAGGCGGCAAAGCGCGACACATGCGCCGGCGGGCACGGCGCTCTTGCGCGTAAGTGCGGTGCCGAACGTGTTCGCGTAGTGCGCGCCCAGACGTCCGTGTCCCAGCCGTCGGCAGCGACCGCTTCGGCAGCGAGCCGCCGCCGAAGCCGCGGACACGCCGGCGGCCGTGCTGGCGCTTGGCGGGGGCGCTAGTCAGTATCTGCGGTTGTGGACGCCCCGATCGAGCTCCGGCAACTGCGCTACTTCGTTGCCGTAGCGGAGGAGCTGCACTTCGGGCGGGCGGCGGAGCGGTTGCATATGTCGCAGTCGCCGTTGTCGCGCGCGATTCGCGAACTCGAGCGCGACCTCGGGATCGTCTTGTTCGTGCGTACGACGCGGCGAGTCGAACTGACGCCGGCCGGACAGCTGCTACTGGAGCGCTCGAGGCGGGCGCTGGCTGAGATCGATGGTGCGATCGCCGACGCGCGACGCTCGGCTCATTCGTACGACGCTGTGCTCCGGATCGGACACGGCCCATTCAGCGCCGGGGTTGCGACGCGCATAACCGGGGCGCTCGCGCGCGAGCACCCCGAGCTCGACACGCGCCTCGAGGAGCAGTTCAGCCCCGACTCCCTGCGGCGCGTTGCAGCGCGCCAGCTCGGGGCCGCGGTAGTGATGGAGTCGCCCGCTGCGGCGCGCCGCTACGGCGTTCGCGTCGACGCGCTCAAGGACGAACCACTGCTCGCGGCGTTGCCGGAGTCACACGAATACGCAGGTGCGGATGCGATCCCAGTGAGCGCGTTCGTATCCAATTGCGTGCTTCTGCCGCCCGAGCCCGCCGGTCAGATGTTCAACGCCTGGTTGCGGTCGCTGTTCCGCACCCACGGCTTCGAGTTTGGCCGCACGATGATGACCGCGAG
Organism: uncultured Solirubrobacterales bacterium; assembly: GCA_963768015.1. Lineage (GTDB taxonomy): Bacteria > Actinomycetota > Thermoleophilia > Solirubrobacterales > Solirubrobacteraceae > Palsa-465. The sequence goes on from CAVYGK010000017.1 coordinate 75,217, forward strand.
TGCGCCGTGGGACCGGCGCATGGTTCACGTCGCGAGCGGCGAGGCGGTCGCGCCCGTGGTCGAGGAGTGGGCCCAGTCGATGCCTGGCGTCGTCGCGCTGCCGTTCGATCCGCCGCTGGACTTTCCGACCGATCTGGCGTCGAGCTGGCCGCCCGCCGAGTCGGTAGCGGCATTAATCGAGGCGGCCCGGCGCGTGCGCGATACAGAGGGCTGGCTGACGCGGCGGCCGCCCCGCACCGAGCTGCCCCGCGATTGAGTCGCAGACGGTCTCGATCTCGCAGCAATCGGACTTTTTCGCTCGCGAGATCAGACGTACGCTCCAGTCACGGGCAACCAAACCAGGAGGGACCGGATGGAAGCCAGCCAGACCCAGGACGGCCAGATCCCGCTCGTGCTCATCCACGGGGCGTGGCTGTCGGCGCGCAGTTGGGAGAACTATGCGAGCTATTTCGGCAAGCGGGGCTTCATCGTCTCCGCGCCCGAGTGGCCACGCAAGCAGGGCGACGTCGAGCAGATGCGGGAGACCGCCGCGGCGTCCGCTGGGCTCGGCGTGCAGGAGATCGTCGACCACTACGCGCAGCTGATCGAGGCGCTCGATCAGCCGCCAGTGCTCGTGGGTCACTCCTACGGCGGCCTGTTCGTCGAGCTGCTCCTCGATCGCGGCCTCGGCCGAGCTGGGGTGGCGATCAGCCCGGCCCCGCCAAAGGGAATCCTCACGCTGCCGTTGTCGACCCTCAAGGCGGCCGCTCCGGCGCTGGCACACCCGTCGAAGTGGCACGGAGTCGTGACGCTGACGCAGGACGAGTTCACCTATGCGTTCGTGAACACCTTCTCGGCGGAGGAAGCAGTCACGGCCTACGAGCGCTACGCGGTCCCCGAGACCGGCCAGATCTTCTACGAGGCCGGGTTCGCGAACTTCCACCTGCACCCGCCCACTGACGTCCATTTCAAGAACCAGGATCGTGCGCCGCTGCTGATCGTCGGCGCGACCAAGGACCACACGGTGCCAGCGTCGCTCTCCAAGGCGCAGTACAAGCGCTACGAGCACTCCCCGGCCAAGACCGACTATCTCGAGTTCGAGGGTCGGCCGCACTTTCACATGGTCGCCTCGGACTGGGAGGAGGTCGCGGCCGCGGTCGACAGCTGGCTCGACGGCGTGCTCGACGCGCCGGTCACAGAGACCGGGCAGACGCAGCTAGGTGTGGAACGATGGACCTTTATCTGACTGACAGGGTCGCGGTTGTCACGGGCGCGAATAAGGGCATCGGCCTCGCAATCACCAAGGAACTGGTCGCCGAAGGTGCCTACGTCGTGGCAGGGTCGTTGTCGACGGAGAACCTCGACGGTTTGGAGCGCGTCACAGCGGTCCCGTTGGACCTGCTCGCTGAGGACGGGCCGGTTCAGCTGGTGCAGAGAGCGATCGACGAGCACGGCCGGCTCGATGTGCTCGTCAACAACGTCGGGGCGGTCCGGATTCGGGTGGACGGGTTCTTGGCGACCAGCGACGAGGAGTTCGAGTGGGCGCTCCGGATGGACTTCTTCACCGGCCTGCGCGCAACGCGGGCGGCCCTCGGGCCGATGCTCGAGCAGGGTTCCGGCTCGATCGTGAATATCGCCTCGGTCAACTCGTTCTTCCAACCGGACGCCGCCACCGTCGACTACGGCGTCGCGAAGGCCGCGGTCGTCAACCTCAGCAAGTCGCTCGCGCAGGAATTCGGCCCCAAAGGGATCCGCGTGAACTGCATTTCGCCGGGACAGGTCAGCACCGATCTGTGGCTGGGGGAGCATGGCGTTGCGGCCACGTTCGCGAGCGCAACCGGGGTCGACGCCGACGCGATCCGCGAGGCCGCGACAGCGGGGATAGCCACGGGCCGGTTCACCACGCCGGAGGAGGTAGCGACGCTCGTCGCGATCCTGGCGTCGGATCGCACCGCCAACGTCACCGGCGTCAATTACGTGATCGACGGCGGCCTGATCAAGACAACCTGACACCCGAGAAGGAGCAGCCTGGGTGACAGTCCAAACGCAGGGCACCAGCGCGCTCGACACGGAGCTCGAGGAGTTCGTAAAACGCTGCCTGGAAGGCCTGAGTCATCAGGTGCGAGGAACCTCGGGGCCGTTCCTCGAGGTCTGGTCGCACGCCGATGATGTCGCGATCCTCGGCGCGGTCGGCAGCTACGCTCGAGCACATGACTCGGGAGGCGGGGGAGGGGCCCAGCAGCCGGACGCTGCGGACCACGCAGGCCTACCGCCGCGAGAACGGCGCGTGGCGGTTGATCCTCCGCCACGCGAATCCGATCGGCCCGGAGGACGAAGCCGACGAGCGCGCGCTCGCGGCGAGCTGAGCGCCGGGCGCGCGATCAGGTCGTCATTTCCAGCTGCGCTGCGCGGCGGTCCCGCCCGATCACACGTGGGCTGTCGCTGATCAGCCCGCGCGCCCGCAGCCTCGGGAAGCTGGTGCGGGAGTCCTCCATCGCGACCAGTCTTGCGTACGGGTGGATCTTGGTGACCTCAAATTTGTGTGCCTCGGTCTCGGTCGGGAATCCGTCGACATCGACATAGAAGCCGCTGTGACCCGGTCGGATCTCTAGCGTGATCCGTGCATCGCTCCCGACCACGATTGGCGGCCCGCTGCCGCCGTGCATCGCAAGCGGGGTGCAGATAAAAGCGTCGGCCTCCTCCGAGAGCAGCGGGCCGCCGGCGGCCATCGAATATGCGCTCGAACCGAGCGCCGTCGCGACGACGACGCCGTCACCGGCCAGGCGGACGTAAAGCTCCCCGTCGACCCAAACGTCGACCATCAGCTGGGTACCCCTTCCGCGGGCAACGACGAGGTCATTGACCGCCGAATGAATCTGGACGTCGTCGGCCCGGATCACCAACGCGGGCAAGTCGCGAGCGTGCCAGTCGCCGGCGGCGAACCGGTCGAGCGCTTGGCGCAGGCCGTCCGTTGGCACGGCCGTCAAAGCACCGAGGCTGCCGTATGCGACGCCCAGTACCGGCGCACGCGTGCCGGCGGACACATGCAGCGCCTTGAGGATCGTCCCGTCGCCGCCGAGCGCGACGACCAGGTCACAGGCGCTGACCGTACCGGGCGAGGCGACCGTAGGCTGCTCGCCCGTTGGAATCTGCACCAGCGCGAGACCGCGGTCTGCGGTCCAGCTCTCCACGACCTCGACGGCATCCACCACAGGGCGGGTCGGGTGGACAAGGATTCCGACACACTCCATGCGGACCAAGGTTACGGATGGCGTTGCCCGAGTGCCCTGGGGCTAGGAAGGCGGGGTGAACTGACTGGCGGTGAAGATCGCTCCCTGTGGATCGCGGACGAGCGCCGTGCGCGTCCACTGAGTCTCCTCGGTCGCGACCACGTCCGCGCCCAGCCTCCCCGCGGCGGCGGCGGTCGCATCGCGGTCCTCGACGGCGAACGTCACGTGCCAGTGCGGCGAGCCGCCGGGCTCGAGCTCACCGACCCAGGCGATCGCGTCCTCGAAGCCGGGCGGAGCGACGCCACGCTGCCGCGCGCGGATGTCGGGATCGACGGTCGCCTCGAGGTGATCTCCGTAGCCGGGGCGGCGCACGAGCTTCGCAAACCCCAGATCCTCGACCGACCACCCGAACAGCCGCGTATAGAACGTGACCTCGTCCGGCCGATCGGTGTGGAGGTCACTGAAATTCCACGAGCCGGGCCGGTTGACGATCTGCGCTCCAAGACGATCGTGTGCCTGCCAAAGCCGGAACTCCGTGCCCGCCTCGTCGCGGCAGATCGCGAGGCGTCCCGCCTGACCGATATCGAACGGCTCGGCGACGAGCTCGCCGCCGGTGGCGGAAGCCTGTGCCGCGGCCGCCTCAGCGTCGTCGACGGCGACGTACGTGTTCCAAGCGGCTGGTTGGGCTTGCGCCGCGCCCAATCCGGCGATCTCGCGGCCGGCAAGGGTGGCGATCGCGTAGAACGGCGCGTCCGCACCCGACACGATCTCAAACTCCCATCCGAACAGCCCGCGATAGAAGTCCTGGGCGGCCGCTGGGTCGGGCTGTTCGGTATCGACCCAGCTCGGCACGCCGTGGGGGTAGGTCCGCGTTTGGCTCATGCCTTCAAGGTCTCAGATATTGCGGACCAGATTGGTCCGCAAACGACACCGACCTTCAGTTTTCGGCGATCTGTTCCTCGGTGCGCAGCGCGAGCACCTCAACGGTACCGTCGGCCGCCGGGGCGGCCGACGGTTCACCGCCTCCCGACGAAGTGCGCTTCGCCCCGCTGACCGCGCTCGGCGACGTTTGCAACGGCCGCGGCCGCGCCGCTCGTCGGGGTTCCCGAGCCGGCCGCGATCGCGAAGATATGCATCGCGTTGATCCCGTTGCCGACCCCGCTACCCACCGTCGGGAGCGTCACCGACTTGACGGTCTTGCCCGACTCGAGCGGCACGGCCGCGAAGTAGATGCTGACCGGGTGTGTGACCTGCGTGCTGCTCGAGAAGTTCCAGCTCGAGGTCGTGGTGGCGATTTGGTCGCCGGACACCGGCGCGTTGTTGTACCAGTCCGCCATGCTGATGCTGTACGACTGGGTCGTGCCATCCGTATAGGTGATCGTGCCGCTTCCGCTTGCCGCACCGAAGCCGGCCGCGCCGAGGAAACCGAGATCGGTGCCTGACCCGGACAGATCGATGATCTGGCCGTCGGCGATCACGTTGTCAGGCGCGCCGACCGGTTTCGGCCAGGTGAACGTGGTGCCGTCGATCGTGGCCTGACCACCAGGAGTCAGCGAAGTCGGCGTCCCTGCGGCCAGCGCCTCTTCCGAGAAGCTATCGCCGGTGCCGTCGAAGTTGGCCGCCGACGGATCTGAGTTGTCGCTGATCCCTGCGTTGTCGTAGGCGTCGGCGATCGACGCGTACGGAGCGCCCATCGTCGGCGTCCCGTTGCCGGTTGCCATCGCGAAGATGTGCATGGCGGTGGTCCCGCCCGCGCCGCTCAGAATCGGCAGCGTCACTGACGAGACCGTCTTGCCCTGCTCGAGCGGCAGCGACGCGAAGTAGACGCTGACCGGATGCGCACCGAGTGGGTTGTTCTGGTAGTTCCAGCTCGACGTCGTCGTCACCAGCTGGTCCCCGACGGCCGGCGCGTTCGCGTACCAGTCGGCGATGTTGAGGTTGAACGACTGGCTGCTGCCATCCGTGTAGTTGATCGTGACGATCCCGCTCGCGGTCCCGTTCTGGCTTGAGCCGAGGAATCCGAGATCGGTTCCGCTGCCGTGCAGATCGACCGTCTGGCCGCCGGTGACGACGTTGTCCGGCGTGCCGGGCGCCACGTTGGGCCACGTGAACGTGGTTCCGCCGATCGTGACGTTGCCTCCTGGCGTGAGCGCGTCCGGCGTACCCGCCGCCAGAGCTTGAGCGGAGAAGCTGTCGCCGACCCCGTCGTAGTTCGCCGCGCTCTCGTTGGAGTTGTCGCTGATCCCGATGTTGTTGTAGGCGGCGCTCATCGAGGCGTACGGCACCACGATCGTCGTCGACCCCTCGGTCACCGGCGTTGAGTCGCCGGGAGTGACCGTGACCGTCAGTGTGCGCGTCCCCGGCGACGCGCCGGCGGGAGCGCTCACCGTGAAGCGCTTGGTGACCGTCTGGCCCGCGCCGATGCTGCCGGGCGATGGGTTACTGACCGTCCAGCCGGCCGGCGCCTTGAGGGTGAACCGTGCGTTCGGCATCGCGTAGTCGCCGTTGTTGACGAGCGTCGCGGTGACGGTCGCGCTGTGGCCCGCGTCCACCGTGTTGGGCGCGTTGACGGTCAGGTACCTCGCGCCGACCGTCTTCATCACGTGGAACGACCCCTGTAGCGGCAGGTTGTCGAGCGCCGATGAGTCACCGACGTAGACGTGGAAGTCGCCGTCAGGTAGCACCCAGCCGTTGGCCGCGTCGTCCCAGTAGGAGAGGTCGTGGCCATTGAGCCTGAAGCTCACCGTCCGGGACTGACCGGGCTGCAGGTCGACCTTGTCGAAGCCCTTCAGCTGCCTCGGCGGTTCCCCTGCCACTCCGGGGTCGCCCAGGTAGAGCTGGGCCACATCTGAGCCCGCGACCTTGCCGGTGTTGGTGATGGTCGCCGAGACCGTCACCTGGGTACCCGACTGCCCGTTGCAGTGGCAGCTCGTGGCACCCGGGCTCGAGCTCGAGTTCTGGACGCTCGACGGGGTGATCGTCAGGTTGCTGAAGTTGAAGTGCGTGTACGACAGGCCGAAGCCGAACGGGAACATCGGCGTCTCGTTGTTGGCGTCGTAGTAGCGGTAGCCGACGTTGATGCCCTCGCTGTAGTCGACCTGGCCGTTGACGCCAGGGAACTGACTTGGACTGGAGGCGGGTACCTGCGCGAGGCTCGCCGGGAAGGTGACCGGGAGGTGGCCGCCAGGGTCGACCTGGCCGAACAGGACCGCACCGAGCGCCGTGCCGTTGCTCTCGCCCGGGTACCAGGCGTCCACGACCGCGCCCACCTGGCTGAGCCAAGGCATCGCCACCGGAGCGCCGGCGTCGACGACGACGACCGTGTGCGGGTTGACCGCGGCGACCGCCGAGATCAGCTCGTCCTGTGCGGACGGCAGATTCAGGCCGGCGCGGTCGGCGGCCTCCGACTCGGTGTCATCGGACACGACGATCACCGCCTCCGCGGCCGACTTGGCCGTGGCGACCGCTTGGGCTATGCCGGGCGCGAGGTCGGACGGCGTCGCCCAGCTGAGGTTGGCGGACGGGCCGCCGCCGTTGAGCGTGAGCGTGTAGGTCTGGCCTGCCACGAGGTTCACCGCGACCGAGTAGGTCGAGACCGGCGGGGTGCCCGGGTTCGCCAGGATCTCCTTGCCGTCAAGCGACAGATAGGTGACCGTGTAGCTGCCGGGGTTCTGGAACGCGAGCACGTAGGTGCCGGTCTCCGGTGCGGTGAGCGTGCCCGTGTAGGTGCCGCCGTAGCCGGTCGACGCGTAGGCGGGGCTGAGGTCGCTGCTCGGGATCGACGTCAGCGAGGTATCGGCCGGAAGGCCCGGGGTGTACTGGACCGTCGTGCCGGACGGCGCGGCGGCCTGGATCCCCTGCAGCGGCGTGACGTTGAAAGTCGAGGTGACGTACGCGCTGCCGCCACCGGTGTCGGTCGGTGCGGTCGAGGCAGCCGGACCGATCACGGCGATCGGGCTCTTGCCGGTCGAGCGCAACGGCAGCGTGTGGCGGTCGTTCTTGAGCAGGACCGTGCCGGCTTCGGCGACCGCAGTCGAGACCGCCTGGTGTGCCGGGGTCGTGACCGTGGCGCTGGTCGAGCCCGTCGGCGGGTTGTTGAACTCGTTGAAGCGGAACATCTCGCGCAGGATCCGGCGCACCATCTGGTTCAGCGTGGCCATGCTGACCTGGCCGTCCTGGACCGCGGACTGCAGCGCCGAGCCGTAGAACTGCGGGGCCGGCATCTCCTGATCCATGCCGGCGTCGGCGGACTGGACGGTCGAGTGGGTGGCCTGGTAGTCCGAGGTCGTGAAGCCCGGGAAGCCCCACCGCTGATCAAGCGTGGTCTTCATCAGGTACTGGTTCTGGCACGCGGCCTCGCCGTTGATCGTGCTGTACGCGCACATCACCGAGCTCGCCTTGGCCTGCTGGGTCGCGGCCCAGAACGCCGGCAGGTAGATCTCATGCAGGGCCCGCGTGCTCACGATCGCGTCGTCGGCGGGCGTGTTGCGGTTGGTCTCCTGGTTGTAGACCGCGAGGTGCTTGACCTGCTCCATCTCGTCCTGACTCTGGACTCCGTCGATGTCCGCCACGGCCATCTTGGCGTTGAGGAAGGGGTCCTCGGTGTACGCCTCAAACGACCTCCCCCAGCGCGGGTCGCGATCGATGTTCACAGTCGGCCCGAGGTTGACCATCGCTCCCTTGGCGCGCTCCTCGGAGCCGACCACCTGTCCGTATTGCTTCGCGAGCGAAGGGTCAAACGTCGCCGCCAGCGACACCGCCGCCGGCATCTGTGTGACGCCGGTAAGGCCGTCGCCGACGCCGAGCGGACCATCTTCCTCGCCGATTGCGGGGACGCAGAGGCTGGGAATCGGCGAGATGTAGAACACGTAGGGCTCACTGAACCCGGCCCCGGTGACCATGTTGATCTTGTCGGCGAGCGTCATCGCGGACGTCAGCATCTGCAGACGCTGGCTGACCGGAAGGGATTGGTTGAGCCACGGGCAGGAAGGCTGTGCGGACGCGCTCGGTGCCGTTGCGGCCGGGGCGAGCAGCGCGATCAGGAGCGCGAGGAAGAGCGTTGCCGAGCTGGCGAACCGTCGAGCGCGAGAGCATCGCAAACCGACCAAGCGGTCCCGCGGGCCAGCCGAACCTTCGAGCACGAGGAATTGCGATCCGCTGGATCTGCGGAAGCCGGGCAACACGCTTCATCTCTCTCCTCCTGCTCTGACAGGCCGGACCCGGCCATGCAGCCTTCCCACGGAAGCGCAAGCGCAAACCCGGTCTAACGCGAATCCAAGCTGCCCGCTCGCTCAGTACCTCACCAACAGTGGTAAGACCGCCTCAGGACTCTCCACGCCGGCGGCGGTGCGTGGGCGTCACCGCTAGCCGTGTCGCCGTAGTCCGCGCAGGATCGCGTCCGCGTCGCGGTGCGACGCGCGCAGCCCGACTCCTACCAGGTCGAGATCTGCCGCCGCGACCGCGCGGACCGCAGCGCGGTTGGCGGCGTCGTGGCCAGTCGCGAACATCTCCACTGTGTACAGGGCGATCGGTACCTGACGGCGCTCGGCGCGTTCGCGGACGGTCCTCAGCTTCTCGGCGGACGCCTCGAACACGAGCACCGGCTGCACGAGCAGCGGCAGGTACTGATTGCCGTCCGCGTCGAGATACGGCTCGCCGATCGCCTCGGGGCCGGCCGCTGCCGTTACGCCGCTGATCAGGAACGCGCAGACGTTGAGCCGCTGCCACGCCACGAGATCGTCGCGCACGATGATCCCGAGCTTCGTGTCGAAGTCCGTGACCGCCATCCTGGCAAGCATGCCCCAGCGAGCAGCGGCGGTCTTGAACGCGATTGCGCTACGTGGCCGCGAACCTCCCTGGCGTTACGCCGACAGCGCGCCTGAACGTACGGGTGAGGTGCGGTTGATCGGCGAAACCGCAGGTGGCCGCCACACGCGCGATCGGTTCGCCGTGGCTCAGCATCGCTCTCGCATGCGCGACCCGAAGGTTCGTCTGGAACGAGTGCGGGGTCAGGCCGGTCTGCTGACGAAAGCGCCGCACGAGCTCAAAGCGCGTCAGGCCGGCGGCAACCGACAACTCGGCCAACGGCACGCGCTGGTCCCAGCGATCGGTCAGGTAGGCGCGCGCTCGCCGTACCGCCGTGTGCTCGGCCCGGTCACGCATGGCCGGGGGTCCGGGCCGCAGGTGCGGGCGCAACGCTTCGATCGCACCGACGACGGACTCGTCGAGCTCGAGATCGCAGTCCCCGGTGGCCAGCAGTGCGTGCATGCGAAGCAGCGAGTCGCGCAGCGCCGGGTCGCGGAACACGACCCAGCGCGCCGCGCGCGGAGCCGGCGCGTCGCGTTCGGCCCACTCGTGCAGCAGCGCCGGATCGAGATACAGAACCTTGTAGGCCCAGCCCTCGGGGACCGCGGCCATCCCGGTATGCACGGCTTCGGGTTCCAGCACGAACAGCTCTCCGCGCTCGGCGCGCTGCTGGGTCGCGTCGAGCGCGAACCTCGCGGCGCCATGATGGACGACCGCGATCGTCCATGTCGGGTGCGAGTGGGGCACGTACGCGTGCTGGACAAAGCGCGCATGGAGCGCCTCGACGCCCGCCAGCCCGGCCGGCCGGAAGTAGATCGCGTGCTCGGACACCAGCCCAGCGTACCGGCGAGCCGGCCTGTCTTTCGTCGGGCCGTCAGGCTGGCGGGAACGCTCGTGCGAGGGTGCTCCCAGACCTGTTCAACTGTTTCGGGATTCAGTCGTCCGGGACGGCGTGCGAGCTTGGCGATTGGCTTCGGGCCGTCGATTACGACGTCGCGCACTCGGAGCTGGGAGACGAGCGGGAGTCCATCCGCGTTCGGGAAACAGAGGGCGCCGCGGACTTCGACGGCGGATGCCGCTGGGTGATCACTTAGCGCGTCACGGACGTGGCCGACCTGTCGTTCCACGCCAACGATCAGGCTGCTTTGGTCACGCCCGTTGATCAGCAGGACGGTACGCCGCGGAGAAAACAGACCACTCACCCGCTCAGTGCGAACCTTGCCCTTGTAGTTCTTGGTGTCGATGACAAGCACGCCAGCCGGGCCAACGGCGATGTGATCGATGTTGGCCTGTCCGTGGTTCGGAATGCGGCGGTCGTGCAAGAGGCGTACACCGTGGTCGCGGAGATGTTTGCTCAGCCGCTCGCCGGCGCGGCCCTCGCCCTTGCTGCCGGTCTGCCATGCCGTGGTGGACTGCGGCTGATCGATCACTCGCGCAAGAACGACCCCTAGTCCGCCGAGCTGCTCGCGCGCATGCTTTTCACGTTTGGCACGACGTCGGTCGTACTCCCGGAGCGCGCTGGCGCCTGCCTGGCCTTCGGTCAGTGCTGGTAGCGGCGCGGTCCCGCAGCCCAGGCAGGTGAGCGTCCGCGACGCCCTGCTCCAGATCGCTTCCTCGCCGATCGCGAGGTGGCGACCACACGCCACGCAGTCGCCCGGGCGGCGGATCGCCAGCCGCTTGTCTGAGCTCGAGTCCGCGATGGCTCCACATCGACAGTGTTAGCCAGATGGTTGAGTCGAGCACGATCGCGTTGGACCGACGAGCCGCGCTTGGAGCTGGTCGCTGACGCGGCCCGATCACCATTGCGCGCGCGACCCGCCTTGTAAGCTGATCGCCCGTACGGGAGCTCGATTGATCCATCTGAGCACAGCCGAGGAGCGATGGCGTGTGACTGAGAGCGAGGCCGCTGGATGCCGACGGCACTGATCATTGGCGCGCGCAACCTCGGGTTCGCAATCATCGAGCGCCTGCTGCCAGACGGCTGGTCAGTCGCGGGAGGCGCCCGCTCAGCCGAGACGCTGGAGAAGGTGCGCCGGGCCGGCGCCACGGCGCTCGAGGTCGACGTGACCGATCAGGCGTCCGTGCTCGAGGCGCTGCGTCAGGTGGCCGAGCTTCACGGGCGCGTCGACCTCGTCGTCAACGCCGCCTCCCCGTACGGTGGCAGTCGTTCTGGTCCGTTCGGCGGGGGCGAGCTTGCCGAGGCGGGACCAACCGGATTTGAGGACTGGGCCGCGATGCCGGCCCGGGCCGCATTTGCATTCCTGAGTGCGTCGGCCCGGTTCTTGCGCGAGCAAGGCGGACCGGCGACGATAGTCCAGGTCACGGGCGGATCGGCTCGGCGCGCGATGCCCGGACGCGGCCTGTGGGCAGCCGGTGCGTTCGGCGTCCGGGCGCTCACGCAGGCGGCGGCGATCGAATTGCGCGCTCACGAGATCCACGTCGCTCTGCTGATCGTCGACGCCGTGATCGACCGGTCGGGCGACGGCGATGCGCAGTCCGCCGATCCCGCGAGCCTCGCCGACGCCGTCGCGTACCTCGCGAGCCAGAGCCCGCGCGCGATGACCCACGAGCTACAGGTCACGCCGGCGCTCGACAACTGGACCCCGTAGACAGACCGCAGGGCCACGCCGGGAGGGACGTCCAGCGATCGCCCCTCCCGGACCCCCGATACGTCAGTGGTGCCCCACGAATGAGCGGCGGTACGCGAGCGCTTTGACAGTCTGGGCCATATCGACACCGGCCGGCGTGATGCTCCGCGTCGGCGTCGCTGTGACCGGCGTCGGAGAGCTCGATTGTGTGGTGCCCGAGTTCAGGGCGATCACAATCACGGCGAATGCGATCGCTGCGATCGCGGCGGCGATCGTCGCCGTCCTTCCGAGCGCTCCTGAGAGCGACTGGACGGGTGCGAATGAATTGGTGGACATGTCTGGCTCCCGTGGGGTCTGGGTGGCAGTGCTCTTACGGCCGCGCTGACTGTCCACACACTCTCAGGAGCCGTCCTGGCTCTCCAGGTCGCTTGACCTCTCATAGCGGGGTCATCTGACCCACACGCGCGGCTCACGCGAGGCCCTCCGCGTGACGTCGCAGGCCTTCCAGGTCACGGATGACCACGGTGTGCCGTCCGGTGCTGATGATCCCGAGCGCGCGCAGCGACCGCAGCGCCCTGACGGCGGCCTCGCGTGACGCACCACACCAGCTCGCGAGCTGATCCTGGGATAGCGGCAGGGAGACCGCGAGGCCCTCGGACACCGGCTCGCCGAACCGTTCGCCGAGTTCCAGCAGGCGCCACGCGATCCGCCCCAACGTACCGAGCGTCGCGAACTCGACGAGCTTGCGCGTATCGTCGCGTGTCCTGGTCATGAGCACCGCGATCAACTCGTGCGCGGCGCCGAGGTCGTCGAGTGCGCGTGTCAGGACTGCGGCTGGGGCGACCACCGCCTCGACCTGATCGGCGGCCACCGCGGTCGCCGACCGCGGCCGCTTATCAAACGCTGAGAGCTCCCCGAGGACGTCGCCGGGACCTCTGACTGCCAGTACGACCTCGCGTCCACCCGTGCCGACGCAGCTGACGATCACCCACCCTCGCTCCAGCAGGAACACGCGCTCAGCGCGGTCCCCCTCGACAAATAGCGCCTGGCCGCGCCGGATCTCAACCAGCCGACCCTCTCGGCGCAGCGCGGCGGCGAGCAGTCCGTCGGCCCGCGCGCTGAGGAGCCTGCCGAGTCATGACCTCGGACACCGTAGCGCTCGGTCGGACGCCAGTCGCAGCGGTGACTTCAGGCGTCTGTGGTGTGCCGCGAATGATTCATTAGCCGCGTGACCGCCACGCATATCAACAGCAACCCGAACACGGCAACCATCGACGTGGCGATGATCAGGCCGGGATACGGTGCCACCAGCGGGCCAGGGAACCGGACGTGTCCAGAAGGAATCCTGGGCACGCCAGGTAAAGGCGAAATCCTGCCTGCGGCTGCCGAGGCAGAACGGTGGACGGCGCCGCCGAGCGCGCCCACCACAGCGAGCATTAACGCAATCGCGGCAAATGTTCCTGCCCGTCTCCCCGCCGGCGGTCGCGGCCTGCGCGGGGCGGGGCTGGACGGAGACGGTAGGTCGACGACCAGCGCGTCCAGCTCGCCGTAGGTCCGGCTTGCGTAAAGAGCCTCGAGCCGCTCTTCAAGCTCGTCCGTGGTCAGCCGCCCCTCGGCCGTGGCATGACGCAGCCGCTCGGCCACTTCCTCCCGGTCGGCGTCTGAAGCTCGAAGTGACGGCACTCTGGCCACGCTTTTGAGCGTACCGCACGCCGTCCGCGCGCTTGACCGATTGGCGCAGCGAAGTGACCCCCGGGGCCGATACCGCGGCCGCGTGCGGCATCGGCCCTCGAGGTTTGTCCTAGCGCTTGCGCTTTACCTCATCTCACCTCCTCGGGAATGGCTCTGGCCTGGAGCTGAGCTGCTCTGTAGTTCAGCGCCGGCTGCCGGCCGCTCTCTGATCCGGTCGGCCCGCGCGTACGCCGCTTTGGCGCCGTCCGAGTCACCGATCGCCTCCAGCAGGCCCGCGAGGTTCGAGGCACCGTATGGATCGCCACGCTGCTCAGCACGTCGATAAGCGTCGCGAGCGCCGGCGACGTCGCCCCTCATCTCCAGCAAGACGCCGAGGTTGGTGGCCGCTTCCGCGTGCCCGCGATGGTCTGCCCGTCGATAGGCGGCTTCCGCTCCTTGCTGATCGCCCTGCTCGTCGAGCAGCGCGCCGAGGTTGAACGCGCCGTTGGCATCGCCGCGCTGGTCGGCGCGCTCGTAGGCATGCCGTGCCTGCTGTCGTTTGCCGTTGGCCTCCAACATCACGCCGAGGTTGCTGGCAGCTCCGGCGTGGCCTGCACGGTCGGCCTGCTCATAGGCGGCCTTGGCGCCCCGTTGGTCGTGGCGCTTTTCCAACATGACGCCGAGGTTGAACGCCTTGGCGGCCTCGGCCTCCTCGACCGCGCGTTCGAACTCCGACTCCACGACCCTCGGAGCCGCTGGGCGCGGCGGCGAGGGCGCTTGGCTCGTCTTGTCAGCCGCCTCAGCGGCGGCCGCAGCCTCGCCGGCCTCCGGCACCGTCGGCTCGGTCTGTGGCGCCGGGCCGAGCCCCTGCGTGCGCCGTCGGCGGACATACCAAGCGCCACCAAGGAGTGCCAGAACCGCGGCGAGAATTGCGGCGGGCAGCTCCCAGTTGACCTCTGGGCTGCTAGCGGGGCGGTGAGCTCCCCGGCGCGCCGTCGCCGGAGGCCGCTGCGCGACCCGGCTCGGATGCGAACGGGACCTCGGCCGTGGGGCCCGCTGATGTATACGCTGCGGCACTCGATGCGGGGGCCGGGTCGACCGCGTCGTCGGATGGAGACCGGCCAACGTGCCCGGTCCAGCGATCCCGTCAACGTGCAGTCCGTGCGACGCTTGGAAGCGACGCACCGCCTGCTCAGTCCGTGGGCCGAACAGACCGTCGATCGGGCCTGGCGAATCGCCGGCTCTGGCCAGCCGGCGCTGCAAGGCGCGAACGGCGCGCGCTCCGCCAGTCGCGTACCCGGCGCCCGGGTACAGCGCTGGATTGGCGGACGTCAGCTCGCCCAGGGTGATGGGTCCAGCGATCCCGTCGGTCCGTAGGCCGTGGGCGGCCTGGAAGCGAATCACTCCAGCTTCCGTCAGCGGACCGTACAGGCCGTCGAGCGGCCCAGGACGGTACCCGCCTCTGGCCAGGCGAAGCTGCAGTGCGCGGACCAACGGCGATCCGCCGGCTTGGCTGTAGCCACTGCCGCGTGACAGGACTACATGGCCGCCGGCGCGACGCAGTTCTGCCGCCAACCGACCTGCCGGGGCGGCGCGATGTGCGTCCGCCCGCACAACGGTCCGTGCCGGGATAACCCGGTGGACATTTCGATGGTGGTATTGCCGATGACTCGGGCTCGCGAGTGCCGCGGGTGCCGCAGCGAACGGCACGATCGCAACCACGAGCGGGAGCCAGCGTTTTTTGGAATGGCGCGGAACCCCCAGGCCGGCGTGCTCGAGTCGTGCTCGATGCACCAGCCTGGCTTGCCTACCTCCGCCCCGCGGGACGGGCGCAACAAGCGCGCAGGGCTCCGTCGACGCCCATTGAGAGCGCGACATAGGGTTCTCCTTTTCAGTGCTTAGGACCTGGCACGGGCGCACCACGCGCCGCGTGCGACGACAGTCAGCCGTGGCACGGGGCGCATCACGCGCCGCGTGCGACGACAATCAGCCGAGGCGGCTAGCCGGGGCGGTCCAGCAGGAGAACGAAAGCGGGCCGCACGCCACGCTCTCGCATTAGACGCATGCGGCGGCTCGAGGCGGAAAATGCCAGCGCCATCGAAGCAAGCACCGCTGCGAGTAGGAAGAAGGCGACGCCCGGCGCACCGCCCGCGGCCGCGTCACCGCCGCCGGTCAGCGGCACGCGCTGAGGCGGAGGAACGGGTCGGCTGGGACTACCGGTCGGCTGGACGGGCAGCCGGTGCGTCGGGCTGAGAAGCGGAGTGAGGGCCGGCGTCGAGCTCGGCAGCAGCGTGTAGGGACCCGAGAGTGCCGACGCCGGAACGGTATTCGCGGGAGCGCTGAGGGTCCCTACGTTGCCCGTGGACAGCACACCTGTGCGCGCGGCCGAGGACCCGGGGGCGGCGGTAGCGGGCGCCGCGCTCGAAGGAGGCCCGGACGTCACGGCGGCCGGGATGGCTGCCGGAGGCGTGCTCGCGGTGGTCACCGTACCGGCGTGACCGACGACCGTGCTCGGGCTCGCACCCGGGGCACCAGGCCCGATCACCGGACGAGTCGCGGGGAGCGCTGCGCGCGTGACTGGTCCAGTGACGGCGCCGATCGTCGGGCGCACGGTCTGAGTCACGGGCGCGATGGTCTTGGTGACGGTCCCGACCACGGGGGCGACGACTGGGGCGACCGTCTTGGTGACGGTCTGGACGACGGGGGCGACGACTGGGGCGAGCGTCTTGGTGACGGTCTGGACGACGGGGGCGACGACTGGGGCGAGCGTCTTGGTGACGGTTCCGACGACCGGCGCGACGGTCTTGGTGATCGTCTGCGTGACCGGGGCGACGGTCTTGGTGACGGTGCCGACGACGGGCGCGACGGTCTTGGTGATCGTCTGCGTGACCGGGGCGAGCGTCTTGGTGACGGTTCCGACGACCGGCGCGACGGTCTTGGTGATCGTCCGCGTGACCGGGGCGACGGTCTTGGTGACGGTGCCGACGACGGGCGCGACGGTCTTGGTGATCGTCTGCGTGACCGGGGCGAGCGTCTTGGTGACGGTCGCGACAACCGGCGCGACAGTCTTGGTGATCGTCTGCGTGACCGGCGCTGCGGTCTTGGCGATCGTCCGCGTGACCGGAGCTGCGGTCTTGGCGATCGCCTGGACCACGGGAGCTACGGTCTTGGTGACGGTCTGCGTGACGGGGGCGACGGTCTTGGTGACTGTCTGGGCGACGGGCGCGGCTGCCTTGGTGACGGTCTGCGTGACTGGGCGCGGCTGCCTTGGTGACGGTCTGGGCGACGGGCGCGGCTGCCTTGGTGACGGTCTGCGTGACTGGGGCGGCTGCCTTGGTGACGGTCTGCGTGACTGGGGCGGCTGCCTTGGTGACGGTCTGCGTGACTGGGGCGGCTGCCTTGGTGACGGTCTGCGTGACTGGGCGCGGCTGCCTTGGTGACGGTCTGCGTGACTGGGGCGGCTGCCTTGGTGACGGTCTGGGCGACGGGCGCGGCTGCCTTGGTGACGGTCTGCGTGACTGGGGCGGCTGCCTTGGTGACGGTCTGCGTGACTGGGGCGGCTGCCTTGGTGACGGTCTGGGCGACGGGCGCGGCTGCCTTCGCGACGGTCTGCGTGACCGGGGCGGCCGCCTTCGTCACGGTCTGGGTCGGCGTCGTCGTGGCGGGCTTGGTGACGGTCGCCGGCGCGGGGGCGGGGGCGCCGGAGGTCTGAGTCGGCGTCGTCGTGGCGGGCTTGGCGACGGTCGCCGGCGCGGGGGCGGGAGTGGCGCCGGAGGTCTGAGTCGGCGCCGGTGCGACGGCCTT
The DNA here is from genome assembly GCA_963768015.1 of uncultured Solirubrobacterales bacterium. Taxonomy (GTDB): domain Bacteria; phylum Actinomycetota; class Thermoleophilia; order Solirubrobacterales; family Solirubrobacteraceae; genus Palsa-465. The sequence goes on from CAVYGK010000017.1 coordinate 92,294, forward strand.
GGCTACCGTCGATGCGGCCTGGCCGACGGCCTGGGTCGCGGTCGTCACCGGCTGCGTGACGGCCGAAGTTGAGCCGATCAGTGAGGAGGAGGAAAGTCCGGCTGCGCTGGCGGTGGCGCTCAGCGCGAGGAGAAAGAGGACGCCGACCAGCCCGACGAGTCCAGCAAGAGAGCGAAGCCGTCGGCTGCGCATCACACTACGCGAGCTCCTGGGCGGATAAACAAACGGGACAAATTCTCACGATTCGAAATCTTTCTACCTCTCCTTACGGTTCTATTCCCAAAAGAACGTCTGTCGAAACGCAACTTTTTGACTGAATGTCCAGTTGTCAGCTTCGGGACAGACGGCAGTTAAATCGGACATCATGCGGCCAGCAGTGAATGTCGCTGTCACCTCAACTCGTGCGCCACTTCGTTATCCAGGCAGCCATTACTCGCACAAATCTTGGCCCTGTCTAGAGACTGGTCACGTGCCCGTGTCGCGGCGGAACATACGGCACGACAAGGACTTCAACTCGGTGAACCAAGCCCGAACCACGATCCGTGGCGTGAGCGGTGTGAGGTAGGGCAGTTCTGCGTGACCGGAGGCATGGAAGCGATCCGTACAGTCCCAGACAAGGGCCAAACTTCATAAGTGGCGAGTCGCCGACTGATACGCGGCGCGAGATGGTCAGTGTCCAGGATGCTCGATTGTCGCTTCCAGAAAGGTGGGCGGAAGGCGGTACCTCGAGGTGCAACAGGGGGTTGTCGCCAGCGGCTAGCCTCGGTGATCCCGTCGTGCGCCTTGGTCCCCGCCAAGTCGGCGCACCGGAGTCCAGAAGATTGAAGGGGCGAGAACCGTTGAGTGGGCACGCCGAGGTAGATTTCGAAAGAGGGTGGCAATCATGTCGTCATGGGACCAACAAAACGGAGTGGAGGTGGAGGGCGAGCTGGCAGCGGTCGCCGATGCTGCGGGGCAGAAGCTCCGGGCGGAAGCTGACACGGATTGGGACGCCGTTCAGGCCGCATCGGACGCGCTGGTGACCGCCGCGAGCTCGGCGATGTCAGCTGGCTACGAGCTCAGCGATATCGCGAAGGCAGAGGCGCACGGCAAGCAGGCCGTACGCAACTCGCTGCGCGGCGACACGCTGAAGTTTGTTGCCCGAACTGGTCAGCACGCGCGCGAAGCGCGGATTGAGCACCATGAAGCCATCGCGCGAGCGATGCGACTCGGCCTATCGACGCGGGAGATAGCCGCAGCAGCCGGAGTCACGCATGGAACAGTGCGGGCGATCAGTAACCGCTTGGCCAGTGGCGAATCACCGGAACTGATGGATCCGGAGTAGCCGACCGAGGGACCCGGCCGCGTGAGCCGGGTGGAGCCTCCGGGGGCCTTCGGCGTCAGCCGACCCTAGTTATCGGGGGGTAGGAGTAGGTGTCGTCCAAGGCCGCTCGCTTGGGGCCGTACATCCTCATCACAACCTCAAACTGTCCCGATCGGGGACACGGTAGCCAGTTGGACAGATGGCCAGCCGGGCGACTGGCTTGCACGTAGATGTCCAGCGATCCGTCGGCGTTGTACTTGACGCCCGGAGTGAACTGGTTGATCGCGTACCGGTTGATCGCGTTCGGAACGAGATACAGGTTCTGGTCATACGCGGTGAATGACCAGTAGTACTTTACCGGGGGAAAGTCGCCGGCGGGAATGTGGATGATGTATTTGTTCGCGCCGTTGAGCAGCGCGCCGGTGTTGTCGAAACTGCCGACCGGATACATCGCCTCCGCAGGTAGGTTCGCGGCGATCCCGTAAACGGATACGACCGCGCGCAGGTCGTAGTCGGTACCGAAGTTGCCGATGTCGGACGGCGCGACGTACCAGCCATTGTGTCTCTTCTCCGACGGAAGCACGATTTGGTTGCGGAGTTGTGAAACGGTCGCCATCCCGCCGACGGCGGCAGCCTTCAAGCCGGCGACGGTCGCGGCGGGCAGGTGCTCACTCGAAGGGTGCATGCCGGGCCCGACTCCAACCTTGGCGAGCTCCTTGAGGATCGCGTGGTCGCGTGCGGGGGCAGGGTTCTGCTCGAGCGCGGTGCCGAGGGCGTCGAAAAATGCCAGCCCGGTCGGAACGGTGGCGACCGTATGGGCCGTGATGACCCGGCTCGGTCGTGCCGGCCTGTAGCTGAGGCCAACGCGCTCGAACGCAGCGAGCGGGATCAGCTTGTAGCCGGCTTGGATCTTATGCGCCGCACCCAGATCGGACGGCCCGTAGACGAGCGTGCGTCCACAGAGCCAGATGTGCGCGTAGCGGGAGGCGATCCGGTGGACGTCGCCCGGAAGCTTGCCGTGGAACCCGGGACCGACGATGGCGTAGTTGCCGGCCCCGTCGCCGGTCGTGCGCGTGCCGACGTAGTGAAATACGTTGGTGTACGGGTCGAGGAACTCGAACACGTAGTAGCGGTGGTCCGGCACGGCCGGCACGTGCAGGACCAGGGGGCCGTGGCTGAGGTCGACGTGGGCCATCGTGTAGAGCGTGTCGTTGTTCGGCGCCACGAACACCTGCTGCGCAGCATCCGCGAGGTTTCGTTGGTTCCCCAGCTCGTTGATCGGGGCGTCCGATAGCGAGTTCGGGACCGTCACGCTCGTCTGAGTCCGCTGCTGACGCAGAAACTCGAGCAACGGGATGCCATAGACGTAGGCATCGGTGCCCACCTGTTGCGCCTCGCTTTCGGATAGCGCGGGCGATTGCGCGGCGGAGGCAGAGCTCACGATCAGGGCGACGGCGATGCTCATGCCAAGCAGGCAAATGAGCAGACGGCGGGCTGGGCGGGGCAACTGAGGTCCTTACTTGTGCAGGGACCGCACGTCAAGCGCGTGGTCCGGGGTTGTCGGGGTTGAACTGCTGTGTGCGTCGGTGGTCCGTGCGCACGGTTGGTGAGACAGCGACTCTTGTGCGCGCGGGCGCCCAGCCTTACTTCGGTCCGCGACCCTCGGGTTGGCTCCGGGGCCGGCGACATGATGTTTGATGGGGTGATCCCGCTGGGGGAAGCGTTGCGGCCGCTCAGTCTTTCTGGGCAGTCCACCAGGCGGTGGCGGCAGGACCTTGCCGGGAGCCGGCCGCGGCGCATCGGTGTGACGAGGGGCTTGGCGCGCACGGTGCAAGCTCATGCGGGTGCGAGTGCCTCCTCGCCGAGCTCGCGCAGCGTGTGGTAGCTGCGCTTGAGCAGCTTGCGCGCGACCGACAGGCACGCGCGGTTGCCTCCGATCCGCTCCTTCGCGGTCAGGTAGTACTCGCGGTCGGGGCTGCGCTCGCCGCGCCGCGCGACCTGCGCGGCCTCGTACAGTGCCCACCGCAGAGCGGGCGGCCCCTGGCGAGAGATGTGTCCGGGCGCGCGACGCTGATCGGACTGGTAGACGGTGATGTCCAGCCCGGCGTAACGGACCGCCTGGCTGGAGGAGGAGAAGCGGGTGCAGTCCCCGAGTTCGGCGAGGATCGTGACCGCGGTCAGCTCTCCGATCCCGTAGTGAGCCATCAGCGCCTTGCACCCCGCCTGGCGCCGCGCATACGCTCGTAGCTCCTTGTCCAGCGGCGCGATCTGCGCCTCGAGCGAGTCGATCATCGCGATCGCGATCGTGACCTGCTCGCGAGCGGCGGCCGGCAGCGGCTGCGCAGCGAGCCACTCGCGCCCGTCGCCGACCATCAGCTGGCGGCGTTGCTGGCAACCGTGGTGATACAGCGTCGCCTGGATCCGCTGCTGCCACTCCGAGCGCTGCTCGCTCAGCGTGTGACGCAGCCTGACGCGGGCGCGGAGATCGAGGATGTGATCAGGCGCGATCCACGACTCCGGCAGCCGCCCGACCATCAACAGCTCCCGCAGATGCCTCGCGTCCGCGCGATCGCCCTTCGCGCGCTTCTTCGGGCCCTTGAGCCCGGCCGTCTCCGCCGGCTCCGCCAGATGCACCACCGCCCCGACCCGCCGCAGCTCCTCGACCACGAACCGCCAGCCCGTCGTCGCCTCGAGCGCCACCTCCAACTCCTTGCCACCGAAACGCGACAACCACTTGCGCACCGCCGCGCGATCCGCCGGCACCACGCGCGTGCGCTGCACCTCGCCGGTGTCGGTGTCGATCCAGTCGCCGGTGATCTGTCCTCGATGCTGATCAAGTCCCATTACGATGCTCACAAGGGGCCTCCTCAAGCTCCACGGTTACCAAGCCTGCGCGGACACTCTCCGCGCTTGAGCTGAGGAGGTCCCTACACGTCCGGTCAGACAGACTGCTCATGACATCTTTCGTGGCGAGCGCGAGCGCGGCAGTCTAGGCGTTATTTACAGTTTGTCAAGTTGACCAAACGTCGATAACTGCCTAAGCTGACCGGGATGGCGAACGCTCCCCGCTTGCCGCGTCGGATGTCAAAGGAGGCGCGACGAGAACACCTCGTCGCAGCGGCCATGCCGGTCCTCGCGGAGCACGGGTTGGCGGACTTCTCGCTCGAGGAAGTCGCCGCCCGGGCTGACGTGACCCGAAACCTGCTCTATCACTACTTCCCGCGTGGCCGTCCAGATCTCGCACTCGCCGTCGTCGAGCGTGCGGGGCATGAACTCACAGGGGACTGGGTCATCGACGGCGCGCTGCCGCTGTCGGAGCGCCTGGCCGCGAACTTCGAACGAATGGCGACCCACGCACTGACGCCGAGCGATGCATATCGCATTCACCGCCACGCGCAAGCGGCCGACCGGCCCGAACTCGATGCGGTCATCGACCGTTACACAGAGCTGATCGTCTCAAGCATCTCACTCAACCATCTCGGGACCCGTCAGCCGTCACCGCTGGTCCACCTGGCATTGACTGGATTCGTCGCGTACGCCGAAGCCGCGCTTGACGAGGCCCGGGTCAGGCGCGTGCCGCGCAAGCGCGTGTTGCGTCTGCTGTCGGACACGCTGGTTGCGACCATCGAGGCGGCCCGCGCGGCATAGGGAGTCCGGTGACTGCGAGGCTCGCACCGAACTCGCGAAGAGCATCCAGAGCGACCGCCAGCGTCGCACCTAACATGAAGCTGCATGGCTCCGCGCGCAGCCAACGCCAATCCGGGGACTTCGCGATTTGACGCGACGGACCAGCCGCGGATCAGTTACGTCATCGCTCGACTCGAGCGGGCGATACGCCGCGAGATCAATGAGCGCGTCTCGCGCTATGACCTGACGGTCCTTCAGTACACGACGCTGAGCGTTCTCGGCCGCCGCGGTGAGCTGTCCAACGCCCAGCTCGCGCGTCGCTCGTATATGTCTCCACAGGCAATGAGTGAGGTGATCGAGGCGCTCGAGTCCAAGGGTCTGGTCAGACGCAAGCCCCACCCGAACCACCGGCGCGTCTATCCGGCCGTACTGACTGCGCGTGGTCGCAAGGTGCTCGCCGAGTGCGAGCAAGCGGTGGACGAGATGGAGACCGAAATGCTCGAAGGGCTGCCGCCGATCGTCCAGCAGCACTTGTGGGACGGGGCGGTATCGGCGGTGCGCGCGCTGCATGCCGGCCTTCCGAACGGGCGGACATCCTCCGGCCGGCCGCCGCGATCCTGACTCGGAAACCGTCGAATCCTGAGTCGGGGACCCGGTCGGGGGCGGAGCCAGCCGACGCCCCGAACCTCGAGCTTTTGTGAGCAAACAAGCAGCTTGACAGGTGACTTGACACTGAATAGCGTTGGCCGCCGCACCTAGTCCGCGGCGCCTGCGGGGTGCCGCGGGACCCACGATGAGGGAGGGTTCAATGATGGGACAGGTGGCGCGCCGCGTCGGCGTCGTAGTGGCGCTTGTCTGCGCGTGTGTGCTGATCGCATCCGTCCCCGCGTCCGCCACTCCGAGCTCGGCGCACTTCACCGGGACGCTGCCGGATGGCGCGACGTGGATCGCGGACGTCCCCGCGAATTGGAACGGGACGCTGCTGCTCTACAGCCACGGGTTTGGTCCGCTGACTGCGGCGGACGCGCCTGATCCGAACACGCAACAGGCGCTGCTCGGGATGGGCTACGCACTCGCCGGGTCTTCCTACAACCCGCACGGCTCTTGGTGGGCGCTCGGCAGCGCCCTCCGCGACCAATTCGAGACGCTATCGATCGTCAAGCGGACCGTTCTGCCCTCGGCGCCAGACGACGTCTACGCATTCGGCACTTCGATGGGCGGGCTGATCAGTGCGCTCGAGGACCAGAACTCCGATGGTCGTCTCGATGGCGCTCTGACGACGTGCGGAATCGTCGCTGGAGCAAACCAGCTCAATCAATACCAGCTCGATGGGGAATACGCGCTCGGCGAGCTTCTGGCGCCAAGCGAGAACATCCAGCTGACCAACTTCACCGTCGGTCCGCCGACGTTCTCCGATAGCGCGGCGTCGGCGGGGCTGCTGCTCAACGCGGCGGCGGCCGCCCAAGCGACGCCCCAGGGCCGCGCCCGGCTCGCGCTGGCGATGGCGTTCCTCAACGTGTCACCGTGGGGCGGGGCGACGATTCCCAACATCTACGACTTCGTCGGACAGGAGCAAGGGCAGTACGACGATTACTTCACGGGCGGTCCTGCTTCGGCGATCAGCTTCATCGTCACGGCGCGTGAGCAGCTCGAGGCGGCAGCCGGCGGCGAGGGCGCGGGCACGGTCGGCGTCAACTTCTCGCGGCTACTGCACGAATCGTCCTACTACCCGGAGGTCAAGGCGCTCTATAACGAGGCCGGTCTCAGCCTCAAGAGCGATCTGGAGACGCTCGCTCAGAATGCTGATCTCCGTCCCGACGAGGCGGCCTACCGGTGGCTCTCTCGCACTTCGGTCCCGACCGGTCACCTGCAGGTCCCCGAGCTCGATCTGAAGACGATCTCCGATCAGCTCGTGCCGGTGCAGCAGGAGCGCTACTACCACACGCTCGTCGTGCGTGCGGGAGACAGCAGACTGCTGCGCCAGGCGTTCGTCGAGGCGCAGGGCCACTGCAACTTCACCCCGGCCGAGCTGGTCGCCGGCGTCCAGGCGCTCGCGTCTCGTGTCACGACCAATAGCTGGGGCAACGTGGCTACGGCTGCGGCGCTCAACGCCGACGCCGACGGCCTGGGCTCCAGCCTCGGCGGAGGAGCGTTCATCCCGTTCTGGCCAGAGAAGCTCACCGGCGGCTTCTTCCCCGTCAACCAGGCGTGGGCGTATCGGAGCCGAACGCGGCGCTGATCACAGGCGCGCCGCTCAGATCGCGGCGCTGACAGCAGGCGCGTCCGCTCAAGTCGCGGGCGCGCCTCGGCTGTCCATGTCTACGGACCGGCGTCGATCGCGGCGCCGACCTCGGCCTCGCGCGGCTCAGACCCGAAGCCGGTCAGCACCCACGATGCGCCGGCTCGTTCCCACGGGGCGACGTCGTCACCGGGCGAGATCTCGACCACCACGTCGAACGGGCCGTCGCCGGACCCGCGAAGACCGCGAATCTCTTCCACGAGGGTGGCGAGAGCGTCCGGCCCAGGCAGCTCGATTACGAACAGGCCATCCAAACGGGCCGCGCGCCGGACCGGCCGGCGATGTGGCCAGACGGCCGCCACCCAGACGGGGATCCGTGGCTGCTGAAGCGGGCGCGGCTCAAACTCGCCCGCCCAGAACGCGGTCAGCTTCTCGAGCCCCTGATCGAGCAGCTGGGCGCGTTGACGGGCGTCGGCGACCTCGCCGAACGGCTCGAGCTCGCCACTGCGGGTGCTACCCAGACCTACCCCCAGGGTCAGACGCCCGCCGCTCAGATGGTCGAGCGTCACCGTCTCGCGGGCGAGCTTCTGAACTCGCCGCCGTGAAATCGGCGTGACCATCGGCCCGAGCCGCAGCTTCTTGGTGCTACACGCGATCGCCGAGAGCGCCACCCATGGATCGGCGACCGCTCGCACCGGGGCGCGATAGCGGATGTGGTCCCAGACGAAGAATCCTTCCCAGCCGCGCGTCTCGGCACGTTGGGCGAGTTCGGCGAGCAGCCGCGGTTCGACCAGCTCATCAAAGGGTGCGACGTAGATCCCGCGCTTGACCGCCGCCAGCGGCTCGGCGGTCACGGCGCCAGCTCGTAGGAGTAGCTGGTCAGGGTCTCAGTGCCGTCATCTGTCACCAGCAGCAGGTCCTCGAAGCGCACGCCGCCGACGTGCCGGTCCCACAGTCCCGGCTCGATCGCGAGCACATCGCCGGCGACCAGCGGCGCGTGGCCAGCCATCCCGAGCGTCGGGTCCTCGTGCACCCGCAAACCGACTCCGTGGCCGAGCGAGAACTGAAACCCCTCGGTCGGGTCCTCCCCCGGACCCGTGCGCTGGGTGGTATATCCCTCCCGCTCGAACACGTCGCAGGAGATCGCATGCAACTCGCGCCCGGTGATCCCGGGTGCGACCGCCGCTCGCGCCGCCTCGAGGGCCTCTCGGGCGAGCCGCTCCTGACGCCGGACCTCTTCGGGGGGCTCGCCGCCGCAGACGAACGTCCGCGTCATGTCTGCCCAGGCCGTCGAGCGCTCATCCCGGGGCCAGAGGTCGATCTGGATCGGGAGCCCGGCCGGCAGCGGTCCGGCGCCGGCCTCGTGGCCGAAGCCCTGCCAGACCGAAGCGACGATCACATCCGCTGGCGCCGGAGCGCCGTGCTCGTCGCATGCCCGGCGCAACGCGGCGCGCACCGTCTCGGCGAGCAGCGGCTCGCCGTCGACATACAGCCCGCCATCGACCGGCTCGGCTTGCCTCAGAAGCGACGCGGCGGCCGCCATTCCAGCCTCGGCGGCCGTCTGGGCGAGCCTGATTCCGGCGAGCTCGCGCTCGGATTTCACCCGACGCCGGGCTTTGATCGCCTGGTCGTCGACCGTCAGCGCGATTCCGTCGGCCCGCAGCCGCTCGGCAAGACCGAGCGGGAAGTCGAAGTCCACGATCGCCTCGCGGACGCCGGTGCGTTTGGCAGCGCGTGAGGTGAGCTCGAGCTGAACCTCGGGCCGGCTCATGCCGCTGCGCATCAGTTCGTAGAACCCCAGATCGGCGTGTTCGAGCAGCTCCGCGTCTGGGCGCGCCGCGGCCGTCCGGTCGCGCTCAATCGTGCTCGCGGTCACGTACACGCGTCCGTCGACCTCGGCGTAGAAGAACGGGTCGATGATCGTGATCGGGATCTCGTGACGCAGCGCGGCGCTGCGCTCGGTGTCGCCGTACAGCAGAACGTTGGTCATGGTCTGACCCTAGCGGGCGAGAGACGAGGGCCGCCGGGCCGAAAAGGGGGAGCCTTGGAACGCTCTACACCATGTGGTGGGGAAGGTTCCAAGCGCCTGCCCACCGTGATCGCGGATTGCGCCAGGAAGGAGGCGCACTAGTGCGCGGCGAAGGACGTGCGCTGGTGCGCGGCGACGTACGCGCGCACGTCGGCGACGCTCCACCAGCTGCCGCTGGACGCCGTCAGCGTCATCCGCACGTACCGGATCGGGGCGCCGCTCAGCGGCACGTCGGTCATCTGTCCGCTGCCGGCGCCCGAGTCAACCGTGTTCCAGTCGGTCCCGTCGGAGCTGACCTGGACCGTGTAGCCGCGCGGATAGTCACCGAGGCTGACGCCGGTGTCGAACACCATCTCGCGGGCCGGTTCGAGACGCCCGAGGTCGACCTGAAGGTATTGGCCCGGCTCCTGTCCGGTGCCCGTCGACCAGCGGGTGCTGGCGTCGTCATCGACCGCGTTGGCGGCGACGTCACCTTGACAGCAGGGGTTGGTCGGCCCGTTCGGGTTCGCGGTCGCGGTCCAGCCGGCGGGATCGAGCTCGGCGAGCCCCTGCCTGCCGCCGGGATTGCCCTTCCACGTGAACGTCGCGAGCGAGTAGGTGGGCAGCGTGTACGTGAAGCTCTTGTCGCCCTCCTGGACTCCGATCGCCTGTGGGTTGTCCGCCTCGTTGTGCGCGACCAGCACGGTCGTGCCATCCGGGTCGCGGAACGCGACGTCCATCACCTGGCCGTTCCAGCCCGTGGTCCCGAACGAGGTGCTCGCGATCCGGACCGCACCCGGTTGCACGAACCGGCTCAGGTGCCCGAGCGTGTAGTACTCGGCGTCGGGCGTGATCTTGTCGCCGGGGCCGATCGTCAGGATCCCGGTGCAGTTGCCGCAGCCGCCGACGTGCGGGCCACCGGACGGATCGAGCGCCACGTTCCAGTTGATCACGGTCTTCGCCCAGTTGCGCGGCGAGCCGATGATCAGGTTGCGCGCGTGCCATTGCAGCGTGTCCGAAAACGTGTCGGCCGGGTCACTGGACTGGCTGCCGGAGCACTCCGTGAAGTAGATGTCCTTGTTCGGGAACTCGTTATGGAGCGTGGTCATCGCGCTCGGATCGCCGTAGTAGCAGTGGTACGCGGTGCCCGCTACCCAGCGTGCGGCCGGCGACGAGAGGATCTCCTGCGGGTAGTCGTTGGTGTCCTGGACCTCGTCGGGCGGGGTGGTCGCGATGTCGTTTGGGTGCTCGGACCAGTTGTGGTCGTAGGCGAGGATCTTCGTGTGCAAGCCGGCCGAGTGGAGCATTGGGCCCAGCGCCTCGATCACCTTCTCCTCCTGGGCGGCCGACATGTCGGTCCCCGGGTAGCCGGCCGGGTCGCGGTTCTGAGGCTCGTTCTGAACCGTGATCGTGTTGACGGTCACCCCTTGCGAGCGGTAGGCCTCGATGAACTTCGTCAGGTACAGCGCGTACGAGTGGTAGATCTGCGGCGTGTCGATCAGCCGCCCGCCGATCAGCGAGTCGTTGGTCTTCATCCACGCGGGCGGGCTCCACGGCGTCGCGACGATCTGCAGCTGCGGGTTCAGCCGCTTGGCCCAGCGCAGCAGCGGCAGGATCTCGGCCTCGTCGTGGGCGATGCTGAAATGGCGCATCCCGTAGTCCGTCTCGCCCGGCGGCATGTCGTCATAGGTGTAGGGCGCTTTGACGACGAAGTCGGAACCGCCGATCGGCTGGCGCAGATAACTGAGCCCGTCGCCGGTACGGGGGTCGAACAGCATCCGCATCGCGGTCGCCCGCGCGGACGGGGACAGGCTGTAGAGCACGTACGCCGCCGAATCAGTGATCGCGCCGCCGAAGCCATCCATCGTCTGGAAGCTGCGCGAGGGGTCGATCACGATCGTCGGCGCGGTCGGCTGAGCGCTCGTGAACGGCACCGTCCCGAGATCCGTGAGCTTGTAGCTCCCGTCGGCGGTCGTGACCCAGACACGCGCCGCCGGCGTCGAGGCCGACGCGGCGACCGAGCTACCGGTCAGGGCTGATTGCGCGACCACAGCGAGCACAGCGGCCGCGAGCGCCACGAGCAAGAGCAGCCTCCGCCCCGTACTGCGAAACAGCATCAGTGTCGCTCTACCCGCCCGCTACGCGAGCGAAACGGGACCTGCGCGCGCTCAGAAGTTGTGCCGGAACGCGGCGAGGACCGACAGGTCGTCGGCCTCGCCCAGGTACGCCGCTTCGACGCACGCCTTGCTGATCGCCCGGGCGACCGTGCTGGCGTTGGCGGCCGTGTTAGCGGCGATGCGATACTCGCGGAGGTAGAGGTGTCCGTAGGCGGTCTGCTGCCCTGAGGGCGACGCCTCCCACTGCGAGCAGGTGCTGGCGTCGCTGATCGCGCTCGCGTTCGAACCGGCCAGCGCCGGGACAACGGTGACGGCGATCATCGCGACGACCACCGCGACTATGGCGGCAGTCGCGCGCTTGTGTGCGGCGATGATCGCGCTCAGGCTGAACTGCTCGGGAGTGCTCGACACGCGCGGCGAACGCTAGCGGTTGCGGGGCGGTCAGTGACGCGCTTGGAGGGGCGTCACCCGGTACAGCGCCGCCGCGTCGGGCGCGACCCGCGCGCTGATCGGCCCGGTGGTCGTGAAGCTCGTATGCGACCACAGGTTGGCCACCCGGTAACGGGCCGCGCGTGCGATCCGCAGCGCCCCCACGCTGGTCTTGATCCGGATCGGGCGTGCGCCGCGATTCAGGAGCGCGACCGCGCGGTCGCCACCGGCGAGTGGCTTGACCCACACCTGCCCGGCTCCCTCGCGGTGGAGTGGGGTGCCCTGCACGCCCAGCCGGTCCTGGTCGATCGCGATCACCTGCCGGTTCTCCAGCATCTTGATCGTCGCGGGCGAGAGCACGCGCGGATCGCTTCCGAGGATCAGCGGCGCCGCGACGATCGCCCACATCGTCAGTTGTGCGCGAGCCCCCGCGGCGGTCATTCCCAGCTGTGGACCGAGGTAATCGGGGTCGTTCCAATGTCCGGGGCCGGCCTGCTTCGGGTGGCCGGCGTCTTGGTAGAGGTTGCGAAGGACATTGACGAACTTGATGCTTCCGGTCGACCCGATGTCCGTATCGGTGCGCCAGCTCTGCGCGATCGCGGGCGCCCACAGCGCGTTGGCGTAAGAGGAGTCGGCATACGGCGGCCACTGGCCGTTGACCTGGCCCGGAGTCCAGAAGTTGCAGACGTTCAGGAGCATCGGACGCTGGCTCGAGTTGTCGCGCAATGCCTGCGCGAACTGGGCATACAAAGGCTGAGGGGTCAGACCCTGCTGACCGGCGCCGCAGAAGTCGACCTTGACCGCGTCAAATCCCCAGGCGGCAAACGCGTCGGCATCCTGCTGGTAGTGGCCGAGCGAGCCGACGCCCTCGCCGTAGCAGCCGCTCGCGCCGGCGTCGGTGTAGATCCCGGCCAGCAGTCCGTGCGCGTGGAGCCAGCCGGTCAGCCACGGCAGTCCGTTCGGCCACTGAGCGGGGTTTACGATCAGATTTCCGTTGGCGTCGCGCGCGCCGCTCGCCCAGCCGAAGTCGAGCCACACGATCCGGTAGCCGGCGCGCGCCAGCCCGCGGTTGATGAGCGACTCGGCGACCGAGATGATCGTCTGCTGGTCGTATACGCCGCCGACGCCGTAGTAGGTGTTCCAGCCCATGTAGGGGGTCGGCGCGAGCGCAGGCGGCGCGGCGGCCGCCACCGCTGGGGCCGCCGCCGTCAGCGCAGCCGCGCACGCGAGCGTGACAAGCAGATGTCGTCTCATCCGCTCGGCGACAATAGTCGCGATGGCCGAGCCAAAGCGCCTGTTGCTGCTGCGCCACGCCAAATCGAGCTGGGATTACCCCGAACTCGTCGATCGCGATCGTCCCCTGGCAGATCGTGGGCGCCGGGCCTCGAAGACGATCAGGGCCCATCTGCGCCAAGAGCAGCCGCACATCTCCCTCGTGCTCTGCTCGTCGGCTCGGCGGGCGAGAGAGACCGTCAAGCTGGTGCGGCCCAGCGGTGAGATCGCGATCGAGCCCGGGCTCTACGGCGCCTCGGCCGAAGAGTTGCTGGAGCACGTGCGCCAGGTCGCCGAGGAACACGACGTCGTGATGCTCGTTGGGCACAACCCGGCGCTCGAGGACCTGGCTATCAGCCTCGCGGACGATGCGAGCGCGCTGGCCGGGCGAAAGTTCCCGACCGCGGCGCTGGCGACGCTCACCTTCACCGGCGCGTGGTTGGAGCTTGCACCCGGGCGAGCGCGGCTCGAATCGTTCGTCACGCCGAAGGAGCTCGGCTAGGGACGGCGCGGCGCGATACTTGGGGCTGATGGCGCGGCGCGGAACGCACGATCGCGGGGAGCCGCCGCCCGACCCGCCGCGGTGGTACCGGGTCGAGGAGGTCACGGTCATCCGCGCGCCTCGTGCCCGGCGGCTGCCGCGTTTGGTCTCGAAGCTGCGCGGCGCGAGCCTTGCACGCGTCACGATCGTCGTCACGGCGGCCGCGTTCGTGGTTGCGACCGTGATCGCTTCGCTCGCGCTCGAAGACGCCGGCGTCAGTGGTGCAACTGCACGTGCGCAGGCGCCGGGCCCCATCGGGGTCGCCGCCGCCTACAAGTATCCGCTCAGTTGTCTGATCGTCACGCTTGCTGCGAGCGACCACGACTATGCACGTGCCCGGCTTGACCGCGCGAGCCCGTGCTGGCGCTACGGCGTCTATCAGACGACGATCTTCCATCGAGCGGGCGGCGTCTGGCGGCTGGTGCTCAACGTGCACAGCTACTCGTGCCCCGTGCGCTCGCTGCCGGCGATCGTGGAGATCGAGCTTGGCGTATGCCCGTTGAGGGTGCAACCGGCCGCCACCCCGGCTGGGCGCCCGAGATGGGGGACCGCAACCTACGAGCCGTGATAAACAACTAAAGCCGATGGGGACGATCCACGTCGATGCACACAAGCTGATTGCCGCGCCCGCGCAGACCGTCTACGGCTACCTGGCGGACATGAGCGTGCATCCGCAGTTTCTGCCCCCCGCGTTCTCCGATTTCCAGATCGAATCCGGTGGCGTCGGCGCGCGGACTGTGACGCGTTTCAAAGTGACCGCCGGCGGACGCGCTCGCGACTATCGGATGGAGGTGTCCGAGCCGGAGCCCGGTCGCGTCCTACAGGAATCGGATACCAATTCCAGCCTTGTCACGACATTCACCGTGACGCCGGCCGGCGAGTCCTCGAACGTCGAGATTTCGACCACCTGGCAGGGTGCCGGTGGGATCGGTGGCTTCTTCGAGCGCACGTTCGCGCCGCGCGTGATGCGCGGCATCTACGTGGATGAGCTGGACCGGCTCGATGCCTACGCCAAGCAGCAGCACGCAGCCGCCGAGTAACCAGCGGCCCGAGTCAGCCGCGACCGATGAACGGCATCTTGGTCGCCATCACGGTGAGGAACTCGACGTTGGCATCCAGCGGCAGCCCGGCCATGTAGACGACCGCGTCGGCGGCATTGCGGACGTCCATCGTTGGCTCGGCCCGGACCGAGCCATCCGGTTGCAGCGCCCCGGCGCCGATCCCCGCGGTGAGCTCGGTGGCAGCGTTGCCGATATCGATCTGCCCGCAGGCGATGTCGAACGCCCGTCCCTCGAGCGAGATCGCTTTCGTCAAGCCGGTGACCGCGTGTTTGGTGGCGGTGTAGGCGACCGCGTGCGGTCTCGGGACGTGCGCGGAGATCGATCCGTTGTTGATGATCCGTCCCCCTTGCGGACTCTGTGCCTTCATCGCCCTGAATGCCTGCTGCGCGCAGAGGAAGTAGCCGGTCAGGTTCGTGTCGACGACCCGGCGCCACTCATCGACTGAGACCTCGTCGAGCGGCGCCGGCGCACCGAAGAGCCCCGCGTTGTTGAACAGCAGGTCGACTCGGCCCCACTGCGCGAGCACCGCATTGAACAGGCGGCTGACGTCGGCTGGCTGCGTGACGTCGGTCGCGACGATCAGTGCCTGCTCGGCGGGCAGCTCCGCAAGCGAATCGCGGAGCGCCTGCTCGCGGCGGCCCGCGAGCGCGACTTGGTAGCCGCGCTCGATCAGCCCCCGGGTCACCGCGCGACCGATTCCCGATCCGGCGCCGGTGACGACTGCGACACTCACGGCGCAGATCCTCGCATTCCGGTGGGGGTTTGCAAATAGTCGAACGGACGCGAGGGTGACCTAATGCTTCCACACGACGAAGCTGGCGCGGGCGAGCCCGTGGTGCTGCTGCACACGGGTATCGCCGACCGCACGATGTGGCGCGAGCAGTTGGATTGGCTGCGGACGCGGGTTTCCGCGGCGTCGCGGTCGACCCGCCGGGGTTCGGCGAGGCCACGATCGGCGACGGACCACAGGCGCCGTGGGAGGACGTGCTCGGCGCTTTGAAAGAGCTCGGCATCGAGCAGGCGGCGCTGGTCGGCAACTCGTTCGGCGTGGCGGTCGCGTTGCGGGCGGCAGCGGTCGCCCCGGCCGCGGTATCGGCGCTGGCCCTGATCTCGCCGCCGCCGCTGGAGGGCGAGCCTTCGCCGGCGCTGCGCCGCGCATGGGAGTCCGAGGAGGCGGCGCTCGAGCGGGGCGACATCGACGGCGCGGTGGCGGCGGTCGTTGAAGCGTGGACGCTGCCCGGGGCGCCGGCCGCGCTGCGCGACCGCGTGGCGGCCATGCAGCGTCGCGCGTTCGTGCTCCAGGCGGATGCGGGCGATGTCGCGCAAGCCCCGGATCCGCTCGAGAAGCAGGCGGACGCGCTGGGGCGCCTGCAGATCCCGGCGCTCGTGGCGGCGGGCGAGCACGATATGCCCGACTTCAAACGCGGCGCGGACGAGCTCGCGCATGCGTTGCCGCGTGGTCAGCTGGCGACGATCGAGGGTGCCGGTCACCTCGCGCCGCTCGAGGTGCCGGAGGCATTTCGAGATCTGCTGATCGCGTTCCTGCGAGGAACTCCGCGCTGAGGAGCAAACGCAAGCGACCCCCGGGAGTGGGCTCCCGAGGGTCGTGCGTGCGTCAGCGGTTCAAGGCCGAACGCGCTGAATCAGTCGTGCTTCCAGGCGATGCTGAAAGCGGTACCGCTCGGCGCCAGCGCTGAAGGCTGGGCCCGGACGGTGCCGTTGTTGGTCGTCGCGATGATGTCGTGCGGACCGGAGTCGGCCGTGAACGAGCTGATCGGCTGATCGGCCCCACCCGCGACGGCGGCCTCGGAGTTGCTGAAGTTGACGGCGCCGAAATCAGACAGCTCAGCCAGCGTGCACCGGCGGCTGCAGATCTCAGGCGACTCGGCGATCCACTCGGCCGACGACTGCGCCAGGCCTGCGCCGCTCTGCGTGGTGGTAAACGTCCAGCCCTCAGAAGACGCGATCGAGAGCTTGAACGTGGTCCCGGTGACCGAGACGTCTGCGCTCAGCGTGTCGCCCGGCTTGACCGGATATTTGGTCGGCGAGAGCTCGACCGAGTTGGCCGGATACATCTCGTACCACGCGTAGTACGACGGCCGGTTGCGACCGGTGCAGTCTGAATCGGTGCCCAGTTGCTCGACGGAATTGCTCGAGTAGCCGTCGATCCCGTCCCAGAACGACGCGTACTGCGCCGAGCTGGTGTTGCACGTTGCCGCCGGCTCCACCCAGCTTCCCCTGGAGTCGGTGAACTGACTTACACTCTGCACCGCATAGCCCGACCAGTTTGAGCTGGTGACGGTGTCGTGGTTGACCCTGCCGAACGGGTCCATCGGATTGATGTGACCCGGCGTCCGGATCGTGGCTGCCGATGCGCTCCCGACTACTGCGAGCGCAGCGACTCCTGTAACTGCGAGCGCTACGCAGCGCGCCCCCATACGTCTAGACAATGTTGCCTCCGCTGATTTGATACGGCCCGGCGTGATGATGCCGCCCTTATCGGGCGCTGTCACTGGACGAAGGTCTAGGGTGGGCGGGCCGACGTATCGCGGATGAGAGCTCCGACGCCGTCAGCGCTTCGGCTGCCAGAACGCGAGCTCGCCCCCGGCGTCGGTCGCGATCACGCTGCGCCACCCGCCCGGCCCCTCGCGCGGCTCGAGCAGGAGAGCGGCGCCGTGCTCGCGCGCGCGCTCGGTCGCGTGGTGGATCTGCTCGACCTCGACGTACGGCAGCCAGATCGGGCGTCGCACGCCGCACTCGACAATTCCGCCGCCGAGCCCGTCGCCCAGCTCAAGCGCCAGATATGACTGCGACGAGTGCTCGACCATCTCCTGCCGCCAGCCGCAGAGGTCTGCGTAGAGAGAGCGCGCGCCCGCGAGGTCGCCGGTGTGAAGCTCGAGGTGAACCACGGGGTATGGGAGTCGCTTGGCCACGTCTCATCTGTAAGACCCGGCTTATGGCGATAACTCATCGGCGGTGACTTTCGAGCAGCCGGGCGGTCTAATCTCGCGAGGCATGTCGACGCCTTCAACACCCAAACCTTTACACGAGCGCCAGCTGCTCGACGCGGCGCGTGGCGGCGATGATCATGCATTCGCCGAACTGGTCGAGCCGTACCGGGGCGAGCTGCACGCGCATTGCTATCGAATGCTCGCGTCCGTCCACGACGCCGAGGACGCACTGCAGGAGACGATGCTGCGCGCCTGGCGCGGCCTGGCGCGCTTCGAGGGGCGCAGCTCATTACGCTCGTGGCTCTACACGATCGCGACCAACACCTGCCTGAACGCGATCGAGCGACGGCCCAAGCGCGTGCTGCCGATCGACTATGGACCGGCATACGACCCGCACGTTGCGCCTGGCGAGCCAGTGGCCGAATCGGTCTGGTTGGAGCCCTATCCGGATGAGAGGCTCGGCCTCGAGGACGGCTACGCCGGTCCGGAGGCGAGCTACGAGCGCCGGGAGAGCGTCGAGCTGGCATTCATCGCCGCCCTCCAACACCTGCCGCCGAACCAGCGCGCGGTCCTGATCCTCCGCGAGGTGCTGGGCTTCTCCGCCAAGGAGGTCGCTGAGACCGTCGACACGAGCGTCGCTTCGGTCAACAGCGCGCTGCAGCGCGCCCGAGCGGCGGTCGACGAACGGGTCGGCGCGCGAAGCCAGCAGGCGACGCTGCGCTCGCTCGGCGACGACGGCATCCGGGATCTCGTGACGAGGTACGTCGACGCCTGGGAGCACAACGACGTCGAGGCGTTCGCCGCGATGCTGACCGAGGATGCGACGTTCGCGATGCCGCCGCTTTCGAGCTGGTATCGCGGGCGACAGTCGATCGCCGCGTGGGCCGCCGGCTGGCCGATGTCGGGCGCGTGGCGGTGGCGCTCGGTCCAGACCACCGCCAACGGCCAGCTCGCGCTCGGCTTCTACGCGTGGAGCGAGGACGATGGTTCCTATCGCCCGTTTGCGCTCAACGTGCTGACGCTGGACGGCGATCGGGTGAGCGACGTGACCGCATTCATTGCTCGGTCGGCGGCGCCCCGCGACCGCGAGGTATTCGAGCGCTATCCCGACGAGCCCGTCGACGCCGAGAAGGCGATGGCCGTATTCGAGCGGTTTGGCCTACCCGAGCGCCTGTAGCTGGTCGATCGGCCGGCTCGAGGGCCGGATCTCAGGGCTGATCGTGCGAGCCGTCGCCGTTCGGCCCGTCGTCCGGCGCGTTGTCGCCGTTGGCAGTCGGCGCGCCGGGCATCCGAAACAGCGACGCGAGCTTCGCCGCGACCATGATGTCGCCGGCGAGCTTGATCTGGCCCTTGAAGTACGCCTGCATCGGATCGAGATTGCCGCTCACCAGCCGCAGGAAGTCGACCCCGTCGATCGTGATCGTGAGCCTCGGAGGCTGCAGCTCAGCGCCGCGGGCAACCCAGCAGCGGCCGTTGTCGAGCTCGAGCTGGTAGGTGTCGATGCCACCGTCGGCGCGCCCGGTGATCGACCACCGGATCGAGGTCTTGGTCTTTGACGCTTCGCTGAGGTTCAGCTGCTTGGGCATCTGCCAGAAGATCCCGTCGAGGATCGGCTTGCGAGCGGGCGAGTGCATCAGCTGCTCGAGGCGCTCGGGGGGCACGTCGCGGACCAGCCGCGTGAAGCCATCGGCGAGCTGCGCCGGCGCATCGGCCGCCAGCCGTCTGACCGCGTCGAACGCGCGTTGGGGATCGAAACCGAATTCAGTCACGCTCAAGAGGGTATTAGGTGGCCGTCGCACTCCTCCTGGTGCGGGCTGCATTTGAGGATTCGCGTCGCCCTGCTGGAGCCGGGCTACCATCCGGTCGCGCGGGCGGTTAGCTCAGCTGGTAGAGCACGTGCCTTACAAGCACGGGGTCGGCGGTTCGAGCCCGTCACCGCCCACTTCATTGCCCGCCAGGCGTTCACGACAGCCACACAGGTCGACCACACCACGTTAACAAGCTGCCCCGATGCGGCCCATAACGTGCCGCGCCCCCACCAGCGAAGGGAGCGAATATGAAGGCACGAACCAAGGTCGCGGGCGCCGCACTGGCCGCGTTGGCGATCGGGGTGCCAATGGCGGTGTCCACCTCCAGCGCCGGCGCTGCCCACCACGATCAGATCAAGCACGTGCTCCTGATCTCGGTCGACGGCATGCACCAGTCCGATCTGGCCTGGTATGTCGCCAACCACCCGAACTCGGAGCTCGCGCGGCTCGCCACTGGCGGCGCCGAATACACCGACGCGCACACCTCCGACCCGTCGGACTCCGATCCGGGCGGTACCGCGCTGATAAGCGGCGGCGACCCAAAGGTCACCGGCATCTATTACGACGACGAGTACAGCCACGGCGTGTTCCCGCCCGGCACCACCAACTGCTCGGGTCCGGTCCCGGGTGGCGACGTGATCTACGACTCGCCGGACGACAACCTTCCCGCCGTTCAGGACCTCCTCAATAACGGGAGTGGCAACACTTTCCCGTCGTTCGATGAGGGCGGCTCGATCTATTCGGGTAACGGCGGTACCAGCGGCGCGTTCCCGGGCGATGACACGGACCCGGCCCTGATCATGAACCTGAGTGACCATCCGCAGTCGGGCCTGAACCCGGCGACGTACCCGGTCGACCCCAAGACCTGCAAGCCGATTCAGCCGTGGGACTTCCTGGGGGTCAACACGATCTTCCAGGTGATTCACAACGCCGGCATGCGGACGGCGTTCGCCGAGAAGCACGCGATCTACACCTCGTTCAACGGCCCCGGTTCGAACGGCATGAGCATCGACGACTTCTTCGGGCCGGAGATCGACTCGCAGGCGGTCGAGCCAAACGGCGTGCCCTACCCGGTCGACGGCGCGTGGACGGCCGACAACGCCGCGACCAAGCAGTACGACTCCTACAAGGTACAGGCGGTCATCAATTGGATCGACGGCTACGACCACTCCGGCAAGGGGCCGAAGGTCGGGACGCCGGCGATCTACGGGATGAACTTCCAGACCGTCTCGACCGCCGAGAAGCTCAAGAGCTCGCCGGCGGTGCTGCTCGGCCCGAACGCGCAGGGCAATTACACCGACGGCCCATCGCTCCCCGGCGGCTACATGACCGTGAACGGCGTCCAGGTGCCGGGTCCGCTCCTGCAGAGCGCGCTCGACTACATCAACAACTCGCTGCAGAAGATGGCCGACGCGATCCAGGCCAACGGCGAGGCCGATTCGACGGCGATCATCCTGACCGCCAAGCACGGCCAGTCGCCGCTGAACAACAGCCAGCTGCAGCGGATCGACGATGGTCCGATCATCAACGGTGTCAACGCCGCCTGGGCCGCTTTGCACCCGAGCAACCCGAATCTGGTCGTGCAGGAGGCCGACGACGACGGGCTGCTGTGGTGGCTGTCGGACCGCTCGCAGGCAGCAGCTGACTTCGTCAAGACCTACCTGTGGACGCACACAGCCCCGGCGGTCAACTACGCCGGCCAGACGATCACCGTCCAGCACTCGGGCCTGAAGAGGATCTTCGCCGGCGAGGAGTCGGCGCGGTTCTTCGGCGTCCCGAACTCGGACCCGCACCACCCGGACGTGTTCGGGATCTCGCAGGTCGGGACGATCTACACGACCGGCTCGAAGATCGCCGAGCACGGCGGGGACAACCCGGGTGACCGGGACGTGCCGCTCGTGGTCTACGCGCCGCGTCACGTCCGGCCGCGGCAGTCGGGCGCCTGGGTCGAGACGACGCAGGTCGCACCGACGATCCTGCAGTTGCTCGGGCTCGACCCGAACTCGCTGCAGGCGGTCCGGCTGGAGGGGACCAGGGTCCTACCCGGCCTCGGCTAGCAGCCCTACGTGCGGGGCCGCCATCGAGCGTACCGATGGCGGCCCTGCCGTGCCCTACGGCTACACCGGTGCCGACCGCGTGCGCGGCTGACCGCGGACGGTCAAGAACTCCCGGCGGGCGGATCGGCTCCGGCGCCGTCGGCTCCGCCTACCGGGATCGTGACCGACATTTCGAGCCCGCCGCCGGGGCGCGGTCGGGCGTCGATCGTGGCGTTGTGGGCGTCGGCGATCGCGCTGGCGATCGACAAGCCGAGCCCGACACCGTCGGAGGAATTCAGACGGTGGTCGGCGCGCGCGAACGGCTCGAACAGGCCCGGGATCTGCTCGGCGGAGACGCTGGCTCCCGTGTTGGCGATCTCGAATATCGCGCCGCTGGCTTGCTGGGTGGTGCGGATCCCGATCCAGCCACCCGGGCTGTTGTGGCGCACGGCGTTCTCGACGAGATTGGCGATCATGCGCTCGATCAGAACGCGATCGCCGCGGGCGGTCGCCGGCTCGAGCGCTGCGTCCACCTTGAGCTGACGCTGATCGATCGCCGCGCGTGTGGTGTCAAGCGCGTCCTCGGCGGCCGTGGCGAGATCGATCGATTCGTGCGCTGCGGGACCGAGCTCGCTCGTGGCGAGCGTCAGCAGCGCCTCGACGGTGGCTTCGGCGCGGTCGACCGATCGCTTGACGCGCTCGGCCATCGCCTCCAGCTGATCGGGCGTCCTCGTCGGCTTTGCGAGGGTGACCTCGATCGCCGTCCGCATCGCGGTGAGCGGCGTGCGCAGCTCGTGCGCCGCGTTGGCCACGAACCGCTTCTGGCTGGTGAACGCGGCATCAAGCCGTTCGAGCATCACGTCGAACGTGTCGGCCAGCTCCTTGAGCTCATCATCGGGCCCGGTGAGCGCGAGGCGCTGACCGAGCCGAAGCTCCGAAGCCCGCTTCGCGGCGTCGCGTGATCGACTTCACCGGTCGCACCGCTCGCCCGGAGACGATCCACCCGAGGCCCACCGAGGCGATCGCTAGGACGCCGAGGCCGATCACCGAGGCCCCCCGCAGGGCGACCAACTCGCTGGCGCGTTGGTCTCCGGGACTCGGTTCGAGGGTCGCGATCGCGCGCTTGCACTCGTCCAGCAGCGGTTTAGACGTGGGGGTCGGTTTGCACCGACTCAGCAGCTGCGCGGTCTGCGGCGAGATCGGCTTATGGGTGATGGCCGAGATCAGCCCACCCTGGCTGGCGGGCGCCGGGAGAAGAACGGTTGCCAGCAACACGTACGTCACCGCTAACAGCGCCACCCCGGCCAGCAGGAACAGCACGGTGTACGTAACGGCGAGTCGGGTGCGCATCCGCTGCGGCGACAGCCGCTGCACGACGACCGACAGGCCTCCGGGCGTCATCGCACGCGGTAGCCGGCGCCGACCACCGTCTCGATCAGCTCGGGTTCGCCGAGCTTGCGCCGCAAGCGCCCGAGCGTCACCGCCACCGTGCGCGTGAACGGGTCGGCGTTCTCATCCCACACCCGTTCGAGTAGCTCCTCGGCGCTGACGACGCCCCCGTCGGCCGCCAGCAGCAGCTCGAGCACGCCGAGCTCCTTGCGCGTCAACGAGAGCTCTCGGCCCGCCCGGGTGGCGCGCCGTCGCGGCCTGTCGAGCACCAGATCGCCCCTGACCAACAGCGGTGGCCCGGCCGGCGCCCGGCGGGCCAGAGCGTGTACCCGCGCGACCAGCTCCTCGAACGCGAATGGTTTGGGCAGATAATCATCGGCGCCCAGGTTGAGCCCCTCGACGCGATCGCCGATCGTCGTCGCCGCGGTCAACATCAAGATCCGCGCGTCCGACCCGCCATCGCGCAGCGCTACGCAAACCGCGTCGCCGTGCACACCCGGCAGGTCGCGGTCGAGCACGATCACGTCGTAGCGGTACACCACGCCCTTCTGCAGCGCCGCCGACCCGTCATATGCGAGGTCGATCGCAAACCCACGATCGCGTAACCCCTCCGCGATATCGCGGGCGAGCTCGACGTGATCCTCGACCACCAGGACTCGCATCCCCGACATCGTGAACCAGGACACGTCACAACGCCATCACACGCCGTGGCCGTGTTGAACGCTGCCCGTCGCCGCCAGCGTGTTGCACTGGTGTGACCGGTGACCCGATATCACGTGCGACATGTTCAGAGCTACTTCAAAGCTTCCGGTTGCGGTGGCCGCGGTTGCCGCGGCGGCGATGATCGCCGCCTGCGGTTCGAGCTCGTCCAGCTCGTCCAGGTCCGGCGGGCCGCCGACCCAGGCCCAGATACAGGGCCTGGTCAGCTTCGCCCAGTGCATGCGCCTGCACGGTGTGCCGACCTTTCCCGATCCGACGACCTCACCGCGCGCGTTCAAGAATGCGTTCAACACGAAATCGCCCGCGTTTGAGTCGGGCATCACCGCATGCGGGCACCTGCTGCCGGTGGACGTCCACAGAAACCAGAGTCCGGCGCATAGTCCGGCGCAGATCGCGGCGATGCTCGCGTTCGCGCGGTGTCTGCGCGGCCACGGGTTCCCCAACTTCCCTGACCCGACCAGCAGCGGCGAACTGACCCACGAGATGCTCGCCAGCGCGGGGATAAACCTGCATCAGCCGGCGGTCGTGCAGGCGGCGGACACGTGCGTCAGCGTGACCCACGGGTACATCACCAAGGCCGCGGTCGCCCGCTTCATCGCGGGACAGTAGACGCGGTTCGAAATGCAGCGGCCCCGCGCGTCGCTCGGACGGCGGGGCCGGTTGTTGTCGCGTCAGTGGCTCGGTGCGATCCGGACGGGCGTCCAGCGTGCGCTCGTCCCGGACCTGAGAGTCAGCGGTGACCGGCGAACGGGGTCGTCACAGCGACGGCGCCCGCGCCAGCAGTGGAGCCGCTCGGCGCGAACGAGTGGCGGTAGTTCAGCGTGCTCTGGACCATGTTGGCACCAGCGGGCGTGATGCTCTTCGCTTGCGCTTGGTTGACGAGGCTCGCCGTGCTCGGCTGCGTGGTGCCGGCATTCAGCGCCACCACGACCAGCGCGACGCGCAATCGCGACGATCGCGGCCGCGATCAGCGCGGCGGTGCGGCGGGAAACAGTCGGCAGCGAGTGGGTGGATGCGAATGACTGGGTGGACATTTGACGCTCCTGGGTTTGGTCTGGGTGGCGCTTACTGACTGTCCAGACGGTCTCAGGAGCGCGCGCGGACGACCAGGTCCGTTGACCCACACCTGTGGGTCATTTGACTCAGATCAAGCTGATGCCCGCGGCAGAGGGAGGCCGCTCAGCCAGCCAGGAGGTAACGACGCGCGGTCACGTATTCGGCGCCCAACGCGCTGACCGGGATGATGTGCACGGCGCCGGCTGAGTCGGGCGACTCGATCATCAGGCCGCCGCCGATGTACATCGAGACGTGCGTGATTGCACGCGAGGGCGGCTCGGTGGCGAAGAACAGTAGGTCTCCGGGTGCGAGTGCCGCGCGTGGCACGAACCGGCCCGACCTGCGCTTGGGCGTCGGCGTCGCGCGGGATCAGCATCCCGTGCGTGCGGTAGATCAAATTCATCAGCCCCGAGCAGTCAAAGCCGAACGCCGAGGTCCCGCCCCAGAGGTAGCGGACGCCCAGGAATTCGCGCGCCGTCGCGACAAGCTCGCGCCCTGACGGAGCCGGGACTGCCTGCGTGCGAGGGATATAAGGCCACGGCGGAAAGCGGCAGCCGTCCCGTCCCGCCGGCTGGCGTGGCGACGGTCACGTCCGCGCCGGACGAGCCGACCACCGGCAGCCGCGTCCCGAAGCTGAGCTGCAGCGTCCCAGCGGCTGAGCGCAACCAGCCGGTCGGACGGATGACGATCGCGATCCGCCCGCTGAGCAGCGATCCGAAGCCTGCGCTCGACGTCAACTGTCTGGTCGGCATCCATCCCGGATAGCCGAGCCGATTCTTGGGGCTGGATTGGTCCGGCACGGCGACGTGGGTCCACGCGCCGTGCGTCCCCAACACACGTACCGGCTCGCCCAGCAGCGCCTGGGTCTCGATCCGACCCACCAGCCCAAGTCGCGCCGCCGTCGTCAGCACCTGGCTCCACGCCGTGAGCTGCACGGGATTTGCCAGTGCCGGTCGATCGATCGCTCGCGGCGCCGACCGACTGGCCCACACCGTCGCCACCGAGACGTCGACGTAGCGAGTCGCCGGTGACGCGGCCGCGATCGGCGTGGTTACCGCCAAGGCCATGATCGCGAGCACCAGGCCCAGCGCGGCGCTGCAAGCAGCGCTCGAGCGGTTCATGGCCGCAGTGTCGCACTGCTCAGCTGCCATTGGCGCGCGGTCGGCAGGCCGCGTCGCAGCCGGCATCCGCCGTCGGCCGGCATCCGTAACGGCGGCATAACGGCGTTACGACCGTGTTATTGCCCAAGCCGTAAAACCCAAAAGACCATGTGGCGCACCAAAGCACCGTTGATCGCGATCGTCGCTGCCGGTCTCGCGTTGATAATCGCGGCGTGCGGATCCTCGAGCGACCCCGGGAGCTCCCACAGGACGGCCCCCAGGTCACAGTTCCTGGCGTTCTCGGCCTGCATGCGCTCAAGTGGGGTGACCAACTTCCCGGACCCGGGCGCGAACGGCGGGATTCAGCTCAGCTCGGCCTCCGGGATCAACCCGTTCTCGCCGTCGTTCAAGGCCGCCCAAGCCAAGTGCTCCAAGCTGCTGCCTGGCGGCGGCCCTGCCAATCACCCGCCGTCTGAGCAAGCCAAGACGCGGATGCTGCAACTCTCGGAGTGCATGCGTGCGCACGGCATCACCGGTTTCCCTGACCCGACGACGACTCTCCCCTCGAGCCCTGCCGGTTACAGCGCGATCATCGACCGTGGCGGCGTGGTGATCGCGCTCCCGCAAAGCGTAAATTCGCAGTCACCTGCGTTCCAGCACGCCGCCTCGGCGTGCGGCTTCCCGCACGGTCCGGGCAAGTAACTGCTCCGGTCATTTGCGACACCGCGCCACCCGGTCGCCGTAGGATTAGCTCGATGGCGGACAGCGACAGCGCCACGATCTCGCTCGAGGAGGCGGTCCACAAGACGGTCGGCGACGTGATGATCCGCAAGCCGAAGACGCTTCCTGGTGACGCCCTTGTCAGCGACGTGCGTCTGGCGTTCGAGCGACCCAACACGCGCACGGTGTTGCTGGCCGACGAGGGACGGTTTGTGGGGGCGATCGAGCGCGGCGGCCTGCCCGACGACGCTCCCGCCCACGCACTGGCGGCCAGCTACGTCGAGCGCGAGCCGCTGACGACGATTCCTGCAACGCCGATGACGGTCGCCATGAATCTGCTCGAGAACCGTGCAGAGCCCCGGTTGATCGTGCTCGACGAGGACGGCGTCACGCTGCGCGGCCTGCTGTGTGGCAACCGGACCGCGACCGGCTTCTGCATCCGCTGACGGTTGGGCGGGTCCTAGACGCGCTTACGAGCCCGCCGATAACCACTGCCACAGACCCGGCACCCAAGGGAGGTCGCAATGCCCGCGTACATCATCGTTGAGACCGACATCCACGACCCCGAGCAATACGAGCTCTACAAGCAGGCCTCCCCCGGGGCCGTGGCGGCCGGCGGCGGTCGCTTCATCGCGCGCGGAGGCGAGGTCTCAGTCCTCGAGGGCGATTGGCAGCCGAAGCGACTCGTGATGCTGGAGTTCGAGGACCTCGACGCGGTCAGGCGTTTCTACGACTCGCCGGAGTATCAAGCGGCAAAGCGGCTTCGCGAGGGCGCCGCGGGGTTCAACATGGTCGCCGTACAAGGGATCGAGTAGCGCCGTCACGTGAGCAGCGTGATCAAGCCGCTGATGATCAGATAGCCGCCTGCGACGCCACCGACGATCAGCAGTTCCCGGCGTCGATGGTGACGGATGAAGGCATCGATCGCCTGGACCTTCTGCTGGGTTGCCTCCGGGTCAAACATGCACCCCAGCAGCGGTAGCTCGATCGGCGCGAGCATCACCACGTTGAAGGCTGAACTCCGCCTGCGCCCGGCGTGCCAGAACAGTGCCCGGCGTAGACTTGCGCGCGTTGCGCTACGTGACCGCAGTCGCCCTCGTTGTTGCGCTGGCAATCTCGTCGGCGCAGGGTGCGGTGGCAGCGAAGGCACCGAAGCCCGGGACGATCGGCGAGGCGCAGCTTGGGCCCAGCGTGCTGGTGTACATGTTCGGGCTGGCGCCCGGTCCGGACGGCAACCTCTGGTTCCCTGATCTCGGTTGCATGGGTCTCGGGCGCTGCGCGATCGTCCGGATCACCCCGAAAGGGAAGCTGACCGTCTATCACCGCGGCCTCAACAAGGGCGCGGTGCCGTTCGCGATCGCGCCAGGACCGGACGGCAACCTGTGGTTCACCGACGCTGGTAGCACGCCCGCGATAGGCCGGATCACGCCGACCGGTCAGATCAAGGAGTTCAGCGCCGGCCTGAAACCGGGCAGCGTCCCGTTCGAGATCACGGACGGCCCCGATGGCGACCTCTGGTTCACGGATCAGGGCGCGACGCCGGCGATCGGCCGGATCTCGCCGACAGGCCAGATCACGGAGTTCAGCGCGGGCCTGCTACCGGGTGCGGTGCCGTTCGGGATCACGGCGGGACCGGACCACCGGCTCTGGTTCACGGATCACGGCTGCAACGCCTCGGGCACGTGTGCCATCGGCGACGTCAGCGCCCGCGGCCAGATCTCGGAGACGACGAGCGGCCTGCGCCGCGGCAGCCAGCCGCTGGGGATCGCCGCCGGGCCAGGCGGCGCGATCTGGTTCGCGGACTCGTCGGGCGCGATCGGCCGGATCACACGGCGGGGTCGGATCTCGGAGACGAGGCGCGGCTTGTACCCCGGCAGCTCGCCCGTCGGGATCGGCCCTGGGCCGGACGGCAACATGTGGTTCACCGACGAGGGCGCGAGCTCGGGGATCGGTCGCATCACGCCTCGGATGCACATCAACGAGTTCAAGGCGGGCCTCGGCGACGGGGCCAAGCCGGCGATCATCACCGCCGCCGCCAACGGAGCGCTGTGGTTCAGCGACGAGGGCAGCAACAACGCGCTGGGCTTCGCGGTGTCGGGCGCGCCGGGTGCTGTGCGGACGCGCCCGGTGGTGAGCGGCGTCGCTCGGGTCGGCGGCGAGCTGCGGTGCGCCGGAGCCCACTGGACCGCCTGGGCGGGTGCAAAGCCGTCGACCCGCCTGTTCGAGTACGACGGCTACCGCTGGTTGCGCAACGGCGTCCCAATCCTCAACCAGCGTTCGGACCGCTACCGGGTGGTGGCTGCGGACCGTGGCCGGCAGCTCTCTTGTAGGGTCACTGTCACCTACCCGGCGCCGTTCCACGTGACCGCCAGGGCGAGCAGCGACCGGGTGAAGGTTCAGTGAGATGGATGACACGGCCCTTCTAGAAGAGCAGCGGGCGTACTACCGTGCGCGCGCCCGCGAGTACGACAGGTGGTGGCTGCGCGAGGGCCGCTTCGACCGCGGCGAGCAGGCAAACGCGCGCTGGTTCGCGGACGTCGCGACGCTCGAGAAGGCGCTCGAGCGCTTCGGGCCGACCGGCGACGTGCTCGAGCTGGCGTGCGGCACGGGCCTGTGGACGCGCCATCTGGTCAAGCACGCGCGGCGGCTGGTGGCGGTCGACGCGGCACCCGAGGTGCTGGAGATCAACCGCGGTCGGCTGGCGGGCCAGGACGTGGAGTACATACAGGCCGACGTGTTCGAGTGGGCGCCGCCGCCGGCGACGTTCGACGTGTGCTGCTTCGGCTTTTGGCTCTCGCACGTCCCCGAGAGCCGCTTCGACGCCTTCTGGGGCGCTGTGCGCGCCGCCTTGAAACCGGGCGGACGCGTGTTCTTCGTCGACAGCGTACGCAGCGATTTGTCGGGCGCGCGGGACCACGTCGCACCCGCCGACGGCGAGGACACGATGACCCGGCGGCTCGATGACGGCAGCGAGTTTCGGATCGTCAAGCGCTACTACGAGCCGTCAGAGCTCGAGCGGCGGCTGGCGGGGCTCGGCTGGCGCGTCGCCGTCCGCCGGACGGCCAAGTTCTTCATCCTTGGGTCTGGGTCCCCAGCGCACTGAGGAATTTGGCGATCAGCGGCCCGTCGAGCGGTCCGCCGTTGATCCCGCCGCTGTTCTGGACCACGATCGCGAACGCAATGTCGCGGTAGTAGCCCATCAGCCAGGCGTCGATCCGCAGCTTGCCGCCCGAGTAGTACTGCGCCGTCCCCGTCTTGGCGTAGGTCCCGACCGGCAATCCGGTTCCCGATGCGGTGCCGCTGCTGACGACGGCGGCCATCATCGGTCGCAGGGCGGACGTGACCGTGGCCGGCAGCGGCTTGGCCGCGACGCTGGCGTCGGGTGAACCGGCGACGAGCACCGGCTGGCGCACAACGCCGCTGTCGATCGTGGCCGCGACGCTCGCCATCCCGAGCGGCGAGAACAGGACCCCGGCCTGTCCGATCGCCGTGGCCGCCAGCGACGTGATTCCGATCGGTCGTGGCACGACCGCGCCGAACGCCGGCAGCCCAGGCTGCGGTGACGCGCGCAGGCCGTAGAGCGCGGCCGCCGACGTGAAATCGTCAGGGTGCAGGTGCCCGGTGGCGAGCGAGATGAAGGCGGTGTTGCACGACTCGGTGAACGCCTGCGCGAGGTCCTGCACCGGCTGCTCGCCCTCGGCGTTTTGGAACAGCTCACCGTTGATCGTCACCGTCGGCAGGCACGTCGCCGCGGAACTCGGCGACAGCCCGGTCCGGATCAGCGCCGTGCTCGTCAGCACCTTGAACGTCGAGCCGGGCGGGTATTCGCCTTCGAGCGCCTGATCGTATGCGTAGTTGATGGGATCGCTCACGACCGCCAGCACTTGGCCGGTCGAGGCGCGGATCGCGACCATCGCGACGTTGCGCGGCTCGCCCGCGAGCGCCGCCTCGGCGGCGCGCTGGACTGGCGGGTCGATGGAGGTGACGACCGGCTTGCCGGGGCGCCCTGGGAATGTCGCGAGCGTCTGGACGAGCGCGCCGGCGGCGTTGGAGACGACGACTCGGCTGGTGGGCGAGCCGGCCAGCTGTCGCTCGTAGGCCTGCTCGATGCCCGTCTGGCCGGTGACGCTGGAAGCGTCATACGGCGGCCCGAGGTGCTGGAGCTCCTCGGCCGTCACGGGGCCAACTGACCCGATCACGTGGGCGCCAAGCTGCGGCGTCAAGGCGGTGCGGTTGCTCGCCAGCTCGAACTGAGTGCCCGGGACCGCGTACACGTTGGCGGGGCCGTGGTGGCTCTTGAGCTGCTCGAATCGAGCCTTAGAGACCTGGAATACGGGCTCGAAGTAAGTGGGATGCGCCTTGGCTTGCGCGAGCGCCTGGCTGACCTGCGACTGGGTGGCGCCGGCCCCGAGCAGATCCGCGCTGACCGCGTGGGCGTCCTTGGTCCGGCTGCCGACGACGCCGACGGTGACCAGTGCCTGCTGCGTCGTCAGCTCGGCCCCACCCGCCCCCAGGATCGGGGCCCGCGTCGGCCAGTCGCGCACCAGCTCGATTTGGTCGCCTGCGTGCAGTGCCGGGTTGATCGTCGCCGGCGCCCACGCGACGAGCCAGTGGCCCTTGTGGTCGGTCAGCCTGATGGTCGTCCGCGTGGTCCAATCGCCGGCCGCCGGCAGGGCAAACCGCGCGACGACGTCGGCCGACGCGCGCGAGCCGGATTGCTTGACGCGCCCGGCCGACAGCTGCGGCGCGCTGACGCCGAGGTTTGACAGCGCGTCCGCGTTGAGCGCCTCGAAGTCAGCGGGCGGATCGAGCGCCTGCCGCCTCATGGCAACGAAGTCGTGACGGCTCCAGGCGTCGAGAAACGAGTTCAGCGTCGCCTGCGGGGTGGATGAGGAGCCGCCGCAGGCGGCCAGACCGAGCGTGACCAGCAGCGTGGCGGCCGCGGCCATCCACCTGCGATGTGCGTGGATGGCGGACACTCGGCCGAGCATAGACGCGCGCTTCATGACCAAGCGCAGACGAGGGCTTCATGACCAAGCGCAGACGAGGGCTTCATGACCAAGCGCAGACGAGGGTTTCATGACCGAGCACAGACGGAGCCTTCACGGGCGTCGTCAGGCGCGACCCCGGGTGGACATTTCCGAGCGCAGTCCCCTCTTTCGGAGGAGGTGTGCTCTAGACGCGCTGCGAGCGACCGCCGACACCTACCGGGCGTATGCGCACGCCCACCCCGGCCTCTACGCGGCGCTGCAGCGCGCGCCCGACGAGCTCGGCGGCGAGTACGCCGACGCGGCGCGCGAGCTCGTCGAGGTCGTCGTCGCGGTCATCTCGGGCTACGGGCTCCAGGGCGACGACGCGATCCACGGGGTCCGGATCGTGCGCTCGGCGCTGCATGGTTTCGTCTCGCTCGAACAGCTCGGTGGCTTTGCGATCGACCTGTCGCTCGACGCGACCTTTGAGCGGCTGGTGGCGATGCTCGATCTGGCGCTCAGCGAAGGCTACGATCGTCGGTGATGGCAGCGGTCAAGGTCGAAGACCAGCCCGAGAACGGACGGTATGCGCTGGAGGTCGACGGGCGCCTCACGGGCCTGCTCGATTACCGGCTCGACGGCAACCGGATCCGGCTCACGCACGCCGAGATCGATCCGGCGATGGAGCGCCAAGGCCTCGGGTCGAAGCTGGCGTCGTTCGCGCTCGACGACGCCCGTCAACGTGGCCTCGCCGTGTTGCCGCTGTGCCCGTTCGTCAAGCACTACATCCGCGAGCATCGCGAGTATCTCGACCTCGTGCCCGAGGCCGAGCGCGCGCGCCTCGGTTTCTAGTCGGCAACGGCCGCGGTCGCGGCACCCACGACCGGGTCACAGTCCGCAGCCGCCTCGGGCGCCCCGGCGAGCTGGCCGCCTGCGCAGCCCACCGCCTGCACCGGGCTACGGCGCTGGCTCCGCAGCGCTAGGCCGCCGAGGCCGGCCGCCGCGAGCAGCCCGGCGCCGATCCCCATCGCCAGATGGAACGCGTCACGCGACGCGGCCTTGGCGGCGTAGGCGGCGAACGTTCGATCGTCGGGCGGCACGGCGCTTGGCGCGATGGCCCCGAACGTTCGGCGCTTGGCGGCGGTGACCGCGGGCTGGCTCGATGCCGGTAGTCGATGGCCGAGCCGCTGGTCGAGCAGCGAGGCGTAATACGACGACACGACCGCGCCTACGGCCGCGATCGCGATCAAGCTCGCGGTCCGCGCGATCGCGTTGTTGATCGCCGACGCGATGCCCGCCTCGGCCTCGCTCGCATCGGCGAGCACCGTCGCGGTCAGCGGAGCGACCACCATCGCCAGGCCGAGCGAGAACACCAGCAGCGCCGGCAGGACATCGGTCCAGATCGAGACCTGGATCCCGTAGCGGAGCATCAGTAAGAACCCGCAGGCGACGAGCATCGGGCCGAAGGTCAAGAACGGGCGCGGGCCGTAACGGTCGGCGAGCTTTCCCACCCGGGCCGACAGGAGAAACATCACGATCGTCGGCACGAGCCCGGTGACGCCTGACTTCAGTGCGCTGTAGCCGGCGACCTCCTGAAGGTAAATCGTGACGAAGAACCCGAGCAGGCCGATGCCGCCATAGATCACGAACGTCTGCGCATTGGCGACCGCGAAGTTGCGCCGGCGGAACAGCTCGAGCGGCAGCATCGGGTGGGGCGTGCGCGACTCGTAGAAGACGAAGCCGCCAAACAGCAACAGACCGATCACGAGCGCGCCGCTGACGCCGAAACTCGACCAGCCCAGGATCGGCTGCTCGATCAGACCGAACGAGATTCCGGTCAGGCCGGCGGCGGCGAGCGCGGCACCGACCCAATCGATCGATTTGTCGCTGGCCGTTTGCGCGCGGCCGGGTACCGCGATCCGTGACAGCGCGAGCGCGGCGATCACGAGCGGCAGGTTGATCACGAAGATGCCCCGCCAGGAGAACGAGTCGACGATCTGTCCGCCGAGCAGCGGGCCGGCGAGGATCCCGATGCCGCCCCACGCGGTCCACTTCCCGATCGCCGCGCCGCGTTCCTCCTTCGGGAACACCGAGACGATGATCGCCAGCGCCGCGGGCGTAAGCAACGCGCTCGAGACGCCCTGAAGGGCCCGCGCGACGATCAACACGCCGATCGTCGGCGCCGCCGCGCACAGCGCGGACCCGATCCCGAAACCGGCCACGCCAGCCACGAACACCCGCCGCTCACCGAGCTTGTCGGTCAGCGAGCCCGCCAGCAGGATCAGCGCGCTGAGCGTCAGCAGATAGGAGTTGGAGACCCACTGCTGGGCCGCGAATCCGCCGCCGAGGTCGCGGCTGATCGCCGGCAAGGCGACGTTGACGGCGGTCGAGTCGATCGCCGCAATCGATGAGGCGACGATCGCGGCGATCAGCGCCAGGCGCTTGATCGACTCCGGCGCCGCGGTCGTCATCGCGCTGCCCAGGCGGGCCCCGGCGGGGCGATCAAGACAACATCGGCGACGGCGGAATCCGGGTCGTGCCCTTGACCTGCGGGATGATCATCGCGAGCTGGTCGACATAGCACCAGCTCCACTCCTCCCCTGGCTCGAGCGAGCGGATCAGCGGGTGTTCGCTGCCCGCGGCGTGTCGGCTGGCGTGGCGATTGGGCGAGTCATCGCAGCAGCCAACGTGGCCGCACTCGAGGCATATCCGCAGGTGCAGCCAGACGCCGCCCTCCCGCAGGCAATCCTCGCAGCCGTCCACAGCGGCCGGAAGTTCCGTGATCGTGATCGTGTCGAGATGGCTACAAGACTGGTTCGGGCTCATAGGCCCAGCATCGCAAAGTCGTCAAGTTGGGCGGTGGCGAGCGAGTGCCGCGCCGCCGCCCGACGACCCCTACACGTTCGCCAGGTGCAGCAATGTCTGGTCGTTGACGCCCCGCCCCGCGATCACGCAGGTGTGCCCCTGGCGCTCCCAGGTCACGAGGCGAGTCGCGCCGTAGCTGACGAACGTGAACTTGACGCCCTCGACCCATTTTGGAACGCCGCCTTTGACGTGGATCGGGGAGCCACTCACGATCGCATAGCCGACCCGATTGCCACCGGGTGTCTTGTAGAAGACGGTCACGATCGTGCGCCCCACGACCCGATCGACCCGCGCTCCGATCGGCCGCCAGTCGGTCGCCTGGTAGCTCGGGAACCGGATGCCCGCGTTGCCGATCTTGAGCACCACCGGATCGCCGCTTGCGACCGGCGGTGGGCCGGCAACGGCCCCGGCGAGCGCCAGTCGTGACGTCTGCTCGAGCGTCGGGGCGCCACTCGTGCTCGCGATCATGATTACCGCGATGACGGCAGCGGCGACCAACGCGACAGCGGGCAGCGCGAACGTAATCCGCCGGTGGGACCGGCGGCGCGATGGGGCGGCGGCGGCTGCGCGGGTCTGATCGTCGACCCATCGCCGCAGCGAATCGGGCGCCGGTGGGTCGGCACCGCGCACGAGCGCGATCGCGCTTTCCTGCTCAGCCAACGCACCGGAGAGCTCGGCTGACTGCGAAACCTGAGCACGCAGCTCCGTCGCACGTGGTTCGGGCAGCGACCCGTCGGCCAGTCGCGCCAGCTCGGCCTCGTGTGACTGCGGGTCTTTGCTCATTTCTGCTCTTCCATTACGCCAAGACTCCGATTCGGGTCGGATCCTTCCCGTGCGTCGGGGCGGGTCGGCTGGTCGCTCAGCTCGCGTGCCACTCGCTGTCGCGCGCGGTAGAGACGGGTCGTGATCGTCGCTTCGCGCGTTCCGAGCGCTGCCGCCGCCTCGCCGTAGGAGAGTCCGAGGATATCCACCGCCGCGAGCGCGAGCCGGAAATCCTCGGGCAAGCGTGAGATCGCGCCAAAGATCTCGCCAACCTCGGCGGCGCGGTCGGGCTGCACCGAGGTCCGCGCCTCAACCGCCTCCACATCGTCGAGCGTATGCGTCGCGCGGGGTCGGCGTGAGGCGCTGCGAAGCCTCGAGTAGAAGGTGTTGCGCAGCGCGCTCATCAGATAGGCGCGGTCACCGCCGGTCTTGACGTTGCGCGGGCGCGCGAGCACGCGGGCAAAGGTCTCCTGAACCAGGTCCTCGGCGTCCTCGCGTGACCCGCACAAAGCCCATGCCGCTCTGTAGAGGGCATCGAGATGCTGGCCGAGTGAGGTCGGGTCCAGGCGAGGCACTTCGCTCGTCAATGCTACGCGCGATCGGAGCCGCCGTACCCATATCGGGAAGGAATCGACCACCGGGTCATCTGTACGGGTTGACCGACGCACCGACCCACACCGATCCAGGAGGAAAAGCATGACCGTGTCCAGGACCAGACTTCTCGTGGCGCTTGCCGTCGTCGCCACGGCCGGGCTGGCGGCGATCGCCTCACCGTCGTTTGCGACGGCCAGCCGCACAAGCGCGCACGCCGCGTCCGCCCCGCAAACGATCCAACTTCGCCGCACGAGGCTCGGGATGATCCTCGTCGATAGTCGAGGGTTCACCGTCTACGCGTTCAGCCACGACTCGCGCAACCGGAACACCTGCATCCCAATGAGCGGCTGCAGCTCGTTCTGGCCGCCGGTTCGCACCAGCGGCAGGCCGCGCGCCGGCAGAGGGGTCAGGAGCTCGCTGCTCGGAACGATCCGGATCCCCGGGGGGCTTCAGGTGACCTACGCCGGCCACGCGCTGTACAACTACACCGGCGACTCCTCGCCGGGGTCGACCAGCTACGTCGGCGTGAACGCGTTCCACGGCGTCTGGTACGCGCTGCGCTCGACGGGCGCAACCGTGCGGTAACGGCCTTGGGGTGCGGGGCGCGGCCAGCAGGCAGCCGCGCCCCGCGGTAACGCGCGGTGGTGCAGAATCGGCGCATGAAGCGGACCCTGTTCGAGCCCGAGCACGCCGACTACCGCGAGTCGGTGCGGCGCTTCGTCGCGGAGGAGATCACCCCGCACCACGCCGAGTGGGAGCGCGACGGGATCGTCCCGCGAGAGCTGTTCGCCAAGGCGGCCGCGAAGGGGATGCTGGCGATGCAGGTCCCGGAGCGCTACGGCGGGATCGGGACGGGCGACTTTCGCTTCAACCAGATCGTCGTCGAGGAGGTGAGCATCGCCGGCGTCGCCGGCAGCGGGCTGGGCATCACGCTGCACAACGACATCTGCCTGCCGTACTTCACCCACTTCTGCGACGAGCAGCAGAGCGCGCGCTGGCTGCCGGGGATCGCCGATGGGAGCCTGATCACGGCGGTGGCGATGACCGAGCCCGAAATCGGCTCCGACCTCGCCGGGCTGCGGACGACGGCCGTCCGCGACGGCGACACGTATGTGGTCAACGGCTCAAAGACGTTCATCACCAACGGGATCAACGCCGACCTGGTGATCACCGCCGTCAAGACTGATCCGAGCGAGCGCCACGCCGGGATCTCGCTGCTGATCATCGAGCGCGGGATGGAGGGCTTTGAGCGCGGTCGCAACCTCGAGAAGGTCGGAATGCACGCGCAGGACACGGCCGAGCTGTTCTTCGAGGATGTGAGGGTGCCGGTCGAGAATTTGCTCGGTGAGGAGGGGCAGGGCTTTCGCTACATGACCTCCAACCTCCCCCAGGAACGACTCAGCATCGCGATCGCCGGCGTCGCCGCGGCTCGCGGAGCGCTCGAGATGACGATCGAGTACGTCAAGGAGCGGCGCGCCTTCGGCCAGCCGATCGGCTCGTTTCAGAACACGCGCTTCGCGCTCGCCGAGATGGCGACCGAGATCGAGCTGGCGACGACGTTCTGCGACCAAGCCGTGCTGGCGCTCAACGCCAGCGAACTGTCGCCCGAGGACGCGGCGATGGCCAAATGGTGGTCGACCGAGCTCCAGGGGAGGGTCGTCGACCGCTGCGTTCAGCTCCACGGCGGCTACGGCTACATGCTCGAGTACCCGATCGCGCGCGCGTTCGTCGACGCCCGGGTGACCCGTATCTACGGCGGCACGACCGAGATCATGAAGGAGATCATCGGGCGCTCGTTCGGCGTTTAGGCGCCACGCGGCACCACGTCGGGACGCGGCCCACGCACCGCCTAGGCAGCCGGCCCAAAGGTCGCCCAAAAAAGTCCAGCTTTGTATGAGTTCTGACTGAATTCCTGCACCGCAACCTCCATTTTGCCGATCAGTTGCTTGATGCCTGGGCGATCGGATCCTGCCGACACGACCACGCCGCTGGAGGCGCTGCTCGAGCTCGCGCGTTGCGCCGGCGAGGAGTCGCTGGCCGTCGTCCTGCGGGCGGTCGCCGAGACGATCCGCGACGTGGCCGGCTTCAAGGCCGTCGTGGTCAACATCTACCGCCCGGCCTGGGACGACTACGAGGTCGTGATGGTGGTCGGAAACGAGGAGAGCCGGCTCGCACTCGAGGGGACCTCGGCGCCGAGCGAGACACTGATGCACCTGTTCTCATGCGAGCAGCAGCGTCTTGACGGGGTGTTCTTCTTGACGGCGGAGACGGCGTTCTGGGAACAGATCGACAACACCTACACGCCGGATCTCCCGCGCTCGGACGATCCGGACGCGTGGCAGCCCGACGATGGCCTGCTGGTGTTTCTACGCGATTCGGGAGGGGCCCCGCTGGGGTTTCTGTCGATGGACGAGCCGACGAGCGGCCGCCGTCCAGGCGAAGACGAGCTGCGACTGCTGCGCGCGATCTGCTCCCATGCCGAGCAGGCGCTCGCGAGCGCGCGTCGCAACGAACGCGCGACCGAGAACGCGCGCGTACTCGCGCAGCTGCTGGGAATCTCGCCGGCGTTGTCCGCATGCTCGTCCGCACAGGAGCTGCTGGAAGCGGCTTGCGACACCGTCGTGCCCGACCTGGGATTTGAACGGATCGCCGCATATGGGATCGGCGACCGGGAGGAGCTCGGGCTGCTGGTCACGCGCGGCTGGGGCTCGTGTGAGCTGCTGTCGGAGGCGCTCACCGTGCGTGCCGTCGACGATCTGCTGACGCCAGAACGCGAATGCGCGGGCTGCTGGCTCGTGACGGCCGACGAGCTGTTCTGGCCAGCGACACCGGAGGATGGCGAGCGCTCGCTGCGTAACGGGCGCGGGATCGCGGCGTGGAGCGATTGCTGCTTGGTCGTTCCGTGCCGTGGCGACAACGGGCAGATCCGCGGCCTGCTGGTGGTCGAGGACCCCACCGACCGACTGTTGCCCGGCGACGACCGGCGCCGCGCCGTACGCCTGCTCGCCGATCTCGTGTCGGCGGCACTGAGCGGAATCGAGCACCGCGAGCAGCTCAGCCACCTCGCGACCCATGACCCGCTGACCGGCGTGCGCAACCGCCGCGGCCTGACCGACCTGCTCAGCGCCCACCCCGACGCGGCGCTGCTGATCTGTGACCTCGACCATTTCAAGCAGGTCAACGACCGTTACGGTCACGATGTAGGCGATCGCGTGTTGGCGCGATTCGGTGAGCTGCTGCGGGAGTTGTCGCGAGCTGATGACGTCCCGATGCGCCTCGGGGGCGAGGAGTTCTGCGTGATCCTGCCGGCAACCGACCGCGAGGGCGCAATCCGCGCCGCAGAGCGCCTGCGCGCGGAGACCTCACGGCGGATGCAGGGCCTGATCCCGGATCCGATCACGGTCTCGATCGGGGTCGCCACGAACCCCGACGGCAGCCTCGATCCGCACACGCTGCTCGCAACCGCCGATCGCGGGCTATACGCCGCCAAGCAGGCCGGCCGCGATCGCAGCGTGTCGCTCGTGTAGCCCGCGCCGGCGCTAGGAAAACGCTGGAGCTAGGAAAACTTGTCGAGCAGCATGTCGACGCGACCGACGGGCACGAACCCAAGCCGCTCGAGAATCGGCCGCGACATCGAGCCGCCCTGGGTCACGAGTGCGGGGTGGCCGCGTTGCTGGGCCTCGACCCAGCGCGCGTGGACCAGCGCCCGGTAGGCGCCACGGCCGCGCTTATCGGGCAGCGTCGCGCCGCCGAACAAAGCCAGGCCGTGGGGTGTCGGCGCGCACGTGCCGGCGCTGACCAGCTCGCCGTCGAGCCATGCCGCGTGTACGAGGCGAGGCGCATTGTCGTACTCGTCTCGGAGCCCGGCCTGCTCTTCGGCGATCCGCTCGGGCGGGGCGCCGAAGGCGATCCACTGCACCTCCTTGGCGGCCGCGTATTCCTCGTAGGTACGCACGCGGCGGGCGACGAGGCCCGGACCGGGCGCCGGCGGCTCGCGTTGCAGCGCGAGCGCGATCGCGACCGGGTCGTCGTCGAGGATCAGACCTCGCTCGAGCAGCATCGCGACAAGCCCGTCAGGCTGTGCGGCACTACCGACCTCCCACTGGGTGGTGGTGCGCCCGCGGTCGCGCAGCGTGGCGCGGACCTCGTCCAGGACGTCGTCAAGCTGTTCGGGCGCGAACCGTTGGCGCTGGACGGTGCTTGCGAGCTTCGAGCGCTCGAGGCAGAGCGTGTAGCGATCGGTCTCGATCCGCTCCTGCCCGGGGCGCAGCTCGACGAACGAGTTGGGGTACTCGGCCACTTCCCTCAGCACGGACGTGGGAAAAAAGGGAACCATAGGGTGCCCAAATATCCCATGCTCAGGCTGTGGCGAGCGCCTCGTCTGTATAGATGCCGCCGCGTTCCGCTAGCGCCACGAGCGACGCCGGGGGGTCGAAGCGCTCGCCGTATTGCTGCGCGAGTTCGCGCGAACGCGCGACGAAGCCAGCAGGGCCACCCTGGTAGCCGTTGATGTACTGCAGCACGCCGCCCGTCCAGCCCGGGAAAGCCGATCCCGAAGATCGAACCGATGTTGGCATCGGCGACCGTCTCGATCACGCCCTCGTCCAGGCACTTGACCGCTTCGAGTGCCTCGACGATCAACATCCGCTCCTCGAGGTCCTTGAGGACGATCGCTGACGGGTCGTCGACCGGCGGGAACTCCTGCTTGAGCCCCGGCCAGAGGCCGACGCGCTTGCCCTCGGCGTAGTCGTAGAAGCCCTTGCCCTCCAGCCGGCCGGGGCGACCGAGCTCGAGCATCCGGTCGATCACCTTCTCGCCGGGGTGGCCGCCCCAGCCGCTGGCGACCTCGCCCGCCGCCTCGGCGGCGTCGCGGATCTTGCGCATCAGCTTCAGGTTGAGCTCATCGGAGAGCTGCAGTACGGGCGCGGGGTAGCCGGCCTGCGAGGAGGCCTGCTCGATCGTCGGCGCCGGGATGCCCTCCAGCAGCATCGCGATCGCCCTCGTTGATGAACGTGCCGATCACGCGGCTGGTGAAGAAGCCGCGGCTGTCGTTGACGACGATCGGTGTCTTGTTGATCAGCTTCGCGACATCGAGTGCGCGGTAGAGCGTCTCCTCGGAGGTCTGCTCGCCCTTGATGATCTCCAGCAGCGGCATCTTGTCGACGGGCGAGAAGAAGTGCAGCCCGATGAAGTCGGCGGGACGGGTGACGTTCTCGGCGAGACCGGTGATCGGCAGCGTCGAGGTGTTGGATCCGAGCAGGGCACCTGACGCGAGATGGGGCTCGATCTCCTTGAACACCTCCGCCTTGACCGCCGGGTCCTCGAACACCGCCTCGATCACGAGCTCGGCGCCGTCGGCGTCGGCCGCATCGGCGGTCGGAGTGATCCGGGCCAGCAGCTCGCCGGCCTGCTCCTGAGTCGAGCGTCCGCGTTCGACGGCCTTGGCGACCAGCTTCTCGGAGTAGCCCTTGCCGCGCTGCGCGGCCTCGGCCGAGACGTCTTTCAAGACCACGTCGAGCCCGGCCTTGGCGCATACATACGCGATCGCGGCGCCCATCATCCCGGCGCCGAGGACAACAACCTTGCGCGGCTTGAACGTCTCGATCTCCGCTGGACGGCCGCGGTCGCCCTTCGCCTGCTGCAGGTCAAAGAAGAACGCCTGGATCATGTTCTTCGACACCTGCCCGGTGACCAGGTCGACGAAGTAGCGGCCCTCGATCTCGGACGCGTTGTCGAAGTCGACCTGCGCGCCCTCGACCGCCGCGGCCATGATGTGGTGCGGCGCCGGGTAGTTGGCGCCCTTGATCTGCTTGCGCAGGTTGGCCGGGAAGGCGGGGAGGTTCTGCGCCAGCGCCGGGGTGCTCGGGGTGCCGCCCGGGATCTTGTACTTCGGGTCGGCATCCCAGGGCTGTTGGGCGTCCGGGTTGGCGGCGATCCACTGCTTGGCCGCGGGGATCAGCTCGTCGGGCGAGCTGACGAGCTCGTCGACGATCCCGATCTCCTTGCCCTGCTCGGGCCGGACCCGCTGGCCCTGGAGCAGCAGCTGCAGCAGCGCGTTGACGATCCCCAGCATCCGCACGGTGCGGGTGACGCCGCCCTGGCCCGGCAGCAGTCCGAGTTGCACCTCCGGAAAACCGAGCTGGATCGACGGGTCGTCGACCACGATGCGATGGTTGCAGGCGAGCATGATCTCGAGTCCGCCGCCGAGCGCCGAACCGTTGACCGCGGCCACGACCGGCCGACCGAGCGTCTCCAGGCGCCGTAGCACGGCCTTGCCGTCGTGGACCCATTTGGCGATCGCGTCGGACTGCTCACGCGTGGCGGCCTTGAGGTCGTGCAGGTCGCCGCCGGCGAAGAAGGTCTTCTTGGCCGACGTGATGATCACCCCGGTGATCTCGTCGCGCTCGGCCTCGAGCCGGTCGACCGTGGCCGCGATCGAAGCCGCGTAGGCGGCGTTCATCGTGTTGGCCGACTGGTTGGGGTCGTCGAGCGTCAGGATCACGATGCCGTCGTCGTCGCGCTCCCAGCGGATCGTGCTGGCTTCAGTCATGTCTTCTCCGTGGTTGAAAGAGGTTCTGGTGCGCGATCAGACGCGCTCGACGACGGTCGCGATGCCCATCCCGCCGCCGATGCACAGGGTCGCCAGGCCGTAGCGCTTGTTCTGGCGCTCGAGCTCGTCGACCAGCGTGCCGAGGATCATCGCGCCGGTCGCGCCGAGCGGGTGGCCCATCGCGATCGCGCCGCCGTTGACGTTGACCCTGTCCATGTCAAAGCCCATGTCGCGGACGAACCGCAGCACGACGGCCGCGAACGCCTCGTTGATCTCGACCAGGTCGATGTCATCGACGGTCAGCCCGGCCTTGGCCAGTGCCTTGCGGCTGGCGGGCGCCGGGCCGGTCAGCATGATCGTCGGGTCAGACCCCGAGACCGCGGTCGCGAGGATCTTCGCGCGCGCACGGAGACCGAGCTCGGCGCCGGTCTTCTCGTTCCCGACCGCGACCAGAGCGGCGCCGTCGACGATCCCCGACGAGTTGCCCGGCGTATGGACGTGGTGGATCTTCTCGACCCAGTGGTACTTCTGAAGCGCGACGGCGTCAAAGCCGCCCATATCGCCGATCGCCGCAAACGACGGCTTCAACGTGCTGAGCGTCTCGACGGTCGTGCCAGGGCGGATGAACTCGTCCTGGTCGAGCACCACGTGCTCGTTGATGTCGAGCACCGGGATCACCGAATTGGAGAACCGGCCCTCGGCCTGCGCGTTCGACGCCCGCTCCTGCGAGCGCGCTGCATAGACGTCGACGTCCTCGCGGCTGAACTCCTCGATCGTCGCGATCAGGTCGGCGCTCACGCCCTGCGGAACGAAAGACGTGTCGTAGTTGGTCTCGGGGTCCATCGCCCAGGCACCGCCATCGGAGCCCATCGGCACGCGGGACATCGACTCGACCCCGCCGGCGAGGATCAGGTCCTCCCAGCCGGAGGCGACCTTCTGGGCGGCGATGTTGACGGCCTCCAGCCCCGAGGCGCAGAAACGGTTGAGCTGCACGCCGGAGACGGTGTACGGCAGGCCGGCCTTGATCGCCGCGGTCTTGGCGATGTCGGCGCCCTGGTCGCCGATCGGCGAAACGCAGCCGAGGACGACGTCGTCGACCCGGTTGGGATCGAAGTTGGGATTGCGGCTCAGCATCTCGTGCATCAGCCCAACGACGAGATCCACGGGCTTGGTCGCGTGCAGGGAACCATTGACCTTGCCCTTTCCCCGCGGGGTGCGGATCGCGTCGAAGACGAGCGGTTCAGTGGCGGGCATCTATCGGTTCTCCTCGGATTTCGGACGCGCGTGGCATTGAGAAAGCGCTACATAGATACTAGTCGCCGGTGTCGGGCCGAGACCTCGCAGAAGCGTCGCGGTGTGGCGCTTGGAGCCGCGTTCTACCCTGGGTGATAAGTGTTCCGGGAGCTCCACTGAAGTGACAGATATCCCGCTTGACGCTGCGGAGGCGGAGGTCGAGACCACCGCCGCGCCGCTGACCGGTCGGACGGCGTGGGCGCGCAACCTCGAAGCGCCGCTGCGCGACTTTCTGCGCACCCAGTCGGGCAGCGCCGCGATCCTGCTGGCCGCGGCGATCGCGGCGCTGTTGTGGGCGAACATCGATCAGGCCTCCTATGAGCACGTCTGGTCGACGACCCTGTCGATCACGGTCGGAAGCGGCGGCATCAGCCAGGACCTCCGCCATTGGGTCAACAACGGGCTGATGACGTTCTTCTTCTTCGTCACCGGCCTCGAGGCGCGGCGCGAGTTCGACCTGGGTGATCTGCGTGACCGCCGCCGGCTGGTGCTGCCGCTGCTCGCCGGCCTCGGCGGGATGCTGATCCCGGTCCTGATCTACCTGGCGTTCAACGCCGGGCATGCATCGAGCAAGGGGTGGGGGACCGCGATGTCGACCGATACGGCGTTCGCGCTCGGGATGCTGGCGCTCGTCGGGCGGCGGTTCCCGGACAGCCTGCGGGCGTTCATCCTCACGGTCGCGGTCGTCGACGACCTGGTGGCGCTGATCGTGATCGTCGTTGCGTTCACGTCGTCGGTCGACGTCGCCGCCCTGATGGCGGCGCTGGCGACGATCGCGGTGATCCTGGTCGTTCGCGCCTATCGTGTCCACAACGGCGTCGTGTATCTGGTGCTCGGCGCGACCGCCTGGGTCGCACTGCTGAAGTCGGGCATCGATCCGGTCGTGATCGGTCTGACGATGGGGCTGCTGACGATCGCCTACCCCGCCTCGCGCGCAGATCTGGAGCGCGCGACGGATCTGTTCCGAGTGTTCCGCGAACAGCCAACGTCCGAGCTCGCGCAATCGGCCCGCGCGGGGCTGCGGTCTGCGATCTCCCCCAACGAGCGCTACCAGCAGCTTTTTCACCCGTTCACGAGCTACGCGATCGTGCCGCTGTTCGCGCTCGCCAACGCGGGCTTCGTGATCAACGCGTCGTTTCTGGCGCACGCGTACACGTCGACGATCACGCTCGGGATCATCGTCGCCTACCTGATCGGCAAGCCGATCGGAATCTCGGGCACGACCTGGCTCGTGACGCGGTTGAGCCACGGCAAGATCCGGCCCCCGGTGGGGTGGGGGTCAGTGCTAGGAGGTGGCGCGATCGCGGGGATCGGGTTCACGGTCTCAGTGCTGATCGCGACGCTCGCGTTCCACGGTCAGGAGCTCGACGAGGCCAAACTGGGCGTCCTGACGACGATCGTCGGCGCG
Source organism: uncultured Solirubrobacterales bacterium (assembly GCA_963768015.1). GTDB lineage: Bacteria > Actinomycetota > Thermoleophilia > Solirubrobacterales > Solirubrobacteraceae > Palsa-465. Next base: position 137,113 of record CAVYGK010000017.1, read on the forward strand.
CCGCTGATGACCGCGCTGGTCGTGCGGGCCACCCGCAAGCTCCCGCGCACCGTGCAGCTGCGCGCGCTGTTCGGCAGCGCGGAGCAGATCGTCGACCTCGCGGTGCCGGTCGATCCGGAGCGCGATCACATCCGCGGTCCAGACGACGCGGCGGTGACGCTGGTCGAGTACGGCGACCTCGAGTGTCCGTACTGCGGCCAGGCCGAGACCGCGATCCGCGAGCTGTTGGCCGACTCCGGTGAGGTGCGCTACGTCTGGCGGCATCTGCCACTCAACGACGTCCACCCGCAAGCGCAGATCGCGGCCGAGGCGACCGAGGCGGCCGCCGCGCAGGGCAAGTTCTGGGAGATGCACGATTCGCTGCTGACCCACCAGGACCGGCTGAAGGTGATGGACCTGGTCGACGACGCACGGACGTTGGGTCTCGACGTCGACCGCTTCCGCGACGACATCCGGAAGCGGAAGGGCTCGGGGCGGATCGCCGAGGACGTCGAGTCGGCCGACCTGAGCGGCGTCTCTGGGACGCCTACGTTCTTCATCAATGGCCACCGCCACCAGGGCGCCTACGACATCGACACGCTCTCCAAGGCGGTCCGGCTGGCGAAGGCGCGCCTGGTCCTCAACTCGTGACACTGACGGATCTCTTCGCCAGTTCGTAAGGGCTTCTTCGCCGCCGGGTGCACAGTCCGATGCATGAAAGCGAAGCATTTGATTGCAATGATGGTCACCGCCGGCTGTGCGCTCGGCATCGCCCCGGCCGCTGCGTCGGCCAGCGAGGTCCAGCAGGCATCGAGCGGTAATTGGGCCGGATACGTGGTCAACGACTCGAACGGCAAAAACTTCAAAAGCGTTTCCGCCAGCTGGGTACAGCCGACGGCAAATTGCACAAGCGCCGGGGAGTACGCCGCCTTCTGGGTCGGGCTCGGTGGCTCTGGACAGAGCCAGGAGCTCGAGCAGGCGGGAACGCAGGCCGAGTGCAACAGCAATGGCGGCGCGAGCTATTTCGCCTGGTACGAGCTCGTTCCCTCATCGCCGGTCACGCTCGGGCTGTCAGTCAAGCCCGGCGACCACATCTACACCCGAGTGGTTGTCAATGGCACGCAGGTGTCGATCGAGGTGTCCAACCAGACGACTGGACAGACGACGACCAAGTCATTGACGATGAACGACCCTGACACGTCGAGTGCCGAGTGGATTGCCGAGGCGCCCGCTTCGTGTCAGCAGGGCGTGACCAACTGCCAGGAGCTGCCGTTGGCGGACTTCGGCAAGGTCACGTTCAGCAACGCTTACGCGACCGACACCAACGGGCACACGGGCAGCGTCTCGGACTCACAGTGGAGCCCGACCGCGGTCGACCTCGACGGCGGCGCGTCGTCGTTTGGGTTCGGTGATTCCGAGTTCACGTCCGCCGACAGCTCCGCGGGCGCGTCGCCCGGGAACCTGTCGACCGACGGCTCGTCGTTCTCGGTCTCATACGCGGGCGCTGGGTCGTCTGGCGGCTCCAGCAGCTACGGCGGTGGTGGCGGCCAGAGCGGTGGCTACGGCGGCGGTGGCTACGGCAACCCGGGTGGCGGCTACGGCGGTGGCGGCTACGGCGGTGGCGGCTACGGCGGTGGCTACGGCTATGACGGCGGTGGCTACGGCGGTGGCTACGGCTATGACGGCGGTGGCTACGGCTACGGCGGCGGCTACGGCTACAGCTAGCGGCTACGAAACAACAGCGGCGGCTGGGGAACCCCGGTCACGGGGGACCCAGCCGGCCGCCTTCTGACCCGTCAGGGAACGATCCCCGGAGGCTGTTCGTCCTGGCCTTCGCTGAAGCGGCGCTGCTCGTGCTTCTCGGGATCCTCCTCGCCTAGCTCCTCCTGGCCCTCGCTGAAGCGGCCCCGGTGGTGCTTCTCCGGATCCTCGGTTGGGGTTTCCTCCTGACCCTCGCTGAAGCGCCCGATCCGCTCGTCTTCCGGAAACTCCTCCGGATCTGCCTCGCCCTCGGCGAAGCCCGGCCCGGCCTGCTCCGGATCCGCGGGGTGCCTGGGATCTTCGGACATCGTCTGCTCTACCTCCTTGGGTCCGAACCTAACGAGACGAGGTTACAGATGACGGGCGAGCGGGCAAAGCAATCTGTAACGGTTGTCACACACTGGAGTACGTTCGACGGTGCTGCCTTTCAGACGAAAGCGCTCGTGGAAGCGCCGCGTGACCGATGCGGCGAGGAGCGCTCCAGAGCGAGGTCGAGCGCTGCGGGAGGCCGCGGCCGAGCTCGACATCCCCTGGGCTCGGACCAGGCTGGCCGGCATCGCGCGCGAGAACTTCCAGCGCTTCATCCTGAACCCGACGATGGACTACTACACCCGGCGCAGGACGACCGGGCGAGAGAAGCTCGCGGCGCTCAAGGGGCCGGTGATCCTGGTCGCCAACCACGCCAGCCACATCGACACGCCGGTGATCCTCGCGGCCTTGCCGCGCCGGCTGCGCAGGCGCACCGCGGTGGCAGCCGCAGCGGATTACTTCTACCGCAACCGGGTCGTCGCGTGGCTCGTCTCGATGCTGTTCAACACGGTGCCGATCGAGCGCAAGGGCAGCGGCGGCGGGCTGGCCAAGAGCGGCAGCCACCTCGACAAGCTGCTCGACCAGGGTTGGAGCCTGCTGCTGTACCCGGAGGGGACCCGCTCGCGCAGCGGCGGCACCGGCCGGGTCAAGCGGGGCGCGGCCGTGTTGGCGGCCAACCACAAGCTGACGATCGTCCCGATCCGCGTGACCGGCACCGCGCAGGCGATGCCGCCGGGGCGGCTGTGGCCGAAGCGGCTGCGCGGCACGTTCACGTCTAAGCGCCACCGGATCGAGGTCTCGTTCGGCGAGCCAATCGCGCCGACCGAGGACACAACCGCGCTGATCGAGCGCGTGCAGCAGGTACTTCGAGAACGGCGACGGCGGACCGTCGTCGTCGGTGTACCGTCGCCCGCGCCTGACCGGCGCGAAGCAGAACGGTTCGAACTAACGCCAGCGCGGCTACGCGGACTATTGCGGCTACTCGTCGTCGTCGTCGACCCAGTCGACGGTTCGCTGCACGGCCTTGCGCCACTTCCGATAGCCGCGCTGGCGCTCTGAATCCTGCATCTGCGGCAGCCACTCGGCCGCCTTGCGCCAATTGGCGCGCAGGGCATCGAGATCGGGCCAGAAGTCGACCGCGAGCCCGGCCGCGTACGCGGCGCCGAGCGACACGGTCTCCGCCACCAGCGGTCTGACCACCTGAACGTCGAGCACGTCGGCGAGGAACTGCATCAGCAGGTTGTTGGCGGTCATCCCACCGTCGACGCGCAGCATGGTCATCGTGAACGACGCGTCGGTGTTGATCGCCTCGATCACCTCGCGCGTCTGCCAGGCCGTCGCCTCGAGCACCGCGCGGGCCAGATGGCCCTTGGTGATGTAGCCGGTCAGGCCGGCGATCACGCCGCGTGCGTCGCTTCGCCAGTGGGGCGCGAACAGCCCCGAGAAGGCCGGCACGAAGTAGCAGCCGCCGTTGTCGTCGACCGACCGCGCGAGCGTCTCGATCTCCGGCGCCGAGCCGATCAGCGTCAGGTTGTCGCGGAACCACTGGACGAGTGCGCCGGTGACCGCGATCGAGCCCTCGAGCGCGTAGGTCGGGGTCTCGTCACCGACGCGGCAGGCGACCGTCGTGATCAGGCCGCTGGACGATTGAATCGGCCGCTCGCCCGTGTTGAACAGCAGGAAGCTGCCGGTGCCATAGGTGCACTTGGCGTCTCCGGGCGAGAAGCACGCCTGGCCGAAAAGCGCCGCCTGCTGGTCGCCAATCGCGGCGGCGACGGGGATGCCCTCGAGCGCTCCCCGCGTCTCGCCGTAGACCTCGGCCGACGGGCGGATCTCCGGCAGCATCGCGCGCGGCACGCCGACCGCGTCGAGCAGCACGTCGTCCCAGTCGAGCGTCGCGAGGTTCATCAGCATCGTGCGGCTCGCGTTTGTGACGTCGGTCAGGTGCCGGCCGGTGAGGCGCCAGATGAGCCACGAGTCGATCGTCCCGAATACCACCTCGCCGCTCTCCGCGCGCTCGCGCAGACCTGGGATCGAGTCCAGCAGCCAGCTGACTTTGGGCCCCGAGAAGTAGGTCGCAAGCGGCAGCCCGGCACGCGCCCGGAAGCGGTCGCCGCCACCATCGAGTGCGAGCTCCCGGATCAGATGGTCGGTACGGGTATCGGCCCAGTTGATCGCGTTGTGGACCGGCGCACCCGTCTCTCGGTCCCAGATGACGGTCGTCTCGCGTTGGTTCGCGATCCCTAGCGCAACGAGGTCGACTAAGCGGATCTCGGCTTCCTCGAGCGCGGCCGAAACGACATACTCGACGTTGCGCCACAGCTCCTCGGGATCGTGCTCGACCCAGCCGGGCCGCGGAAAGATCTGCTGATGCTCCTTCTGCGCGACGGACACGACCCGTCCCGAGCGGTCGAACACAAGGCACCGCGAGGACGCCGTCCCCTGGTCGATCGCCGCTACGAATCGCTTTGCCATCGCTACCAGGGGATCGCGCCGAGCTCTCTGGACACGGCGCGGGCGGCCTCGCGCACAGCCGCGAGTAGCTCGCCGTTAGGGCGATGGGCCAGCGTCAGGCGCTCGGGCGGTCCGAAGATCCCCATCGCGCCGACGATCGACCCTCGGCGGTCGGAGATCGGTGCCGCCAGGGATACCCGATCAGCCACCAGCTCGCCGAGGTCGGCAGCCCAGCCCTGGGCACGCACGCGCTCGAGCTCGCGCTCCAGCCGCTCGGGATCCGTGATCGTGGCGTCTGTGTAGGCGGGCAACTCGGATTTGGAAAGCTCGGCAACTACGAACGAATGGTGTGCCAGTAGCACCTTTCCGAGCGCGGTCGCATGCAACGGCAGCAGCGAGCCTACGTCAAGCGTCTGCAGGCTGTTGTCAGGGCGGAACACATGATGAACGATGAGCACCTGTTGCTCGTGCAGCGTTCCGATCCGGACCGCCTCGTTGGTCCGCGCGGCGAGCGAATCAGACCAGTTCAGCGCCCGGGTGCGGAGCTCGTTGCCGTCGAGATAGCTCGAGCCCATGTGGAGCAGGGCCGCACCGAGCTGGTACTTGCTGGTCTCCGAGTCCTGTTCGACGAATCCGACCTGTTGCAGGGTCCGCAACAGTCCGTGGACGGTGCCCTTCGGGAGGCCGACCTCGTCGGCGATCTCCACTACCCCGAGGCGGCGGTTGCGGCCCGAGAGCGCGCGCAGAATCGCCGCTGCGCGCTCAATGGACTGGATGTTGCGTTGCACGGCCACCAGACGTTTCCCTGATCAGGGCCTGCCTCAGTCCGACCGGCGGCCCCAGACCGGGCGGCCTCCTCCCCGACGAAATATGAAGGTTTTGTTGTAGTTGTTGAACCGGGTTACGGTTTATAGAACTCCGTTTGACATTGTCGAACAGGCGAGGATAGTATCGCGACAATCCGCACGTTCATCTCAGGAGGGAGAAGAGCTTGAGCGCAATATCGGCAGTCGTGGTGGCCGTGCATTTCCCAGCATCTGGCCATCATTCCGTCAGAGATCATCGGGACGGCGATCCTGATTCTGCTCGGCGATGGCGTGGTGGCAGCGGTGCTGCTGGCCAAGTCGAAGGCCGAGAACTCTGGCTGGATCGTGATCACCTTCGGATGGGGCATGGCGGTGATGGTCGCCGTGTATGCCGTCGGGTTTTTCAGCGGCGCGCAGCTGAACCCCGCGGTGACGCTGGGGGTCTGGATCCACGGTGGGATCACCGGTTCTCAGGCATGGCATTACTGGGTTGGGGAGATCATCGGGGCGATGGTCGGCGCATTCCTTGTGTTCCTCGCGTACTTCCTCCACTGGTCAGAGACGGACGATCCAGGGTTGAAGCTCGCGGTCTTCTCGACCGGCCCGGCGATCCGCAACTACGGGTGGAACTTGATCACCGAGATCATCGGCACGTTCGTGCTTGGTGTTCGGGGTGCTCGCGATCGGCGCTCCGTGGAACGCCTTCACCGCGGTCGACCTCGCGCCCCTTGATAATCGGCCTGCTGGTGTTCGCGATCGGCCTGTCGCTCGGCGGGCCGACGGGCTACGCGATCAACCCCGCGCGTGACCTGGGACCGCGGATCATGCACGCGATCCTGCCGATCCCCGGGAAGGGTCCGTCGGACTGGTCGTATGCGTGGGTGCCGGTGCTCGGGCCGCTGATCGGCGGCGCGCTCGGCGCGATCTTCTTCGACGCCGTGTTCGCCAGCGCACCGTTCTAGGAGCTAGCAAATGAAGAAGCTGATCAATTCGCCGGACGCTGTCCTGCATGATGCACTGCGCGGCGTTGAGGCCGCACACGGAGACCGCGTGCGTGTCTCATACGACCCCGCGTACATCGTCAGGATCGACGCTCCGGTCAGCGGCAAGGTCGGACTCGTGTCTGGAGGCGGCTCCGGGCACGAGCCGATGCACGGTGGCTTCGTCGGCCCAGGGATGCTCGACGCGGCGTGTCCGGGCGAGGTGTTCACCTCGCCGACGCCCGATCAGATGCTGGCGGCGACCCAAGCTGTCAATGGCGGCGCGGGAGTGGTTCACATCGTCAAGAACTACACGGGCGACGTGATGAACTTCGACATGGCCGCCGAGATGGGCAAGGGCGAGGACATCGAGGTCGAGACGGTCCTGACCAACGACGACGTGGCGGTGGAGGATTCGCTGTACACCGCCGGCCGTCGCGGCGTCGGCGTGACGGTCCTGGTCGAGAAGATCTGCGGCGGCGCAGCGGAGGAGCGGCGCTCGCTGCAGGAGGTCGCGGAGCTCGGCCGTCGGGTCAACGCAAATGGCCGCTCGATGGGCATGGCCCTGACTCCCTGCATAACCCCGGCCTCGGGCGAGCCGAGCTTCGAGCTCGCCGACGACGAGGTCGAGATCGGGATCGGGATCCATGGTGAGCCAGGGCGCTTCCGGGAGAAGATCGGACCCGCCTCGCAGATCACCGAGCGTCTGATGACGCCGATCCTCGAGGACCTTCCGTTCTCGTCTGGCGACCGCGTGCTCGCGTTCGTCAACGGGATGGGCGGCACCCCGCTGATCGAGCTGTACATCGTCTACGCCGAGGTGGCGAGGCTCGCCCAGGAGCACGGTCTGGAGATCGAGCGCAACCTGATCGGCAACTACATCACCTCGCTGGAGATGCAGGGCTGCTCGATCACGCTGCTCAGGCTCGACGACGAGATGGTTCGCTACTGGGACGCGCCGGTCAACACCCCAGGGTTGCGCTGGGGCGCATAGCGCGGTGGCAATCACACGAGACGGCGCACTCGGTTGGATGCGCCGCTTCGCGGGCGAGATGGACGAGCACCGACAGGAGCTCGTCCGTCTCGACACGGCGATCGGTGACGGCGACCACGGCACCAACATGGACCGGGGAATGCGCAAGGCGGTCGAGAAGCTGGACGCCGCCGAGCAGGCCGACCCTGGAACGGTGCTCAAGACCGTCGCGATGGCGCTCGTCTCGAGTGTCGGGGGGGCCGCCGGGCCGCTGTACGGGACGCTGTTCTTGCAGATGGGCACCGCGATGGCCGGCCAGGACGAGGTCGACCTGGCAGGCTTCGCGGCCGCGACACGCAAGGGGCTGGAAGGCGTTCAGGCACGCGGCAAGGCGCAGCCCGGCGACAAGACGATGGTCGACGCGCTGATCCCCGCCACCGATGCACTAGACGCGGCTTCGGATCTCGACGACGGTCTCCGTGAGGCCGAGCAGGCGGCCCATGACGGGATGCTCGCGACGATCCCGATGGTCGCGTTGAAAGGCCGCGCGAGCTACCTCGGCGAGCGCAGCAAGGACCACCAGGACCCGGGCGCGACGTCCACCTACTACCTCTTCAAGAGCGCCGCTGAGGCGCTGGCTGGCTGAAAGGAGCATCCGAATGGCGCAATACTCAGTAGCACTCGATCAGGGGACGACCAGTTCGCGCGCGATGGTGTTCAACCATCAGGGGCGGGTCGTCTCGGTATCGCAGAAGGAGCACGAGCAGATTTACCCGAGGCCGGGCTGGGTCGAGCACGACCCGAAGGAGATCTGGGCACGCTGTCAGGAGGTGCTCGACGAGGCGATGGAGACGGCCGGCGCCAGCCGCGACGACATCGCCGCGCTCGGGATCACCAACCAGCGTGAGACGACCGTGGTGTGGGATCGCAACACCGGCGAGCCGGTGATGAACGCGCTCGTCTGGCAGGACACTCGGACCGACAAGCTCGTCGACGAGCTGTCGGCGGACGGTGGGCAGGACCGGTTCCGTGAGAGGTCGGCCTGCCGCTGGCGACGTATTTCTCGGGCCCGAAGGTGCGCTGGATCCTCGACAACGTCGATGGCGCCCGCGCCAAGGCCGACGCCGGCGATCTGATCTTCGGCAACATGGACACGTGGTGCATCTGGAACCTGACCGGCGGCACCGCCGGAGGCCTGCACATCACCGACGTGAGCAACGCCAGCCGCACGATGCTGATGGATCTGGCGACGCTGTCGTGGGATCCGGATATCTGCGCGACGATCGGCGTGCCGATGTCGATGCTGCCCGAAATCAAGCCGTCGAGCGCGGTCTACGGGGAGGTCCGGACCGGCAACCTGACCGGGATCCCGATCGCGGGTGACCTCGGCGATCAGCAGGCGGCGACGTTCGGTCAGGCGTGCTTCAGCGTCGGCGATGCGAAGAACACGTACGGGACCGGCAACTTCATGCTGCTCAACACCGGCACCGAGCCGGTGCAGTCGAAGTCCGGGCTGCTGACCACGGTCGGGTACAAGGTCGGCGACCAGCCGGCCGTGTATTGCCTCGAGGGCGCGATCGCGATCACCGGGGCGCTCGTGCAGTGGCTACGCGACAACCTCCACATGATCCAGGCGGCGCCGCAGGTCGAGGAGCTCGCCAAGTCAGTCGACGACAACGGCGGCCTGTACATCGTGCCGGCCTTCTCGGGCCTGTTCGCGCCGTACTGGAAGTCGAACGCCCGCGGCGTGTTCGCGGGCCTGACGCGGTACGTCAACGCGGGTCATATCGCCCGCGCGACGCTCGAGGCGACCGCGTTCCAGACGCGCGAGGTGATGGACGCGATGAATGCCGACTCGGGCGTCGACCTGACCGAGCTCAAGGTCGACGGCGGGATGGTCCAAAACGACCTGCTGATGCAGTTCCAGGCCGACATCCTCGGCGTGCCGGTGATCCGTCCGGTGGTCGCGGAGACGACCGCGCTCGGCGCCTCGTATGCGGCCGGGATGGCGGTCGGGTTCTGGTCAGGCGAGCAGGAGGTCCGAGACAACTGGCTCGAGGACAAGCGCTGGGAGCCCCAGATGGATGCAGCTACGCGCGACGAGCTCTACAAGTACTGGAAGCGGGCGGTCACGCGAACCTTCGACTGGTTCGACGCGGCTGCCTGAGCAGTTCCCTGACGGCGCCGAGGCGGCCTTGGTTGGCCGCCTCCGCGCGGCTCGATCGCGGGAGGGGTAGGCTGACGCGATGGTCTCTCTGAGCACCGACGTCCTGGTGATCGGTGGCGGGGCCACGGGCGCCGGGGTGGCCTGGGACGCGGCACTGCGCGGCTTCGACGTCGTGCTGGTCGACCGCAGGGACTTCGCCGAGGGCACCAGCGGCCGCTTCCATGGACTGCTGCATTCGGGCGGCCGCTACGCGGTCAAGGACCCGCGCGCCGCGAAGGAGTGCATCGCGGAGAACCGGATCCTGCGGCGGGTCGCGGCCGACTGCATCGAGGACACCGGCGGCCTGTTCGTGACGACCCCGTTCGACGATCCCGCGTACGCGGACAAGTTCGCCGCCGGGTGCGCCGCGACCGGGGTCGACTGCGAGGAGATCAGCTCCGAGCAGGCGCTGCTCCAGGAGCCGTTGCTCAACCCCGGCATCTCGCGCGCGTTCCGCGTTCCGGACGGGAACATCGATGTCTGGAAGACCGTCTGGGCGATGTGCCACGGCGCGCAGCAGCGCGGCGCCCGGGTGCTGCCCTACCACGCGGTCGTTGCGATCCACCGCAACGACGATGCGGTCACCGGCGCGCGCGTGCGCGATACGCGCAGTGGCGACGAGGTCGAGATCGAGGCGCAGGCGACCGTCAACGCGACCGGCGCGTGGGCCGGGCAGATCGCCGACATGGCCGGGATCGAGGGCGTCCGCGTGCTCCCGGGCCGGGGGATCATGATCGCGATGAACCACCGGCTCGTGAACACGGTCATCAACCGCTGCCAGATGCCGACCGACGGCGACATCCTGGTCCCGATCCGGACCGTATCGGTGATCGGCACGACCGACCACCACACCGACGACCCCGACGATCAAACAGTTGACGAGTCTGAAGTCGGCTCAATGCTCGACGATGGCGAGAAGCTCGTGCCGGGCTTTCGACGCGCACGGGCGCTGCGGGTCTGGACGGGCGTCCGGCCGCTGTTCGAGGACGCCAAGGCGGCCGACACAGATACACGCGACGTGACCCGTGCCCACGCGCTGTTGGATCACGCCCAGCGCGACGGAGTCGGCAGGTTCGTGACGATCACCGGCGGCAAGCTGACGACCTTCAGGTTGATGGCCGAGGAGACCGTCGACGCGGTCTGCGCCCAGCTGGGCGAGTCAAGGCCTTGCAGCACCACAACGCAGCCGCTTCCCGGGTCCGAGAGCGGCAAGAACTACATGCTGTCGGAGCGTCTGGCGCGCAAGGAGCACAGGCTCGCCGATGAGCAGCTGATCTGCGAGTGCGAGATGGTTCCCCGAGCGAAGCTCATCGAGGCGATCACCCGCACCGGCTCGACCAACCTCGACGACATCCGCCGTCAGCTACGGCTGGGGATGGGCCCCTGCCAGGGCGGCTTCTGCATCTACCGCGCGACCGGGATCCTGCACGAGCTCGACGGGTTGACGGCCGGGCAGGCGGACCGTTCGCTGCAGGAGTTTCTCCAGGAGCGCTGGAAGGGAGTCTGGCCGGTGCTGTACGGCGACCAGCTGCGCCAGGCCCGGCTCGACGACTGGATCTTCCAGGGGGTTCTCGACGTGGAGCATCTGCCGAGATGAGGGAGGAACTGCACTTCGACGCGGTGGTGATCGGCGCCGGCACGGCCGGGCTGACGGCGGCGACGCGTCTGGCCCAGGGTGGCGCGCGCGTCTGCGTGCTCGCCAAGGGCGTCGGCTCCACTCACCTCGCGCCCGCGACGATCGACGTGCTCGGCTACGACCCGGGGCCGGTGCGCGAGCCACTGCGTGCGATCAAGAAGCTCCCCTCCGGCCATCCCTACGCGCTACTCGGCGGGGACACCGTCAGCGAGGCGCTGCAGTGGTTTGGGGGCTGCGTCGCCAACGGCCCGATGGCGGGCTACGCGTACGTCGGGGGCGCGGAGCGCAACGTTCTGTATCCGACCGCGGTCGGGGCGCTGAGACCATCGGCGATGGTGCCGGAGACGATCGCCGGTGGCGCCTCTGAGCAACTCGAAAGCGTCTGCATCGTCGGTACCCCGGCGCTACGCGATTTCCATTCCAGCCTGTGCGCCGCCAACCTCGGTCAGGCGGCGATCGAGACGCGCGCGGTGTCGCTCGAACTGAAGCTCGAACGGGCCGACATGAACGCGCTTGGAATCGCGCGCCGGTTCGACGACCCAGCCTGGCGGGCGCAGTTCTGCGCCGAGCTGTCGCTCGCGTTGCGGGCCGAGAGCCACGTCGGGCTGCCGGCGGTGCTCGGCGTTCGCGACCCGCACGGCGTGTGGCAGGACGTCGAGCACCGTTTGGGCCGGCGAGTGTTCGAGATCCCGACGCTGCCGCCGTCGGTTCCGGGGATGCGGCTGTTCGAGATTCTGCGCGCGTCGCTGCGGGCGGCGGCCGGCCGGTTGATTCTCGGCAGCGAGGTGGTCGGCGCCGACCGCGAAGGCGACCGCGTGACGGCTGTCCGCGCGCACGCCGCCGGCCGCGACGTGCACTATCGCGCGGACTGGTTCGTGCTTGCGACTGGCGGATTCGCGTCGGGCGGGATCGAACTCGACTCGCACTGGGTAACGCGCGAGCGGGCGCTCGGGCTCGAACTCCAGGGCGTTCCGGCGGAGGGCGAGCCTCGGTTCGTCCCGTCCTACTTCGACGAGCAGCCGATTGCTCGCGTCGGCGTCGCCGTCGGCCCGGACTTGGTCGCGACCGGGACCGAGAACGTGCTGGTCGCCGGCGCCGCGCTGCCCGGCGCGATCCCGTGGCGCGAAGGCTCCGGCGAGGGGATCGCGCTGGCGAGCGGCTCGTATGCGGCGCAGTTCGTGCTGTCCAAGACCGGCGCGCAGGTGGCGATGACGTGAGCGCAGGTGGCGATGACATGCGCGACGGGGTCCTGCACGAGCTGTTGCGGGGGTCGCTCGATCACTGCGTCAAGTGCACGATCTGTGAGACCCAGTGCCCGGTCTCGAACGTCACGCCGCTGTTCCCGGGGCCGAAGTACGAGGGGCCGCAGGCCGAGCGCTACCGGGTCGCCGGCGAGCCGTCGGTCGACTCGTCGGTCGACTACTGCTCGGGCTGCGGTATCTGCTCGATGGTCTGCCCGCAGGGCGTCAAGATCGCCGAGATCAACTCCCAGGCCCGCAACAAGCTCAAACTGCAAAAGGGCGTGCCGATCCGCGACCGGATCATCACGCGGCCGACGTGGCTCGGGCGGCTGGGTACTCCGGCCGCCCCGATCGCGAACTGGTCACTCAGTTCAACGCCGGTGCGGATGCTTGGGCCAGAAGCTGCTGGGCGTGCATCGCGACGCCCCGGCCCCGAAGTTCGCCGGCCGGCGCTTCTCGCGCTGGGCGCGCAAGCACCCGAGTCCCGGGACCGGCCGCAAGATCGTCTACTTCCACGGCTGCGGGACCGAATACTACGAGCCGTGGGAGGGCGAGAAGGTCGTCGCGGTGCTCGAGCACAACGGCTTCGAGGTCGAGGTGCCGAAGCAGGACTGCTGCGGGTTGCCGCTCCAGTCGAGCGGGCTGTTCGACGACGCGCGCAAAGTCGTGCTGAAGCTCGCGCGGGCGCTCGCGGGCTCGCTCGACGACGAGGACACGATCATCGTCGGCAACGCGACCAGCTGCACGCTGATGCTCAAACGCGAGGCGCGAGAGATCCTGTCGCTCGAGGACGACCCGCAGCTGAAGCTGGTGTCGGAGCGGACCTATGACATCTGCGAGCTGCTGCTCGAGCTGCACGATCGCGGCGAGCTCAAGACGGACTTCCAGGCCGTGAATGAAACGGTCGCCTACCACGCGCCGTGCCAGCAGCAGGGTCACTGGATCGGCAAGCCGGCGCTCGAGCTGCTGGCGCTGGTGCCCGGACTCGAGGTGCGCGAGATGAACGCCCGCTGCTGCGGGATCGCCGGCACCTACGGCCTGAAGGCTGAGAAGTACGAGATCGCAATGGCGGTCGGCGCCGACCTGTTCGATCAGGTGAGCGCGTCCGGCGCGAGCACCGTCGTCTGCGACAGCGAAACATGCCGCTGGCAGATCGCGGCCGCGACCAAGCGGCCGTCCGTGCACCCGATCGACTATCTGTACCGCGCGTACGGTCTCGACCGCGCTTAGCTGACGATGGTCGGGATCGTTGTCGTCTCCCACAGCGAGGCGCTGGCGGACGGCGTCGTGCGACTGGCCAGGGAGATGGGCGGCGAGGAGCTGTCGCTCGAGGCGGCGGGTGGAATCGAGGAGCCGGGCGCGCTGGGGACCGACGCCGACCGCGTGCGTGCCGCGATCGAGCGCGCGATGTCGCCCGACGGCGTGCTCGTGCTGATGGACCTCGGCAGCGCCCTGATGAGCACCGAGTTCGCGATCGAGATGCTCGTCGATGCCTCCGGCCCGGTGAGGATGAGCGAGGCGCCGTTGGTCGAGGGCGCGGTGGCCGCGGCGGTCGCCGCGCGCGGCGGTGCGACGCTCGACGAGGTCGCGGCCGAAGCACGGGGAGCGCTGGCGATGAAGGCCTCGCAGCTCGGCGTGTCGTTGGAGGTGCCCGCGGGGGCCGAGCCCTCGGGCGCCGCGGCGGATGCGACCGCGACGATCGCCGTGCGCAACCGGATCGGCCTGCACGCGCGCCCGGCGGCGCGGGTGATCGGGGCCGTGCGCGACCTGGATGCCGACGTGCGGATCGCAAAGGTGGGTGCCGGTCGGGCGCCGGTCAGCGCGAAGAGCCTGACCGCGGTTGTGTCGCTGGGAGCCCGGATGGGCGACGAGCTCGAGGTGAGCGCGTCCGGTCCGGAGGCGCAAGCCGCGGTCGCGGCGCTGGTCGAGTTGGGCGACACGGGGTTCGGCGACGGCGTCGACGCGCCCGAGCCGGCCGCTCCGGTCCAGGCGGCTGTCGCGACGGCCGCCGCCGTGGCGCCGGCCGCCGGCGAGGTGCTGCCCGGTGTCCCCGCGTCGCCGGGGGTGGTGCTGGGTGCCGTATGGCACCTCGACGGCGTGTCGGCGGCGGCGCCGCCGCCGCCGGAGCGGGCCGTCAGACGACCCGTCGGCAGAGCGTGAGCGTTTGGACGCTGCGTTGAGCGCGGCGGCGGACGCGATAGCGGCTGATCGCGAGCTGATCGCCGGCCGCGCTGGCGAGAACGAGGCGTCGATCTTCGATGCGCACGCGGCACTGCTGCAGGACGAGGCGCTGCTCGCGCCGGCCAATGCGGCGATCGAGGGCGGCGCGACGGCCGAGCGGGCGTGGCACGACGCCGCGGTCGCGGTTGCGGCGCAATACCGGGCGCTCAGCGATCCGCTGCTGGCGGAGCGCGCGACCGACGTGCTCGACGTCGGCAACCGGGTTGTCGGGCTGCTGACCGGTGCCGGCGCGGGAGCGCATGGGGGCGCGGCTGGCTCGGGAGCGCCTGGGGGCGCCGGGATCGTGATCGCCGACGAGCTGACGCCCGCGCAGGCGGCGGCCTTGGACCCGTCGCAGGTGACCGGGATCGCGACCGCGGGCGGCTCGACCACCGCGCACGCCGCGATCCTGGCCCGTGCGCTCGGGCTGCCGGCCGTCGTCGGCCTCGGCCGAGGAGTGCTGGCGATCGCCGACGGGACGACGGTCTTGCTCGACGGCCGCGCGGGGACGCTCCAGGCAGACCCGTCGCCCGAGGTTCAGCGCGAGGCTCTGGAGCGCCGCGAGCGCGAGCAGCGCCGCCGCGCCGCCGCGCGCGAGCGCGCGCACGAGACCGGGGCGCTGCGAGATGGAACGCGGATCGAGGTGTTCGCCAACCTCGGTGCGGTCGGCGAGGCGGCACGCGCGGTCGAGCTCGGAGCCGAAGGCGTCGGGCTGCTGCGAACGGAGTTCCTGTTCCTGGACAGGGCCACGCTGCCCGACGAACACGAGCAGGCCGAGACGTTGCGACAGATCGCGACCGACCTGGGCGGCCGGCCACTCGTCGTCCGGACGCTCGATGCCGGTGCCGACAAGCCGCTGCCGGCGCTCCCGATGCCGCCTGAGGCGAACCCGTTTCTGGGGGTGCGCGGGATCCGCCTCGGACTCGCGCGCGAGGACGTGCTCGAAACCCAGCTTCGCGCGATCCTGCGAGTCGCAACGGCGCACCCGGTGAAGGTCATGCTGCCGATGGTCGCGACCGTCGACGAGGTCAAGGCCGCGCGGGCTGTCCTCGCGCGCGCGCGTGAAGATGTTGTTGGCGTGGACGCTGTGGGCGTGGACGCCGAGCTCGAGCTCGGGATCATGGTCGAGGTTCCGGCCGCGGCGCTGACCGCGGCGGCGCTGGCCGAGGAGGTCGACTTTTTCTCGATCGGGACCAACGACCTGACCCAGTACACGATGGCCGCCGAGCGCGGTGATCCGCGTCTCGCGTCGTTGCTCGACGGAGCCCAGCCAGCCGTGCTGCGGCTGATCAAGGAGACGGTCGACGCCGCCGATGGACGCTGGGTGGGCGTCTGCGGCGAGCTGGCCGGGGATCCGGTAGCGGCGGTGCTGCTCGTGGGTCTGGGCGTGACGGAGCTCAGCATGGCGCCGCCGCTGATCGCCGAGGTCAAGGCAGCGCTGCGGCAGGTCTCGCTGTCTGACGCCCGTGCGGCGGCCGATTCGGCGCTGCGCGTTCGCGATGCAAAAGCGGCACGATCGCTCGCATCAAGCCTGCTGCGAGAGTGAGATCATTTCCGGCGTGGAGGCCGGCACATTGAGCGCGCTCCGCTCGTCACGCATGCTCGCCGTCGGAACGGGGGCGCGGATCGTGCTGTCGCCGGTGGTGATGGCGCTGGTGCTCAGCCGCTCGTTCACGGCTGCGACGATCGTGTTCCTAGTCGCGGCCGCGACCGACTGGGTCGACGGCCGGCTTGCGCGTCGGTGGGGCGTCACGAGCCGGCTCGGGTCGTTTTTGGACACGACCGCCGACAAGTTGCTGGTGACGACGGCGCTGATCGCGCTCGTATCCGTGCAGCGCGTGTCGCCCTGGATCGCGCTGATCATCGTCGCGCGGGAGTTCGTGATCCTCGGGCTGCGGCTGGCCGTCGAATCGGGTGGGCGCCACATGGAGACCTCGATCCTCGGCAAATGGAAGGCGACCGTGCAGTTCGTGGCGATCGCGCTGGCGATGATCCGCCCGGACGTGGTGATCGCGGGCGTCTACCTCGACCAGTGGGCGATGGTGATCGCTGCGGTGGTAACCGCTTGGTCCGGGGTCGACTATCTGGTCCGATCGTCGGCCGCGCTGCGCTCGTCGCCTTCGTGAGCCGGGTATTCGTAACCGGCGGCACCGGCGTGATCGGCACCGCGCTCGTCGGCCGGCTGCTCGACCGCGGCGACGAGGTCGTGGGTCTCGCGCGGTCCTCCGAGGCGGCCAGCGCGCTTGCGGGCCGCGGCGTCACCGTGATTCGCGGCGATGCCGGAGACGAGGCGATCCTGCGTCAGGGCATGGATGGGTGCGAGCTGGCGTTCAACGTCGCGGGCATCAACACCCTCTGCGTGACCGACCCGGCGCCATTGCAGCGCGTCAACGTCGACGCGGCGGTGGCCGCGGTGCGTGCGGCGGCGAGCGCGGGTGTGCCCCGGCTCGTACATACCTCGTCGGCCGCGACGCTCGGTGAGGCGCCGGGGACCGTTGGCGACGAGTCGACCGCGCACCGCGGCTGGTATCTGTCGACCTACGAGCGGACCAAGACCGAGGGCGAGCGCGCGGCGTTCGCGGCCGCGCGCGCACTCGATCAGGATCTCGTGTGCGTGAACCCCTCCTCCGTGCAGGGTCCCGGCCGGGCCGGCGGCACGGCGCGCTTCCTGCTCGCGTTTCTCGACGGACGCCTGAAGGTGTTTGTCAACACCAACGTCAGCTTGGTCGACATCGCGGACTGCGTCGAGGGGCACCTGTTGGCAGCGGCAAACGGCACGGCGGGCGAGCGCTACGTGCTGAGCGGAATCAGCCTGACGATCACGCAGGCGCTGGAGCTGGCCGGCGAGGTCGCCGGCGTCCAGCGCCGACCGCGGCTCGTCCCGCGGGCAGTCGCCGACGTCGCCGGCGCGGTGGTCGAATGGGGCTCACGCGTGCTGCGCCGGAAGCCGCCCGTCTGCCGCGACATGGTCAGAACGCTGTTGCACGGACATCGCTACGACGGGTCGCGCGCGACGCGCGAGTTGGGCCTGCAGTACACCGCACCCCGCGAGACGCTCCGTCGGACGATTGAGTGGGCGAGGGCGGAGGGCCTGCTGCACAACGTCTGACGGTCGCTACTTTCGGGTAGGGAACAGCTTTAGGTGTGTGTTTTGCGTAGTCTGAAGGGGGCCGTGAGGGAGTTGAACCGTGCCTGACCTTGACCTGAAGGCCATCGCCGGTGGCGGTCTGAAGCTCGCCGAGCGCTTCGGCGACGAGGCTTACTACGTCGCCGTCTGCATCCGCTGCGGGATGGTGCGGCCCGAGCTGCCGCACCGGATCGCCAAGATCCTGCTCGCGTTCGAGCATTTCGGCCTGCTGGCGGGGACCATCGCGATCGGCGCGATCCGCCACGGAGACCGGGTCGCGGTTCGCGATGAGCGCGGTGACGTCACCTACAAGGAGCTCGACGAGCGTTCGAACGCGCTCGCCAACGCGTGGCGCGGGCAGGGATTGAAGGCCGGCGACGGAGTCGCGATCCTGGTTCGCAACCATCGCGGTTTCCTCGACGCGCTGTTCGCCGCGGCGAAGTGTGGCGCCCGGATCGTGCTGCTGAACACGTCGTTCGCCGGCCCGCAGATCCGCGAGGTCGCGGGTCGAGAAGGCACGGACCTGTTGGTCTACGACGATGAGTACGGCCAGATGCTCCGCGACATTGAGCCGCCCCACGGTCGCTGGCGCGCTTGGACGGACGACGACGATCACGCCGACGACACGATCGAAGCACTGATTCGCGGCGCTTCGACGGCTGAGCCGCCGAAGCCCTCGACCGCGCCCAAGATAGTGATCCTGACCAGCGGCACGACCGGTACGCCGAAGGGGGCGCCGCGCTCGGAGCCCCGGTCGCTGTCGCTCGTCGGCGGCCTGCTCGGCAGAGTTCCGTTTCGCGCCGGTGAGACGACCGAGCTGTGCGCGCCGATGTTCCACGCGCTTGGCATCGCGACAATGGCGCTGGGGCTCGCGCTGGGCTCGACGCTGGTCGTGCGCCGGCGCTTTGACCCCGAGCAGACGCTCGACAGCATCGAAGGCAACAAGGCGACGGCGCTGATCGTCGTGCCGGTGATGCTGCACCGGATCCTCGAGCTGGGGGACGACGTGATCGGCCGTCGCGATCTCTCTTCGCTGAGGATCATCTTCGTCAGCGGATCCCAGTTCGGGGTCGAGCTCGCCAAGCGGGCGTTAAAGACGTTCGGCCCGGTCGTCTACAACATGTACGGCTCGACCGAGATCTCGTACGCGGCGATCGCGACACCCGACGATCTCAAGCAGGAGCCGGGAACCGTCGGCCGCGTCGTGCGCGGCTCTGTGGTCAAGATCTTCGACGACGAGGGCAACGAGGTCGAGGCCGGGCAGACGGGTCGGATCTTCGTCGGCAACGCCGGCCAGTTCGAGGGCTACACGGGCGGGGAGACCAAGGAGCAGATCAACGGGCTGATGTCGTCCGGCGACGTTGGCCACTTCGACGACAAGGGCCGCCTGTTCATCGACGGCCGCGATGACGACATGATCGTGTCCGGCGGCGAGAACGTGTTCCCCGGCGAGGTCGAAGAGCTGCTGGCTGCACACGAGGCGATCGCGGAGGCAGCCGCGATCGGCGTCGACGACGAGAAGTTCGGGCAGCGGCTGAAGGCGTTCGTCGTGCTGCGCGATGGCAAGGAGCTGGACGAGGATGGGGTCAAGGCCTACGTGAAGGACAACCTGGCGAATTACAAGACGCCGCGCGAGGTCGTGTTCCTCGACGAGCTGCCCCGCAACTCGACCGGCAAGGTGCTCAAGCGTGACCTGGTCGAGGTCGGAGGGGACGAGGGGCCCGACGTCGCCGAGCCTGAGGTCGGAGAGGACGAGGGGCCCGACGTCGCCGAGGCCGCGGCGGATGACGAGCAGACGGCGGCATCCGATGACGAGCAGACGGCGGCATCCGATGACGAGCAGACGGCGGCATCCGATGATGAGCAGACGGCGGGCGCCGTCGCCGAGGACGAGTAACCGCGCTTGGGGGCACTAGACTCGGCGCGGATGCTGATCCTGCCGCCGGGGCACGCACAATCGGTTCGGTCGGCGCGCGCCCTGGCTCCGCGCGAGAAGGCGATGATCGGCGGCGTGCTGGGCGTGGTGGCGTTGCTGGCGGCGGCGCTCGTGATCTCGTTTGCGACCGCGGGGCATAAGTCCGGCCACGGCTGCATCTCGGTCGGGCTCGCGTACTCGGTCGGCGGCGCGCAGATCTACCGCTGCGGCGCGGCGGCGCGGTCGATGTGCGCGAGCGTCGACCAGCCGGGCGGCAGCACCGGTGCAACCGCGCGGGCGCTCACGACCGAGTGTCGCAAGGCGGGCCTGGCGGTCGGATGACCGACGCCGCCGCGTTCCGCAGCCAGTTTCCGGTTCTCGAGCGGACCGCGTACCTGAACGCCGGGACCGAGGGACCGCTGCCCCGCCAAGCCGGTGAGGCGGCAACAGCGCGAGTCGAGTTCGAGTTGACCAACGGCCGCTCTGGCAAGCCCTACATCGCAACGATCCTCGAGCTCGCCGCCCAGCTCCGCGCGGGTTACGCGCGCGCGCTGACCTGTGACCCGACCAGCGTCGCGCTGACCGGGTCGACGACCGATGGCGTCAACACGGTGCTCGGGGGCCTCGACCTGCGCCGGGGTGACCGGATCGTGACCAGCGACGAGGAGCATCCGGGGCTGCTGGCCCCGCTGGGTCGAGCGAGGCAGCTGCACGGGGTCGAGGTCGTGGTGGCGCCGTTCGCCGAGCTCGCCGAAGCGGTCACGCCGCAGACGAGGCTCGTCGCCTGCTCGCACGTCTCGTGGGTCAGCGGCCGCGTCGTCGACCATCGGGCGCTGGCCGAGACGGGCGTGCCGGTCCTGCTCGACGCCGCGCAGGCGATCGGTGCCGTCCCGGTCGACGTCGAGGCGCTCGGCTGCGCGTTCTACGCGGGCTCTGGGCAGAAGTGGCTGTGCGGCCCCGAGGGCAGCGGCTGCCTCTATGTCCATCCCGATCGCCTCGACGATCTGACGACGCCGTGGCCCGGCTACAGCTCGCTGGCCGAGCCACACCAGGCGCTGTCGTCGCCACCGGCCGAACACGTCGCCCGTTTCGATCACGGTTTCCCGACCGGGCTGCGCAGCGCCTCGGCGCTCGCCTCGCTCGACGTGTTCGAGCAGGCCGGCTGGGAGTGGGTTCACGCCCGGGCCGCCGCGCTGGCGGCTGCGCTCGCCGAGCGACTGCTTGAGCGCGGGCTCGAGGTTGGGCCCCGGGGGAGGTCGACGCTCGTCTCGTACAAGCCGGCGGCGGAGGTCGACGACGAGGTGGTGCGGCTGGCGTCCGAGGGGTTCGTCGTCCGCAGCATTCCGTCGCACGGCTATATCCGCGTGTCCGTCGGCGCCTGGTCGTCGGAGGACGAGCTCGACCGATTCGTCAGCGCTGCGGCTGTCTCGGCCGGCGCCGGCCGTATGAGTCCGCGCTCGGCTGTCTAAGCCAGCGCCGGCTGCCCTCGCAGTTCGACCTCGAACGGCTGTGACTCGCGCTCGAGCTCGCCGCCGGGCCCGATCCGGTAGGCGCCGGTGCGCCGCAGCGGGGGCGAGTACGCATGGATCGTGACCGCCGGCTCGACGCCGTCGTGCAGCACGCGATGGATCGCCACGGGCGGGACCGTGAACGTCATGCCGGCCCCGATCACCCGCGAGCGCGGCGCGGCGCCGAGCGTCAGGCGGTCCTCGCGCACGGACCCCGAAACGACCGAGATCGCGGCGGCCGATTCGTCGTGGTCATGAAAGCCGGTGTCCTGGTCCTCACTCCAGCAGATCACCCAGGCGTTGACGTCCTCGTCATCCCAGATCTGCTCATAGACCCGCACGTCGTCGGCGTGGCGTACCAGGTGGCGCCAACGCTCCGGGGCGGCGGCCAAGTCGGCCGCGAATTCGCGTAGCTCGTCGCTGGTCATGGGTCGGCGCGGCACGGTCTCCATTGCCTAAGAGCAGTAAGTAAATCAAGTTTATCAAGATTGTCGGCGCGCGTTGGGGTCCGGTCGCGATCGCAAGGCTTATCCCTTGGACGACGCGCGCTGGAGTCCGGTCGCGATCGCGAGGTTTATCCCTTGGAGGACGCGCGCTGGAGTCCGGTCGCGATCGCGAGGTCGGCCGTCTTGACCTTGGTCGCATCGGCAACCAGCGCTCGGGTGGCGGTGCTGGCGGCCTGCGCATCATTCTTGGTCGCGGCGGTCGCGATCTGTTTCAGGTCGACAGCCATCGCGTTGAAGCCGGAGATCAGCTGGTCAAGGTCACGCTTGTATTTGGCCGGAGGCTCGAGTTTCGCCAGCTGCGCGGCCTGCCGACGCGCGCGTGCCGAAAGTGGCTGCAGCTCGGCCGCGAGTTGCGCGTCGGTCTTGTTCTTGGCGTTGCCAATCGTTGCCTCGAGGTTCTGACCGAGCTTGCGAAACTGTGCCCGGTCGACCTCGAAACCCGATCTTGAATGCGCTCGTGCTGGGAGTGCTGGAGCCACAGCCGACGAGTGCGATCGCGGTCAGCGCGGCCGCGAGCCCGCGAGCACATCGTCCGGTGCCGGCTGCTGCCACGGCCCGGCACTCTACAAATCGGGACGGTAGTAGCGTTGGGCACATGACCGGCAACGACAAAGACGTCGAAAAGCTCAAGGAGCGCCAAGCGGCGCAGGAGGAGGTGGCCCGGGATGCGCTCGCTGACGCGGTCACTGATGCCGACGCCGCCAAGCAGGAGCGCCGTGCCGACAAGGCGCGGTACCTGCGCGAAAAGCTTCAGGAGCGCGAACGGTCCGACCGCGAGGCTGCACGCGACGATTAGTGGGAGCCGAGCGAACGACCCCAAGTTTGCCTCGTAATACGGGGGTTTCTTGGGGTCGTCGCGAATGACACGATCTCGGTCTTACACCGCTCCTACGTTGAGTCGACATCTGTCTTCGCGCCGGGGGGAACCCTTTCTACAGAGAGAAAGGAGACCCCAATGACAGTGATCGTGATAACCAACGTCGTCCTCATCGCAGCAGTCGTGGTCGCCATCGTCGGCATGCTGGCTGCGGCCGTTCACACCTCGCGCCCGCAGGCGCGGGCGCAGCTGGTCGCGCGTCGTGCGACCCGCCAGCGTCCGGCTGGCGCTCGCGCGTACCGCTCGTACGAAGGCCTGAACGCGTAGCCGGCTCGCCAGCCGGCGCTACGCGGCCCCCCGCTACGCGGCCCCCCGCTACGCGGCCCTCCGCTCCGCGGCGCCCGACTCGCAGGCGGACTGACCAGCCACCCCGGCCCTCGACGCGCAGCCCGAGCCGGGCAGCGAGCAGTTCACGGCCCGCACTCCTCCCCGGGGTGCGGGCCGTTTCTTGCAGTCCAGGGTTGACCCGCATGCGAACATATGTTCGATGACGAGCGACGGGAGCCCCTATGCCCGGTTCCGCCGGGCACTCGAAACCGGCAATGAGCTGCTGGTGCTCAGCGCGGCGCGGGAGCTGCCACAGGTCGCGCTCGACGATGCGCTGCGCATCTGCCTCGTGCTGCGCGACGGCGACCCGCGCAGATACGAGCGGGCCGCGGTCCGCTGGCTGGGGCGGTTCGCGCTCGAGGCGCGAGCGGTCACGATCCGCGACCTGAGGGCGGCGGCCGCGGCGCTCGACGCGCTGCCGACCCGGTCGGGCGAGGCGATGGAGCAGCTGCAACAGCTCTGCGTTGCCTGTGGCGTCTGGTAACGCGCGCTGCCGTGGGCCCTTATAGTGCCCGCCGATGGAAGCCCGCAACCACCAGGTACGGCTCGCCGCGCGCCCGACCGGAGAGCCGACGGACACCGACTGGGAGCTGACGACTGAGCCGGTCCCGTCGCCCGCTGACGATGAGTTCGTCGTCAAGGTCTCCCATCTGTCGATCGATCCCGCGATGCGAGGCTGGATGAACGCCGGCGCCTCGTACATCGAGCCGGTTGAGATCGGGGCGGTGATGCGCGCCGGCGCGGTGGGTCAGGTCGTCGTCTCTCAGCATCCGGGCTTCCCCGTCGGGGACCACGTCTACGGGGCTTTCGGTGTGCAGGAGTACGCCCTTTCTGAGGGCAGCGGGGTGATCAAGGTCGACCCCGAGTTCGTCCCGCTCCCAACGTATCTCGGGGCGCTGGGCATGCCGGGCATGACCGCCTATTTCGGACTGCTCGACGTCGGGCGGCTGGCAGACGGCGAGATGGTCGTCGTCTCGGGCGCGGCCGGCGCGGTCGGGAGCGTCGCCGGGCAGATCGCGAAACTCAAAGGCTGCACGGTCGTCGGGATCGCCGGCGGGCCCGAGAAGTGCAGCTGGATCGTCGACGAGCTCGGCTTCGACGCGGCGATCG
The DNA here is from genome assembly GCA_963768015.1 of uncultured Solirubrobacterales bacterium. Taxonomy (GTDB): domain Bacteria; phylum Actinomycetota; class Thermoleophilia; order Solirubrobacterales; family Solirubrobacteraceae; genus Palsa-465. The sequence goes on from CAVYGK010000017.1 coordinate 161,048, forward strand.
ACTACAAAAACCAGGACGTCCGCCGCGCGCTGCGTGAGCACGCGCGAATCGATGTCTACTTCGACAACGTCGGCGGCGAAGTCCTCGACGCGGCGCTGACCAGGCTCGCCCGTGGCGCGCGGATCGTGATCTGCGGCGGGGTCTCGCAGTACAACGCGCGGCAGGTCCGCGGCCCGGCCAATTACCTGGCGCTTATCCCCGCTCGGGGCTCGATGACGGGAATGGTGGTGTTCGACTACGCCGACCGGTATCCGGAAGCGATGGCCGAGCTGGCCCGCTGGGTGGCCGACGGCCGGCTGGTTACGCGCGAGCACATCGTCGGTGGTGGCGTCAGCGCCTTTCCGCAGACGTTGCTGAAGCTGTTTGCAGGCGAGAACACCGGCAAGTTGGTGCTGGAAATCTGAGCGCTGAGCCGCCCAGGTCCGTAACTGAGGCCGGGCGGGCAGCGCTGCCGCCGCCCGCCCTAGGCGTCAGTTGCCCCCGGACGATCCCGGGCGACCACCGCACCACCTTCTGAGCAGTACCCCAAGCGGCTCTGGAAGGTGGTGTCGGAGGTCGCGATGCACCACAACGAAGAGCTTCCCCTCGCGACCCGCCTCGAGCAGCGCCCCCTGCTCGGTGCTGATCCTGCTGTGCTCTTCGGTGATCGGGTTCATCTATGTGTCGGTCAGTGAAGAATCGGCTAGGCGGTGTCCCCGGTCCTCAACACCGCTTTGCCGTTGTGTAGCCCCGGTGGCTACGCACCAGAAATCTGCCAGTTACCCGTTGGCGAGACGTTTCCAAAACGTTGCCGAGCTCAGATCGGTGTCAACCGTTAGGTGCCCGCACGCGGGCGGGCACCTACGGATGCCTGCGACAGGTGCGGTCGCCGGCTGGCCCCAGCTAGTAGCCGCTCGATCCGCTCGATGACGACTGCGAGCCGGCCGCCTCGGCGAATGATGTGATCGCGGAACCCGATGGAGCTACCAGCCACCACTTGGCGCCGAAGCTGTTGCTCCCCTCGCCGTGCCAGGTGCTCGAGCCGGTGTCACCGGCGAAGTAATAAAGCGGGTGGTCCTTGTAGGTCACCTGCTTGGTGCCGTTCGACCGGGTGATCGTTCCGAGGTCCGACGCCTGGACGCTGCCCGATGCCGTCGGCGTCGCCTTGGTCAACAGTGGAGGCCACGCCTGTGCGCAGGCCCCGGCGCAGCTCGAGGCGTCATTGTGGTCCGCTATCCACAGGTACAGCGCGCGGCCACCGGCGCCGACCAGGTAGTCGCCGCCCGTGCCTTTCGCGGTGCTGATCGCGACTCCGCTCACTGCCGCGCTCGAGGACGCCGTCGCCGACGTCGCCGACGTCGCCGCAGCGGCGGGCGCGCTGCTGCTGCTGCTGCTGCTCCGCATCCTGCGACGACCAAGCCCACGGTCACCAGTGCGACGAATCCGCCGGCGCGCAACTTCGCTTTTGTGCCACTCATCGTTGCTCCTCTCCGACTGGCGTTATAGACCTACCCGGTCCTGGCAGGTGTGGATAAGGACGCCGGTGCGCGGCGATCCTTCCCGACGTCGCTCGTGCGTCATCCTTTGAATGCCCCCGCCCTAGGCGTTTCCCCCAATTGGAGGCTGATGTCGCGATGACGGAGCTCGTCCACCCGATGTCGGCGCGCAAGCGGATCGCGCTGATCGCGCATGACAACTGCAAGGCCGAGCTGCTCGAGTGGGCGCGCTTTAACCGCGATACGCTCAGCGGCCACGAGCTGTATGCGACGGGCACAACCGGTGCGCTGGTCGCCGGCGAGCTCGATCTCAGCGTCGAACGGTTTCTGAGCGGCCCGGTCGGTGGCGATCAACAGACCGGCGCGGCGATCGCGGAGGGGCGGATCGACTTCCTGGTCTTCTTCTGGGACCCGCTCGAGCCCCAGCCACACGACGTCGACGTCAAGGCGCTGCTGCGGATCGCGGTCGTCTACAACGTGCCGACCGCATGCAACCGCGCGACCGCCGATTTCGTGCTTTCGAGCCCGCTGATGAGTGTCGAGTACGAGCGCCTCAGCAGCGCGTGAGCACCTACCCGCACGCTCTACGATCCGAGTGTGAGCTCCGCAAAGCCGCCTGATCGCGATGGCGAACGCTGGGCCTCCCAGTACGTGTCGAGCAATGGAGCCTCGGCCAACGCTTGGAGCGATCCCGCCTACCGGATCGTGGTTCTCGGCTACATCGTCGCCGTGGCGATTCCGCCGGCCGGATTCGTCATCGCGATCATGCTCGCCCGCAACCCGCCAAGGCCAAATTCCAAGCACTGGCTCTGGATCATGGTGATCAGCCTGATCGCTGCGGTCGGTTGGACGCTGATCCTCGCGTCCGGCGCGCTGACCTCGACCAGCAACGAGCTCGACTAGTCCCCGTGCCGAGACAGCCTATTCGACGTCGAGCAATCGCTGACGGGCGTCGGCGGACC